>NZ_JBXVVR010000003.1:0-703042 GCF_057219975.1 Roseomonas sp. TF40 | reverse complement strand
TCTTGCCGTGGTCAACGTGCCCGATCGTCCCGATGTTGCAGTGCGGCTTGTTACGCTCGAATTTCGCCTTGGCCATTGCCCTGTTCCCGCTGTCAGACCTTGCGGTCGATGTCTCTCACGCGCGGAAAAACCGCTCGCCCGCGCGCGTGGAGCGGGTGAGGGGAATCGAACCCCCGTAGCCAGCTTGGAAGGCTGGTGCTCTACCATTGAGCTACACCCGCGCCGCGACGCCGAAATTTGTGGCGCTGCGCCGCCCGGTGATTCCGGGTGGCACCACCGGCACGGCGGGCCAGGGAGATATGGAGGGGGTTGGATTCGAACCAACGTAGGCTGAGCCAGCGGATTTACAGTCCGCCCCCTTTAGCCACTCGGGCACCCCTCCGCAGTCGAACCGAGGCCCGCCGCCGTGAGCGCGGGCCACTTGCCCGGTCGTGGCGCCTCTGTCAACGGCAGAGGCGCCATCGGCGGATGTCTGACGCATTGCGAAGCTGGACTTCGCGGCGCCGGCGCGCGACATGACCGGCATGGCCCGTACTCCTGCTTCTCCCCCGCGCCCGCCGCGCCGCCCGCCTGCCAAGGGTGGGGCCCCGGGTGCTCCCCCGGCACGCCCCCCTCGCCCGCCCCGTGCCGAAGGACCCGTGGGGGCGGACCGGCCCTCGGGCTTCGGGCCGCGCCCGCTCAAGGGCAAGCCGCACCGGCACAAGCCGCCGGCCGATGCGCGTCCCTTCGCTTCGCCCGCCGCCGGGGAAGGCCGTGACCGGGAAGAGCGGCCGCGCCCGGCCCAGCCGCAGGCCGAGCCCCGCGGCAAGGGCCGCGACCGGCGCGGCATGGGCGACGCCCGCCCGCCACGCCAGGCCGAAGCGCCCCCGCCCCCGCGTGAACCCCGCCCCTCCCAGGCCGCGATCCAGCGTGACGCGCCGCCCGCCAATACGCTCTGGCTGCACGGGATCCATGCCGTGGCGGCCGCGCTCGCGAATCCGCGCCGCCGGCTCAAGCGCCTGCTGCTGACGACCGAGGCCGAGGCCGCGCTCACCGCGCAACTCCCCAAGCCCTGGCGCATCCCGGCCGAGCGGGTGGAGCGCAACCGATTCCAGACCTTCCTGAACGAGGACGCCGTGCACCAGGGGGCGGCGCTGCTGGCCGAGCCCCTCGCCCCCGTGCCGCTGGAAGAGGCCCTCGCTGCCTCCCCGGGGCCGGTCCTGCTGCTCGACCAGGTGACGGACCCGCGCAATGTGGGGGCGATCCTGCGCTCGGCCGCGGCCTTCGGCGCCGCCTGCGTGGTGATGCAGGACCGCAACGCCGCGCCCGAGACCGGGGCGCTGGCGCGCGCGGCCTCCGGCGCGCTGGAACTCGTGCCCATCGCGCGGGAGGTGAACCTCTCGCGCGCCATCGTGACGCTGCAGCGGGCCGGATTCTGGGTGCTCGGCCTGGCCGGCGAGGGCAAGCGCACGCTGGCCGAGGCCGTGCCGCGGGACCGCCGCACCGCCCTGGTCCTCGGCGCCGAGGATACCGGCATGCGCCGGCTGCAGCGCGAGACCTGCGACGAGCTGGTGCGCCTGCCCATCGCCCCCGGGGTGGAGAGCCTGAACGTGGCCGCCGCCGCCGCCGTCGCCCTCTACGAGATCATCCGCACGCCCCCCAACCTTCCGGAGGACCCCGCATGAGTGCCGCCGCCGAGGCGATCCTCGCCGCCCGCCGCGCTCGCCAGATCCTGACGCCGCTCGGCGCGCTGGCCCCCGCCGACGCCGAAGCCGGCTACGCGCTGCAGCATGAGGTGGCATCGGCCCTGGGCGAGGTGCCGCCGGCGGGCTTCAAGATCGGCGCGACGACGCGGCAGATGCAGGCCTATCTGGGGCTGACCGGCCCGGCCGCGGGCTTCGTCCCGGCCAGCGGCCTGCACCGGGGGCCGGCGACGCTGCGTCTGGCCGACTATGTGGCGCCCGGCGTGGAATGCGAGGTCGGGCTGCGGCTGGGGGCTGACCTGCCGGCGGGGCCCTGCACGCGCGAACAGGCGATGGCGGCGGTGGGCGAGGTCTTCGCGGCGATCGAGGTGGTGGACAAGCGCTATCTCGACCTCGCCACGCTGGGCACGCCGACGCTGATCGCCGACCAGGTCTTCCATGCCGGCGGCGTGCTCGGCGCGCCGGTGGCGGCATGGCAGGCGCTCGACCTCGGCGCCACGCGCGGGCGGATGACGGTGGCCGGCGCGATCCGCGGCGAGGGCGTGGGCGCGGATCTGCTGGGGCATCCTTTCGCGGCGCTGGCCTGGCTCGCGGCCTCGCCGGCGGCGGCGGTGTTCGGCGGGCTGCGCAAGGGGCAGGTGGTGTTCCTCGGCTCCGTCACCCCGCCCTTCTGGATCGAGGGGCCGGGCGAGGTGGTGGTGGAGTTCGACACGCTGGGCCGGGTGGAATTGCGCTTCGTCTGAGGGCGGCGTTCACGCTCCGGCAACCTGGGCTGGCGGATGATGACCGGGCCGCGCGTTCCCGCGCGGCGTCTCGCCAGAAAGGCGGCCTGTTGGGGACCGCCATGCAGATTACCACCTGGAATGCCATGCCCGACGAGTTGCAGCTCGTGCTCTCGCGCGAGGCGCTGCGCCGGGCGGCCGAGACACTCGCCGACCATGCGGAATTGCTGGCCGAGGAGATGGAGCGCGGGACGCTCTCGGACCGTGGCGGGCCGGATGCGCTGCGCCTCTTCGCCGCCGTGGTGCGCGCCACCAATGACGACGCCTTCGGCACGATCGGAAACGCCTGATGTCTGGTTGAGCCTTGCCCCGGCGCGCGCTAGGTAGGGGCCGGGCCGGGTTAGCACAGCGGTAGTGCAGCGGTTTTGTAAACCGAAGGTCGGGGGTTCGATCCCCTCACCCGGCAATGACTTAGCCGATTGGCATATTTTCTGACCGGACATTGACCGGACGGGCAGGCAAAACCCCATTCGGGTGACCGCCATCGCGGGCAGGATCACCACCTGCCCGCGTGTCCCGATGCCTCGCTCATCTGCGCGCTCACCCCCGCCCCTAATATCCCCAAAACCACCAAAACCCGGATTGGGGACTGGTGGTCGCAGGCGCGTGCCTCGTGCCCGGCCGCTGGTCGCATGTCACCCGAGCACGCCCGGCGCCGTGGTCAGAGATCACGGTGATGACCCCGGCAGGAGCGCCGCCCGCAACCGCCTGAGACGCGCGCCTATGGCGCTGGCCTGTCGTGCCCGACCAGACGCAGCACCTGCACCGACAAGGCCGTGGTGCCGGTGCCCGTGGCCTGTGCCACCCCCCCCCTGGCCTTCGAAAAAACGGCCACCGGGGGAGGGGTAGCCGCGAAACGCCGACCCCCGCCCCCTCTCGCGCTGGTTACTTCCGAGCGCCCTGCCGGCGCATTTTCAAAAAAAATGGCGCATCACGCAGGTTGATGCAGGCTGTGCGGGAGGCGCCCCTTCGGCCCGAATCGCGGCGCGGATCAGCTATAGTAACGACCACGCGCAAGACCCGTCCCCCATGGCGCTGATGCCCGACATGCATGCTCCGCGCGCGTCAGCCTGCCCGGCCAGCAGCGACGTCATGGCGATTATTCCGGCCCAAAATATGTTTTGCCGGAAAATCTCCGGATGAGGCGAGCCCAGACGCTTGAAACATCGCCCTACTGGGGCTAGGTTGCGTCTAGCCGCGCCGTGAGGCGCAGCGACCCCTGGCGTTCGCTTTCGGGAGTGTTCCCGGGGCGGGCGTCGCAGATGGAGTGACCGCTATGCTGAAAAGCGCCGGTTTCGACCAAACGTCCTCACGGCTTTCGACGCCCGAGATTGCCGGCACCTATCCAAGCCTGCCGGAACTGCTCGCGGTCTTGCCGCGCTATGTTGATCGGCGCGTTGGCGCAGATCTGGTGACGCAGCACCTCTTCCCGGTTTCGCATCGAAGCCTGGAAGTGTGGCCGCTGACTTGGCGCCACGTGAACGGCAAGGCGATCTGCGCCACCGCCGAGTTGTTTGAGGTCGCTCATGCCAAACTGGCAGCCGCCCCGCCCATCCGTGGCGGCAAGCGCAATCACCAGGCACTTGTGAGCCCCTGAAACGCAACACGCCCCCGGCACTGGACCGGAGGCGCGGCGGATTACGTAGAGGCTGGCTGCACTTTTCATCTACGTCCCGCGCGGCGTTTTCGCAAGGTTCAATGCTGGGGCATGGAGGCATTCCGTGAGCCCAGAAACGATTGTTCCGGTTCCCGAAGAAATCTCCCGCCGCGCGTGGGAGTGTGCATTCGATCTATCAACTGGCGGCTCGGCGATCATGACAAGCCGCATCTGCCTTGAATGGCTTCGCGCAGTTGAACGGCGAGGCCCCGCCTGCCTGTCGTGGGCAGATTGCTTGCACTTGCGTCGGCTCCACCGCGAAGTCCGCGCGGTGCGGCAATGAGCGCCGCCGAGATTGCTGAGCGTCTCGGCTTGCGTCGCGTCAGTGGCGGTCGAAGGTGGGCAGGTGACTGCCCCGCCTGCGGCTACTCATCCGGATTGAGGCTCACCGAAAAGGCAGGCCGCGCATTGTGGTGTTGTGCGTCATGCACCGACCGAGCCGCGTTGTCCGATGCGGTTATGGGGCGCCGAGCCATGGTCCCGGCGGTCGCAAGCATCGCCTGTGACGCCGCCAGCCGCACGGACAGGGCCTTGGACCTGTGGGATGCCGCTCAGCCCGTCCAAGGCGGCCCGGCGGCCTCCTACCTCGCTGGGCGCGCTCTGCCTGTGCCTGATGGCAGCGCGCTGCGCTACCTGCCCGATGCGCGCCATCCGAGCGGCGCCCGGGCCGGCTGCATGATCGCGCTGGCAGTGGATGCTGCCGGTCGAGGCGTGGCGGTTCATCGCACCTATCTCGCTCCGGGCGGTGCGGGGAAGGCGCGGCTTGACCCACCGCGCGCCACCCTCGGCCCGATTGGCGGCGCGGTGGTGCGGTTGTGCGATCTGGGCGACGGCGCCCGGCTGGTGATCGGCGAGGGCATCGAAACAACCTTATCCGCCGGCTTGCTGACGGGCTCGCCGGCATGGGCTGCGCTCTCGGCTGGCAACATGGCCCGCGTGCCGCTGCCTGATGCGGTGCGCGAGGTTTTCATCGCCGCAGACCATGACGTTGCCGGCACGGGCCAGCGCGCAGCATGGGCCGCAGCCGACGCCTTCACGGCTCAGGGGCGGCGCGTGAGCGTGATCTGTCCCGAGATACCCGGTTCAGATTTCAACGACCTCCTACAGCGCCGCATGGCGCAGGACGTGGCGCATGGCTGACGGCGGCTTCACGATCACCGAGGCGGCCCTGCCGCTGCCATCCCTGGCCCTGCTGCGCGAGCGCCGAGCGGCGCCGGCCTTCCCGCTGCAACTGCTTGGCCCGATCTGGGCGAAGCGTGTCGCCATCGCGGCGGAGGCCAAGAACTCGACCACCGATTACGTCGCCGCCGGGCTGCTGGCAGGCGCCGCGACCTGCATCGGCAATACGCGATGGGCTGCACCATGGGCCGGTTGGAATGAGCCGCCGTTTCTTTGGATCGGCTGCGTCGGGAATCCATCCAGCGGCAAGACGCCCGGCATGGGCGCCGTGCTGAGCGATGTGTTGCCCGACCTGGAAACCGCGCTTGCCGCCGGCCACCCCGAGGCGCTGGCGGCTTGGGAGGCGTTGAATGCGGAGGCTGATGCGATCCGCGAGAGATGGGGCACTGAGGTAAAGAAGGCCGTGAGGGATGGCTTTGCCCCGCCACGGATGCCCGAGGCCGGCACCGCTCCACCGCGCCCTGTGCGGCCCCGGCTGCTGACATCCGAGCCAACCATCGAGGCCGTCGCGCTGCTGCTGCGTGGCTGCCCGCGTGGCGTGCTTCTACATCGAGATGAACTGGCGGCTTTCCTCGGCGGGTTCGACCGCTATGGCAGCGGCGGCAGCGGCGGTGAGCGCGCAGCGTGGCTTGAGGCGTGGAACGGGCGCGCCAAGACAATCGACCGGGTGAAGAACCCTGAGCCGATCCATGTTCCGCGCTTTGGCCTGGGCATTGTCGGCACGATCCAGCCGGACCGCCTGGCAGAACTCACCACCGGCTCGGATGACGGCCTGGCCGTGCGGTTCCTGTGGGTGTTCCCGGAGCCGCGCCCCTTCGCGCGCCCCACCCGGACGCATGAGCCGGATGCCTGGCGGGCTGATCTGTCGCGTCTGGTCAATCTCGCCATGCCCATCGGGGATGATGGTGAGCCGCGCCCGTGGTTCATGCGCTTCTCTGATGCTGCGGCATCGGTGGTGGAGGAAGTCGCGCGGGGTTGGGCTGGACGCGAGGCGCAAGCCGCTGGTCTGATGTTGGGCGCGCTGGGCAAGGCGCGCGGGCAGATGACGCGCATCGCCGTTGTCCTGGAATTGCTGCGCTGGTGCGCCGAGCGCCCCGGCACCGAAGCCCCGGTCGAGGTTGGCCGTGATGCTGCCGACGCCGCCGCCGGACTCATGGATGGCTACTTCCTGCCGATGGCCGAGCGCGCCTTCGGTGAGGGCGCCGTGTCGGAAGCCGAGCGACACGCCCGGACGCTGCTCCGCCATATCCTCGCGACAGGCGCCGATCTGGTGAATGAACGCGCGATCCGAAACACGCCCGGCCTGCGCGGCCTGTCCAGCGCCGAGGCGGTGAAGTCGGCGGTGGCGGTGCTGCACGCCGAGGATGTGTTACTGCCCACGCCGCACGATCCGAAGCCCGGTCGCCCGCGCGTTGATCATCGAGTGAACCCGCGCTTGGCCGAGGCGCATACGGCATGGAAAGCCCGCCGAGTAATCGAGGCCGGGTCATGAGCCGCTTCCTGGCCCGCGCTCTCGCCGCCATCACGACCGAGACGCAAGAGCCTCATGCCGAGGGTTTTGGAGGTTTTGGAGGTTTTGGGGACAGCCTCGGTTCCGCAAAGGCGCCCGCGCTTGGCAGGGCAGCACCTCTGCAATCCGATAACGCAGACGCGGCGCTGGCATGGGCCGACAGGGACACGGCACGGAGGCTAGCCGAGGCAATCCGGGCCGGCGCGACCTGGGCGTGGTGTTCAATCGGCGCGCTTGATCTGGCCTTGCCCGATGGCCGGCTATGGATGTTGGCGCCCGCCAAGGTGGCGCGCCTGGGAGGCGCTGGCCTGTTGCCCGAGTCCGTCACCAACAGGAGAACCACATGACCAAGCGAGCCGAGCCGAAGATCACCGTTGCAGATGATCTGATCCCCGGGCGCCTGAAGCCCGCGCTGCATGTCACCGTCACCTTCGGGCCGGTCACGGCGCTGTTTGAGGTGGCGCGCCAGCGTCAGGGCGTGTTGGTGCTGCGCGCGCCTGTAGCTGCCGGCGGGCATCCGGGCGTCATTGTGACCGAAGACCTTGCGGATGAAATCAGACGGCAAGCCGAGCCGGTGATTGAGCGGCTGAGATGAAGCACGCCCGTCAGCCCTTCAAAATAGGACAGCATTTCTTACTCATCATCACTCGAACTACGCGCGCGCAGGCTCGCGCAAGCGAAGGCGTCACAGGCCAGACGACGGCGCCGGCAGTCGTGTTGCTCTGATGTGATTTTGGTGTTTTTGGTGGTTTTGGGGGGCGGCGTTCTGATACCGAGGTGTGATGCGGCGCGCCAATGGCAATGCCATCATCTGAATTCGCTTGTGGGTCCATTCCTGCCGGTGCCATGTTTCGAGCGCAGAATTGTTAGGGGATGGCGACATGCCTAAAGGCTTCACGGGTTTTGCCGCATTAGCAGTGTTGGTGCCTCTCGCATCGGGCATAGGGAGCGATCCGGCGAAGGCTCAGTATATCGGCCAATGGTCCGCCAATCCTACACTTGGGCCGGCTTTGCCGCAGTTACCTGGAGCGTTCTCCAATCCCTACGGCAGCGATGGCACTAGCCCCCGGCTATTCGATCAACAGGGCCAGTTCCGAGGCAACCTGAATGCCAATCCCTATGACCCGAATTCAGTAGCCAACCCTTATGGCCGCTACGGCTCGCCCTATTCGCCTGACAGCACGAATAACCCGTTCGGCCAATTCGGCTCGCCATACTCCGCAGACAGCCCTCGCAATCCCTACGGGCAGGGGCTGGGGGTTTATCGCCCGCGCTAGACTGTTGCCGGGCGATGGCGCCCAGGAAGTCCACAGATGGGTCGATCCTCGCGGGCGGGGGCTACAGTCGCTGTTTTCGGGATATCGCCCTGGGGGGCTGTTCTCAGGACCATACCCCCCGGGGACAGTTGTCAGCTTCAAGGCCGATCCGCTTCTCTACCCGCTGCGCGACCAGCACCACGCGCAGCCGCTTTGTCCAAAGCGTCGCGGATTGCATTGGCCTCACCATGGGAGTCCCATCGCGGCGGGCGTCCATCATAGATCGCCGTGGCCGTCTCGGCTGCGTTAACAAGTTTTGCGGACAGCCAAACCATTGCGTCGTCCACCGACGTCGCTCTGTCATCCAGACTGGCGCGGAATTCCAGGACGACCGCCGCAGTTTGAGCGGCACCCACCAATTCGCCGAGCGCAGCCTCCATATCGATCTTGGAAACCTTCGCTGGCTCGTATTGTGCGCTGGGGCGTGGGGTCGGCATGGTGTCGATAGCCTCGGTCATGGTCTTGTGCTCCATGGTCGGGGTCAGGCTGGTGGCACGGTTCCAGCGCACCACCAGCCGCCCTAGATGCCGGGGAGACCGCCCCGGCGCGGGTCTGCTGGGCGGCCTGTCAGCCTGCCCGGCGGGCTGGTAGCGCCACCACATTGGTCGCGGCGTCCACGCCCCCTCCGCACGCTTCTACGTGCACGGCCCATGCGGCCAGCGCCGCCCGGCGTTCATCGAGAAACTCCCCGCGCTGGTAGATCGCGGCCACGCCCTTGATGGTGCCTTGAATGTGGTTCAGCAGCCGATCGGCTACGTGCGGCGGGAAACCGGCCCCCGCCAGCCACGTGACGCCAGACCGGCGGAAGTCGTGCAGCACCCAGCCGGGCATCGGCTCGGGGGTCGGCTGGCCGGCCTCGGCCGCTGCTTCTGCACGAGCCTTGGCGATCGCGGCATCCATAGCCCGCTTCACCCACGAATGCGTCGTGATGGGGCGCGTGGCGTCGATCCCGAACACCAGCCGATCCGCCTTTGGCAGCGCCGGAAGGGGCTTCCCATCCTCGGCGCCGAGCAAGGCGCGTAGGATCGCGCGGGCCGGCTCGGCCAGATGCACGACATGCGCCTTGCCGTTCTTTGTCCGGGTGCCCGGCTGCGTCCACAGCGTGAGGTCGGGCGATACCTCGCCCCAGGCCATCGCAGTGGTTTCCTCGCGCCGGGCTAGTGTGAGCAGGGTGAAGCGGATCATGGGGCCATAGGGGGAAGCGAGCGTGCCTGCCGCGCGCCAGACATGACCGACTTCCTCGGCATTCAGCACACGCTCCCTGGCCACGTCCTTGCCCGGCGCTGGCGCGTGTTCCCACGGGTTCGAAGCGCCTTCCGGCAGAGAGCCACGGGCAAGCGCCCATGCCCACATGGCACGGCTGTAGTCCCGCACCCGCCGTGCGGTGGTGGCCCCAGCCTTAGCCGCAGCATCCACCACCTCAGCGGCATCACGGCGCCCGATAGACGTTGCCGGGCGAGCCTCAATTGGGCGGAGGTGAAGGCGCAGCCGGGAAAGCACATCGCGTTGTGTCGCAGGGCGGAGATCGGCCACATGCTTCTCAGCGTAGAGGTCGATGAGGGCCTTCACCGTGAAGGACGCGGCCAAGGCTTGAGCGCGGGCCTCGCGCTCCGCAGCGAGTTGCGCTTTCCGCTCCGCCGCCGGATCGGCGCCCACCTGCGTCCTGCCCTTCAAGACCGCTGCTGCCGTGCGGGCATCGTCGGGGGAATGGCTCTCCGGGTTGCCGATGGTGACGGATTGCGAGGCGAACCGCTTGCCGGTAGCCGGGTCGATCCCGCGCGGCTTGAAGTCGAAGCGCCAGGTCATGCCGGTGGGGTTCACCACGAGCGCCAGGCCGCGGCACTCCGCATCGCCAATGACCAGCCGCACGCCCTTCGCACGGCGCCGCCCGGCGGCCTCAATCGTCGCCTTAGTGATCTTCACCGGCCCTTCGCGCAGAACCTGCATCACGCCACCCCGCTGACCGGACGCCAAACCGAAGGCATCTTCTGACCGGACATTGACCGGACACGCATTGCGGGGTCAAGCGGAAAGTGACGGGTCGCGGCGGAGGGATAATCCCACTTCATCCCTTGCATTTCCTCGCATCCTAGTTGGGCAGCGGAACCGTGCGAGAGCAGGCGGAGCCCTTTACCTCGGTTTTGTAAACCGAAGGTCGGGGGTTCGATCCCCTCACCCGGCACCAGGCTCCGCAGGTCACACCCAGCGCATGAGAGGCCCTGCGGCTTTGGGGATGGCTTGCGGCCCAACCCCCGAGCGGTGGTAGCCTCGCCACGCGACGCCAGGGCCATCCGTCGTCAACGATACAAGCACCCACAAGGCGGATGATGGCACCGCATCCGAAGGAACGAAGCCGATGCGGAAGCTGTCCGCCATCCTGCCCCTGCTAGGGATCGCCGCCGGCTTGGGCCTCGGCACGCCGGCCCAGGCCGTTGTCTACTGCACCTATATCGGCGTTCCGGCCGGCTGCGTCGTTCGGCCAGGGGTGGTGCTGCATCCGGCGCCGGGCCTGGGCGCGCCGGGAGTCGGCGTGACGCCGGGGGTCGGCGTCGGCGCGCCCGGCGTGGGCGTGGCACCGGGCGTCGGCGTCGGGCCGGGGGTCGGCGCAGCCGGGGTCGGGGTGCTGCCGGGCACGCCGGCCAATCGCGGCGGGCCGGTGAACCACCTGGGCCGGCAATGAACCGCGCGGCCTGAGCCGCGATCAGGGCGCCGCTGCGGCACCATCAGCCAGAACGGCAGCCATGTTCGCTGGTGTCGGTTCTGGATTCGACGGCTTCCTGAGCACGGTATCGATCCATCAGGGTCGATCATGCTCCAGCGCCGCCGCCAGCGCCGCATTGCTGTAGCGCGGGTCTTCCGTCACCTCCGCGCCAAGCCAATCGGGCAGGGTGGGCGAGATATCCGCCCGCGGCAGTTCGACCTCCGCCAGCACCAGCCCGGCGAGCCGGGCGGGGGCGAAGAACTCGTCCACCGTCCAGAGATGGCCCGCATGCGGCACCTCCCAGCGAGTCTTCTCGATCGCCGGCCAGGGGCAGAGGGCCAGCAGGCCCTGCGCATCGGCCGGGGGAATCGCGTATTCGAACTCGGCCCGCACCAGCCCGCCCGGGCCCTTCACCGTCAGCCACGCCGAATCGCCCGCGAGGCGCACCCGCACGCCCGGCGCGCGGGCGCTGCCGGTGGCGAGGTAGCCCTGGCGCATCGCCATGCCCGGCCCGCGCACCGCATCCCGCCAGCCGGGGCCGGCCACCAGGAATTTCCGTTCGATCTCGACACCCATGCCGGGCAGGCTACCCGAAGCGCGCGCGAACGCCCACATTCGGGGGCATGAATGTCATCGTCCCCCTGCAATTCATTCCCGAGAAGCGCCCCGCGCCGCCTTCCGGCACGCCGCTGCGGGTGGTCTCCCCCTATGAGCCGGCCGGCGACCAGCCGACCGCCATCCGCGAACTGGTCGAGGGCCTGCAGCGCGGCGAGCGCGACCAGGTGCTGCTGGGTGTGACCGGCTCGGGCAAGACCTTCACCATGGCCAAGGTGATCGAGGCAGTGCAGCGCCCGACCCTGATTCTCGCCCCCAACAAGACGCTGGCCGCGCAGCTCTATGGCGAGATGAAGAGCTTCTTCCCCGACAATGCGGTGGAATACTTCGTCAGCTACTACGACTACTTCCAGCCCGAGGCCTATGTCCCGCGCACCGACACCTACATAGAGAAGGACTCGCAGATCAACGAGCAGATCGACCGCATGCGCCACTCCGCCACGCAGATGCTGCTGGAACGCAGCGACGTGGTGATCGTGGCCAGCGTCTCCTGCATCTACGGCATCGGCTCGGTCGAGACCTATTCGACCATGGTGGTGAAGCTCGAGCGCGGCGGCGTCATCGCCCGCGACGCGCTGATCAAGGGCCTGGTCGAGCAGCAATACCGCCGCAACGACGCCGCCTTCGCGCGCGGCACCTTTCGCGTGCGTGGCGAGAGCGTGGACATCTGGCCCTCGCACCTCGAGGACCGCGCCTGGCGCGTCTCGCTCTTCGGCGACGAGATCGACGGCATCCGCGAATTCGACCCGCTGACCGGCGAGGTGACGATGGAGATGGAGCGCGTGGCGATCTACGCCAACAGCCACTACGTCACGCCGCGGCCCACGCTCCAACAGGCCATCGTCAGCATCAAGGCGGAGCTGAAGCAGCGCGTCGCGGAGCTGGAAGCCGCCGGCCGGCTGCTGGAAGCCCAGCGGCTCGACCAGCGCACCACCTTCGACATCGAGATGCTGGAGACGACCGGCGTCTGCAAGGGCATCGAGAATTACAGCCGCTACCTCACCGGCCGCCGGCCGGGCGACCCGCCGCCCACGCTCTTCGAATACCTGCCCGACAACGCGCTGCTGATCGTCGATGAGAGCCATGTGACGGTGCCGCAGATCGGCGGTATGTATCGCGGCGACTATGCGCGCAAGGCGGTGCTCAGCGAATACGGCTTCCGCCTGCCCTCCTGCACCGACAACCGGCCGCTGAAATTCGAGGAGTGGGAGAGCTTCCGCCCCAACACCGTCTTCGTCAGCGCCACCCCCGGCCCCTGGGAGATGGAGCGCACCGGCGGCGCCTTCGCCGAGCAGGTGATCCGCCCCACCGGCCTCGTGGATCCCGTCACCGAGATCCGCCCCGTCGAGCGCCAGGTGGATGATCTGCTGGCCGAATGCCGTGCCGTGGCGCAGGCCGGCGGGCGCGTGCTGGTCACCACGCTGACCAAGCGCATGGCCGAGGATCTGACGGAATACATGACCGAGGCCGGCATCCGCGTGCGCTACCTGCACAGCGACGTGGACACGCTCGAGCGCATCGAGATCATCCGCGACCTGCGCCGCGGCGTCTTCGACGTGCTGATCGGCATCAACCTGCTGCGCGAGGGGCTGGACATCCCCGAATGCGCGCTGGTCGCGATCCTGGATGCGGACAAGGAGGGCTTCCTGCGCTCCACCACCAGCCTGATCCAGACCATCGGCCGCGCCGCGCGCAATGCCGAGGGCCGCGTGATCCTCTACGCCGACGTGATGACCGAGAGCATGAAGAAGGCGCTGGGCGAGACCTCGCGCCGGCGCGCCCGGCAGATCGCCTGGAACGAGGCGCACGGCATCACGCCCACCTCGATCAAGCGCGACATCGCCGATGTGCTGCACTCGGTCTATGAGCAGGATTATGTGACGGTCGAGGCGGTGGAGGGCGACAGCACCGCCAATTTCGTCGGCAAGGACCTGGGCGCCGCCATCGCCGATCTGGAGAAGAAGATGCGCGCCGCCGCGGCCGACCTGGAATTCGAGACGGCGGCCCGGCTGCGCGACGAGATCAAGCGGCTGGAGGCGCTGCAACTCGGCCTGCAACCCAACCTCGCCGGGCGCTCCTTGCAGGAGGCGCAACCGCGCGCGCCGGAGGCGGCCCGCGGGCGAACCACGAAGGAACGCAAGCAGGATTGGAAACCCAAGCCGCTCGGCCCGGGCGGGGGCGGCTATGACCCGAATCAGGGGCGCGGCCGGCGGCGCGGCCCGTGAGGAAGATCCGGACTGGCCCAGCCGCCCCGGCGCGCCCCCCGCTGGACGCATCGCAGATCGCACTGGCGCTGGAGGTGCTGCTCGGCCGCCCTGCCGTGCCAGAGGAGATCGCGGCACTCGCAGGCCATCGGTCGCTGGCCACGCTTCGGCTCGAGGTGATGCGCAGGGCAGCCTTCCGCGCCGCCTTGCCGCGCGACGCGATCCCGGCCATCGGCGCTCCCTTCGCCCTGCCCGTGGCGCTGCTGCGCGTACCCGAGGACCCTTCCCTGCCCTGGTGCTTCGCGGAGCCTGATCTGCGCGACCCGATCAGCCAATTGGCCACCGCCGGGCAGTTGGATTCGCCGGACTATCTGCGCTGGTGCGGCATGCTGCGCGAGAAGCCGGGCTGGCATGCGGGGCAATGGGCCAGGGTGTGGCTGCTCGCAGCCATCGAGAAAGCCGGGCTGTACCGGCCGGGGCTGCGGGCGCTGGGCCTCGATCTGGCGGAAGGGCACCTCGCCTGCGTGCTCGCCGCGCAGGGGCAGCAGGTGGTGACGACGCTGCGCGAGGGGGTCGGCCTCGCCGCGCTGCACCAGGACTCGCTGATCGGGCAAGAGGCCTTCGCCGCGCGGGTCGGCCCCTTCACGCCCGATACGCCGGGCGCCTTCGACCTGCTCTGGTCGCAGGGGAGCGTCGAGCGCTGCGGCACCCGTGCGGCAGCGCTGGAGATGATCGCGGCGAGCCTCGACTGGCTGCGGCCGGGCGGAATTGCCCTGCATGTGCTGAAGCTCGATCTCTCCTCCGACGAGGCGGCGCCCGAGGGCGGCGCCCTGGTGGCGCTGCGGCGGCAGGATCTGCTGGGGCTTGCGGCACGGTTGATGGCGGAGGGCCACGCGGTCTGGCCGATCAACCTGCATCCCGGCACCCATCCGCTGGATGAGGAGGTCGATGCGCCAGGCGCGGTGCCGCTCTACCTCAAATCCGAGGTGCAGGGGCATGTGCTGGGCGCCTTCGGCCTCGCGCTGCGGCGCGCGGGCTCGCCGGAACGTGAAGCCGGGCTGCCCTGACCTTGCCACAAGAGGTGACTCAACTGCTGAGCAGTCACCACATGGGAATCGACCGATGATCACTGCCCTGCCCCGCCCGATCCTGCGCGCCACGCTGGCCGTGCTGCTGGCGACGCCGCTCATCGCCTGCGAGGGCATGTCCCGCCAGCAGCAGCGCGCCCTCTCCGGGGGCGCCATCGGTGCGGCGGGCGGTGCGGCCGTGGGGGCCATCACGGGTGGCTCCATGGTCACCGGGGCGGTGGTGGGTGGCGCCGGTGGTGCCGCGATCGGCGCGCTTACCGGGCGACGCTGAAACGGCGTAGCCCTGCCGTGTCGAGCGCATCGACCGTGGTATCGACGATGTAAGGCAGGCGGGCCCCGGGCCGGCGCAGCATCACCGCGCTGGAGACCGCACCCCGGGTCCGGTAGCGCCGCGGCGCCTGCAGGCGCGGCAGCGCCGGCCAGGGCAGCAGCGCGTGACGGCGGCCGCGCCAGGCCAGGGTCTCCACCACCAGCCCCTCCGGCCGCGCCAGGATCGCCGTGACGTAGAGACCGCGATAGATCTCCATCCCACAGGCGCAGACCGCGAGGATCGGCGCCAGGATGACCAGCGCCCGGAGTTCCGCCCCCGGGCTGAGGTAGGGCAGGACCGACGCCGCAAGGGCGAAGCCGAGCGCAGCCAGCCACAGCCCGTACTGCACGGCCCGGACGCGGCGGAACCGCGTGTTGCGGTAGAGGCTGCGCCCCTCCTCGGGCGTCGCGCTCATCGCCCGCTGCGGATCCCGCAATCGTTGAGCAGCGCGCCGGCATTGCCCCGCGCGCGCTCCGCCACCTGGGCCACGCGCAGGGAATCCTGCGGCGGCAGGGTTCGCACCAGGCAGGCGGTGAGCGCCGTCACGTCGAGGGTGAGCCCGCAGCGCGCCGCAGCCCCGGCCACGCGCTGGCAGAAGGCGCGCTTCTGCTCCGGCGTCTCCGGCGCGCTGCCGAGGCCGGGCACGCCGGAAAGGCCGGGAATGCCGCCCGGCAGGCCCTGGGCCTGGGCGCAGGGCGGGAGCGCCAGCACGGCAAGTACGCCAAGAACCTGAAGTCGCATGCCGCCTCCGTCATCAGAATTTGGGCGACCCTCCCGCGCCGGCGGGCCCGGGGTCAACGGGTAGCCCCGGCAGGCTGTCCGCGCTAAGCGCGCGCCATGCAGATCGACCCCTCCCTTCCGCGCACGGCCTTCGTCACCGGCGGCGCCAAGCGGCTTGGCCGCGCCATGGTGCTGGCCCTGGCCGATGCCGGCTTCGATGTGGCGCTCCACTACGCGACCTCCGCGAGCGAGGCCGAGGCCACGGCCGCCGAGGTGCGCGCGCGCGGCCGCCGTGCCGTCACGCTGCGCGCCGACCTCGCGCGGGAAGCCGAGGTGACGGCGCTCTGGCCCGCTGCCGTCGCCGCGCTCGGCCCGATCGGCGTGCTGGTGAACAACGCCTCCACCTTCGAGCGCGACGAGTGGGACGATGCGACCCGCGAAAGCTGGGACCAGCATCTGGAGCCCAACCTGCGCGCCCCCTTCGTGCTGGCCCAGGCGCTGGCCAAGGGCCTGCCGGCCGAGGCGCGCGGCGTGGTGGTGAACCTGCTGGACCAGCGCGTCTGGTCGCTGACGCCGCATTTCGTCTCCTACACCGTCTCCAAGGCGGCGCTGTGGACGCTGACGCAGACCCTGGCCCTGGCGCTGGCGCCGCGCATCCGGGTGAATGGCATCGGCCCCGGCCCGGCCATGCCCTCGCCCCGCCAGACCCAGGCGCAGTTCGACCGGCAATGCGCCTCCGTGCCGCTCAGGCGCGGCACCAGCGCGGAAGAGGTCGCGCAGGCGCTGCTGGCGATCCTGGCGCTGCCCTCGATGACCGGGCAGATGATCGCCCTCGATGGCGGGCAGCACCTGCAATGGGCACCCGTGGCCGGTGCGAAGGAAATCGAAGAGTGACCTACACGGCCGATGCGGAGGCGCGGCGCCGCCTGGTCTTCGTGCGCGGGCTGGAGCTGATGGCCCGGCTGGGCATCCATCCGCATGAGAAGGCCGCGCCGCAGCGCATCGTGCTCGGCGTCGAGCTGGTGGTGCAGGATGAGGCCGCGCCGGCAGCGGTGGGACCGGATGATTTCCGCCGGGTGGTGGACTACCAGCGCCTGGTCGAGATCGCCCGCGCCACGGTGGCGGCCGGCCATGTGCTGCTGGTCGAGACCCTCGCGGAACGCATAGCTCTCGCCGCGCTGGAAGACCCCCGCGTCGAGCGCGCGCGCGTCACGGTGGAGAAGCCGGACGCCTTCCCGGATGTCGCCAGCGTGGGCGTCGTGGTGGAACGCCGGCGCGCCGAGAACCCTCGGTAGCTGTCGCACGCCGGTAACATTCACTGTGGATTCAAGGCACAGGCGGGCGATGATGCGAGGGGGCCTGCGGGAATTGTCCACCGCCCTCTCCCCCCGCCGCAAAGCCCGCCGCGGTCAAGCCTCAACTTGCTCTTGACGCGCGAATACCCGCCCCCGCACTCTCATATCCCATATTTTTCAATAACTTACATGATTGACCATTTCTTAAGCAATGGCGCGGCGTTGGCGGTTCTCCGCCAAAAACGGCCGCTTGGCGGAGTTACGTCCACAGACTTATCCACAGCTTTCGTGGACAACCCCACAGCCCGCCGGCCTGTTCGCGCGCCCTGGCCCGGCGCATATCGGCAAGGCCCATGACCGAGCCCGCCCCCCCCGCCCCGACCGAGCCCGACGCTGCCGCCGCGCCGATGCACGGCCTGACCGTGATCGAGACGGCACTGCTCACCCTGCCCGCCTCGCCCGGCGTCTATCGCATGCTCGATGCGCGGGGCGAGGCGCTCTATGTCGGCAAGGCGCGCAACCTGAAGAAGCGCGTCGTCGCCTATACCCAGGTGGCGCGCCTGCCCGAGCGGCTGCGCCGCATGGTGTTCGAGACCCGCAGCCTCGAGATCGTGACCACCGCCAGCGAGGCCGAGGCCCTGCTGCTGGAATCGAACCTCATCAAGCGCCTGCGCCCGCGTTTCAACATCGTGCTGCGCGACGACAAATCCTATCCCTGGCTGGTGCTGACCGAGGACCACCCCTGGCCGCAGATCGCCAAGCACCGGGGCGAGCGCCGCAAGGGCGCCAGCTATTGGGGCCCCTTCGCCTCGGTCTGGGCGGTGAACCAGACCATCACGGCGCTGCAGCGCGTCTTCCTGCTGCGCTCCTGCCGCGACACGGTGTTCGACAGCCGCACTAGGCCCTGCCTGCTGTTCCAGATCAAGCGCTGCGCCGCGCCCTGCGTGGAGCGCATCCCGCGCGAGGACTACGCCGCGCTGGTGGCGGATGCGAAGCAGTTCCTCTCCGGCGGCACGCCCAGCATCCAGAAGCGGCTGGCCGCCGAGATGGAGGAGGCCGCCGAGAAGCTGGAATTCGAGCGCGCGGCCGCGCTGCGCGACCGTATCCGGGGGCTCACGCACATCCAGGGCCATGACCGCATCAACCTCGACGGCGTGGGCGATGCCGATGTCGTCGCCCTGCATCAGATGGCCGGGCAATCCTGCGTGCAGGTCTTCTTCTTCAGGGGCGGGCGCAACAACGGCAACCGGCCCTATTTCCTCAGCCATTCCAAATCCGACCAGCCACCGGAAGAGGTCCTGGCCGCCTTCCTCGGCCAGCTCTATGACGACCTGCCCCCGCCCCCCCTCGTGCTGGTCAGCCACGAGCCGGAGGATGCCGTCCTGCTTGCCGATGCGCTCAGCCTCAAGGCCGGGCGCAAGGTGGAGATCCACCGCCCCCAGCGCGGCGACAAGAAGGAGGTCCTGGACCACGCCGCCACCAATGCGCGCGAGGCGATCGAGCGCCGCATGGCCGAGGGCGCCGCGCAATCCGAGTTGCTGGCCGGCGTGGCGCGGGTCTTCGACCTCGCCGGCCCGCCGGAGCGCGTGGAGATCTACGACAACAGCCACATCATGGGCAGCAACGCCTATGGCGTGATGGTCGTGGCCGGCCCCGCGGGCTTCCTGAAATCCGCCTACCGCAAATACGGCATCAAGGACGCCAAGCCGGGGGACGATTTCGGCATGATGAAGGAGGTCTTCGAGCGCCGCTTCGGCCGCGCCCTGAAGGAGGACCCCGGCCGCGAGGGCGAGGGCTGGCCCGATCTGGTGCTGATCGATGGCGGCGCCGGGCAGCTTGCCGCGGCGAAGGAGATCCTGGCCGAGCTGGGCGTGGACGACATCCCCCTGGTCGGCATGGCCAAGGGGCCGGACCGCGATGCCGGGCGGGAATTCTTCCATGTGCCGGGCCAGGCGCCCTTCCAGCTGCCACCGCGCGACCCGGTCCTCTACTACCTGCAGCGCCTGCGCGACGAGGCGCACCGCTTCGCCATCACCACCCATCGCGCCGGGCGATCGAAGGCGCTCGTGACCTCGGAGCTGGACGAGATCCCGGGCGTGGGCAGCGCCATCAAGCGCCGCCTGCTGAACCATTTCGGCTCGGCGCGCGGCGTGCGCCAGGCCGGGCTCGCGGATCTGGAGGCCTGCCCGGGCATCGGCCCGGCCGTGGCGCGCAAGGTGCACGGGCATTTCCACCCGACGGGCGGATGACCTCGCCCAATCGATCCGGATTTGCTAGCTAGGCCCGGCATGCCGACCGACCTGCCCAACCTGCTGACCCTGTCGCGGATCGTTGCCATCCCGCTGCTGGTGGTGCTGGCCGCCATCCGTACGCCGGAGGCGGATCTGGCCGCCTGCGTGCTGTTCTCGGCCGCGGCGATCACCGATTATTTCGATGGCAAGCTGGCCCGCAGCCGCAAGCAGATCAGCGATCTGGGCCGGATGCTCGACCCCATCGCCGACAAGCTGCTGGTCGCCTGCGCGCTGATGCTGCTCGCCGGCATGGGTCGGCTGACCGATTTCGGCCTGTTTCCTGCCATCGTGATCATGCTGCGGGAGATCCTGGTCTCGGGCCTGCGCGAATACCTCGCCGGGCTTTCCGTCGGCCTGCCGGTGACGAAACTCGCCAAGTGGAAGACCGGCTTCCAGATGGGCGCGCTGGGCACGCTGCTGGCCGGCGACACCGCCGCGCCGCTGCTCGGCCTCGGCTGGCTGCCGGTCTCCCTGATCGGGGAGCTGATGCTCTGGACCGCCGCCGTGCTGACGATGCTGACCGGCTGGGACTACCTGCAGGCTGGGCTGCGCCATGTCGGCGCCGGCACGCGGCCGGAGCCGAAACCCGCCCCGGCCGCCGAGGCCGATCCGGCGCGGCCCTGAATGCCCCGCAAGCCCTTGAGCCTTTCCGCAGTGCAGCGCATCTTGCCCTCGACCATTCCGAACATGGGAGCCGTCATGGCCGCCACCCCTGCCTGCCTCCCCCGCCTTGCCACCCGGGCGCCGGTGCTGGCGCTCGCGCTGTCGCTCGGCGCCTGTTCCTACATGCCCGCGGCGCCGGATATCGGCCTGTCGAGCCTGTTCCCGCCCTTCCTGCCGCCGACCAGCGTGATGAGTTCGGATGCGCTGACGGTCCAGCGCGTGCGCGGTGGCAACCCGCAGGTCGAACCGCTGCTGCCCGAATCCGGCAATGTCTGGCCGGCGGTGGAGGCCCCGCGCCCGACCCTGCTCGGCAATGCCGATGAGGCGATGCGCAACATCCCCGCCTATTCGCCCGCCCTGGTCCAGGGCGCGCCGCCCGCGCGCTCGCCCGTGCCCACGCCGGGCGTGAGCGAGCCGCGCAGCCCGGTGGGCGATGTCTCGCCCCCCGCGCGCCGCACCGTCAGCCCCGCGCCCCCGGTCCGCCCGGCCAATGCCGCCAACCCGGCCGGCACCGGCCCGATCGGCGGCGGTGCGGTGATCCGCGACGGCAATGTCGAGACCTGGATCGGCCCGGATGGGCGCAGCCATACCCGGATCGTCACACCCTGAGGCAACGCCGGTGCAGATCCTCTACTTCGCCTGGGTCCGCCAGAAGGTCGGCCTCGCCGAGGAGCAGGTGAGCCCGCCCGCCGAGGTGCGTGACATCGCTGGGCTGATGGCCTGGCTCGCCGCGCGCAGCCCCGGCCATGCCGCCGCCTTCGCGCAACCGAAGCAGATCCGCGCCGCGGTGAACCAGGATTTCTGCGCCTTCGACCACCCGGTGGCCCCGGGAGACGAGATCGCCTTCTTCCCCCCCGTCACCGGCGGCTGAGCCGTGACGCCGACCATCCGCGTGCAGGAAGCGCCCTTCGACCTCGCCGCCGAATCGGCGCGGCTGACGGCGGGGCGCGTCGATGTCGGCGGGCTGGCGAGCTTCGTCGGGCTCTGCCGGGCGGATGACGGGCTGGAGGCGCTGGTGCTGGAGCACTACCCCGGCATGACCGAGCGCGCGCTCGGCCGCATCGCGGCGCAGGCCTGCGCGCGCTGGCCGCTCACCGGCTGCACGCTGGTGCACCGCGTCGGCCGGATCACGCCGGGCGAGCCGATCGTGCTGGTGCTGACCGCGAGCGCGCACCGCATGGCGGCGCTCGAAAGCTGCGCCTTCCTGATCGACTGGCTCAAGACCGACGCCCCCTTCTGGAAGCGCGAGGACTTCGCGGGCGGCGAATCCCGCTGGGTGGCCGCCAAGGACTCCGACACCGAGGCCGCGGCGCGCTGGGCGAAAGGCGCTTGATCGGGGCCGTTCTCGCCATCGCCGCCGGCGCGGTGCTGCTGATCTGGCCGGCGCTGCTGAACGGCTACCCGCTGGTGTTCAGCGATACCGGCGCCTTCCTGCACCAGACCCTGGGTCCCTTGGTGATCTGGGACAAGCCGCATGTCTATGGGCCGCTGCTGCACCTGTTCCATGGGCGGGTGAGCCTGTGGGGGCCGGTGCTGGCGCAGGGGCTCTGCGTGTCGCACCTGCTCTGGCTGGCGGTGCGGGCGCTGCGCGGGCGGGCCGATCCGGCGCTCCATCTGCTCGCCTGCCTCGCCGCCGTGGCGCTGACCACCGCGCCCTTCACCATCGCCCTGCTGATGCCCGATGTCTTCGCGCCCATCGTGACCCTCGCGCTGCTGCTGCTGGGCTTCTGGCGCGAGTCGCTCAGCCGGGGTGAGGCGCGCTGGCTGGCGTTGCTGGCGGCTGTGGGCATCGCGGCGCATCTCTCCCACCTGCCGCTGGCGGCGGCGATCATCGGCCTCGTGCTGCTGGTGGGGCGGAACCTGCGCGCCACCATCCGGGTCGCGCTGCCGCTGCTGGGCGCCGTCGCGATCCTGCTGGGGACGAATCTCTGGGGACATGGGCGGGCCAGCCTCTCCCCGCATGGGGCGACCTTCATGCTGGCGCGGCTGCAGGCGGATGGGCCGGCGGCCGAGGTGATCCGCACGCGCTGCCCGGAGTCAGGCTGGTATCTCTGCGCCTTCGCCGACCGCCTGCCGATGGATTCCGACGCCTTCCTCTGGGCGCCGGACAGCCCCGTGAACCGCGCCCCGGACGGCACGGCGCGCTTCCTCGGCGGCGCGCTGCTCTCGGCCGAGGCCAGCGTGATCGTGGGCGAGACGCTACGCGCCCAGCCCTTCGCCGTGGCCTGGGCCATGCTGGGCAACACGCTGCGCCAGATGGTCACCGCCACGGCCGGCGACACGCTGGTGGACAGCCACCTCGCCGCCGCTGTCCGGCCCCGCATCGCAGAGGGTTTTCCGGCGCGGGAGCTGGCCGCCTATGACGCGGCGCTGCAGCCGCGCGGCCTGCTGCCCGAGGCCGCCGCCCCCTTCCTCTGGCCGCATGGGCCGGTGCTGGTGCTGGGCGCGGTGCTGGCCCTGCTGGCCTGGCGGCAGGCAATGCGCAGCGGGGACCGCCGCCGGCTTGGCCTCGTGGTGGGGCTGCTGGTCGCGATCACGGCCAATGCCCTCGCCACCGGCGGGCTCTCCAAGCCGCATCTGCGCTATGAGGCGCGGATCCTGTGGCTGATGCCGATCCTGGCGGGGCTTGCCCTGGCGCCGCGACGGCCCGTCGCGGATCAATAGAAGAAGCGTTCCTCCACCACCTTGCCCTCGCGCACGGTGTAGAGCCCGATCTCTGTCATCCGCGTGCGCTTGCCGCTCGCTTTCTCGGTCACGTCGATGGTGAAATGCAGGGTGAACTGGTCGCCATGCACCCAGGGCCCCTCGGTGAGGGCCTCGTGGATCTCATGCGCGGCATACCACCATTCGCTCTTGGCCTTGACGGCGGCCGTGCCTTCGACCCGGGCCATGGGGCCGGGAATATCCTCGAGGCTGACGATGCCGGGCGCGTTGAACTGCGCCGCAGCCCCTTCATGGTCGCCGGCCTTGCACAGGGCCGCGAAGGCGGTGGCGACGTCGCGGGTGGTCATCATGGCGTGGGTTCCTCTGCGAATTCGCGCGATCCTGCCGCGGCCCGTGTGACAGTTGCAATCGCGCCCTCGGCGGCGGTGCAGGCGGCGATCAGCAGGCCGATCTCGTTCCAACTGGCGCGGCGTTCCAGCACCATCTGGCCCTGCGTCTCGCGCAGCACCTCCGGCCCCAGTTCGGCGCCGAGCCGGGCGTAGAAGCGCAGGCCCCCGGCATTGCGGGCGAAGACCCAGAGATCGGCGGTCTGGCAACCCTGCGCCTGCAGCCGACGCGCGGCGAAGCCCAGCAGCGCGCGCCCGATTCCCGCATTGCGCATGCCGGGTCGGACATGGAGGTTGTCCACATGGCAGTTCGTGCCCTCCCGCCAGGCGGCGGCGAAGCCCGCCACCTCCCGCGCCGCGGTGGCCAGGATCACGGCGCCAGGCCGGCGCTTGCCGCCGAGCATCGCCTGCCAATGCGCCTCCAGCGTGGCTTCGATGGGGCCGCCGAGGAAGTGCGGGTCCAGCACGTCGCGATAGGCGTCCCGCCAGGAGGCCACATGCAGGGCCGCCACCGCCGGCGCGTCGTTGGGGCGGGCGGTGCGGAGCCTGAGAGCCATGGCTTGGGTCCTCGCCGCAAGATGCGGCGTGTCGAGCAATCGGGCGGGGCGCGGTCGCTACTCGCCACCACACCCTTGCCCTATATCCGGTGTAGGATCGCCATGCGATGGCAATGGAAGCGACCCGGGCGGAAAACATGCCGAAGACACGCAGTGCACAGCGCGGGGGCGCCTCGGCGCCGGAAAGCTGGGGGAAACCCGCATGAAGGCCGAGGCTGAGGCACGGACCGTGGCCGAGGACCGCGCCACCCCGGCGCCCGCGCCCGGCGCCGGGCGCAACCTGCTCTTCCTGCGGGAGGAGGAGCTGCGCCTGGCGCAGGACCTGCTGTTCTTCGGCTACCGGGACTTCACCGCCGGCGCCGACGCCATCCTGGCCGAGTTGCAGATGGGCCGGGCGCATCACCGCGTGCTGCATTTCGTCGGCCGCCGGCCGGGCATCACGGTGGGCGAGCTGCTGGGCATCCTCGGCATCACCAAGCAGTCGCTCGGCCGGGTGCTGACCCCGCTGATCGAGGAAGGCTTCGTGGTGCAGACCTCGGGCCGCACCGACCGCCGCCAGCGGCTGCTGACCCTCGGCCCCAAAGGCGCGGCGCTGGAGCGGCAATTGTTCGAACGCCAGCGCGACACGGTGATGCGCGCCTATCGCGAGGCCGGGCCCCAGGCGGTGGAGGGTTTCCGCCGCGTCATGCGCGGCCTGATGGGCCCCGAGGCGCGCGAGGCGCTGCAACGCCTGGAAGACCCGGCCCCCGAGGGCACGCCCCGATGAGCGCCGCCGAACCCGCCCATCTGCTGGTGGTGGACGACGATTCCCGGCTGCGCGCGCTGCTGCAGCGCTTCCTGACCGAACAGGGCTTCCGCGTCACCGTCGCGGCGGACGCCGCCGCGGCGCGCCGCGCCTTGGCCTCGGTCAGCTTCGACCTGATGGTGCTGGACGTGATGATGCCCGGCGAGAGTGGCATCGAGGTGACGGAGAGCCTGCGCCGCGACGGGGTGGAGGTGCCGATCCTGATGCTGACCGCCCGCGGCGCGCCGGATGACCGGGTGCTGGGCTTCGAGAGCGGGGTGGATGACTACCTCGCCAAGCCCTTCGACCCGCGCGAGCTGGGCCTGCGCATCCGCACGATCCTCCGCCGCGCCGCCCCCGTGCCGGCGCCGGAGGTGAATCTGGGGCCGGTGCAGCTCGGCCCGCGCTGGTTCGACCCGAACCGCGCCGAGCTGCGCGGGCCGGAGGGGGTGGTGCGCCTGACGGGCGGCGAGCAATCGCTGCTGCTCGCCCTCGCCCAGCGCCCGGGCGAGGTGCTGAGCCGCGAGGAGATCGCCACCGCGCTGGGCACGCCCGAGGCCGGGGAGCGCGCCATCGACGTGCAGGTCACCCGCCTGCGCCGCAAGGTGGAGCCCGACCCGCGTGAGCCGCGCTTCATCCAGACCGTGCGCCACCGCGGCTATGTGCTGCGGCCGGGGGTCTAGGCGATGCGGTTCAACGCGGTGGACCGGATGCTGCGCGCCGCCCTGCCGCGCGGGCTGCTCGGGCGCTCGCTGCTCATCATCCTGCTGCCGCTGCTGATCCTGCAGGGCGTGGCGCTGCAATTGTTCTATGGCGGGCATCTCGACGTGATCTCCCGCCGCCTCGCCTCCGGCGTGGCGGGCGAGATCGGCCTGGTGACCGAGCACATGGCCCGCCACCCCGGCGCGGAGGAACGCGCCTGGCTGTTCCGCGAGGGCGCCTGGCGGCTCGACCTCGGCCTCGCCTTCGAGCCCGGCGCCACGCTCGGCCCCACGCCCGCCCGCGGGCCCTGGCTGCCGCTGCTGCCGCTGGAGGAGGATCTGGCGAATGCGATGCATGAGCGCGTGCGCCTGCCCTTCGACGCCGATTGGCAATCCGACCCGCGCAGCGTCGTGATCCGCGTCGCCCTGCCCGATGGCGTGCTGCATGTGGAGGCGCCGCGCAAGCGGCTGTTCACCTCCACCCTCTACCTCTTCGTGATCTGGCTGGTCGGCACGGCGCTGCTGCTCTTCGCCGTGGCGGCGATGTTCATGAAGAACCAGGTGCGCGCCATCCGCCGCCTGGCCGGCGCGGCGGAGGCCTTCGGCCTCGGGCGCGACATCGGCCCCATCAAGCCCGAGGGCGCGGCGGAGATCCGCCAGGCGGCCTCGGCCTTCAACCGGATGCAGGAACGCATCCGCCGCTTCGTCGCCCAGCGCACCGAGATGCTGGCCGGCATCAGCCATGATCTGCGCACGCCGCTCACCCGCATGCGCCTCGCCCTGGCCGTGCTGCCCCGGCAGCCGGAGGCGGAGGAGGATATCGCCGCCCTCAGCGAGGACATCGCCGAGATGGAGCGCATGGTCGCCGCCTACCTCACCTTCGCTCGCGGCGAGGGGCAGGAGCAGGCGCAGCCCGCCGACCTCGCCGAGCTGGTGCGCGAGGTCGCGCGCAAGGCGCGGCGCGACGGGGCGGAGGTGGCGGTGGAGGGCCCGGCCGAGCTGGTGCTGCCGCTGCGCCCGGATGCGCTGCGGCGCTGCCTGGCCAACCTGCTCGACAATGCGCGCAAGCATGCGGGGCATATCGCGGTGGCGGTGGGGCTGGTGCCGCGCCCCGATGCCGGGTCCTGGGCGCAGGTGACGGTGGATGATGACGGGCCGGGCATCCCCGCGGCGCAGCGCGAGGAAGCCTTCCGCCCCTTCGCGACGCTGACCGCCGGCGGCACGGGCCTGGGCCTTGCCATCGCGCGCGACATCGTGCGCGCGCATGGCGGGGACATCGTGCTGGAGGACAGCCCGCTGGGCGGGCTGCGCGCGCGCGTCAGGCTGCCGGTCTGAGGAAGACCGGCGCCTGAGGGTGGAAGCCTACTTGCCCGCCTTCGCGGCCATGGCCTTCACCTCGTCCATCGCCTCGGCGAAGCGCTTGTTCAGCAGGGCCAGCGCCTCGCCATTCGACTTCTGGATGAGGTCCGCGACCTCACGCATGTTGGCCACGGCGCGCTCATAGCTGGCCTTCAGCAATTCGGCCTGGCGGGCGGCATTGGCCTGCGGGTTCTCGGTGCCGGACATGACGCGGATGGCGTCCGTCATCTCGGCCATGGAGGATTGCAGGATCTCCATATGCCGCCGCGCCACGGCCTGCGCGCCTTCCAGCGCCACCTTGTTGGCGGCCGAGAGCGCCTCGAGGTTGCGGCGCTGCGCCTGGGCCAGGCCCTCGAGGTCCGGCATGGCCGGCAGGCGGAATTCCGCCAGCATCTTCATCATCTCGTCCGGCTTCATGCCGAATTGCTGCGCCATGCCCATTCTCCCCAGCCCTGGTTGTGGCGGGAGCATAGCCCATCGCGGGCGCGGGCAGAAGCGCGGCGGGTCACTCCCCCGCGACGGGCGCGGCGAGGTCCCCATCATCGAGGCGGAAGCTGCGCGCCGCCTGCTCGGCCCGCTCGAGCGTCTTGTCGAGGGTCGCCATGGTGGGGCCGAGATCCTGCGTCTCATCCTTCGACCAGGCATTGACCACGCGCATCCACACGGCGCCGAGCGCCAGGGCGCGCAGCCGCCCGCGCGGGCTCTGGCTGTCGATCTCGGCGGCGTCGAGGAAGCGCGCCATGCTGCGCTGGAGCACCGGGCCGAGCGCCACGGCCAGCACGGCATCCGACCACATCTCGGAGATCAGGCGCTTCATGCCCTCCCGGTGCGGCTGCAGCGCATCGATGCCGCGCATCAGCACATCGAAGATCCGGTCGCGCGGCGTGCCGCCCTGGCCGGGCAGGGTGCCGGCGGCGACGATCTCGGCCACGCGCTCGCCATGCAGGCGCAGCAGGTCGAGCCGCGAGGGGAAGCGCTTTGCCAGCACCGCGGTGCTGAGGCCGGAGGCGGCGGAAAGGCGCGCGAGGGTGACGCCGCGCCAGCCATGCTCGGCGATCACGCCGAACAGCGCGTCCATCAGCTGGTCGTCGGGGTGGGGGGCGGTGTGCATGGCAGGATGGTGGGGGCTCGGGTGCCGCTCGCCAATGGGGCGGGCGCGATTATCCGGCCAATTCGCGGGACCGCGCGGTGGCGGCGGCGATGGCCTGGGACATCAGCGCCGGCCAGGCGGGTTCGGCCATCAGCACGGCGAGCGCACGCTCGGTGGTGCCCTTGGGGCTGGTGACGTTCTTGCGGAGCTGGGCGGCGTCCTCGCTGCTGGCGCCGAGCAGGGCGCCGGAGCCCGCGACCGTGGCGCGCGCCATGCGCCGGGCGAGGTCGGGCGGGATGCCCTGCTCGATCGCCGCGGCCTCCATCACCTCGGCGAGGAGGAAGACATAGGCCGGCCCGCCGCCGGAGACGGCGGTGACGGGGTCGAGCAGCGCTTCCTGCTCCACCCAGGCGGTCTCGCCCGTGGCGGCCAGCAGCGTGTCGGCCAGCGCCTTCTGCGCCGGGCTGACCGAGGCCGAGGCGAAGGCGACCGAGAAGCCCTGGCGGATGGCGGCCGGCGTGTTCGGCATGGCGCGCACCACGGCCGCGCCTTCGCCCAGCAGCCCCTGCATGAAGGCGACCGTCTTGCCGGCCATGATGGAGACGAAAACGCCCTTGGCCGCGAAGCGCGCGTAATGCGGCAGGCTGGCGGGGGCTTCCTGGGGCTTGGTCGCCAGGATGATGGCGGCGGGGGCGAAGCCGGCCGGGATCTCGGCGGGGTCGCGCAGCAGGGTGGCGCCGGGGATCGGGCCGGTGGCGAAGGGATCGACCACGAAGGTCTCGCCGAGGCCACGCTCGCGCCAGCCGGCGAGCATGGCGCCGCCCATCTTGCCGCAGCCGATGAGAAGCAGGGGGGGAAGGGTGTCGCTCATGCGCCGCAGGGTTGCCCCCGGCGGCGCCGCTGGCAAGCCCGCGCTTACCGGCCGCAGCTGGCGCTCAGCGCGCTGTAGCGGGCGGCGTCGGTAGCCCAGTTGAGGGTGGCGCAGGAGTCGCCCTGCGTCACCTGGATGGCGGCGGTCGCAGCGGTCAGCGCGCTGGCGCCGATGCTGCCCAGGGCGATCAGGGCGATCAGGGCGATGGCGGTGCGGAGCATGGCGGCGGTTCCTTCGGTGCGATCTCGTGAGGGAAGGATGCCGTCCTGGACGTCCCAGGAATAATCGATGGTTTCTTTAGGAAGCGTAGCCTTTTCCTATACCACGGATGAATTTCCGGGATTTCATCCGAAAAGCGAAACCCCGGCATCCTTTCGGATACCGGGGCTGCTGCCCTGCCGGAGGGGGGGGGTCTCAGCGGCGGGGGCAGGGCACCGCCATGCGGGCCAGGCGCTGGGCCTCGGCATGCTTGCCAGTGCGGATCTGGGTGGCCACCGCGGCGGCCAGGGCCGTGTTGAACTCCTGGCACCCGCCGGGGCCCTGGGCCACCGCCTGCTGGTGCGAGATCTGCCGGGCCTGCTGCGCGGCGGCGGGGGTGGCGCCCAGAGCGGCGATGGCGGCCAGGGCGATCAGGGCGGTGCGGATCATCGGGGCGGTTCCTTTTGGCTTCGCGTTCGTCGGTGAGGGAAAGATGCCCCACGCGAAGCCAAAGGAATAATCGATGCTTACTCTGATCCGATTAGGCAGAGCCTATGGCAAGGCCAGCATGGATGATGTCCTCAAACGGCGGGCGCCGGCATTCGCCGGCTTGCCTTCGCGCCATGAGGCGCGGCGGCCCTTCGGCCGCCCGGCCCGCGTGAGGAGCGCGGGCCGCCTGTTGTCAGGCCTCGCCGACGCAATCCAGCATCGCTGCCTGCAGCGCCTCGGCCGGCGCCTTGCCGCCCCAGAGCACGAACTGGAAGGCGGGGAAGAAGCGCTCGCACTCGGTAAGCGCGATGTCGACCATGTCTTCCAGGCTCTCCGCCGAGGCGCCAGGCGCGCCGCGCAGCAGCACGGCGTGGCGGAACATCGGCACGCCATCGTCCGAATCGATGCCGAAATGCCCGATCCAGAGCTTCTCATTGGCCAGCGCGAGCAATTCGTAGAGCTTTTCCCGCCGCGCCGCGGGCACCTTCAGGTCGAAGGCGCAGGAGAAATGCATGGCGCTGATCTCATGCGACCAGGAGAAATAGAGCCCGTAGTCGCACCACTTGCCCGGCGCCTCCACCGCCATCTCGGCGTCCGAGCGGCGGTCGAAGGTCCATTCATTGGCGGCGACGATCTGTTCGAGGACGTCGAGCGGATTGGCGGAACGGTCGCGCTCGTCATGGCCCAGATGGATGGACATCGCGGCACCTCCTTGGCCAAGGCGGCTCGGCCGACCCCCGAGGGATTGGGGGTCACATCCCGAATCGCCACCACCCCTAGATTACGCAGGTGCAAAACGCCGCCGCAAGAAGAGCCTTTGCCTGACTCTGCAAAGATTTGGCGACGGCGGTGCAGATGCCGCTTCGGCTCCGCCCCCTATTCGACGTCGCCCAGCCCCGCCGCCGGGGAAGCGAGGCGGGCCTCCAGCGCCGCCACCCGCGCCTCCAGCGCCTCGGCCTGCTCGCGGGCGCGGCGCGCCACTTCCAGCGCGGCGTCCAAATCCTCGCGCTTCACCAGGTCGAACTTCGCGATCACCGCCTCCATCTGCGCGCGGCCGATCGCCTCGGCCTCCGCCTTGGCGCCGGCGACGATGGAGACCGCGCCGCTCGCCATCCCCGCCAGATCGCCGAAGATGCCGCGCTTGCCCTCGCCGGTCGCTGCCATGAGCCTCACCCTTCCCTGCCTGAACCACCGCGCCTATACCCCGCGCGCGCCGGTTAGTTGAGCCGTGATCGCAGGGGAACAAGCCGTCAATGCATCTCGTGACCGGCGGCGCCGGCTTCATCGGGTCGAACCTGGTCGCCGCCCTGGCCGCGCGGGGCGCGGAGATCCTTGTGGTGGACCGCCTGCGCGACGGGCCGAAATGGCGCAACCTCGCCAAGCACCGCATCGCCGGCATCCTGCCGCCGGCAGAACTGCCCGGCTTCCTGGCGCGTTCGCCGAAGCTCGACGCCGTGATCAACATGGGCGCGATCAGCGCCACAACCGCCACCGATGGCGACCTCGTCGCGGCCAGCAACCTCACCCTGCCGCTGATGCTGTGGGAGCATTGCGCGCGAGAGGGCGTGCCTTTCCTCTATGCCTCCTCCGCCGCGACCTATGGCGATGGCGCCCTGGGCTTCGCGGATGACGAGAGTGCGGCGGCGCTGTCGGCGCTGCGGCCGCTCAACCTCTATGGCTGGTCGAAGCTCGCCTTCGATCGGCGCGTGGAGGACCTGCTGGCGCGCGGCCGGCCCGCGCCGCCGCAATGGGCGGGGCTGCGCTTCTTCAACGTCTATGGCCCGAACGAATACCACAAGGGCCGCATGGCGAGCGTGGTGTTCCACAAATTCCATGAGGCCATCCAGGGCGCGCCGGCGCGGCTGTTCCGCTCCGACCGGCCGGACTACGCCGATGGCGGGCAGATGCGCGACTTCGTGCATGTCGATGACTGCGTCGCCACCATGCTCTGGCTGCTGGACAATCCGAAGGTGAGCGGCCTGTTCAACGTGGGCGCCGGCACGGCGCGCAGCTTCCTCGACCTGATCCGCGCCATGTATGCCGGGATGGGCCGCAACGCCGCCATCGAGTTCATCGACATGCCCGAGGATCTGCGCGGCAAGTACCAGTATTTCACCGAGGCGCCGCTGGGGAAGCTGCGCGCGGCAGGCTACACCCGCCCGGCGACGGTGCTGGAGGAAGGCGTGGGCCGCTATGTCCGGGATTTCCTGATGCAGCCGGACCCGCATCGCTGATGTTCCTCGCCCTGCCCTTCCCGATGATCGACCCGGTGCTGGTCGAGATCGGCCCCTTCGCGCTGCGCTGGTATGCGCTGTCCTATATCGGCGGCATCGTGCTGGGCTGGCTGCTGCTGCGCCGCCTTGCAGCGCTCGCCCCTGTCGCGGCCTCACGCGAGCAGGTGGATGACCTCGTCACCTGGGCGACGCTCGGCATCATCCTCGGCGGGCGGCTCGGCTATGTGCTGTTCTACCGATTCGCCGACTATCTGAGCGCGCCCTGGGAGGCGCTCTATGTCTGGCAGGGCGGCATGTCCTTCCATGGCGGGGCGCTGGGCGTGATCCTGGCGACCTTCTGGTTCTGCAAGCGCCAGGGGCTTGATCCGCTCACGCTGGGGGACCGCGTGGCGGCGGTGGTGCCGATCGGGCTCGGGCTCGGGCGGCTGGCCAATTTCGTCAATGGCGAGCTGTGGGGCCGGGTCAGCGACGTGCCCTGGGCGATGGTCTTCCCCACGGGCGGGCCGCTGCCGCGGCACCCTTCGCAGCTCTACCAGGCCTTCCTGGAAGGGGCCTGCCTGCTGGTGGTGCTGCAGGTGCTGGTGCGGATCCCGGCCATTCGCGCGCGGCGCGGCTTCCTGACCGGCGCCTTCCTCGCCGGCTATGGCGTGGCGCGCAGCATCGGCGAGTTGTTCCGCCAGCCCGACGCGCATCTGGGCTTCCTCTTCGCGGGGGCGACGATGGGGCAGCTGCTCTCGGTGCCGATGATCCTGGTGGGGCTGTACCTGATGGCGACGGCGCGTGCCCGCCCTTGAAGGGGTCCAGCGGCTTGACCGCTTCATGGCGCGCGCCGTCGCCGCCTATTACGCGCGCGCTTCCTCCCCCTTCGGCCGGGCCGGGGATTTCGCCACCGCGCCGGAGATTTCCCAGGCCTTCGGCGAGGTGCTGGGCGCCTGGGCCGCCGTGGTCTGGCAGCAGATGGGCAGGCCCGATCCGGTGCTGCTGGTCGAGGCCGGGCCGGGCCGCGGCACGCTCATGGCGGACGCACTGCGCGCCATCGGCGATGTCGCCCCCGATTTCCGCGCCGCGCTTCGCCTGCACCTGATCGAGACCTCGCCCGCGCTGCGCGCCGCCCAGGCCCGCGCCCTGCCGGCGGCGCAATGGCACGCGGATTTCGCGACCCTGCCCGAGGGCCCGATGATCCTGCTCGCCAATGAATTCCTCGACGCCCTGCCGATCCGCCAGTTCGAGCGGCGTGGCGGGGTGTGGCTGGAACGCCATGTCGAGGCGGGGCGCTTCGTGCTGCTGGCCGCCGAGGATGCGCCCACCTTGCCCGCCAACGCCCCCGAGGGCGCGGTGCAGGAGGTGTCCGAACCCGCCATCGCCCTCGCGGCCAGCCTGAGCGCGCGCCTTGCCGCGCAGGGCGGGGCCGCGCTGTTCCTCGACTACGGCCCGGCCGAATCCGGCTTCGGCGAGTCCCTCCAGGCGGTGCGCGGCCAGGCGCGGGGGCTCGACCCCCTCGCCGAGCCGGGCGAGGCCGACCTCACCGCCCATGTCGATTTCGCGGCCCTCGCCAGGGCCGCCCGCGCCGCCGGCGCCACCGCCCATGGCCCGCTGCCGCAGGGGCTGTTCCTGACCCGCATCGGGCTCATGCGCCGCGCCGCCATGCTGGCCCAATCCCGGCCGAGGCTTGCGGGGGAGATCCTCTCGGGCGCCGAGCGCCTGGTCGCGGCCGAGGCGATGGGGCGGCTGTTCAAGGTGCTCGCCCTCTGCGACCCTGCCCTGCCGGCGCCGCCGGGTTTCGAGGCCGCTCCCGCATGACCGCCCCCTTCCTGACCGATCCCGGCCTCGCCGTGCCGCATGGCTTCTTCACCCGCGCCGGGGGCGTCTCGCGCGGGGCCTTCGCCAGCCTGAATTGTTCCCTGTCCGGCCGCGACGATGCCGACCATGTCGCGGAAAATCGGCGCCGCGCCGCCGATGCGCTGGGCCATCCGGCCGAGTCCCTGCTGGCCCTGACCCAGGTGCATGGGGTGGCCGTGGCCGATGCGCGCCAGCCCTGGGCCGAGCGTCCCGTCGCGGATGCGATGGTGACGGACCGGCCCGGCCAGGTGCTCGGCATCGTCACGGGCGATTGCGCGCCGGTGCTCTTCGCGGATGCCGAGGCCGGCGTGATCGGCGCGGCCCATGCCGGCTGGCGCGGCGCGGTGGCCGGGGTGCTCGAGGCCACGCTCGAGGCCATGCGCGCGCTGGGCGCGCGGCGCATCACGGCCGTCGTCGGCCCCTGCATCGCCCAGAGGAGCTACGAGGTCGGCCCCGATCTGCGCGACGCCGTGCTGGCGCGCGAGGCCGCGGATGCGCGCCACTTCGCCCCCGGCGAGCGCGACGATCGCTGGCAGTTCGACCTGCCCGGCTATTGCGTCGCGCGGCTTGCCGCCGCCGGCGCCCAGGCCCGTGCCACGGGCCATGACACGCTGGCGGAGGAGGCCCATTTCTTCAGCTTCCGCCGCGCCACCCTGGCCGGCGGAGGGCCGATAGGGCATCAGCTCTCGGCCATTGCGCTGCCGGGATAGACGCGATGCCCTACATGGTCATGTTCGTGGTGCTGATGATTCTGACGATGCTGGTGTCCTGTGTCCTTTAGCCGCCGCCGCGCCCTGCTGCTGGCGCCGCTGCTGCTGGCGGCGTGCGGCAGCGACCCGAACCAGCCTTTCCGCGGCCGGCCTGGTCGCGTCGGCGCGCAGCTTGCCCGGCCGCCAAGTTATCGCCTCGCCGTGCCGGTGCCGACGCAGGCGCGGCTGATGGAGGCCGACGCCACCACCCTCTCGCGCCTGTTGGCCGAGCAGCTCAACGCCGCCGAGATTCCCACCGTCGCCGGCCCCGGCCTGCCGCTCGATTGGCAGTTGGTCGTCATCGCCGAGCTGGAGGGCGGGATGGTGACGCCGCGCTACGCGCTGCGCGATGCCGATGGTCGCGCCCTGGGCTCGATCTCCGGCCGCCCCATCCCGGGGCGCGACTGGGTCGAGGGGGGCGAGCCGGTGCTGCGCCGCGCGGTCGGCGACTCGGCGCGCAGCCTCGCGGACCTGCTGGCGCGCGTCGATGCGCAGCGACGCACCGGCGATGAGCGTTCCTTCGGCTCCGGCCCGCCCGTGATCCGGCTGCTGCCGGTGCGCGGCGCGCCGGGCGATGGCAATCGCAGCCTCACCGCGCGGATGCGCGAGCGCCTGGGTGGCTTCGGCTTCGTCGTGCAGGACCATGCCGAAGGCGCGGACTACGCCGTCTCCGGCCTCGTCACCATCACGCCCCCCGCGCGCGGGCAGCAGCGGGTGGAGATCGTCTGGACCGTCTCGCGCCGCGATGGCGAGGATCTGGGCCGGGTCGCGCAGTTGAACGAGGTGCCGGCCGGCGCGCTGAACGGCTTCTGGGGCGATGTGGCGCTGGTGGTGGCGGAGGAAGCCTCGGGCGGGATCCGCGACGTGGTCTCGAATGCCGGCGGCTTTCCCGCGCGGGCCGATGCGCCGGCCACGCCTGCAGCCGCCACGCCAACCGCCGCACCCGCGCCACCGCCGCCCCCCGCCCGGCCCGCCCGCGCCCGGCGATGAGCCGCCCGGTTGCTCATGTCGCCCGCTCATGCCTGGGCCTCGCGGGCTTGCGGTGGACTCACTCCTGTCACGTTGCTACCTAACGGCCGCCTCCAGGCCAGGGTCCGGATCCGATGAAAATCATTGCCTGCAACAGCAACCGCCCATTGGCCGAGGCGGTGGCAGCCTCACTCGGCATCGCGCTGACGCAGGCCTCCGTGCGCCGTTTCGCCGACATGGAGATCTTCTGCGAGATCCATGAGAACGTCCGCGGCGAGGATGTGTTCGTGGTGCAGTCCACGAGCTACCCCGCCAACGACAACCTGATGGAACTGCTGATCATGCTGGACGCGCTGAAGCGCGGCAGCGCGCGGCGCATCACGGCGGTGATCCCCTATTTCGGCTACGCCCGGCAGGATCGGAAATCCGGCCCCCGCACGCCGATCTCGGCGAAGCTGGTGGCGAACCTCATTACCGCGGCGGGTGCCAACCGCGTGCTGACGATGGATCTGCACGCCGCGCAGATCCAGGGCTTCTTCGACATCCCGGTGGACAACCTCTTCGCCGCGCCGCTCTTCGCGCGCGACATCCAGGAGCGTTTCGCCGGGCGCGACCTGATGGTGGTCTCCCCTGATGTCGGCGGCGTGGTGCGCGCGCGCGCCATCGCCGCGCGGATCCACACCGACCTCGCCATCATCGACAAGCGCCGCCCGCGCGCGGGTGTCTCCGAAGTGATGAACGTGATCGGCGAGGTCGAGGGAAGGCACTGCATCCTGGTCGACGACATCGTCGATTCCGGCGGCACGCTGTGCAACGCCGCCGATGCGCTGCTGAAGAACGGCGCGAAATCGGCCAGCGTCTATGTGACGCATGGCGTGTTCTCCGGTGGCGCGGTGGCGCGCGTCGGCGCGGCGGCGATCGAGCACATGGTGGTGACCGACAGCATCCTCGCGACCGAGGCGGTGCGCGTCTCGCGCAACATCAAGCAGCTGACCATCGCGCCGCTGCTCGCCGAGGCGATGAAGCGGATCAGCGAGGAAAGCTCGGTCAGCAGCCTGTTCAATTGATGCGCGCGCTGGCCCTGACCCTGGCGCTGCTGCTCGGCGCCTGCACCAGCGCGCAGGTGGCGGCCTCCGCCCGCAGCGCCTGCCGCGCCGATCCGCAGCGCTGCACGGATCGCGAGGCCCCGGCCGCGACACGCACGCCGGGGTTGTAACCCGGCGTCAGGCCGGCGCGAACATCGGCACCGGTGCGCCCTCGGTCGTCTTCCATTCCAGGCGCACCCGCATGCCGATGCGGATCGCCTCGATCTCGCCATCGACGATGTTGGTGAAGATGCGCGGGCCTTCCTCCAGTTCCACGAAGGCCGGCACATAGGGCTGCGCCACGCGCATCACCGTGAAGCTGTAGACCACGCCACGCCCACTCGCCGCCCGCGGCTCGACGTTGGAGGACAGGGTGAAGGGCGAGGTGTTGCGGGGCGGCCAGAAGTGGCGGCCCGTATCCAGGCAATAGCCCAGCATCAGCCGGCCCTCGCGCGCCGCGTCCCAGAAGGGCTTCGTGCTCGGGTCCTCGACCGGGGCGGGAATGGTGCGTTCCTGCATGGTGGTCACTCCCGTTCCAGGATCAGCGTCGCGCTGCCATGCCGGTGCGCGAGCAGCCCGCCCGTGCCATGCGCGAGCGCGAGGTCGCAGCCCGGCACCTGCACCGCAGGGTGCGCCTCGCCGCGCAATTGCCGCACCGCCTCGATCACCTTGGTCATGCCGCCGCGATTGGCCGGGTGGTTGTTGCACAGGCCGCCGCCATCCGTGTTGAAGGGCAGCCGGCCGACGCCGCTGATCAGGTTGCCATCGGCCACGAAGCGCCCGCCCTCCCCCTTCGCGCAGAAGCCTAGATCCTCAAGCTGGATCAGCACCGTGATGGTGAAGCTGTCATAGATCGAGGCGTATTTGATGTCGGCGGGCGTCACGCCGGCTTCCGCGAAGGCGCGCGCGCCGCTGGCCTGGGCGCCGGAGAAGGTCAGGTCCGGATAGCCGCCGGACTGGCCCTTCATCGTCTCACCCGTGCCGCGCACGCTGACCACCGGCCGCTTCAGGCTGCGCGCGATCTCGGGGCGCGTGACCACCAGCGCGCCGCCGCCATCGCTGATGACGCAGCAATCGAGACGATGCAGCGGATCGGCCACCAGCGGCGAGGCCAGGACCTCCTCCACCGTCACCACCTTCTTCAGCATCGCATGCGGGTTGTGCTGCGCGTGGTGGCTGGCGGCGACCTTGATCCAGGCAAGCTGCTCGCTGGTCGTCCCGAAATCGTGCATGTGACGCATCGCGCATAGCGCATAGGCCGCGGCCACGGTGCGGCCCATCGGTATTTCGAAGGGATCGTCCGGCACCGTCGCCTGCTGCGCGCGTGCCGCCGTGCCGGTCGCCTGGCCCTCGCTCCGCGGCCGGCCCGCCAGGGTGATCAGCGCGACATCGCAGCGGCCCAGCGCGATCGCCGCCGTGGCATGGGCGACATGCGCCAGGTAGGAGCAGCCCCCCAGATCGGTGCTGTCGAGATGCCTGAGCCGATCGAGGCCGAGGTGATCCGCCATGGAGAGCGGCCCCATGCCCGGCGCGTCCCCGGCGCAGAAATAGCCATCCACGTCGCGCGCGGTGAGCCCCGCATCCTGCAGCGCGCCGAAGGCGACCTCGGCATGCAGCTGCGCGACCGACTTGTCCTCGGCCTTGCGGGTGGGGTGCTCATAGGCGCCGACGATGCAGGCGCGGCCGCGAAGGCTCATGGCGGGGCGTCTCTTCCGTGTCCTGCTCAAGCGTGGCGCGCGGCGGCGCACGACGCAACAGGGGGCGCGCGGCCAAAGCGGCTGCGCTATACTGGGGCAAAGGCGTGAGGAGGCAGGCCCAGATGGACATCACCCCGCAACAGACCTTGACCGGCAGCACCGGCTATCTCTCGGGCTTCGGCAATTCCTTCGAGACCGAGGCCCTGCCCGGCGCCCTGCCGATGGGCCGCAACTCGCCCCAGCGCTGCGCCTATGGGCTCTATGCCGAGCAGCTCAGCGGCTCCCCCTTCACCGCGCCGCGCGCCAGCAATGCGCGCTCCTGGCTCTACCGCATCCGCCCGAGTGTCGCGCATATCGGCCATTTCCGGCGCATCGATGCGCGGCTCTGGCTGAGCGCGCCGGCGCCGGACTCCGACCTGCCGATCCAGCCGCTGCGCTGGGACCCGCTACCCCTGCCGGAGGCGGGCCTGACCTTCCTCACAGGCCTGCACACCATCACAACCTGCGGCGATGCGGCCGCGCAGGCCGGCATGGCCGCGCATATCGCGCTGGTGACGCGCAGCATGGGCGCCGAGGCCTTCTGGAACTGCGATGCCGAGATGATGGTGATCGCCCAGCAGGGCCGCCTGCGCTTCCGCACGGAATTCGGCGTGATCGACATCGCGCCCGGCGAGATCGCGGTGCTGCCGCGCGGCGTGAAGTTCCGCGTCGAGCTCTTCAACGAGGAGCCCGCCCGCGCCTATGTCTGCGAGAATTACGGCGGCGCCTTCACGCTGCCCGAGCGCGGGCCGATCGGCGCCAATTGCCTCGCCAATCAGCGCGACTTCCTCTCCCCCGTCGCGAGCTATGAGGACAGCGACGCACCGCATCGCATCGTCGTGAAATGGGGTGGGCATCTCTATGAGAGCGAGATCGGCCACAGCCCGCTCGACGTCGTCGCCTGGCATGGCAATTACGCGCCCTACAAATACGATCTCAGACGCTTCTCGCCGGTCGGGCCGCTGCTCTTCGACCATGCGGACCCGTCGATCTTCACGGCGCTGACCGCGCCCTCCGAAACACCGGGCACGGCGAACATCGATTTCGTGCTGTTCCCGGAACGCTGGATGGTGGCGGAGAACACCTTCCGCCCGCCCTGGTACCACATGAACATCATGAGCGAGTTCATGGGCCTGATCTACGGCCAGTACGACGCGAAGCCGCAGGGCTTCGTCCCCGGCGGCTTCTCGCTGCACAATTGCATGTTGCCGCATGGCCCCGACGCCGACGCCTTCGCCAAGGCGAGCATGGCCGAGCTCGCGCCGCACAAGCTTGCCAACACCATGGCCTTCATGTGGGAGACGCGGCTGCCGCAGCGTGTCTCGCCCTTCGCCGCCAGCGCGGCACAACGCCAGGCCGACTATGTCGATTGCTGGGCGGGGCTGAAGAAGAATTTCGATCCGACCCGGCGATGACCATGCTCGACGAGACCCATGATGCGGCGCGGCGCTCCTTCGTCGCCAGCGCCAACGGCCATCCTGACTTCCCCTTGCAGAACCTGCCCCTCGGCGTCTTCTCGCCGCCAGGTGGCGCGCCGCGTGCCGGGGTGGCGATCGGGGAGAGCATCCTCGATCTCGAGGCCGCGCAGGTAGCCGGGCTTTTCTGTTCCGAAGCCGACACGGCCGCGCGCGCTGCCGCGGGCGGGGCGCTGAACGGTCTGCTCGCCCTCGGCGCGGGGCCGCGGCGCTCGCTGCGCGCGCAGCTCTTCGCCCTGCTCGAAGAAGGTTCGCGTGACGAAGCACGCGTGCGCCCGCTGCTGCATGACGCCGCCGCCTGCACGCTGCATTTGCCCGCGCGCATCGGCGACTACACGGATTTCTACGCCGGCATCCAGCATGCGACGAATGTCGGGCGGCTGTTCCGCCCCGACGCGCCGCTGATGCCGAACTACAAATACGTGCCCATCGGCTACCACGGCCGTGCCTCTTCCATCGTGCCGAGCGGCGCCGCGCTGCATCGCCCCAACGGCCAGCGCAAACCCGCGACGGAAGAGACGCCGAGCTTCGGCCCCAGCCGCAACCTCGACTACGAGCTGGAACTCGGCATCTGGATCGGTCCGGGCAATGCGCTCGGCACGCCGATCCCGATCGGCGAGGCGGCGCAGCACATCGCAGGCTATGGGCTGCTGAACGACTGGTCGGCGCGCGACATCCAGGGCTGGGAGTACCAGCCGCTCGGCCCCTTCCTGGCCAAGAGCTTCGGCTCCACCATCAGCCCCTGGATCATCACGCCCGAAGCACTCGCGCCCTTCCGCGTCGCGCAGCCGCCGCGCCCGGCAGGCGATCCGCGCCCGATGGACTATCTGTGGGATGAGCAGGACCAGGCCCAGGGCGCCCTTGCCCTGACGCTGGAGGTGCATCTGATGACGCCGGGCCTGCGCGCGCAGGGCCTGCCCGCGCACCGGCTCGGCCTCAGCGATGCGCGCGCGATGTACTGGACCGCGGCGCAGCTGGTCGCGCATCACGCCTGCGCGGGGTGCAACCTCAATCCCGGCGACCTGCTCGGCACGGGCACGCTCTCGACGGCGGAGGAAAGCGGCTATGGCTCGCTGCTCGAGATCACGCGCGGCGGCAAGCAGCCGGTGGCGCTCGCCTCGGGCGAGACGCGGCGCTTCCTCGAGGATGGCGATACGGTGACGCTGAGCGCCTATGCGGTGCGCGAAGGCTATGCCCGCATCGGCTTCGGCGCGTGCAGCGGCACGATCATCCCAGCGCCTTCGGTGCGCTGACCGCGGCGCGCGCGCGGGCGTAGTCGCGCAGGAAGGCGGCGACCTCCGCATGCGTCGCCGTGCCGGGATCATGCCGCCCGGCGCGGATCTCGGCGGCCAAGGCGGCAAGGTCGCGCGCGGGAATTGGCACCGCAGTCTGCTCCCGCTGCGCGATCGCGATGGCGGCGGCGACCATGCGCGCGGCGATGGCCCTCTCGGGCGGTAGATGCGGCAGGATCTCGTTCAGCACGACCTCGCGCGCCGTGGCGAGGAGATCGGCGGCGTCGGGTTTCTCCCACATCAGAGCGCCTCGGCCATGGCGAGGATATCCCATTCCAGTTCCGGCACGATATGGCCGGTGAGCGCGAGTTCCAGGCTCCGTTCCTCGCCCGAGAGGTGACGCATCGCCTGGTCGGCGGCGATCACCGCCCAGCGGATCGTCGCGAAGAGTTCCCACCAGGGCAGGCGCGCGCGATCGATCGCGTGATGCGCCGCGTAGCCGGCCTCGAAGGCCGCACGGGCACCGATGCCGCCGGCCTCCTTCGCCACCTGGCCGAAGCGCCAGCACTTGGCGCAGAACCATCCGAGATCGGCATGCGGATCCCCCCAGCCGGCGAATTCCCAGTCCAGCACGGCGGAAACGCGATCCGGCGTGAGCATGATGTTGCCGGTGCGGAAATCATTGTGGCAGAGCACGGGCGGCAGGGGCGGCGGGGCAGCACGCTCCAGCGCGCGCAGCCCCCATTCCAGCACCGGCCGCGGCGTGCCCGCCGCATCAAGCCGCGCGCGCAGCGCGGCGATGCCCGCCAGCGCGGCATCGGCCGGCGGCGCGCCGAGAAAGGCGAGGTCCGCGCGCGGCGGGCGGATGCGGTGCAGCTTGGCAAGTTCCGCACCCAGCGCGCGCGCCATCGCATCGCCCGTCGCGGGGAACATCTTCACCACGCGATGCGCCGCGGCGATGCCCTCCACACGCTGCATGACGAAGAAGGGCCGGCCAATGACGCCCGCATCCTCGCACAGGAAAAGCGGCGCCGGCACGGTGACGCCGGCCGCGGCCGCCGCCTGCAGCAGGGCGAATTCCGCGGCGCGCGAATGGCTCACCGCCAGCGTCGCCGGCGCATCGCTGCGCAACACCCAGCGCTGCGGCGCGCCCTGCACCATCACATCGAGGGCGAAATTCTGCTGGATCGCGCCGCCGGAGAGCCGCGTCAGCGCGGTGATGATGAGCGCGGCATCCCCGGTGGCGCGTACCAGCCAGTCGCGCAGCGCGGACTCATTCATGCTTGCCCCAGGCGAAGAAATCGCGGCCCTCGCGGCGCAGGAAATTCGCCAGCACCATGCGGTGCACCTCGCTCGCGCCATCCACCAGCCGCGCCTGGCGCGCATAGCGATACATCCACTCGACCGGCGTGTCCTTCGAATAGCCGCGCGCGCCGAGCAGTTGCAGCGCCGTGTCCACCGCCTTGTGCAGCGCATCCGCGACGACGATCTTCGCCATCGAGACCTCCTTGCGCGCAAACCCGCCCTGGTCGAGCACCCAGGCGGCCTTCATGGTCAGCAGTCGGCCGATCTCGAGCTCCATCGCGGCCTGGCCGACCAGCCCCTGCACACTCTCTCGGTCGATCAGCTTCTGGCCGAAGCTCTGGCGCTCACCGATGCGCGCCATCGCGACTTCCAGCGCGCGCCGCCCCATGCCGAGCCAGCGCATGCAATGCGTGAGCCGCGCCGTGCCGAGGCGGATCTGCGTGAGCTTCAGCCCGTCGCCCACGCCCATCAGCACGTTCTCGTCGGGAATCTCCAGGCCATCAAAGGCGAGTTCGCAATGCCCGCCATGCTCCTCCGGCCCCATGATCGGGATGCGGCGCACGATGCTCCAGCCCGGCTGGTCGGCATGGAACAGGAAGCAGGTGAGGCCCCGCCGCTCATCATCCGAGGTCCGGGCGATCAGCAGGAAATGCTTCGCCTCGCCCGCGCCGGTGATGTAGTGCTTGCGGCCCGTGATGCGCCAACGATCGTTGCCGATGCGTTCAGCGCGCGTATAGGTCAGGCCCGGGTCGCTGCCGCAGCCATCGGGCTCGGTCATCGCGAAGCTGGATTGCACCGCGCCATCCACGATGGGCTGCAGCCAGCGCGCCTTCTGCGCCTCGGTCGCCACCTTCTCCAGCACGATCATGTTGCCGTCGTCGGGGGCGGCGGAATTGAACACGACAGGGCCGAAGATGGAGCGGTTCATCTCCTCATAGCAGGCCGCCATGCCGACCACGGGCAGGCCACCGCCACCGCGGCTTTTGGGCATCTGCAAGGCCCAGAGCCCCGCCGCCTTCGCCTCGGCGCGCAGCGTGCGCAGAAGCGCGGGCGTGATGTTCTCATGCGCGTCATAGCTCGCGCGATCGGCCTCGAGCGGGATCAGCCGCTGGTCCACGAAGTCGCGCACGCGCAGGCGCACCGCATCGATCTCGGGAGGCAGGGAAAAGTCCATCTTGTGCGTCCTAGAGGCTGTTCACCGAATGCCCGCCATCCACCGTCACCACGCTGCCGGTCATATGCGCCCCCGCTGGCGAGGCCAGCAGCAGCAAGGGCCCGGTCAGGTCGTCGAGCGTGCCGAGCCGGCGCTGCGGCACGCGCTTCACCAGCGCCTGCCCGGCCTCGCTCGCGAAGAAATCCGCGTTGATGTCGGTGGCGATGTAGCCAGGCGCGAGCGCGTTCACGCGGATGCGATGCCGCGCAAGCTCCACCGCCATCTGCCGCGTGAGATGCACGAGCCCCGCCTTCGCCGCCGAATAGCTCGCGACACCCGGGATCACCCGCGCACCGAGAATGGAGGCGATGTTGACGATCGCACCCCCCTGCCCAGCCGCCACCATGCCCCGCGCCGCCGCCTGCGCCATCAGGAAGGCGCCGCGCAGATCGACCTGCATCACCTGGTCCCAATCCGCCGCGCTGTGATCCAGGAAGGGCCGCGTCGCGGCGATGCCGGCATTGTTCACCAGCAGCGTCACCGGGCCGAAGCGCTGCTGCACCACGTCCAGGGCCGCGGCGATCGAGGCTTCCTCGGTCACGTCCAGCGCCACCGCCATGGCGCGCGGGCCGAGTTCCTCGGCCAGGGCCGCCACCGCCTCGGGCCGTCGCGCCGCCAGCGCGACCTGCGCGCCAGCGCCGTGCAGCACGCGGGCGAAATGCCCGCCGAGCGCGCCGGAGGCGCCCGTCACCAGCGCCACATTGCCGGTCAGGGAGAAGACATCCATCCGCCGAGTTAGGCGGCGGCGGCGCCCCCGGTCAACCGCCCAGGAGTCAGCCGCTCAGGACTCAACCGGCCAGGAAGGAGACATGCGCCGAGACCACGCGCCAGCCCTCCGGCATGCGCACCCAGGTCTGGCTCTGCCGCCCGGTCTTGCCGTTGCGGTCGAAGGTCGTGTTGGCGGTGGCGAAATCCCGGCCATAGGTGCTGATCACGGTGCGGATCAGCGTCCGTTCGAGCCCCACCGAGGGGCGGGATGCGCGAAACGCCATGATCTCGGCATAGCCGTGCAGGATCTCGGTGGCGCCATAGCGGATGGTGCGTTCGTTGTTCCAGAACAGCTCGTCCAGCACGGCCACGTCGTTGGTCACCAGCGCCTTCTCGTAGCGCTGGAAGGCAGCGGTGACCTCGGCGTGCACCTCGGGGATGTCGAGTTCCATCAGGCGGGATCCTTGGGTTTCGGCGATGCGGCAAAGCCGGCGCGCACCAGGGCGGCGGCAGCGCGGAAGAGGATATCCTCCCGCCAGGGGGGCGCGATCAACTGCACCGCCACGGGCAGGCCGCCAGGCTCGCCCGCGCTGGCGGGATCGGCGAGCGGCACGGCCATCGCGGGCAGGCCGATGGCCGAGATGGGCTGCGTGAACCAGCCGAGCTGCGGCCGCGCGGGCACGGCGCGCCCGGCCACCTCGATCATCGCCGTGCCGATGGGGGGCGCGACGAAGGGCACACAGGGCGCGATCAGCAGGTCGTGATCGGCGAAGACCCGCGCCATCGCCGCGCGCCACAGCCCGCGCACGCGCTGCGCCTGGATCACCCATTGCGCCGGCAGCAGCGCGCCGGAGAGGAATCGGTCGCGCGTCATCGGGTCGAAGGCCTCGGGGCGGGCCCGCAGATCCGCCAGGTGCACGCTCGCCCCTTCCGCGAGCGTGATGAGCAGCGCGGCGGCGCGGCCCTCGGCGGCGAGCGGCGGCGCGATGGTGGTGGTGGCGCCGAGGCAGCGCGCGGCGAGGTCGGCGGCGGCGAAAGCCTCCGCATGGCCGCCTTCCGCGAAATGCCCACCCAGGCGAGCGATGCGCAGCCCGGAAAGATCCGGGTCGAGCGTCACGGCCGTCGCGGGTGCTACGACCTGCGCGGGGTCGGCAGGATCCGCCCCCTGCATGGCGGCATAGGCCAAGGCGAGATCCGCGAGGTCGCGCGCGAAGGGCCCGACATGGTCGAAGGAAGCCACGAAGGGAAAGGCGCCGCGCCGCGACAGCCGCCCGAAGCTCGGCTTCAGGCCGAAGACGCCGCACAGCGCCGCCGGCACGCGGATGGAGCCGTTGGTATCCGTGCCGATGGCCAGCGGCACCAGCCCCGCCGCCACCGCGGCCGCCGACCCGCCCGAGGAACCGCCCGCGACGCGCGTCGGGTCATGCGGGTTGCGCGTCGGCCCGTCATGGCTGTTCTCGGTGGTGAATCCGAAGGCGAATTCATCCATGTTGGTGGCGCCGATGATGATGGCGCCCGCGGCGCGCAGCCGCGCCACCACGAAGGCGTCGTCCCGGGCCGGCGCGGCATCGGCGCGCAGCGCGGCACCAGCGCGGGTCGGCAGGCCCGCGAGATCGAACAGGTTCTTCACCGCCACCGGCACGCCCGCGAGCGGGCCGGGATCGTGCCCCGCCGCCACCGCCGCATCCACGGCCGCGGCCTCGGCCAAAGCGCGCGTGGCGGTGACCTCGGTGAAGGCGTTGAGCGCCGGGTTGCGCGCGGCGATATCCGCCAGCGCCGCTTCCGCAACCGCCACGGCACGCCGGCGCCCGGTGCGGATGGCGGCGGCGATCTCCGCGGCGCTCATCGGTCCGGCTCATCCGCCGGGGTGAGCGGCACGCGCGCGATCAGGGCCGCCGCCCCCGCCGCCACCTTCAGGCTGGCGAGCACGCCCGGCAGATGCGCGGGCGCGAGGGGCAGGTTCAGCACCGCGGCAGCGGCCTGGGCCTGGGCGGCAAGGGGGGCATCGTCCTGGGTCATGGGCGCAGGCCCAGGCAAGGCGCGTGCCGCACCCGCGGCTTGCGGCGGATCAAGGCCGGCGCGGCCGGGCGGCGGCACACTCGCCCCGACATGCCCGCGGAAGGAGCAGGATGATGGCGTTGAAGGATCTGCTGGTGCATCTCGATGCCTCGGCCCAGGGCACGGCGCGGCTCGACCTGGCGGCGGCGCTGGCGGCGCGGCATGGCGCGCATCTGGTCGGGCTGCATGCGAGCGAGGCGCAGATGCCCGCGGGCCTCACCGCCGATGCGGGCGGTGCCGCGCTCGGCCTGGTGATGGCGCGGCTGCGCGAGGAGGATGAGGCCGAGGCCGCCGCCGCCCAGGTGAGGTTCGAGGACCGCCTTCGGCGGGACGGCCTCAGCGGCGAGTGGCGCGCGGTGCGCGGCCGGGCGGTGGAGAACCTCGCCATGCAGGCGCGCCACGCCGACCTCACCATCCTCGGCCAGCCGCGCCCCGGCGGCGATACCGCCCGCTTCGCGGAGGATCTGCTGGAAGGCGCGCTCTTCGCCTCCGGCCGCCCGGTGCTGATGGTGCCCTATGCGGGCCATTTCGGCGCGGTGGGCGAGCGTGTGCTGATCGGCTGGAACGCGACGCGCGAGGCCGCGCGCGCCGTGGCGGATGCCCTGCCCTTCCTGACCGGCGCGGCCGAGGTGGTGGTGCTCGCCATCAACCCGAGCCAGGGGCTGGACGGCCACGGCGCGCTGCCCGCCGCCGACATGGCGCAGCACCTCGCCCGCCATGGCGTGAAGGCCGCCGCGCAGCAGGTGGTCTCGCGCGATGTGCCGGAGGCCGATGTGCTGCTGAACAGCGCCGCCGATCTCGGCGCCGATCTGATCGTGATGGGCGCCTATGGCCATTCGCGGCTGCGCCAGATGGTGTTCGGTGGCGTGACGCGCGGGATCCTCGCCCGGATGACGGTGCCGGTCCTGCTCTCGCACTAATCGAGATCGAAGAGCGCCGCCGGATTGGTCGAGGTCATCCGGCGGATCTCCGCTTCGGTGAAGCCCTCGCTCTGCACCAGCAGCAGGTATTCGCGGAAGGCCTCGACCGGCGGCGGCAGCAGGAAGACGCCGGCGTCGGAAGACAGGATCGCGCGGTCGCCAGCGGCGCGGATGCGCGGCGTGTAGTCCTGGATCGTCGCGCTGACCGTGGTCTTGTGCTTCTCCTCATCCACATGCGTCAGCCCGACCTGCGTCGCATGGGTGAGGATGAAGAAGGAGAACTCGACATAGCCGCCGGCCGCGGTGATGGCGCGGATCTCCTCCACCGTGAAACGGCTGCCATGGGTGCGCACGCGCGGCACGCCGCGGCGCTTGGCTTCCTCGGTCAGCAGCACGGCCTCGCGGCCCGAGACATGGCCGCAATCGAAGGTGACGTTGCGCTCGGCGCAGAGATCCATGATCGCCGGCACGGGGTCCGGGATCACGTCATTGTCGGGGATGAAGAAGGTGGTCTCGATGAAGGCGGGGCTGCGCCCTTCCTTGATCGCGACGGCGCGCGTGTGATGCGTGGGGAGCGAGACGAAGCGCGCGCCTGTGCCCGGGCCGTAGCCATAGCCGATCGCGGCCTTCGCGACCTCCAGCGTGATGCCCCCCGCCGTGGGCTGCATGATGACGCCGCCGAAGGCCTGGCAGCCGAGATGGCCGAGCTCGTCATTCGCCAGCGCGGCGAAGCCCGAGGTGTTCTGGAAGTTGCACATGATGCCGATGGCGCGCATGCCCGCCGCGGCGGCCTGGCGCACGGCCTCGAACACGTTCACCGAGCGGCCGTTGAGATGCGGCGCGCAATGGACGTGGCAGTCGATGGCCCCCTGCAGCAGATGCATCCCGGGCGCGACATAGGGCATGGTCCTGGTGTCCTTCGGTTCGGGTCAGTGGCGCAGGATCTTCGCGGTGAAGTCCTTCAGGCGCGGGCTTTGCGGGGCGTCGAAGATCTGCGCGGGCGGGCCGGACTCCACGACGCGGCCCTGGTCCATGAACACCACCGTGGAGGCGACCTCGCGGATGAAGGCCATCTCGTGGCTCACGATCAGCATGGTCATGCCCTCCCGCTGCAGGGTGCGGATGGTGTCGAGCACTTCGTTCACCAACTCGGGGTCGAGCGCGCTGGTGACCTCATCGAGCAGCAGGATGTCCGGGCGCAGCGCGAGCGCGCGCGCGATCGCCACGCGCTGCTGCTGCCCGCCGGAAAGCTCGTCCGGATAGGCGTCGAACTTCGCGCCGAGCCCGACCTTGGTGAGCAGCGCGCGGGCCTCGGCCTCCACTTCGGTGGGCTTTCGCTTCTTCACCAGCGTGGGCGCGATGGCGACGTTGCGCAGCGCGGTCATGTTCTGGAACAGGTTGTATTGCTGGAAGACGATGGCGAAGCGGTCCCGCGCCGCGCGCAGGCTGGCACGGCTGGCATAGTCCACCACCTCGCCGCCGATGGTGACACGCCCCGCGCGCGGCCGCAGCAGCCCCACCAGCGCGCGCAGCAGCGAGGATTTGCCGGATCCGGAGGGGCCGATCAGCCCCACCACCTCGCCCTGGCGGAAGCTCAGCGTCACGTCGCGCAACACATCCTGCGCGCCGCCATAGCTCGCCGACAGGTTCTCGAGCGCCAGGAACGCCAAATCCATGCTCCGCCATGCTGCGCGTGAAGTGTCCGTGCCGCGAACGGTGTTCGTCAAGCGGCCTGCGGGGGCATGGACGCGGCGGTGGAGCCGGATATGCTCGGGACCGTGGCAGAGACTCTTCGCATCGTAGGCATCGCGCGCCCCGCCGCCGTGGCCTTCACCTTCAACGGCACAACCGTGCACGCCCCGGCGGGCGAGAGCGTGGCGGCGGCGCTGCTCGCTGCCGGTATACGAAGGCTTGGCGAGGGGCTCGATCCGGCACGGCCGCGCGCGGCGCTGTGCATGATGGGCGTCTGCCAGCAATGTCTGGTGCGCGTGGAGGGACGGCTTGCGCAGGCCTGCCTCGTGCCGGTGCGCGCGGGGCTGGTGGTGACCAGCGCATGAGTCACGACATCGCCGTGCTCGGCGCCGGCCCCGCCGGCATGGCCGCCGCGACCGAGGTCGCGCGACGCGGCGCGCGCGTGGTGCTGCTGGAGGAAAGCCCCGCCCCCGGTGGGCAGGTCTATCGCGCGCCGCCGCCGGGCTTCGCGATTCCGCCCGATGCCGACCGCGAGGCCGGCGATGCGCTGCGCGCCGCGCTGGCGGCGAGCGGGGCGGAGATCCGCACCGGCTGTCGCGTCTGGGGCGTGGGCGGCGGGCCGCTGGTGCCGCAGGGCGAGGAGAGCGCGCCCTTCCGCCTCGATGCGCTGGACGCCGAGGGCACGCCCTTCGCGCTTTCGGCGCGCGCCCTGGTGCTGTGCACCGGCACGCATGAGCGCATCCTCGCCTTCCCCGGCTGGACGCTGCCCGGCGTGCTCGGTCTTGCCGCGGCGACCATCCTGCTGAAGGCGCAGGGCGTGCTGCCCGGGCGGCGGGTGGTGGTGGCGGGGGCGGGCCCGCTGCTCTTCGTCGTGGCCGCGAAGCTGCTGAAGGCGGGTGCGGAGGTGGCCGCCGTGGTCGATCTCGCGGCGCAGGGCGAGTGGCTGCGCGCGCTGCCCGGCCTCGCCGCGCGGCCGGACCTGCTGGCGCGGGGGATCGCCTGGCGCGCCTCCCTGCTGCGGGCCGGCGTGCCGGCGCTGCATGGCCATCGCGTGCTCGCCGCCGAAGGGGAGCAGGCGCTGCGGCGCGTGCGCATCGCCCGGCATGACGGCAGCGCCGCGCGGGTGATCGAGGCCGATGCGCTGTGCATCGGCCATGGGCTGGTGCCCGCCACCGAGGCCACGCGCGCCTTCCGCGCGGCGCATCGCTACGCGCCCGAGGATGGCGGTTGGGTGCCGGTGCTGGATGCGGATCGGCGAACCTCCATCCCGCTGCTCTACGCCGCCGGCGATGGATCGGGCGTGCGTGGCGCGGCGGCGGCGCCGGCTGCCGGGCGGCTCGCGGCGCTGGCCGCGCTCCATGATCTCGGGATGCTCGATGCGGCCGCCCATGCCGCCGCACGCGCCGCCCCGGCGCAGGATTTCGCCCGCGCCGCGCGCGCCGGCGGGGCCATGGCACGCATGATGGCGCTGCGCCCCGCCCTCGTCGCCGCCATCGCGCCCGAAACCATCATCTGCCGCTGCGAGGGCACGACCCGCGCCGAGATCGAGGCCGCGCTGACGGATGGTGCGACCGACATGAACCAGGTGAAGCAATATACGCGCTGCGGCATGGGCCCCTGCCAGGGGCGGATGTGCGGCGAGAGCGCGGCCGAGATCGTCGCCGCGCGCGTCGGCGGGCGGGAAAAGGCGGGCTTCGCCACCGGGCGCCTGCCGCTGCGGCCCGTGCCGATGGCGGCATTGCTGGGCGAATTCGACTATGCGGACATCCCCGTGCCCGCACCGGCGCCGATCTAGTGAGCTACGACGTCGCCATCGTCGGTGCGGGGGTGATGGGGTGCAGCACGGCGCTGTTCCTCGCCCGCGCCGGCATGAAGGTGGTGCTGCTCGACCGCGGCGCGATCTGCCGCGAGGCCTCGGGCGTGAATGCCGGCACGCTGACCATGCAGATGACCCGCGCCGCGCTGGTGCCCTATGCGCTGCGCGCGCATGAGATGTGGCTGCGCATGCCGGAATGGTGCGATGGCGGCGGCGTGCGCGCTGTCTCCTGCCCCGGCCTCTCGGTGGCCTTCACCGAGCGCGAGGCGGCGATGCTGGAGGAGCGCGCGCATTTCCGCCGCCAGGCCGGTGCGCCGATCGAGCTCGTCACGCCCGCGCGGGCGCGTGAGATCGAGCCGGGGCTCTCCGACAAGGCGCTCCTGGTCGGGCATTGCCCGATCGATGGATTCACGAGCGCCTATCTCACGGGCCGCGCCTTCGCGCCCGCGCTGCGCCATGCCGGCGTGACCCTGCTGGAGAATTGCGCGGTGCGCGGCATCGATCCCGGCTTCACGCTGGACACGGCGCAGGGAGCGATCGCGGCGAAGCGCGTGGTGCTGGCGGGCGGGGTGTGGCTGCAGGAGATGGCGGCCTGGCTTGGTGTGAGCCTGCCGATCAAGGTGCTGATCAACCAGCTGGTGGTGACGGAGCGCCTCGCACCTGTGATGCGCACGGTGCTCGGCGTCGCATCGGGCCTGCTCAGCCTGAAGCAGTATGAGAACGGCACGGTGCTGATCGGCGGCGGCTGGCAGGGCATTGGCGACCGCGCGCGCGGCGGCCTCGCGGTGAAGCCGGAGAGTTTCCTCGGCAATGTGCGCCTCGCCGCCTACACCATCCCCGCGCTGCGCGAGGCGCGCGTGGTGCGCGCCTGGCTGGGGCTGGAGGCCGAGACGGCGGATGCGCTGCCGGCCATCGGGCCGATCCCCGGCATTGCCGATGCCTGGATCATCGGCAGCGTGCATTCGGGCTACACCAGCGGCCCCTATATGGGGAAGCTGCTGGCGCAGGCGATCCTCGGCCAGGCGCCGGAGCTGCCGCTGTTTCCGATCGATCGTCTGCTGCAAAGGGACGCCGCATGATTCCCGAAGGCCCGAACCGCTTCCACGGCATCTATCCCTCGACGGTGCTGCCGATGCGCGGCAGCGATTTCGCGCCGGATTGGGAGAGCTATGCGCGCCACACCGCGCATTGCGTGCTGCGCGAGGGCATCGCCGGCGTGCTGATGAACGGCCATGCCGGCGAGAACTTTTGCCTGACTCGCGCGGAAAAGCAGCGGGCCGTCGAAGTCACCGTCGCCACGATCGGTGCCACGCGCATCGTCGTCGCGGGCGTGAATGCCGAAAGCAGCCTGGAAGCCGCCGCCGAGGCGCGTGACGCGCGCGAGGCCGGCGCGGATGCCATCATGGTCTTCCTGCCCAACAGCTTCGCGCTGGCGCACTCCACCGCGCAATCACTGCTGCACCATCACACGATCCGCGACGCCGTGCCGGGCATGCCGATCTGGCTGTTCCAGGCGCATCATGCCGCCGGCCGCATGGGTTTCACGCCGGAGACGCTCGACGCGCTGCTCGACATGCCCGAGGTGGTCGGAATCAAGGAAGGCGGGTGGGAGGTCGATTCCTACGACGCGCTGCGCCGCGCGGTGCGCGCGAAGCGGCCCGATGTCGCGGTGTGTGCCAGTGGCGATGAGCATCTGTTTGCCTGCTACGTGCATGGCTCGGATGGCAGCCTGGTGTCGCTCGCGGATCTGCTGCCGGATGAGATCGTCGCCCTCGACGCCGCGGTGCGCGCGAATGACCTGCCCGGCGCGCGGGCGCTGCATGAGAAGCTCGAACCCCTCGCCGAGGCGATCTATGGCGCGCCGCCGGGCGGGCGGGCGACGGCGCGGCTGAAATTCTGCCTGCGTGAGATGGGGATCATCGCCGATGCCGCGATCCGCCCGCCGCAGCCGCCCGTCACGGGGCCGGAAGCAGCGATGCTGATCGCCGCGATGCGGGCGAGCGGGTTGTAAGGCGGCGTTCCAGGTAGCGGCCGAGATTGGCCAGCGCCCAGCTCACGCAGAAATACAGCACCAGCGCCGTGCCGTAGGTGAGCAGCGCGGAGAAGCCGCGCTGGGTCAGCATCTTCGCCGCGAAGGTGATCTCGATGAAGCCGATCTGGCTGACCAGCGAGGTCTCCTTCACCATGCTCAGCACATGCACGATGGAGGGCGGCAGGATCACGCGCCAGCTCTGCGGCAGGATGACGCGGCGCAGCACCGTCCAGGGCGGCAGGTTCATGGTCAGCGCGGCTTCCCACTGCGTGGGGCGCACCGTCTCGAAGCCGCCGCGGATGTTCTCGGCGGCGAGCGCGCTCATGCGCAGCGCCACGGCGGTGACGGCGATGACCCAGAGCGGGGCCTCGATCTTCGCGAACTGGCTGAGGAAGAAGACCAGCAGCAGCAGCACCAGGAAGGGGATGCGCCGGAAGATCTCCACCCAGAGGATCGCCGCCGCACGCACCGCGCCCACGGGCATGAGCTGCGGCAGGCGCAGCGTGGCCATGAGGAAGCCGATCGCGTAGCCGATGGCGCAGCCCGCCACGCTGGCGATCAGCGTGTTGCCCAGCGCGATGAAGAGGAAGCGCAGGTTCCACCAGGTGAAGAAGCGCGGCGCCTCGGCGAGGACGATGTCCCAGGCGCTCATGTCAGAACACCTTCGCCTTCACGCGGAACAGCCAGCGCCCGAGCACCCACAGCGCGGTGGAGGCGATGATGGTGAGCGCCACATAGATGACCGCGACGACGGAGAAGATCTCGACCGAGCGGAAGGAGATGGCGTTGGCGTTGAGCGCGCGGCCGGTGAGTTCCTCCACCCCGAAGATCGCCGCCATGGAGGTGCCGAGCGTCATGATGATGTAGTGGTTGGACAGCGCCGGATAGAGCGCGCGCACCACATGCGGCGCGATCACGTACCAGACCGTCTGCGCGCGCGAGAAACCCAGCGTCTCCGCCGCATCCAGTTCGGCGCGCGGCACGCTCGCGAAGCCCGCGCGCTCGATCTCGGTGAGGTAGGCGCCGGCATTGAGCGTCATGCCGATCAGCACCGCGGCGACGGGCGAGAGGATGATCCCCATCTCCGGCAGCGCGAAGAACAGGAAGAAGATCTGCACGAGTTGCGGCGTGTAGGTGAAGAACCGCACATAGGCGGTCACCAGCGCACGCAGCGGCCAGGGGCCGAAGGTCAGCACCGCCGCCCCCACCAGCCCGATGCCAAGCCCGCCCGCGAAGGCAACGCCTGCGATCCACAGAGCCGTCAGGGCGCCGAGCAGGAAGTCGGGCAGGTATTGCCATACCTGCCCGTATTGCAGTGTCACGCGGACAAATCAGAACATGGGATTGAAGGGGATCGGCGTCGTCATCGGCACGCCGAAATACTTCTGCCAGGTCGTGTTCACGAAGCCCGAGCGATGCAGTTCGAACAGGATCACGTTCAGCACGTCCTTCAGCGCCGTGTTGCCCTTCTGCACGCCGATGCCGACCCAGAAGCTGGCCAGCACCTCGTCCAGGATCTTCCACTGGACGGGGAAGTTGCGCATCGGGATGACCACGCTCTCGGCCACGTCGACCATCGCGTCCGCGCGGCCCTGCGCCAGGGCGCGGAAGCAGTCGGGATAGTTGTCGAGCAGCGTCACCTGCGCCTGCGCCGCATTGGCCTGGATCCAGGGGATGCCCACCGTGCCGCGCACCTGCACCAGGCGCACCGCGCGGTTGTTGAGGTCGGCCGGCGTGTTGATCGGCACGGCCGTGCCGCTGGCCTTGGTCAGCACCACCATCGACTGCGTGTGCAGCGGCACGGTGTAGTCGATGACCAGCGCGCGCTCGACGGTGCGGGTGATGGAGCCCAACACGATGTCGATGCGGTCCGACTGCAGGAAGGGGATGCGGTCCGGCGAGCCGACCTGCACGATCTCGAGCTCGACATTCATGCGGCGCGCGATCTCACGCGCGATGTCGGCGTCGAAGCCGTCGATCTGGTTGCGCTCGTTGAACAGGCCCATCGGCGGCAGCGTCGGGTTGATGCCGGCGCGGATGCGCCGCGCGGACAGGATCTGCTCCAGCGAGCGCGCCTCGGCGGCGCGCGGCAGCAGCGGCAGGGTGGCGGCGCCGGCGGCAAGGCCGAGCAGGCGGCGGCGATCGAAGGCGGCGGTCATGCGGAATCCCCTCAATGATGGCGTGCTGGCGCCAAATCCCCTGAGCGCGATCTCATGCGCGGATCGCCTGGGCGTGAGGCTAGGACGCGCGCGCCAGCCCCGGCAAGCCACTCATCGCAGCGCGCGGCCGGCCAGCATCGCCAGGGCGCCCGCCAGCAGCAGCGGCAGCGCCGCGAAGCCCCAGCCGAGCCCCGCCAGCGCGCCGATCAAGGGCGGGGCGAGCAGTTGCGCGAGGTTGTTGCCCTGGATCACCAGCCCGACCGCTGGCGCCGCCAGCGCAGGTCGCGGCACGGCGCGCGGCAGCGCCGCGAAGCAGGCGGCGGGCAGCACGCCGCCGATGCCGCAGGCGAGCAGCGCCGCGCCGATCACGAGCCCGGGCATCGGCAGCAGGAAGACGCCCGCCCCCATCAGCGCCATCGCCAGCGCCCCGGCCTGGATCAGCGCCGCCGGCGACATGCCGCGCCGCATCAGCGCCCCGCCGGCGAGGTTGCCTCCGGCATTGCCGATGGCGGCGATGGCCGCCGCGATCCCGGCCTCGCCCGTGCCCGCGCCCAGCGCCTCGAGCCGCGCCGGCAGGAAGGCGGCGATGCCGACATAGATGACGTTGTAGGTGCCGAAGGCGAGGGCGAGCCGCAACGGCCGCCGCGCCGCCACCAGGGCGCGCAGCTGTGCGGCGATGGGCTCGCGCTGCACCATGCGCGGCGGATCGGCGGGCGCCAGGGCGCCGCAGAGCAAGCCCGCCGCGCCCAGCAGCGCCGCCAGGGCCAGCCAGGCGCTGCGCCAGCCCCAGGCCTCGACCAGCGGGGCCGAGAGCAGGCCGAGGGCCACGCCTGCCGGCATGTAGGTGCCCCAGAGAGCCATGGCGAAGGCACGGTCCCGCCCGCCGGCCGTGGCGGCGATGATGCCCGGCGCCGAGACGGTCAGCAGCAGGAAGCCCGCGCCCTCGACGATGCGCGCCGCCAGCAGCGGCAGGACGGAGGGTGCCAGCGCGGCCCCGAAGGCGGCCAGCGCCCCGATGGCGATGCCGAGCAGCAGCGCGCGCCGCGCCCCGATCCGCGCCGCGGCCAGGCCCAGCGCCAGCCCGCCCGCCGCCGCCATCAGCGCGAAGAGCCCCACCAGCCAGGACGCCCCCGCGAGGCCGAGGCCGAACTCGGCGCCAATCGTGGTCATCGCCGCCGGCACCTTGCCGATCTGCGCCGCCCCGGCGATGCCGGCCAGCACGACCGCCAGGATGGGCGCCCAGCGCGTCGGCGCCCGATCCGGGGGCGCCTCGCTCATCTCAGCCCTTGCGCTCGATCAGCTCCACGCGGACGGCGTCCGGCGCCTCGACGAAGGCGATGCGCACGCCCGGGCGCGCCTGGGTGGGGCCGGAGACCAGCCGCACGCCCTTGGCCGCGAGGTCCGCCAGCGCGGCATCCAGGTCATCGACGGCGAGGCCGATATGCTCGATGCCGAGGAAGGGCGGGGGCGGCGGCGCGGCGGTGGTCGCCGGCACCTCCTCGATGAAGAGGGCGACGCCTGCAAGCTCGGTGACGACGCGCAGCGCCGTCCCCGCCTGCACGCGGGCCTTGATCGTGGCGCCGAAACACCGGACGTAGAAGGCGGCGGTCGCCTCGGGGTCGGGGGTGCGGAGGTGGATATGGTCGAATCGATAAGGGCTCATGGCCCGAGTTTTGCCGATTGCGGCGCCGCGCGCCATGGCGCTGGCCATTTCATGCGTGATGATTTACTTTATTCATCATGAGTCACACTGAACTCGCCCCGCCCCGCCGCGGCAGCGCCACGCCCGAGGAAACCCGCCGCCGCATCGAGGATGTGGCCGAGGCCCTGTTCCGCCGCATCGGCTACCAGAAGACCGCAGTCGCGGACATCGCGCGCGAACTCGGCATGTCGCCGGCCAATGTCTACCGCTTCTACGCCTCCAAATCCGCGATCAATGAGGCCATCGCCACGCGCATGCTCTCCGGCGTGGCGGAGGAACTCTGGGGCATCGCGCGGCAGGAGGCCCCGGCCGAGGCGCGGCTCGCCCTGCTGCTGCGCACGCTGCACCAGCGCCATCTCGGGCTTTTCTTCACCGAGCGTCGCCTGCACGACATGGTGGGCGCGGCCATGGCCGAGCATTGGGCCTGCATCGAGCGCTTCATCACCGCGGTCCAGGGCGCGATCCGGCACGTCATCATGGATGGCATCGCCGCCGGCCATTTCCACCGCGGCGATCCCGAGGTGCTGGCCCGCAGCGTGAAGCAGGCCTGCCTGGCCTTCATGCATCCGGTGCTGATCGCCGAATGCATCGGCCGCAACACCACCGAGGCACAGCTGGCCGCCGAGCTGGAGGAGGTGATCGCGCTGATCCTCCGGGGGCTCCGGAACTGATAAATACGAACTGACGATTGTTGACTTTCGTCAGTTGATGGATTTAGCTGAGGACCTCGATCGCGAGGTCCCCATGCGCCCTGCCCTTCCCCTCCTGCTCCTCCTCCCCCTCGGCGCCTGCCTGCCCGAGCCGCCCGCGGCCGAGATCGCCCCCGCCCCGCCCCGCGCCGTCCAGGTGGCCGAGATCCAGCTCGCCACAGCCGATCGCCACAGCGCCCATACCGGCATCGTCCGCGCCCGGCGCGAGGTCGATGTCGGCTTCCGCACCGGCGGGCGAATCGCCACGCGCCTCGTCGAGATCGGCCAGAGCGTCGAGCCGGGCCAGCCCCTCGCCACGCTCGACCCCGCCGACCTTGCCCTGGCGCTGCGCGCCGCCGAGGCCGACCTCGCCGGCGCCGAGGCCACGGCCCGCCAGGCCGCGAACGACGCCGCGCGCTCGCGCGCCCTGCTTGCTGCCGGCCATGTCGCCGCCGCCTTCGACGACCAGCGCCAGGCCGCGGCGCGGGCGAGCGCGGAGCGTGTGGCGGCGGCCCAGGCGGCGCTGGAACTCGCCCGCAACCGCCTCTCCTACGCCACGCTGCGCGCCCCTTCCGCCGGCGTCGTCACTGCCCTGCTCGCCGAGGCCGGGCAGGTGGTGCCGGAGGGCCAGGCCGTACTGCGCCTGGCCGATCCGGCGGAGCGCGAATTGCTGGTCCGCGTGCCCGAATCCGCCCTGCCGGAGTTGCGCGACGCGCAGGCGGAGATCCGCTTCTGGGCGCGCCCGGAGGTCACGCTACGCGCGAGCCTGCGGGAGCTCGCCCCCCAGGCCGATGCGGCGCTGCGCACCTATGCCGCGCGCTTCACCATCGAGGACGCGCCCGACTGGGTCTCTCTCGGCATGACGGGCACGGTGCGCCTCGCCCGCCCGGCCGAACCCATGGCCACGCTGCCGCTGTCCGCCCTGCATGACCGCGGCCAGGGGCCGATGGTCTGGCGCGTGCTGCCGGAAGGCCGGATCGAAGCCGTGCCGGTGCGCGTGCACGCACTCGGCGAGACCCGCGTGCAGCTCAGCGGCGCGCTCGAACCCGGCCAGCGCGTGGTCGCGCTCGGCGCGCAGCTGCTCGATCCCGGCAGCCGCGTGCGCGTGGTGCAGGAACACCTCGCCGCGGCGCTGCGCTGAGGAGGCCCGGCGATGACCCGCTTCAACCTCTCCGCCTGGGGGGTGCGCAACGGCGCGCTGACGCTCTTCGCCATCCTGCTGCTCGGCCTGCTCGGCACCGGCGCCTATCTGCGGCTCGGGCGGGCGGAGGATCCTTCCTTCACGCTCAAGGTGATGGTCGTCACCACCGCCTGGCCGGGTGCGACGGCGGCCGAGATGCAGGCGCAGGTGGCGGATCGCATCGAGAGCCGGCTGCAGGACCTGCCCTATCTCGATCGCGTGGAGACCTTCACCCGGCCCGGCATCGCCACCACCACCATCCTGCTGCGCGACACCACGCCGCCGCGCGACGTGCAGACGCTCTGGTACCAGGTGCGCAAGAAGGTGGGCGACATCGCGCACACGCTGCCCGCCGGCGTGCGCGGTCCCTTCTTCAACGACGAATACTCGGATGTCTATTCCGCCGTGCTGGCGCTGACCGGCGCCGACAATGCGGAACTCGTCCGCCAGGCGGAGCAGCTGCGCCTGCGCCTGCTGCGCCTGCCCGGCGTGGAGAAGGTCTCGATCCAGGGCGAGATCGAGCAGCGGATCCATGTGGAAGTCAGCCATGCGCGCCTCGCCACGCTGGGTATCGGTGCGCCCGCGATCCTCGAGGCGCTGGCGCGGCACAATCCGGTGGCGCCGGCGGGCGTGGTGGAGACCGGCAGCACGCGCGTGCATCTGCGCCTCGGCGGCGGGCTCGACGGGCTGGCGAGCATCCGCGCCGTGCCGGTCAGCACCGCCGATGGCCGCACGCTGCGCCTCGGCGAGATCGCCACCGTCACGCGCGGCCTTGCGGACCCGCCGAGCGCGGCGGTGCTGCATGAAGGCGCGCCCGCCGTGCTGATCAGCGTGGCCAAGCAGCGCGGCTTCAACGTGCTGGCGCTGGGCGACAGCCTGCGCAGCGAACTCATCGCCATCCGCGCCGACCTGCCGGCGGGGCTGAACCTCGCGCCGATCTCCGACCAGCCCGCGATCGTGGCGGAGTCGGTCGGTGAGTTCCTGCAGAAATTCGCGGTGGCGCTCGGCGTGGTGCTGCTGGTCTCCTTCCTCTCGCTCGGGCTGCGCGCTGGCGTGATCGTGGCGCTCTCGGTGCCGCTGACGCTGGCCTGCGTCTTCCTCGCGATGCTCGCCTGGGGGATGGAGCTGGAGCGCATCAGCCTGGGCGCGCTGATCCTCGCCCTGGGCCTGCTGGTGGATGACGCCATCATCGCGATCGAGGCGATGGTGGTGAAGCTGGAGGAAGGCTGGGACCGGGCCCGCGCGGCGGCCTTCGCCTGGGGCAGCACGGCGGGGCCGATGCTCTCGGGCACGCTGGTGACGGTGGCGGGCTTCATCCCGGTGGGCTTCGCGGCCTCGACCTCGGGCGAATATGCGGGCGGGATCTTCTGGGTGGTCGGCGCGGCGCTGATCGTGAGCTGGTTCGTCGCCGTCTGGTTCACGCCCTGGCTTGGCGTGAAGCTGCTCGCCACACCCCGGCGCGTGGTGCATCACGACGCCGCCTATGCCACGCGCGGCTACCGGGTGCTGCGGCGCCTGGTCGCCTGGTGCGTGGACCGGCGCTGGATCGTGCTGGCGCTGACGCTGCTGGTGCTCGGCGCGGGCTTCGCGGGCATGGGGATGACGAAGAAGCAGTTCTTCCCCACCTCGTCGCGGCTCGAGCTGCTGGTGGATGTGAATCTCCGCCAGGGGGCGGGCTTCGCCGCCACCCAGGCGGCGGTGATGCGCATCGCTGACGCCATCAAGGCGGATGAGGATGCGGCGACCTACACCGCCTATGTCGGCGCCGGCGCGCCGCGCTTCTTCCTGGCGCTGAACCCCGACCTGCCCAATGAGAGCTTCGGCAAGCTGGTGGTGCAGGCGCGCGACGTGCCGGCGCGTGAGCGGCTGCGCGAGAAGCTGATGGACTTCGCCGCGAGCGGCGCGGTGCCCGAGGCGCGCATCCGCATCTCGCGCCTGGATTTCGGCCCGCCGGTCGGCTTCCCGGTGCAGTTCCGCCTCGTCGGCGGCACGCCCGAGCAGCTGCGCGCCCAGGCCGAGCGTGTGATGGCCGCGCTGCGCGAGACCCCCGGCACGCGCGACGTGCAGCTCGCCTGGGGTGAGCGCGCGCCCGGCCTGCGCCTGGCCCTGGATGAGGAGCGCATCGCCCAGCTCGGCCTTTCGCCCCAGGCGGTCGCGCAATCCGTGCAGGCGCTGCTCTCGGGTGTCAGCGCCACACAATTGCGTGAGGGCGAGCGCCTGGTCGATGTGGTGCTGCGCGCCCCGGCGGCGGAGCGCCTCGGCCTGACCAGCCTGCCGGACCTGACGCTGATCACCGCCGCCGGCCCCGTGCCGCTGGCCCAGCTCGCGCGGCTCGAGCCGGTGATGGAGGAGCCGATCCTGTGGCGGCGCAACCGCGAGGCCTTCCTGACCGTGCGCGCCGAGGTGCAGCCCGGCCTGCAGGCGCCCGACGTGACCGCCGCCGCACTGCCGCGCATCGCCGCACTCCGCGCCGATCTGCCCGTCGCCATGCGGATCGAGACCGGCGGGGCCACCGAGGAATCGGGCAAGGCCAATGCCAGCCTCTTCGCACTCTTCCCCGTGATGATCGCGGTGATGCTGCTGATCCTGATGGTGCAGCTGCGCCATTTCGGCCGCGTCGGGCTGGTGGTGGCGACCGCGCCGCTCGGCATCCCTGGCGCGGCCTTGGCGCTGCTCGTCATGGACCAGCCCTTCGGCTTCGTCGCCCTGCTCGGCGTCATCGCCCTGGCGGGGATGGTGATGCGCAACACGCTGATCCTGGTGGATCAGGTGCGCCAGGACACGGAGGCGGGCATGGAGCTGCGCGAGGCGATCATCGAGAGCAGCGTGCGCCGCGCGCGGCCCGTGCTGCTGACCGCGCTGGCCGCGGTGCTCGCCTTCGTGCCGCTGACGCTCTCGGTCTTCTGGGGGCCGATGGCGGTGGCGATGATCGGCGGGCTGACGCTTGGCACCGTCGCGACGCTGCTGGTCGTGCCGGCGCTGCATGGGCTGGCGCTGCGCCGCCGGAACGCCGCCGCCGCCGCCCTGCCGCTGCCCGCAAGCTTTGTCGCGACGCCCGTTGCGGCGAAGTAGAAGCGCCCGGAATTCCGCGCTATTCTCGGGCCTTCTCCATGGACGAGGCGCGATGGGCGACACGCGGCACTTGCTGCTTGTGGGCGGCGGGCATGCACAGGTCGAGGTGCTGCGCCAGCTTTCGCTGGAGCGCCTGCCAGGCTGGCATGTGACGCTGCTGACGCGCGAGGTGCTCTCGCCCTATTCGGGCATGTTGCCGGGCGTGATCGCCGGGACCTACCGCACCGAACAGGCGATGATCGACATGCGCGACCTGGCCGAGCGGGCCGGGGCGACGCTGCTGCTGGACGCCGCCACGGGGCTGGACCTGGCCGGGAAGCGCCTGCGCCGAGCCGGCGGGCCGCCGATCCCCTTCGACCTGCTCTCGATCGACACCGGCGCCCGCCCGGACACGGCGAGCGTGAAGGGCGCCGCGCGCCACGCCCTGCCGCTCAAGCCCATCGATGCGCTGCTGCCCCGGCTGGAGCGCCTGCTGCTTGACGCCCAGCAGAGGCAGGATCTGCGCATCGCCGTCGTCGGCGCCGGCGCAGCCGGGATGGAAGTGGCCTGCGCGCTGCGCCAGCGCCTGCCACAGGCGCAGGTCACGCTCGTCGCAGGGCATGCAGGCCTGCTGCCGGACCAGCCCGAGGCGCTTCGCATGCGCGCCACGCGGGCACTGACGGCGCGGCGCATCACGCTTGAACCCGGCGCCCCTGTGCAGGAGGTGACGGCCGAGGCGCTGCTCTTCGCGCATCGCGCGCCCCTGCCGGTGGATGCCGTGCTCTGGGCCACCGGTGCCGCCGCACCACCCTGGCTGGCCGAGACAGGGCTGGCGCGCGATCCCTGCGGCTTCCTGCGCATCGATGAGCAACTGCGCGCGCTCGGCCATGCCAACATCTTCGCCGCCGGCGATGTGGCGAGCCTCGCGGAGACCTCGCTGCCCAAGGCGGGCGTCTTCGCCGTGCGCCAGGGCCCCGTGCTGGCGGCCAATCTGCGCGCCACGGCGCTCGGCCGGCCACTCACGACCTATCGCGCGCAGCATCACTTCCTGGTTCTGATCGCGCTGGGCGACGGCAGCGCGCTGGGCACGCGCAACGGGATCGTGGCGGAGGGCCGCTGGGTCTGGCGGCTGAAGGACTTCATCGACCGGCGCTTCATGCGCCGCTACCAGCAGGCCTGATCAGGCGTGATGGCAGGCGACAAGGCCGCCATCCTCGCGCGGCGTCAGCTGCGGCCGCTCGGCGCGGCAGCGATCGCTCGCCAGGGGGCAGCGCGGATGGAAGGCACAGCCACTCGGCGGTGAAAGCGGCGAGGGCAATTCGCCGGCGATGGGGCGGAAATCCGCCTCGCCTTCCGCCTCCAGCCGCAGCTTGGGCACGCTCGCCAGCAGGCCCTGCGTATAGGGGTGGCGCGGCGCGGCATAGACCCGCGCGGCCGGGCCGGATTCGACGATGCGGCCCAGATACATGATGGCGACGCGATCCGAGACATGCCGCACCACCGAAAGATCGTGCGAGATGAACACGCAGGTCAGGCCCAGTTCACGCCGCAGGTCGAGGAACAGGTTGAGGATCTGCGCCTGGATCGAGACATCGAGCGAGGCCACGGGCTCATCGCAGACCAATACCTCGGGCTGCATGGCAAGCGCGCGCGCGATCGCCACGCGCTGGCGCTGGCCGCCCGAGAACTGGTGCGGGTAGCGGCTGGCGAAGGCCGGGTCGAGGCCCACACGCGCGAGCCAGCCGGCAACCATGGCAGGCAGTTCGGCCCGCGTCGTCAGCCCATGCGTCAGCGGGCCCTCGGCGATGGAATCGCCGATCCGCATGCGGGGGTTGAGCGAGGCGAAGGGGTCCTGGAACACGGTCTGGATGCGCGTGGTGACCTTGCGATGCCCGCGCATCGGCGCGGCGCCCGAGACCAGCACGCGCCCGGCGGTGGGTGGCAGGATGCCCGCCAGCATGCGCCCGAGCGTGGATTTGCCGCAGCCGCTCTCCCCCACCAGGCCCAGCGTCTCGCCCGGCATGACGCTGAGCGACACGTCGGAGACCGCCTGCACCGCACGCCGCTCCACCGCGGCGCCAAGCCCGGCGGCGATGCGATCGCCCAGCGACAGCGCCGGATCGAAGCGCTTGGTGACGCCCTCGGCGAGCAGGATCGGGCTCATGCGGCGCCATCCAGCGGGTGGTGGCAGCGCAGCACGCGGCCATGGCTCTCGATGGTCGGCGGATCGGTCGCGCAGCGCGCATCGGCATGGGCGCAGCGCGGCGCGAAGGGGCAGCCCGGCGGCAGCGCCAGCAGGCTCGGCGTGGTGCCGGGGATCTGGTTCAGCTTCTCGCCGGGCTTCGCCGTGGCCGGCAGGCTGTCGAGCAGCCCGCGCGTATAGGGGTGGCGCGGCGTGCGCAGCGTGGCGGCCACGGGGCCGCTTTCCACGATGCGCCCGGCATACATCACCATCACCCGATCCGCGAGCGAGGAGACGGTGGCAAGGTCATGGCTGATCCAGATCAGCGCCGTGCCCGTCTCCCGCGCCAGGGCGCGCATCTCGGCCAGGATCTGCGCCTGGATCGAGACATCGAGCGCGGTGGTGGGTTCATCCGCGATGATCAGCGCGGGGCTGTGCAGCAGCGCGGTGGCGATGGCGACGCGCTGGCGCATGCCGCCGGAGAATTCGTGCGGATAGGCGCCAAGCCGCGCCGCGGCCTCGGGGATGCCGACACGGGTGAGAAGTTCCACGGCCCGCGCGCGGGAGGCGGCCTCGCTGACCTTGTCATGGGCGCGCAGGGCGAGGCTCATCTGCGCGCCGATGGTCAGCACGGGGTTGAGCGTCGCCGCAGGGTCCTGGAACACCATGGCGATGCGCTTGCCGCGCAGCCGCCGCATCTCCTCCGCGGGCAGGCCGACCAACTCGCGCCCCTCGAAGCGCACCGAACCGCCAATGATGCGCCCGGGCGGATCCACGAGGCCGATCAGCGAGAAGCCGGTGACCGACTTGCCCGAGCCACTCTCCCCCACCAGGCCCAGGATCTCGCCCCGGTCGAGGGTGAAGGAGACGCCCTCCACCGCCTTCAGCACGCCGGCGCGGGTGAAGAAATGCGTTTGCAGGTCTCGGACTTCTAACAAACCTGGGCTCATCGGGGAGTCATCCGGCCGCAACGCGGACGGCGCGCGCAGCGGTCCCGCTTCGCCGGTGCGCCAGTGCGTCGGCGCGCAGCCAAGCGGCCGGAGGCCGCGCCCGGCGATTGAGGGCTCATTTTCTAAGCCTCGGGTTGAACTGGTCGCGCACCTGGTCGCCGACGATGTTGATGGCGACGATCAGCAGGATCAGCGCGATGCCGGGATAGACCGAGATCCAGGTGCGCCCGCTCATCATGTACTGGAAGCCATTGGCGATGAGCATGCCCAGCGAAGGCTCGGTCGGCGGCAGGCCGAGGCCGAGGAAGGAGAGCGTCGCCTCCAGCGAGATCGCGTTCGCCACCTGCACCGTGCCGACCACGATCAGCGGCGGCAGGCAATTGGGCAGGATGTGGCGCAGCACCACGCGCCAGCCGGGCAGCGGCGTGGCGGAGGCGGCCTCGACATAATCCTTCTGCCGCTCGGCCGTGGCGGCGCCATAGGCGGTGCGGGCGAAATAGGCGTATTGCGCGGCGACGAGGGCGATCACCAGCTGCGCCTTGCCCTGCCCCAGCACCGCCACCAGCACCAGCGCGAGCAGGATGGCGGGGAAGGAGAGCTGCAGGTCCACGATGCGCATGATCGTGTTCTCGACCCAGCCGCGCGCATAGGCGGCAAGGATGCCCAGCCCCGCGCCGATCGTCATCGCGACCGCACCGGCGGCAAGGCCCATCTGCAGGGAGATGCGCAGCCCGTAGAGGATGGCGGAGAACAGGTCCCGCCCCTGCGCATCCGTCCCGAGCCAATGCGTGTAGCCGCCCGTGCCGACGAAGCCCGGCGGGCGGCGCGCATCCATCAGGTCGAGCCCCGCGAGGTCATAGGGATCCTGCGGGGCGACCAGCGGCGCGAGGATCGCCGCCAGCACGGTCAGCACCACCACGCCCAGCGCCAGCACCGCGATGCGGTTCTCGCGAAAATCCCGCCAGAAGGCCGTCATGCCCGCGCCCCGCGCCGCAGACGCGGATCGAGCAGCGCGTAGGAGAGATCGACGACGAGGTTGATCGTGACGAAGAGGAAGGCGACCAGAACCAGATAGGCCACCATCACCGGGCGATCGAGCGCGGTGATGGAATCGATGATCAGCTTGCCCACGCCGGGCCAGGAGAAGATCGTCTCCGTCACCACGGCGAAGGCGAGCGTCGAGCCGAATTCGAGGCCGAAGACCGTCACCAGCGGAATCGCGATCAGGCGCAGCACGTGGCGGCGCAGGATGGTGATCTCGGAAAGCCCCGCCGCGCGCGCGAACTTCACCGTATCCGTCAGCATGATCTCACGCGTGCCCGCACGGGCGAGGCGGATCATCATGGCGAGCTTGAAGAGCGAGAGGTTCAAGGCGGGCAACAGCAGGAAGCTCAACCCCTCCAGCGTCAGGAAGGACCAGCCCACGCCGAGGACCTCCACCGTCGGCCCGCGCTGGCCGGCCGGCAGCCAGTCGAGATTCACCGCGAAGGTCAGGATCAGGATCAGCCCGACCCAGAAGGTGGGCACCGAGAAGCCCAGCACGGAGACCGCCATGATGGCGCGCGAGAGCCGCCCCTCCGGCCGATAGCCGGCATAGATGCCCAGCGGAATGCCGATGAGCGCGCCGACGAGAACCGAGACCAGGGCCAGTTCCAGCGTCGCCGGCAGGCGCGCCAGCACCAGGTCGATCACCGGGATGTTGAAGACGAAGGAACGCCCGAAATCGCCGCTCAGCAGCCGGCCGAGGAACGCCAGGTATTGCTGCCAGAGCGGCAGGTCGAGCCCGAGTGATCGGATGGCGGCGGCGCGGATGTCCTGTGTCGCATCGGGGGAGATCAGCACGTCGATCGGATTGCCGATGGCGTATACGCCCGCGAAGACCAGCGCCGACATCGCCAGCATCACGAGCACGGATTGCAGCAGGCGCTGGATGACGTAGCCGAGCATGCAATTGCTCTATCGGGTAGTGGACAGGCGGCGCAAGACCTTCCTAGCATGATCGCGACCGCAAGCCGCTTTGGGGAAGAAAAGATCATGCGCCGAGAGCTACGCCACCTTGCCCTGGCCACCGTCGCCGCCTCCGCGCTGCTCGCGGGCAACGCCCGCGCGCAGACGCTGACCATGGGGGTGATCGCGGGACCCGAGAGCATCGACCCGCACTTCACCGCCACCGGCACCCATTCCGAGGCGCTGAAGCACATCTTCGACACGCTGACCCATTCCGGCGACCAGCTGCAGATCCAGCCCGGGCTCGCGGAATCCTGGCGCGTGCTGAACCCCACCACCTGGGAGTTCAAGCTGCGCGCCGGCGTGAAGTTCCACGACGGCAGCGACATGACGGCCGAGGATGTCGCCGCCTCGATCCGACGGATGCAGACGCTCTCCGGCCCCAACCCCACGCGCATCTATGTCGCGCGCGTGCAGGAGGTGCGGATCGTCGATCCGCTGACGCTGCACATCATCACCAACGGCCCGGCGCCGACGCTGCCCAACGACTTCATCCGCCTCTTCGTCACCTCGGCGCGCGCCACCGCCGGGCTGACGCCGGAGAACAGCAACGAGGCCTTCAATTCCGGCCGCGCGGCCATCGGCACCGGCCCCTATCGGTTCAACAGCTGGACCCCGCGCGAGCAGCTGACGGTGGACCGCAACGACGCCTGGTGGGGCCCGCGCCAGCACTGGGCGCGGCATGTGCGGCGTGAGATCGCGAACCCCGCCTCGCGCGTCGCCCAGCTGCGCACCGGGCAGGTGGACATGATCGTGCGCGTGCCGGCCGCCGATGTCGCGACACTCGAGCGTGACCGCACGCTGAGCGTGCTGAAGGGCGAGACGGTCTATGTCTTCAACTTCGCCTTCGACCAGCGCGAGGTGACGCCTCAGGTGACGGCCAAGGATGGCTCGCGCCTTGCCGCCAACCCCTATCGCGACCCGCGGGTGCGCGAGGCCATCGACCTCGCCATCGATCGCCGCGCCTTGGCCGAGATCGCAATGGAAGGCCTCGGCACGCCCCAGAGCCAGATGGTGACGCCCGGCATCTTCGGCTACAACCCCGCGCTCACCATCCCGCGCGTAGACTTGGTGCGCGCGCGGGCATTGCTGACCGAGGCCGGCTATCCGAACGGCTTCCGCATGGTGCTGAACTTCACCAACAACCGCCTGCCCGGCGACAATGGCGTGGGCACCGCGATGGCGCAGATGCTCGCGCGTATCGGCATCGAGGTTCAGGCCGCGGGCCAGCCCGCCGCCGTGATCTTCCCCGCCCGCGCGCGCGGCGAATTGTCCAACATCATGGCCGGCTGGGGCACGCTGACGGGCGAGGCGAACTACTACTACGCGGCCAATGCGCACACGAACAACCCGGCGCTGCGCCTGGGCGCCTTCAACTGGACCGGCTACTCCAACCCCGAGATGGACCGCCTGATCCAGGCCGCGAATGTCGAGCTGGACGACAAGAAGCGCGAGGAGACGCTGCAGCAGATCGGCGCGCTGTTCAACCGCGACCGCGTGGCCCTGCCGCTGGCCGCCGTGGGCTCCGCCTGGGCCATGCGGCGCGACCGCGTGGTGCTGCGCGTCGGCCGCGCGGATGAGGAGACCTATGCGATGGATGTCTCGCCCGCGTCCCGGTGATCGGCGCATCGCAGATGCGGCGATCTGAATCGGGCCGCGCAGGAAGCATCCGATGAGGATCGCGGACAGCAGCTGGGCGGATATCGAGGCCTATCTCCGCCGCGATGACCGCTGCGTGCTGCCCTTCGGCAGCACGGAGCAGCATGCGCAGCTCTCGCTCTGCGTCGATGCGATCCTGGCCGAGCGCGTCGCGGTGGAAGCCGCCGCGCCGCTCGGCGTGCCGGTCTATCCGGCGATGCCCTTCGGCCTCGCGCCCTATTTCGCCGCCTATCCGGGCAGCGTGTCGCTGCGGGTGGAAACCCTGCTCGCCGTGGCGCGCGACCTGATCGAGAGCGTGGCGCGCGTGGGCTTCCGCCGCATCCTCCTGGTCAACGGGCATGGCGGCAATGCGCCGGTCGGCGCGCTGGCGCAGCAGATGATGACGGAGCGGCCCGAGCTCTCGATCAAGTTCCACAACTGGTACAACGCGCCCCGCACCTGGGCGGCGGCGCTGGCCGTCGATCCCTCGGCCAGCCACGGCAACTGGTTCGAGAATTTCCCCTGGACGCGCCTCACCCATGCCCCCGCGCCCGAGGGCCGCAAGCCAGGCGTGGACATGGCGCTGATGAAGGCGAGCCCGCCGGACAAGGTGCGGGCGATGCTGGGCGATGGTTCCTTCGGCGGCCCCTGGCAGATGCCCGATGACGTGATGCAGACGATCTGGAACAGCGGCGTCGCCGAGACGCGCGAAGCGCTTGAGGGACCATGGCCGACACCATCCTGATCTGGGGCGCGGGCGCCATCGGCGGCACGATGGGCGCGCATTGGGCGCGTGCGGGCCATGACGTGCTGCTGGTCGATACCGTCGCCGAGCATGTCGAGGCCTGCCGCACGCGCGGCCTGCACATCTTCGGCCCCGTCACCGAATTCACGCAGGTGATCCCCGCCGTCACCCCCGCCGAACTCACCGGCACCTATCGCCGCATCATCCTCGCGGTGAAGGCGCAGGCAACGGCGGAGGCGATGCGCGCGCTGGCGCCGCACCTCGCCGCGGATGGCTTCGTCTTCTCCGCGCAGAACGGGCTGAACGAACTCACCATCGCCGAGGCCGTGGGGCCCGAGCGCACCATGGGCTGCTTCGTGAATTTCGGCGCCGATTGGCACGGGCCGGGCGAGATCCTCTACGGCAATCGCGGCGCGCTGGTGGTCGGCGAGATCGATGGCAGCACCCGCGCGCGCACGCAGGAGATGCACGCGCTCGCACGGGAGTTCGAGCCTGACGCCATCCTCGTGCCCGACATCTGGGCCTATCTCTGGGGCAAGATGGCCTATGGCGCGATGCTGTTCGGCACGGCGCTGACGCATGACTCGATGACCGAGAATTTCGCCGATCCCGCGCGCATGCCCGCCTGGCTGGCGCTGGGGCGGGAGGTTGTGGCGACCGCGCTGGCCCGCGGCGTCACCCCGCGCGGCTTCGGCGAATTCCACCCCATGGCCTTCGCGCCCGGCCGGCCGGATTCCGAAGCCATCACCGTGGTGAACTGGCTGCGCGACTACACCGCCGTTGGCGCCAAGACCCATTCGGGCATCTGGCGCGACCTCGCCGTGCGCAAGCGCAAGACCGAGGCCGGCGCGCAGCTCAACATCGTCCCCCGGCTCGCCGCCGAGCACGGCATTCCCACGCCGGCGCTCAGCGCCGTGGGGCGGCTGATCGCGGATATCGAGGAAGGCCGCCGCGCCCAATCGCCCGAGACCTTCGCCGCGCTGCTGGCCGCGATCCGATGAACGACGCGGTCCTCGACCATCTGCTCGCCGGGCGCGAGGGGTTTGTCGCGCGCCTCGCTGAGCTTGTGGCCTGTCCTTCGGTTTCCACCGATCCCGCCTATGCCGAGGGCATGGCCGCCGCGCGGGGCTTGTGGCGCGCGCGCCTCGCCGCGCTGGGCTTCGAGGGCGTGGCCGAGATCGGCGCCGGCGGGCATGCGGCCGTCACCGCGCGCTGGCATGGCGCGGGCGCGGAGGCGCCGACGCTTCTCGTCTATGGCCATTACGACGTGCAGCCGCCCGACCCGCTCGGCCCCTGGCTCTCGCCCCCCTTCACGCTGACGGCGCGCCAAGGCCGGCTCTACGGGCGCGGCGTGTCGGACGACAAGGGGCCTTCGCTGCTCGCCATCGAGGCGCTCGGCGCCTTCCTCGCAGTTGAGGGAAGGCTTCCCGTCAACGTCACGATCCTGCTGGAAGGCGAGGAGGAGATCGGCTCCGCCACCCTCGCGAAGATCCTTGAGGCGCATCGCGATCTGCTGGCCGCCGATGCGGTGCTCTCCGCCGATGGGGCGCGCTGGCGCGCCGACATGCCGACCATGACCATCTCCACGCGCGGCCTTGCTGCGCTCGAGATCACGCTGCGCACGGCGGCGAAGGATCTGCATTCGGGGCGCTATGGCGGCGTCGCGCTGAACGCGGCGCAGGAGATGGCCCGCCTGCTCGCCACGCTGCGCGACGCGCAGGGCGAGATCGCCGTCCCCGGCTTCCATGACGGCATCCCGCCCGTCACCGAGGCCGAGCGCGCGGCGCTGGCGAGAATCCCCTATGACGTCGCCGCGCATGACGCCTCGATCGGGCGCATCCCGAGCGGCCACAGCAACGCCGAATTCCTCGAACGTCTCTGGCTGCGGCCCACCCTCGACATCAACGGGATGTGGTCCGGCTATACCGGCGCGGGCGGCAAGACCGTGATCCCGGACAGCGCGCATGCCAAGCTCTCCGCGCGGCTCGTGCCGGGGCAGGATCCGGCGCATGTCACCGCCGCGCTCGCCGCGCATCTCAAGGCGCAGGCTGGCCCGATGGTGACGCTGGATGTGCGCGCCGCGCGCGACGGCACCAAGGCAACCGAGGTCGCGCCCGACCATCCGCTGCTGCGGGCCGCCGAGGCTGCGCTGGCGCAGAGCACGGGTGTCGCGCCGATCCGCGTGCGCATGGGTGCGACGCTGCCGCTCACCGACATCTGCGCGCGGGTGCTCGGCCTCGATACCGTCATGTTCTCCTTCGCCACGGCAGATGAGGATTTCCACGCGCCCAACGAATGCTGGCGCGAGACCTCCATCGGCGAGGGCTTTCACGCCTGGGTCGCGCTGCTGCGCGCCCTCAGCCCTCTGACGAAGCGGGATTTCGCAGCCGCACGACGGTGACGTTGCACGGCGCCTCGGCCGCGACCTCGCCCGAGACGCTGCCCAGCACCTTGCGCTTGAAAGAGGCCGTGCGCGCGCCGAGCACGATGTGATCCACGCGATTGGCCCGCGCATACTCCAGGATCGCCGCGGCCGGGTTGCCAGCCTCCAGCACGTGGAAGGTGATGCGCCCCTCGGGCAGCTTCAGCGGCGCCGCCCAGTGCTGCAGCTCCACCAGCCGCTGCACATGCTTGTTGCGGCCCTGGTCGTCCAGCGTGGTGTCCAGCGAGATGATGTTGTGGCGCAGCACGTTGACGCAGGCGATGCGCGCCTTGGGCAGGGTGGCCAGGATGTTGCGCAGCGTGCTGCGGAGTGCGGCGCCCAGCGCGTTCTCCTGGTCCGTGACATCCACGGCGACGACGACGATGGGCGCGTTGTCGATGCCCGCGGCGGCGCCGGCGTTGCGCGTGAAGCGCGGCTTGTGGTCGGGGTGGAAGCGCCTGCGGATGCGCGCCGTCCAGGGATCGCGCCGCAGCTTCTTCGCCCGCGCCGTCAACGGCACCTGGTCGGGATGGCGCAGGTCGAAGGCGAGTTGCGCGGCGGTGGGGTAGCGCCGCTCGGGCTGCACTTCCAGGCAGCGCAGGATGATCTCCTGCAGCCATTCGGGGCATTCGGGGCGCAGTTCGCGCGGCGGATGCGGGTCCCACCACAGCCGCTTCTGCAAGGCGCCGATGCGCTGCGGATTGCCGAAGGGCGTGAGGCCGGTGACGAGCATGTAGAGCATGGCGCCGAGCGCGAAGAGATCGCTGCGCGCCTCGCTGCGCAGGCGCATGATCTGCTCGGGCGCCATGTAGGGCGCGGTGCCGTAGGGCAGGCGGAATTCCTCGCCCATCAGATCAGGCAGTTCGGTGTGGTGGGAGAGGCCGAAATCCACCAGCACCGCCATGCCGTCGCGCAGGAGGATGTTGGCCGGCTTCACGTCCAGATGCACCACATGCTGGCCGTGCAGGGAATCGAGCGCCTCGGCCACCATCGCGCCGATCTCGGCGACGCGCGCGGGCGCCAGCGGCGCGGTCTCGGCTTCCGCGAGCAGGCTCGGCCCCTCGACCAGTTCCATGATCAGGTAGGGCTGCGTCTCGAAGCCGCCATTGGCGATGAAGCGCGGCACATGCGGCCCCGTCAGGCGCGGCAGGATCATCTGCTCCATCTCGAAGGAGACGATGGCGGCCGGGTCCTCGCCCTCGGCGAGGCGGGGCACCTTCATCACCAGCGGGCGCGGATGGTCGGGATGCGTCACCTGCCAGAGCACCGCCATGCCGCCGACATGCAGCTTCCTCTCGACCGTGAAGCCCTCCACCACCCGGCCTTCGCTGAGGTTGCGCGCGGGCATGGTTCAGACCCCGTGCTGGAGGCGCGCGGCGAGCGCCTCAGGCAACCCTGCCGCGCGGATCTTCGCGGCCGCGGCCTCGATGTCGTAGGGCACGCGGTGCAGCGTGATCTGCTGCGTCGCGCTGTCGAGCAGGCTCCAGGCGGCGGCCGGATTGCCGTCGCGCGGCTGGCCGACCGCGCCCAGCACGGCGAGCCAGCGGCGCGGGCGCAGCAGCGGCACGGGGGCCTCGGCCACGGGGCGGAAGGGCACGAGCTTGGCGGTGGCGGTCAGCGCGAAGATTGCGGGCACATGGACATGCCCGCTGATCACCACGCGCGCCGTCGTGCCCGCAAGGCTGCGCCGCGCATCCTCGGCATCGCGCACATAGTGCCAGCGCGCGGGGGCGGAGGCGTCGGCATGGACGTAGAGGCGGTCCTCCTCCTCCACCTCCATCGGCAATTGGCGCAGGAAGGCGCGCTGCGCCTCATCGAGGGCGGCGCGCGTCCAGGCGATGGCGAGCGCGGCATTCGCGCTCATGCCCCCGCGGGGGTCGGCCGCGGCCTCATCATGGTTGCCGCGGATCAGCACCGCGCCCTGGCTGGCCAGTTCCTGCGCGCGGGCGATGGCCCAGCCGGGCTCGGCGCCATAGCCCACCAGGTCGCCGAGCAGCACGAAGCGTTGCGCGCCGCGCCGCATGGCGTCCGCAAGACAGGCCTCGAAGGCCTCGCGATTGGCATGGATGTCGGAAAGCAGGGCGATGCGCATGACGGGTCCGGTGGTCAGCCCGCCAAGTGAAGCACCCGCTCAGGCACCCGGATAGGGGCCGAGCGCATCCGCGAAGCGCCGCGCGCAGGCCAAGCCGAATTCGGTCGGGCGCAGGCTGGGCGCGCGCTCGGTGATCTCGGGCAGCCCCATGCGCCAGGCGGTCATGCGCTTGCCGTAGCAGAGGAACATGGCGACCCCCTGCATGGCGAAGGCGATCATCGGCAGGATGCGGCGATACTCGGCCTCGGCCGCGGCTTCATCGCCCGCCTGTATCAGCGTGTAGATGCGCGCCTGGATGTCGGCGCATTCAGGGGCGGGGATCATCCCCGCGCAGCCCGCGCGCAGGCAATCGGTGAGCTCGAGCCCGGCGCGGCCGTTGAACACCGTGAGCCCGCCCTTGGTGAGCTCCACCAGGCGCTGCACATCGACGGCGCTGTCCTCGGCCTTGATCAGCGTGATGTTGGCGTGGCGTTCGGCGAGGGCGGCGACGCCGCCGGCGGAGAGCCCGACGCCGATATAGGCGGCGGCGTTCTGGATGCCGAGCGGCATGGCGCTGCGGCGCGCGACCAGCGTGGCCACGCGGCCATACCAGTCGATGTACTCGGCCTCGGGCAGGCCGCGCACCGGGGGCGGCTGCAGGATGCACCAATTCGCACCCAGCTTCTCGGCATCGAGCACGAAGCGCGCGGCCTGTTCGGCGGTGGCCTCGGCGACGGTGACGGCGAGGGGTACGCGCCCGGCGATCTCCTCCGCCGCCCAGCGCACCACCTCGCGCTTCTCGGGCGGGCTGAGCTTGTTCACCTCGGTGGCGAGCCCCAGCACCGCGATGCCCTGCGCGCCGCCCGCGAGGCAGCAGCGCACCTGCTTGCGCATCGCCGCCTCGTCCAGCCGCCCGTCGCGGCCGAAATAGGCGTAGAGGATGGGGTAGATGCCGTGGAAGCTCATGGGCTGGTCCTCAGGGCGGCGATCGCCAGGGCGGCGAGGGTCTCGGGCGGGGCGGCGATGTCGAGTTCGATGGCGCCCTCCTCGGGCGCGGGGGGCTCGAGCGTGGCGAACTGGCTGGCGACGAGGCTGGCCGGCATGAAGTGGTTCTGCCGCGCTTCCTGCCGCGCGGCGATCAGCGCGGGGTCGCCGGTGAGGAACAGGAAGCGCGTGGCGGGGGCGGCGGCGCGCAGCCGGTCGCGATAGGCGCGCTTGAGCGCCGAGCAGGTGACGACGCAGCCCGTGCCGGCATGGGCCGCGAGATGCGCGCCGATGGCGTCCAGCCAGGGCGCGCGGTCGGCATCGTTCAGCGCCTCGCCGCGCGACATCTTCGCGATGTTGGATGGCGGGTGGAAGTCATCGGCGTCACGGAAGGTGAGGCCGAGCGTGGCGGCGATCCGCGCGCCCACGGTGCTCTTGCCCGCGCCGCTTACCCCCATGACCACAACAAGAAAGCTCATTTTGGTTCGAGGTGCCCACCAAAGGCATTCCGCATGGCCGAGAGGGAGCGATCCGCGAAGGGCCCCTCCTGCCGGCTGCGGAAGCGGGAGAACAGCGCGGCGGAGAGCACCGGCGCCGGCACCGCGCTCTCGATCGCCGCCTGCACCGCCCAGCGCCCCTCCCCGCTGTCGCCCACCCGGCCGGAATAGCCCGAGAGGTCGCCATCCGCCGCCAGCGCCTGCGCCGTCAGGTCCAGCAGCCAGGAGGCCACGACCGAACCGCGCCGCCAGGCCTCGGTGATGTCGGGCACGTCGAGCGCCAGCGGCGCGGGACCGCCACCGCCCTGTTTGAGCAGTTCCAGACCCTCGGCCATGGCCTGCATCATCCCGTATTCGATGGCGTTGTGGACCATCTTGGTGAAGTGCCCGGCGCCATTCACCCCGCAATGCACATAGCCCTGGGGCGGGCGCGGATCCGCCCCCTCCGCCCGGCCCGGCGTGGGCGGCGCGGCGGCCTCGCCCGGGGCAAGGGCCGCGAAGATCGGGTCGAGCCGCGCGACCGGGCCGGCCGGGCCGCCGATCATCAGGCAATAGCCGCGCGCCAGGCCCCAGACCCCGCCCGAGGTACCGATATCGAGGAAGTCGATCTCCTTGGCGCGCAGATGCTCGGCGCGGCGGATCGCGTCCTTCCACATGCCGTTGCCGCCATCGATGGCGACATCGCCGGCGGCGAGCAGCCCGCCCAATTGCTGGATCGCGGCCTCGGTCGCCTCGCCGGCCGGCAGCATCACCCAGACGGCGCGGGGGCTGGGCAGGCGGGCAACGAGGTCGGCGAGGTCGCGCGCCGGCTCCGCCCCCTCGGCGGCCAGGGCGGCGACGGCGGCCGGGTCGCGGTCCCAGACCACGCAGCCGATGCCCGCACGGGCGAGCCGCCGCACCAGATTGCCGCCCATCCGCCCCAGGCCGACCATTCCGAGCCGCATCACGCCCACTCCCCCCGCTTCGGGCGGAGCATGGGCGGGCGGGCGATTCAGGACAAGCCGGCGCGCCGGTTCCAGGCCATGAGCACGCGCTCGGGCGTGGCGGGCAGGTCCAGCGCCTCCACCCCGATGGCGTCCTTCAGCGCATTGGCGACGCTGATGGCGAGCAGCAGCGGCGGCTCGCCCACCGCCTTGGAGCGGAAGATGGTCTCGCTGCGCGCCGGGGCGCCTTCCAGCAGGCGGACGTTGAAGACCGGCGGCACGTCGCGCGAGCCGGGGATCTTGTAGGTGGAGGGCCCGACGGTGCGCAGCCTTCCCTGCGCGTCCCACCAAAGCTCCTCGCAGGTCAGCCAGCCCATGCCCTGGACGAAGGCGCCCTCGATCTGGCCGCGATCCACCGCCGGATTCAGGGAACGCCCGCAATCCTGCACGATGTCGGTGCGGAGACACCGGTGCTCGCCGGTGAGGGTATCGACGATCACCTCGCTCACCGCCGCGCCATAGGAGAAGTAGAAGAAGGGCGCGCCGCGCATCGCCGCGCGGTCCCAATGGATCTCGGGCGTCTTGTAGAAGCCGGTGGCGGAGAGGCTCACCCGCTCCAGGTAGCAGAGCTTCGCGAGCTCGCCGAAATCGAGGAAGAGGTTGGCCCCCACCCGCTCGGCCCAGGCGCGGTTCTCGGCGAAGACCACATCGCCGGGCGCGATGCCGAAGCGCTTGGCCGCCACCTCCGCCATCCGGTCGCGGATCGTCATGGCCGCGTTATGCGCCGCCCAGCCATTGAGGTCGCTGCCCGTGCTGGCGGCGGTGGCGGAGGTATTGGGCACCTCGGCCGTGCTCGTGGCGGTGATCGCGACATGCTCCAGATCGACGCCGAACACCGTCGAGACCACCTGCGCGACCTTGATGAACAGCCCCTGCCCCATCTCGGTCCCGCCATGGTTCAGCCGGATCGAGCCATCCGCATAGACATGCACCAGCGCGCCAGCCTGGTTCAGGTGCATGATGCCGAAGGAGATGCCGAAGGCGAGCACCATGGAACCCAGCCCCCGCCGCAGCGTCGGGTGGGTGGCGTTGAAGGCCGCGATCTCGGCCCGGCGGCGATCCCACTCGGAATCGCGCCGCGCCTCGGCCCAGACGCGGGCGATCAAATCGCCCTCGACCTTCTGCCCATAGGGGGTCTCGTCGCCATTGCCGCCCACGCCGCAGAAATTCCGCGCGCGGACTTCCTCGGGCGGCAGGCCGCAGGCGGCGGCGACGCGGTGCACCACGTCTTCCATCAGCATCGCCCCCTGCGGGCCGCCGAAGCCGCGGAAAGCGGTGTGGGACTGCATGTTGGTGCGCACGGCGCAGCCCGTGACCTCGACATCGGCCACATGGCAGCAATTCAGCGCATGGGTCACGGCGCGCCAGACCACGCCGCCCGACATGTCGGTGCTCCAGCCGCCATCGCCGGCGAGCAAGGCGCGTAGCGCGGTGATGCGCCCGGTCGCGTCGAAGCCGGCCGTCCATCTATAAAGGAAGGGGTGGCGCTTGCCGGTGGCGAGCATATCCGCGCGCCGCGCGAGCCGCAGCTTCACGGGCCTGCCGGTGACGCGCGCGCCGATGGCCGCCGCGGCGGCGACCCAGCTTGCATTGCTCTCCTTGCCGCCGAAGCCGCCGCCCATGCGCCGGCAGCCGACGGTGACGCGGTTGTAGTCGCAGCCCAGCACGCGGGCGACGATGTGCTGCGCCTCGCTCGGGTGCTGGGTGGAGGAGAGGACGTGCATCTCCCCATCCTCGCCCGGCGTGGCGATGGCGATGTGGCCTTCCAGATAGAAGTGTTCCTGCCCGCCCAGGGTGAACTCCGCCTCGATCCGGCGCGGCGCGGCGGCGAGGCCCGCGGCGGCGTCGCCCCGCTTCATCACCATCGGCTCGATCACGTATTGCGCGCGCTCGAGCCCCTCGCTGACCGACAGGACCGCGGGCAAGGCCTCGATCTGCGGCTTGATGGCGGCGGCGGCGAGAAGGGCGGCGTCGCGCGTGGTGGCGAGCACCATGGCGAGCGGCTGCCCGGCGAACTGCACGATGTCCTCGGCAAAAAGCGGCTCGCCGCGCCCGATCGGGGCGATGTCGTTCGCGCCGGGGATGTCGGACGGGCCGAGCACGGCGACCACGCCGGGGAAGGCGCGCGCGGCGTCAAGATCGAGGCCCAGCAGCCGCCCATGCGCGACAGGCGAGAGGGCGAGGGCCGCATGCAGCAGCCCGGCGGGCTCGGCCAGGTCGTCGGCGAAACGCGCCTCGCCGGTGGTGTGCTTCAGGGCGCTGTCATGCCGCAGCGCCGCGCCGGCGCCCTTGCGGGGAAGAGAGCCATCCATCACGCGATCTCCATCACATCGACCGGCAGGCCGGGGCGCGTGGCGCGCAGATGCAGCCGCCGCAGCAGCCCCGCCGCCACGGCGCTCCGGTATTCAGCGGTGCCGCGCCAGTCGGGAAGGGGGGCGATGTCGCGCTGCAGCGCGGCGCAGGCATCCTCGAGGCTCGGCGCGTCGAAGGGCCGGCCGAGCAGCGCGGCCTCGGCGGCGCGGGCGCGGACCACCGTGGCGCCGACCCCGCCGAAGACGAGCCGCGCCGTGGCGACGCGCCCCTCCGCCAGTTCCACCAGCAGGGCGGCGCCGACGGTCGAGATGTCCTGGTCGTGGCGCTTGCTGATCTTCTCGCAGGCGAAGAGCGCGCCGGGGGCGGGGCGCGGCAGGTGGATCTCCTGCACGATCTCATCTGCGGCCAGGGCGTTGCTGCGGTAGCCGGTGAGGAACTCGGCCACCGGCATGTCCCGCTGGCCGCGCGCCGAGGCGAGGATCACGCGCGCGCCGAGCGCCACCAGCGGCGGCAGCGCATCGCCGATCGGCGAGGCCGTGCCGAGATTGCCCCCCAGCGTGCCGAGGCCGCGGATCTGGCGCGAACCCAGCCGCGCCAGCAGCCCGGCCAGCGGCGCGAAGCCCGGCTCGGCCCGGCAGAGATCGAGCAGCCTTGCGTAGGAGACGGCGGCGCCGATGCGCAGGCCTTCGGGCCGCGCCTCCAGGACGTGCAATTCGGGCACGTTCAGCAGGCAGATGACCGCCCCGGGCTTCTCCCGATGGTCTGAGATCCGCAGGCCGAGATCGGTGCCGCCGGCCAGCAGCCAGGCCTGGGGCAGCAGGGCGCGCAGGCGCAGCAGCTCGGCCAGCGTGTCAGGCAGGTGGAAGGACTGGTCCGGCGCCTCGAAGGTCGCGGCCATTGGGGCGGGCAGCGCCGGGGGAATGGGGGTCTCGGGCGTCAGGCGCTCGAACACCTCCAGGATGGGGCGGTAGCCGGTGCAGCGGCACAGATTGCCGGCCAGCGCCTCATGCACCTCGCCGCCCTGCTGGGCATGCGCCCAGGCGGTCATGACGATGCCGGGGGTGCAGAAGCCGCACTGCGTGCCGTCGCTCTCGGCCATGGCGGTCTGGATCGGGTGGGGCGCACCACCCGCCTGGCGCAGCCCCTCGACGGTGCGGATGGCGCGGCCATGCACCTGGCCGAGCAGGGTGAGGCAGGCATTCACCGGAATCCGGGCGCCGTCGGGGGCTTCCAGCACCACGGTGCAGGCGCCGCAATCGCCCTCGGCGCAGCCCTCCTTCGTGCCGGTGCAGCCGCCCGGACCGCGCAACCAGTCGAGAAGCGACATTGTCGGCGATGTCCCGGACGGGAGCGCGCGGGCTTCGCCATTGAGAACAAAGGAGATTGGGGTCGTGCTCATGACAAGCAGTTAAGCAAACCCCGCGCCGCGGTCCAGCGTCGCCGACATGTCGGCGACAGAAACCCGGCCCGGGCCGATCTGCCGCAAAATGTCGCCACGAAAGCGTGAGGCTGGGTGTTTGTCGCCGTAAGTCACGGCGGCGTGATCGAGCCGATCACACGCGCGTGAGTTGTATCTGGAGGCATAAAAAAGCCCCGTGTCGTGAGACATGGGGCGTATTGCGATACATCTCACAGATCCGTGAGGGTTGGTCTCATTTCATGAGTTCGGGAAACCAATAAAGACGTAGCCGACCTGGCGGATCGTCACGATGCAGCGCTCGCCCAACTCGGGGGCGAGCTTCTGGCGCAGATGCAGCACCGCATTGTCGACCGCCCTGTCGCCGACACGCCAGGGACGGCGGAAGACGGTCTGGGTCAGCGCCTCGCGCGTCTGCACCTCGCCCGGCATGGCGGCGAGCGCCGAGAGCAGGTCGAATTCCGCCGTCGTCAGTTCCAACGCCGTGCCGTCCGGGCGCATCAGCCGGCGCTCCACCGGCTGCAGGCGCCAGCGCTCGCGGCGCGGGGCGGCCTGGGGCACGGCGGCATGGTTGGGGCGGCGGATGCGCGCGCGCAGACGCGCCACCAACTCACGACCCGAGACAGGCTTTACAAGAAAGTCATCGGCGCCGAGTTCGAGGCCCAGCACGCGGTCCGTTTCCTCGCGATTGCCGGTGACGATCAGGATCGGCGCATCGGTGCGCGCGCGCAGTTCAGGCAGATGCGGCAGCGTGTCCACCGGGCCCAGGCGCTGGTCGAGGATGATGGCGTCCGGCCGGTGCGTGTCCAGGATCGCCAGCGCGGCCTGGAAGGTATTGGCAACCAGGGTGCGCAGGCCGTAGCGGGCCAGATAGGCCGCCATCTCGTCGGTCAACTCGCGCTCGTCATCGGCCAGCAGCACAAGCGGCGTCAGCGCCGCGGCATTGCCGGGGGCGTAGACATCGTCCAGGCGCGAGGCCTGCACAGGCGCTGCGGGCGCGGCCGCCACTGTCCTTGCCGTCATCCATCGTCTCCCCGGACGGAAGTCGTCTCAGATCGCAGAGACCTTGCTCGACAGAAGCATCTACCGCGGGACCTGCGTCTACGTCGAGTCGCATGAGACGAAGGTTGACGATCCATTAACACCACACACGACAACACGGCGACGCGTTAACCGCCCATTCATCGATGCACAGTCACGGGGCAGCCGCCTCACCGGCCTCGGCCCCGTGACCCCCCTCTCGGACCCTCCCGACGGAGATGCCTCGATGAACGTCACGATCGGCTTCGGCGGCCCCCATCGCCTCACCCTCTCGCCCGAGGCGCTGACCCGCGCCCAACTGCCCAGCCTCGCGGTGCTTGTCGTGGATGACGAGGCCGAGGTGCGCGAGGAACTGTGCTCCAGCCTCACCCATCATGGCATGGCCGTGCTGGCGGCCGGCGATGGCGCCACGGCGCTGCGCATCCTGGCCGGTCGGCCCGATGTCGGCGCCCTGCTCACGGACCTGCGGATGCCCGGCATGGACGGGCTGGAACTTGCCCAGGCCGCCCTTTCCGGCCGCGACAACGCCGATGCGCTCGAGGTCATGCTCATCAGCGGCTACGTCACCCCCGCCCATGGTCTGGCAGCCGAGCGGATCGGCGCCTTCGGGATGCTGGCCAAGCCGATGCGTGGCGCGCGCCTGGCCAGCATGGTGCAGGAGGCCCTGGAAAGTGCCGCCCAGCGCCGCCGCGCCGCCCTCGGCCTGGCACCGCCGCTCGACCACCCGCCGGCCCCGCCCCCCGGCCCCGCCGCCGCGGCGGAGGCGCTGCTGCACACCCTCACCCAACGGGCAATCGACGGCGAGAGCCTCGCCACCCTGGCCCGGCAGATCCGCCAGCCGCTGCACGCCCTGCTCGGCCGCGCCCCCGCCGAACGAACCGAGGAACGGGAGATCCGCCGGATCATCGCGCTGGTGGACGAGGTCATCGAGCTTGCCACGCTCGAACGCGGCCACAAGGGGCGCGACCTGCTGCCGGTCTCGGCGCAGGCGCTGGCGGCCGCCATCGCGGCGAAGCTGCAGGACCAGGGGATCCGTTGTGGCCGCCGGATCATCCTCCAGCCCGATGCCACGCCGGCCTATCAGCTGCACCTGGCGCGCCTGACCCGGGCCTTCGGCCTGCTGGCCGCCCGCGCCCAGCGGGACGAGGTCTCCGCCCTGCGCGCCGAACTCGCCATCGATGCCGGCGCGGGCACGGCCCGGCTGGAGATGACCCTGCATCCGGAAGGGGTCTCGGCCCGCCCGGCCGAACCGGCGGTGGACAGCCTGCTGACCTGCACCATCGCCCGGCGCCTGGCCGCGATCAGCGGCGGGCGGCTCGATGCCTGGCTGCTGCCCGATGGCGGGCTGCGCGCCCGCCTGGTGCTGGGCGCCGCCTGACATGCCGAACACCGCCCCAACCCCACGCCCCCGCCGCGGCGAGACCGCCGCCGTCCCGACCTTCGCCCGCAGCACAGGAGCCCCGACCATGCTCGCCGTCTCTGCCGCCCCGCCCGAGGACACCACCACCGACACCCCGCTGCTGCCGCGCCTGACGCTCGGCCGGCGCTCGATGCTCGCCATCTCCACCGCCGCGCTGGTCTCCCTGCCCGCCTGCGGCTGGGACACCCCGCGCCAGGCGGCGGTCACCGCGCCCGACGATCCGCTCGGCCAGTGGCGCGACTTCCGCGACCGCTTCATCACCGCCGAGGGCCGGGTCGTGGACACCGGCAACCAGGGCATCTCGCACAGCGAGGGCCAGGGCTATGGCATGCTCTTCGCCGAGGCGCATGACGACCGTGCGACCTTCGAGCGGCTCTACAACTGGGCCCGACGCAACCTGCGCCGCCCCGATGGCCTCTATGCCTGGCGCTTCCGGCCGAACGCCCGCAACCCGGTGGAGGACCCCAACAACGCCACCGACGGCGACCTCTATTTGGCCTGGGCGCTGCTGCGCGGCGCCGATCGCTGGAACGAGCCGGAATGGCGGCGCGAGGGCCAGTCCATCGGCCAGGCCATCCTGCGCCGGCTGGTGGTCGAGGTCGGCGGGCGCACGGTGCTGCTGCCCGGGGCGGATGGCTTCGCCCATCCCGACCGGGTGGTGGTCAACCCCTCCTACTACGCCTTCCCGGCCCTGTTCGCCCTGGCGCGCGCCGTGCCCGACCGGGCCTGGCAGCGGGTGATGGGCGATGGCGTGGCGATGATGCGCGGCATGCGCTACGGCCGCTGGGGCCTGCCCGCCGACTGGGTGGAGCTGACGCGCGGCCAGGGCAGCGTGATGCGCCCCGCGGCCGGCTGGCCGGCGCGCTTCTCCTTCGATGCGGTGCGCGTGCCGCTGCACCTGGCCTGGGCCGGGATGCAGGAGGAATCGGCGCTGCGCGCAGCGGTGAATTTCTGGAACGACCCGGGCCTCGCCGTGCGCCCGGCCTGGACGGACCTGCGCAGCGGCCAGATCTCGCCCTACACGGCCTCGCCGGGGATGGTGGCGGTGGCGGATGTCTCCACCGCGGTGGGCTGGCAGCGCATCATCGCCAACCCGCTGCCGGGCGTGGCGGCGAGCGGCGACTACTATTCGGCCGCGCTGGCCATGCTCGCCCGGCTCGCGCTGCGCGAGAACCCGCGCAACCTGATGGCGGATGCCGCCGCCACCCCCGTGCGCCGGGGGTGAAGGCGCGCAGCGCCGGGCACCGGAGGGCTGAATCCGGCCACGCCCCTCCTCAATAGATGTCGGGCTCGGGCGTCGCCGCGCCCGCCTCGAGAAAGCGCAAATCGCAGCCCTCATCGGCCTGGGTGACGTGGTCGAGATAGAGCGAGGTCCAGCCGCGGCTGTAGCGGCGGGCGGGCGGCACCCAGGCGGCGCGCCGGCGCGCCATCTCGGCCTCCTCCACCAGCAGGTCGAGCCGGCGGTTCGGCACGTCGAGGCGGATGAGGTCGCCGTCCCGCACGAAGGCGAGCGGCCCGCCGACATGGCTCTCGGGCGCCACATGCAGCACGCAGGTGCCGTAGCTGGTGCCCGACATGCGCGCATCGGAGAGCCGCACCATGTCCCGCACGCCCGCCTTCAGCAGCTTCTGTGGGATCGGCATCATGCCCCATTCCGGCATGCCCGGCCCGCCCTGCGGCCCGGCGCTGCGCAGCACGAGGATGCTGTCGGCCGTGACGTCGAGCGCCGGATCATCGAGCCGCTTCTTGAGGTCCGCGTAATTGTCGAAGACCACCGCCGGGCCGGTATGGTCGAGCAGGCGCGGGTCCGCCGCACTCGTCTTGATCACCGCCCCGTTCGGCGCCAGCGAGCCCTTCAGCACCGCGAGCCCGCCCTCGGCCTGCAACGGGTTGTCCAGCGGGCGGATGATCTCGGCGTTGAACACATCCGCCCCCGCGATGTCCTCGCCCAGCGTCGCACCCGAGACGGTGCGCGCGGAGAGGTCCAGATAGGGGGCGAGCCGGTTGAGGAAGGCGCGCGAGCCGCCGGCGAGGAAGAAATCCGCCATCAGGTACTTGTCGCCATTGGGGCGGAGATTGGCGATCAGCGGCACCCGGCGGCTGATCGCATCGAACCGTTCGAGGTCCAGCTCCAGCCCGGCGCGCCGCGCCATGGCGATGATGTGGACGATGGCGTTGGTGGACCCGCCGAAGGCCATGGTCGCGGCCACGGCATTGTCGATGCTGCCCTGGGTCAGCAGGCTGGCCGGCGTCTCATCCGCCCAGACCATCTCGACGATGCGCCGGCCGGAATCGGTCGCCATGCGCGGATGCGCGGCATCGGCGGCCGGGATGGAGGAAGCCCCCGGCAGGGTCAGGCCCATCGCCTCCACCGCCAGCATCATGGTGGCCGCCGTGCCCGCGGTCATGCAGGTGCCGAAGGAGCGCGCCATGCCGCCCTCCATGTCCTTCCACTGCTCTTGCGTGATCGTGCCGGCGCGCAGCTCGGCATGGTATTTCCAGGCATCCGAGCCCGAGCCGAGCGTCTTGCCGCGCCAGGCGCCGTTGTTCATCGGCCCGGCCGGGACGAAGATGAAGGGCAGCCCGGCGGAGAGCGCGCCCATGACCAGCCCGGGCGGGGTCTTGTCACAGCCGCCCAGCAGAATGAGCCCGTCGCAGGGCTGGCTGCGGGCCAGTTCCTCGGTCTCCATTGCCAGCATGTTGCGATAGAGCATGGAGGTCGGCTTCATGTATTGCTCGGTCACCGGGTGGGCCGGCAACTCCACCGGGAAGCCGCCCGCCTGCCAGACGCCGCGCTTCACCTCCTCCGCCCGGGTGCGGAAATGGAAGTGGCAGGGCGAGAGTTCCGACCAGGTGTTGATGATGCCGATCACGGGCTTGCCGCGGAAATCGGCCTCAGAGAAGCCCATCTGCAACATGCGGGAGCGGTGGCCGAAGGCGCGCAGGTCATCCACGCCATACCAGCGATGGCTGCGCAGTTCTTCCGGCTTCTTGCGGGCACCCATGGCCTTGTCTCCCTCAACCCGGCCGGAGCCTGCCACCGGGCGCGCCGCTTCGCCAGACCGGGCGCTTGACCCGGAGCAGCGGCGCCGCCACCGTCACTCCAACGCATCGATATCCGGAACGCCCATGGCCCTGCTTCTGCCGAAACGCCCGCTGACGGCCATGTTCATCCACCAGAACTTCCCCGGCCAATACGCCCATGTCGCCCCCGCCATGGCGACCCGCCAGGGCGTGAAGGTCTATGGCGTGGGGGAGAAGCCCGGCTACAGCGCGCCCGGGGTGAACTACATCGCCTATGGCGCGCCGAAGGGCGCGGGGGAGGCCACGCATCGCTACCTCCGCCCCTTCGAGGCCGCGACGCGGCGCGGCCAGCACATCGCCAACAAGCTGGTGCAGCTGCGCGACAAGGGGCTGAAGCCCGACATCATCGTCTGCCACCCCGGCTGGGGCGACGGGCTGTTCCTGAAGGATGTCTTCCCGCAGGCGCGCACGCTTTTCTACTGGGAGTTCTTCTACGCCTCGACCGGCCAGGACCTGGGCTTCGACCCGGCGCAGCAGGTGACACTCGACGATGCGGCGCGGGTGCGCACGCTCAACGCCACGCAGCTCGTCTCCCTGCAATCGGCCGATTGGGGCGTGAGCCCGACGCGCTGGCAATGGAGCCGCTATCCCGCCTGGGCGCGCGCGCGCATGTCCTGCCTGCATGAGGGCGTGGACACCACCCGCTGCGCGCCCCGCGCCGAGGCCGTGTTCCGCACGCCCGAGGGGCGAGAATTCCGCCGCGGCGACCCGGTGATCTCCTATGTCGCGCGCAACCTCGAACCCTATCGCGGCTTCCCGAGCTTCATGCGCGCGATGGTGCGCATCCAGCGCGAGCGGCCCGACCTGCACGCCGTGGTGGTCGGCGGCAATGAGGTCTCCTACGGCAAGAAGCCCGAGGGGGCGGAAAGCTGGAAGGCCAAGATGCTGGAGGAGGTGGGCAAGGAGCTCGACCTCAGCCGCATCCACTTCACCGGCCGCGTGCCGCATGATTCGCTGCACGACCTGTTCCGCGTGACCCAGGCCCACATCTACCTGACCTACCCCTTCGTCCTGTCCTGGTCGATGCTGGAGGCCATGGCCTGCGGCGCGCTGATCATCGGCTCCGACACCCAGCCGGTGGCGGAGGCCGTGACGCATGGCAAGAACGGGCTGCTGGTGCCCTTCTTCGAGCCCGAGACCCTGGCGCGCACCGTGGTCTCGGTGCTGTCGGACCGCGACCGCTACGAACATCTGGCCGTCGCCGGCCGGGCCAGTGTGATCGAGCGCTATGACCTGCGCACCGTCTGCCTGCCCCGGCAGCTCGACATGATCGAGAAGCTGGCCGCCGGCGGGGAACCCGCGCCGGAGCCCGAAGCAGCGCGCTGAGCGTCGGAAAGCGGAACGGTTTCAGCGCGCTTCCCGCCTGCCGGGCTTTGCATTATGGGAGTGCGGGTTTTTCCGGAGGTCCACACGGATGCAGGGTGACGCCATGGCCACGATCGGGGAGCCGCGCCGCGCCGGGAATGTCGAGGCGCGCGGCTTCGCCATCGAAGGGCCGCTGCTGATCTCCGTTCGCCGCTTCGCCGACGCCCGTGGCGCCTTCACCGAGACCTACAATGCGCGCGACTTCGCCGCCGTGGGCATCGCCGACACCTTCGTGCAGGACAACCAGTCCATCTCCACCCAGGTCGGCACGGTGCGCGGCCTGCATTTCCAGACGCCCCCCCACCCCCAGGGCAAGCTGGTGCGCGTGCTGCGCGGGCGCATCCTTGATGTCGCGGTCGATCTGCGCCGGGCCTCGCCCACCTATGGACAGCATGTCGCGGCCGAGTTGTCGGGCGAGAACGGGCTGATGCTCTGGGTGCCGGTCGGCTTCGCGCATGGCTTCGTGACGCGCGAACCCGATACCGAGGTCGCCTACAAGGTGACGGGGCTGTATTCGCAGCCCTGCGATTCCGGCCTCGCCTGGGATGACCCGGCGCTGGGGATCGATTGGGGGGTGGACCCGGCCGCCGCCGTGCTCTCCGACAAGGACCGCCGCTGGGGCGGGATCGCCGATCTCGGGGCGGTGTTCTGATGCGCGTCCTCGTCGCGGGCCGCGAGGGCCAGGTCGCGCGCGCGCTGATGGCGCGCCTCGGCGCCGATGGGCATCAGGTGACCGCGCTGGAGCCGCCGAAACTCGACATCACCTCGGCCGCCTCGATCGCCGCCGCCATGCAGGCCGCGCGGCCCGATCTGGTGGTGAACGCCGCCGCCTATACGGCCGTGGACAAGGCCGAGGACCAGGTCGAGATCGCCCATGCCGTGAACCGCGACGGTGCGGGGCTGCTGGCCGCCGCCGCCGCCGCCGCCGGCGCGCCCTTCGTGCATTTCTCCACCGACTATGTCTTCGACGGCGCCAAGGGCGCCCCCTATGTCGAGACCGACCCAGTGAACCCCTTGGGCGTCTATGGCCGCTCCAAGGCCGAGGGCGAGCAGGCGGCGCTGGCCGCCAATCCGCGCAGCGTCGTGCTGCGCACCGCCTGGGTGTGCAGCGCGGATGGCGCCAATTTCGTCAAGACCATGCTGCGCCTCGCCAATGAGCGGGACGAGCTGCGCATCGTCGCCGACCAGCATGGCGCGCCGACCTTCGCCGCCGACCTCGCCGAGGCCGTGGCCGTGATGGCGCCGCGCCTGCTGGCCGCGCCGGCCGGCGATGCGGCCTTCGGCCTGTTCCACCTCTCCGGCCAGCCGCACACCACCTGGCATGGCTTCACGGCGGAGATCCTGGCCCAGGCGGGCGCGCGCGGGCACAAGGTGCCGCGGCTGACTGCCATCGCCACCGCCGACTACCCGACCCGCGCCGTGCGCCCGCCCGATGGGCGCATGGATTGCGGCAAGATCGCGCGCATCCATGGCATCCACGCCGCCGATTGGCGCCTCTCGCTCGGGCGCTGCCTCGACATCCTGGTCGGGCCCATCAAGGAGAAGCAGGCATGAAGGGCATCGTCCTCGCGGGCGGCTCCGGCACCAGGCTGCACCCGGCCACGCTGGCCGTCTCGAAGCAGCTGCTGCCGGTCTTCGACAAGCCGATGGTCTACTACCCGCTCTCGGTGCTGATGCTGGCCGGCATCCAGGAGATCATGGTGATCTCCACGCCGCACGACATGCCGCTCTTCCAGCGCCTGCTCGGCGATGGCTCGGCCTGGGGCATCAAGCTGGCCTATACGGTGCAGGAGAAGCCCGACGGCATCGCCCGGGCGCTGACGCTGTCGGAGGAATTCCTCGCCGGCCAGCCCTCCGCCCTGGTGCTGGGGGACAACCTCTTCCACGGCCATGACCTGGAACAGCGGCTGCGCGAGGCGCGGCTGGCCACGGCGGGCGTCGGGGCCACCGTCTTCGCCTATCGCGTCGCCGACCCCGAGCGCTACGGCGTGGTCGAGTTCGACGCCACCAACAAGGCGCTGACGATCGAGGAGAAGCCGCTGAAGCCGCGTTCCGACTGGGCGGTGACGGGGCTCTATTTCTACGACGGCCGCGCACCGGCCATCGCGCGGGGGCTCACCCCCTCGCCGCGCGGGGAGCTTGAGATCACGGACCTCAACCGCGTCTATCTCGAGGAAGGCACGCTGCGCGTGACGCAGCTCGGCCGCGGCTATGCCTGGCTCGACACCGGCACGCATGACAGCCTGCTCGAGGCCGGCGAATTCGTCCGCGCCATCGAGAAGCGCACCGGCCAGAAGATCGCCTCGCCCGAGGAGGTCGCCTGGCGGATGGGCTTCATCGATGCCGCGCAGCTGCGCGCCCTGGCCGCGCCGCTGCGCAAGAGCGGCTACGGCACCTATCTCGAGGCGCTGCTGACGCGCGAGCATCCGTGATGACAGAATGCGCCAAACATGGCTTGCGGCCCGAAGGGCCGAGCGCCCGGACGGGCGCCGCCGCTTATGCGGCGAAGCCAAGCCGCGCGGATGCGCGGCGCCCGGCGCTTGAGGGGCACGAAGGCAACGCCTTCGTGCAACACAAGTGAGCCAGGCGGAAGACCCCGCCGCGCGCCGCGCGCGCGACCTGCGCGCGCTGGAAGACAGCGGCATCTTTGACGCCACCTGGTACGCCGCGACCCATGTCGATGTCGGCCATGCCGGGATCGACCCGGCGGAGCACTTCATCGACCGCGGCTGGAAGGAAGGCCGCGCGCCGAATTTCTACCTCGACCCGGCCTGGTACGTCGCGCACAACGCCGATGTGCGCGAGGCCGGCGTGGATCCGGTGCTGCACTACATCCTGCATGGCGATGCCGAAGGCCGCGCCGCCGGCCCCTATTTCGACGCCGGCTGGTATCGCGCCGCGCAGGGGCTGAGCGGGCAGGACCGCGCCCTGCCCCACTACCTGCGCGAACGCCACCACGGCGCCTCGCCCCTGCCGGAATTCGACGCCGCCTTCTACCTCTCCACCTATCGCGACGTGGCCCGCGCGGGCGCCGACGCCTTCGAGCACTACGTCACCATCGGCTGGCAGGAAGGGCGCGAGCCGCACCCGGATTTCGACAGCCGCTACTACGTGAAGGCGCATATGCGCGGCGAGGCGCAGGAAGCGCCCCTACTGCACTGGATGCGCCACCGCCACGAGCCCGGCGTGCATCCGCGCATGCCGCAGGAAACGCCGACCATCCCGCGCGAATTCCGCCGCAACACCCGCCCGGCCGAGGAATTCGAACTGCCCCAGCCGCTCCCGGAGGGCGCGGTGCCGCGCGCGAAGGTGCTGGCCTATTACCTGCCGCAATTCCACCCGATCGCCGAGAACGACGCCTGGTGGGGCACCGGCTTCACCGAATGGACTAATCTCGCCCGCGCCCTGCCGCGCTTCGCCGGGCATTACCAGCCGCGCATCCCGCGCGACCTCGGGCATTACTCGCTGGCCGGGCCGGATGCCGGGGCCTCGGTGATGCGCCGGCAGATCGCCATGGCGAAGTCCGGCGGCGTGCACGGCTTCATCTTCTATTGGTACTGGTTCAACGGCCACCGGCTGCTCGAGAAGCCCGTGGACGCCTTCCTGACGGACCAGACGCTCGATATGCCCTTCGCCCTGATGTGGGCGAATGAGAACTGGACGCGGCGCTGGGATGGCGCCGAATCCGACGTGCTGATGAGCCAGGACTACCGGCCCGAGGAAGAGGCCGCGCTGATGGAAAGCCTTGCGCGGCACTTCAAGGATCCGCGCTACATCCGCGTGCAGGGCCGCCCGGTGCTGATGATGTACCGCGCCGGGCTGATGCCCGAGCCGAAGAAGACCGTGGAGGGCTGGCGCAAGCGCTTCCGCGAGACGCACAACGAGGACCCGGTCTTCGTCATGGCGCAGAGCTTCGACGACATCGACCCGCGCGAGGTCGGCTTCGACGGCGCCATCGAATTCCCGCCGCACAAGCTGGCCAAGCGCACCACGCCGATCAGCGCGCATCTCGACTACCTCGACCCCGACTTCACCGGCACCGTCTTCTCCTTCGATGAGGTCGTGCGCGCCTCGCTCGAGGAGCCCGAGCCCGACTTCCCGCTGATCAAATGCGCGGTCCCGGGCTGGGACAACGACCCGCGCAAGCAGGGCAACGGCACGGTGGTGATCCATGGCGCGAAGCCCGCCAGCTACCAGGCCTGGATGGCCGAGCTGGTGGACCGCGCCGAGCGCAACCCCTTCTTCGGCGAACCGCTGGTCTGCGTGAATGCCTGGAACGAGTGGTGCGAGGGCGCCTATCTGGAGCCCGACCTGCATTACGGCGCCGCCTTCCTCAACGCCACGGCCCGCGCCGTGGTCGGCACCCAGCCGGCCGAGGGCCCCGCCCTGCTGGTGGCGGCCACGGATGCCGAGGATACCGAGGCCACCACCCGGCTGATCCAGGCGGTGCGCGGCCTGCGCCAGCTCACCGGCCTGCGCGTCGAGGTGCTGCTGCTGGCCGGCGGCCCGCGGGAGGAGGAATTCGCCCGCCTCGGCCCTGTCACGGTCACGCGCAGCGGCATCGCCGCGGCGCTGGAGACCGCGCATCAGAATGGCGTCCGCCATGTGCTGGTCACCTCCGCCGCCGCCGCGCCGATCGCCGCCGCCGCCGATGCGCGGGGCCTGACCGTGGCCGTCCTGGCGCAGGAAATGCCCGGCGAGCTGCGCCTGCGCGACGCGCTGGCCGGGCTGCGCGGGGCGCTGCGCCATGCCGATCGCCTGATCGTGCCCAGCGAGGCGGTGGCGCTGGCGCTGGCCGCCGAATTCAAGCTGCCGACCCGTGTGGCGGTGGTCGAGCCGGGGCTCGAGGGCCTCGCACCGCATGACCCGGCGGCACGTCGCGCGCTGCGCGCCGAGCTCAAGCTCGCGGAGGGCGAGCGGCTGCTGCTCGGCGCCGGGGCGGGCGACCTGCGGCATGGCTTCGACCTCTTCCTGCAGCTTTTCCGCCGGTTGCGGGCGCAGGAAGCCGGGCTGCGCGCGATCTGGGTCGGCGCGCCCGATGCCGCGCTGCGCGGCTGGCTCGGCGCCGAGATCGCGGCGCTGGCGCCGCTCGGGCTGCGGGTTGTGGAACACATGGCCGAGCCCGGCGCGCTGCTCTCGGCCGCCGATGTGCTGGCGCTGACGGCGCGCGAGGCGCCGTTGCCCACGCTGGTACAGCAGGCCGTGGCCGCCGGACTGCCCGTGGTCGCCTTCGCCGGCGCCGGCGGCACGCCCGGCCTGCTCGCGAGCTTCACCGGCCAGGCGGTGCCGATGGGCGACATCGACGCCATGGCCGAGGCCGCACGGGCGATCCTCGCCGCCCCGCCGCCCGAGGCCGCGCGCGGCCTGGCCTTCAACGCGGCCCGGCGGCGCTTCGACCCGCGGCTGGCGGCGAGCATGCTGCTCGGCGCCGTGCTGCCGAGCCTGCCCGACATCGCGGTGGTGGTGCCCGGGCGTGGCCAGGGCGCGCTGCTGGGGCACCGGCTCGATTCGGTGTTCCGCCAGGACCTGCCGGTGCGCGAGGTGGTGCTGCTCGAGGATCCGACCGATCCGAAGGTGGCGGAAGGGGCACAGCTCGCCGCCCGACGCTGGCACCGGCTGCTGCGCCGCGCGCCCGGGCCCGAATCGGCCAGCGCCGCCACCGCCGCCGAGGCGGCACTGGCGGCCAGCACGGCCGGGCTGATCTGGCTGGCGGTGCCCGACCACACCCTCTCCGGCGCCTTCCTGCGGCGTGCCGCGGCGGCGCTCGCCGCCAACCCCAAGGCGCCCTTCGCGGCGGCAGGCAAGGCCCCGGCGCTGGCCGGCACCCTCTGGCGCCGCGCCGCCCTGGCGACGGCGTTGGAGGCCGCGGGACCTGCTGCTGAAGGCGCTGCCCTGCTCGCGGCCGGCGCGGCGCTGGAATCGCCGGTGCTGCTGCCGGACCTCCCGCTGCTGTCCCTGGCCGTGCCGCCGCCTCCTGGCCCGGTTGCGACTCCCCCCCCCGCGCCGCGGGGTCGGCCCCGGCCGACCAAGCCGGCGGCACCGACCGCTCCGACCCGATCGGGGGCGACGCGACGCAAACGCTGAGGCCGCCCCGCCGCCCACGGCGCCCTGATTCAGATTTGAGACAAATTTTTATTTTTCGTTCGCGCCCCTCCGATTTTCGCGGATTTCACACGGGCGCCGGAGCGTTGCAGGGGCGCCCCGGAACCGCGACTCCGGAGCAGAAAAGGCAAGGATTGCAATAACTTCGTCATCCTCGCCGGACTTCACGATTCCGTGTTATGTTGCGCCGCAAGAAGACCCTGTCTCAGGGGGCGGCAGCCTTGATCCCATGAAGCCTTTTCAGATACTTAGCTCAATGCGGCCCCGGCCCGGCCAAGTCGCTCGACCGCGAAAATCGGTTGACTTCCCCCGCAGTCGGTTCTTAATGATTGCAAAGGTCAGGGGCGCTAACGCGCTCTTCCCATCCGGTTTGGAGGCTCCTCATGTCCGGCTTCGCTTCAATCTACGGTGGCAGCGGCGATGAGGCCCTTACGCCGACGGTCCATGACCAGAACAATTTCATCGACGGGCGCGGCGGCGACGATGTGATCGCGGCTCTCGGCGGCAATGACACCGTGCTCGGCGGCGGCGGCGACGACGTCGTTCTCGCGGGCACCGGCGCGGATGTCGTGTTCGGTGAGGGCGGGGCGGATCGCATCTATGGCGAGCAGGGCAATGACGGCCTGTTCGGCGGCGCGGGCGCCGACACGCTGATCGGCGGCAGCGGCAACGACACGCTGCTCGGCCAGGGTGGCCAGGACAGCCTGATCGGTGGCGCGGGCAACGACGTGATGGCCGGCGGCAACGGCGCGGATGCCTTCGAGTTCGAGGATGGCTTCGGCAACGACCTCATCATCGGCTTCCAGATCGGCCAGGACGTGCTGCAGATCGCGGGCAACATCAATGGCTCGGGCGTGGCCCTGCCGGGCGACCTGCTGCCCTTCATCAGCGCCGATGGCTTCGGCAACGCCGTGATCACGCTGGGCGGCGACAGCATCACGCTGCAGGGCATCGGCGTGGGCGACGTGGCGGCGAACATCAACTCGATCGTCCAGATCGTCTGATCCCCCTGCCTTGAGCAGCCAAGGCGCGGAGGGGCAGCCCCGGCCCCCCTCCCCAACGACAGCCCATGTTTTCCGGCTTGGTGCCGAGATCGCGGCCGTGCTCGTAGAGGGCACGGCCGAAATCTTGCGGGGGCTCGAATTTCGTGGCGAGGCAGGCGCGCCCTTCCGCGCCGCCTCGCAACTCGCCATTGCCGATGGCCAGGCGCTTCTGCTCCTGCGCGCCCCGGACGGCGCGCTTTTCCTGCGTGGCGGTGCCTCGGACTGGATGCAGCTCGGCCCTGCCGAGCCGCTGGCCCTTCTGGCCGAGCGCCTCGCGGGCGTGCCGCGCCTGCTTGCGCTGATCGCCAGCAAGGCGGCCGGCCCCCTGCGCGCCGCAGGCGATACCGGCTTCCTGGCGGATTTCTTCACCCTCGCCCGCCGCCTCGCCCCCGCGGCGCCCGAGGGCATGCGCCCCATGGTCAGCCTCAGCTTGGGGCGGCAACTCTGGCGGGCCGACCAGGGGGGCTGGCTGCTCACACCCCAGGCGCTGGCCCGGGTGCCGGAGCCCGAGGCGGGGCTGACCCCGATGCCCCCCGGCGCGCCGGGGGGGCTGCTGCTGCGCGCCGACTCCCTGCCCCTGTTGCTGCCCGCCGGCCTGCCGGCCCCGCCGAGCCTCGTCGAACTGGCCCGCCAGGGTGGCGGCGCTCCACCGGGGCTGATGCGCCAGGCCTTCGCCGCGCTGCGGCGCTACACCCAGGAACCCTGGTGCCAGGACGCGATCCGCGATTCGCAGGTCCTCGCCATGGCCCCGCCCCGCGCGGCGGCCGAGCCCGCCAATGCCGTCGCCGCCGCCATCGACCGCGCCATCTCCGACCAGGGGGGCGGCGTGTTCCTGGTGGGCTGGATGCACGACCCGCTGAAGCTGATCCGCGGCCTGACCCTGCGCGGGCCCTTCGGCGCCATCCCCGTGCCCATGTCCGCGCTGTTCCCGGCCAGCCGGCCCGACGTGGTCAAGCGCTTCGAGCAGGCGCCCTTCGGCAACCCCGACCCACGGCCCGGCTTCGCCGTGCACATCCCCGATGCCGGCCCCGGCCCGGTGGCGCAATGGCGGGTCGAGGTCGCGCTTGGCTCAGGCGACGCCATCGAACTTGTCGCCGGCCCCGCCCTGCTGCCCGCCGCCCAGGCGCGCGAGGCCGTGCTGCGCAGCGTCAATCCGCTGGATGTCGGGCCCGAGATGCTGGATCGCTGCCTCTCGCCCCCCGCCGCGCGGCTGCATCGCGCCGCCTCGGCCGAACCCGTCGGGCTTGAGGTCGTGCAGATCGGCACGCGGCCGAAGGACCCGCCGGTTTCGGTGGTGATCCCGCTCTATCGCAACCTCCGCTTCGTGCGCCACCAGGTCGCCGCCTTCGCGCGCGACCCGATGCTGCGCGCCAGCGAGATCATCATGGTGCTGGACAGCCCCGAGCAGCGCGGCGAGGCCGAGCATCTGCTTCGCGGCATCTGCGGGCTGACGGAATTGCCCGTGACCCTGGCACTGCACGGCCGCAACGCCGGCTACGCCACCGCGTGCAACTCCGGCGCGGGCCTCGCCACCGCCCCGGCACTGCTGCAGCTGAATTCGGACGTGATCCCCGACCGGCCCGGCTGGCTCACGCCGCTGCTCGCGAGGCTGGCAGACGATCCCAGCATCGGCTGCGTCGGGCCGAAGCTGATGTTCGATGATGGCTCGCTGCAGCATGCCGGGCTGTATTTCGCCCGCGGGCCGCTCGATGACTGGTACAATTGTCACTATTTCAAAGGCTTCCCGCGTCACTACCCGGAAGCGAACCGGCCGCGCTTCACGCCCGGCGTCACCGGGGCCGCGATGCTGATGCGGCGGACCGCCTGGGATGCCGTGGGCGGCTTCCATGCCGACTACATCGTGGGTGACTACGAGGACAGCGACCTCTGCCTCAGGCTGCGCCAGGCCGGCTACGGCATCTTCTACGAACCGGCGGCCGAGCTTTTCCATTTCGAGCGCCAATCCATCGCCCAGCATGGCGGCTATGCCGGCACCGTCGCCGCGGCCTACAACCGGCGCCTGCACCATCGCCGCTGGGCGAGCACGATCGAGACCCTGATGGAGGCCTTCCCGCGCCTGGGCGAGACCCACGCCGCCGCCTGAATTCGTGCCGCCGCCGCCATCGGCCCTTGCGCCCCGGCCCGGTTTCGGTGCCACTTCCACATGGCCCGTGACGGCCGCGCCCCCTTCGTGAGCCCCTCGCCCCGATGCGCCTTCTCGTCTTCTGCCACAACCACCCCGACCTGCAGCCCGGCGGCACCGAAGTCGTGGCCCGGGGCCTGTTCCGCGAACTGCGCGACCGGCATGGGGTGGAGGGGCTTTTCCTCGGCGCCGTCACCAGCCAGCACCGGGAGCGCCGCCCCGGCACGCTGTTCCAGGCCGCCGGGCGCCACCCGGACGAGATGCTGGTCTGGCTCAGCCATTTCGACCGCTTCCACCTCGCCCAGCTCGACACCTGGGGCATGGGCGAGCTGGGCCCCTTCGTGGCGGGCTTCGCGCCCGACATCATCCATTTCCACCACATCCTCTATTTCGGGCTGGAGACGCTGGAGCTGGTGCGCCGCGTCGCGCCGCGGGCGAAGATCATCGTCACGCTGCATGATTTCTTCGCGCTCTGCCCGCAGGAAGGCCAGCTGCTGACCACCGATGGCCGGCTCTGCCAGGGCCCGAGCCTCGATGCCTGCCGCCGCTGCTTCCCGGGCCGTGGCGGCACGGACCTCGTGCTGCGCGAACTCGCCGTACGAGGCGCCTTCGCGGGGGTGGACCTGATCCTCTCGCCCTCCGAATTCCTCAAGGGCCGCTTCGTCGCGGCGGGCTGGGATCCGGCGCGGATCGAGGTGGTGCGCAACGGCATCGCCGAGGCGCCCGTCGCGCCGCATCGTCCCCTGCAGGCCGGCGGCCCCCAGGGCGCGCGGCGCGACCGCTTCGGCTTCTTCGGCCATGTGAACCGCTTCAAGGGCCCGATGGTGGCGCTCGGCGCCTCGGCGCGGCTGAGCAAGCTGGGCGTGGCGCATGAACTGGCGCTGCATGGCGGCACCGCCTGGCAGCCGGACGAGTTCCTCACCGAGTTCAAGGCCGCCGTCGAGGCCGCCCCCGCCGCGCGCCATCACGGCCTCTACAATGCCGAGGATCTGCCGGCGAAGATGGCCGAGGTGGATTGGGTGGTGATGCCCTCCATCTGGTGGGAGAACGCGCCGCTGGTGGCGATGGAGGCGCATCGCCACGGCCGGCCCGTGATCTGCGGCAATGTCGGCGGCATGGCGGAATCGGTGCGTGATGGCATCGATGGCCTGCATTTCCCGGTCGGCGACAGCGCCGGGCTTGCCGCGGTGATGCAGCGCGCCGTGGAGCAGCCGCGGCTGTGGCAGAAGCTGGTGGACGGCATCCGCCCGGTGCGCAGCATCGCCGCCGCGGCGGATGAGCACCTGGCGCTCTATCGCCGCCTGCTCGGCCTGACCCCGCCCGCCCCGGCCACGCCGCCGCGCGCGCCGCAGAAGGCCGGCCGGAGCGCCGCGAAGAAGCCCGCGAAGAAGCCAGCCAGGCCGGCGGCGAAGCCCGCGCGAGGTGCCCGTGTCCGAACCCGCTGAGGCCCAGGCCACGCCCGGTGCCGCGCCGGGCATGCGCGGCTTCGTCGATGGGCTGACCGGCGCGCTCATCGATGGCTGGGCCTTCGAGCCTGCCCACCCGACCGAGCGCGTGGTTGTGGAGCTGCGCCTGGATGGGGAGACTCTGGCCACCACCGTCGCTGATCGCCACCGCGCGGACCTGATGCGTGCGGGCATCGGCGATGCCTTCCATGGCTTCCGCTTCCCCCTCAAGCCCGCCTGGGCCGAGCGCCGGGCCGAGCTGGTCGCGGTCGCGCGCGGCTTCGATGGCGGGGAGGCGCCGCTGCCGCTGTTCCAGCGCGGCGGCGTCCCGGCCACCACGGCCAGTCCGCAGATGGTCAAGGCGATCGAGCGCCTTGCCGCCGGGCAGCGGGAGCTGGAGACCCGCCTGGGCGAGCTGGCCGGGCAATTCGCGGCCCTGCCGATGCAGCAGACCGAGGCCCCCCCCGCCCCCGCCTGGGGCGCGGCGGAGGAGGCCGAGCAGCGCCTCGCGGTGCTGGAGGCCTGGGTGGCGCGGCTCGATGACCAGCTGGCGCAGTTGCATCAGGTCGCGGCCGTCGAGCGCGTGGCGCCGAAGCCGGGCATGGATACCTGGCAGGCGGTGCTGATCGCGCTGCTCTCGGTGTTCGGGCTGGGCGCGCTTGCGACCTTCGCCCTGGTGCTGGCGCTCTAGACGCCATGCGCGGGCGTGGCGCCACACCGGTTTCCGCCCCCTTGGCCGCCATTGCCGGGGACCGCCGGGAACGCCCGCGCCCGGCCACGGAAGTGGTGCCGGATCGCGACGTCATCACCGTGGTGCGCGCCGAGATCTGGGCCGCGGCGAAGCTCACCCTGGCGCTCGGCTTCGCCATCAGCCTTGCCACCTTCGGCGTGCTGCTCGCCAAGCTGACCCTCTGGCAGATCGTGCTGCCGACCGGCAATGGCTGGACGCTGGCGGGCCTCGCCGTGGTGTTCGGCGTGGCCGTGGCGCTGCTCGTGGCCCTCGACCAGTTGCGTGAGCTCGGCCTGCTGGCCATCGCGCACCGCCTCGCGCGTCGGCTTGCGGCCCCCCTGGTCCTGGCGGTCGCGCGCGAGCCGGGCCGGTCGGACCTCGCGGCCGGGCAGGCGCTGCGGGACGTGGAGGAACTGCGCCGGGGCCTCGCCGGGCCGCTGCTGACCTCCATCGTCGACGCCGTTCTGGTGCCGGTGATGATCCTGCTGCTGATGATCTTCCACTGGGCCTTCGCGGTCTGGGCGCTGGTCTGCTGCCTGCTCTCCGCCCTGCTCTCCTTTGCCGGCGAACGCGCGATGCGCCGCGCGCTGCTGGCCTCCAACGACGCGCATGCGCGCACCTCGGGCCTGGTGGCGGACGCGATGCGCTGCGCCGAGGCGGTGGAGGCGATGGGGCTGCGCGCCGCGCTGGCCCGGCGTTGGGAGAAGCGCATGGATGAGAGCGCGGAGTCCCTGGCAGAGGCGCAGTCGACCTCACGCTGGATCGGCGCCGCTCTCGCCACGATCGCCGGCATCGCGAGCGGCGGCGCGCTGGTGGTGGGCACCGTGCTCGGCGCCTACGGCGTGAATGTCGGCTTCGGCATGATCCTGGCGATGATGGTGATCGGGCAGGTCGTCTCGCCCTTCGCGCGTCTGGGCAGTTCCGCGCATGACTGGGCGGCGGCGCTCTCCGCCTGGAAGCGACTGGACGGGCTGCTGCGCGCCGAGCGCAACCCCGAGACGGCGACCGCCTTCCCGGTGCGCGAGGCGCGCCTCGTGATGGAGCGCGTGACCTGGGCGCATCGTGGTGCGGCGCGGCCGCTGCTGCGCGAGGTCTCGATGGTGGTGGCGCCGGGCGAGGTGGTGGCGCTGGCGGGGGCCGCGGGTTCGGGCAAGACCACGCTGCTGCGCATCGCGGTGGGCATGCTCAAGCCGGCCGCGGGCGGGTGCTTCCTCGATGGCCACGCGACCTCCCAGTGGGAGCGCGAGGATTTCGCGCGCCAGGTCGGCTACCTGCCGCAGGACCCGCTGCTGACCGATGGCACGGTGGCCGAGGCCATCGCCCGGCTCGGCACGCCGGACATGGCGGCGGTGCTGAAGGCCGCGCGCCTTGCCGAGGCGCATGCGCTCATCACCGCCCTGCCGGCCGGCTACGCGACCCCGATCCGCGCCGAGGGCCCGCTCTCCACCGGGCAGCGCCAGCGCGTGGCCTTCGCCCGCGCGCTCTATGGCGACCCCAAGCTGCTGATCCTCGATGAGCCCGCCGCCTGGCTGGATGCGGAGGGCGAGCAGCGGCTGATCCGCACGCTGCGCCATTTGGCCGCCCAGGGCGTGGGCGTGCTGCTGACCTCCCACCGCGCGGCGCTGCTGCAGGCGGCGGATCGCGTGCTGGTGCTGCGCGGCGGGCAGATCCTGGCCGCGCCCGGCCGGCCGGCCATCGCCGGGCCGAAGCCGGGCCGGGAGGAGGCGGCATGATCCGCGGCGGTACGGCGGGCGAGATCGCGACCGCGCTCGGCAAGGCGCCGGTCTTCTCGCGCCTGCTGGCGGTTGTGCTGGGCATGTCGATCGCCCGCCAGGCCTGCCTGCTGGGCATGCCGCTGCTGACCATGCACATCTTCGACAGCGTGGCGACGGCCAATGCGCTCGATACGCTGACGCTGCTGACCATCGCCTTCGTCATCGCCCTGGTCATGGCCGGCGTGCTGCGCGCGGTGCGCGCGGCGCTGATGTCGGCGCTGGCCGAGAACCTCGCCCGGCGCCTGTCGATCGAAGCGCTCCAGGCCGCGGTGCGCAGCGCGCTCGCCGGCAGCCGCCGGCCGGGTCTCGCCGCGCTGCAGGACACGGCCGAGCTGCGCCGCTTCCTGGGGGGCAGCGGCATCGCCGATTTGTTCGACATGGTGGCGGTGCCGATCTGCCTGTGGGTGCTCTACCTGCTGCACCCCGTCTATGGCGTGGTGGCAGGCGCCGCCTGCGTGTTGCTCGGCATCCTGGGCGTGGTGCTGGACCGCACGACACGCGGGATGCTGCGCCAGGCCTCGGACCGGCAGTTGCAGACGGCGGGCGAACTCCAGGGCCGGCTGCGGCAATCGGACCTGCTGGAGGGCCTGGGCATGCTGGGCGCGGTGGTGCGGCGGTGGGAGCCCGCCCAGGCCCGCGCGCTGGCCGGCAGCGACGCCGCGCAATCGCGTGCCCGGGCGCTGCGCGGCATCACCGAATTCGCCAGCTACGCCGCGCAGGGCGTGATCGTGCTGGTGGGCGTGGTGCTGGCGCTGGGCGACCAGGCCTCGCCGGGCAGCATCATCGCGGCGATGATGCTCACCGGCTCGGCCACCAGCCCGATCGCGCGCATCGTGCTGGGCTGGCGCGAATGGGCCTTCTCGGCGCTCGCCTGGCGGCGGCTGCATGAGCTCTTCGCCAATTTCGCCCCGCCCCCGCCGCGCCCGCCCGCGCCCGAGGCCCAGGCCGGGCTGGTGGTGGAGGGCATCACCTTCACGCCGCCCGAGGCGACCCGGCCGGTGCTCTCGGACCTCACCTTCACCTGCCCGCCGCAGAGCCTGACCCTGGTGGTCGGGCCGAATGGCGCGGGCAAATCCTCGGCCCTGCGCGCCGTGCTCGGCCTGCTGCCGACCGAGGGCGGGCGGGCGCTGCTGGATGGCGTCGATACGCGCGCGGCGGATCGCAGCCTGCTCGGCCCGCGGCTGGGCTACCTGCCGCAGGATGTGCAACTGCTGGAAGGCTCGGTGCTGGACAACATCGCCCGCTTCGGCCCGGAGGATCCGGAAGGCGCGGTGGAGGCCGCGCGGCTGGCCGGCGCGCATGAGATGATCGGCCGCCTGCCGCAGGGCTACGCGACCGAGGCCGGGCCCTCGGGCGGGCTCTCCATGGGCCAGCGGCGCATGATCGGCCTGGCCCGCGCGCTCTACGGCAACCCCGCGCTGCTGGTGCTGGATGAGCCCGAGGCCGGGCTGGACGCGCAGGGGCGCGAGGCCGCCCGCGCGGCGGTGCTGGCGGCGCGCGCGGCGGGCGCGGCCTGCCTCGTGGTCAGCCATGACCCGAACCTCTGGCAGGGCCATATGGACCAGGTGCTGCGGCTTGGCCGCGGCGGCAGCTTTCAACTGGAATCCGGACGATGAGCACGGCGCGGCTGGGCGGGCCGAAATCCATCCCCCTCTCCTTCGCGGAGGCCGAGGCGGCGGCCGCGCTGCCTTCCGTGCAGCGGATCATGCGCGGTGCGCTGCTGCTGCTGGTGCTGGGCTGCGGCGGCCTGCTGTTCTGGGCGGCGATCACGCCGATCGAGCGCGCGGTCGTGGCCTCGGGCCAGCTGGTGGCCGAGGGGCGGCGCAAATCCATCCTGCTCTCCGAACCGGGGATCCTGCAGCAATTGCTGGTGCGCGAGGGCCAGCGCGTGGAGACCGGCCAAGTGCTGCTGCGGCTCGACCCCACCGTGGCCGAGGCCGCCGCCGCCCAGGCGCGCGCGCAGGCGCTCACCCTCGGGGCGCGCCTTGCCCGGCTGCGCGCCGAGCAGGCGGACCAGCGGCAATTCACCCCGCCGCCCGAACTGGTGGCGGCCGCGCAGGGCGATGTGGCGCTGGCCTCCATCCTGGCGGCCGAGCGCCGGCTGTTCAGCGCCCGGTGGGAGACCTTCGACGGCAATGTCTCGGTCCTGGAACGCAAGATCGGCGTGGAGCGGGAGAAGCTGGTGGCGGCCACGGCGCAGCGCGTGGCGGCGAATTCCCGCCTCGCCTCCCTGCGCGCCGACCTCGCCGGCCAGCGCCCCCTTGCGCGCGACGGCTTCGCGCTGATGAGCCGGGTGCGTGAGCTGGAACGGCTGGAGGCGCAGGCGATCGGCGATATCGGCCTCTACGCGGCGCAGGAGGCGCAGTTCCGCCAATCCATCGCCCAGGCCGAGCTCGAGCTCTCCGCCTTCCGCCTGACCCGCGCGCAGGAGATCGCGCGCGAATTGCAGGACGCGCAGCAGCAGCTGGTGGAGGCCGAGCAGCGCGTGCTGGCGGCGGAGAATGTGCGTGGCCGGCGCGACATCCTCGCCCCCGAGCCGGGCATCGTCACCGATATCCGCTTCGTCACCCCCGGCAGCAGCATCACCGACGGCCAGCCGGTGCTGGACCTGCTGCCGGTCGATGACCGGCTGATCGTCGAGGCGAAGGTGGCGCCGACCGATGTCGAGCAGCTGGCGGTGGGCAGCCGGGTGAACATCCGCCTCACGGCGCTGCGCGTGCGCACGACGCCGCTGCTGGCCGGGCACCTCACCTATGTCTCGGCCGACCAGCAGACCGACCAGCAGGGCAATGTGTTCTTCCTTGCCCGCGCGGAGATCGACCCCGGCGAGGTGCAGCGCATCCCCGGCCTGCGGCTCAATGCCGGCATGCCGACGGAGGTCTTCGTGCTGGGCGAGACGCGCAGCGCGCTGGACTACCTGACCGCGCCGATCCGTGATTCGATGCGCCGCGCGCTGAGGGATTGAGCGGGGGATCGAGGATGAGCGAGTTGCGCGTGGCGATCGTCGGCGCCGGCCCGGTGGGCCTGGTGCTGGCGCTGAAGCTCGCCACCCTGGGGGTCGCCAGCACGGTGCTGGAGGCGGAGTCCGACATCTCCGAGGCGCTGCGCGCCAGCACCTTCCACCCGCCCTCGCTCGACATGCTCGACGAACTCGGCGTCGCAGCACCCTTGATCGCGCAGGGGCTGGTGACGCCGCACTGGCAGATCCGGCGGCATGAGGATGGCGCGCGCGCGCTGTTCGACCTCTCGCTGCTGAAGGAGGACACGGCGCATCCCTACCGGCTGCAGGCCGAGCAGTGGAAGCTCTCGCGCATCATCCTCGCGAGGCTCGCGGCAGAACATGCCGGTGCCGTCGATGTCGTGTTCAACGCGCGCGTCGAATCCGTGGTGCAGGATGCGGATGGCGTGACGCTGAGCGGCGAGGGATTCGCGCCGCTGCGCGTGCCCTATGCCATCGGCTGCGACGGCGCGCGTTCCGTGGTGCGGCGCGCCATGGGGCTCGACTTCCCGGGCGACACCTATCCCGAGACCACCATCCTCGCCACCACCACCTTCCCCTTCCACGAAGTGTTCGAGGGCCTGTCCAACGTCAACTACGTCTGGACCGAGCACGCGGCCTTCAGCGGCACCTTCTCGCTGCTGCGCGTGCCGGGGAAGTGGCGCGCGAGCCTCTACCCCGCGCCCGGCGAATCGGTGGAGGAGGCGCTGGAACCGGCGGCGATCGAGCGCAAGCTGCAGGCGATCCACCCCAAGCCCACGCCCTATGACGTGCCGGACCTACGCCCCTATCGGGTGCACCAGCGCATCGTGGAGAATTACCGCCTGGGCCGGCTGGTGCTGGCGGGCGATGCCGCGCATCTCAACAGCCCGGCCGGGGGCATGGGCATGAATGGCGGCATCCATGACGCGATGGAACTGGCCGCCACGCTGCTGCCCATCCTGCGCGGCGAGGCGGACGAATCCCTGCTCGACCGCTACACGCGCCGCCGCCAGCCCGTGGCGAAGCGCGAGATCATCGCCCAGGCGGATCGCAACCGCGCGCGGATGCGTGAGCGCGATCCGGCGAAGCGCGCCGCCCTGCTGGCCGATCTGCAGGCCACCGCCGGGGACCCGGTGAAGGCCCGCGAGCACCTGCTGCGCAGTTCGATGATCACCGGGCTGCGGCTGGCCGCCACCGTTGCCTGAGGCGGACTCTCCCCTTCACCGCTCTGTCATAAAAATGTAAAAGCGACGCAACGCGTGCCGGCTAGGTGCCCGCGACCAACTCACCTGGGGAGAGAGAGGCCGATGTTTCGCCGTACCATCATGGCTGGCGCCGTCGCGCTGGCCGGCATGCACTTCGCCGCGCCCGCCGTGGCGCAAGCGCCGACCGAGATCACCTTCTGGCACGGGCTGACCCAGCCGCTGGGCGGGATGCTCGAGCAGATCGCCGCCGACTTCAACGCCAGCCAGAACCACACCCGCGTGGTGGCCAGCTTCCGCGGCAGCTACCCCGAGACGATGGTCGCCGCCATCGCCGCCTTCCGCGCCAACCAGGCGCCGCACATCGTGCAGATGTTCGAGGTCGGCACCGGCACCATGATGGCCGCCGGCCGCGCCATCAAGCCGCTGCATGAGCTGCTGGCCGAAACCAACACGAACATCAACTTCCAGGACTACCTGCCCGGCGTGCGCGGCTACTACAGCCTCTCCGACGGGCGGATGATGTCGATGCCGTTCAACAGCTCGACCTCCGTGGTGTTCTACAACAAGGACGCCTTCCGCCGCGCCAACCTCAACCCGGATGCCTTCCCGCAGACCTGGGAAGGGGTGGCCGCCGCCGCGCAGGCGCTCAAGGCCGCCGGCGTGGCCTGCCCGATGACCTCGGCCTGGCCGACCTGGACGCAGGTGGAGCAGTTCTCCGCCATCCACAACATCCCGCTCGCCACCCAGGGCAACGGCTTCGGCGGGCTGAACGCCGAGCTGCGCATCAACAACCCGCTGATGGTCCGTCACATGACGAACCTGGTGCAGTGGCAGCGCGACGGCCTGTTCCGCTACGGCGGGCGCGACGGCGCGGCGGATGCGCTGTTCCCCTCGGGCGAATGCGCCATCATCTTCGCCTCCTCCGGCCTGCGCGCGCGCATCCAGCGTGAGGCGCAGTTCGCCTGGGGTGTCGCGCAGCTGCCCTATTACGAGGGCACGACGCCGATCAACTCGATCATCGGCGGTGCGAGCTTCTGGACGATGAACCGCGGCCCGAACGCGACGCGCAGCGCCGCCGAGCTGCGCGGCGTCGCCGCCTTCTTCGCCTATATCGCGCGCCCCGAAGTGGCCGCGAAGTGGCACACGGATACGGGCTTCCTGCCCGTGACCCGCACGGCCTTCGAGCAGGTCCGCGCCACGGGCTTCTACAACCAGCCGCAGAACGCCGGCGCGGACATCCCCATCCAGCAGATGCTGCGCGGTGGCGGGCAGATGACCGAGAACTCGATGGGCATCCGCCTGGGCGGCTTCGTCGAGATCCGCACCATCATCCAGGAGGAGCTGGAGCGCGCCTTCCAGGGCCAGCAGACCGCGGAGCAGGCGATGAACAACGCGGTCACGCGCGGCAACGTGGTGCTGCGCAACTTCGAGCGCCAGAACCGCGGCGGCTGATGCAGGCCTGACCTGACCAGAAGGGGTGGGCGCGGCGCCCACCCCTTTTTCGTGCAACCGGGGGACGACGCACTTGCGCAAGAAGGTCATCTTCAAGGGGACCGCGCTGCCTTGGCTGCTGCTGCTGCCGCAACTCGTCATCACCGGCATCTTCTTCTTCTGGCCGGCGGGGCAGGCGATCTACGGCTCCTTCCTGCGCGAGGACGCCTTCGGCCTGTCGCGTGAATTCGTCGGCCTCGAGAATTTCACCGATGTGCTGGCCGACCCCAACTACCTGGCCGCCGGCTGGAACACGGTGATCTTCTCCACCTCGGTCGCGGTGATCGCGCTGGGGGCCGCGCTGTTCCTCGCCGTGCAGGCGGACAAGGCGATCCGCGGGGCGGATGCCTACAAGACCCTGCTGATCTGGCCCTATGCCGTGGCCCCGGCGGTCGCCGCCGTGCTGTGGCTGTTCATGTTCCACCCGCAGATCGGCCTGTTCGGGCGCTTCCTGAACGGCATCGGCATCCCCTGGGACTACAAGGTGAATGGCGACCAGGCGATGCTGCTGGTCATCCTCGCCGCCGCCTGGAAGCAGGTGAGCTACAACTTCATCTTCTTCCTCGCCGGGCTGCAGAGCATCCCGAAATCCGTGCTGGAAGCCGCGGCCATCGACGGCGCGCGCCCGGTGCGGCGCTTCTGGACCATCATCTTCCCGCTGCTCGCACCCACCTCCTTCTTCCTGCTGGTGGTCAACATCGTCTACGCCTTCTTCGACACCTTCGGCACGATCCACGCCCTGACCCAGGGCGGCCCCGGCCAGGCGACGACGACGCTGATCTACAAGGTCTATGTGGACGGCGTGCAGAACCTGAATTTCGGCTCGAGCGCGGCGCAGAGCGTGATCCTGATGGGCATCGTCATCGTGCTGACCGCGGTGCAGTTCCGCTTCATCGAGAAGAAGGTGCATTACTGATGTGCACGGTCGCAAAGCCCTCTCCCCCCGCCGGGGGGAGAGGGTTGGGTGAGGGGGTCTCAGCGATGTACGCGCAGCCGCGCCGCCTCCACGATCGCCAGCAGGACGCCATCGAGATTGGAAGCGATCTCGTTGTTCCAGTAGCGCATCACGCGCCAACCCGCCGCTTCCATGGCGGCGTCGCGCAAGGCATCGCGCGCGGCGCCGTGCTGCCCGCCATCGACCTCGACCACCAGCCTTGCCTCAACGCAGGCGAAATCGGCGGTGTAGGGGGGAATGGGGTGTTGTCGGCGAAACTTGAAATCCAGTTGCCGGCTGCGAAGTGCCATCCACAGCCTTCGTTCCGCCTCGCTGGCGAGGACACGAAGCTGGCGCGCGCGGCGGTGTGCCGAGGTTTCGGGCATGGCGCGGCAGCCTATCGCGCCGCGCGGTCACGACGCTACTGCAAGCCCCCCTCACCCAACCCTCTCCCCCCCGCGGGGGGAGAGGGCTTCGTGCGCGAGGTCGCCCGATGAGCACCTCGGTCGCCGATGACCTTGCCCTCGCCCGCGCCACCGCGCGGCGGCAGGCGATGGGGCGCTATGTGGCGCATCTCATCCTCGCGCTCGGCGTGCTGGTCTTCGCCTTCCCCATCTGGATCACCGTGGTGGGCTCGACCCATGACGTGAACACGATCGGCCGCGGCGAGGTGCCGCTGTGGTTCGGGGGCGAGGCGATCGCCAACTATGTCTCCGCCTGGCTCACCGGCGGCGCCGCCGTGCGCACCACCGGCGGCGTGCCGGCCTGGATCATGCTGTGGAACAGCCTGAACATGGCCGTGCTGATCGCCGTGGGGAAGATCGCGATCTCCCTGCTCTCGGCCTATGCGGTCGTCTTCTTCAGCTTCCCCGGCCGCATGATCGCCTTCTGGCTGATCTTCATCACGCTCATGCTGCCCGTCGAGGTGCGCATCATCCCGACCTTCGAGGTCATGGTGAATATGGGCCTGATCAACTCGATGTCGGGCCTTGTCGTGCCGCTGATCGCCTCGGCCACCGCCACGCTGCTGTTCCGGCAGTTCTTCCTCACCATCCCCGACGAGTATGTGGAAGCCGCGAAGATCGACGGCGCCGGCCCGCTGCGCTTCTTCAAGGATGTCGTGCTGCCGCTGAGCGTCACCAACATCGCCGCACTCTTCGTCATCCTCTTCATTTATGGCTGGAACCAGTATCTCTGGCCGCTGCTCATCGTCTCGGACAAGGACCTCGAGACGGTGGTGGTCGGCATGACGAAGATGATCGGCAGCGGCGACGCGCAGAACGAGTGGAACATCATCATGGCCACCGCCGTGCTGGCCATGGTGCCGCCCGTCGCCGTGGTCGTCCTCATGCAGCGCTGGTTCGTCAAGGGCCTGACGGAGACGGAAAAGTAATGGCAACGCTCACCCTGACTTCCGTCAAGAAGCAGTTCGGCGCCACGCAGGTGCTGCACGGCATCGACCTCGACGTGGCGGATGGCGAGATGATCGTCGTCGTCGGCGCCTCGGGCTGCGGCAAATCCACCCTGCTGCGCATCGTCGCCGGCCTCGAATCCCCGAGTTCGGGCACGGTGCGCATCGATGGCCGCGACGTCACCGCGCTCGAGCCCGCGGACCGCGACATCGCCATGGTGTTCCAGAACTACGCGCTCTATCCGCACATGACCGTCTTCGACAACATGGCCTATGGCCTGAAGATCCGCGGTCAATCGGCCAGCGAGATCAAGCGCCGCGTGCATGAGGCGGCCGAGATGCTCGAGATCTCGCAGCTTCTCACCCGCAAGCCGCGCCAGCTTTCGGGCGGGCAGCGCCAGCGCGTGGCGATGGGCCGCGCCGTGGTGAGGGAGCCCAAGCTCTTCCTCTTCGACGAACCGCTCTCCAACCTCGATGCCAAGCTGCGCGTGCAGATGCGCGCGGAGATCCGCCGGCTGCAGAAGCGGCTCGGCGTCACCTCGCTCTTCGTGACGCATGACCAGGTGGAGGCGATGACGCTGGGCGACCGGCTGGTGGTGATGCACAAGGGCCGCGCCGCGCAGGTGGCCTCGCCCATGGAGGTCTGGGGCCGGCCGGCGGACACCTATGTCGCGGGCTTCATCGGCTCGCCCGCCATGAACTTCCTGAGCGCGAGCCTTGCCCTGGGCGGCGCCGGCGCCGCGCTGAAGGCCGGCCCGACCGCGCCCTTCGCCGATGCGCCGCGGCTGGGCGCCGAGGGCCAGAAGCTCACCATCGGCATCCGCCCCGAACATGTGGTGGTGGCCGAGGGCGGGCTGCCGCTGCAGATCGACCTGATCGAGCCGCTCGGCAGCGAGACCGTGATCCATGGCCGCCTGCCCGGCGGCGAGGTGCTGACCGCGCGCCTGCCGCTCGCCGCCGGCGAGATCGGCGCCAGCCTGCCGGTGCACCTGCCCCCCACCGCGTGGCACGTCTTCGACGAGGCCGGCGTGCGGATGGGTTGAGCGTGGACGGGCAGCCCGCCGCGCCGTACGCAGGCGTGATGCCCGAAGACACGCCCAGCCCGGAGCAGATCCGCGCCCGCGCCGATGCGCTGCGCGACGAACGCCGCTGGGCCGAGGCCGCCGAGGCCTATCGCGACTACCTGGCGCTCCGCCCCCAGCATTGGGAGCTGCATGTCCAGCTCGGCCATGCGGTGAAGGAACTCGGCGAAGTCGAGGACGCCATCGGCCATTACCGCCATGCCGGCGCCCTCGCGCCGCTGGCCGCCGATCCGCGCCTGCAGGAGGGCCACGCGCTGCGCCTGCTCGGCCGCGGGGCGGAATCCGCCGCCGCCATGCACGCGGCCCATGCGCTCGACCCCGACAACCCGCTGCTGCGGCGTGAAGTCGCGCTCAGCCGCCATCGCCGCATGGACCCCGACGCCGCGCCCCCCGCGCCGCGCCCGGCCCCCAGCGGCCCGCCCACCCAGCTCGCCTTCGATGTCACCGACCTGCTGGACTATGTGAAGGACAGCCGCACGCCCACGGGGATCCAGCGCGTGCAGATGGGCTTCCTCGGCGCGCTGCTGGCCCGCCCCACGCGGCCGCTGCCCATCGTGCTGGTCTGCTACGACCCCTCCGCCTGGCGCTGGTGGCATGTCGAGGAAGCGGCCTTCCGCCGCGTGCTTGCCCTGGCGCGTTCCGGCGCGCGGGAGGAGGACCTCGCCTGGCGCGGCGCCACCGCCGCGCTGTTCCAGCCCGATGCCCGGCCCGACGCGCCGCTGGTCGATGGCTGCACCCTGACCTCGCTCGGCAATGCCTGGGGCATCGAGGACTACTTCCGCGGCCTGCGCCTGCTGCGCGCGGAGGTCGCGCTGCGCTACGTCGCCTTCGTGCATGATTGCGTGCCCCTCGCCATGCCCGAGCACTGCCTGGACCTGACGGTGCGGCTCTATGCGCGCTGGTTCTCGGCACTCGCGCTGCAGGCCGATGCGCTGCTGGCGAATTCGCGGGCCACCGCGGCCGATCGCGCACGCTATATGGCCGCCCTGCCGCGCCAGCCGCCGCTGACGGTCATTCCCCTCGCCGTCGATCCCCTGCCCGACGCGGCCGCGGCCGCCGTCGCCGCCGATGCCCTGCCCGCGCCCCTGCCGGGCGAGCCCTTCGTGCTGGTCGTCGCCACCATCGAGAGCCGCAAGAACCACCTGCTGGTCTTCCAGGCCTGGCTCGACCTGATCCGCCAGCTTGGCGAGGCGCAGGTGCCGCGCCTGCTCTGCGTCGGCCGCCCCGGCTGGCAGGCCGAGGCCGCGCTCGCGCTGCGCGAGAACGCGCCCGAGTTGCGCCGCAAGGTGGAGTTCCTTTCCGGCGTGTCGGACCTCGCTTTGGCGGGGCTGACGGCGCGCTGCCTCTTCACCATCACCAATTCCTACCATGAGGGCTGGGGCCTGCCGGTCAGCGAGAGCCTCGCCATGGGCAAGCTCGCCGTGGTGCCGGCGCATTCGGGGCTGCTGGAATCGGGCGCGCCCGGCGCGGTGTTCTTCCCCGGCCAGGACCGGCCCGCCCTGGTCGAGACCCTGGCGCGGCTGATCCAGGACCCGGCGCATCGCCTCTCCCTGGAAGCACGGATCGACCGCGCCGCTGCCGGGCGCAGCTTCGCCGAGGCGGCGGAGGAATTGCTCGCGACCCTGCTCACCCCCGCCGAAACCCCGCCCCCGCTGCCGCCGCTGCCCGAGGGCCGGCACCTGCCGATGGGCGTGGGCATGGCGCGCCAGCCCTCGGCCGACCTCGCCTGGGCGGAGGCGATGCGCCATGGGCTCGGCTGGTGGTGGCAGGATGCCGACGGCACCTGGACGCGCGACGGGGTGGCGACGCTGCAGCTGCCCTGCGCCATCCCTCCTGGCACGGCGCTGCGCGTGCTGCTGCACCTCAAGGCCCCGCCGCGCGGCGCGGCGCTGCGCCTGCGGCTGCGCGGCGCGGCCATCGAGCCCTGGCACGCCCTGGCGCTCGAACCCGGCGCGCGGGTGGCCTGCGTGCTGCAGGGCCGGGCCGGGGAGAATGGCGTGGCCATCGACCTCGATGCCGGGGATGGCGAGATGCTGGGCGACCGCGCCAAGCGGCGCGTCGGCGTCGGCCTCACCGGCCTGATGCTCTGCCGCGAGGATGACCTCGCCGCGCGCCTCGCCGCGCTGGAACGCGCCGAGGGCTGATCCTGCATCCAGTGGCGGCCGCGCCCCGTAAGCCAGCGACGGCCCGGCAGTTCCGGGCGCGGCAGGGGGCCCGGATCCGTGTGTTACGAAGCGCCGCTGATGTTTTCCGGCAACGCCTGTGGCCAAGCCGCCACCAGCCGGCTGCCTCCCCCTTGCGCCTCAAGTAGAATTGCAGGCGAATCGGGGTGGTCCCCGGCGCCCCCCCGGGTCGGGGCACCGGATCAGCCGCCTGACTTGGCCTGCCGCGACGCCCTGCGTCGCGCGCATCGGGGGACCGCAACCATCGCCGTCGAGGCGCCGCGCCCTGTCCGTCGCCTGCCCTGGCCCCTGCTGCTGAGCGGGCTGGTCCTGGCTGCGCTCGGCTGGGCCCTGGCCGCCAGCTATGCCAGCCATCGCGGCACCGCCCAGCAGCAGGAGAGCCTGGCGACGGTCGAGCGCGCCGCCCGCGCCGCGCGCGCCCTGCTCACCCCCCTCATGGATCTGGCGCAGGAGGCGCTGGTGGCGACCGAGGCGCGCCACACCGCGGCGCTGCGCACCGACCGCCCGGCCCTCACCACCGCCGAGCGCGCCCTGGCCGACCTGCTGCGGCGCGACGGGCTGCAATTCGCCGCGCTCACCGACAGCAACGGGCGCATCCTCTGGGCCAGCCATGCCGCGCTGCAGGGCACATCGCTCGCCGAGCGCGAGGCCTTCGCCGTGCACCGCGCCGGCCGGGCCGAGCCCCTGCTCTCGCCCGCGCTGCTCGACCTGCCCGGCGGGCCGCGCAGCCTGCTGCTCACGCGCCCCCTGGCCGATGCGCGCGGCGGCTTCGCGGGCATCGCCCTGGTGGCGCTCGATCCGCGCCGGCTGGAACAGGTGCTGGCCCAGGCGGCGCTGCTGCCGGGGCTCGATCTCGGCCTGCTGCGCGCCGAGGGCTCGCCGGTCGCGACCTCGGCGCGCGGCGCCCGCCTGCCCTGGCCGCCGCCGCAGCGCGGCGAGACGCGCTGGCAGGAAGACCCGCTCGCCATCGCCGCAGCCCCCATGCCGGGCGGCGATCTCGTGCTGGTGGCGGCGCTGGACGACGCCACCGCCCGGCAGGCGGTGGCCGAGGCCGGCTGGCTTGCCTATGGGCTGGCAGCGCTGCTCAGCCTCGCTTTGCTCGGCCTCGCGCTCCGCCCGCGCCGCGCCCCCGGGAACGAGCCCGGGCGTGGGTTGGACGAAGCCCTGCCCGCCGTGGCCTATCGCGCCCTGATCGAACCCGGCGGGACCTTCCGCCTGACCGAGATCGGCCCGGCGGTGGAGCGCCTCACCGGCTGGCTGCCCGAGGCCGCGCTGCGGCCCGGCTGGCGTTCCCGCGGGATGGACATGGCCACGCTCCCGCTCGGCCCCGATTTGCCCGACCGGCTGCGCCATGAGGTCCAGGCCAGCGTCGAATACCGCTTCCGCCGCGCCGATGGCGGCTGGATGTGGCTGCGCGAGACGGCGCGCGTGCTCGGCCGCGGCCCCGAGGGCACCGAGATCACCGGCGCGCTGGAGGACATCTCGGCCGAGCGCGAACTGGCGCTGCAGGCCGCCGCGGCGGCGAAATTCGCGACACTGGGCGAGATGGCGGCGGGGCTGGCGCATGAACTCAACCAGCCCATCGCCATCATGTCGCTCGCCGCCGAGAACGCCGCCGAGGCGCTGGAATCGGGCGAGGATGGCGTGCCGGATGCGCTGGCCCGGCTGCGCCGCATCATGGCGCAGGCGGACCGCGCCAAGGCCATCGTCACCCAGCTGCGCGCCTTCTCGCGCGTCGATGTCTCGGCGCTGGAGCCGGTGGATCTGGGCGCCTGCGTGCAGGGCATGATGGTGCTGGCCGGCCAGGCGCTGCGCGACGCCAATGTGCAGGTGCAGATCCGCCTGCCGGATGTGCTGCCGCCCGTGATCGGCCAGCCGATCCTGATCGAGCAGGTGCTGCTGAACCTGGCACTCAACGCCCGCGACGCGCTGCAGGAACGCCCGCCCGAGCGGCGCCGCCTGCGCATCGAGGCCGAGCCCGGCCCGGCGGCGGAGGAGGTCACGCTGCGCGTCACCGATTCAGGCCCGGGCTTCACCGCCGAGGTGCTGGAGCGGCTGTTCGAGCCCTTCTACACCACCAAGGCGCCGGGCGTGGGCACCGGGCTAGGCCTGTCCATCTCGCGCACCATCATGCGCGGCCTGGGCGGGCGGATCGCCGCCGCCAATGCCCAGGACGGCGCCGAGCCAGGGGGCGGGGCCGGGGCGGAGTTCCTGCTGGTCTTCCGCCGCGCGCCCCTGGCGCCATCACCTTCCCGTGAGACCTACGCTTCCGCGCCCGCACCGCGCTGGCCGGCTGCCACCGGCGGTTGATCACACCTCCATTCGACAGCCATTATCGCGTGTGGCGACCGCACGCGATGGAGCTGCTGGATGCGCCGTCTGGCGTTTTTGCTTCCCACGATGGCATGTTTGTGCGTGATGTTCAGCGCGCTGGCATTGTTCGGCCAGACACCGGCCCCGGAGCCCGAGCTGCGCCTCGCCTGGTTCGGCATGCTCGCAGCCCTCCTGTTGAGCGGAGCAGCCCTGGCCTTGGCGCTGGCCCGGCCTGGCGCCACCCTGGCGCCACCCGCCGTCTCCCCGGCCGACGCGCCGCGACCGCAGGTTGCCTATCGCGGGCTGATCCCGCCGGGTGGCGGCCTCCAGGTGACGGAGATCGGCCCGGGGATCGAGGCGCTGACCGGCTGGACACCGGAAGCCGCGCGGCGCCCGGGCTGGCGCCAATCGAGTATCGACCCGCGCCTCGCCGCCCCCGGGGCGGTCGGGCTGCAGGCGCTGGATGGTGCGGGGGCGGCAAGCTTCGATTTCCGCTTCGCCCGCCCCGATGGCGGCTGGCTCTGGCTGCGCGAGAGCCTCTCGGTCAGCGCCCGTACCCCGGACGGGCTGGTGGTGGAGGGCAGGCTGGAGGATGTCTCTGCCGAGCGGCTGCTGGCCCTGCAGGCCGCGACGGCGGCGAAGTTCGCCACGCTGGGCGAGATGGCGGCGGGCCTCGCGCATGAGCTCAACCAGCCCATCGCCATCATGGCGCTGGCCGCCGAGAACGCCGCCGAGGCGCTGGAGGCCGGCGCCGATGGGGTGGACGAAGCGCTCTCCCGCCTGCGGCGCATCATGACCCAGGCGGATCGCGCCAAGGCCATCGTCACGCAGTTGCGGGCCTTCTCGCGCGTCGATGTCGCGACCGAGGAGCCGATCGACCTCGCCGCGGCGATCCGGGGCATGATGATCCTGGCCGGTGGCGCGCTCCGCGAGGCGGAGGTGGCGGTGGAGATCGCGCTACCGCCCGAGCTGCCGAAGGTGATCGGCCAGCCGATCCTGGTCGAGCAGGTGCTGCTGAACCTGGCGCTGAACGCGCGCGACGCCATGCTGGACCAGCCCGCCGACCAGCGACGGCTGAGCCTGCGCGCGGAGATCGGGGAGCAGGCGGTTGTGCTGCGCGTCACCGATACGGGCCCTGGCCTTTCCTCGGAAGTGCTGGCGCGGCTCTTCGAACCCTTCTTCACCACCAAGCCACCGGGCATTGGCACGGGGCTGGGCCTGTCCATCTCGCGCACCATCCTGCAGCGCTTCGGCGGGCAGATCACGGCGTGCAACCGCCAGGGCACACGGGCGCGCGGGGCGGTCTTCACCCTCACCTTCCGCCGCGCGAAGGCCGAGGCCGCGCCGCAGGACGCGGTGGATTTCAACGCTTCGGCTTGATCCTCCGCAAGGACAGGGGTGGATCGCCGCGCCCAGCATCGTGGCCATGGACGCCCTTCCCGATCGCCGCACGAGGCTCGAGCGCTATGCGCGCCAGAACCTCCCTCGCTACACCTCCTACCCCACCGCGCCGCATTTCGCGCCGCTGGCGGCCGCGACCTATCGCGACTGGCTGGGGCAGGTCGCGCCGGGGGATACGCTCTCGCTGTATCTGCACATCCCCTTCTGCCAGTCGCTGTGCTGGTATTGCGGCTGCCACACGGCGGTGACGCGCAGCCTGCCGCGCAAGGCGCGCTACGCCGCGGGGCTGGTGCAGGAAGCCGCCCTGCTGCGCGCCGCCCTGCCCGCCGCCGTGCCCGTCGAGGCACTGCACCTGGGCGGGGGCACGCCCTCGGCGCTGGGCGCAGCACAGCTGGATGAGGTGCTGGGCGCGCTGCGCGCCGATTTCGGCTTCACCGCTGATGCCGAGCTTTCAGTCGAGCTCGACCCGCGCATCCTGGAAGACCAGACCATCGCCGTGCTGCGCCGGCACGGCTTCACCCGCGCGAGCCTCGGCGTGCAGGACATGGCGCCCGCGGTGCAGAAGCTGATCGGGCGCGTGCAGGCGCCCGCGCTGGTCGAGGGGGCGGTGGCGAAGCTCCGCGCGGCGGGCTTCACCGGCATCAATTTCGACCTGATGTATGGCCTGCCCGGCCAGACCAGCGTGAATGTCGCCGACAGCGCGCGCTTCGCCGCCGCCTGCGGGGCGGATCGCGTGGCGGTCTTCGGCTATGCGCATGTGCCCTGGATGAAGCCGCACCAGAAGGCGATCGACGAGCAGCTGCTGCCCGACGCGCTGGCCCGCATGGAACAGGCCGAGACGGCCGAGCGCGTGCTGCTCGCCGCCGGCTATGTCGCCATCGGGCTCGACCATTTCGCCCGGCCGGAGGATCCGATGGCCGTGGCGCAGGCGGCGGGCACGCTCCATCGCAACTTCCAGGGCTACACCACGGACCGTGCGCCGGTGCTGCTCGGCCTTGGCGCCTCGGCCATTGGCGCGCTGCCGCAGGGCTATGTGCAGAACATCCCCGAGGAGCGGGACTGGCTGAAGGCGGTGGAGGCCGGGCAATTGCCGGTCGCGCGCGGCCTGACGCTGAGCGCCGATGACCGGCTGCGGCGGGACCTGATCAACGCCGTGATGTGCGACCTGACCCTCGACCTGCGGCGCGTGCCCCATGCCGTGTGGCAGGAGGTCGAGCCGCGGCTGATGCCGCTGTTCCGCGACGGGCTGGCCGAGATCGCTTCCGGCCATCTGCGCGTGACCGAGGCCGGGCGGCGCTTCGTGCGCCATGTCGCGGCCTGTTTCGACGCCTATCTCGGCGCCGCCCGCGCCCGGCACAGCAGCGCGGTGTAGGGGGGTTAGCCCCTACACCGCCCGCCTTCAGGCAGCGACCCCGGGCGCTTCGAGCAGCTTGGGCGGTGCCGCGATGGCGGCGAGCGCCTGGCGCGGCAAGGCGGGCAGCCAGAGCACGTCCTCGATGTCGGCCGCGCCGCTCACCAGCATCGCCAGCCGGTCGAAGCCCAGCGCGATGCCGGCCGTGGCGGGCATGCCGTATTCGATGGCGGCGAGGAAATCCTCATCCACCTCCCAGCCGCGCTCGCCCGATTCCTGCTGGCGCGCGGCCACGTCGCGCTCGAAGCGCGCGCGCTGCTCGGCCGGGTCGGTGAGTTCGTCGAAGGCGTTGGCCATCTCCATGCCGGCGATGAACAGCTCGAAGCGCAGCGCCTGGCGGGCATCCTGCGGGTCGCGCCGGCTGAGTGCGGCCTGGGGCGTGGGCCAATGGGTGAGGAAGGTGGCGCGCCCGCGGCCGAGCTTCGGCTCCACGAATTGCAGCATCAGGCGGAAGAAGCCGTCTTCCCAGCTATCGGTCGCCGGCACGAAGAGCCCCGCCCGCGCCGCCGCCTGGCGCAGCCGCGCGGCATTGCCCTCGCCCGTGCGCGCATCGATGGTGCCGAGGATGTCCATCCCCCGGCAATGCCGCGAGAAGGCGGTGGCGACGCTGATGCGCTCGAAGGGCAGGGAGAGGTCGCAGGCCACGCCATTGTGCTCGACCTGCGCGGGGCAGACGGAGCGCAGCATCACCTCGGTCTCGGTCATCAGCTCGCCGAGCGTCATGGCCGGGGCGTACCATTCCAGCATGGTGAATTCGGGCGCGTGGTGCGGGCTGGCCTCGCCATTGCGCCAGACGCGGGCGAATTCGAAGACCGGCCCGGCGCCGGCCACCAGCAGGCGCTTCAGCGCCATCTCGGGCGAGGTGCGCAGCCAGAGCGGCGTGTGCTCGCCCACCCCCAGATGCGGCTTGTAGGCGCTGGCGAAGCCGCGCAGATGCACCTCCATCCCGGCCGCGGGGACCAGGGCGGGTGTTTCGACCTCGGTGTAGCCGCGCCCGGTGAGGAAGGCGCGCACGGCGGCGGTCAGTTCCGCACGGCGCTGGAGAAAGGGCAGCCGCGCCTGCAGGCGCTCGGGGTGCCAATGCGGCTTCTGGTGGGGGGAGTTCGCCGATTGCGGCATGCGCGTGACCTCATGCTAAGGGCCCGCGTCGCTGCCTCTCCCCAGAAGGCACCGGCGCCCAGGCGGCCCGTTCTGCCCGAACAGCGCGGCCCACGCCCCCTTCGGGCGCGCCCCGTTCTGCTCTAGACAGGGGCGATCATGCCCCCTTCGACCGCCGAGCGCCAGAACAACGCGCAAGCCTCCCACAGCCGCACGCTGCGCAGCGCGGCGGATCTGATCGCCGCCGGCCTGCTGCCCGAGGCCGCGCGCGCCGCCGCCGAGGCGGTGGCCGCGCGCTATGCCATCGCCGTCACCCCCGCCATGGCGGCGCGGATCCGCGCGGCGGATGACCCGATCGGCCTGCAATACCTGCCCGACGCGGCCGAGCTGATCACCGCCCCGCATGAGATCGAGGACCCGACCGCGGACGCCCCCTTCACCCCGGTGAAGGGCGTGGTGCACCGCTACCCCGATCGCGCCTTGTTGAAGCCGCTGCTGGCCTGCCCGGTCTATTGCCGCTTCTGCTTCCGGCGCGAGGTGGTGGGCCCCGATGGCGGGCTGCTCACCGAGGCGGAACTTGAGACGGCGCTCGACTGGTTCGCCGCCACGCCGCAGGTGCGGGAGGTGGTGCTCACGGGCGGCGACCCGCTGATGCTCAGCCCCCGCCGCCTGGGCTGGCTGGTGGAGCGGCTCTCCGCCATCCCGCATATCGAGCTCCTCCGCGTCCATACCCGCGTGCCGGTCGCCGATCCGGGGCGCGTGACCGAGGCGATGGCAGAGGTTCTGTCCACCAGAACGGCGTTCTACCTCTGCCTGCACGCCAACCACGCCGATGAATTCACGCCCGAGGCCACCGAGGCGCTGGCCCGCCTCACCCGTGCCGGCGTGGTGCTGCTCGGCCAGAGCGTGCTGCTGCGCGGGGTGAATGATTCCGTCGAGGCGCTGGAGGCCCTGTGCCGCACCATGCTGCGCCACCGGGTGAAGCCCTATTACCTGCACCAGCTTGACCCCGCCCCGGGCACGGCGCGCTTCCTGGTCCCGCCCGAGGAAGGCCTGGCGCTGACCCGCGCGCTGCGGGGCCGCCTCAGCGGGCTCGGCCAGCCGCTCTATGTGCGTGAGACGCCGGGCGGTGGCGGCAAGGTGCCCATGGCGCGCGACGGGGACTGAAAAGAAGGGGGGCTGTCCCGCGCCGCGCAACGCGCTATCCAGGGATGATGGGATGAAGGCGCGGAAATGCGCCACCGCCAACCAAAGGGAGACTCGCCACGATGACCACCCGCCGCCAGACGCTTGCCCTCGCCCTCGGTGCGCTCGCCGCGCCCGCGCTCGCGCAAGCGCAGGGGGCCGCCTGGCGGCCGAACCGGCCGATGCGCCTGATCGTGCCCTTCGCGCCCGGCGGGTCGAACGACATCGTGGCCCGCATCATCGGCGACAGCGTGGCCACCGCGCTCGGCCAGCCCCTGGTGATCGAGAACCGCGCCGGCGCGGGCAGCGTGATCGGCAGTGAGTTCGTGGCGCGCGCCGCACCCGATGGCCACACGCTGCTGATCAACTCGGCGCATTCCACCGTACCCGCGATCGTGGCGCGCGTGCCCTACAACGCGGTGACGGATTTCGCCGGCGTGGCCGTGGCCGGCTTCTCGCCGCATGTGCTGGTCGCCGCGAACCGCGTGCAGGCGACCAATGCGCGGGAGCTGATCGCGCTGCTGCGCGCCAATCCCGGCCGCTACAACCAGGCGACGGCGGGCATCGGCAGCTCCACCCATGTCGCGGGCGAGCTGCTGCGCGCGACCCAGCAGGTGCAGACCGAGCTGGTGCACTACCGCGGCGGCGGACCGGCCGTGGTGGCGCTGGTGCAGGGGGAATCGCAGTTCGGCACGCCGACCATGGCCTCCTCGCTCGGGCAGATCCGGGGCGGGTCGGTGAAGGCGCTGGCGGTGCTGGGCGATGTGCGCAGCCCCGCGCTGCCGGATGTGCCGACCGCCGCCGAGGCCGGGCTGCAGGGCATGGCGCTGGAGGAGTTCTTCCCGATCCTGGCGCCGGCCGGCACGCCGCCCGCCGCGCTGTCCGCCCTCGCGGCCGCCTTCACCGGGGCGCTCACGCAGAATGCCGGGCGGATGCAGGAGCTGGCGGGCGTGACCTATCGGCCCGGCTTCGACACGCCGGAGGTGGTGATGCGCGTGGTGCGGGAGGGTGTGGAGAGCTACACGCGGATCCTGCGGGCGGCCGGGGTGCAGCCGGAGTAGGGGCTGCCCCAGGGGATTTCGTTTAAAAGCGCAGTGCTAATTCCTGATGTCCGCCTAAACATCTCCGGCTAAGCGTTCAGACAGAACGCATAGCCCGGAGATCGGAGGCACGCGCGGAAAATACGTGACCAATTTAGTCACAGATAATTTGTGCAGCCGCCTCTAACTGTGCAAAATACGAAATGATAATTGGAGATCCACCCGAATTCTTCATTAGAAATCGCCCTGGCGTTATTCCCCGAGGAATATACCCTATCTTTGCCCGCACCACGTCCGAAAAATGTCTATGAGAAGAGTCTGATCTGTGCGCTACTCGATTTCGGACTGAGTAGACATCCTGCAATACCAGTCGTGACGCCTGAATCACAGGAACGTATCTGCCCCCACTATCAAAGCATAAATTTGCCCTACCCAATATGTCTTGGGCATTCCAGGCCAAATACTGACGCTGTCTTCCTCCGTGATTCCTAAGGAAATTATGGGCTATCGTAATAGACCTAAATTTTGGATTCAATAAAACTGGAGCATACCCCAATGGGGAGACAGCCCCACACATGTACCTTAGAAAACTTTCTTCAATAAGAGTTTCCCAAGCCAGGGTAAATTTAATTAAGCATAGACTATGGACCTCCTCAATGTCTCGCGCATGGAGAGCCGCACCGTCTTTCTTTTTGGAATATTTTATTGTATTCATTATGTTTTTCGCGCGATGTACGCTATGCTTGAAATTCTTATGAATAAAATTTATCGAATGATTAGTCATATAGCGTCGGCGCTCAAAGGAACAGATTCTGCATTAAAATAGCGTGGCGACGCTTACGTCGCGAAACATCTGCAGTGGCTTTCGAGCTTAGGTCCAAAAGTTCTAGGGCAGGCCCGGACGACTGCTTCTCGCCGAGACTCTCGACCAAAACCCGAAACCGCTCCTGAAAATCAGAAGGGCGAAAGACAAGCGATCCAACACGATCAGAATTCGGCAGCCCGTGCTTTGCGTCATATACCGCTAGAAACAAGGAGAAAAAAAGCGGCAATCTACGCAACGGAGAATTACGCAAACTTCCATTCATTTCCTTAATGCTAGAAACTACCGATCCGATCTCATCAATAACATCATTGAATTTTTGCCGATAAACAAACCCATTAAATTGGTCATCATATTTCTTATAATAATTACGTAAATCTGCCGATTTTGTTTGTTTGATTCCATCAATCATGCAAATGAGCAGCTCGGAAACGAGCTCCGCTTCGCTCATCCTGGCAATTTTTGCGTCTGAAAATATGTAGTTATTTATCCAAAAAGAATAGTGGCTAAGCGATATATCATATACGCACTGCTTAAAGGCACCAAAATACTCAGCGTTTAGCAGTTCCTGCCCCTTTAACGCCGTAGTATAGGTGTTCAGCCGCGCAAAAATCCTCAAAACTTCGGCATCACTAACGTTCTCAAGCGTATTAACTTGGAATTTATACGACATAAAATCATCTTGCACGTTTTGAGGAAGCTCTGAATATCTTTTTCCAGCAAATTCTTGGTTGTGAACTTCAAGTATTGAAAAATCATTCTTCATAAACGCAAGTACTGTTCGCAATCTTTGCTGGCCATCCACCACTTCCCTAACGATTTTTTTCTCTCTTGAGTCGATGGATAGTCGAAGAAAAACAGACGGGATGGGCATTTTCCGCAGAATTGTATCAATGAGATATGATTTTGCCTTTGGCACCCACACATCGCGGCGCTGAAATTTCGGTGTCAGTTTAAGTTGCCCCATACCCTGCCACTGGAGGAAGTCGCTGATGGGGTAGGGAGCTATGTGAGGTTGCTGCATTTCGCCTAACCGAGTGGACGTTGCTGAACATGACCGCGCTAGAATGCCGCGAGCCACAGTTTCGAGCCAGACCTGTTTCACTAATCGGCAAACGGGGCTCAGTCGCTTGCCCCCCGCCCCGGCCCGTTGTAAGCGCCCCGCACCCTAATCAGCGACAAGTCAGGATACCCGCCCCATGGCGAAGATGCAGGCCAATCAGATGCGTGCCGGCATGGTCATCGAGTTCGAGGGCCAGCGCTACACGATCATCAAGCAGAACATCATGATCCCCGGCAAAGGCAATGCCATCATCCAGGTGGACATGCGCAACATCAAGACCGGCGCCAAGAAGGACCAGCGCTGGCGCACGGCCGATACGGTGGAGCGCCTGACCACCGAGGACAAGGAATTCACCTATTCCTACGCCGAGGGCGACAACATCATCCTCATGGACCCGGAAAGCTACGAGCAGACCGCCGTGCCGAAGGACATCCTCGGCGACCGCCTGCCCTTCCTGGTCGAGAACATGACCGTCAATGTCCGCCTCATCGAGGGCGAGCCGGTCTCCATGGACCTGCCCGAGACCGTGGTGCTCGAGATCGTCGAGGCCGACCCCGTCGTGAAGGGCCAGACCGCGACCTCCTCCTACAAGCCCGCCGTGCTCTCCAACGGCGTGAAGACCATGGTGCCGCCCTTCATCACCGTCGGCGAGAAGATCGTCGTGAAGACGGAAGACGGCTCCTACTACGAGCGCGCGAAGGGCTGAGTGGCCGAGCAAAGCCCTCTCCCCCCGCTATGGGGGGAGAGGGTCGGGTGAGGGGGGCGCTTTCGCCGCCCGCGCACCGCGCCTGCCATAGTCCCCCTCACCCTGCCCTCTCCCCCCCAAGGCGGGGGGAGAGGGTTTTCCGGGCGTAAGGGTTTCGAATCGGAGGCCGCGCCTCCCCGCTCATTGAACGCCAGGAATCCCCAAGACCATGGCCGTCTCCTCGCCCCGACTCTCCCCCGCCATGACCGTGCTGCAAGGCGCGATCCAGAAGGCGTCGCGCCGCCTGCTGCGCGACTTCGCGGAGGTCGAGAACCTCCAGGTCACCTCCAAGGGGCCCGGCGACTTCGTCTCCCAGGCCGATATGCGCGCCGAGCAGACGCTGCGCGAGGAACTCGGCCGCGCCCGCCCGGGCTGGGCCTTCCTCGGCGAGGAAGGCGGCCAGGCTGCCCGAGAAGGCGGGGATGATTGGGAGTGGCGCTGGGTGGTCGATCCGCTCGATGGCACCACCAACTTCCTGCACGGCATCCCGCATTGGGCGATCTCCGTCGGCGTCGAGAAGCGCAACCCGGACGGCAAGACCGAACTCGTGGCGGGGTGCATCTACAACCCCGCCGGCAATGAGATGTTCTGGGCCGAGAAGGGCATGGGCGCCTATCTCAACGACAAGCGTCTCAGGGTCTCCGGCCGGCGGGACATGGTGAGCGCGCTGTTCGCCACCGGCATCCCCTTCGCCAAGGTGCAGCGCAAGGCGGAGTTCACCGCCACGCTGGCGCGGCTCATGCCGCAGGTGGCGGGCGTGCGGCGCTTCGGCTCGGCGGCGCTCGACCTCGCCTGGGTCGCGGCCGGGCGCTATGACGGGTTCTGGGAACTCGGCCTGAACAAGTGGGACATCGCGGCGGGCCTCGTGATCGTGAAGGAGGCCGGGGGCTTCCTCTCCGACCCCGCGGGTGGCGACACGCATTACGAGACCGGCGATCTGGTGGTGGGCAACCAGGCGCTGCACCCCAAGCTGCGCGAGGTGGTGGCAGAGGGCATCGCCGCCGCCCAGGCCGCGCGCGAGTCCCGCGCATAGCGATTTCCCGCGCGGCCCGGTAGGTTGCACGGGCATGCGACTCCACACCGCCCTTCTGATGCTGGTCCTGAGCGGCACGGCGCAGGCCCAGGGAACAGCCCCGGCGCCCGCCCCGCGCGGCGCGCCGCCGGCGCCGCTCGCCCTGCCCACAGGCATGTCGCCGCTGACCCAGGGCGCCTATCGCCTCACCTTCCGCACCAATGAAACGGCCCTGCCCGCCGGCACCGCCCCGACGCTGGCCGAGATCGGCCGGCGCCTCGCTGCCAGCACCCAGCCGGGCCTCGGCCGCGTGACGGTGGAGGGGCATGCGAGCGGGCCGGCCAATGATGTCTCCGCCGCGCGCCGGCTGTCGCTCGCGCGGGCCAATGCGGTGCGCGATGCGCTGGTGGCCGGCGGGCTGGATGCGACGCGCATCGATGTCCGCGCCCTGGGCCGCACCCAGGCCGCGCTGGATGCCGCCGATATCCTGCCCCCGGGCGTGACGCGCCGCACCAGCCAGACGAGGTAGCGCGATGACGCTTTTTGCTGCGGCTCGAAGCCGACCCGCCCTCAATCGCCGGCGCGCGCTTCCGCGCGCTTGGCTGCGCGGCATTGGCCGCGGCGCCCGGTCGGGCGCTCGCCCGCCTGTGGCGGGCGCAGGTCGCAGCGCAGGGATGGACGCATGACCAGCCCCACCGTCTTCCTCTGGCGCATGCTGGGCTTCCTCGCGGCGGTGGCCGTGCTGGTGGCTCTGCTCGCGCCGGAACTCGCCACGGCCTTCGCCGCCAACCCGATCCTGAACGGCGTGATCGCAGCGGTACTGGGGCTCGGCGTGGCCTGGAACATCCGCCAGGTGCTGCTGCTGACCAGCGAGGTCGAGTGGCTGGAAGCCTTCCGCAACCCCGCCAAGGTCACCTCCGACCGCCCGGCGCCGCGGCTGCTGGCGCCGATGGCGAGCATGTTCGCCCAGCGCCGCAGCGAGCGCCTCAGCCTCTCCGCCGTGGCCATGCGCAGCGTGCTGGATGGCATCGAGAGCCGGCTGGATGAGAGCCGCGAACTCTCCCGCTACGCCACGGGGCTGCTGATCTTCCTCGGCCTGCTCGGCACCTTCTGGGGCCTGTTGATGACGATCGGCTCGGTCTCGACCGTGATCGGCAACATGTCGGTCGGCTCGGGCGACATCAACGCGCTGTTCAACCAGTTGAAGTCGGGGCTGGCCGAGCCGCTGCGCGGCATGTCGGTGGCCTTCTCCTCCTCCATGCTGGGCCTCGCGGGCGCGCTGGTGCTGGGCTTTCTCGACCTCACCTCGGGCCAGGCGCAGAACCGCTTCTATACGGAGCTCGAGGATTGGCTGGCCGGCGCCACGCGGCTGTCCACCGGCGCGCTGGGCGCGGAGGGCGAGGGCAGCCTGCCCGCCTATGTGCAGGCGCTGCTCGAGCAATCGGCCGAGAACATGGATGAGCTGCAGCGCGCCATGGCGCGGGGCGAGGAAGGGCGTGTGCAGTCCAACCAGACCCTGATGGCGCTGGCCGAGCGGCTTTCGGTGCTCACCGAGCAGATGCGCGCCTCGCAGACGCTGATGGCGCGGATGGCCGAGGCGCAGGCGCAGCTCGCCCCCACCCTGTCGCGCCTGGCCGATGCCTCGCAGCATGGGGCGCTGGACGAGGCCTCGCGCGGGCATCTGCGCAACCTCGAACTCTACATGGCGCGGATGCTGGAGGAGGTAAGCCAGGGCCGCATGCAGTCCACCACTGAGATCCGCAACGAGATCAAGGTGCTGGCGCGGACCATCGCGGCGCTGGCGGAAGAGCCGCCAAGATGAGCCGCGCGTCCGATCGGCGGAGCGGCGCAGGCCCCGAAGCCGTGAATCGGCTGCGCGTGCCCGCCAGGGCACACGCATAAATGGCGATGCGCAGGCGGCGCGATCGCGGCGGGCTCGAAGCCTGGCCGGGCTATGTGGATGCGCTCTCCACGCTGCTCATGGTCATCATCTTCGTCCTGCTCGTCTTCGTGCTGGCGCAGGGCTTCCTCTCCGTCACCCTCTCCTCGCGCGACCGGGCGCTGGACCGGCTGAACCGGCAGGTGAACGAGCTGTCCGAACTGCTCGCCCTGGAGCGCGGCCAGGCGGAGGAGCTGCGCGGGGCGCTCGCCCGCAGCACCGATGAACTCCGCACCGCCGCCACGCTGCGGGAGGCGCTGAACCGCAGCCTCGGCGCGTTGCGCGAGGAGCGCGACCGCCTCGCCCAGGACCGCGACGCGCTGCGCACGGAACGTGACCGGCTGACCGCGCGCCTCACCGATCTCGACATCGCGGCCGGCGGCGGCGCGGCGCGCATCGCGGAGCTGGAAGGCCGGCTCGCGGAGGCGCTGGCCCGGGCCGAGGCCGCGGGCGGCGACGCCGCCAGCACGGTGCGCACCCTCACCGAGGCACAACGCCTGCTCGCCGCCGAGCGCGCCGCCCTGGCCGCGCTGCGCCGGGATCTCACCGCCACGCGCGACCAGCTTGCCGGCACCACGCGCGACCTGACGCAGGAGCGTGCGCTGCGCGAGGCGACCCAGCGCGATCTGCTGGCCGAACGCGCAGCGCGCGAAGCCACGCAGCGCGACCTGGCCGCGACCCAGGCGGCGCGCGATGCGGTGATCGGCGAGCGTGACGCCACCGCGCAGCAACTCGCCACCCGCACGCGCGAGGCCGAGGCGCTGGCGCGCGACCTCGCGGCAACCCGCACCGCCCGCGACACGGCAGCGCGCGAGCGCGACGTGACGGCGCAGGAATTGGAAGCCCGACGCCGCGAGGCCGAGGCGCTGGCGCGGGACCTCGCCGCCGCGCGCCGCACGCTGCAGGCGGCGCAGCAGGACATCGCGACGCTGCGGGCCGAGGCCGCGCGGCTCGACCAGACCGTGCAGGCGGATCGTGCGACCATCGAGGCGCGGCTGAGCGACATCGCCCGGCTCCAGGAGCAGCTGCGCGCCCTGGCCGCGCTGCGCGACCAGGCCGAGCGCGAGGCCGCCGCCGCCCTGGCCCGCGCGGGCGAGGAGGAACGCCGCCGCGGCTCGGCCGAGCAGGCCATCGCCGCCGCCCAGCGCGCGCTGGCCGAGGCCACGGGCCGCGCCACCCAGGCGCAGATGGCGCGCGAAGCGGCCGAGGCCGCCCGCCAGCAGGAGGCCAGCCGCGCCGCCGCCGCCGAGGCCGCGCGACAGCAGGAAGCCGCGCGCGCCGCCGCGGCCGGGATGCTCGCCAGTGAGGCCACCGGCCGCGCCGCGCAGGAGGAGCGCCGCCGCGCCGCCGCGGAGGCGGAGCGCGCGGAATATGTGCGGCTCTCCGAAAGCGCGCGCGCGCAGGTCGCGCTGCTGACCCGGCAGGTGGAGGCGCTGCGCGCCGAACTCGCCCGCGTCGCGGCCGCGCTGGAGGCGGCCGAGGATGCCGGGCGCGACCAGGAGGCGCAGATCATCGCGCTCGGCCAGCGGCTGAACGCCGCACTCGCCGCGCGGGTGGAAGAGTTGCAGCAATACCGCTCGGATTTCTTCGGCCGGCTGCGCCGCGTGCTGGGCGACCGGCCGGAGGTGCGGATCGTGGGCGACCGCTTCGTCTTCCAATCCGAGGTGCTCTTCCCCGTCGGCTCGGCCGAGTTGTCGCCGCTGGGCGCGCAGCAGATGCGCGAGCTGGGGCGGGTGCTGATCGACCTCTCCACGCAATTCCCGCCCGACCTCGCCTGGGTGCTGCGTATCGATGGCCATGCCGATCGCAGCCCGATCCGTGGCGGCGGGCGCTTCGCCACGAATTGGGAACTCTCCGCCGCGCGCGCCATCGCCGTGACGCAGCTGCTGATCAATGAGGGGCTGCCCGCCAATCGCCTCGCCGCGGCCGCCTTCGGCGACGCCCAGCCGCTGGATGACCGCGACACGCCCGAAGCCTTTGCCCGCAACCGCCGCATCGAATTGCGGCTGACAGACCGATGAGATCCGCCGGATGAAGACCCTCAACATCGTCGACCACGCCCTGCTCGCGCATCGCCTCGGCGTGCTGCGCGATGCCGCGACGCCGAGCCCGCTCTTCCGCCGGCTGCTGGCGGAGATCGGGGCGATCTTGACCATCGAGGCGACGCGCGGCCTGCCCACCGCGACGCGGCGCGTCACCACGCCGCTGACCACCATGGATCACCGGATGCTGGCAGCGCCCGAGCCGGTGCTGGTGGCGGTGCTGCGCGCCGGGCTCGGGCTGATGGAGGGCGGCATGCAGGTGCTGCCCGATGCGCCGGTCGGCCATGTCGGGCTGGTGCGCGACGAGCACACGCTCAAGCCCAGCCAGTACCTGCTGCGCATGCCGCCCGAGGTGACGCAGCGGGGCGCGATCCTGTTCGACCCGATGCTGGCCACCGGCGGCAGCGCCATCGCCGCCATCAGCCGCGTGAAGGAAGCGGGCGCGCCGCATCTGCGCTTCGTCTGTGTCGTTGCGGCGCCCGAGGGCGTGGCCGCGCTCTCCGCCGCGCATCCCGACGTGCCGATCTTCACCGCGGCCCTCGATGAGAAGCTCGACCAGCGCGGCTTCATCGTGCCAGGCCTGGGCGATGCGGGCGACCGCTGCTTCGGCACGGTCGGATGAGCGCGGCCTTCCGCGCCCTGCACGCGCAAGGCTGCTTCCTGCTGCCCAACCCCTGGGATGCCGGCACCGCGCGCTTCCTGGCCGCGGAAGGTTTCCAGGCGCTGGCGACGACCAGCAGCGGCGCCGCCCACGCCCTGGGCCTGCCGGATGGCGGGATGGATCTCGAGGCCACGCTGGCGCATGTCGCCGCAATCGTGCGCGCCACCGCGCTGCCGGTGAATGCCGATTTCGGCGCGGGCTTCGCCGCCACACCGGAGGGCGTGGCCGAGAACGTCACGCGCTGCGCCGAAACGGGCGTGGCCGGGCTTTCCATCGAGGATGCGGCAGAGGCGCTGCAGCCCGCGCTGTTCGAACGCGGCGTGGCCGTGGCCCGGCTGCGCGCGGCGCGGCGGGCGCTGGATGCGCTGGGCAATCCGGCGATGCTGGTCGGGCGCTGCGAGGCCTTCTTCACCACCCTCGCCGATCCCCTCGCCGAGGCACTGTCCCGCATCCCGGCCTATGCCGAGGCGGGGGCGGAGGTGATCTACGTGCCCGGCCTGACGACGCTGGCGCAGATGGAGGCCGTGGTGCGCGCGGCGCATCCCCTGCCGGTGAATGTGCTCGTCTCACGCCCGCTCGGCCTGACCCAGGCCGAGATCGCCGCGACGGGCGTGCGGCGAATCAGCGTCGGCGGGGCGCTGGCCGGCGTGGCCTGGGGTGCCCTCGCCAACGCCGCGCGCGGCCTGAAGGCCGGCAGCTTCGAAGCGCTCGGCGCGCGGCTGCCGGGTGGGGAGCTCAACCGCCTGTTCGGCGGCTGAGCCCTTCCCTTTTCAGTTCACCTTCGGGTCGATCCAGCCGACATTGCCGTCAGGCCGGCGGTAGATGACGTTGAGCGCGCCGGTGCCGCTGTTGCGGAACATCAGCACCGGCACATGGGTGAAATCCATCCGCATCACCGCCTCGCTCACCGACAGGCGCTCGATCTCGCCGGGGCTCTCGGCGACCACGGCGGGGTTGTCGCCGGCGGCGGCCTTCTCATCGACCTCCGTGTCCTCCTCGGGCATCTGCAGCACGACCTGGCGCGCCGGTTCGCTCGCCGGGCGCTCGCGCACCACGGCGAGGGAGCGGGCGTGGTCGTTCACCCGTCGTCGATAGCGTCGCAGCCGCTTGGCGACGTGTTCGGAGGCTTCCTCGAAGGCCCGATGGGCGTCCGCCCCCTCCCCCTCGCCGCGCATGAACAGGTTGCGCCCGGCCTTGAGGTTGATGTCACAGACGAAGGCGTGGCCCTTGGCGTCGCGGCGGAAGGTGACGTTGGCTTCCAGCGCATGATCGAAATACTTCTTCGCGATGGTGCCGAGACCCTCGCGGACATGCGCCTGCAGCGCCTCACCGGTTTCGACCTGCTTGCCTGCGACCGTGATATGCATGGAGCGTGCTTTCCTTCCTCGTTATCCGGGGAAGGCCGCCCGGGGAGGTCCGGCGGCAGTCGACGCCAAGATCAGGCCGGGACGGCCTTCTCCCGCTTGCGCTGCACGGATGAGGGTATGCGCAGCGCCTCCCGGTATTTGGCCACCGTTCGGCGGGCGATGTCCACGCCTTCTTTGCGCAGCCGCTCGACAATCGCATCGTCGGAGAGCACGTCGTCCGGCGGCTCGTTGACGATCATTTCCCGGATGCGGAACCGGACGGATTCGGCCGAATGCGATTCCCCGCCCGAGGTTCCGGCGATGGCGGTGGTGAAGAAATATTTGAGCTCGAAGGTGCCGCGCGGCGTCGCAATATACTTGTTCGCCGTCACCCGGCTCACGGTGCTTTCATGCATCGAGACGGTCTCCGCCACCTCGCGCAGGATGAGCGGGCGCAAATGCGCCACCCCGTGGCGGAAGAAGCCATCCTGGCGGCGCACGATGTCGGCCGCGACCTTGAGGATGGTGTTCGCCCGCTGCTCCAGGGACTTCACCAGCCAGGTCGCGGTCTGGAGACGATCGGCGATATAGGCCTTGTCGTCGCGCGACTTGGCGCCGACCACGGCGCGGGCGTGGAAGCCGCGGTTGATCAGCACGCGCGGCAGCGTCTCGGGGTTCAGCTCCACCGCCCAGCCGCCATCGGGCATCCGGCGCATCAGCACGTCAGGCACCACCGCCATGGCGGGCTCGGCATCGAAGCTCGCGCCGGGCTTGGGGTCGAGCCGGCGGATCTCCGCCACCATCTCGGCCAGATCCTCGGCATCCACCTCGCAGACCTTCTGCAGCGCGCGCATGTCGCGCCGCGCCAGCAGGTCGAGATTGTCGAGCAGCGCCGCCATGGCCGGGTCGTAGCGGTTGCGGTCCTGCAATTGCACGGCGAGGCATTCGCGCAGGTCGCGCGCGAACATGCCCACCGGGTCGAAGCGCATCATGCGCGCGCGCACGCCCTGCACGCGCGCCTCCTCGCACCCCATCGCGGCGGCGATCTGCGCGTCGGTCACCGGCAGGCGCCCGGCGGCATCGACCATCGCGAGCATCTGTGCCGCGATCAGCCGCTCCTGCGGGTCGGTGAAGGTCAGGCGGAGTTGCTCGCCCAGATGTTCGCGCAGCGAGCGGCGCTGATCGGCCATCTCCTCGATGCCCGAGAGGTCGTCCTCGAAATCGCTGCGCCCGCCACCACCGCCGCCGCCTGCGCCGAGCCCGCCGCCGCTGCCATCGGCGTCGTAGGTGTTGCTCCAATCGGCGTCGAGCGGCCCCGCGCCCTCGGCCGGCATCTCGCCGGAGGTCGCGGCGGCGTGGCTGTCGGCGAAATCGGCCGCGGGGGCCTCGGGCGCGCGTTCATCGGCGACGGTGCGGGGTTCGGCGCGCTCGTCGCGCTCGAGCAGCGGGTTGCGCTCCAGCTCCTCCTCGACGAAGGCGGTGACCTCCAGGTTCGAGGATTGCAACAGCTTGATCGCCTGACGCAGCTGCGGCGTCATCACCAGCGACTGCGACTGGCGCAGATCGAGACGCTGGCCGAGCGCCATGGCTAGGTGGCACCCCGCATCACAGCGAGAAGCGCTCGCCGAGATAGACGCGGCGCACGCCCTCATGCGCGACGATGTCCTGCGGGTTGCCCTCCATCAGCACCTGGCCGTCATGCAGGATATAGGCGCGGTCGATGATCTCCAGCGTCTCGCGCACATTGTGGTCGGTGATCAGCACGCCGATGCCGCGATCCTTGAGATGCTTGACCAGGTCACGGATCTCACCGACCGCGATCGGGTCGATGCCGGCCAGCGGCTCATCGAGCAGGATGTAGGAAGGCTGCGTGGCAAGCGCGCGCGCGATCTCGCAGCGCCGCCGCTCGCCGCCCGACAGGGCCAGCGCCGGGGCGCGGCGCAGATGGCCGATGCCGAATTCGGCAAGCAGCGAATCGAGCATCTGCTCGCGCCGGTCGCGGATGGGTTCCACCACCTCGAGCGCGGCGCGGATGTTGTCCTCCACCGAGAGGCCGCGGAAGATCGAGGCCTCCTGCGGCAAATAGCCGAGGCCGAGCCGCGCGCGGCGATACATCGGCAGGAAGGTGACGTCGTTGCCATCCATGGTGACGGTGCCCTCATCGGGCTGCACCAGGCCGGTGATCATGTAGAAGGTCGTGGTCTTGCCCGCGCCGTTCGGGCCGAGCAGCCCCACCGCCTCGCCCCGCTTGAGGTTGATCGAGACACCGCGCACGACCGGGCGCTTGCGGTAGCGCTTGCCCAGGCCGGTGGCGACCAGGCCGCTATTGTCGGCGGCAACGCGCAGCGGGGGGGTGGTCATCAGCGCGGTGCCCCCTGCGGCGTCGGCGCCTGGGCGGGGATGGGGCGCGGCGCGGGCACGGCCGGCTGGCCCGGCTGCTGCGCCTGGGGCACGACGAGGCCCTGCACCCGCGTGCCGGGGGTCGAGACCAGGCGCGAGACGCCGGTGCGAAGGTTCACGATGGCCTCCTGGCCGTTCAACTGGTTGTTGGCGCGCGTGATGCGCACCTGCCCCACCAGCCGCGCGAGGCCGGTCTGCGGGTTGTAGACGCCGCGATCGCCACGCACGACTTCCTCGGGGGTGCGGATCTCGACCTGGCCGAAGGCCTCCACGCGCTCGATCCGGCTGCCCTCGCCGGGTGCAGGCAGGCCGGCGGCGCCGGCGGGACGGGGCGTGGGCGCCGGCGTCGGTGCTGGCGCGGGGCTGCCCGGCGCGCCGGCGATGGGCGAGTCGAGGAAATAGGCGACCAGCGTGTCGGCGGCGATCCGCCGCTCATCGGTGGTGACGACCAGCGCCGCGCCGCGCGCCACGGCCATGCGCCGCTGCGGCCAGTATTCCAGGCTGTCGCGCGCGGTGATGCGCTGGTCGGGCGTGGTCAGCGAGAGGCCGCGGCCCGAGAGCACCATGACCGCCTGGTCGATGTCATAGACCGCGCGCTCGCCCTCGGCCGTCTCGGTGGGCGAGGTGATGCGCACGCGGCCCTCGGCCTCGAGCCGCCAGATCTCGCCGCCCCCGCCGGGGCTGGCTGCGGCGGGCGTCGCGGCGCCGCCGCCCTGCTGGTTTGCGGCTCCGCCGCCCTGTAAATTTGCGGCTCCGCCGCGGGGCCGATAGCGCGCCAGCAGCCGGTCCGCCTCCACCGTCACGCCATCGCGCACGGCGCGGGCATTGCCGCGGGCGATCACCACCTGCTCCTGCTGGCGCCATTCGATGCCATCGGTGGCCGTGATCTCGATCGGCCCGCCCTGGTTGAGGTCGAGCGTCTGGCCCAGCGCCGGCGTCGCCAGCAGGCCGAGCAGCAGGGCGCGGCGCTTCATCGCCCGCCCTCCAGCACCGTGCGCGCCTGGCCGGTGAAGACCACCACCTGGCCGCGGTCATAAAGGCGGAAGCCCTGGGCGGTCAGCGTGCCGAAGGGGCCCTGCGCGGCCACGGGGTCATCCCCCGCCCCGGTGCCGGCCTTGAGGTCGAGGCTCGCCCGGGCGGTGACGAATTGCGTGCCGTCATCATGGTGCACCGTGACATCGCCCGCGAGGTCGAGACGCGAATCGGGGCGGGCGTAGCGCCCCTCCCGCGACTCGACATAGACCCAGGCGCCGTCACTCAGCAGGATGTCGGCGCGCGGCGCGTCGAGATCCACCACGCTGTCGTCGCCCCCCTGCACGGCGAGCCGCGCGGTCACCGTGAAGGGGCGGGATTGCTCGTCGATGCCCTGGTAGCGCGGCTCGATGATGCGCAGCGCCTCGGGCTTGGCCTGCAACACACGGCGGAAGGCGACGCGGCCGCGATCCGCCGCGCTGTCGAATTCGGGCCAGAGCGCGATGGTCGCCAGCAGCGCCACTGCCAGCGCCGGCAGGGCGCGCTTGGCGATGCTGACCAGCAGCCGCCGCCGCGCGAGTTGCGCCGCGCTCGGTGCCTGGCGCTGGCGCGACGGGGTGAGCATGCGCCGCGGCGTGCCGCGGGAGGCAGCGGGGCCGGAAGCGGCGCGGTTGAGGGGTGGCGGCAGCACTTTCACCCCCTTTGTATGGGCCTCCCCCGTCAGGGGGTCAACGCGCGCGCATCGCGGACAAGAAACGTGCCAGAAGCGCGAGTCACGGCGCGCTCAATGGCTGAAGATGTCGGGATCCTCATAGCCCAGCAGGTCGAGCCGGCCGCGCGTGGGCAGGAAGGCGAAGCAGGCCTGGGCGAGGTCAAGCCGCCCCTCGCGCAGCAGCAGCGCCTGCAGCCGGGCCCAGAGCGCGTGCAGATGCAGCACGTCGGAGGCCGCGTAGGTCAGCTGCTCGGGGGTGAGCTCGGGCGCGCCCCAGTCGCTCGATTGCTGCTGCTTCGAAAGCTCGACGCCGAGCAGTTCCTTGCACAGATCCTTCAGCCCGTGCCGGTCGGTGAAGGTGCGCACCAGCTTGGCGGCGATCTTGGTGCAGACCACCGGCGCCACCGTGACGCCGAGCGCGTTATGCAGCGCCGCCACGTCGAAGCGGGCGAAGTGGAAGATCTTGAGCACCGCCGGATCCTCCAGCAGGCGCTTGAGGTTCGGGCAGTCGGCGCCGCGCCCGCCCAGGGATGGCGGGATGATCTGCACGCAATGCGCCGTGCCGTCGCCGGCGGAAAGCTGCACGAGGCAGAGCCGGTCCCGCCGCGGGTCGAGGCCCATCGTCTCGGTGTCGATGGCGACGGCGGCGCCGAAGGTCACATCGGCCGGCAGGTCATGCTTGTGGAGATGGATCATGGCGTTCCGGGTGAACAAGGTGCACCCCAAAGCGCAGACCCCCAGGGCCGATGGGAAGAGGAGATGGTGCCCAGGAAAGGACTCGAACCTTCACGACCTTGCGGTCACTGGCACCTGAAGCCAGCGCGTCTACCAATTCCACCACCTGGGCAGGGGGCGTTCCTCGTGTCGAGGTGCGGCGGTTTAATCGGCGGATCGGGGGGCGTCAAGCGGGGGTCCCCATCCCATTTCCACGGCGCGGTCCCGCCTTGGCGCCGCGGCGGCGCGCCCATATGGTCCGCCGCGCAAGGCAGAAGGGCAGGCACATGCAGGATCTGGCAGGCCGCAAGGTCGCGACGGTCATCGGCGGCAGCGGGTTCATCGGGCGCTATGTCGTCAGCCGCCTCGCCGCGCAGGATTATGTGGTGCGGGTGGTGACGCGCGCCCCCGCGGCCATGCGCTTCCTGACCACGCAGGGCCGGGTGGGCCAGATCGTGCCCCTCGCCGCCGGGCTTGCCGACGAAGCCGCGATGGCGCGCGCCATCGAGGGCGCGCGCGTGGTGGTCAGCCTGGTGGGCATCCTGTTCGAGAAGAAGGCCGGTGATTTCCAGCGCGTGCAGGGTGAGGCGCCGGGGCTGATCGGGCGCCTAGCCGCCGCGGCCGGGGTGGAGCATGTGGTGCATGTCTCGGCCATCGGCGCCGATGCGGCGAGCCCGAGCCTCTACGCGAAAAGCAAGGCCGCCGGCGAGGCCGCGCTCCGGGCCGCCTTCCCGGCCGCGACCATCCTGCGCCCCTCGGTGGTGTTCGGCCCGGAGGATGGCTTCTTCAACCGCTTCGCGCAGATGGCCTCGCTGCTGCCCTTCATGCCGGTGGTGGCGGGCGATACCCGCTTCCAGCCGGTCTTCGTGGGCGATGTGGCGGATGCGGTGATGGCGGCGATCGCCCGGCCCGAGGCGCAGGGGCAGACCTATGAGCTCGGCGGGCCGCGCATCCTCACGATGCGCGAGGTGCTGCGCTTCATCCTGGACACGACCCGGCGGCAGCGGCGGATGGTGGACATGCCAATGGGGCTGATGCGCTTCCAGGCGAAGCTGCTGGAGAAGCTGCCGACCCCGCCGGTGACGCAGGACCAGCTGCTGCTGCTCGGGCGCGACAATGTGGCCGCCGAGGGGATGCCGGGGCTGGCGGCGCTGGGCGTGACGCCGACCTCGATCGAGACGGTGGTGCCTGGCTACCTGACTCGCTACCGGCCGGGTGGCGGCCGGCGCGACATGGGCCGATAGGTCCGAATCGGATATTTCTGGCCGTGCCGAGCCACAAGGCCGGTCAGTCGGGATGAAAAATCCGGCTTATTGGGGCAGCTTCGCTGTCGTTTTTGTGAAAAAGGGACTCGCGCTGCGGGAAAAGCTGCGTTAAGGCGGCGATCCCGGCAGCGTGGTGGGGATCGCGCGACCGGGACGCCTCTGCGACCAGGGAGAGTTCGCCACCATGGCCGACCGCATGCTGCAATTCACGCGCCTCGATCAGCGCAACCCCGAGAAGCGCGCGGCCGATCTGCGTCGCGAGGATTTCGACGAGATCTACAAGGCCTTCGACCCCGTCGCGGCGAAGGACCAGGCCAGCCGCTGCAGCCAGTGCGGCGTGCCCTTCTGCCAGGTGCATTGCCCGCTCAACAACAACATCCCCGACTGGCTGAAGCTGACCGCCGAAGGCCGGCTGGAGGAGGCCTATGAGATCGCCTCCGCCACCAACACCTTCCCCGAGATCTGCGGCCGCATCTGCCCGCAGGACCGGCTCTGCGAGGGCAATTGCGTCATCGAGAAGGGCTTCGGCTCGGTGACCATCGGCTCGGTCGAGAAGTACATCACCGACACGGCCTGGGAGCAGGGCTGGGTCACGCCGCCCAAGCCCAAGCGCGAACTCGCGCAGAGTGTCGGCATCATCGGCGCCGGGCCGGGCGGGCTGGCCGCCGCCGAGCAGCTGCGCAAGCGCGGCTACCAGGTGCATGTCTATGACCGCTACGACCGCGTCGGCGGGCTGATGATCTACGGCATCCCGAACTTCAAGCTGGAGAAGGACGTGGTCCTGCGCCGCTGGAGGCAGTTCGAGGAAGGCGGCATCCATTTCCACCTCAACGTCGCCATCGGCACCGACATCAGCCTCGCCGAGCTGCGCGCGAAGCATGACGCGGTGCTGATCGCCACCGGCGTCTACAAGGCGCGCGACATGGCCGCGCCGGGCATCGGGCTGAATGGCATCGTCCCCGCGCTGGACTACCTCACCGCCTCCAACCGCGCGGGCCTGGGCGAGACCGTGCCCGCGATGGAAAGCGGGCTGATGAACGCCGAGGGCAAGCGCGTTGTGGTGATCGGCGGCGGCGACACGGCGATGGATTGCGTGCGCACCGCCGTGCGCCAGGGCGCGGCTTCCGTCACCTGCCTCTATCGCCGCGACAAGGCGAACATGCCGGGCTCGATGCGCGAAGTGTACAATGCCGAGGAAGAGGGCGTGGTCTTCGAATGGCTCGGCGCGCCCGAGGCCTTCCTGGGCGATACGTCGGTCACCGCCGTGCGCGCGCACCGCATGCATCTCGGCCTGCCGGATGCGACGGGCCGCCAGCAGGTCGCGCCCATCCCGGGCAGCAGCTTCAACCTGCCGGCCGACCTCGTCATCATGGCGCTCGGCTTCGATCCCGAGGATCTGCCTAAGGCCTTCAACGAGCCCGCGCTGCCCGTGACGCGCTGGGGCACGGTGAAGGTGAACCACCGCACCATGATGACCGACCTGCCCGGCGTCTTCGCCGCCGGCGACATCGTGCGCGGCGCCTCGCTCGTCGTGTGGGCGATCCGCGACGGGCGTGACGCGGCGGAACAGATGCACAGCTTCATCCAGCAGAAGACCGCGGCGCTCGCCGTGGCGGCGGAGTGACCAAGATGGACCAGCACATCGAAAGCGGCACCGATTTCGTCGAGGCCTACCGCGCCAACACCGCGACGCTGCAGGACGCCCATCTCGACCTCACCGAACACGATGCCTGCGGTGTGGGGCTCGTCGCCGCGCTGGATGGCAAGGCCTCGCGCAAGGTCGTGCAGGCGGGCATCGATGCGCTGCGCGCCGTGTGGCACCGCGGCGCGGTCGATGCCGATGGCAAGACCGGCGACGGCGCGGGCATCCATATCGAGATCCCGCAGGATTTCTTCGCCGAGGTCGTGCGCCGCGGCGGCGACGAGGTGAAGCCCGGCAAGATCGGCGTGGGCATGGTCTTCCTGCCCAAGACCGATCTCGGCGCGCAGGAGCGCTGCCGCCAGATCGTCGAGAGCGAGATCCTCGCCGCCGGCTACGCCATCTATTCCTGGCGCCAGGTGCCGATCGAGGTCTCCTGCATCGGCGAGAAGGCCAATGCGACCCGCCCGGAGATCGAGCAGATCCTGCTGTGGAACCCGCGCGACGTCAGCGAGGACATCTTCGAGCGCGACCTCTACGTGATCCGCCGCCGGATCGAGAAGCAGGCGATCGCCGCGCAGATCCCCGAGCTCTATCTCTGCTCGCTCTCCTGCCGCTCGATCATCTACAAGGGCATGTTCCTGGCGGAGAGCCTGACGGATTTCTACCCGGACCTGCTGGATGAGCGCTTCGTCAGCCGCTTCGCGATCTACCACCAGCGCTACAGCACCAACACCTTCCCCACCTGGCGCCTCGCCCAGCCCTTCCGCATGCTCGCCCACAACGGCGAGATCAACACGCTGTCGGGCAACGCCAACTGGATGAAGTCGCATGAGACGCGGCTCGCCCACCCGCTGCTCGATCCCTTCATGGACGATGTGAAGCCGATCGTGCAGGCCGGCGGTTCCGACACCGCGACGCTCGACAACGTGTTCGAACTGCTGGTGCGCGGCGGCCGCGACGCGCCCATGGCCAAGGCGATGCTGATTCCGGAATCGCTCGGCAACAACGCCACCATGCCCGAGGCGCATCGCGAATTCTTCCTCTACTGCAACGCGGTGATGGAACCCTGGGACGGCCCGGCGGCGATCGCGGCCACCGACGGCAAGTGGGTGATCGGCGGGCTCGACCGCAACGGCCTGCGCCCGATGCGCTACACCATCACGCGCGACGACATGCTCGTCATCGGTTCCGAGACCGGGATGGTGAAGATCGCCGAGGACATGGTGGTGGCCAAGGGCCGCGTCGGCCCCGGCCAGTGCGTGGGCGTCGAGCTCGCGACCGGCAAGTTCTACACCGACACGGAACTCAAGGACTCACTCTCCGCCCGCAAGCCTTTCGGCGAGTGGACGCGGCGCACCACGCGGATCGACGGCATCGTCAAGGCCGGCGCCGATGAGCAGGCGGAGTGGACCGGCGAGGCACTGCGCCGCCGCCAGCTCGCCGTCGGCTACACGCTCGAGGAGCTGGAGACGATCCTGCACCCGATGGTGGAGGATGCGAACGAGGCCGTAGGCAGCATGGGCGACGACACGCCCGTCGCCGTGCTCTCCAATACCTATCGCGGGCTGCATCACTACTTCCGGCAGTCCTTCAGCCAGGTGACGAACCCGCCCATCGACAGCCTGCGCGAGACGCGCGTGATGTCGCTCAAGACGCGGCTCGGCAATCTCGGGAACATCCTCGATGAGGACCCGACGCAGTGCGACATGCTGATGCTGGACAGCCCCGTGCTGTCCAACGCGGAATTCGCCGCAATGCGCGCCTATATGGGCACCACCGCCTGCGTGGTGGATTGCACCTTCCCCGTCTCCGAGGGCGAAGGCGGGCTGCGCCGCGCCATCGAGCGCATCCGCCGCGAGGCCGAGGAAGGCGTGCGCAGCGGCTGCGCGCATGTCGTCCTGACCGATGAGGGCCAGGGGCCCGAGCGCGCGGTGATCCCGATGATCCTCGCGGTCGGCGGCGTGCACACGCATCTCGTCAAGCACTCGCTGCGCACCTTCACCAGCCTGAACGTGCGCTGCGGCGAGACGATCGACGTGCACTACTTCGCCGTGCTGATCGGCGCGGGGGCCACGACGGTCAACGCCTATCTGGCGCAGGAGAGCATCGCGGACCGGCACCGGCGCGGGCTCTTCCCCAACCAGTCGCTGAAGGATTGCGTCGCCCGCTACAAGAAGGCGGTGGACAAGGGGCTGCTGAAGGTGATGTCCAAGATGGGCATCTCGGTCATCAGCTCCTACCGTGGCGGCATGAACTTCGAAGCCATCGGCCTCTCCCGCGCGCTGGTGGCGGAGTTCTTCCCGGGCGTGCCCTCGCGCATCTCGGGCATCGGCCTGTCGGGCATCGCGCGGCGCGTGCTGGCGATGCATGCCAAGGCCTGGGATACGGATTCGGTGACGCTGCCGGTTGGCGGGCTCTACAAGCTGCGCAAGCGGGGCGAGAACCACGCCTTCGACGGCAACCTCATCCACATGCTGCAGAAGGCCGTCGATCTCGACAGCTACCAGACCTTCAAGCGCTACACCAAGGCGGTGCGCGAGCTGCCGCCCGTGGCGCTGCGCGACCTGCTCGACTTCCGCTTCGAGGGTCGCACGCCGATCCCGATGGAGGAGGTCGAGAGCATCACCGAGATCCGCAAGCGCCTTGTGGCGCCCGGCATCTCGCTCGGCGCGCTGAGCCCCGAGGCGCATGAGACGCTCTCCATCGCCATGAACCGCATCGGCGCGCGCAGCGATTCCGGTGAGGGTGGCGAGGATCCGGCGCGTGCGCGCCCGCGCCGCAACGGCGACAACGCGAACTCCGCCATCAAGCAGATCGCCTCGGGGCGCTTCGGTGTCACCGCCGAATACCTGAACAACTGCAAGGAGATCGAGATCAAGGTCGCCCAGGGTGCCAAGCCCGGCGAGGGCGGGCAGCTGCCCGGCTTCAAGGTGACCGAGCTGATCGCCAAGCTGCGCCACTCCACGCCGGGCGTGATGCTGATCAGCCCGCCGCCGCATCACGACATCTACTCGATCGAGGATCTGGCGCAGCTCATCTACGACCTGAAGCAGATCAACCCCGATGCGACGGTCTGCGTGAAGCTCGTCGCGCGCTCGGGCATCGGCACCATCGCGGCCGGTGTGGCGAAGGCCAAGGCGGATGCGATCCTGATCTCCGGCCATAGCGGCGGCACGGGTGCGAGCCCACAGTCGAGCATCAAATACGCCGGCCTGCCCTGGGAGATGGGGCTGTCCGAGACGCACCAGGTGCTGATGCTCAACCGGCTGCGCCACCGCGTGCGGCTGCGCACTGATGGCGGCATCAAGACCGGGCGCGACGTGGTGATCGCCGCCATGCTGGGTGCGGAGGAATTCGGCATCGGCACGGCCAGCCTCGTCGCCATGGGCTGCATCATGGTGCGGCAGTGCCACTCCAACACCTGCCCCGTCGGCGTGTGCACGCAGGATGAGACGCTGCGCGGCAAGTTCGCCGGCACGCCGGAGAAGGTCATCAACCTCTTCTCCCTGGTGGCGGAGGAAGTGCGTGAGATCCTGGCCTCGCTCGGCATCCGCCGGCTTGAGGACGTGATCGGGCGCACGGATCTGCTCGCCCAGGTCAGCCGCGGTTCGGCGGACCTCGACGACCTCGATCTCAACCCGCTGCTGGTCAAGGCCGATGCCGGCCCGCACAAGCCCTACTGCACGCAGGAAGGCCGCAACGAGGTGCCGGAGACGCTGGACGCCGACATGATCCGCGACGCCGCGGCATTGTTCGAGCGCGGCGAGAAGATGCAGTTGCAGTACAACATCCGCAACACGCATCGCGCCATCGGCACGAAGATCAGCAGCAAGATCGTGCGCAAGTTCGGCATGGAGGGGCTGCAGCGCGGGCATCTCACGGTGCGGCTGCGCGGCAGTGCCGGCCAGTCGCTCGGGGCGTTTGCGGTGCGCGGCCTCAAGCTCGAGGTGATCGGCGACGCCAACGACTATGTCGGCAAGGGCCTGTCGGGCGGCACCATCGTGGTGCGGCCCGCCTATTCCTCGCCGATCGTCTGGAACGAGAACACGATCATCGGCAACACCGTGCTCTACGGCGCCACGGGCGGTGCGCTCTTCGCCGCCGGCCAGGCGGGCGAGCGCTTCGCGGTGCGCAATTCCGGCGCGCTCGCGGTGGTCGAGGGCTGCGGCGCCAATGGCTGCGAATACATGACCGGCGGCTGCGCCGTGATCCTGGGCGCGGTCGGCGACAATTTCGGCGCCGGCTTCACCGGCGGCATGGCCTTCCTTTACGACGCCGACGACAATTTCGAGAAGCGCGTGAACCCCGAGACGCTGCTCTGGCGGCGCCTCGGCGGCTCCTCGCATTGGGAGGAAGTGCTGCGCGAGCACATCGCGCGGCATGTGCAGGAGACGGAGAGCCCCTTCGCCGCCCGCCTGCTCAATGACTGGGCGCAGGAGCGCGGCCGCTTCTGGCATGTCGTGCCGAAGGACTACGCGCGCTACCTCACGCATCCGATGACCGACGCGGCGGCCGTCGCGGCGGAGTGATGCTGCGCCGGCACCTGCCGGCGCTTCTCCTGGCCGGCTGCGGCACCACGCAGGCGGCCGCGCCCGTGCGCGTCACGGGCGGCACCGGCTTGCAGGCGCGCGCCGCGGCGAAGGGGCTTGCCTTCGGCGCAGCCATCACGGCACGCCAATTGGGTGAGCGCGACCTCGTGGCCGCGCTGCGGGCCGATTGCGGGCTGCTCGTGCCGGAATACGAGCAGAAATGGCGCATCATCGAGCCCGAGCGCGGCCGGCGCAGCTTCGCGGGGCCCGACATGATCGCCCGCTTCGCCCGCGAATCCGGCATGGGCCTGCGCGGCCACACGCTGCTCTGGCACGAATCCGAACCCGCCTGGGCGGGCGAACTCACCGCGCCCGCGCTGGCCGAGGCGGCGGATCGGCACGTCGCCGTCACCGTCGCCCATTTCGCGGGTCGCATCACGACCTGGGACGTGCTGAACGAGGCCATCCACATCGCCGATGGAAGGCCCGACTGGCTGCGCCGCACGCGACTGCTGCGCCTGCTCGGGCCCGACTACATCCCGCGCGCCTTCACCCTCGCCCGCGCGGCCGACCCCGCGGCGCGGCTCGCCTATAATGACTATGGCTGCGAGCATGCGACTCTCTATGGCCGGCGCAAGCGGCTTGGCGTGCTGGCGCTGCTGCGCGCGCTGAAGGAATCCGGCGCACCGGTGCAGGTGCTCGGCGTGCAGGGCCATCTCAGCGCGCATCTGCCCTTCGAGGCCAATGAGTGGCGCGATTTCCTGGGCGAGGTCGCTGGCCTCGGCCTGACCATCGAGATCACCGAGCTTGACGTGAATGACCGCGCCTTGCCCGCCGCCCCGGCGGCGCGCGATGCGGCGGTGGCCGATCTCACGCGCCGTTTCCTCGACGCCACGCTCGCCGAGCCCGCGGTGCGCAGCGTCACCGCCTGGGGGCTGAGCGACCGACATTCCTGGATTCGCCGCGGCGTGCTGGCCGAGCACCGGCGGCGCGATTCCGCGCTGGCGCGGCCCCTGCCCTATGATGACGAGATGCGCCGCAAGCCGATGTGGCACGCCATCGCCGCCGCTTTCGATGCGGCACCGGCACGACCGACCGTTTAGGCCGAACCCTCTTGCGCCGCAGCAAGGCGGCGCGGATGATCCAGGCTCGAGCGTCGACCGGCGAGGGCTTCACCACATGACCAGATTCCACTGCGCGCCCATCGTGGCCCGTCCGGTGTGCCGCTGAATGTCCGCGCTGCGGCGGGGCCTTGACGGGCTCTACCTGTTGGGCGGCATCGCGGGCGCGATCGCGCTCGCGGCGATCGGGGCCATCATTGCTGCCCAGGTGGTGGGGCGGCAATTCGGCGTCTCGCTCGATGGCGCCGATGACCTCACGGCCTTCGCCGTGGCGGGCTCAGCCCTGCTGCCTCTGGCCTATGCCTTCCGCGCGGGGGCGCATATCCGCGTCGATCTCCTGATCGGGCACGTGAAGGGCCGCCTGCGCTTCCTGATGGAGGCGGTGGCGCTGACACTCACGGCCGCACTCTGCGCCTTCCTCGCCTATGCGGTCGCTGACCTCGCCTTCGACTCCTGGCAGTTCGAGGATGTGGCGCAGGGCACCGTGCCCTGGCTCCTGTGGATCCCGCAGGCCGCCTGCGCGGCCGGGGCGGCGCTGTTCGCGCTCGCGCTGGTCGATGATCTTGTGGTGCATCTGACTGGCGGCTTGCCCTCCTACCGCCGCGTGGCAGAGCAATCGGCGCTGAACCGCGCCTCCGAGGAACTCTGAGCATGGATCTCGCGCAGACCGAGGCGGGCTTGCTGCTGCTCGGCTTCCTCTTCGTCGTCCTGGCCCTGGGCGTCTGGATCGGGCTCGGCCTGCTGGCCACGGGGCTGGTCGGGCTGATCGCTCTGCCCATGCTCATGCCGGGTATGGCCACCTTTCCGGCCGAGAAGGTGCTGGGCAGCGCGGTCTGGGCCTCGCTGGCAAGCTGGACGCTGGCCGCCCTCCCCCTGTTCATCTGGATGGGCGAGATCCTGTTCCGCACGAAATTGTCGGAGGACATGTTCAAGGGGCTCGCGCCCTGGGTGCAGCGCCTGCCGGGGCGGCTGATGCATGTGAACGTCATCGGCTGCGGGATCTTCGCCGCCGTCTCGGGCAGTTCGGCGGCGACGGCGGCAACCATCGGCAAGATGTCGCTGCCCGCCCTGACCCAGCGCGGCTATCATCAACCGATGGCCATCGGCTCGCTGGCCGGCGCGGGCACGCTCGGGCTGCTGATCCCGCCCTCCATCGTCATGATCGTCTATGGCGTGGCCGCGGAAGTCTCGATCGTGCGGCTGTTCATGGCGGGCATCATCCCGGGCATCCTGCTCATGGTGCTGTTCAGCGGCTACATCGCCGTCTGGTCGCTGCTGAACCCGCATCTGACGCCGCCGCCCGACCCGCCCATGCCGCTGCGTGAGAAGCTGCGCGCCAGCGGGCAGTTGTTCCCGGTGGTTCTGCTGATCGCCTTCGTCATGGGCAGCATCTATTTCGGGTGGGCAACCGCCACCGAGGCCGCCGTGTTCGGCGTGGTCGGCGCGCTGGCGCTCTCCGCCTGGGGGGGCACGCTCAACCGGGAATCGTTCGTCGCGAGCCTGATGGGCGCGGTGCGGCTGTCCTGCATGATCAACCTGATCCTGGCGGGCGCGGCCTTCCTGACCAAGGCGATGGCCTATTCCGGCATCCCGGCCGCGATGGCGACCTGGGTGGGCAGCCAGGGCTTCAGCCCCTTCATGATCATCTTCGTGCTGACGCTGATCTACCTCGTGCTTGGCTGCTTCATCGATGGCATCAGCATGATCGTGCTCACTGCATCGGTCGTGCTGCCGATCATCGCGGCCACCGGCTTCGACCTGATCTGGTTCGGCATCTTCATCGTGCTGGTGGTGGAACTCGCGCAGATCACCCCGCCCGTGGGGTTCAACCTCTTTGTCCTACAAGGGTTGACGGGCAAGGGCATGATGACGGTGGCGCGCAACACCCTGCCCTTCTTCTTCCTGATGCTCGTCGCCGTCGCCTTGGTGACGGTCTTCCCGGGTCTGATCACCTGGCTGCCCAATACGATGATGGGCGGCTGATCGGCCCGCAAGCGGCCCTCCGCGCGGGCGTCAGCCCGGGATTTGCCTCCCGCGCGGGCCTTAGCCCGCGACCGTGATCACCCCCGCCCCCACCAGCGCCGCGACCCGCGCGGCGATGGCGGGGCCCGCCTGGGGGTCGAGGCCCAGCATCCGCACCACCCCGGCGGCGAGTTCCTCCTCGGTCACCACCGGCACGGCGGCGAGCAGCGCGCGGGCGGCGGCCTCGACCTCGGCCGGGGCGACCATGGCGGCGCGGCGCAGATGCACCCCCGCCGCACGGCGGTCGCGCGCGAGCACCGCGGGCGCCTCCTCGCTGGTCCAGAAGCCGCCCTGCTCGACCACGCCATGCAACTGCGCGGCCAGGCGCAACGCCTGCTGCAGCGCGGCGCGCTCGGCCGCTTCCAGCCTTTCGCGGCCCCAGAGCAGCCGCGCGCGCTCCAGCACCGCATCACCATGCACGGGCTGCTCGATGCGGATGATCTCGGCGAGCAGCCCGCCAAGCTGGGCGAAGCCGGCCTCCGGGATCGGCGTGTCGCGCGGCACCTCGGGCGTGGCCTCGACATAGGGCGTGGCGAGGCCCGGATCGGCCCCCGCCGTGCTGGGCGCCGCCGCTTCCTCGGGCGCGGCCCCCAGGGCGGCGCGCAGCCGCGCGCGCTCGGCCTCGGGCCGGGCCAGCCAGGCGAGCGACCAGGCGCGGTGCAGCTTCCAGCCCATCATGCCCAGCGCGGCGGGGCGGCCGCGCTCGCGGTCGCGCGCGGCGCGGACCGAGGCCCAGTCGCCGGCATCGGCCTCCACGCCCAGGGTGAAGACGCCCTCGCGCCGCGCCGCGACATCGAGGAACAGGCCCGAGGTGCCGACGCGCGCCACGGGTTCATAGCCCGCCGCCTGCATCTCGGCCGCGATGGCCCGCGCGAGCGGGGCGGAGGCGACCTCGCCGGTTGCGCGCTGCGATTCATGCCCGGCGGCGAAGCGGAGGAAGGTCTTGAGCGCCGCCACGCCGCGCCCGCTCGCGCGCTCGAGGTCGATGTCGTCCGCGGTGAGGCCCGAGAAGACCACGCAGCGCTTCTTCGCGCGCGTGATCAGCACGTTCAGCCGCCGCTCCCCGCCATCGGCCGAGAGCGGGCCGAAGCGCATGGCGAGCTTGCCATCGGCGCCGCGCGCATAGCCGACACTGATGAAGATCGCGTCGCGCTCATCGCCCTGCACATTCTCCAGGTTCTTCACGAAGAAGGGCTCATGCGGGTGGGCGACGAAGAAGGCATCGGTGGCGGGCTTCTCGCGCCGCAGCTTCTCGATCGCGTCCAGGATCGCGTCGCGCTGGCGGATGGAAAACGCCGCGACGCCCAGCGTATCGCCCGGCGCGGCCTCGGCATGGGCCAGCACGGCGGCGGCCACGGCCTCGGCCTCCGGCAGGTTCACCCCCGCCCCCGCCTGCCAGACGCCCTCCACCCGCACCAGCGAAAGGCCGAGCGTGGCCGAGCGCGCCCGCGCGGCGGGCAGGATCATCAGCTGGTTGTTGTAGAATTCGGCGTTGGAGGTGGCGATCAGGCTCTCGTGCCGGCTGCGGTAGTGCCAGCGCAGCATCACATTGGGCACGCCGCGCGCATTGGCGAGGCCGAGGATGCTCTCGACTTCCCGCGCGCCGACGCTGGCCTCGGCCTCTTCCTCCGGCGCGTCCTCCTCCTCGCTGGTCATGCGCTGGAAGAAGCGGGTGGGCGGCATCTGCTTGTCGTCGCCCACCACCACCATCTGGCGGCAGCGCGCGATGGCGCCCAGCGCATCCACCGGCTCGACCTGGGAGGCCTCGTCGATCACCAGCAGGTCGAAGGTGAAGCCGGGTCGCAGCCCATGCGGCGGGGCAAGGAATTGCGCGACCGAGAGCGGCGACATCATGAAGACCGGCTTGGCCGCCTGGATCGCCGGGCCGGCGCGCAGCAGCAATTCGCGCACCGGCTGGTGGCCGCGCTTGCGTTCGAACTCGCCCTTCAGGAAGTCATAGCCCGGCAGGCCGGCGCGCACCCGGGCCAGGGCGGCGGCATGGGCGTGCTGCGCCTCGGCCTTGGCCAAGGCGAGGCGCGCGCGATCGGCCTCGATGAACTCCGCCACCAGCCGGTCGAAGCCCGCGCCGTCGAAGGCGGCGAGTTCCGGGCGGGCGCGCATCGCGGCCTTCAGCAGCGCCTCTTCCAGCGCATGCTCGAAGGCCGGCAGCGCGGCCTCGGGCGCGAGGCTGCCGGCGGCGAGGCGCTGCACAAGGGGCGTGAGCTCCTCCCCCGCTGCAGCAACGGCACGCCGCCAGCCGAGCCAGCTCGGCAGGCTCTCGGGCTGGCCGGCCCAATCGCCGAGCCGCGCGGCGAGATCGGCGAAGGACAGGTCGGCAAGCTCGGGCTCGGGCGCCGTCTCGGCCATCCACTCGGCATGGGCGGCACTGGCGGCCGCCACCGGGGCCGGGTCGATCGCCGGCAGCCCGGCGGCGAGGGCGGCGGCGGCCTCGGCCCCGTGCTGGGCGCGCCACTGCACCAAGGCGAGCATCGCGCCCGGATTGTCCCGCAGCGTGCCGAAGGGGGTGAGGTCGCCCTGGCGCAGCGCCTGGTCGGCGGCCTGGGCGGCGAGGGCGGCGTCGAGGGCGGCGAGCGGCTCCGTCCCCCCCGCCACGACGCGCGCGGCGGTGGCCTTGGCGGCACGCTGCGTGCCGGAGAGGAAGCCGAAGATGCCCCCGCCCGCCGCCAGGGCGGCACGCGCCTCGGCCAGGCCGGGCACCTCCCAGGCCTTGGGCAGCAGGCGCGGGTCGCGCGCGGCGTGGGCCAGCGTCATCGCCGCCTCGGCCAAGGCGCGGAGCGGCGCGGGGTCGCCAGCCCAGGCGGGATGGGCCATCGCCGCCCGGTCATGCGCCGGCGCGGCGGCCACGGCGCGGGACAGGGCGAGCAGCGCGGCCGCCCCCGCCGCGCCGGGGCCAGCGCGGCCCAGCGCCTGGGCGGCCGGGGCCAGGGCGCGGGCGCCGGCGGCGAGGCTGCGGATCAGCGCCGGCAGCCGGGCGAGCAGGCGTTCCTGCGCCAGGGGCGAGAGATCCGCCCCCACGCCGCGCCAGGCGCTGGCGGGCCCGCCCTCGGCGGCGCGGGCGGCGAGTTCGCGTACCGCATCGCGCGCGGCCTCGATCCGCGCCGCGCTCCAGGCGCCGGCGGGCAGGGTGAAGTCGGGCGGGGCGGCGCCCTCCAGGCGGCGACCCACCAGGGCGCCGACCACGCGGTGCAGCGGCTGTCCGCTCTCGGCCACCGGCGCTTCCATGGCGCGGGCATGGCCGTTGAGCCGGCCGCGCAGGGCGCCCAGCCGCTTGATCAGCGCCTCGCGCTCCGGCCGGGGCACCGGCGGCATGGCCAGGGTGGCGCGCAATTCGTCCAGCACGGCGCGCTTCGACTGCTTCTCGCTGTGCAGTTCCAGGCAGGCCGCGCCGAGGCCGATGGCGCCCAGGCGGCGCTGCACCACCTCCAGCGCCGCCAGCTTCTCCGCCACGAAGAGCACGCTGCGGCCATCCAGCACCGCCTGGGCGATCAGGGTGGTGATGACCTGGCTCTTGCCCGTCCCGGGCGGACCCTGGATCACCACATGCCCGCCCCGGCGGACCGATTCCGCGGCCAGCGCTTGGCTGCCGTCGCAATCCATCACATGGTCGAGCCGCTCGACCGGGATCGCCTCATCCACATCGGCGTCGAGCGCGAAGGGGGCGGGGCTGTCCAGCCGCGCCCCACCCACCAGCGCCTGCACCAGCGGGTGGGTGAGCAGGCCGGGGTTGGTCGCGGGGTCGAGATCCCGCCACATCAGGAATTTCTGGAAGCTGAACAGCCCGACCGCCAGGCCATCCGCATCCGCCCGCCAGCCCGGCTGGCCGCCCAGCGCCGCCTGCACGGCATCCGCCCAGGCGGTGGGGTCGTAGGATTCGGCGTCGAAGGGCGGCAAGGTGAGGCGGAACTCGCTGGCGAGCTTCTCGCGCAGCGAGAGGTTCTCCTGCACCTCCAGGCCCAGGGCGCGCAGGCGGAAGCTCTGCGACACGCCCTCGCGCTCCAGCGTCACCGGCAGCAGCGCAAGCGGGGCAAGGCGCTCGGTCTCGGGCGTCGCGGGGTCGCGCCAGGACAGCGTGCCGATGGCGAGCGAGAGGGTGGCGACACCCGTTTCCTCCCGCGCCGTGCGGGCATCCTGCATCAGGTCGCGCAGGCGGCGGGCGAGCTCGGCGGGCGGCAGCTGCACGCGCAGCCGCGTGTCGCGCCGGGCTTCCTCCGGGCTCTGGTCGGCCTTCGCGGTGGCGATGCCCTCGGCCTTGGCGGAGCGCCGGCCGCCGCGCCGCGCCTTGCCCGGCGGCGCCGTGGACGCGGTATCGTCCGCCGCCGGCGCCTCGCCGGCGGCCTCGAAGCTGAAGGCACGGCCGGCCAGCAGCTCGGCCAGGACGAAATCCGCATCCTCATCCTGCAGCAGCACCACGCCGCGCGACCGCCCCGGCCGGGGCAGAGCAAGCAGGCGGTTGCGGGTGGAGAGGTCGAGCAGGCCGCGCCGGGCTTCCTCGAGCCGCGCGGCGAGGGAAGCACTCATGCGCGCTCAGCCGGCAGGGGTGATGCCAAGGGTGCGCAGGATTCGAAGTTCCTCCAGGTCATGCTCGCGTTCCAGCCCATGCAGCAATTCGTCGTCCAGATGGCCCGCCTGGTGGTGCGCGAGAAGGGCGGCATGGGCGGCGCGCAGCGCGGCGAGGCGAATTCGCATCCGTGCCTCCAGCTCCGCATGGCCCGTCCCGCCGGCGACCGCCTGGAAGACGCGGGATTTGTCGGCGTATTCGCCCAGCAGGTCGCGCGCCACGGCGCCTTCCAGCAGATCCTCCGCCCGGCGCGCGATCTCGGCATGGGCGGCGGCGGCGATGTGGCGGCGCACCTCCGCCTCCTCGCTCGCCATGCCGCGCGGGCGGGGTTCCTCCACCTTCATCCGACGGATCACCCATTCCAGCGTCGTGCCCTGCACCACCAGTGTGGCCAGGATGGCGCAGAAGGCGAGGAAGACCAGCAGGTCGCGCTCCGGAAAGTCGAGCGGCAGGGCAAGGGCGGCGGCGAGCGAGACCACCCCGCGCATTCCCGCCCAGGAGATCACCACGAGATGCCCCAGGGGCGGCATCGGGTCCGTGCGCCGCACGGCCGGGATCAGCCGCGGCAGCCAGCTCGCCGGGAAGACCCAGACGAAGCGGCTCACGATCAGCACCGCCGAGACCGCCAGCGCCAGCAGCACAAGCTCGGCGACGCCGCGCTCACCCAGCCGGGCGAGGATGTCGCGCAGCTGCAGCCCGACCATCAGGAACACGAGGCTGGTCAGCACGAATTCGCTGAACTCCCAGACGGTGCGCGCGGCGATGCGCGTCTCGGGCGTCAGGGTACGGTGCTGCAACTGGCCGAGCAGCAGGCCGGTGGTGACCACCGCCAGCACGCCCGAGAGATGGAAGAACTCGGCCGCGAAGAAGCTGGCGAAGCAGGCGATGAAGCTCGCCGCCGTCACCAGCAGCGCATCACGCAGGCGCGGGAATACCCAGTTCGCCACCCAGCCCACCGCGAAGCCCATGGCGATGCCGCCCGCCGCCACCAGGGCGAAGCTGCCGGCGACATCCTCGAAGCTGATGCCGCCTGCCGCCACCGCCAGGATCGCGAAGCGGTAGAGCACCAGCGCCGTAGCGTCGTTCACCAGGCTCTCGCCTTCCAGCACCGTGACGATGCGGCGCGGGATGCGCAGGCGCGACAGCACGGCGGCGGCAGCCACCGCATCCGGCGGGGCGACGATCGCCCCCAGCGCCACGGCCGCCGCCCAGGGCAGGCCCGGGACCAGCAGCTTCACCACCACCGCGATGCACACCGCCGTGAACAGCACCGCGCCCACCGCCAGCAGCAGGATCGGGCGCAGATTGGCGCGGAAGGCCCGCCAATCGGTGCGCCAGGCGCTGGCCTGGAGCAGCGGCGGCAGGAAGAAGGCCAGCGCGATCTGCGGGTCGAGCGTCACGCTCGGCAGGCCGGGCACGAAGGCCAACGCCATGCCGCCCAGCACCAGGATCACCGCATAGGGCAGGTTCAGCCGCCGCGCGAGCAGCGCGAAGCCGATGCAGGCGGCGATGAGGGCCAGGACGGCCTCGACTATCTCCATGCGCGGCCTTCCCTGCGCGGATTCCCATGCCGGCAAGGATAGGCCGGAAGGCGCACCGCGTGGAACCGGCCTATTTCCGCCGAGTCAGGGCAAGGGCCAGCACGATGGCCGCGATGATGACGGTGGCGACCATGCCCTCGATCACCGCGAAGTTCGGCGCGTCGCGCGCGACGAACAGCGCGGTGATGGCGCCCGCCGCGAGCAGGAGGAGTCGGATCAGCCAGGCCATGCGCTCATCCCCAGAAGCCCGCCCATCTTCGGCCCGCTCGCGGCGCGGTCAATGGCTGAAGCGCGTGGTCCCGCCATCGACATGGATCACCTGCCCCGTGATGTAGCGCGCCCGCGGCGAGCAGAGGAAGGTGACCAGCACGCCCAGATCCTCGGGCTCGCCGATGAAGCCCACCGGCACCTCCTTCGCCGCCCATTCCTGGCGCGCGGCCTCGCTGGTCAGGATGCGCGCGTCGATCTGCTCGCTGCGCAGCCGGCCGGGGGGCACGCTGTTCACCGTGATGCCGTCCGGCCCCAGCACGCGCGACAGCGCCTTGGCCCAGATATGCACGGCCCCGTTCGGCGCATTGGCGGCGTTGACGATGTGCGGTTCGTCCGAGCCGGTGATGTTGACGATGCGGCCCCATTTGTTGGCGCGCATGGCGGGGACGAAGGCGTGGGTCATGCGACGGCCGGCATGGAAGTTGATCTCCATGCTCTCCATCCAGACCTCATCGGGGCCGAGATCGGTCTGGGGCCGGCTGCCGCCGGCATTGTTCACCAGGATGTCGCAGCGGCCGAAGCGGCCGAGCACCGCGTCGCGCGTGCGCTCCGCCGCGCCGGGGGAGAGGAAATCCTCGACCACGATCAGCGGCTCGGCGCTGGCCGGCAATTCGGCGGCGAGGCTTTCCAGCAGCGGCCGGCGGCGGGCGAGCAGGGCAAGGCGGCAGCCTTCGGCCGCCAGCAGCTTCGCGATGGTGCGGCCAAGCCCGGCCGAGGCGCCGGTGACCAGCGCCACCTTGCCCGTCAATTGCAGATCCATGCGTTTGTCTCCCCCAAATGGAAAGGGCCGCCCCTGGCGGGACGGCCCCTTTTTTTCGTCGTGATGGCGAAGGCTTCAGCCGCCTTCGGCCAGCGCGGCGTTCTTCTTGCTGCGCAGCGCGGGCAGGGCCATGGCCAGCAGCGCGATCGCGGCGATGCCGAGCATGGTGGCCGAGATCGGCCGCTCGATGAACACCATCGGGTCGCCGCGCGAGAGCAGCATGGCGCGGCGCAGATGCTCTTCCATCATCGGCCCCAGCACGAAGCCGATCAGCAGCGGCGCGCCTTCCAGCTTCAGCTTCGAGCAGAGGTAGCCGAACACGCCGAACACCACCGTCAGGTAGACGTCGAAGACGTTGTTGTTCAGCGAATAGACGCCGATGGCGCAGAACACGAGGATCGAGGGGTAGAGGAAGCGGTAGGGCACTTCCAGCAGCTTCACCCACATGCCGATCATCGGCAGGTTGATGACCAGCAGCATCACGTTGCCGACCCACATGGAGGCGATGAGGCCCCAGAACAGGTCGGGCTGCGCTTCGACCATGCGCGGGCCCGGCTGGATGCCCTGGATGATCAGCGCGCCGACCATCAGCGCCATCACGGCGTTGGCCGGGATGCCGAGCGTGAGCAGCGGGATGAAGCTCGACTGCGCGGCGGCGTTGTTGGCCGCTTCCGGCCCCGCCACGCCCTCGATCGCGCCGGTGCCGAATTCATGCCGGTGCGTCGAGATCTTCCGCTCCATCATGTAGGAACCGAAGGAGGAGAGCGCGGCGCCGCCGCCGGGCAGGATGCCCAGCACCGTGCCCAGCACCGTGCCGCGGAGCGTGGAGGGAACGGCGCGGCGGAATTCCTCGCGCGTCAGGAACAGGCTGCCGACCTTGTGGGTCAGCACGTTGCGGCTTTCCGGGCGCTCCAGGTTCAGCACGATCTCGGCGATGCCGAACATGCCCATGGCGATGGCGACGAAGCCGATGCCGTCCGATAGTTCCGGCACGCCGAAGGTGAAGCGCTGCTGGCCGGTCTGCACGTCGGTGCCGACCAGGCCGAGGCCCACGCCCAGCACCACCATGCCGATGCCCTTGATCACCGAGCCCTGCGCCAGCACGGCCGAGATGACCAGACCGAGGAACATCAGCGAGAAGTAATCCGCCGGGCCGAAGGAGAGCGCGACGGAGGTCAGCAGCGGGCCCGAGGCCGCCACCACGATGGTCGCCACCGTGCCGGCGAAGAAGCTGGCGAGCGCGGCGGTGGCCAGCGCAGCACCTGCCCGGCCCTTGCGGGCCATCTTGTAGCCCTCGAGCACGGTCACGACCGAACTGACCTCGCCGGGCAGGTTCAGCAGGATCGCCGTGGTCGAGCCGCCGTACTGCGCGCCGTAGTAGATGCCGGCGAGCATGATGATGGCGGTGGTCGGGCTCATGCCGAAGGTGATCGGCAGGAGCAGGGAGATGGTGGCCACCGGGCCGATGCCCGGCAGCACGCCGATGGCCGTGCCGATGAACGCACCCAGCAGGGCGAAGATGAGGTTGTCCAGCGTCAGCGCGACGCCGAAGCCGAGGATCAGGTTGCTGACAAGGGTTTCCATGGCTCGTGCCTCCTCAGCGCATGAAGGCCGGCCACAGCTCGATACGGATATCGAGCTCGCGGATGAAGACCAAGTAGCAGAGCACCAGCAGGAAGGCGATCAGCCCCAGCACGCCTTTCCATCGGTGCGTGTTGTCGGCGATGGTCGAGATGGCGATCGTGACGATCAGCGTCAGGAAGAAGCCGGCCCATTCCAGGATCAGCCCGAAGGTGGTCAGCGCCGCCAGCACGAGCAGCAATTCGCGCATCGCCCAGCGCTCGAGCTTGTCGGGCCCGTTGAACAGGCCGATGACGGCGATGACGACGCCCAGCCCCAGCAGGAGCCAGAAGGTGAGCATGGGCATGTAGCCCGGGCCCATGCGCCGGGCGGTGCCCAGCGTGTGGTCCTGGTTCAGCCAGAGCCCGGCGATCGCGATGCCGGCCAGCATAAGGCCGGCGACGACGTCCTTTGCGTTGATCTTCATTCCCACCTCGTTCCCCACCCGGCACTGCCGAGGTCAGTCTCTTCCCAAAACTCCGCGCGGACCGCCGATCGGGCGGCCCCCGCTTTTCGCCCAGCGACACGGCCGCCGCCGGTCCCCTGTCTTTGCACCCTAGGCATCGGCCGGCCCCTCACGCAATCGCGAGGCAGCCGGCTGAATGGCCGGATGACAAGCTTTCAGTCCACCGTGGCGCCGCTGGCACGCACAACGGGCGCCCAGGCGGCCACTTCGCTGGCCACGAAGGCGCCATACTGCGCCGGTGTCATGTCACCGGCCGAGCCACCGAGCTCGGCAAAGCGGGCCCGGGCCTCGGGCGTGGCGATCACCGCCATGATCTCGCGGTGCAGCCGCTCGACGATGGGGGCCGGCAGGTTGGCCGGGCCGGAAACGCCGAACCAGGAGGTACTGACCAGGTCGAAGCCCTGCTCGCGGAAAGTGGGCACGTCGGGGAAAGCGGGGTGGCGCTCCGCGCTGCTCATCGCGATGGCGCGCACGCTGCCCTGGCGGATATGCCCCGCCGCGGAGGGCAGGCTGTCCGACATCATCGGCACCTGGCCGGCGATCACGGCCGTCATGGCCGGGCCGGCGCCGCGGAAGGGCACATGGGTGTGCTCGATCCCGGCCAGGCCGCTGAAGCGCACCAGCAGCAGGTGGTTGGAGGAACCGGCGCCGGAGGAGGCCATGTCGAGCCCGCCCTGGCGGGCGCGGGCGGCCCGGACCAGATCATTGAGGTTGGCGATCTCGCTGCGCGGATTGACCACCCACACCGAGGGGTTGGTGATGACCATCGCGATATGCGTGAAGCTGCGCACCGGGTCGTAGCGCACATTGCGGTAGAGCGCGGGGCTGATGCCGTGGCTCGCGATGTTGCTCATCACCAGGGTCATGCCATCGGGCGGCGAATCCGCCACCACCTGGCTGCCCGTGGTCGCGCCCGCGCCGGGGCGGTTCTCCACCACCACCGAGACGCCGAGGCGTTGGCCCAGGCCTTCAGCCACGAGGCGCGCGGCGATGTCGGTGCTGCCGCCCGGCGCGAAGGGGACCACGAGGCGGATACTGCCCGAAGGCCAGGACTGGGCCAGGGCTGGCGTGGCGAGGCACGCGGCGGCTCCCCCCAGCAGGTGGCGACGACCCAGCATCACTTCCTGTCCGCTCCCTTTTCCTCTCAGCCCTGTCATGCAGGACCGCGCAGGCGTATGGCACGGTGCTTTGCGGAGCCGCAAGCGGCCATGCGAGGGCCGCGCCTTGCCATGACCACTTCTTCACCTATCCTGCCCAGCGAAAATGTCGCGGAGCAAGGCGCATGAGCACCAATCATGAGCATCAATGACCCTGGGCGCCTGATCCGCGAAACGGCCGCGGCGCTGGCGCCGGCGCTGGTGGCGATTCGCCGTGACATCCACGCCCACCCCGAACTCGCCTTCGAGGAGACACGCACCGCGGGCATCGTCGCCGCCGAACTCGCGCGCCTGGGGATAGCGCATCGCACGGGCGTGGGCCGCACGGGCGTGGTCGGCGAGATCGAGGGCGGGCGCCCGGGGCCGACGCTGGCCATCCGCGCCGACATGGATGCGCTGCCGATCCATGAGGAAACCGGCCTGCCCTATGCGAGCACCGTGGCCGGGAAGATGCATGCCTGCGGGCACGACATCCACACCGCCACGCTGCTCGGCGCGGCCGCCGTGCTGCGCGACATCGCGCCGCGCCTCGCCGGGCGCATCCGGCTGATCTTCCAGCCGGCGGAGGAGATTCTCGAAGGGGCGGCGGCGATGATCGCCGATGGCGCCGCCGAGGGGATCGACTACGCGCTCGGCTTCCACAACCAGCCCGATCTGCCGGTGGGCCGCTTCGGCTTCGCGCCCGGCGCCTGCCTTGCCGCGGCGGATCGCTTCGACCTCATCATCCGCGGCAAGTCGGGCCATGCGGCGCACCCCTATGCCGCGATCGACCCCATCGTCGCCGCCGCGCAATTCGTCGCCCAGGTGCAGACGGTGGTGAGCCGCGAGGTGAAGCCGCTGCACCCGGCAGTGGTCACCATCGGCATGCTCCAGGGCGGGACGACCTACAACATCATCCCCGAGCGCGTGGCGCTGAAGGGCAGTGTGCGCACCCTGCACCCGGCCGCACGCGACACCGCCGAGGCCGCGATCCGCCGCCTCGCCCAGGGGCTGGAGGCCGGGCTGCGCGTGGCCTGCCAGATCGACTACCAGCGCATGGTCCCACCTTTGCGCAATGATGCGCGGGTGCAGGACCTCACCCTCGCCGCCGTGCGCGCGCAGTTCGGCGACGTGCTGGATGAGGGCGAGGCCAGCATGGGCAGCGAGGATTTCTCCGAATTCGCGGACCGCGCGCCGGCCTTCCACCTGCGCATCGGCAGCGGCGCGCCGGGGCGCGACGACCGGCTGCACAATGCCGGCTACCAGCCCGACGAGGCCTGCATCCAGAACGGCGTCGAGGCACTCAGCCGCGCGGCGCTGGAGATCCTTTCGTGAGAATCTGTGTTTACGGGGCTGGCGCCATCGGCGGGCATATCGCCGCGCGCCTCGCCAGGGGGGGCGCCGAAGTCTCGCTGGTGGCGCGCGGGGCGCATCTTGCCGCGATCCAGGCGAATGGCCTGACCGTGCATGCGCATGACGGCACGCATCTCAGCCATCCCAAGGCGAGTGCCAACCCGGCCGATCTGGGGCGGCAGGATGCGGTGATCGTCACGGTGAAGGCGCCCGCCTTGCCCGATGTCGCCGCCGGCATCGCCCCCCTGCTCGGCTCCGACACGCCCGTCGCCTTCGTGATGAACGGCATTCCCTGGTGGTATTTCCTGGGAGAGCAGGGCCCCCATGCCGGCACGCGCCTGCCGGAGGTCGATCCCGGCGGCGTGCTGGAATCCGCCATCGGCATCAGGCGGACCATCGGCGGCGTGGTCTATTCCGCCACCGAGGTCATCGCGCCGGGCGTGGTGAAGTCCGAGCACGGCAATATCCGCGTCATCCTCGGTGAACCCGATGGGCGGATCAGCGACCGGGCGAAGGCGATCTCCGCGATCCTCGATGCGGGCGGGATGCCGAGCCCGGTCTCGCCCGAGATCCGGCTCGACGTCTGGTGCAAGCTGCTGGGCAACCTCGCCAATGGGCCGCTCTGCACCCTCTCGCGCCGCGGTGTGCGCGACACGCTGGCGGACCCGGTGCTGCGCGCCGCCGCCTGGACCAGCGCCAAGGAAGGCCAGGCCATCGCCGCCGGGCTGGGCCTCGCCGTGCCGGATGCGATCGTCGAGCGCGTGGCGAATGCGACCATGCAGCACAAGCCCTCGATCCTGCAGGACCTGGAACTCGGCCGGCCGATGGAGATCGACAGCCTCTTCACCCTGCCGCTCAAACTCGCCGCCATGACCGGCACGCCCGCGCCGCAACTGGCGCTGCTGGTGGGCCTCGTGAAGCAGGCGGCGATCGCGGCGGGGCTCTACAGGACGACCGTGTAGGGGATCGGCGCCAGGTCGGGCGCCACCCAGCCGCGCCGCGCCGCGACCGAGAACAGCAGGCCCTCCGACCAGTGGGGCGCCATCACCCGCTTGCCGGCGGCGAGCGGGCCGGTGAGCAGCGCATTCACCCGCGCATGGGCCGGCAGGCTGGCGTCGTCCTGCGCCAGCGCATCGCGCAGCGCGGCCAGGAAGAACAGCGTGATGGTGGCGTGGTAGCCGCGGCTGTCGCTGTTGGGCACGCCATGGCTGTCGTTCAGCCGGCGGATCAGGCCGGGCAGTTCGCGCTCCAAGGGCAGATCCGGGCGCAGCAGGATGAGCCCGGCCGTGGCGGCGAGGTGCCCGGCATGGGTCCAGCGCGCCTTGGGCAGGGTGGCGTCGCAGAGTGCCTGAACATGGGCCGTGAGCGCGGCGTCGTCTTCGAAGGTCATGGCGAGGCCTCCTTGGGCAGGTCCGTCTGGCCGAGCACCCAGCCCTCCCAGCGCGTGATCCAGGGGTCGTCGGGGATGAAATCGGGCTGCGCGCCCTCGATCACCGCGATCATCGCGAGCAGGCCCAGCACGCAGTCGAGGCGATCCTCCCCGGCCGCATCGGCGCCGAACCCGACCGCGATCTGCGCGGCGAGCGCCGGTTCGGGCACCACGCCAAGCCGCGCCATCGCCGCGCGCAGCGGCTCGGCCAGCGCGCGGCGCGGGCCCTCCGCCCGCTTGCTGCCCGCAAGCGTCAGGCCAAGCTGGCGCATCGCCTCGGCCGGATAGACCTCGGCCAGCACGGCGCGGCCGGGGGCGATGAGGTCGTGCAGCCGGCCCGCGAAGGGCCAGAGCGCCAGGGGCGCGCCGGCGGCCAGCGCGGGCGCGATCCAGTCGCGCCAGGCGGCGATGGCGGCCTTGCCGGATTGGTTGGCACCCAGCGTCCAGAACACCGGGGCCCCCGCCGGGCGGCGGGCCGTCGCGCGGTCGCACAGCCGCGACAGCGCCTTTGCATCGGCCAGCCCGAGCGCGGCGGCATGGGCCGCGCGGGTCATGCCCTTGATGCCGCGCGCCGGGTAGAAGGGCCGCGCCGGGCTCACCGTCTCAAGGCGGGGCGAGACCTCGAAGAAGCCGGGGTCCTGCACCCGGCCGGCCAGGAAGGCCGGGAAATCCGGCTCCGCCCGGCCGCGGGCGAAGCCGCGCGGCACGCCGAGCGGCAGGTCGAGCCCGAGCACGACAGGGGCGCCGGGCCGCAGCAGATCGGGCAGCAGGGCGCTTGTGTCCCCCGCCAGGCGCGGCGCGGCCATCCGCCAGCCGCCCTCGCGCCGCGCCAGCGCCATCCAGCGCTTGGCGGGATGCGTGCTCCAATCGGCATGGGCGGCGATCACCACGCTTTCGCTTTCAATCCGCGCCCGGCGTCATGCCATACTCGCGCGAGCCGAGAGGACCGACGCATGGATGCCACCGCCGCCACACCGCTGAAGGGCCAGGATGCCGCCCATCCGGACGGGCAGTATTCCACCGTCGCGAAGTGGTTCCACTGGCTGACCGTGCCGCCGATGTTCATCGCCATCCTCTCGGGCCTGACGCTGCGCTTCATGAAGGACGACGTGAAGTTCTCCTTCTACGCGCTGCACGAGAGCATCGGGCTGATCCTGCTGTTCCTCGCCGTCGCAAGGCTGGCCTGGCGGCTGGTGAGCAAGCCGCCGGCGGCCCCCGACCACCTGCCGGCCAACATGCGCGCGGCGGCGGCGGCGGTGCACCATGCGCTCTACGCCCTGCTGATCCTGCAGCCGCTGCTCGGCTTCTTCACCACCAATGCCTATGGCTTCCCGCAACAGGGGGCGACCGCCTTCCTGTTCTTCATCGACCTGCCGAAATTCATGGAGCCGTCGGAAGGGCTGGCCTTCGTGCTGCATTGGCTGCACAGCCTCGGCGGCTGGGCCCTGCCCTTCCTGCTGGCCGCGCATATCGGCGGCGCGGTCTACCACCACGCCCTGCGGCGCGACGGCACGCTGATGCGCATGCTGTGAGGCAGGGCGCTACTTGATCGGCTTGTGCGCCTTGTCGAGCAGCCGGCCGAACCAGCCCTTCGGGGCCTCCGCCTTGGGCTTCTCGGCCTCGGCCAGCTTGGCGGCCTCGGCCGCTTCCTGCTTGGCGCGCTTTTCCTTCTCGGCGAGCCATTTCTCGAGGCTCATGCCCGCCTTGGCGGCGCGGCGCGCCTCATAGGCGCGCTGGCCTTCGGTCAGTTCCGGTGCTTTAGCCATGGTGGTTGGTCCCCTGCGCGCCGCCTGTGATGGCGCGCCGCCGCGGCTTCCGCAATACCTTGCGCAAAGCGGCCGAGGGGCCGAGGCTGCGGCGCATGGATCCTCGTGTGAAGGCCGGCATCTGGGTGTCGATGGCGCTGCGTCTGGCGGATATTTCCGGCCGGTCGGGCGCGGTGCTGCGCAAGGGTGATGCCGATGCCGGCGGCATCCTCTGCGTGCTGCGCGGCCGGGGCGGGCTGATGGTGCTCGCCCAGGCGCGCGACTCGGAAGGCCGCGCCGCCTGGGTGCGCGGCACCGGTGATGCCCCCGTGACCGACGAGGTGGCGGATGCCTATGTCGCGCGCCAGGTGCAGCGCGACCCGGATGTCTGGGTGGTCGAGTTCGACACGCCCGACTTCAAGCCGCCCTTCGAGGCGCGGGTGATCTGACAGGCCGCGGGCCTACTCCGCCCGCGCCCCGACCGCACGGGCGATCTCGGCCCATTTCTTCAACTCCCGGCGCTGGAACGCCGCAAGCTCCGCGGGGGTGGACCCCACCGGCTCGGTCCCCGCGGCGCGCATCCGCGCCTGCACCTGCGGATCGGCCAAGGCCGCGACCAGCGCCTGGTTGAGCCGCGCCACCACGCCAGCCGGCGTGCGGGCCGGGGCGAAGACGCCATGCCAGGCCGTGCCCTCCACCCCCGGCAGGGTGGCGGCGATGGTGGGCAGGTCGGGCAGCGCCGCGCTCTGGCGCGGGCCGGCGGCCGCGATCCCGCGCAGCCGCCCGGCGCGCACATGCGGCAAAAGCCCCGCGACATCGGCGATCGCCATGCTGACATGCCCGGCGGTCAGGTCGATCAGCAACTGCCCGCCGCCGCGGAAGGGCACATGCTCGATGGAAATCCCACCGGCGGCGCGCTTGAGCATCTCGGTCAGCAGATGCGGCAGGCTGCCGGCACCGGCCGAGGCATAGGTCAGGGAAGTGGGGTGGGCGCGGGCATGATCGACGAGTTCCACCACCGTGGTCGCCGGGATCGCGGGATGGACCGCGAGCATGAACTCGATATGCGCGGCGAGCGTGATGGGGGTGAAATCGGCCACCGGATCATAGGGCATGCGCTCATAGACGGCGGCGTTGATGGCGTGGGTCGCGATATTGCCCCACACAACCTGGCTGCCATCCGGGGGCGCACGGGCCACGACCTCGCAGCCCAGCATGCCCCCGGCGCCGCCGCGATTCTCGATCAGCACGGGCTGGCCGAGCAACTCGCCCAGCTTCGGCTGGATGATGCGGCTGACGATGTCCACGGAACCGCCGGGCGGAAAGGGCACGACGATCCGCAGGGCCGACGCCTGTGCCACCACAGGGGCAGCCAGCATGGCACCGGCCGAAGCCAGCAGGACACGTCGCGCGACCCTCATGGCCGCCTCCTTCTCAGTCTTCTTCAACCTTGAAGGTATACACTTTACCGTGAGGCAGGCCCAGCGGTCAATGGACAAGCGCGGGTTGCATCTCATGCTGACGAATTGCCGCAGCGGCGAGTTGCAGGCTCGGCGCGGCACCGATCTGGGTGCCATCCGCCGCGTGGATCGTGAACACCACCGCGCCGTTCAGCACCCCGGGCCGGACATAGGCCACCGCATTGGCGCCGAGCCGGGCGAAATCGATGTGGGAAAGACCGCGCAGCGCCTCCGCGCTCAGGCGTCGGGGGAAAGACTGCTCATCGCCGTCGAAATCATCCATCACACGCTCCTATCGGCGCGGCCGGAAGCGGCCCGCGCCCAAGATGGGGCACCCTGGAACGGTCACCCCTGTTTGTCGTCCGCCCCCCCAGGAAACCCGGCATTGACCAGGGGGCGCTGCACGCCGTTGCCGCGGCCGGAAATCTGGATGGTCTTCACCCGGACCTCGGGCAGCGGGCGGCGCAGATCGACATGCAGCAGCCCGTTGTCGAGCCACGCACCTTCCACCTCGATCCCCTCGGCCAGCACGAAGGCGCGCTGGAACTGCCGCGCGGCGATGCCGCGATGCAGGAAGACCCGGCCCTCGCTGTCATCCTTCTGGCGGCCACGGATCACGAGCTGGTTGTCCTCCTGCGTGATCTGCAAATCCTCCATCGAGAAGCCCGCCACGGCCAGCGTGATGCGCAGCCGCGTCTCGCCGGTCTGCTCGATGTTGTAGGGCGGATAGCCATCGGCCGATTTCTGGACCCGGTCGAGCATCTGCTCGAGATGGTCGAAGCCCAGGAAGAGGGGCGAGCCGAACAGGGGGGAACGCGACATGTCTTGCAGTGCCTCCTCGCCAGGGAGCGAAGCGTCTCGGGAAGCGGGGCCACATGGCACCCCGCCTGCCGATGATCTTGGCGGGGTGGCCGGCCGTTGCAAGGGGGTGGGCGCGGGGCTACCTCTCCGGGCCTTGCCGGAAAGCCTCCCGATCGATGACCGACGCCACGCTGCTGCCCATCCTCTACGTCCCCGACCCGAAGCTGCGCGCCAAGGCCAAGCCCGTGGTGGCGGGCGATCCGCGCATCCCGGGCCTCGCGGCGCAGATGCTCGCGACCATGTACAAGGCGCCCGGCATCGGCCTCGCCGCACCGCAGATCGGCGAATTGCTGCGCCTCGTGGTGATCGACGTGCACCCGGACGACAAGCCCACGCCGTTGGTGCTGATCAATCCGGAGATCGTCGCCAGCAGCAAGGAAGTTGCGACGCGGGAGGAGGGCTGCCTCTCGCTGCCCAACCAGTTCGCCGAGGTCACGCGCCCGGCGCGGGTGAAGGTGCGCTGGCTGGACCTCGCCGGCGCGAAGCAGGAGGTGGAGGCCGAAGGGCTGTTCAGCGCCTGCCTGCAGCATGAGATCGACCATCTCGATGGCGTGCTGTTCGTGGACTACCTCTCGGCGCTGAAGCGCAACATGCTGCTGCGCAAGCTGGCGAAGGAATTGAAGGCGCAGCGGGAGGGGTGACCCCCATCCGATGCCCCACGGCAATATCTGAGCAGATGTCATCATCTGCTCAGATTTCTTGCCGTGAAATTCACACGTTTTGCAGCACGAGATCGGCCCGAAGAGGGCCGATCCTGCTGCCAGGTGCAGCGAAGCGAGCACCGGAGGGCTGAATCGGATGGGCAAGCTACGCATCGCCTTCATGGGAAGTCCCGACTTCTCGGTGCCCGCACTGCGTGCCCTGCATGACGCCGGGCATGAGATCGTCGCGGTCTACACCCAGCCGCCCAAACCGGCCGGGCGCGGGCAGCGCGAGACGCCCTGCCCGGTGCATCGCGCGGCGCTCGAACTCGGCTTGCCCGTGCGTACGCCCGCGCGGGTGAAGCGCGACGCGGCCGAACACGCGGCCTTCGCCGCGCTCGACCTCGATGTCGCGGTGGTGGCGGCCTATGGGCTGATCCTGCCCAAGGCGATGCTCGACGCCCCCCGGCGCGGCTGCCTGAACATCCATGCCTCGCTGCTGCCGCGCTGGCGCGGTGCGGGGCCGATCCAGGCGGCGATCCTGGCGGGCGATGCCGAAAGCGGCATCACCATCATGCAGATGGAGGAAGGGCTCGATACGGGGCCGATGCTGCTCACCGAGGCCACCCGCATCACGCCGCGCATGACCACGCCCGAACTGCATGATGCGCTCTCGGCCATCGGCGCGCGGTTGATCCTGCGCGCTTTGGCGGAAAACCCCGCACCGGTGCCGCAGCCCGAAACGGGCGTGACCTATGCGCCGAAGCTGACGAAGGAGGATGGCCGGCTCGACTGGTCGCAGCCGGCCGCGGCGCTGGATCGGCGCATCCGCGCCCTCACCCCCTGGCCCGGCTGCTTCTTCGCCCTCGGCGCGGAGGTGGTGCGCGTGCATGCGGCCGAGCCCGTGGCAGGGTCCGGCCCGCCCGGCACGGTGCTGGATGCCGCGCCCACCATCGCCTGCGGCGAAGGCGCACTGCGCCTGACGCGCCTGCAACGGGCCGGACGCGCGGCGATGCCGGCCAGCGATTTCCTCCGCGGCTTCGCGCTGCCGCCCGTGCTCGCCTGATGCCGCGCTACGCGCTGAAGCTGGAATTCGACGGCGCCGATTTCTGCGGCTGGCAGCGCCAGGGGGATCTGCCCACGATCCAGAAGGTGATCGAGGAAGCCGCCGCGCCGCTGAACCGCGGCGAGATGCCCACCGCCACCGCCGCTGGACGCACCGATTCCGGCGTGCATGCCGAGGCGATGGTGGTGGATCTCGTGCTCGCCATCGAGCTGGAGCCGCGGCGCATCCGCGATGCGATCAACATCCGCACCCTGCCCCACCCGATCGTCGCCACCGCCGCCGCGCTTGTGGCGGATGACTGGTCCGCGCGCTTCGCCTGCACCGGGCGCGCCTATCGCTACCGCATCCTCAATCGCCCTTCGCGCCCGGCGCTGGAAGCGCGCCGCGTGTGGCATGTGAAGCGGCCGCTGGATGCGGCGGCGATGCATGCGGCGGCGCAGATGCTGCTCGGCCGGCACGATTTTTCCGCCTTCCGCGCGGCCTCCTGCCAGGCGGCCTCGGCGCTGCGCACCCTCGACCGGCTGGATGTGGCGCGGCTGGATGATGTGCTGGAGATCTCGGTCGCGGCGCGCAGCTTCCTGCACCACCAGGTGCGCAACATGGTCGGCACGCTGGTCGAAATCGGCGCCGGGCGCCGGCCGGTAAGCTGGGCGCGGAGCCTGCTCGAAGGGCGGGACCGCACCAAGGCGGGCCAGACGGCCCCGCCCGATGGGCTGACTTTCGTGAGTGCGCGCTACGAGCCCGAGCCCGACTGGACGGGCGGGGCGAGAGAGTAGCGCGCCGCCAGCTTCGCCAGGGCCGGCGGGATCGAGGCATGCAGCGCCACGCCCTCGGCCAGCGCCTTCGCGCGTTTCACCATCGCCAGTGAGCCCGGCATGCGCGGCGCGCCCATGCCCGGGCGCGGCGGGTTGCTGCGCACGGCCTCCGCCATCCAGCCGGATTCGCGCAGGAACTTCTCGGCGCCGCCGAACTTTGCGGGGTCCAGCACCAGCACCAGCACGGAAGCGCCCCAGCCGGTCGGGGCATCGGCACGGCCCACCCCGGCGAGGCCGCTGGTCAGCGCCTCGACCAGCAGGCCGAGGGCGAAGCCCTTGTGACCGGCCTCGAGCCCACCGAGGGGCAGCAGCGTGCCGGGCGGGTCGGCCCAGAAGGCGTTGGGGTCGCGCGTCGGGTTGCCATGCCCGTCCAGCAGCCATTCATGGTCGAAGCTGCGCCCCTCCGCCCGGCGCCGCGCCGTCATGCCGTTGGTGGTGATCGACATCGACACATCGACCAGCACGGGCCCGTCGGGGCTGGGCCAGGCGGCGGCGACGGGGTTGGGCGTATGCGTGCGCCGCGTCCCGCCCCAGGGCGCAACCGAGGCCGTGGCCGGGTCCGAGCAGGTCAGGATCAGCATCTGCCCATCCGCCGCCACGGGCGGGCCATAGGCGGCGAGGCAGGCAATGTGGTGCGCCTGCGCGATGCTCACCGCGCCGAGGCCGAAGGTCCTGGCGGCGTTCTGGGCGAAGGCGATGGCCCGGCGCACCAGCCAGGGGCCGGGCAGCTTCTGGCCATGCCAGGCCTGCACCACCGGCGTCTCGGAGAGGATCTCGGGCTCGCCCGTCGCGCGCATGTCGCCGCTCGCCAGCGCGTCGCAATAGCCCGCGAGCAGTGCCAATCCATGCGTGTCGTGGCCCATGAGGTCACCCTCGACCAGCACCTCGGCCATGCTGGCCGCGCGATCGGGGGCGAGGCCGGCGGCGCAAAAGGCCTCGGTGGCGAAGCGGCGCAGATCGGCGGCGTCGAAGCGTGACATGTCCATTCCCTCTTCAGACCGACAGGCGCTGCACCAGCCCGCTCAGGAACAGGCCCAGCGCGAAATCCAGGCCCACCAGCGCCGCCGCCTGCAGCCCGCCAACCGAAAGCGCGCTGCGGACCACGAACCACTCGACCCAGATGGCGTAGGCAAGGCCGAGCAGCACCAGCACCTGCGCCAGCGCCGCCGGCAGGCCGAGCCCGCCGAGCAGGGCGAGCAGCAGCAGCACCAGATACTGCACGACGTTGGACCAGTTCCAGGCGACGATGAAGCGCGGCCAGGCGGCAAGCTGCCCCCAGCTCTGCAGGATCGGGCGCGAGGCGAGCGCGAAGGCGGTCCAGGCGAGGACGAAGCCGATCAACTCGGCCAGCAGCGGCCGGCCGAACAGGCCGCCGGCCTCGGGCATCTCCGCCCAGGTGAAGAAGCGCAGCGCGAGGAAGGCGGGCAGGCAGATCACCGCCGCCATGAAGCTGCGCTGCGCGCCCTCGGGCGTGTCCTCCATCAGCGCCATGCCGCGCTTGTCGCCGCGCGCGAGCAGGAAGGCGCCGACCAGCCCCGCGGTGACGGCGAAGCGCAGCGAGGGCGGCGGGGGCAGGCCGCCGCTCAACGGAGCAACGCCGCCAGGATCGCCCGATAGGTCGCCGCCAGCCGGTGCAGATCGGCGACCGAGGTGCGCTCATCCACCTGGTGCGGCGTCTCCCCCACCGCGCCGAATTCGGCGACGGGGCAGTAGCGCGCGATGAAGCGCGCATCGGAGGTGCCGCCACCGGTATCGAGCGCGGGGGTGACGCCGGTGCTCTGCGCGATCGCGTCGCTCAGCGCCTGCACGAAGGGGCCGGGCGCGGTGAGGAAGCTCTCGCCCGAGCAGGCGGTCTCCATCGTGTAGCGCGCGCCGGCGGCGCGGAAGGCGGCGTGCAGGCGCTCGATCAGTTGCGCCGATGTGTGCAGATCGTTGAAGCGGATGTTGATCATCGCCCGCGCCGATCCGGGGATGACGTTGGAGGTCGTGTTGCCGACATCGAAGCCGGTGACCTGCAAGGTGCTCGGCGGGAAGTGCGGCGTGCCATTGTCGAGCGGCGCGGCGAGCAGCGGTGCGAGGGCGGCGACCAGGCGGTGGATCGGGTTGTCGGCACCGGCCGGATAGGCGCTGTGGCCCTGCTTGCCCTCGATGGTCACCCAGGCATTGAGGCTGCCGCGCCGGCCGATCTTGATGATGTCGCCGAGCACGCGCTTGGAGGTCGGCTCGCCCACCAGCGCCATGTCCGGGATCTGGCCGTTCGCTTCCATCCATTCCAGCACCTTCGCCGTGCCATCGACGGAGCGCGCTTCCTCATCGCCGGTGATGAGCAGGGAGATGGAGCCGGGGTGGTTCGGAGTGGCGTCGAGATACTGCGAAAGCCCCGCGATGAAGGCGGCGATGCCGCCCTTCATGTCGCAGGCGCCGCGCCCGTAGAGCTGACCGTCGCGCACCACGCCGGCGAAGGGGTCATCGGTCCAGGCGGCGAGGTCGCCGGGCGGGACCACATCGGTGTGTCCGGCGTAGCAGAAATGGGGCGCGCCGCTGCCACGCCGGGCGAAGAGGTTGTCCACCCGGTAGTCATCGGGACCGAAGGGCAGGCGCGTGCAGGCGAAGCCCAGGCCCTCCAGCGCGCGCTGCACCACATCCAGCGCGCCGTCATCCGCCGGTGTCACGGACCGGCAGCGGATCAGCGCCTGGGCCAACAGAACAGGATCAACAACAGACACGAGGACCACCTTTCAGGGCCGCAAAGCGGCCCCGCGCGCAGGGCGACCGCATCACCCGGCACAGCAGTGCGTTGGCGCGTGAGCCAAGCCCGCGGAGCGGGCGCCCGGCGTCTGAGGGCACAATCAATCCCTCAACAGGTCGTTGATCGATGTCTTCGCGCGGGTCTGGGCATCCACACGCTTCACGATCACGGCGCAGTAGAGGCTCGGCCCCGGCGAGCCATCGGGCAGCGGCTTGCCCGGCAGGCTGCCTGGCACCACCACGGAATAGGCCGGCACGCGGCCGACGAAGACCTCGCCCGTCGCGCGATCGACGATCTTGGTCGTGGCCGAGAGGAACACGCCCATCGAGAGCACGCTGCCACGCTCGACGATCACGCCCTCCACCACCTCGGAGCGCGCACCGATGAAGCAGTCATCCTCGATCACCACAGGATTGGCCTGCAGCGGCTCGAGCACGCCGCCGATGCCCACACCGCCGGAAAGGTGCACGTTCTTGCCGATCTGCGCGCAGGAGCCGACCGTGGCCCAGGTATCGACCATGGTGTTGGCGCCGACATGCGCGCCGAGATTCACGAAGCTCGGCATCAGCACCACATTCGGCGCGATATAGGCGGAACGCCGCGCGATGGCGCCGGGCACGGCGCGGAAGCCGGCCTCCTTCCAGCGATTCGGGCCCCAGCCTTCCCACTTCAGCGGCACCTTGTCATAGGCGCCCGCGGCGGTGTCCATCGGCGCGCTGTCGGTCAGGCGGAAGCTCAGCAGCACGGCCTGCTTCAGCCACTGGTTCACATGCCAGCCATTCGCCGTCGGCTCGGCCACGCGCACCACGCCGGAATCGAGCAGGCCCAGCACCTCCTCCACCACCTGGCGGTCCGGGCCGTGGGTCCCGGCATTGAGCGTATCGCGGCGGGTCCACAGCGCTTCGATGCGGGCTTCGAGCCCGACAAGGCTCGGCGTCTTGTCCATGGCGGGGCGGGTATCCTGGTCTGGTTGCGGAGGCGGGCGGACCATGGGGAGAGAGCGCGCGCGATGTCAACGCGCGCTCGCTAACCGGACCTTCACCCAGGGGCAGGATGATGCGGCCATGCCTGCGATGCCGCCCCCCGACGCCCAGATGATCGCCTCGCTCCAGGAAAGCCGAAGCCGCTGGCGGGCGCTGGCGCTGCTGGAGGCGGAACTGGTCTTCGAACTGGATGCGGACGGGCGGATCAGTTTCCTCGCCCCCGAGGCGGTGCTGGGACGACCGGCCGAGGACTGGCTCGGTGAGCCGGCTGAACTGCTGCTGGGCGCGATGCCGCGCTTCACCGCGCAGCGCGGCCTGCGCTGCTGGACGACACGCGGCGATGGCAGCCCCTGCTGCCTCGACATCACCGCCATGCCCCTGCCCGAGGGCGGGCTGCGCGGCACGGCGCGGGATGTGACCCAGGCGGAGCGCGAGGCCGAGACCGCCGCCCGCGCGCTCCGCCGCGCCACCACGCTCGGGCGGCTGCTGCGCCTGGGCACACGCCAGCGCGGGGCCGAGGCCGGCGCCGCGGCGGCGCTCGAGGCCATGCTGGTCGCCCTGCCTGCTGCCCTGCCGGCGCAGGGCGTGGCGCTGCTCGCTCCCTCCGAGACCGGCTGGCGCTGGCTGGCGGGCAATCCCGCCCCCAAGCCCGACACGCATCACCGGCATGCCCTGGCCGAGAGCAGCGCCGGCCCCGCGCTCTTCGCCTGGCGCCTGCCGAGCCAGCCGCGCTTCGACCAGGATGAGCGCGACCTGCTGGCCGCACTGGCCATGCCGGTCGCCGCCCTGCAGGTAGAAGCGGCGCGGCAGGCCGCACTCGACCTCGCGGCGCGCTCGGATGCGCTGACCGGGCTGCTCAACCGCTACGCCTTCGACCAGGGCCTGGCGGATCGCCTGGCGGTGGGCGCGGCGGGATGCCTGGTGTTCCTCGACCTCGATGGGCTCAAGCCGCTGAATGACCGCTTCGGCCATGAGGCGGGCGACGCCGCGCTGCGCGCCATGGCCGAGCGCTTGCGCCAGGCGGCCGAGCCGGGCGACCTCGTCGCGCGGCTTGGCGGGGATGAGTTCTGCCTCTGGCTGGAAGGCGCGGATGCGGCGTCGGCCAGCGCACGCACCCTCCGCCTGGGTGCGCCTGGCCCGATCGCATCCCTTCCCGAGGCCGGGCCTGACGCGCTGCGCGCCAGCCTCGGCCTGGTCGAGCGCCGCACCGGGGAGGCCGCGGCCGAGCTGATCGCACGCGCCGATGCGGCGATGTATGCGATGAAGCGCCGCGGTGGGGCGGGGCGGGAGGCCCACGCCGCATGACATTGGCGCTACAGGATGCCGTCCACACCGCCCGGCATGGCGACGCCGCCGCGCGCACCGCCGTTGCCGCAGCCGAGGCGACGCCGCCGGAATTGCTGACCTACCTCGCCGCCGATCCGGACCCCCAGGTGCGCCAGGCGGTCGCCGCCAACCGCGCCACGCCGCCCCAGGCCGGGCTGCTGCTGGCCAGCGACGATGATGCGCGGGTGCGTGCGGAACTCGCCCGGCGCGTCGCCGCCCTCGCCCCGCGGCTCGACCGCCAGGCGCAGGACCGGCTGACGCGCATCTCGGCCGGCACCATGGCGATGCTCGTGGCCGATGCGGCGGTCGAGGTGCGCGCCGCCATCGCCGAGGTGGTGGCGGAACTGCCCGACGCGCCGCGCGACCTGGTGATGCGCCTTGCCGGCGATGCGGCCCTGCCGGTGGCGGACCCGGTGATCCGCCTCTCGCCCCTGCTGACCGAGGCCGACCTGCTGGCGCTGATCGCCGCCCCCCCGGCCCCCTTCACCCGCCGCGCCGTGGCCCGCCGCCCGGCGATCTCGGAGGCGGTGGCGGATGCCGTGGCCGGCAGCGCCGATACGCCCGCCATCGCGGCACTGCTCGCCAACCCCTCGGCCGCGATTCGGGAGGCGACGCTGGATCGCCTCGCGGGCGAAGCGGCAGCGCATGATTCCTGGCAGCGCGCGCTGATCTCCCGCCCCAGCCTGCCGCCCTGCACGGCGCGCACCCTGGGTGGCCTGGTCGCCGCCCATCTGCTGCAGGCGCTGCGCCGCCGCGCCGACCTGCCGCCGGATGTGGACACCGCGCTGCTGGCGCGGGTGAATGAGCGGCTGGACAGCGCCGCCGGCATCGCCGCGCGCGAGAAACCTCTCTTCCTCGCCGCCCGGGCCGGGGAGCGGGAGATGCTGCGCCTCGCCCTGGCGCAGGATGCCGGCACGACGGAGGTGCGGATCGACGCCGCCGTGGCCCTGCGCAGCGCGCGCGCCCTGGCGGCGCTGTGCCACCGCGCCGGCTGGTCACCCGCGCTGGCGGCGGCGACGCAGGCCGTCCTGGGCCGCCTGCCGCCGGGCGAGGTGATCCGCCCCAATGCCGAGGGCGGCTGGGCCCTGAGCGCCGCCGACCTCGCCTGGCAGGAGGAGTTGCTGGAGGGGCTGCCGGCTTGATTTTGCCCCCAGGCGCCGGGCGCCATTAGGCGCCTCGGCCGCCCTTGGCGGCCGAACGCCGACAGCCCTTCAGTCTTGCCTGACTTAGTCCACGGTCGCGCCGGCGGCGCGCACCACCGTGGCCCAGCGGGCGATGTCGCGCTCATGCACCGCGCGGAACTCCGCGGGCGTGCGCACCGTCGGCGGGTCGATGCCCTGGTTGTTGATCAGCCAGGAGCGGAATTCCGGCTCCTCAATCGCCTTCACGATCTCGGCGTTCAGGCGCTGCTGGATCGCCGCTGGCAGGCCGGGCGGGCCGAAGACGCCGTACCAGGTCGTGCTCTCGAAATCCGGCAGGCCGCAGGCCTCGGCGATGGTCGGCACGTCCGGCAGGGCGGGCACGCGGTTGCGCGTGGTCACGCCATGCGCGCGCACCGTGCCGGCCTGGATCATGGCGATGGCCGGGCCGGTCTGGTTGAAGAACAGGTCGATCTGCCCGCCGAGCAGCGCCGTCACCACGCCGCCCTGGCCGGTGAAGGGCACATGCACCATGTCGAGGCTCGCCGCGGTGGCGAAGCGCACGCCCGCGAGATGGGTGGAGGCGCCATTGCCGGTGCTGCCATAGTTCAGCGCGCCCGGCCGCGCCCGCGCATCGGCCATCACCGCCTGGCAATTGGTGTATTGCGGGCGATGCTGGGTGGAGGTGATCAGGATGTTCGGCACATCGCCCAGATGCGCGATATGCGTCACGTCGCGCAGCGGGTCGAAGGGCAGGCGGCGATAGAGCGCGGCGTTGATGGCATGCGTGCCCGCCGTGCCGAACAGGATCAGGTAGCCATCCGGCCGCGCCTTGGCGACGAAGTCCGAGGCGATGTTGCCGCCCGCGCCGATGCGGTTGTTGACCACCACCGGCACGCCGAGCGCGCGCGAGAGCGGGATGGCGAGGCGCCGCGCATAGATGTCCACGCCCGAGCCGTTCGGGAAGCCGCCCAGGAATTCGATGGGGCGCGAGGGCCAGGGGGCCTCCTGCGCCACGGCCGGCGCGGCGCCGAACAGGGCCAGCAGGGGCAGGAGCAGGCGGGAGAAGGGGCGCATGGGGGTCCTCCGAACGGCGGGCGACAGGAAAGCCCCCGCCGCCCGGCACCGCAAGCCCCGAGGCGTCCTCAGGCGATGATCACGAAATCCGCGGCACTCAGGGCCGGATTGCCGTTGAATTTCGCGATGAGAATGGCGCTCTCGCCCGGTGTCGGGTGGGTGCGACCATCGGGGTCGAAGTACAATTCCCCCCCGAACCTGTTCGTGTAGATGAAGCGATGGGCCGGGTGGGCCGCGAAGGAAGAGCCGTCGGGGTGCGCGTAGAACAGCGCGGCCGGCATGGCGCCGGGCGCGAGGCCCAGGCCGAAGCCGCTGGCATCGATCGCGATCAGATCCTGGCCGCGCACGAAATCGGTCACGGTGTCGCGGAGGCCGTTGTCCGGGGCATCGAAGCGGAAGATGTCGGCACCGGCATTGCCCGTCAGCATGTCCGGCCCGGTGCCGCCGGCCAGCGTGTCGGCGCCGGTCCCGCCCAGCAGCCGATCCGCGCCGGCGCCGCCCAGCAGCAGGTCATTGCCCGCGCCGCCGGCCAGGAAATCGGCCGCATCGCCGCCGTCCAGCGTATCGGCGCCACCCTGGCCGAGCAGGCGGTCGGCCCGGTCGCTGCCATACAGACGTTCCGCCCGGCCCGAGCCCGTGGCATCGATCCCCGGGACGGTGGAGCCCGCGGTGCTGCCGACACGGAACACCTCCTCGATGCCGCGCGGCACGGTGCCGGGCAGGTCGAGCCAGGCGGCATCGCCGGGTTCGGCACGCAGCATGTAGGCCCAATGCGTGAAGCCGACGGCACCGGTGCCGCTGTACATCTGCATCAGGAAGGCAGGCTCGCCCCCCACCGTGGTCAGGGTGCCCGCGCCCTGGGTCACGGTGCTGGCGGTGAGGCCGCCCGGGCCGGTCATCACCGCGCTGTCGGGCGTGAAGCCGAAGAGCACGCGCCCCTCCGGCGTGATCGAGCCGGCGATGGTCGAATAGCTCCAGGTACCGCCGATATTCGTGGCACAATCGGCGAAGACGTAGCCGAGGCCGGTCTCGCGGATGTGCCAGACCGTCTGGTCCTGCACCATCGTCACCACCGGCCCCGTAGGGCCGTTCACCACCAGCGCCGCGGGCAGGTTCGGTGCCGGGCAATACCAGAAGCTCCCCACGAGGAAGGAGAGGTCACGGGCGGCGGGCACATCGTTGTCAGGCACGGCCATGCTGTCTCTCCTTGAAGAGGTCGCGGGGATAGTGGTTCAGGCGAGGTCGACCACGACCTCCCCCAGGCCGGCGAAGCCGCCCGTCACGCGCTGGTGGCTTTCGACCCAGAGCAGGCCGGTGCAGCTGCCGGTGGTCACCACATGCCCGGCCTCGATCTGCAGGCCGACGCTGGGCAGGAAATTCGCCAGCCAGACCAGCGGCCCGAAAGGCCCGCCGGAGGGGTTGCCGCCCGCCTGCTCCACCTGCACCTGCCCGGCATAGGTCTGCCGCACCACCAGCTTCGGCAGATCGAGGCTACGCCAGTTCGCCACATCGGCGCCGCACACGAGCCCGGCATTGGCGACGTTGTCGGCGATGGCCTCGGGCAGCGTGACCTTGGCGGGGTCGATGTAGCGGCTGACGACCATCTCGATGGCGGGAAAGACGCCGCCCACCGCGTCCAGCACCTCGGCCTCGCTATAGGGGGTGGCGCGGGCCGGCAGGGGGCGGGCGAAGCGGAAGGCGATCTCGGTCTCGATGCCGATCTTCTCGCCGGGCGTGACCGACCAGCGCGTGCCGGAGGGGGCGATGGTCTGCGCGTCGATCATGGCGCCGGAGGTCGGCTTGCCGGGCGGGGCGGCGCATTTCCAGCCGCCGATCCTGGCCCCCACGCGGCGCGCCACCTCCTTCTGCACGGCCCAGGCGGTGGCGGCATCGGCCGGCGCGGCGGCGCCCAGCCCGGCGAGGCGCGGCCCGCCATGGCGCACGGCGACCAGCATCTCGGCGGCTTGGTGGATCAGGGCTTCGGACATCGGGCGTTTCCTGTCGTTGGGGTGCGGAGGATGCGGCCATGCCCGCTGCTGTTGAAGCCCCCTCGCCTGCGCCTATGCTCGCGCGCCCCGGAGGAGAATGCCCATGCCGCGCCGCTTCATCGACCTCTCGCGCCCGCTCGAGAATGGCGTGGCGGCGGATCCGCCCGGCTATGGGCCGCAGATCGACTACCAGACGCATCGCGAGACGGCGAAGGATGTGGTCGGCTTCTTCCCCGGCATCTCCGAGGACCAGCTGCCCGACTCCGAGGGCTGGGCGATCGAGTGGGTGCGGCTCTCCACCCATAATGGCACGCATGTCGATGCGCCCTGGCACTATGCGAGCACGATGGATGCCGCCACGCCCGGCGGCCGCAAGCCGGCGCTGACCATCGAGCAGGTGCCACTCGACTGGTGCTTCGGCCCCGGCGTGAAGCTCGATTTCCGGCACCTGCCGCATGGCCATGTGGTGACACCGGAGCAGATCGAGGCCGAGTTGGCGCGCATCGGCCACAGGCTGCAGCCGGGCGACATCGTGCTGGCCAATACCAGCGCCGGCGCGCGCTATGGCCAGCCGGATTATGTGGCGAGCGGCTGCGGCTTCGGCCGCGCGGCGACGCTGTGGCTGACGGAGCGCGGCGTGCGCGTGGTGGGCACCGATGGCTGGTCCTGGGACGCGCCCTTCATCCACACCAAGGCCCGCGTGGCGGCCACCGGCGATGCCTCCCTCATCTGGGAAGGCCACAAGGCCGGGCGCGAGCGCGGCTATTGCCAGATCGAGAAGCTCGGCGGGCTCGAGGCCCTGCCGGACCACGGCTTCCTCGTCTCCTGCTTCCCGGTGAGCATCAAGGGCGGGTCGGGCGGCTGGACGCGCGCGGTGGCGATCCTGGAGGGCTGAAAGCCTCCGCTTGCCACCGCCACGCGGCCCGCCTATGCCAGACAGGTCCGAGAAACAGGCCGCGCGCAACAGGATTGCGGCCAGGATCGGGGAGGAGAGTAGAAGCGGTGAAGCCCGCCCCCTTTGCCTATGCCCGGGCGAAAAGCCTGGAGGATGTCTTCGCCGCGCTTGAGGCGCATGGCGACCAGGCGCGGCTGCTCGCGGGCGGGCAGAGCCTGATCCCGACGCTGAACCTGCGCCTCTCGGCACCTTCCCTGCTGCTCGACATCAACGGTCTGGACGCGCTGCGTGGCATCACGCTGCAGGGCAACGCCTTGCGGATCGGCGCGCTGACGCGCCATGCCGAACTGGGCGCCGATCCGCTGGTGGCGCGCCATGCGCCGCTGCTGGCCCAGGCCGTGCCGCACATCGCCCACGCCGCCATCCGCAACCGCGGCACCATCGGTGGCTCCGTCGCGCTGGCCGACCCGGCGGCCGAGCTGCCCGCCTGCATGTTGGCGCTGGATGCCATGATCGTCGCAGGGGGCCGCAGCGGGGAGCGGCGCATCGCGGCGACCGATTTCTTCAAGGGCCTCTATGAGACGGATCTGCGCGCGGGCGAGCTGATCCTGGCGCTGGAGATCCCGCTGCCTGCCGCCGGGCAGCGGAGCGCGCTGGTGGAACTCGCGCGCCGGCATGGCGACTACGCCATCGTCGGCCTCGCCGCCGTGCTGCGCCCCGATGCCGCGCGGCTCGCCTGGTTCGGCGTGGGTGGGGTGCCCCAGCGCAGCCTTCGCGCCGAGGCCGCCTTCGCGCGTGGCGACATCAAGGCGGCGCAGGATGCGCTGGCTGAGGATCTCGACCCGCCCGGCGACCTGCACGGCCCGCCCGAATTCCGCCGGCACCTGGCGCGCGTGCTGCTCGGCCGCGCCTTCGCACAACTCAAGGGCTGAGGGGCGCATGCAGCACGCCATCGACATCAGCGTGACGGTGAATGGCGAGCGCGTGGATGCGCGCGTCGAACCGCGCATGCATCTCATCGATTTCCTGCGCGAGCGGCTCGACCTCACCGGCAGCCATGCCGGCTGCGAGCATGGCGTCTGCGGGGCCTGTTCCATCCTGGTCGATGGCCAGATGGTGCGCGGCTGCCTGATGCTCGCCGTGCAGGCCGATGGGGCTTCGGTGCAGACCATCGAGGGGCTGACCGAGAGCGGGGCCATCGCCGCGCTGCAGGAGGCTTTCGTCGCGCACAACGCGCTGCAATGCGGCTATTGCACGCCGGGCATGCTGGTCGCGGCGTCGGAACTGCTGCGCGCCAATCCCGATCCCTCGCGCGAGGAGGTGCGGGAAGGGATCAGCGGCAATTACTGCCGCTGCACCGGCTACCACGCCATCGTCGAGGCGGTGCTCAGCGCCGCTGCCACGCTGCGAAAGGGCTGAGCGATGGATGACGCGACCCTCTCCGCCGTCGATCGGCCGAACAGCTATATCGGGCGCTCCGTGCCGCGCCCCAATGCGAAGCGCCTCGTCGCCGGGCGCGGCAGCTATGTGGATGATCTGCGCCTGCCGCGCATGGTGCATGTGGCCTTCCTGCGCAGCCCGCACGCGCATGCGCGCATCGTCGCCATCGACGTGGCGGCGGCGCAGCGATCGCCAGGCGTGATCCGCATCGTCGATGGGCAGGAGATGGCGAAGGTCTGCACGCCCTGGGTCGGCGTGCTGCATCACCTCAAGGGCCTGAAATCCGCGCCGCAACACGCGCTCGCCGTCGATCGCGCCTGCTGGCAGGGCGAGCCCGTGGTGGCGGTGGTGGCGCGCACGCGCGCCGAGGCCGAGGATGCGGTCGCGCTGATCGACGTGACCTGGGAGGAACTGCCCGCCGCGGTGGAGATGGAGACCGCGCTCGACGCCGGCACTCCCGTGATCCACCCCGATCTCGGCGACAACCTCGCCTTCCGGCGCGACCATGTGGGCGGCGAGCCGGATGCCTGTTTCGCGGACCCCGACGCCGTGGTGGTGCAGGCCACCTTCCACACCGGGCGGCATACCGGCGTTTGCCTCGAAGGCCGCGCGATCCTGGCCGATTGGAACCCGGCCGAGGGGCGGATGGTGGTGCATCATTCGAACCAGGCGCCGCACATGATGCAGACGGTCTTCGCCAAGCATCTGGGGCTGCGCGAGGGCGATGTGCGCGTCATCTGCAAGGATGTCGGCGGCAGCTACGGCATCAAGGTGCATGTCTATCCGGATGAGGTCGCGACCGTCGCGCTCAGCAGGATGCTCGGCCGGCCCGTGAAGTTCACCGCCGACCGGATGGAGGGCATGGTCAGCGACATCCATGCGCGCGACCACCGAATCCATGCGAAGGCGGCCGTGGCGAAGGATGGCACGCTGCTCGCCATCGAGATCGATGACCTGACCGGCATCGGCCCCTATTCGGTCTATCCGCGCACCTCGGCGGTCGAGGGCAACCAGGTGGTGAACCTCACCGGCGGGCCCTATGTCCTGCGCGGCTACAAGGCGCGCACCTCGGTGGTGTTCCAGAACAAGACGCCGACCTGCCAATACCGCGCGGTGGGCCACCCCATCGCCACCGCGGTGACCGAGGGGCTGGTCGATCTCTGCGCCGAGGCCATCGGCATGGATCCGGCCGAGATCCGCCGGCGCAACCTGATCGCCGACGATGCCTATCCCTGCAAGAACCTCGCGAATCTCGCCTTCGAGGGGCTGAGCCACCAGAAGAGCCTCGCGCGGCTGCTCGACCTCATGGACTACGACCGGCTGCGCGCCGAGCAGGCGGATGCGCGCAAGCGCGGCGTGCATCGCGGCATCGGCCTCGCCTGCTTCATCGAACTGACGAATCCCTCGCCCTTCATGTACGGCATCGGGGGCGCGCGCATCTCGGCCATGGATGGCGCGACGGTGCGGCTTGATCCCGATGGCTCAGTCCAGGTCTCCTCCGGCGTGACCGAGCAGGGCCAGGGGACGGAGGCGATGCTCGCGCAGATCACGGCGAGTGCGGTGGGCGTCGATGTGTCGCGCGTGCGCGTCACCACCGGCGATACCGAGACCACGCCCTATGGCGGCGGCACCTGGGCCAGCCGCGGCGCGGGCATCGGCGGTGAGGCCGCGCTGCAGGCCGGCACGGCGCTGCGCGAGCAGATCCTGCTCATCGCGGGCGCGATGTTGCAGGCGCCGCCCGAGAGCCTCGATGTGCGCGCGGGCGTGGTGGTGGATCGCGCCACCGGAGCGGAACGGCTGCCGCTCGAGGAACTCGGCCGCATCGTCTATTTCCGCGGCGACACCCTACCCAAGGATCTGCTGCGCGAACTGGTCGCCACGCGCCACTGGACGCCGAAGGACTACCCCTTCTGCTTCACCAATGGCGCGCAGGCGAGCTACCTGGAAGTCGATCCCGAGACCGGCTTCGTCACGCTGCTCGGCCATTGGTGCGTCGAGGATTGCGGCACGGTGATCAACCCGATGCTGGTCGATGAGCAGATCCGCGGCGGCGTGGTGCAGGGCCTGGGCGGCGCGCTCTACGAGCATTGCGTCTATTCGCCGGAAGGCCAGCTGCTGACCGGCAGCCTCGCGGACTACCTGCTGCCGATGGCGGGCGAGATGCCGGACATCACGGTGGCGCATGTCGCGACCCCCACGCGTGAATCGGCGCTGGGTGCGAAGGGCGCGGGCGAGGCCGGCACCGCCGGCGCGCCGGCTGCCGTGCAGAACGCCATCAATGACGCGCTGCGCCCCTTCGGCGCGCGCGTCTTCGCGCAACCCTTCACCCCCGCGCGCATCCTCGGCGCGCTGGGCAAATTCTGACACGAACCCAGGGAGATCCAGGAAAGATGAGCATCCTCACCCGCCGCGCGCTGCTCGGCACCGCCGCCGCCGCCCCGCTCGCCGCCCCCAATGTCGTCGGCGCCCAGACCCAGATCAACATCACCATCGCCGCCTCCCACCCCACCACCATCGCCTGGATCTGGGCGATGCAGCAGGCGCTGATGCCCAAGGTGAATGCCGAGCTCGAGAACACGCGCTTCCGCATCCGCTGGCGCGAGGCTTTCGGCGGCACGCTCTACCGCTTCACCGAGACCCGCAGCGCGGTGCGCGATGGCATCACCGATGTCGGCTTCGTCGGCACGCTCTGGGAAGGCAGCGCGATGCCGCTGCAGAACGTGACCTATTTCGCGCCCTTCGCCACCGACAATCTGCGCCTGCAGATCGACGTGATGGAGAAGATGCACGCCGAAATGCCGGAGATGCAGCGCGCCTGGACCGAGAACAACATGGTCAATCTCGGCAGCTGCGGCACCGAGACCTATGACCTGTGGACCACCTTCCCGATCCGCACGCTGGATGACCTGCGCAACCGCAAGATCAGCGCGCCGGGTGTCTCCGCCACCTGGCTGGGTGGGACCGGCGCGGTGCCGGTGAACGGCGCGCTCACCACCTACTACACCGACATCCAGACCGGCGTCAGCGAAGGCGCACTCTCCTTCGCCTCGGGCATCTTCCCGGTGCGCGTGCATGAGGTCGCGCGCTTCATCACGAAGGTGAACGTCGGCTGCATGTATGTGGGTGGCATCGGCATGAACCGCACCACCTTCAACCGGCTCGACCCCGTGGTGCAGAACGCCTTCCGCGCCGGCGGCAAGGCCTATACCGAGGCGCTGACCAACCGCGTGATCGAGACCAGCACCGCGAACATGGCCGAGATGGGCCAGCGGGGCGCGCAGATCTCCGAACTGCCGGCCGCCGAGCGCGCGCGCTGGATCGCGGGCGTGCCGGACATCGCCGGCGACTGGGTGCGCACCAATGAGGGCCGCGGCCAGCCCGCGCGCAAGGTGCTTGGCGCCTACATGGACGGGCTGCGCGCCGGCGGCGCACAGCCGGGCCGCCCCTGGACGGCCTGAGGCGTGTCGGAACTCGACAGCGTCAACGAGGCCGCGCAGGAAGCTGCTGCGCGGCCGCCGAAGGACCCGCTCGGCCTGGTGCTCTGGCTGCTGAACAGCCTGGGCACGGTGATGATCGCGCTGATGATGGCGCTGATCGTCACCGACGTGGCCGGGCGATCCTTCTTCAACGCGCCGCTGAACGGCGTGGCTGAGATCTGCGCGATGATGATCGTGGCCATCGTCTTCCTGCAGTTGCCGGCCACCATCCATGCGCAGCGCATGACGCGCGCCGACATGTTCCTCGCACGGCTGCAGGCCCGGGCGCCGCGGGCGGCGGAGGTGCTGGAGGCGGTCTTCGCCGGCATCGCCGTGTTCATCTTCTACGTCATCTTCACCGCCACGCTCCCGCAATTCGAGGATGCCTGGCAGCAGAACGAGTTCTTCGGCGTGCAGGGTGTCTGGACGCTGCCCACCTGGCCGATCCGCATGGCGATCCTGGTCGGCTGCGCCGGCGCCATGGCGGCCGGCGTGGTGCAGGTGGTGATGTCGCTGAAGCGTGCCGTGACGGGAGTGCCCGCGTGATCGAGATCGAGATCGGCCTTGCGCTCATCGGCATCATGGCCGCCCTTGTGCTGTCGGGCATGCCGATCGGCATCGCGCTGGTGTTCCTCAGCTTCATCGGCATCGGCCTGATCCGCGACAATTTCGAGCTCGCCGGGCGGCTGCTGGCGCTGGCTTCCTACGCCGCGATATCGGACTACCTCTTCGCCACCATCCCGCTCTTCGTGCTGATGGGCCTGCTGGTCTCGGTCAGCGATGTCGGCAAGGACACGTTCGAGGTCGCGCAATACCTGCTGCGCCGCGTGCGCGGCGGGCTGGGCATGGCAACCGTGGCGGCCAATGCGGTGTTCGGCGCGGTCACGGGCATTTCCATCGCCTCGGCCGCGGTCTTCACCAAGGTCGCCGTGCCGCAGATGATGCGCTTCGGCTACACGCCGAAATTCGCGGTGGGCTGCGTGGCGGGCAGTTCCATCCTGGGCATGCTCATCCCGCCCTCCCTGCTGATGATCATCTATGGCGTGCTGGCCGAGGTCTCGATCGGCAAGCTCTTCCTGGCGGGCATCGTGCCGGGGCTGATCATGGCCGCGGGCTTCATCGGCATGATCTACTGGATGGCGACCTACCGCCCGGAATGGGTGCAGCCCCGTGCCGCCTTCGCGGAACTGCCGGTGCAGGAGGAGACGACGGCGAGCCTGCTCGCCAAATCCGTGCCCATCGCGACGCTCATCGCCCTGGTGCTGGGCGGGCTCTACACCGGCTTCTTCACCCCAACAGAGGCCGGCGCCATCGGCGCCTTCGGCGCGCTGGTCATCGCGGTGGTGCGGCGCCGGCTGAACCTGCCGCGCTTCTGGCGCATCCTGATGGAGACCGGATTCGTCTCGGTCGGCATCCTGTTCCTGCTGATCGCGGCGAGCATGTATTCGCGCATGCTGACCATGGCCGGCATCCCGGCCTCCATCGCCGACCTGATCGAGGCGATGGGGCTTGGCGTCTATGGCTTCCTCTTCGTCTACATCCTGTTCGTGCTGCTGCTGGGGATGATCATCGACAGCTCCTCGATCCTGCTGATCGTCACCCCCATCGCCGCACCCATCGCCAAGGAATTCGGGCTCGACCTGATCCACTTCGGCATCATCACCGTGATCGCCGTGGAGGTGGGGCTGTTGACACCGCCCTTTGGCATCAGCGCCTTCGCGGTGAAGGCGACCTTGAACGACAAGCGCATCGGGCTCGAGACCATCTTCGCGGGGGCGATGCCCTTCGTTTTCGTGATGCTCGCGGTGCTGGCGCTGCTGGTGGCCTTCCCGGGACTTTCGACGATGGTCTCCGGCCCGGGCTGATCAGGCGTCGATCGCGCGCTCCACCGCGAGCGCCACGCGCAGCGCGCGCAGCCCGGCCTCGGCCGGGACCTCGGGCGGGGCTTCGCCGCGGCAGGCGCGGGCGAAGCCGGCCTGCTCGGCCTCCAGGCTGTCATGGTCGGTCCAGCCGGCGCGGTCGATGCCGTAGCCCGGCATGGTCGCCACCGGCTCCGCGCCCCCGCGGCGCAGCACGGCCAGCGACCGGCCGAGGAAATCCACGCTCATCTCGCCCTCGGTGCCGAGCACCCGCAGCCGCCGCTCCATGGCGAGCGAGATGCGCGACGCGGTGATCGTCGCCGTGCGCCCGCCGGGAAAGCTGAGCTGGGCGACGGCGAAATCCGCATGGTCGGACATCACCCGCGCCCCCGTCGCGCGCACTTCTACAGGGTCGTCCCCGGCCAGCGTCAGCACCAGGTCGATGTCGTGGATCATCAGGTCGAGCACGACCGAGACATCCAGCGAGCGCGGCCGGAAGGGGGCGGCGCGCACGGCCTCCCAATGCAGGGCGCGGCCATTGGCGGGGGCGGCGACCACGGCGCGGAAGGCGGCCGAGAAGCGCTCGATATGGCCCACCTGCAAAACCTTGCCCCTGGCGGCGGCCAGGGCGGCCAGCGCCTCGCCCTCCTCCAGGCTGGCGGCGATGGGCTTTTCCATGAAGAGGTGCCGCCCGGCCTCCAGCACCTGGCGGCCCAGCGCGGCGTGGAAGCGGGTGGGGGCGGCGACGATCACCGCCTCGGCCGCGGCGATGGCCTCCGCCACCGGCAGGGCCGGCACGCCGAGTTCGGCCGCGACGGCGCCCGCCCGCGCGGGGTCCGCATCATGCAGGGCCACGAGGCGCAGCGGGCCCGCCTTGGCCGCCTTCAGCGCATGAAACCGCCCGAAATGGCCCACCCCGAGCACGGCAACCGGCACCGACATGCGTTCAAGCCCCCTGATCCATCGCCTTCCTTCATACAGTCAGAGGCCTGGGCTTGCATCGGGGGGGGCTGCCGCGCATGTTCCGGCCTCAAAGGCCGCCGCGACGCCGCAGGTGGCCCCTACACGGTTCAGGGTCGGCTCTCTCCATGATGTATTTCGCCCGCTGGAAGGCGCTCGCGGTGATCGGCGTGTGCCTGTTGGGCGTGCTGCTCTCGGTCCCCAACCTGCTCCCGCGCGAGGTGCTGCCAAGCTGGGCGCGGCAGATCAGCCTCGGCCTCGACCTGCGCGGCGGCAGCTACCTGCTGCTCGAGGTCGATACCTCGCAGATGGTGCGCGAGCGGCTGGAAGCGCTGGTGGACACGACACGGCGCGGCACGGCGGCGGCCAATCCGCGCATCCTCTACACCGGGCTCAACGCCAATGCCGGCGAGCGGCGCGTCTCGCTGCGCGTCTCCGACCCCGCCCGGGCGGCGGATGTGGCGCGGTTGCTGCGCGAGGCCGCCATCGCGGTGCCCACCGGCGGCGGCGCGACGCAGCCCGATATCGAGGTCACCACCGCCCCGGACGGCACCGTCACCGCCACCATCACCGAGGTCGGGCTGCGCGCGAAGGCGACCGGCGCGGTGGAACAGTCGCTCGAGATCGTGCGCCGGCGCATCGATGAGACCGGCGTGGCCGAGGCGCTGATCGCCCGCCAGGGCCAGAACCGCATCCTGGTGCAGTTGCCGGGTGTGGAGGATCCGGGCCGGATCAAGGACCTGCTCGGCCGCACCGCGCGCATGACCTTCCACCTGCTGGATGAGAGCGCGAATGTGCTGGCCCCGACCCCGCCGCCGGGCACCATGTTCCTGCCGGGCGATCGCGGGGCGGAGCGCTATGCGGTGCGCCGGCGTGTCGAGGTGGACGGCGCCAACCTGAACGATGCCCGTGCGGGCCAGGACAACCGCACCGGCGAGTGGGTGGTGAATTTCGCCTTCGATTCCATCGGCACGCGGCGCTTCGCCGAGGTGACGCGCCAGAATACCGGCCGGCCCTTCGCCATCGTGCTCGACGACAAGGTGATCACCGCGCCCGTGATCCGCGAGCCGATCACCGGCGGGCGCGGCCAGATCAGCGGCAGCTTCGACGTGCGGAGTGCCACCGACCTCGCCGTGCTGCTGCGCGCCGGCGCCCTGCCCGCACCGCTGACCGTGGTGGAGGAACGCACCGTGGGGCCGGAGCTCGGGGCGGATGCGATCCGCGCGGGGCTGATCTCGCTGGCGGTGGGGACCAGCTTCGTCTTCCTCTACATGGGCCTCGCCTATGGCTTCTTCGGCTGGCTGGCGAATATCGCGCTGGTCGCCAACGTGGTCATCATGATCGGCATCCTCAGCGTGCTGGGGGCGACCCTGACGCTGCCCGGCATCGCCGGCATCGTGCTCACGCTGGGCACGGCGCTCGACGCCAATGTGCTGATCAATGAACGCATACGCGAGGAAACCAAGCTCGGGCGAAGTCCGATCAGCGCGCTGGAGGCCGGGTTCAGCAAGGCGTCGGGCACCATCCTGGACAGCAACCTGACCAACCTGATCGCCATGGCCTGTCTCTATGCCTTCGGCAGCGGGCCGGTGAAGGGCTTCGCCGTCACCGTCGCCATCGGCACGGTGGTGCAGATGTTCACCGCCACCGTGGTGGTGCGCCTGATGGTGGCGAGCTGGTATCGCCGCCGCCGCCCGCAATCGCTGCCGGTCTGAGAGGGAGACGCACCGATGTTCCGCCTGCTCTCCCGCCCGCTGTTCCGCCTCGTGCCGGACAACACCACCATCCCCTTCATGAAGGGGGCGGTGATCGGGCTGATCGTCTCCGCCTTCCTGTCCACCGCCTCGGTGATCCTGGCCTTCTATCCGGGGCTCGAGCGCGGCATCGACTTCAAGGGCGGCATCGTCATGGAGGTCCGCACGCCGGGCCCCGCCAATCTCGGCCAGCTCCGCACCGCGGTGGGCGGGCTGGGGCTGGGCGATGTCGGCGCGCAGGAATTCGGCGCGGCCGACCAGGTGTTGATCCGCCTGCCCGTCCAGGCCGATGAGGCCGGCACGCAGCGCGCCGTGAACGCGGTGCGCGCCGCGCTCGAGACCGCCGCACCGGGCACGCGCGTGCTGCGCGTGGAGGCGGTGGGCAACCGCGTCTCGGCCGAGCTGTTCCAGGGCGGCATGATCGCGCTCGGCATCAGCCTGCTGGCGATGCTGATCTACATCTGGCTGCGCTTCGAGTGGCAGTTCGGCATCGCCGCCATCATCACGCTGATCCTGGACGCGACCAAGGTGGTGGGCTTCCTGGCGCTGACGCAGATCGAGTTCAATCTCCAGACGGTCGCGGCGATCCTGACCATCATCGGCTTCTCGGCCAACGACAAGGTGGTGGTGTTCGACCGGATGCGAGAAAATCTGCGCAAATTCAAGCAGATGCCGCTGCGCCAACTGGTCGACCTGTCGATCAATGAGACGCTGAACCGCTCGCTCGGCACCTCGGCCACGCTGTTCCTCTCGGCGGTGCCGCTGGCGCTGTTCGGCGGCGATGCGCTGGGCGGATTCGCCTGGACCATGCTGTTCGGGATCCTGGTGAGCGCCGGCTCCTCGGTGTTCATCGCCGCGCCCATCGTGCTGTTCACCGGCGCCAAGTCGCTGCGCCCGAACGAGGCCGCCCCGACATCGGCGGTGGCGGCACCGTGACCATGCGGCTCGGCCGGCGCGGGAGCCTCGCTCTCGCTCTTGGGCTGGCGGCGCCGGCCTTGCGGCCGACATCGGCCGTGGCGAGCCGGCGCAATGCGCTGGAATTGCTGGTCGGCGCCCCCCCCGCCTCGCCGGCCGATCTCTGGGCGCGCAGCGTCGCCCCCTTCCTCGAGCGGCACTGGACGCGGGTCGCGGTGGCTGTGCGCAACCATCCCGGGCGCGGCGGCCTCGATGCCATGGCCGTGCTCGCGGCCAGCCCGCCGGACCGCAAGCTGATGGGCGTGGTCACCGCGCCGCTGCTGCTGACCCGCGCCATCGAAGCCGGCGAAGCCAGCCCGCTGTCGCGCATCACCCCGCTTGCCGCGGTGCTGGAGGAAAGCATGGTGTTGGTCGGCCCGCTCGACGGACCGACCGATCTGGCCGCGCTGCGCGGCATCGCCGCCGGCCGGCCGCTTGGCACCCCCGCCCCCGGCAGCGCGGGCCATGTGGCGGCGCTGCGGCTGGACAGCCGGCTCGACCTTGCCGTGCTGGCCTTCCCCTCCGCCGCCGCCGCGCGGCAGGCCGCCCTGTCGGGCCATGTGCCGGCAGCGATGCTCGCGCTGCCCGACGCGATCCAGGCGCTGCGGGAGGAGAAGGTCATCGCGCTCGCCATCGCGTCCGCACGGCGCAGCCCGCTGCTGCCGCAGGTCGCCACCTTCCGGGAGCAGGGGATCGACCTCGTCGCCTCGGCCCAGCGCGGCTTCGCCCTGCCGCCTGGCGTTCCTGAAGAGCTGCGTGACCGGTTGCTGACGGGGCTGGAGGCCCTGACCCAGGATCCTGATTTCATCGCCGCCGCCGCGGCCCAAGGGCAGAATGCGCGCTTCCTCGGCCCGGCCAGCTGGATGCGCCTGCTGGGCCGCGTCGATGAGGAAATGCGCCGGCGCTGGCAGGAGGATCCCTGGCTGCCACGCCGCGTCTGACCTCGCTTCCCGGGTCCTGACGTCGGGCCAAACTCACCCGATCGTTAAGACAATTATCATCTTTGAGACAAAACGGCGTTCCCTCCGCCGAGACTGCATGATATATCCCTTGTGGCCACGTCGTTGTCGGCATGGCCCAGGAATCGTCCGACCGGCGGCCATGAGGGAGCCCCAGATCATGGTCCGGCGCCCCAGGCGCACCGACACCAGCCCCGCAACCCTGCTGCTCGTGGCCCGTGACCCCCAGGTCATCGCCACCACGCGCGCGGCCGCGCGGCGCATGGATGGCCGGCCCGTGGTGCAGGTGGCCTCGGGTGCCGAAGCGCTCTCCCAGCTTGTCGGTCCCGGTCTTGGTCCACGCCACCTGGTCCTGGAAGGCGGCGCCCCGGATTGCATCGGGGCGGCACTGCTGGATGCGGCGCTGGATCGCTTCAGCGGCACGGCGGTTGTCGTCGTGGCACAGCCGGGCATCACGCCGCCCCAGGGCCTGCGCGCCGTGCCAGCCGAGCCCAAGCGCCTGGCCGATGCCCTGGCGGCCCATGCCGCCGCGCACGATGCGAGCCGGAGCGAGAACGGACCCGCCGCCCTGGCCGCGGGGCTGCAGCGCGGCGAGATCACGGTCCGCTTCCAGCCCATCGTGCGAATCATCGACCGCATGCCCGTGATGCTGGAAGCCCTGGCGCGTTGGGAGCGGCCCGACGCGGCGCTCGGCGCGGGCGCCTTCGTGCCGATGGCGGAGCGGGCCGGCCTCGCCGCGCAGCTCACCGCCGCGGTGGCGCATCGCGCGCTGAGCGAACTCGCTTCCATGCCGCGCGCCCAGGGGCTGCGCCTGTCCTTCAACGTGCCGCTGGCGGTGCTGCTGGAACCCGGCCTGCCAAGCTGGCTCAGCGCTGCGGTCGCCGCGGCGGGGCTGCGGCCAACCAATCTGCTGCTGGAACTGACCGAAAGCACCGCGGTGCGCGACATCGACACGCTGCGCCGTGCGCTGCGCCGCATGGCGCGGGCCGGCTTCGGCGTATTGCTCGACGATCTGGCGCTGGATGACGGGCGGCGCCACCTGCTCGGCCTGCCCTTCACGGGCGTGAAGCTGGATCGCGGGCTGGTCATCGCCATGCCCCGCGATTTCCGGGCCCGGGCCGAGGTTCGACGGATCGTCGAGATGGCCCATTCCAAGGGCATGCTGGTGATCGCCGAGGGTGTGACCGACCCGCATGTCTGGCGCGCGGCCTCCGCCGCGGGTTGCGATTTCGCGCAGGGCTTCGGCGTGGGCAGGCCGCTGCCGATATCGGCCCTGCCGGCCTGGATCACCGCCTGGCGGGCGGCCGCACTCGGGACGGTCTGAGGCCGCGCGCGGCCTATCCGCGATAGGTCTCCCGGTAGAGCGCGACGATCTGATCCGCGTCGGGCACGCGCGGGTTGTTGCCCGGGCTACCGGAGGCCAGCGCCTGCGCCGCCATGGTGGGCAGCACGGCCTCCCATTTCGCGGCCTCGATGCCATAGGCGGCGGGGCTGGGCACCTGCAGGTCGCGGTTCAGCGCGCGCAGCTCCTCCAGCAGCTTCACCGCCGCGGATTGGTCGCCCTCCGCCGCGCTGGCGAGGCCCATGACGCGCGCGGCCTCGGCATAGCGGGCGCGCCCGGCCTCCAGCCCGAAGGCGGTGACGGCGGGCAGCAGCATGGCGTTGGACAGGCCATGAGGGACATGGAAATGCGCCCCCACCGGGCGGCTCATGCCATGCACCAGCGCGACCGAGGCGTTGCTGAAGGCGAGCCCGGCCAGCGTCGCGCCGCGCATCATCGCCTCACGCGCAGCGACATCGCGGGGGTCGGCCCAGACGCGGCGCAGGTTCGGCGCGATCAGGCGCATGGCGGCGCGCGCGTACTCGTCCGAGACCGGGTTGGCGCGCTTGCTGACGAAGGCCTCCAGCGCATGGGTCAGGCTGTCGATGCCGGTATCCGCGGTGATGCGCGCGGGCAGGCCGTAGGTGAGTTCGGGATCGACAATGGCGGCCAGGGGCAGGGCGCCGAGGCCGGCGATCAGCATCTTCTCGTCATGCGTGGTATCGGTGACGATGGTGAAGCGCGTGGCCTCGCTGCCTGTCCCCGCCGTGGTGGGCACGCAGATGACCGGCAGCGCCGCGGTATTGGCCGCCATGGGCACCTTGAAGGCGCGGATATGCACGCCGGGCGGTGCTGCGGCCAGGATCGCCATGGCCTTCGCCGTGTCCATCGGGCTGCCGCCGCCGAAGCCCACCAGGCAGTCATGGTCGCCCGCACGCAGCACCGCCACACCGGCCTCGATGACCGTATCGGTAGGGTCGGGCACGGTGTCCGCGAAGATCGCGGCTTCGATCCCCGCCGCCCGAAGCGGGCCAAGCGCGCGCTCGAGCAGGCCGGAGGAGACCATGAAGGGGTCGGTGACGATCAGCGGATGCTTCAGGCCGAGCTGGGCGAGCATCTCGGGCAGCTTCGCCACGGCCCCTTCCCCCATCATCATCAGCCGGGGTGCGACCAGCGATACCACCATTGTCGAGCGTCCTTCCCTTGTCAGTCGGAAGTTTAGGCGCCCTGATGCGGCGCGGCCAGACGCCGAAGGATACCGGACCATGCCCGAAGACCCCCTCGCCGCCTGGTATGCCGCCATCCGGGCCGGCGATGCGGCGGCGCTGGCCGCTGTCGCCACGCCCGATCTGCGCATCGCCTATCGCGGCCGGCCGGGTCTGCTGCCCTGGAGCGGCGTCTGGTCGGGGCTGGACGCCGCGCGCACCTTCTTCGCCCAGGTCGCCGCGAACCTCGAGGTGCTGGAGGTCACGCCGCTGCGGCGCATCGATGCCGGCGATGTCGTCGTCATCGTCCTGTCCGGGCGCTGGCGCGCCCGGCGCACCGGAAGCGAGGTGGCGGCGGAGGTGGTGAACATCTTCACGCTGCGGGCGGGGCGCGTCGCGGCCTATGAGGTCTTCCACGACACCGCCGCGCTGTGGGAAGCGCTGCGCGGCGAGACGCTGCCCGATGCGTGAAGGTCCTTGCGCGCTCTACTGCAGGCGCAGCGGCCGGTAGCCCTGGAAGGTGAAGCCTTGCTCGCGCATGCAGGTGCGCCGCCAGGCCTCGCGCGCGCCGGTATTGACGTCCACATGGCCCCAGCGGGCGGGGCGCCAGCGGTCATAGATCCGGCAGCGCTCGCGCCCGCCTTCCACCCAGCAGCGGCGGTCGCGCTCGATCCGCGCCGGCTCGACGATCTGCCAGGCGAGTTGCACCGGCACGGCCAGCAGCGCCTGGTCGGCGCAGGCGGCGTTGGCGGCATCGCCATCGGCCTCCGTGCTGCCGGGGCGTTCCCAGCGTTCGGCGCAGGCGGCGGTCAGCAGCAGGAGGCAAAGGGCCAAAGCGCGCATGCCGCGAATATGGAACCGGAGCGTGGAAAAATCAGGGCGATCCGTCGCGCCCTGGCGCCAGCCGCAGCACCACCAGCAACGCGGCCGCCACCGCCACCAGCAGCAGCGTGGCCAGCGCATAGAGTTCCGGCGTCAGCCCCAGCCGCACGGCGGAGAAGATCACCATCGGCAGGGTCGAAGCGCCGGGGCCGGAGACGAAGCTCGCGATCACGAGGTCATCCAGCGAAAGGGTGAAGGCCAGCAGCCAGCCCGCCGCGACGCCGGGGGCGATCAGCGGCAGCGTGATCAGCGCAAAGACCTTCCAGGGCCGGGCGCCGAGATCCATCGCCGCTTCCTCCAGGCTGGCGTCGAAATCGGCGAGGCGCGACTGCACGACCACCGCGACATAGGCCGCGCCGAAGGTGGCGTGCGCGATCGCCACCGTGTCCGCCCCGCGCCCGGCGGGGAAGCCGAAAAGGGATTCGAGCCCGACGAAGAGCAGCAGCAGCGACAGCCCCGTGATCACCTCGGGCATCACCAGCGGCGCGGCCATCACCCCGCCGAACACGGCGCGGCCGCGAAACCGCGCGAAGCGGGCCAGCGCGAAGCCGGCCAGCGTGCCCAGGATCGTTGCCATGGTGGCCGAGATCGCGGCGATGCGCAGCGACAGGAACAGCGCCTGCATCAGCGCGTCATTGGCGAAGAGCGCGGCGTACCAGCGCCAGGAGAAGCCGGTGAACTCGGTCACCATGCGGCTGTCGTTGAAGGAGAAGACGACCATCAGCAGGATCGGCAGATAGAGGAAGGCGAAGCCGAGCCCGAGCGGCACGAGCAGCTTGAGGTGCCTCATGCGCGGCCTATTCTGGCCTGGAACAGCCCGATCGGCACGACCAGCGCCAGCAGCAGCACCACCGCCAGCGCCGAGGCCAGCGGCCAGTCGCGGTTCTGGAAGAACTCGGTCCAGAGCACGCGCCCGATCAACTGCGCGCCGGGCCCGCCCAGCAGTTCCGGGATCACGAACTCGCCCACCGCCGGGATGAAGACCAGCAGGAAGCCCGCGAGGATGCCCGGCAGGGACAGCGGCAGCGTCACGGCCAGGAAGGCGCGCCAGGGCCGCGCGCCGAGATCCGCCGCGGCCTCGAGCAGCGCGGGGTCGAGCCTGGTGAGCGTCGCGTAGATCGGCAGCACCATGAAGGGCAGGTAGCAATAGGTGATCCCGAGATAGAGCGCGAGGTCGGTGTAGAGCAGCGTCAGCGGCTCCGCGATGATGCCGCTCGCGAGCAGCACGCCGTTGATCCAGCCCTGGTCCTGCAACAGCCCGATCCAGGCGGTGACGCGCAGCAGGAAGCTGGTCCAGAAGGGCAGCACCACCAGCATCAGCAGCGTCGCGCGCCAGCGCGCGGGCGCACGCGCGATGGCAAGCGCCATCGGATAGCCGATCAGCAGGCAGAGCGTGGCCGAGACCGCGGCGACGCCGAGGCTGCGCAGATAGGCCTCGATGTAGAAGGGATCATCGAAGAGCAGCCGGAAATTCTCGAGGTTGAGCTGCAGATAGGGCGAGCCATCCTCGCGCCAGCGCAGCAGGGGCGCGTAGGGCGGCACGCCTTCCGCACTCTCCGTGAAGCCGATGGCCGCGACGATGGCGAAGGGCGCGGCGAAGAACAGCGCCATCCAGGCGACCGGCAGGGCCAGCACCAGCCAGCGCAGGCCGTTCATTCCGGCAGCACCACGCCGGCATCGGCATCCCAGCTCAGCGCCACCACATCCTCCCAATCCACCGGGCGCTCGGTGATGCGGCGCAGATTGGGCAGGCTGGCGCGCAGGGTGCGCCCGCCTTCCATCTCCACATGCACCATGAAGAAATCGCCGTAATAGGCGATGTCGCGCACGCGCCCGACCAGGCGGTTATCCGCATGTTGCGTCCCGGGATCGACGCGCGCGATGCGCAGCCGCTCGGGCCGCAGTGCGACGAAGACGCGGCTGCCCGGCGGCTTGGGCGCCGGCGTGGCGGTGACGATGTCGAAGGCATATTCGGCGGAGGCGATGCGCACGCCCTCGCCCTCCACGCGTTCGATCACGCCTTCGAGGATGTTGGCGGTGCCGAGGAACTCCGCGGTGAAGCGGCTGTTGGGGTATTCATAGACCTCGCCCGGCGTGCCGATCTGCGCGAGCGTGCCGCGATCCATCACCGCGAGGCGGGTTGCCATCGTCATCGCCTCCTCCTGGTCATGGGTGACGATGATGAAGGTGGTGCCGGTGCTCTCCTGGATGTTCACCAGCTCGAACTGCGTCGCCTCGCGCAGGTTCTTGTCGAGTGCGGAGAGCGGTTCGTCCAGCAGCAGCAGCTTGGGGCGTTTGGCCAGCGCGCGCGCCAGCGCCACGCGCGCCCTCTGCCCGCCGGAGAGCTGCGCGGGGCGGCGATCGCCGAAGCCCTCCAGGCGGGTGAGTGCCAGCATCTCCGCCACCCGCGCGGCGATGCCAGCCTTCGCCATGCCTTCCTGCTTCAGGCCGAAGGCGATGTTCTGGGCCACGCTCATATGCGGGAACAGCGCGTAGGACTGGAACATCATGTTCACCGGCCGCGCATAGGGCGCAACGCCGGCCATGTCCTGCCCGTCGAGGATGATGCGCCCCACATCGGGTTCGAGAAAACCCGCGAGGCAGCGCAGCAGCGTGGACTTGCCCGAGCCCGAGCCGCCGAGCAGCGCGAAGAGCTCGCCGCGGTAGATCGGCAGCGACACGTCATCGAGAGCGACGAAGCCGCCGAAGCGCTTGGTCACGCCCTCGATGCGCAGGAAGGGCACGGCATCGGGGTCGCGCCAGGGCGTGTTGTCGTGCCGCGACCGATTCAGACCTCCGCGCCCTTCGGCGCTGCGGTCATCGGGCGCGGGGCTCACCGCCCCGCCTTGAAGCGCGCCCACATGCGGTTGCGCGCGCGGTCGGCGGCCTGCGGCACGGGGCCGATGGTGAAGAACTGCGCGCGCGTCGCGGCATCGGGGAAGATGCTCGGGTCGTTCGCGATCTCGGGCGCGAGCAGCGCGCGGCTCGCCGGCACCGCATTCGGATAGCGCACATGCGTGGTGATCGCCGCCATCACGTCGGGCTGCAGCAGGAAGTTGATGAAGGCATGCGCGTTCTCGGGATTCGGCGCATCGGCCGGGATCGCCAGCACGTCGAACCAGAGTTGCGCGCCCTCCTTCGGTGCGATGTACTGCACGACCACGCCGCGCCCGGCCTCGCGCGCCCGCGCGCCGGCCTGGATCGCGTCGCCCGAATAGGTGAAGGCCAGGCAGGACTGGCCCGAGGCCAGCGTCTCGATCGTGCCGGCGGAGGAGAAGTTGCGGATGAAGGGGCGGATCGCCATCAGCGCGCGCTCGACCTCGCGCAGATCATCCGCGCTGGTGCTGTTGGGATCGCGGCCGAGATAGCGCAGCACGGTCGGGATCACGTCGCTCGCGCTGTCCATCATGGTGATGCCGCAGCGCGCGAGGCGCCGCGCATGTTGCGGGTCCATCAGCAGCGCGAGGCTGTCGAGCGGCGCATCGGGGGCAAGGGCGCGCACACGCTCGGCATTCACGCCCAGCCCCACCGTGCCCCAGAGATAGACCGCGCCATGGCGGTTGCCCGGATCCGAACTCGCCACCTGCTGTTGCACCTGCGGGTCGAGGTTGCGCAGATTGGGAATGGATGCCGCATCCAGCGGCCGCAGCGCATTGGCGCGGATCAGCCGTGACAGCGTGGGCTCGGCGGTGGGCACGATGATGTCGAAGCCCGAACGCCCGGCGGAAAGGCGCCCCTCCAGCGTCTCCAGGCTGTCATAGACATCGTAACGAACCCGGATTCCGGTCTCGCGCGTGAAGCGCTGGACCATGTAGGGGTCGATGTAGTCGTTCCAGTTGAACACGTTCACCAGGCGCTCAGGCGAAGCGGCCTGTCCCTGGGCCTGCCCTTGGGCCGGAAGCGGCACGGCCAGCATCGGCAGGGTGGCAAGGACAGCGCTCAGCAGCAGGCGACGCAGCATCGGATCGACCTTCGGCAAGGGGCGGGAAGCGCTGATCTTACCACGCCCGACGCCGAGCGCACGGGGATCGGCTTCGCCGCGCGACTAGGATTTTGTTCTTGACTTGTTCTTGCCCCCCGGGCTATCCAGCACGGGCCAAGGGGCGAGTTGCGCCCTCAGCCCTCCCCCCCATCCCGAGCATTCGACGCCCTCACCCGGGACGCGCCGCCGCGCGTCCTCAGCCCTGCCGCGCGACCGGAGCCCGACCATGCCCTTCATCGATGCCGCCCTCACGCCCCTGCTGACCGGCAGCGGCTTCACCCTTTGGCTGTACCGGACCGCCGATACCCGCGCGACCGCGCTGGGCGCGGGCTATTTCGCGCCCGCCGCGGCGCGGCTCGAAACCGGGGACCTCATCCTGCTCCAGGCCTCGGATGCGGTGGCGCTGCTGCCGGTACGTACGGGCGACATCGTCGCCGCCGGCGTGACGGTGGACACCTCCGCGGCCCCCTTCCGCGTCAACCGCACCGCCGCGCCGCGCTTCTCCGTGCGCCTCGCGGCGAGTGCCGCGGCGATCACGGTGGTGCTGGCACCGATCGCGGCCGGCATCGTCTCCAACGGCACCGTCGCAGCACAGGCGAATGTGGCCGGGCCGATCACCCAGGTCGTGTTCAGCCTGCGCGATGCCAGCGGCAATGCGGTGCGCGGGCCGACCACCGCCCCCGTCTCGGCTGGCGCGGCGAGCGTGACCTTCCCCGCCCCGCCGGTCGGTACCGGCTACCGGATGCGCGTCGAGGCCACGATCGACCCCGCAGCGGTGGATACCTCGCCCGCCTTCTCCGTCACCGCGCCCTTCGCCCTGCTGGCGCAGAACCGCGGCGCGCTGCTGCTCGAGACCAGCGGGCGCATCGTTCTCTGAACGCAGCGGCCACCCCTCCCCCGCCCCTATCCCCGACAGGACGCCCCATGGCCGATGCCCGCATTTCCGACCTGCCCGCCGCCAACGCTCTCGGCCTTGCCGACATCGCCCCGGTGGTTCAGGGCAGTGGCGCGACGGCGCAGACCCGCCGCGCCACCTTCGCGCAGATCACCGCCGGCGTGCATGCCGAGCGCATGTTCCATGTCCGCGACCATGGTGCCATCGGCAACGGCACGACCGATGATGCCGCCGCGATCCAGGCCACGATCGATGCGGCCTCGGCCGCCGGAGGGGGCATCGTGCGGCTCGGCCCGCGGCGCTACCGCGTGGCGGCGGCGGATCTCACGGTGCGCGAGAATGTCTGCCTCGAAGGCATGCTCTTCCCGGGCGGTCAGCGGACCAACGGCGATTACCGCGCCATTCCGGGCACCATCCTGCTCGACGGCGCGCGCACCATCCGCGTGTTGCGCGCGGGTACGCTGCGCCGGCTTGCGGTGATCCGCGACGGCATGGGCGCACCGCCCACCACGCTGCGTGCGGGCGTGAACCTGCGGGCCGCCCTGGCCGGCACCGCCATCACCATCGGCGACGGCGCGGGCGGGCATCACGACGCGCTGTGCGAGGACCTGCTGATCCTGGGCTTCGACCTCGCCATCCGCTCCGACAACAACCAGCGCCTCAACGTGCGGCGCGTGCGGGGGGACAATCGCAACGGCATCTGGCTGTCGCGCACCTACGACATCTCGCGCGTCCATGACGTGCATTTCTGGCCCTTCCTGACCGGCAACCTCGCCGGCGTATCGCTGGTCCAGAACGGCATTGCCGCGGTCGCCAACAACGGCGGCGGGCTCGTGCGGCTCACCAGCGCGGGGGCACATGGCCTCGTCACCGGCGACCTCGTGAACGTCACGGGCGTGAATGGCGTGCCGGGGGCGAATGGCCGCTTCACCGCGACCGTGATCGATGCGACGCGCATCGACCTCCAGGGCAGCGCCTTCACCGGCAGCTGGAGCGGCGGCGGCACGCTCACCATCTGGAACAACCGCCGCTCCGGCACCGCCTTCCGCATCGAGAGCAGCGATGTCGCCGAATTCGTGAACTGCTTCTGCTACGGCTACGACATCGGCTTCGACCTGGGCAATGGCAGCGCTTCGATCCAGTTGCACAATTGCAGCGTCGACGACCTGCTGAGCCTGCGTGACCCGCAGACGACCGGGGCCTGGATCCGCGGCACGGCCTTTCGCACGAAGTGGGTGGGCGGGTTCATCAGTTCCATGTCCACCGCCATCCGCGTCGATTCCAACGCCTCCAACCAGGGCGACAACCAGTTCGTGGGCGTGATGGTGGGCGGCGGCGGGATGGGGCGCACGGTCGAGGTGCTCGATGGCGGGCTGACCCTGGTGGCCTGCGACCTGCCGAACTCGGTCGTTCATCTGGCCTCGGCGGGCGACAGCCTCTCGGTCATCGCCTCGGATACGCGCAGCACCACCTTCACGGGCGAGACCTCGGGCGACGTGTCGCGCATCGTGCTGGTCGGCAATCGGCGCCAGGCCCTGGCCTCCTCCCCCGATGAGAGCCGCGCGGTGCTCCAGCGCCGCTCTTCCACCGAGGGCGGCGAACTCGACATCGAGAACCAGGACGCCACGATCACCTACGGGATCAGCATCGGCACCGGTCCGCTCGCCCCGCTCGAGATCGGCGGCGATCCGGTGGCGAATCCCGACGGCAAGGTGGTGCTGGGCGCAGCCTCGGGCATGACCCAGCCCATGGCGCTGACGCTGCGCCGCAGTTCCGCCAGCCCCGCAAATGGCCACACACTCGGCCAGCTGGAATTCAGCGGCGGCAACGCGGTGGGCGCGCAGACCGTCTACGCCCGTGCCGCCGGCATCGGCGAGACCACCACCGCCGGTGCGGAATCGGGCGCTTTCATCATCGAGACGCGCAGCGGCGGCACGCTGGCGGAACGTGTGCGCATTGGCCCGTCCGGCACCGTGACGCTGCAGGCGCCGCTCGTTCTGCCGGGCGATCCCAGCACCGCCGCCCAGGCCGCGAACAAGGGCTATGTGGACAGCCAGTTCACCGCCCGGCGGCTTGCGGTCGTCGCCACCTCGGGGGCGACCGCGCTGAGCCTCGCCGCGCACAATGCCCGGCTGGTCGCGGCCAATGCCGGCACCACGCTGTCCATCGATTGGGGCGCGACGGGTGATGGCTTCTCCTGCCTCATCATCAACCGCACGGGCGCGGACCTCGCGATCGGCATGACGGGCTTCACCGGCACCACGCCATCGAACCAGGACGGTCTGACGAAGATCCGCCCCGATGGCCTGGCCACGCTGCTCGCCTTCAGCCCCGACGGCGGCACCACGAAGCTGCTGCTGCTGGCCGGCGCCGCCGCGCCCTGACGACTTCCCCCCAAAGCCCGGAGAAACACCGCATGAGCGAATGGGTTCAGCATTTCTGGTATGGGCCGACGACCGCCGCCGAGGCCGCGCTGCGGGCCCTCGGCTGGCACGCGCCCGGCGAGGCACCCGGGGCGCTCGACCCGCGGATCGGCGGCCTCGTGCCGCCGCCCGGCGTGCCGCTCTTCGCCCTGGATGGCGATGCGATGGTGGCCGTCGTCGCCAGCGAGCCCCTGCCCGTGCCCCCGGGGCTGTCGGCCGACCGCCCGCAGCTCGGCGCAAGGTTGATCGGCTCCTTCTGAGGCCCGCCTCGCCCCCCGAAAATCCTCACACCGTCAAAAGGATTCAGCCATGACCGACCTGACCGATCACGCCAAGAACCTGCTCGCCCGCGCGCTGTGCGGGCGCGTGCCTGCCCTGCCGAGCGCGGTCTGGGCGGCACTCGGCACCGGCGGCGCCGATGCCACCGGGGTGACCGGCGAGCCCGCCGGCACCGGCTATGCCCGCCAGCGCGTGACCTTCACCGGCACCGGCGTGCAGCGCAATGTCGAGGCGCTGCGCTTCACCTTCACCACCGCCGCCGGCACCATGAGCCATCTCGGCCTGTTCGATGCCGCGACGGGGGGCAATCCGCTCAGCTGGGGCAGCCTCAACCAGGCCGTCACCGTCGGCGGGCCCGGCACGGTCACCATCGCGGTCGATGCGCTGACTGTCACGCCAGAGTGACACTTATGCCCTTCTGACCCTTGAACCCGACGCGGTGGGTCGGATACCCTTCCCCTGGGTAACTGGGGAGCTACTCACGTGAATCCTTTGGACGCCGCAAGGCGCCCGACACGGAACCTGTCGGGCGACTCCGAGGTTTGCGAGACCTGTGGTTCCCGCGTGACGGGCATCTGCCGCCCCTTGAGCGAGGCAGCGCTGGACGAGGTGGTGGGCGAGGCCGAGCAGATGGCGCTCGGCCCGCGTGCCATTCTGTTCCAGGAGGGCGAGAAGGCGGGCCATGTCTTCACCCTGGTGCAGGGGACCGCCAAGCTCACCCGCCTGCTGCCCGACGGGCGCGAACAGGTGCTGGGTTTCCGATTCGCCGGCGACATCATCGGCTACACCACCGCCGAGACCTATCCCTTCGCCGTACAGCTGCTGACCCCGGCGAAGCTGTGCCGGATCGAGCGGCCGAAGCTGGAGGCGCTGATGCGCCGCCTGCCGGCGCTGGAACGCCGGCTGCTCGATTTGTGCATCCAGGAACTGGCCGCCACGCAGGACCAGCTGGTCAGCGTCGGTCGCCGCCCGGCCGAGGCGCGCCTCGCCGCCTTCCTGTTGCAGCTCGGCGAGGCCGGCAAGCGCCGCCTGCAGGTCGGCACGCAGCTCGACATGCCGATGACGCGCGCCGACATCGCCGATTTCCTCGGCCTGACGCTGGAGACGGTGAGCCGCGGCTTCACCGCCTTCCGCCGCCGCGGCTGGGTGCGCGAGCCGGCGCATAATGTCGTGGAGATCCTGCAGCCCCAGGCGCTGCACGAGTTGATCGAGGGCGTGCCCTTCGACTGACGCTCAGGCGGTCGCCGCCAGGGCGCGGCCGCCGAACAGGCGATAGATCCGCTGCGGGCGCTCCACCCCGATCAGCCGGTGCACGATCAGGATCACCGTCCGCCCTGCCGTCGCCTCGCCCAGCGTCTCGAGGAAGGCGCGCTCGGTCTCGGGGTCGAGGCCCGAGGCCGGCTCATCCAGGATCAGCACCGGCGCCTCGGTCAGCAGCGCCCGCGCGAGCGCGAGCCGCCGCGCCTGGCCGCCCGAGAAGCGCGCCCCGGCCTCCCCGCAGCGCGTCGCCAGCCCCTCGGGCAGGGCGCGCACCACCTCCCCGATCCCGGCGCGATCCAGCGCCTGCCAGAGATCGGCCTCCGGCGCCTCGGGCCGGGCGAGGCGCAGATTGGCCTCGATGCTGTCATCGAAGAGCCGCGCATCCTGCGTCAGGCAGGCGATGCGGCTTCGCACCGAATCGGCGCTCAGCGTCGCGATGTCGACGCCGCCGAGAGTGATCCGCCCTTCCTGCGGCGCGGCCAGCTTCAACAGCAGCGAGGTCAGCGTCGATTTGCCGATGCCCGAGGGGCCAAGCAGGGCGATGCGGGCGCCCTCCGGCACCTCCAGCGTCAGGCCGTCGAAGACCGGCGCGCGATCCGCCGCCCAGCGGAAGCCCACCCCCTCCAGCCGCAACGCATGCCCGGTGGGCAGGGCAGCAGGCGCGCTCGGCTCGGCCACCGGCGCGGGCGCATCCGCGGCCTCGAACAGCCGGCGGGCACTGGCCGCCGCCGCCGCCAAAGACGCACCGGCGCGCGGCATGAGGCCCAGCGCCTCGGCCGCGGCGATGGCGAGGAACAGGCCGAGCACCCCGCCCGCCACGCCCAACTCCCCCATCGCGAGCCCGAAGCCCAGCGCGCCGAGCATGGCCGCCTGGGTCAGCACCGACCCGGCCGCCCCGCCCCAGGCGCTGCGCCGCGCCAGGCCGCGCTGCGCCGAATCGAGCGCCGCCCCCTCGGCCGCCATGCGCGCCAGGGCGCGGGGCTCGGCGCCGGCCGCCAGCGTGTCCTCGATGCCGGTCAGCGGATCGACCACCGCGGCACGCAGCGCCCCCTGCCCGGCCGCGACATGCGCCCCGGCCGCCGCCGCACCAGGCGCGAGCAGCGGCGGCAGCGCCAGGGCCAGCGCCAGCGGCAGCGCCACCAGCGCCGCCAGCAGGGGCGAGAGCGCGCCCAGCACCAGCGCGATCACCACCACCGCGCTCAGCGCCGCCACGCCGGGCACCAGCGCGCCGAGATAGACGCGGTCCAGCGCATCGATGTCGGAGACCAGCCGCCCGAGCAGGTCGCCCGCGCGGCGGAAGCCCATGCCGGCCGGCAGGCGCTCGGCGAGGCGGCGGAAGAACCAGACCCGCGTATCGGCGATGGCCCGAAAGGTCGCGGCATGGGTGACCAGCCGCTCGAAATAGCGCGCGACGGGGCGCAGCACGACGACCGGGCGCAGCCAGAGCAGCGCCACCCCGCCGCCGGCGAAGATCGTCGCCGCCGTCACCCCCTCCACCACCCCCTGCCCGGCCAGGCCCAGCAGCGCGAGGCCCGCGAGCGTGGCGGCGACGGACACCGCGATGCCGGCGAGCAGCCAATTCGTGCGGCTGCGCCACAGGCCCAGCACGCGCGCCATGTCGCGGATCATTCGCCCGCCATCCTCTGGCCCACGGCGCGCCCGGCCTCGATCTCGATCACGCGCCCGAGCACGCGCTGCGCGGCGCGGGAATGGGTCGCGATGATGGCTGTGCGCCCGGCGCAGAGCCGGCGCAGGCTGTCCAGCACCTCGGCCTCGGTGCCCGGATCCAGATGCGCGGTCGGTTCATCCAGCAGCACCAGCGGGCAGTCGCGCAGGAAGGCGCGGGCCACCGCCACGCGCTGCGCCTGCCCGCCCGAGAGGCCGAAGCCGCCCTCGCCCAGCAGCGTGTCCAGGCCCTGCGGCAGGTCCTTGGCGAAATCCATCACCCGCGCCGCCTCGGCCGCGGCCTCGACCTGCGCGGCGCTGGCCTCGGGCCGGGCGAGGGCGATGTTCTCGCGCAGCGTGGCGCGGAACAGATGCGCGCGCTGGCCGACATAGGCGGAGAGCCGGCGCAGCTCGGCGGGGGCGAGCGCCGTGGCGTCCTGCCCGTTCAGCGCGATCCGCCCCGAATCCGGCCGCCGGAAGCCCATCAGCAGCCGCAGCACGGAGGATTTCCCCGCCCCCGAGGGCCCGGCCAGCACAAGCGTCTCGCCCGGCATCACCCGGAAGGAGAGGCCATCCAGCGCCGGCGGGCGGGAGGGATCGTAGGTGAGGCGCACATCCTGGAAGGTGACCACCAGCTTGGGCGGCACTTCCTCGAGCAGCAGGCCGGGCGGGCCCTCCGGCTCGGCCAGCAGGGGGGCCAGTTCCGCCGCCGCGCCGCGTGCCGAGAGCCTCTCCTGATAGGCCTGGGAGAAGCTGCGCAGCGGCGTGAAGAAGGCGGGCACCAGCAAAAGGCAGAAGATCGCCCCGATCGGGTCCGGATGGGTCAGCCCCAGCACCGCGCCATGGCGGATGGCGAGGCAGGCGATGGCCGCGGCCGCCAGCGCCTCGAGCGAGGCGGAAGAGAGGAAGGCGACGCGCAGCACCCGCATGGTGCGCCCGCGCAACTCCTCGGCCGCGAGGCGCAGCGACTCGGCCTCGTCCTGCTGGCGGCGGAACAGCACCAGGGTGGGCAGGCCGCGCATGCGGTCGAGGAAACGGCCCGAAAGCTGGCCCAGGGCGGCGAATTGCCGGCGGCTGGCCTGGGCGGCGCCGATGCCCGTCACCGCCATCGCCACCGGCACGAGCAGCCCGGCGAGCAGCAGGATCAGCCCGCTGGTGACATCCACCGCGAAGGCCGCGCCCACCACCAGGGCCGGGCCGATCAGCGCCAGCGCCGCGGCCGGCACCCAGCGTGTGAGAAACCCTTCCAGCGCCTCGATGCGATCCACCACCAGCGCCGCGCGTTCGCCCACCGGGCGGCCATCCTCGGCGCCGATGGCGAGCAGGCGGGCGAAGACGGCGCGGCGCAGCCGGGCCTTCGCGGCCTCGCCGGTCGCGATCAGGGCGCGTTCCTGGGCGATGCCGAAGGCGGCGGAGAGCAGCGCGAGTGCGGCCGCCAGCGCCAATTCCCCCCAGCCCGCCGTGCCGAAGCCGAGCAGGCTGCCCAGCAGGCTCGCGATCAGCCAGGCCTGGGCGATGCCGATCGCCACCTGCGCCGCGCCGAGCGCCACGGGCAGCGCCAGATGCGCGCGCGCCGCCCCAGCCTCCTGGCGCAGCAAGGCGCCGGCGCCATCGGCCTTCCCCTTGGTCCCTCTCTCCATCCCGGAACCTTAGGGCAGCGCCGCGCGGCGGTCATCCCACCCCCGCCCGGCCGCGCCCGGCCCGGACTTGCGCACAAGCCGCCTTGGCCCGACATCGCGGGCAGGACGGAGACCTCGCGCATGCTGCCCACCCATGGACGCTACGACTATGCCGGCTGGCCCGGCCGCACCCCCTATGCCTGGCCGAACGGGGCGAAGCTCGCCGTCTATCTCGGGGTGAATCTCGAGCATTTCGCCTTCGGCGAGGGGCTGGGCGCGGAACTCGCCCCCGGCGGGCCGCAGCCCGACGTGCTGAACTATGCTTGGCGCGACTACGGCAACCGCGTCGGCGCCTGGCGCCTGCTGGAGTTGCTGGACGAGTTGCACTTCCCCGCGACGGTGCTGCTGAACAGCGCGCTCTACGCCTACGCCCCCGCCCTGGTCGCCGCGCATCGCGCCCGGGGTGACGAGATGGCCGGCCATGGCCGCACCAATTCCGAGCGCCAGTCCATCCTGCCCGAGGCCGAGGAGGCCAGGCTCATCGCCGAATCGGCCGCGGCCATCCGGCAGCAGGAGGGCGTGGCCCCGCGCGGCTGGCTCAGCCCCTGGATCGCCGAGAGCCGCACCACGCCGGACCTGCTGGTGGAGGCCGGCTATCGCTACACGCTGAACTGGTGCGCCGATGACGCCCCGGTCTGGATGCGCACCCGCGCCGGAAGGCTGCTCGCCGTGCCCTATCCGCAGGAGGTGAACGACATCCCCGCCGTGGTCGCCCGCAAGGATGGCGGGGATGCCTTCGCGGCCATGATCGTCGACGATTTCCACGAAAGGCTCCGCCAGCTGCGCGACGGGCTGCCGCAGGTGATGGGCATCGCGCTGCACCCCTACATCGTCGGCCAGCCGCACCGGCTGCGGCATCTGCGCCGCGCACTCAGCGAGATCGCGCAGCATCGCGACGCCATCTGGATCACCACCGCGGGCGGCGTCTTCGACCATGTCGCGGCGCTGCCCGAGGGGGTGGTGCCATGAAGCGCCTTGCCCTGCTCGGCCTGCTGCTGCTTGGCGCCTGCGCCACCCAGCCCGCGCCGGGCCTGCCGGCGACGGTGCCTGCCGTCGATCTCCCCCGCTATCTCGGCACCTGGTACGAGATCGCGCGCCTGCCGAACTCCTTCCAGGATGGCGCGGGGCGGGTCTGCGAGGGCACGACCGCGACCTATACGGCGCGGCCCGATGGCCAGATCGGCGTGACGAATCGCTGCCTGGGCCCGGCGGGCGAGCGCATCGCCACCGCCACCGCCTATGCGGTCGAGGGCAGCGGCAATGCCCGGCTGCGGGTGAGCTTCTTCTGGCCCTTCTACGGCGATTACTGGGTGATCGGGCTCGACCCCGACTACCGCTGGGCGGTGGTCGGCGCGCCGGGGCGGAACTTCCTGTGGATCCTCTCACGCACGCCGGTCCTGGCGCCGGCGGACCTCGCCGCCGCGACCGGGATCGCGCGCGCCCAGGGCTTCGACGTGGCGGGGCTGCGGCCGACGCGGCAGTAGCTATCCGAGTTCGAAGGTGGTGATGCCGAAGATCCGCGTCAGATCCAGCGCGGGCGCCGGGCCGGTGTACATGCGCGCCGTCTCGAAGACCGGCTTGAGGCCACAGGATTCCGCCAGCGCCACGCCGGCGCGGTGCGGTTCCGGCAGGTCGAGGAAGATCTCGCCCGCGCCCGAGGCCTGGACCAGCGCGGCGAGCAGCACCTGCGCATCCGCGGCGTTCTCCGCCACCAGCGGGCCGATCTTGTGGCCCTGCCGGGCGGGGCGGATCACGCCATAGCCCACCGCCTCGCCATCGCGCAGCAGCGCGAGGGCGACATGGCCCGGCGCGCCAAGCCAGCACTGCAGGAAGCCCGGTCGGGGGGCGGGAAAGACCATCGCGTCCAGCGCGCTCAGCCTTTCGAAGGGCACGGCGGAGGCCGGCACCAATCGCCCTTCTGGCGCAGGAAGCCCCTGCACCACGCCGCCGAAGCGGATGTTGTTCCAGGCGAGGTGGAAGCCCGATTTCCGGTAATTCGCCTGCTGCGCCACCACGCCATCCAGGCCGATCAGGCGCCCCTCAAGCCGCGCCATCGCCGCCTGCCAGACGGCGATGCCATGGCCCTGGCCGCGCGCTTCGGGACGGGCGATGTAGAAGCCGATGAAGCCGAACTGGCCGAGATAGCGCGTGGCCGCGATCACCGACTGAAGCTGGCCGTCCTGCTCCACCGCCAGGAACAGCCCGCGATCCTGGGCCAGGAAACAGGGCAGGTCCGACAGGCCGGGATTCCAGCCCTCGGCGGCGGCCCAATCGATGGCGGTCTGCGCCTGCTCGGCGGTGAGCGTGCGGATCAATGCATGATGTCCCCGCCATTGGGCGAGAGCGTCGCGCCCACGAAGAAATCCCCGCCGGGGGAGGAGGCCAGCAGCAGCGCCGCTGCCGCGATCTCCTCCGGCTCACCGATGCGCCCGATCGGCAGCTTCGCGCCGGTATTCGCCGCCCAGTCGGGGCCAAGCTGCGCGGTGAGCTCGCTGCGCACCGGGCCCGGCGCGATGGCGTTCACCAATATGCCCTTCGGCGCGCCCTCAAAAGCCAGCGCGCGGGTGAAGCCGATCAGCGCGGCCTTCGCCGTGCAATAGGGCACGATGTTCGGCGCGCCCTTGAACCCCAATTGCGAGGCGGTGGTGATGATGCGCCCGCGGCCGCGCGCCGCCATGCCCTCCCACACCGCCTGGGCGGCGAAGAAGCTCGCCTTCACATGCACGTCCAGCACGCGGTCGAACATCTCTTCCGTGATGGTGGCAATGGGGCCGCGCAGGTTGAGCCCGGCATTGTTCACCAGGATGTCGCAGGGGCCGAGTTCACTTTGCGCATCGGCGATGAAGCCGCGCAGCGCCGGCAGGTCCGCGACATCCAGCGCACGCGCGAAGGCGCGGCGGCCGAGGGCTTCGATGCCCGAAACCACCCCCGCCGCGCCCGCCTCATCGTTCAGGTGGCAGAAGGCGATGTCGGCGCCTTCGCGCGCGAAGAGCAGCGCGATGGCACGCCCGATGCCGCTGCTCGCGCCCGTGATGATCGCAACCTGGCCCTTCAGGGCCCCCTCGCGGGGCCGATTCAGCTCTCCGCGCCCTTCGGCGCTCCGACCATCGGACCCGTTCACGCCATCAGCCTCCGCATCGCCTGGGAAAACGCATCGCGGATCGCCATGGCGTGCACATGCCGCCCGGCCTCCACCATCACCCTGCCACCGACCGCGACACGGCGCACCACACTGCCCTGCCCGCTGAACACCCAGGCATCGAGCGCGGCATCGCCCATGCGGCCCAGCAGCAGCGGGTGCTCGCCATCCAGCTCGACGAAATCCGCCCGGCAGCCCACCGCCAAGGCGCCGAGCTTGCGCCCCGAGGCCTGCGCGCCGCCGGCCAGCGCGGCATCGAGCAGCGTGCGGCCGGGATGCGGGTTCTCCGCCCCCGTCGCCACGGCGCGCGCATGGTCGCGCAGCCGCTGCGTGGTCTCGAGCTGCCGCAGCTCGAAATTCGGCGCGGTGCCGACATGGCTGTCCGTGCCCACGCCGAATCGCCCACCCGCGGCGAGGTAGGCGGGCAGCGCGAAGATGCCGTCGCCGAGCGAGGCCTCGGTGGTCGGGCAGAGCCCCGCCACGGCGCCGCTGGCGGCCAGGCCCGTGATCTCGGCCGGGGTGAGGTGCGTGGCATGGATCAGCACCCAGCGCGCATCCACGGGCAGGTGCTCCAGGATCCACTCGACCGGCCGCTGCCCCGTGGCGGCGAGGCATTCCGCCACCTCCTTGGGCTGCTCGGCGGCATGGATGTGGATCGGCCCGTCGAAGCCCGCGATCTTGCGCAGCATCGCCGGCGTGCAGGCGCGCAGCGAATGCGGCGCCAGGCCCACCGCCATGCGCGGATCATCGCCGATCTCGCTGCGCACGCCCTCGACGATGCGGGAGAAGCCGTCGAGGTCGTTGAGGAAGCGGCGCTGGCCCTCATGCGGCGCCACGCCGAAGATCCCGCCATGGCGGTAGAGCGAGGGCAGCATCGTGAGCCCGATCCCCGTGGCCCGCGCCGCGGCGATGTGGCGCTTGGCCATCTCGGCTGGGTCCGCATAGGGCGTGCCGTCGGGCTGGTGGTGCAGATAGTGGAATTCGCAGACGGAGGTGAACCCGGCCTCCAGCAGCTCGACATAGAGCTGCGCGGCCACGGCCTGGGCATCTTCCGGCGTGAAGCGGCCGACGAAGCGGTACATCGTCTCCCGCCAGGTCCAGAAACTGTCCTGCCCGGCGGCACTTCGGCGCTCCGCCCCGCCGGCCATGGCGCGCTGGAAGGCGTGGGAGTGCAGATTCGGCACGCCCGGGATCACCGGGCCATCGAGGCGCCGTGCCGTCGGGCCGGGGGGGCTGTCGGGGGTGATGGCGATGATGTCGCCGGCCGCGTCCACGGCGATGCGGACCTGTCGTGCCCAGCCCTGCGGGAGCAAGGCGGCCTCGGCCCAGAATTCGGTGCCTGTTGTCATGCGGTGCCGCTTGCCCTCCGCCCCTGTCGCGGTGTGTTCTGGCAGGCATGACCCATCCCACGCGCCTCCGCAACGCCCCCGCCATCCGCAGCCCCCGCGGGCTCGAGATCTCCTGCCGCCATTGGACCACCGAGGCGGCGATGCGCATGCTGATGAACAACCTCGATGACGAGGTGGCCGAGAAGCCCGGCGAGCTGGTGGTCTATGGCGGCATTGGCCGCGCCGCGCGGGACTGGGACAGCTATGAGCGCATCGTCCACACGCTGAAGCGGCTCGAGGAAGACCAGACGCTGCTGGTGCAATCCGGCAAGCCGGTGGGCGTGTTCCGCACCCATGCCGATGCGCCGCGCGTGCTGCTGGCGAACTCCAACCTCGTGCCGCGCTGGGCGAATTGGGAGCATTTCGCCGAGCTCGATCGCAAGGGGCTGATGATGTACGGCCAGATGACGGCCGGCTCCTGGATCTATATCGGCACGCAGGGGATCGTGCAGGGCACCTACGAGACCTTCGTTGAGGCCGGGCGCCAGCATTATGCGGGCAACCTCGCGGGGCGCTGGATCCTCACCGGCGGGCTCGGCGGCATGGGTGGGGCGCAGCCGCTCGCGGGCGTCTTCGCGGGCGCCTGCGTGCTGGCGGTGGAATGCCAGCCCTCGCGCATCGAGAAGCGGCTCGAGACGCGCTACCTGGACGAGAAGGCCGAGGATCTCGACACCGCGCTCGCCATGATCCGCAAGGCCTGTGCGGAGAAGCGCGCGATCTCGGTCGGCCTGCTCGGCAATGCGGCCGAGATCTTCCCCGAACTCGTGAAGCGCGGCGTGGTGCCCGACATCGTCACCGACCAGACCAGCGCGCATGACCCGGTGAATGGCTACCTCCCCGCCGGCTGGACGCTCGGCGAGTGGGAATCCAGGCGCGAGAGCGACCCGGCGGCCGTCGCCGCCGCGGCCCGGCGCAGCATGGTCGCGCAGGTGCAGGCGATGCTGGATTTCCAGCGGATGGGTTCGGCCGTGCTCGACTACGGCAACAACATCCGCCAGGTGGCGAAGGAGGAAGGGCTCGCCAACGCCTTCGATTTCCCGGGCTTCGTGCCGGCCTATATCCGCCCGCTCTTCTGCCGCGGCATCGGCCCCTTCCGCTGGGCCGCGCTCAGCGGCAATCCCGAGGACATCGCCAGGACGGATGCGAAGGTGCGCGAGCTCATCCCGGATGATCCGCACCTTCATCAGTGGCTCGACATGGCGAAGCAGCGCATCGCCTTCCAGGGGCTGCCGGCGCGCATCTGCTGGGTCGGGCTCGGCCAGCGGCACCGGCTCGGCCTCGCCTTCAACGAGATGGTGGCGCGCGGTGAGATCGGGCCCGTGGTGATCGGGCGCGACCATCTGGATTCCGGCTCGGTTGCCTCACCCAATCGGGAGACGGAGGCGATGCGCGATGGCTCGGATGCCGTCTCCGACTGGCCCCTGCTCAACGCGCTGCTGAACACGGCGAGCGGGGCGACCTGGGTCTCCCTGCATCATGGCGGCGGCGTGGGCATGGGCTTCAGCCAGCACAGCGGCATGGTGATCGTGGCCGATGGCACGCCGGATGCGGCGCGGCGTCTCGCCCGCGTGCTGTGGAACGACCCGGCGACGGGTGTGATGCGCCACGCCGATGCGGGCTACGACATCGCGCTGGAATGCGCGCGCGACCAGGGGCTCGACCTGCCGGGGATCCTGAAATGATCACGCCCGGCCAGGCCACGCTGCACCAGCTGCGCGCCATCATGGCGGGCGCGCCGGTCGCGCTCGAACCCGGCTGGCGCGCGGTCGCCTCGGCGAGCGTGGCGGCGCTGGAGGCGCGCATCGCCACGGGCGCGGCGCTCTACGGCGTGAACACGGGCTTCGGCAAGCTCGCCTCCACGCGCATCGATGCCGCGCGGCTCGGGCAATTGCAGGTGAACCTGATCCGCAGCCACGCGGCCGGCACGGGGCCCTTCCTGCCGCCGCCGGTGGTGCGCCTCATCCTGGCGCTGAAGGCGATGTCGCTGGCGCGCGGGGCTTCGGCCGTGCGGCCCGAGGTGATCGAGGCGCTGCTCGCGCTGCTCAACCATGACGTGCTGCCGGCGATCCCGGCCAAGGGCTCGGTCGGCGCCTCGGGCGATCTCGCGCCGCTGGCGCACATGTCCCTCGTGCTGATCGGCGAGGGCGAGGCCTTCCACGGGGACAGCGTGCTGGATGGCACGCAGGCGCTCGCCATGGCCGGCATCGCGCCGCAGGCGCTCGGGCCGAAAGAGGGGCTGGCCCTGCTCAACGGCACGCAGGTCAGCACCGCGCTCGCTTTGGCGGGGCTCTTCGCGGCGCAGGATCTGCTGCGCACCGCGCTGCTCACCGGCGCGATGAGCGTGGATGCGGCGCGGGGTTCCGACACGCCCTTCGATGCGCGCATCCATGCGCTGCGCGGCCAGCCCGGCCAGATCCGCGCCGCCGCCACGCTGCGCGCGCTGATGGCGGGCAGCGCCATCCGCGACAGCCACCGCGAGGGCGATACGCGCGTGCAGGATCCCTATTCGCTGCGCTGCCAGCCGCAGGTGGCCGGCGCCTGCCTCGACCTGCTCGAAAACGCCGCGGCGATGCTGCTGCGCGAAGCCAATGCGGTGACCGACAACCCCATCGTGACGGCGGAGGGCGAAGTGCTCTCGGGCGGCAATTTCCACGCCGAGCCGGTCGCCTTCGCCGCCGATACGGTGGCCCTCGCCTTGGCCGAGATCGGCGCGATCAGCGAGCGGCGCATCGCGCTGCTGACCGACCCTGCGCTGAATTCCGGCCTGCCGGCCTTCCTGGTGTCGGAATCGGGCATCAATTCCGGCTTCATGATCGCCCATGTCACGGCGGCCGCGCTGGTGGCGGAGAATCGCGCGCTCGCCACGCCGCGCAGCGTGGATTCCCTGCCGACGAGCGCGAACCAGGAAGACCATGTCAGCATGGCCACGGGGGCCGGGCTGCGCCTCGCTGAGATGGCGGACAACCTCGCCAGCATCCTCGCCATCGAGGCGCTGGCCGCCGCGCAGGGCATCGAATTCCATCGCCCGCTGACTTCCTCGCCCGCCATCGAGAGCGCCATCGCGCTGGTGCGCGGCGTGGCCGCCTTCTGGGACCGCGACCGCGCCATGGCGCCCGACATCGCCGCGGTGAAGCGGCTGGTGGAGCAGGGTCGCTTCGCGAACCTTGTCGAACTCGCCTCATGAGTTTTGATCGCGTCTGGACCGACGCCAACCTCTGCACCATGGCGGATGACGGACTCGGCATCATCGAGGATGGCGCCATCGGCGTGACCAATGGCGTCATCGCCTGGGTCGGCAAGCGCGCCGATCTGCCCGCCGGGGCGCGCGAGACCACGCGCTGCGACGGGGCCTGGATCCTGCCCGGGCTGATCGATTGCCACACGCATCTTGTCTATGGCGGGAACCGCGCGCGGGAATTCGAGATGCGCCTCGACGGCGCGAGCTACGAGGCCATCGCCAAAGCTGGTGGCGGCATTCTCTCCACCGTGCAGGCCACGCGCGCCGCCACCGAGGAGGAGCTGGTGGCGAGCGCGCTGCCGCGGCTCGACCTCTTGCTGGCCGAGGGCGTCACTACCGTCGAGGTGAAGTCCGGCTACGGGCTCGACCGCGAAACCGAATCCCGCATGTTGCGCGCGGCGCGCCGGCTCGGCGCACAGCGTTCGGTGCGCGTGGTGACGAGCTGCCTCGCCGCCCATGCCACCCCACCCGAATTCGCGGGTCGTCGCGCGGAGTTCGCGGCGCATGTCGCCCGGCACATCATCCCGGCCATCGCCGCCGAGGGCCTCGCCGATGCGGTGGATGCCTTCACCGACAGCGCCATCGCCTTCACGCCCGAGGAGACCGCGCAGGTCTTCGACGCCGCGCTTCGTGCGGGGCTCCCGGTCAAGCTCCACGCCGACCAGCTGCGCGACGATGCGGGGGCGGCGCTGGCCGCGCGCTACCGCGCCCTGTCCGCCGACCATATCGAATACGCGAACGCGCAGGGCATCGCCGCCATGGCGCAGGCCGGCACGGTCGGCGTGCTGCTGCCGGGCGCCTACTACTTCATCCGCGAAACCCACCTGCCCGACATCGCGGCGATGCGCGCTTCGGGGGTGAAGATCGCCCTCGCCACCGACCACAATCCGGGCTCGGCGCCGCTGCTCTCCCTGCTGCTCACGCTCAACATGGGCTGCACCCTGTTCCGCCTGACGGTGGCCGAGGCGCTGCGCGGCGTCACGGTGCACGCCGCCGCGGCGCTGGGCCTGCGCGATCGCGGCGTGCTCGCCCCCGGGATGCGCGCGGATCTCGCCCTCTACGCCGTGAGCCGCCCGGCCGAGCTGTGCTACTGGATCGGGCGCAACCCCTGCCTCGGGCGGCATGTCGCATGACGCTGGCGGAGATGCAGGCCCGGGTGCGGGAGGGCGTGCCCCTGGCCGCCGCCTGGGGGGTGGAGGTGCTGGAAGCACAGGGCGGTCGCGCGCTGCTGCGCCTGCCCGCCGATGCGGGCCTGCTGCGCCCGGGCGGCACCGTCTCCGGCCCCGCGCTGATGGGCCTTGCGGATGTGGCGATGTGGGCGGCGCTGCTCAGCCTCACCGAGGGGCGCGATGAGAGCCTGACGGCGAGTCTCTCCATCACCTTCCTCCGGCCGCCCCCGCCGGGCGCGGTGCTGGCCGAGGCGCGGGTGATCAAGCGTGGTCGGACTCTGTCCTATGGCGAAATATTTTTGCGCGCCGAGGGTGCCGAGCAGCCTTGTGCGCATGTCACAACGAGTTGGGCCCGCAGCGCCATCCCGGGCCCTTGAAAAGCAGGCCAATTCTTCACATCCTCCTTATATAAGCAAAATAAGGAGGAAGCGATGCGTGCCGAAGACCTGATGACCCGCAACCCGGTCCATCTGCCGCCCGACACGCCGATCGAGGTGGTCGCGCGGGCGCTGGCGGAGCGTGGGATCAGCGGCGCCCCCGTGGTGGATGCCGCCGGCACCTTGCTCGGCGTGGTCACCGAGAGCGACCTGCTGCGTCGCCTCGCCGCGCCGGCGGATGCGCCGCGCTCCTGGATCGCGGGGCTGTTCGAGACCGCCGCCCAGCAGGCGGCGCGCTTCGCCCGCACGCATGGCCAGACCGCGGGCGATGTGATGACGCGCACCCTGTTCACCGCCCGGCCCGACACGCCCATCGCCGAGCTCGCCCATGCGATGGAGGACCGCAACATCCGCCGCGTGCCGGTGGTGGATGAGGCCGGCAGGCTGGTGGGCATCGTCAGCCGCGCGGACCTGATCCGCGCCCTGATGCAGCCCACCGAGGAGCAGATGGCGGATGCGCCGGATGAGCGGATCCGCCGCGCCGTGCTGCTCGCCATGCGCGACCAGCCCTGGATCGACGCCTTCTTCATCTTCCCCGACGTGAAGGATGGCGTGGTTCTGTTCCACGGCTATTGCCGGAACGAGGAGGTGAAGCGCGCCCTGGCCGTGCTCGCCCGCGCCATCCCCGGCGTGAAGGATGTGCAGGTGATGGTCGAGCGCGCGCCCCTGCCCGTCCTCACCGGGTGATGGCAAGGGGCGGGGCGGACGTGGCAGGCTGGGGTGCATGAGCCTCTCCCGCCGCGCCCTGCTCGCCCTGCCGGGCCTGACCCTGCTGCCGCGCCGGGTTCGGGCCGATACCGCCTTCCCCGGCGCGGCCTTCCTGCTGATCGCGCTGTCGGACCTGCACTCGGCGCAGGAGCGCGCGCCCGCGCTGCTGGCGGCGCTGGACGCGGCACTGGCCGCCAATCGCGGCGTGCCGGCGCTGATCGCGGTGAATGGCGACGTCTTCGAACGCGGCAATGTGCTGGCGCTGCGCAGCGCGGGCGCGGCCGATTGGGCGCTGCTGCGCGCCTTGCGGGCGCGCGCGCCGGTGGTGCTGAACCTCGGCAACCACGAGACCGCGCTGGCCGATGACCCGGCCGAGGTGGTCGCCCGCGCCCGGGCGCTCGACCTGCTGGTGGTGAGCAACATCGGCGATCCGCGGCGCGGCGCGCCCTATGCGCCGGCGCAGGTCACGCTCAGCCTGGGCGGGCGGCGCGTGGTGGTGGTGGGGATCGCGACGGACGCCGCGGCCACCTACCGCGCCCCGGTGCGCCCGCTGCTTACCCTGCCCGAGCCTGCCGGCTGGGCGGCGGCGAACCTGCCCGGCCTGCTGGCGGGGGCCGATGCGGCGATCCTGCTCAGCCATGCCGGCGTCGCCGCCGACCGCGCCATCCTGCCGCTGCTTCCCGAAGGCAGCCTGCTGCTGGGCGGGCATGAGCATCTGTCCTTCACCCATGCAGCCGGGGCCACGCGCTACCTGCATGTCGGCTCCTGGATGCGCTTCCTGGGCCTGGTGCCCTTCGGCCCGGCGCCGGCGCCGCATCTGGTCGCGGTGGAGCCCGGCGGTGCCGAGGACGCCGCGCAGGCCCGGCTGGTGGCCGAGATCACCGCCGCCCATGCCCGGCCCGAGGACCGGGAGGTGCTGTTCCACCTGCCCGCCCCCCTGCCCCTGCCCGCGGCCGCCCGCGCCGCCTGCGCGGCCATCGCGGCGGCGACGGGCAGCGCGGCCGGGCTGCTCGGCCATACCGGCTTCGGCACCGGCCTGCCGGCGGGCCCCGTGACGCGCTTCGCCTATGACGCCTTCCTCCGCTTCGACGGCGCGCTGGTGCAGGGCGAGGCCGGTGCGGCGGCGCTGGCGGCCATGGCGCCGCGGCTCAACCAGGATGAAGCCGTGCCGCTCGCATCACGGATCGGTGACTTCGCCTATGCGGCACCCTGGCCGCTGGGTGGGCCGGCGCGCCTCGCCGCGAATGGCTGGGTGCGGCTGAATGCGGCGCATTTCCTGGGGGCGGAGGCCCCGGCTTTCGCCCCCGTGCCGGGGCCGATGCTGAAATCCGTGGTGGCTGAGGCGCTTGCGCGGCGCTGAGGAGATAACGTGGCAGGCACGAATATGCCTTGAAATCGTCACGACTCGGGTCCAGCCTTCGTTCTCGTAAGCTCCGCGTCATGTCCGGGGCGACCAAGCCGGCCAGTACGAGCCGCGCGTCACTGGGCGGAAGCGGCAAGGAAATCAGGAGGATTTGGGCGTCATGGACGGGAGTCTCGCGTCCGGCGACTATCTGATGGACCGATTGACCGAGAGGCAGGCCGACCTCGAGCGGCAGATCGCCGTGGAACGCGCCCGGGCCACCCCGGATGAGGCGCTGATCCGCCGCATGTCGCGCGAAAGGCTGCTCGCCAAGGATCGCCTTGCCGCGCTCGCCGGCTGCGCCATGCCGCGCTGGGCCCGGCCGGAAGCCGGGTAACGCCAAATCCCATTGATCGGAACCTGCGGCCGGCGCAGCCGGCCGAGGCGCCGAATGGCGCCCGCCGCCACTCCGGCGCAGCCAAGGGCGCGGAGGCGGCCGCCGGCGACTGAGGGCGGATCGGCCACGATCCGCGGGATATGGCGCAACGCTCAGAACACCGCGCTGAAGGGCAGCACGCGCAGCGTGTCGCCCGGGGCCACCTGCGTCACCTCCTCGGGCAGTTCCGCGAAGGCGTCGCTCTCCACCAGCGAGGAGAGCAGCCCCGCCCCCTCGCGCGGGTATTTGCGCGCCAGCGGCAGGTCCGCGCCCGGCGTGAGTGCCACGCGCACATATTCCCGCCGCCCCGCCTTCTTGCGGTAGCTGAAATCGGCCCGGGCATGGAAGCGCGGCAGCGTCTCGGCCCGCGCGCCGGCGCGCGCCAGCAGCAGCGGGCGCGCCAGGTGCAGGAAGGTCACCACCGCCGCCACGGGGTTGCCGGGCAGGCCGATCACCGGCGTGCCGCCGATCAACCCCATCGCCGCCGGCCGCCCCGGCTTGATGGCGAGGCGCCAGAAGACCAGCGCGCCGCTCTCCCCGATCGCCGCCTTCACATGGTCGGCCTCGCCGGTGGAGACCCCGCCCGAGGTCAGCAGCAGGTCATGCGAGGCCGCCGCGGCGCGCAGGGCGGCAACGGTCGCTTCGGGCTCATCGGGCAGGATGCCGAGGTCGCGGCCCTCGACCGGCAGGGGTGCCAGCAGCGCCAGCAGGGTGAAGCGGTTGGAATCATAGGTCTGCGCCGGGCCCAGCGGCCTGCCCGGCTCGGCCAGCTCGTCGCCGGTCGAGAACACGCCCACCCGCAGCCGCGGCCGCACGCCGAGCCGTGCGAGGCCCAGCGCGGCGGCCAGGCCGAGATCCGGCGCGCTCAGGCGCTTGCCCGCCGGCAAGGCGAGAGCGCCCTGCGCCACATCCTCCCCGGCCGGGCGGCAATTCGCCCCGCGTTTCAGGCCGGGCGGGATGACCACGCCACCTTCCCGCTCGGTCGCATCCTCCTGCATCAGCACCGTATCGGCGCCCTCGGGCATGGGGGCGCCGGTGAAGATGCGCGCGGCCGTGCCGGGCGGCAGCGCCGTGGCGGCCTGCCCGGCCTGGAGACGCAGCGCGAGGGGCAGGGCCGTCTCGCCCGCGGGGGCGAGGTCGGCATGGCGGAAGGCATAGCCATCCACGGCCGCGTTGAAGAAGGGCGGCAGCGGCCCGGGCGCGTGCAGGGCCTCGGCGAGCACACGGCCCAGCGCGGCGCGCAGCGGCACCGTCTCGATACCGTCGATGGCAGGGATTCGCGCCGCGATCAGCGCCTGCGCGTCATCGACCGAGAGCAGCTTGCCGCCGAAGGCGAAGCAATCATCCGATAGCTGCGCCATCCGCCCGCCCCCTTCTCACCCCGCGCGGAACGCCGCGATCGGCGCCGCATGGCGTTCCACCAGATCGGCGATCGCGGCGATCTCGTCCAGATGCGCATGCGGCAGGGGCGTGGGCGGCGCGACATCGGCGGCGATGGCGACGATGGCCGGGTCGTCGGGGTGCAGCCAGGGCTTGGCGTTGGCCGCGCGATGCACCTCGATCTTGGGGTGGCCGTCGCGCTTGAAGCCTTCGACGATCACGAGATCGACCGGGGCGAGCAGCGCCAGGAGCTCCGCAAGGCTCGGCTCGGGCGCGCCGCGATGCTCGGTCATCAGCGCCCAGCGCTGGGCGGAGGAGACCAGCACCTGCCGCGCGCCGGCGCTGCGATGCTCGAAACTGTCCTTGCCGGGGCGGTCCACATCGAAGGCGTGGTGCGCGTGCTTCAGCGTGGAGACGGCGAGGCCGCGGGCATTCAGCACGGGGATGAGGCGTGTGAGCAGCGTGGTCTTGCCCGCGCCGCTCCAGCCCGCCAATCCGATCAGGCGCATCAGGGTTCCTCAAACGAAAAGGGCCGGCCCAACAGCTTGGGCCGGCCCATCACGCGCTCACGCGGCGATCAGTCGGCGCCGGCCGCCTTGGCTCCGGCCGGACCGGCGATGGTGGTCCGCGCCTTGGACATCTCTTCCTCGACCCAGAGGCTGTGATGCTCCTTGGCCCAGTTGAGATCGACGTCGCCCGAGCCCATGGCATCGAAGGCGCCTTCCATGCCGACCGAGCCGATGTAGATGTGGCCGATCATGGCGGCGATCATCAGCACCGAGATCACGCCGTGCACGATGTGCGCCAGCTGCATGCCCGCGATGTCGGTGACCCAGAAGGGGAAGATCAGGATGTAGCCGGAGACGGCCACGGCCGTGCCACCGATCACCGTGATCCAGAACACCATCTTCTGCCCGCCATTGAAGCGGCCCGCCGGGGGATGACCGCCGGCCAGCAGCCCGCCACCGGCCTTGAACCAGGCGACGTCCTTGCCGTTCGGGATGTTGTCCTTCACCCAGATCAGGAACAGCAGCACCACGCCGAGCGTGAAGGGGAAGGAGAGGAAGTTGTGCGCGTACTTCCCCCACTCGCTGATGAGCGTGAAGTTCTCCGGCCCGATCAGCGGCAGCAGCAGATGCCGGCCGAAGGTCAGGTTCAGGCCCGAGATCGCCAGCACGATGAAGCTGCTGGCGGTCATCCAGTGGGCCACGCGCTCGAACAGGCCGAAGCGGCGGATGGTGCGCCCCGACCGGCCGGCATCGATGTGGATGCGCCCCTTGCTCATGTAGAAGAGCACGATGATCGCCATCATGCCGAGCACGGCGACGCCGCCGATCCAGGTCAGCGTGATGTTGTGGAAGTCACGCCAGGACTTGCCTGCGGGCTGGATGAGGCTGCCCGCCTGCTCGTCCGGGATGGAGATGCGCCCGGCGATGCGCCCGCCGGTGAGCGCCTTCATCAGTTCCAGCTCATCCGCCGTGGCGGTGGGTGGCACCGGGTTGGTCGGCGTGCCCGAGACCTGCGCCTGGGCCAGCGCGGGCGCAGCGACGGGGGCCAGCGCCAGGCCGAAGCCCAGCACCAGCATCGCGAGCAGCGACTTCATCTTGGTCATGGTCATTTCCCCCCCGGCGCCGGATCAGGCGCCGACCGTCTCGCGATAGGCGGTGCGCCAGCCCCAGGCACCGGCGCCATAGCCGCGGCGCTGCACGCGCTCGCGATAGATGGTCGCGATCATCGCGCCATCGCCGGCCAGCAGCGCCTTGGTCGAGCACATCTCGGCGCAGAGCGGCAGCTTGCCCTCCGCCAGGCGGTTCGAGCCGTACTGGGTGTATTCCACCACCGTGTTGTCCTGCTGCGGCCCACCGGCGCAGTAGGTGCACTTGTCCATCTTCCCGCGGCTGCCGAAATTGCCGACGCGCGGATATTGCGGCGCGCCGAAGGGGCAGGCGTAGAAGCAGTAGCCGCAGCCGATGCACAGGTCCTTGTCGTGCAGCACCACGGCATCCGCCGTGGTGTAGAAACAGGAGACCGGGCAGACCGCCGCGCAGGGCGCATCCGTGCAGTGCATGCAGGCCATGGAGATCGAGCGCTCGCCGGGCTTGCCGTCATTGATGGTGACGACGCGGCGGCGGTTGATGCCCCAGGGCACCTCATGCTCGTTCTTGCAGGCCGTGACGCAGGCGTTGCACTCGATGCAACGGTCCGAGTCGCAGAGGAACTTCATGCGAGCCATTGGATGATTCCTCCCCTTCTCAGGCTGCGGCGATCTGGCAGAGCGTGACCTTGGTTTCCTGCATGAAGGTCACCGGGTCATAGCCATAGGTGGTCACGGCGTTCACGCTTTCGCCGAGCACGATCGGGTCCGTGCCCTGCGGATAGCGGGGGCGGTGGTCCTGCCCCATGAACTGGCCGGCGAAGTGGAAGGGCATCCAGGCGACGCCGCGGCCCACCCGCTCGGTCACCAGCGCCTTCACCCGGGCGCGGCTGTTGTTCTCGGGACCGGTCACCCAGACCCACTGCCCGTCGCGGATGTTGCGCGAGGCGGCATCGGCCGGGTTGATCTCGACGAACATGTCCTGCTGCAGTTCCGCCAGCCACTTGTTGCTGCGCGTCTCCTCGCCGCCGCCCTCATACTCCACCAGCCGGCCGGAGGAGAGGATGATCGGGAAGTTCGGCGCGACCTGGTGGCTGCGGTTCTGCACGGACACGCCCAGATGCGGCACGCGGAAACCGCGGCGATCGGGCAGCGTCGGATACTGCGCGATCAGGTCGGTGCGCGGCGTGTAGATGGGCTCGCGGTGCACCGGCACCGGGTCGGGCAGGTTCCAGGCCACGGCACGGGCCTTGCCGTTGCCGTAGGGCACGCAGCCATGCTCCATGGCCACGCGGATGATGCCCATCGAGAGGTCGGTGGCCCAGCTGAAGGTGCCGCCATTGCTCTCGATCCAGCCCTTCTCCTCGGCCGTCAGCTCGTCATACCAGCCCAGGCGCTTGAGCACGGCCACCGTGAATTCGGGGTAGCCGTCCGTCAGCTCCGAGCCCTTGGAATAGGAGCCCTCGGCCAGCAGCGTCACGCCGTTGCGCTCCACGCCGAAGCGCGGGCGGAAGGTGCCGCCGCCCTCCTTCACGTGCAGGTTGGTGTTGTAGAGGATGTGGCTGCCCGGATGCTTCCACTCGCCCTTGCCCCAGCAGGGCCAGGGCATGCCGTAGAAGTCACCCGCCACCGGCGTGCCCTCGCGGCCGCGCAGCGTCACCAGGTCGAACTTGTCCTGGTTCGCCATGTGCAGCTTCAGCCGCTCCGGCGACTGGCCCGTGTAGCCCGTGCTGATCGCGCCGCGGTTGATCTCGCGCAGGATGCTCTCCGCGGTCGGCGCGTTGTCCTTGATCTCGAAGGTCTTGAACATCTCGTCGCGGAAGCGGACCGGCATGTTGCGGCGCGCGGCCGCGGCGTCGAGCGCCCCGGCGAGGCGGTAGAGCGCCTCGTAGTCGTTCTTCGATTCGAAGATCGGGTTGACGACCTTGTCGCCCCACTGGACGGAGCGGTTGGAGGCCGTGCGGCTGCCGTCGCATTCGAACTGCGTGCAGATCGGCAGCAGGTAGGTGTTCTCGCGCCGCTGGCCGAGCACCGCGAAGGTGGTCGGATGCGGGTCGGCGACCACCAGCAGGTCCAGCGCCTCCAGGCCCTTCACCGCCTCGGGCATGCGCGTGACGGTGTTGCCGCCATGGCCGAAGACAACCATCGCCTTGAGGTTGTCGCGCTGCTGCACCTGATCCTTGGGCAGCAGCACCGCGTCGAAGTAGCGCGTGCTGGGGATGCCCGGCGTGTTCATCATCGCGGGCGTGTCGAAGCGCTCCCGCAGGCTTTCGAAGGACACGCCCCAGACGCGGCCCCAGTGGCGCCACGCCCCCTCATCCAGCCCGTAATAGGCCGGCAGCGTGCCGACATCGAGGCCGAAATCGGTCGCACCCTGCACGTTGCAGTGGCCGCGGAAGATGTTGGCGCCGGTCCCGGCCGCGCCGACATTGCCGGTGGCGAGCAGCAGGATCGAGAAGGCGCGCACATTCGCCGTGCCCACGGTCTTCTGCGTCGCACCCATGCACCAGATCAGCGTCGAGGGCTTCTGGGTCGCGAACATCTCGGCGACCTTGCGAAGCTGCGCGCCGGGCACGCCGGTCACGCGCTCGACCTCGGCGGGCGTCCACTTCGCGCATTCGGCGCGGATCTCATCCATGCCGTAGACGCGCTGGCGGATGAACTCCTTGTCCTCCCAGCCATTGGCGAAGATGTGGTGCAGCATGCCCCAGATGATCGGGATGTCGGTGCCCGGGCGGATGCGCACATATTCGGTCGCGTGCGCCGCCGTGCGCGTGTAGCGCGGGTCGATCACGATCAGGTTGGCGCGGTTCGCCTCCTTGCCCGACAGCACATGCTGCAGCGAGACCGGGTGCGCCTCCGCCGGGTTGCCGCCCATGATGATCATGGTCTTGGAGTTGCGGATGTCGTTGTAGCTGTTGGTCTGGGCGCCGTAGCCCCAGGTGTTCGCAACACCCGCAACGGTGGTGGAGTGGCAGATGCGCGCCTGGTGGTCGACGCTGTTCGTGCCCCAGAAGGCGGCGAACTTGCGGAACAGGTAGGCGCCCTCATTCGAGAACTTGGCGCTGCCCAGCAGATACACGCTGTCCGGGCCCGAGGCGGCGCGGATCGCCATCATCTTGTCCGCGATCTCGGTCATCGCGACATCCCAGGTGACGCGCGTCCACTGGCCGTTCACGAGCTTCATCGGATACTTCAGGCGGCGGTCACCGTGCACCAGCTCGCGCACCGCAGCGCCCTTGGCGCAATGCGTGCCGCGGTTGATCGGCGATTCCCAGGCCGGCTCCTGGCCGACCCAGACGCCGTTCTGCACTTCGGCGATGACGGTGCAGCCCACCGAGCAATGCGTGCAGATGTTGCGCACGCGCGTCACGGGCTGGGCGTGATTGATCACGCCGGTGGCGGCACCCGCGGCCTGCACGCGCGTCGCCCCGAGCGTGCCGAGCGCGGCGAGGCCCGCCGCGCCGAGGCCGGCCTGCTTGAGGAAGGAACGGCGGTCGAGCCCGCCGGCGGAGAGACCCTGATAGGCGGCGGCCAGGCGCTGGCGCGCGGCCTTGCCTTCGGAGCGCTTGATGAGCATCGCGTTCGGCTCCCTTTGTTCTTATTCGCCGCGGTTGGTGCGGTAGAAGGCCTGCACATGGGCGCTGTCGGCCTTGTAGCGGGCGGCGAGGCGCTGCGCCTCGTTCTCCTTGCGCGCGTCGCGCGCAGGCACGCTGTCGGAGCGCTGCGCGAGGGCGGGCGCCGCCGCGGCGGCGACGGCCGTGCCCAGGCCGAGGGCCTTCAGAAAGCCCCGTCGTACGGCCTTTTCGGCCCCTTGTTCGCTCATCTTCGTGCTCTCCCTGGCAGGAATGGTCAGGCCGGCAGATCCGCTGCGGCGGCCTCGATCTCGACGGCGAGGCGGCCGAGCCGCCCCACCGCCCGGTAGAACACCGCCTGTTCCGCGGCCTCCAGGTCGGCGAAGAAGCGGCCGGCCCAGGGGCGGATGTGGCGGGTGAACAGCGGCAGCGCCGATTCGGGCCCGGGGCCGAAGGCCCCGGCCAGCAGGCCGGCGAAGGTCTCGCAAAGGAAGGCGATGTGGTCTTCCGGCTCGGGCACGCCCTCCGCCCGGCCGACGCCGAGGCGGGCAAGGTCGCCGCGCAGGTCGGCCAGCGGGCGCTCATGCAGGAAGCCGGTGAGGTAGTAGCTGGCATAGGGCAGCAACTCGCCCCGACCGACGCCGATGAAGAGGTTGAAGAACTCGCGCTCCACCGATTCCGGCGTGGCGGCCCGCGCGGCGGCGGAGAGCGCGCCATAGGCCTCGCCCAATTCGCCGGGCCCGAAATTCAGCAGGCGCAGCGAGGCCAGCAGGGAACGGTCCGGCGAGGCGCCAAGCAGACGCCCGAGCAGGGCGAATAGCCGCGCCCGCTCCGCATCCACCGTGTCGATGACGACGCTTTCCTCAACCAATGCCGATGGCCTTTTCCGCCTTCGCGGGAAGCTCCCCAGCCTCCGACGCGTGGCGTTGGTCGCTAAACAATCGCAAATCCGACCAACGCGCAAGTGTTTGGGAAATTTTGCGAATCACTCGCAACTAGCCGCCAGCCCGGCGCTAAGCCGGCAGGGCGGAACCATGCCGGCGGCGCGGCGCGGCGGGCTCGGGCGGGGCGTTCTGCGGCGCCGGCGGGGGGGCTTCGGCCAGGGTCAGGCGGGGCGGGCCGGGCAGTTCGGGCGCAGGGTCGGGGATCGCCTCGGGCGGGGTCTCGGGCGTCGTCGCGCCGGCGGGATCCTCGGGCTTGGCGTCGGGGTCATGACCGACCGCCTGCGCCAGCATCTTGCCGACATCGCCCAGAAGTTCGTTCGAGAAGCCGTTCGGCAGGCCCCCGGGCGCGTTGAAATCCCACTGGTATTCGACGCTGTTGATGAAGTCCCGGATCTCGGGGTCGAGGCTCCACATCCGCCGCAGCGCCGCGTTGCGCAGCCCCGTCGGCACCCCCGCGCGCAGGAAGGGGGTGAGGTCCGAGGCGACTGTCAGGTCCTCGAGCTTCGGCAGACTGGCGAGGTCGATCTCCGGTCCGCCGGGAATGGGGCAGGCGGCGGGTGGCTTGGCCGGCTCGGCCGGCATGTCCGCCGAGGTCTCGGCCTCCGGTGGCGGTTCCGCCGGCGCCGCCTCGGGCTCGGGGGCGAGCTTGCGGCGCGACCAGCGGGCGAGAAAGCCAGCCTTCTCCGCCTCGCTCATGATTCCTCCTCCGCACCGCGCGCCTGCCGGGCCAGGGCCTCGGGGTCCGCCTGGTCGCGCTTGCGCTTCCAGAAGCCGCGCTCCTTGTGGTGCCGGGCGACGAAAGCCTCGACCGTGGCGCGCAGCCGCGGTGGCATGGGCAGGGATTCGAGCAGGTCGTTGCCGGCATCGGCGTGCAGATGCGCCTCGCCCGGGTCGGCGGTGACACTCTGGAGGAGGAAGCCCGATTCGGTCTCCGCCGGGCGCAGCACCACCCAGACCAGCGGCTGGGCGGCTTCCAGATTGTGCTTGTAGTTGGCCGTATCGGTCGGGTGCAGCGCGACCTCGGCATGGCCGGCGAAGAAAAGGGCGCGGCCGTCCGCCTCCTGACGCAGCAGGGTCCAGGGCGGGACCTCGGGGGCGTCTTCCAGCACCTCCACCGCGCGCCAGACATGTTCGGCCCATTGTGTGACACCGCGGCGGCGCTCGGCGATGACGGCGACGCGCAGCAGGAGGCTGTCCGGGTTCACGCGGCCTCCCCCTTGGCCTTCAGCGGCAGGCCGGCGACGAGGTTCTGGGGCTTCATCCGCAGCTTCTGGGCCGGGTCCATCGCCAAGGCGAGGTAGACCGGCCGCCCCGCCACGCGCGGCAGCACGCGCGAGGCCTCGGCGAATTCCAGCACGCCCAGCCAGAGGATCCGCGCAAGCCGCGCCTGCTTCACCTTCTTGCCCTGCCAGAGGTCATTGGCGATGGCGGTGGCCTCGGCATCCAGACCGACATGCCAGGTCCAGTTGTGGTCCTCGATCACCGGCACGGGGCGGATCTTCACCTGCTCGCCGATGACATGGCCGATGAAGGCCTCCAGCGCACGGGCCAGGCCGTGCTGGCCGGGCCGGCCCTCGGCGATGTCGAGGGCAAAGTCATGCGCATCCGACCGCCCGGCGTAGAGATGGCCGTTGTCGTCGGAGAGCACGTCGAGTTCCACCTCGCGCGGCGTCGCCCCGGCCTCGACCAGCAACTGGCCGATGGCGCCGAAGCCGGAATCGGCGGTGCGGTCGGTGAGGTATTCCTCATCGGCCACCAGCAGCGCGCCCTGGTGGATGGCGGCGCGCTGGGTGCGGAAGAACAGCTCGGCGGCGCGGAGCGTGAAGGGATCGCCCACCCCCTCGAGCGCGGCGCGGGTCACCAGATGGGTGAGCATCTGCAGGAAGATCGGCGGGATGCCCGAGACCCCGCCGCGATACAGCGCGAGCCAGGCCGCCTCGAGCGAGGGCTCGGCCATGACGCGGTCGCGGAAGCCCAGGAAGACCTGGAAATTCTCCCGCGCATCGGCATCGGCCAGCGCGGCGATCTCGCCGGGAGGGACGGTGCGGAGCGGGTCCGCCAGCAGGGATGCGTGCAGCGCGCGCTCGGCGTCGCAGGCCTCGGGCGGGGGCACCAGCTCGGGCCGGGCGCAGAAGGCGCGCCAGAGATCGGGCGTGGCGTGGATGCGGCCATGCTCGTCGCGGTCGCAGAGGTGATGGCCGCTCGCGACCCAGAAATCGCCCGGTGCGAGGCCGGCGGGCAGGTTCGTGCTCATGGGGTCAGTCTTGTCAGGTCGGGGCGCTCCACGGGCGCGTCCTCCTCCACCGCCACCAGGCCGAAGACGGGCAGCGTGTTGAACTGGGTGTGCGGCGTGTCGCGCAGATGCAGCGTGCGGAAGGCCTCGCGCACCTCGCCCTCCTTCTCGGAGCGCGTGACGGCAAGCACGGTGCCGACCGGGTGGTCGCACAGGCTCTCGGCGAAGGCGAGTTCCTCGGCCGCGGCGGCGCGGGCGGCGGCGTCATCGGGCGCGCCGTGATGGGCGCGGATGCGCGCGGCCAGCGCGGCCAGCGCGGCCTCGCGCTGCTCGGGCGTGGCCTCCGCCACCTCCACCAGGGTGGACCAGCCGAAGCTGGACAGGCCGAGGAAGCCGCCGCGGAAGGCCTGGCGGCGCTTGCCGGACATGCGCTCGGGCGCTTCCTCCCAGAATTCGAAGCCGCCGGGCACGGCCCATTCGCCCGGCGCGGCGGCGTGCTCGAAGATCACGCTGTCCGAGGCATCGAGGCGAAGCGTGCGCGGGAGCTTCATGCGGGCAGCGCCAGCGATTCGGTGAGGGAGAGCACGTGGCGCGCGCCATCGCGCTCCACCACCAGATCGCCCGAGCCGGGGTCGAGCCCGCGCCGCCCCTCCCCCATGCCGGGCACGGGCTCCAGCCGGGCGAGGTATTTCTCCGCCACGCGCTGGAAGCCGCCGGTGAAGCCGGGACGCTGCCATTCCGCGAGGCCCGCCATCAAATGCCGCGCCCAGGTGGCGGTCAGGTCGGCGGCGCTGAGTTCCTCTTCCGTCCAGCCCTCATCGCGCAGCGCGGTCTGGTCCTTGCCGTGGCCGGGCTCCCAGCCGCGGGGGAATTCGAGCCGCGCCTCGATGCCCGCCACGATCCAGTCCGGTACGGCGTTCTCCGCCAAGCCCGGCGGGGTGGCGAGGCGCGCGCGGCCGACCTCCCCGCCATTGACCACGATGGTCGCGGGCCAGCGCAGCGTCACCGGCACGTCGGGCGGGCCATAGGCGCCGAGCGCGTCGCAGAAGGCGTTCATGGCGGCAAACAGCGCCGGGCGCGCGGCGGCCAGCGGCTGCTCGGGCTCCAGCACCACCGCGGCCTCGACCCGCGCGGCGGAACGCACCCAGACCAGCGTGCCCGCGCCATGCTTGGGGCCGAGCACCTGGGCGCGGGCGAGCGCATCGCCGCCCTCCCGCAGCGCGAAGACGGGGGTGAAGACGCTGGGCAGGTCGGGCAGGCCGGTGGTGACGGCGTTCGGCACGGCGGCGGTTTTCCCTCGCTCACTCGCATTGGGACGGGCCTCGGCATATATGCGCCGGGCACGCCGGGGCCTAGACCCCTGCGGAAATTGGGGAAACCGGCCCGACCATGAGCGTTACAACGAGTCCCACGGCCAGCCCGAAGGGCCGCATCACCTTCGTCTGCAGCTGCGAGGACACGATGCCGATCGACGGCCGTGCCGTCGCCCGCGGCTGCGCGCCCCAATCCGCCGGGGGGGCTGGGGGCGAGATGCGCCAGGCCGAGCAGCTCTGCATCGCCCAGCTCGACCGCTTCATGGCCGCGATGGGCGAGGACCGGCCCGTCACCGTCGCCTGCACCGCCCAGGCGCCGCTCTTCGCCGAGGTGGCCGAGGATGCCGGCTTCACGCGTGACCTGAGCTTCGTGAACATCCGCGAGACCGCCGGCTGGTCGGCCGAGGCGAAGGGCGCAGGGCCGAAGATGGCCGCGCTGATCGCCGCCGCCACGGTGCCGATGCCCGCCACCGCGCTGGTGCCGCTCAAGAGCCAGGGCGTGACCCTGGTGCTGGGCCGCAACGAGGTGGCGCTGGCGGCGGCGGAGAAGCTGGCGGGCACGCTCGACATCACCGTGCTGCTGACCGGCGCCGAGCCCGTCGCGCCCCGCCGCGCCGCCGATTTCCCGGTGGCGCGCGGCCGGGCGCGGGGGGCCACCGGCTGGCTTGGGGCCTTCGAGGTGGTGGTGGATGGCTATGCCATGCCGCGCCCCTCCTCGCGCGGCGCCTATGCCTGGGGTCCGGCGAAGGATGGCGCGAAGAGCGCCTGCGACATCCTGCTCGACCTCACCGGCGGCCCCGCCCTGTTCCCGGCGAGCGAGGTGCGGGAGGGCTATCTGCGCGCCGACCCGGCCGATCCGGCGGCGGTGGCCCGCGCCGTGGCCCGCGCCGCCGAACTGGTGGGCGAGTTCGACAAGCCGCGCTTCGTGAGCTTCGAGGCCTCGCTCTGCGCGCATAGCCGCAACAAGCGCACCGCCTGCACGCGCTGCCTCGACCTCTGCCCGACCGGGGCGATCACGCCGGGGAAGGACAGCGTGCAGATCTCCGCCGAGATCTGCGCCGGCTGCGGCGCCTGCGCCGCGGTCTGCCCGACCGGCGCGGCAAGCTACGCCCTGCCCTCCGCCGAGAACCTCGCGAAGCGCCTGCGCACCCTGCTGCTGACCTACCGCGAGGCGGGTGGCGAGGCGCCGCTGGTGCTGGTGCATGACGCCGACCACGGCGAGCCCCTGATCGACGCCCTGGCCCGCCACGGCGAGGGCCTGCCGGCGCGGGTGCTGCCGCTGCGGGTGAATGAGGTCTCGCAACTCGACCTCGGCTTCTTCCTGGCCGGCTTCGCCTGGGGCGCGGCGCAGATCCGCGTGCTGACCAAGGCGAAGCGCGGCCATGGGCTGGAAGGCGTGCTGCGCAACATCGACTTCACCACCGAGGTGCTGCGTGGCCTCGGCGTGCCGGAGCATGGCGCGCCGCGCGCGGGGATGATCGAGACGGATGATCCCTTCGCGCTGGGTGAGGCGCTGGCCGCCATCCCGCGGCGCGGCCTGCCCTTCCCGCCCGCCACCTTCGCCGCGCTCGGCACATCGCGGGAGATGCTGCGCCTTGCGGGCCGCGCGCTCGCCACGGGGGCAGGCAAGCCCGGCGCGGTGCTGCCCATGCCGGCCCTCGCCCCCTTCGGCGAGGCGCGGGTGGAGATCGCGGGCTGCACGCTCTGCGTCGCCTGCACCTCCGTCTGCCCCACCGGGGCGCTGAGTGCCAATCCCGAGAGCCCGGAGCTGCGCTTCCTGGAGGATGCCTGCGTGCAGTGCGGGCTCTGCGCCACGACCTGCCCGGAGAAGGTCATCACCCTGGTGCCGCGCCTGAACCTCGCGCCCGAGGCCTCGCAGATCCGCGTGGTGAAGGCCGAGGAGCCCTTCTGCTGCGAGCGCTGCCAGAAGCCCTTCGGCGTGAAGTCGCAGATCGAGCGCGTGACGCGCAAGCTGACCGAGAGCGGGCATTGGATGTTCCGCGACGGCAAGCAGCTTTCGGTGCTACGGCTCTGCGAGGAGTGCCGTGTCTTCGCCGCCACCGATGGCGGCATGGACCCCTATGCGGGCGCCCCGCGTCCGGCCACCCGCACCTCCGAGGATTGGCAGCGCGAAGGCGAGGACGATTGATGGCGATGAACCCCCAGATCCTGCTGGCCCGCCGCCCCCAGGGCGTGCCGGTGGCCGAGGATTTCCGGCTGGTCGAGACGCCCCTGCCCGAACCCGGCCCCGGCGAGGTGCTGGTGCGGCACCGCTTCCTCTCGCTCGACCCCTATCAGCGCGGGCGGATGGATGACGCGAAATCCTACGCCAAGCCGGTCGCGCTCGGCGGCGTCATGGAATGCCAGGCCGTGGGGCAGGTCGCGGCGTCCCGCGATCCGGCGTTCCGGGAGGGCGATTGGGTGCTGGGCGGCTTCGGCTGGCAGGGGTTCTCGGCCCGTCCGGCCAAGGCGCTGATCGCGCTCGACCCCCAAGAGGCGCCCCCCTCCACCGCGCTGGGCGTACTGGGCATGCCGGGGCTGACGGCCTGGGTTGGGCTCGAGGATATCGGTCAGCCGAAGGAAGGGGAGACGCTGGTCGTCTCGGCTGCTTCCGGCGCGGTCGGGCAGGTGGTGGGCCAGCTCGGGAAAATCCGCGGCGCGCGGGTGGTGGGCATCGCCGGCGGCGCGGCGAAATGCGCCTTCTTGACGGACACGCTCGGCTTCGACGCGGCGGTGGATCATCGCGGCGACCTCGATGCGCAGCTCGACGCTGCCTGCCCGGAGGGCGTGGATGTCTATTGGGAGAATGTCGGCGGCGCGGTGCAGGCGGCGGTCTTCCCGCGCTTTCGGGATTTCGGCCGCATGGTGATGTGCGGCATGGTCGCGCAGTACAACACCGCGTCCGGCGCGGCGGCGACCGGCGCGCCGCCGGGGCCCAATCTCGGCCCCGTGGTGCGCAAGCGCCTGCGCATCCAGGGCTTCATCGTCAACGACACGGGCTGGCCACGCTACCGGCAGTTCCGCGCCGAGATGCTCGGCCATATCGCCGCCGGGCGCATGACCTGGCGCGAGGATGTGGCGCAGGGGCTGGAAGCCGCGCCGGCGGCCTTCATCGGCATGCTGGCGGGGCGGAATTTCGGCAAGCAGCTCGTGGCCCTGGCGTGAACGACGCGGCCCTCGCCCAGCGCTTCGCCCGGCACCGCTTCCTGCTGTGCTACGGGCTGCTGGGTGAGGTCATGGCCGGGCTCAGGCCGGTCGGCGTGGACTACATGGAAAGCCAGCGCGCCTGGCTTGCGGGGCTCGGCCTCGATGTGGCGGTGGTGGAATTGCCCACCGCCGCGCCGATCACCGCGAATGCGCGGCGCTTGGCGGCGGCGGTGCGGGCCGCACCCGCGCAGGTGGTGCTGGTCGCCCACAGCAAGGGCGGGCTGGAGGCGCTGGCCGCGCTGCTGCGCGCCGATGTCGCTTCGCGCTGCGATGGCTTCATCGCCCTGCAATCGCCCTTCTACGGCTCGCCCGTGGCGGATGCGCTGCTCGGCGGCAAGCCGCTCCGCCTGGCGCTGGACCAGGTGGCGAAGCTGACCGGGCTGGGCAATGGCCGCGGGCTGATGGACCTGACCACCGAAGTGCGCCACGCCTGGATGATGCGCCACCGCGAGGCGATCGAGGCGCTGGTCCTGCGCGTGCCGGTGACGACCATCGCCACCGAACTCGGCGAGGGTGCCGATTGGCGGGAGGGCCTCTACGCTGCCCTCGCCCGCTGGATGGAGGAAGAGGGCGACGGGCCGAATGACGGGCTGGTGCCCGTGGCCTCGGCTCTGCTGCCCGGGGCCCGGCATGTGGTGCTGCCGGGCGGGCACCGCGCCCTGGTCACGGCCGCACCGGGGCGCGACCCGGTGGGCGTGCTCAGGGCGCAGCTTCTGGCCTTGCCTACTCCTTAGCCACCTCCACCAGCACCAGCTCCGAATCCTCGGCCGCGGTGATGGCGAATTCAGCCTCGTCCACGATGCCCGCCCCGTCGCGCGCGCCCAGGGCCACGCCGTTGACGCTCACCGCGCCCTTGGCCGGCACCAGATAGGCGGCACGGTCCGCGCCGAGCTTCTGGACCAGGGTCTGGCCCTTGGCGAGGCTCGCCGCCATCACCGCGCCATCGACGTTGAGCGGCAGCGCGCCCGCGCCGGCATCCTGCGGGCGGCCCGAGGCCAGGACCTCGAAACTCGCCTCGCGCGCCGCCTTGGGGAAGGTCTTCGCCCCCCAGTTCGGCTTGGCGCCGCGCCGGTCCGGCATGATCCAGATCTGGAAGATCTTCGTCGTCTCGGGCTCGAGGTTGTATTCGGAATGCACCACGCCCGTGCCCGCGCTCATGATCTGCACGTCGCCGGCCTCGGTGCGGCCCTCATTGCCCATGTTGTCGCGGTGCGTGATCGCACCCTCGCGGACATAGGTGATGATTTCCATGTCGCGGTGCGGATGCGCGCCGAAGCCGGTGCCGGGCGCGATCTCGTCATCGTTCCAGACGCGCAGGCGGCCCCAGCTCATCCGCGCCGGGTCGTGGTAATTGGCGAAGGAGAAGTGGTGCTTCGCCTTGAGCCAGCCATGGTCGGCGCCGCCGAGGCTCTTGAAGGGACGGATATCGATCATCGGAGGAACTCCTGCCTGTGTTGCCGCGCGAGATAGGGCGCCCCCGGGCCGGATACAGCGGGGGAGAGCCGATCGTCGCCATTCACCGCCTGAATGACGATGTGAGGGCAACGGGCGGATGGCGCCGCGGCGCCCCGATGGCGAGCATGCCGCCACCCCCAAGGAGCCCGCCATGACCCCTTTCCGCTGCGTTCCCATCCCGTCCGAGACCGCCGCGCGCTGGCGCGCCACGGGGCGCGACGACCGGGGCAACCCTGTACAGCGGCGCGTGGTCGATGGCCCGGGCTTCCCCTGCCGCCATTGTCTGCGGCTGGGCGCGCCGGGCGAGACGATGCTGCTCGGCAGCTACGACCTGCCCCGCCCGCAAGGCGTCTACTGGACGCCGAGCCCGATCTTCCTGCACGAACGCGATTGTGAGCGTTTCGACGCCGAGGACGAGATCGCGCCCATCGTGCTGGCGAACGGCATCGTCTCCGTCCGCGCCTATGACGCCGACGATCTGTGCCTCTACGATCTCGGCGCGATCAGTGAAGGGCCGAACGCCGCGCCGATCCTGGCGCGCGCGCTGGCCGATCCGCGCACGCGCCACGTCAACATCCACACCGCCCGGCCGGGCTGCCTGCTGACGGCGGTGGAGAAACTGCCGTCTCAGCCCGCCGTCACCGGCACATGAGGACCGGGATCTCCGCATTCTCCAGCACATGCCGCGTCACACCGCCCAGGATGAGCTGGCGCAGGCGGGAGTGGCTGTAGGCACCCTGGCACATCAGGTCGGCGCCGAAATCGCGCGCCGCGCCGAGCAGCCCGGCGCCAACCTCGCGCGTCGTGGGCTTGAAGGCGACGGCCTCGGCCTCGATGCCGTGCCAGCGCAGATAGGCGCGGATGCCCTCCGCCGCCGGGCCACGGCGCTGGTAGTCATCCGAATAGAGGATCCGCACCGCGCTCGCCCGGTGCAGCCAGGGCAGGGCGGCGGCGACGGCGGCCGCGCTCTCGGCGCTGCCATTCCAGGCCACGGCGACGCGCGTGCCGATGGCCGCGGGTGCCACGCGCGGCGCGATCAGGACCGGCCGGCCGGAATCGAACAGCACGGCGTGCAGCGCATCCGAGGAGGAGACATCCTCATCCGCCTCGGGATGCGGCACCACGGCCATGTCGTAGAGGCGCGATTGCTGCGCCACCACATCCTCCTCCCGCCCCGGGATCGCCTCGAAAGACAGCGTGACGCCGGGCACCTTCAGCGCCGTGTTGGGATCGGGCGCGAGGGTCAGGTCGCCATGCGTTGCGGTGAACTTCTCGAAGAGGCTGCGCACGCGGTTGGCGCGCTCGCCGCTTTCGCGTTCGGTCGCGGCCATCATCTCCTCGATCATCGCGCCCGACAGGCCTTCGCCCGCCAGCGGCGCGACGTCGCGCGCATCGACGCGCACATGCAGGCAATGCAGATGCGCGCTCCAGATCCGCGCGACGGAGAGCGCGGTGGCCAGCGCCGCCTCCCCCGCGGCGGTCCCGGTCAATGGCAGCAGCAGGCGCCGATAAGCCATGGCACCGTCCCCCTGTTCCTGAGTGAGCCTTCCCGCGAAAGTTTATGCCTCACTTTCCGGGTTCAAGGCCAGCAGGGCGCGCGCGGCGGCGCGGGGATCGCCCGCCGCATCGATCCGCTTCCAATCCAACGGACCGGGATCGACCTGTGCGGCCTTCGCCAATACGGCCAGATCGGCATCCGAGGCGTCGCGCCCTTCCGCCTGGCGCGCCGCGACCCGCGCCGCCAGAATCGCGGCGGGGGCTTCGAGCCAGATCCCCTGGAAAGGATGCGCGCCCGCCGCCGCCTGCGCCGCCGCGCGCATCGCGGGGTCGAGGAAGACGGCGTCGAGCACCACGCTATGCCCTGCCGCCAGCGCCGTCGCGGCATCGGCGAAGAGGGTTTCGTGCACGGCCGCACTCACCGCCGGCGCGTAGGCTTCCTGGGGCAATCGCGCCGTGGGCGCCACGCCGAAATGCCGCTTGCGGATCTCGTCGCTGCGCAAATGCACCGCGCCGGGCGCGACGCCGATGCGCGGCGCGAGGTCGCGCGCCAGCCAGGTCTTGCCGGTGCCCTGAAGCCCGCCGATGGCCACCAGTCGGGGTGCAACCGGCGTGGCGTAGCCCTCGGCCGCGGCGAGGTAGCGCAAGCCCTCGCGCCCGGCGCGCGCCTCGACATGGGCGCGCACCATGGCGCGCAGCGCCAGCCAGAAGGGCAGCGGGCCGAGCAGGCCGATATCCCCGCTGCGCGCCAGATAGCGGTTCAGCACGCGGTTCGCGGCCCCACGGCCGCAACGCAACTCAAGGTCCATGACCAGGAAGGCGATGTCGTAGCCGGTATCGGTGATGGCCAACGCCTCATCGAATTCCAGCGCGTCGAAGGGCGTGGGATGGCCATCGAGCAGCACGAGGTTGCCCAGGTGCAGGTCGCCATGGCAGCGCCGCACGCGCCCCTCGGCGGCGCGGGCGCGCAGATCCGGCGCGATGCGCGCGAGCAGCGCCGCCAGGGTGGCGGCCAGCGCCTCGGCCCGCGCGGGGTCGAGGCCGGCGGCGCGGCAGGAGCGGAGATTGCCCGCCAGCACGATCGCCATCCGCGCGCGGCTGTCGAAATCGCGCGGTGCCTCGGGCGCGGCCGCATGCAGCGCGGCCACGGCATCGGCCATCTCATCGAGCATCGCGGGGTCGAGCGCCCCGCGCGCCGCCACGGCAGGCAGGAAATCGGCCGCCGGGAGGGGCGCCATGCGCAGCACCCATTCCACCACCTCCCCCGCGCCGCCCAGCGCCAGCGTGCCGTCCGGCGCGCGGGTGACGGGCAGGATCTCCCGGTAGAGCGCGGGGGCGGCGGGCTGGTTCAGCGCCAGTTCGCGCCGCAGGAAATGCTCCCGCGCGGCGAGGGTCGAGAAATCGAGGAAGTCGTAGCGCACCGCCTTCTTCAGCTTGAAGGCATCGCTGGGCCCGACGAAGACCAGCGAGATATGCGTCTCGACCGGCCGCGCATCGCCCGTCAGCCGCGCGAGCAGCGCGGCGACGGGCTGCTGCGCGGCGGGCAGGCTCACGGGTACAGCATCTCCAGCGCCCAGCCCTCGGCCGTGCGGTGGAAGACGCGGCGCTCATGCAGGCGGAAGGGCATGTCGCGCCACAGCTCGATGCGGCTCGGCACAAGACGGAAGCCGGACCAGTAGTCGGGGCGCGGGATCTCGCCCATGCCGAAGCGCAGGGTCTGCTCGGCCACCGCCTTCTCCAGCGCGAAGCGGCTTTCCAGCGGGCGGGACTGCTTCGAGGCCCAGGCGCCGATCCGGCTGCCCCGGGCGCGGGAGGCGTAATAGGCATCGGCCTCGGCCGCGCTCACCGGCTGGATGCAGCCCTCGACGCGCACCGAGCGCTGCAGCGTCTTCCAGTGGAAGCACATCGCCGCCTGCGGGTTGGCGGCAAGTTCGCCGCCCTTGCGGCTTTCGAGGTTGGTGTAGAACACGAAGCCGCCGCCGGGCCGCGCCTGGTCCACGCCCTTGAGCAGCACCATGCGCGCGGAGGGCCGGCCATCCGGCGTGGCGGTGGCGAGGCAGACGGCGTTGGGGTCGTTCGGCTCGGTCTTCGCGGCCTCTGCCATCCAGGCCTCGAAGAGCGCGATCGGGTCCTCGGTGGTGGGTTGGCGGGTGGGGGGCGGCGTGTCCACGCGGTGTCTCCGACTCTGCGCCGGGTGGGGCGGGTGGGCCGGGAGGACCTGCCGCCCCTTGCCCGGGGAGGGGGCATGTGCCACCACGCCCTGCCCTCCGCAACCAGCCGCCGGACTTCCATCAATGACGGACGCCCCCTCCCCCGAGACTCCCCTGCCGCAGGGCAACCTGATGGCGGGCAAGCGCGGCGTGGTGATGGGCGTGGCCAATGACCGCTCCATCGCCTGGGGCATCGCCCAGGCCTGCGCCGCGCAGGGCGCGGAGATGGCCTTCACCTACCAGGGCGAGGCGCTGGAGAAGCGCGTGCGCCCGCTGGCGGAGAGCATCGGCAGCAAATTCGTCCTGCCCTGCGATGTGACGGACGATGCGAGCGTGGATGCGGTGTTCGCCACGCTGGCCAAGGAATGGGGCGGCATCGACTTCCTGGTCCATGCCATCGGCTTCGCCGACAAGCAGTTCCTGCGCGGGCGCTACATGGACACGCCGCGCGAGGCCTTCCTGCAGGCGATGGACATCTCGGTCTATTCCTTCGTCTCCGTCGCCCAGCGCGCCGTGCCGCTGATGAAGCCGGGCGGCTCCCTGCTGACGATGAGCTATCTGGGGGCGGAGCGCGTGACGCCGCACTACAACGTGATGGGCGTGGCCAAGGCGGCGCTCGAGGCCAGTGTGCGCTACATGGCGGCGGATCTCGGCAAGTCGGGCATCCGCGTGAACGCGATCTCGGCCGGGCCGATCAAGACCCTGGCGGCGAGCGGCATCGGCGATTTCCGCTACATCCTGAAGTGGAACCAGTACAACGCGCCGCTCGAGCGCAACGTGACGATCGAGGATGTCGGGGGTGCGGGGCTGTATCTGCTGAGCAGCCTCTCCTCGGGCGTGACCGGCGAGGTGCACCATGTGGATTGCGGCTACCACATCGTCGGCATGAAGAACCCGGACGCGCCGGATATCGCGACAGTCTGAACGGAGGCTCCGATGCGCCCTGCCCTGCTTGCTGTGATGGCCCTTCTCATCCCCACCGCGGCGCTGGCGCAGGACCCTCCACGCTGCGCTGCCTCCGGCTGGGACCCTCTGCGCACGGCCGATCAGATCATCGCCGACATCGCACGCCACCGCTGCGCGCCGGGCAGCAGGATCGACGTCGCGGTGACTGATCCGGGCCAGGCCGTCCAGCTGACGCATCGCGGCATCTGTGCCCCCGATACCGTGCGCACGCGCGGCGTGAACCCCACGCCCGAGCGCCGGGTCCTGGCGTTGCGCTGCGAGCTGGCGGCGCGTTGAGAGCCCCATGAGCCACAACAGCTTCGGCCATCTCTTCCGCATCACCACCTGGGGCGAATCGCATGGGCTCGCCATCGGTTGCGTGGTCGATGGCTGCCCGCCGCGCCTTGCCCTGAGCGAAGCGGATATCCAGCCCTTCCTCGACAAGCGCCGGCCGGGGCAGAGCAAGTTCGTGACGCAACGCCAGGAAGCCGACCAGGTGAAGATCCTGTCCGGCACCTTCGAAGGCATCACCACCGGCACGCCCATCGCGCTGCACATCGACAACACCGACCAGCGCAGCAAGGACTATGGCGAGATCAAGGACCGGTTCCGCCCGGGCCATGCCGACCTGACCTACGAACTCAAATACGGCGTGCGCGACTATCGCGGCGGCGGGCGTTCCTCGGCGCGCGAGACGGCGATGCGCGTGGCCGCCGGGGCGGTGGCGCGCAAGGTGCTGGAAGGGGTGACCATCCGCGGCGCGCTGGTGGCGATGGGCGGGGACTGGATCGACCCGGCGAACCATGACTGGGCGCAGGTGGATGAAAACCCCTTCTTCTGCCCCGATGCCGCCGCCGCCGCGCGCTGGGAAGCCCGGCTGAACGCGGCCCGGAAAAGCGGCTCCTCGCTCGGCGCGGTGGTGGAGGTGGTGGCGGAGGGCGTGCCACCCGGCCTCGGCGCGCCGATCTACGGCAAGCTCGATTCCGACATCGCGGCCGCGCTGATGTCGATCAACGCGGTGAAGGGCGTCGAGATCGGCGCCGGCTTCTCGGCCGCCAATTTCTCCGGCGAGGAGAACGCGGACGAGATGCGCATGGGCGCGGATGGCGAGGTGCTGTTCGACAGCAACCATGCCGGGGGCATCCTGGGCGGCATCTCCACCGGCCAGCCCATCGTGGCCCGTTTCGCGGTGAAGCCGACCAGTTCCATCCTCACACCGCGCCGCTCGGTGGATCGCTTCGGCGAGGAGGTGGAGGTGCTGACCAAGGGCCGCCACGACCCCTGTGTGGGCATCCGCGCCGTGCCGGTGGGCGAGGCGATGCTCGCCTTGGTGCTGGCCGACCACCTGCTGCGCCACCGCGCCCAGAACCCGGATGCGCCAAGCCGCGCCCGCCTGCCACGGAACTGATTTCTCCCGGCCGGGCACGGCGCGGAAAACCGCTCTCCCGGCGGGACTTCCCGTGGGACGCGCGACGCCGCACAATCGGGCCGACGGGAGATTCCGATGCCGGACACGAATACGCCTGACCTGCCCCGCCGCATGACCGGCAATGGCGAGGTCGTGGCCACCCAGACGCCGATCGGCGACACGGTGAAGACCACCACCTGCTACATGTGCGCCTGCCGCTGTGGCATCAAAGTGCACCTCAAGGATGGCCGGGTCCGCTACATCGAGGGCAATCCGGACCATCCGGTGAATCGCGGCGTGCTCTGCGGCAAGGGCAGCGCGGGCATCATGACGCAGTATTCGCCCGCCCGCCTGCAGGCGCCGCTGAAGCGCGTGGGCCCGCGCGGATCGGGCGAATTCGCCGAGATTTCCTGGGCGGAGGCGATGGAGATCGCCACGGGCTGGCTCAGCCATGTGCGCGCGACGGACCCGAAGCGCCTCGCCTTCTTCACCGGCCGCGACCAGTCGCAATCGCTGACGGGCTTCTGGGCGGCGCAGTTCGGCACGCCCAATTTCGCGGCGCATGGCGGCTTCTGCTCGGTCAACATGGCCGCGGGCGGGCTCTACACCATCGGCGGCTCCTTCTGGGAGTTCGGCGAACCCGACTACGAGCACGCGAAATACTTCATGATGTTCGGCGTCGCCGAGGACCATGACAGCAACCCGATCAAGATCGGGCTCGGCAAGATGAAGGGGCGCGGGGCGAAGTTCGTCTCGGTGAACCCGGTGCGCACGGGCTATTCGGCCATCGCCGATGAGTGGGTGGGCATCCGCCCCGGCACGGATGGCCTCTTCATCATGGCGCTGATCCACGAATTGCTGCGGCTGGATCGCGTCGATCTCGATTTCCTCGTGCGCTACACCAACGCGACCTGGCTGGTGCTGCGCAATCCGGGCGGGGCGGATGACGGGCTTTTCGCACGCGACGCCGAAGGCAGGCCGCTCGCCTGGGATCGCGTGGCGCAGCAGGCCGTGCCGGCGGCGACCGATGGCATGCAGCCCGCGATCGTGGGCGAGGTGACGCTGGAAGATGGCCGCCGCGCCGTGCCGGTCTTCGAACTGATGGCCTCACGCTATCTCGGCGCCGAGTACGCGCCCGAGGCCGTGGCCGAGCGCTGCGGGGTCAGTGCCGCGCGCATCCGCCGCCTCGCCGCCGAGATCGCCGACGTGGCCTTCAACCAGACCATCACCCTCGACGTGCCCTGGACCGACGCGCTCGGCCGGCGGCATGAGAAGATGGTTGGCCGGCCCATCGCCTTCCACGCGATGCGCGGCATCTCGGCGCACAGCAACGGCTTCCACACCTGCCGCGCGCTGCACCTGTTGCAGATGCTGCTGGGTGCGATCGATACGCCGGGCTCCTGGCGCTACAAATCGCCCTTCCCACGCCCCATCCCGCCCGGGCCCGGGCCGGCCGGCAAGGTGAGCGCGCCGAACACGCCCATCGCGGGCAATCTGCTCGGCTTCCCGCAGGGGCCGGACGATCTGATGGTGGACGAGCACGGCCAACCGCTGCGCATCGACAAATCCTTCAGCTGGGAAGCGCCCCTCGGCCTGCACGGCATGATGCACACCGTCATCGGCAATGCCGGGGCGGAGGATCCCTACCCCATCGACACGCTGTTCATGTTCATGGCGAACATGGCCTGGAACAGCGCGATGAATCCGCTGGAGACGATCCGCATCCTCACGGAAAAGCGCGATGACGGCGAATACCGCATCCCGCATGTGATCTATGCCGACGCCTTCTTCAGCGAGACGGTGCCCTATGCCGATCTCATCCTGCCCGACACGACCTATCTGGAGCGCTGGGACGCGATCAGCCTGCTGGATCGGCCCATCGGTTCCTCGCACGGGCCGGGGGACGCGATCCGCCAGCCCGTGGTCAAGCCGGACCGCGACGTGCGGCCCTTCCAGGAGGTGCTGATCGAACTCGGCGCGCGGCTCGGCCTGCCCGCCTTCGTGAAGGAGGACGGCTCGCCCAGGTTCAAGGACTACCCGGACTACATCGTGAACCACCAGCGCATGCCCGGCGTGGGACCGCTCGCCGGCTGGCGTGGCGTGGATGGCGAGAAATCGGGCGTGGGCGAGCCCAACGCCAACCAGCTCGAGAAATACATCGCCAATGGCTGCTTCTGGCGCCACGAACTGCCGCCCGAGCAGAGCTACTTCAAGCACGCCAACCGCGCCTATCTGGATGGCGCCAAGGCCATGGGGCTGATCGGCGTGGCGAACCAGATCGTCATGCAGATCTATTCGGAGCCCTTGCAGAAATTCCGCCTCGCCGCGCAGGGCCATGGCGCGAAGCAGCCGCCCGACCATCTGCGCCAGCGCGTGGCCACCTATTGCGACCCGATGCCGATCTGGTACGCGCCGCTCGAACAGGCGGCGCATGACACCACGCCCTACGCCTTCTCCGCCGTCACGCAGCGGCCGATGGCGATGTACCATTCCTGGGGCTCGATGAATGCCTGGCTGCGCCAGATCCACGGCGCCAACCGGCTCTACATGAGCCGCGCGCGCGCCACCGAACTCGGCATCGGCGAGGATGACTGGGTCTGGGTCGAAAGCCGCGCCGGGCGCGTGAAGGGCCAGGTCGCGCTGATGGAGGGCGTGAACCCCGACACGGTCTGGACCTGGAACGCCATCGGCAAGCGCGCGGGGGCCTGGCAGCTCAGCGAGGACAGCCCCGAGAGCACGCGCGGCTTCCTGCTCAACCACGTCATCACCGAATGGCTGCCGGCGCAGGAAGGTTTCCGGGCCGCCAATGCCGACCCGGTCACGGGCCAGGCAGCCTGGTACGATCTGCGCGTCAGCGTGACGAAGTGCACCGCCGAGGAGGCCGCCGAAACCTGGCCCCGCCCGCCCGCGCAGCAGAAGCCGCCGAACATGCCGCAAATTCCCACCCTGCTGCGGGAGGGCGCACGATGACCGAATTGCCCCCCGCCACCGCGAAGAAGCTGGGCCTGGTCATCGACCTCGACACCTGCGTCGGCTGCCAGGCCTGTGCCACCAACTGCAAGGAGTGGAACAGCGGCGGGCATTCCGGCCCGCTGCCCGACCTCAAGCCCTATTCCGCCGGGGCCGAGGGCGTGTGGTTCAACCGCGTGCACAGCTATGAGGCCGGCGAGGGCGAGGCCGGGCGCACCGTGCATTTCCCGCGATCCTGCCTGCATTGCGAGACGCCCGCCTGCGTCACCGTCTGCCCCACCGGGGCGAGCTACAAGCGCGCCGAGGACGGCATCGTGCTGGTCAATGCCGATAGCTGCATCGGCTGCGGGCTCTGCGCCTGGGCCTGCCCCTATGGCGCGCGCGAGATGGATGAGGATGAGGGGGTGATGAAGAAATGCACCCTCTGCGTCGATCGCATCTACAACGAGACCATCCCCGAGCCGCAGCGCCAGCCGGCCTGCGTCATCACCTGCCCGGTGGGCGCGCGGCATTTCGGCGATCTTGGTGATCCGGCCAGCAAGGTCTCGCAGCTTGTCGCCGCGCGCGGCGGCTACGACCTGATGCCGGAGATGGGCTACCAGCCCACCAACAAATACCTCCCCCCGCGCGAGCGGCCGAAGGTGAACCCGGACACGCTGGCGGAATCGGTGCCCACCGCGCTCGACATCAAGAACCCGCTGCTGCGCTGGCTGGACAGGGCGCTGAGCCGATGAACCCCGCTCCTTCCATCGTCTTCTTCACCACGGCGTCGGGCGCCGGCTATGGGCTGCTCTTCTGGCTGGGGCTGCTGCGCCCGCTCGGCCAGACGCCGGGCGGCACGGTCTTCGGGCTGGTGGCGCTGGCCCTGGCGCTGCTGCTGATCACCGCGGGCCTGCTGTCCTCCACCTTCCATCTTGGCCATCCGGAGCGCGCCTGGCGGGCGCTGAGCCAGTGGCGTTCCTCCTGGCTGTCGCGGGAGGGCGTGGCCGCCATCGCCACCTATCCGCCGGCGCTGCTCTTCGGCCTCGCGATCCTCGCGGAGCGGCCGGGCCTTGCGCTGGTCACGGGGCTTCTGGCCGCAGCGGGCGCGGCGACGACGGTGTGGTGCACCGGCATGATCTACGCCTCCCTCAAGCCGATCCGGCAATGGCACCACCCGATGGTGGCACCCGGCTACCTGGTCTTCGCCGGCTTCTCCGGCGCGGCGCTGCTGGCGGCGCTCGCCGGGCTTTGGGGGAATGCGGCGCTGCCCGCGCTGCTCGCCGCCCTGTTCGGCGCCGGTTCGCTGGCCTGGAAGCGCGTCTATTGGCGCCAGATCGACACGCCCGACCCCACCGCGCCGACCATCGAGACCGCCACCGGGCTGGGGCGCATCGGCCGCACGCGGCCGCTCGACCCGCCGCATACCGAGCAGAACTGGCTGCTGCGCGAGATGGGCTTCCGCGTCGCGCGCAAGCATCGGGAGAAGCTGCGCGCCCTCACGCTGGCGGGCTTCGCGGCCTCGGTCGCGCTCTGCCTGATGGCGGTGCTGGCTGGCGGCGGGGCGCTGCTGCTGCTGCCCGCGGCCCTCGCGGCCCTGGCCGGGCTGGTGGTGGAGCGCTGGCTGATGTTCGCGGAGGCCACCCACAGCGTCACGCTGTTCTACACCGGAGCGTGACGCGGAATCAGCACGCTTACCGAAACGGGAAGCTTGACGACGCCCCCCTGGGCGCGGTTTAGAGTTTCAGGAATTTTTGAACAGGCTGAACCGATGCCCTTCGCCGAGCACCTGCCTGATCCGACCGACCTCTCCCGCTTCCGCGCCCTGGTCGGGGAGAAGCTCTGGCGCGGGCGCCTTGCCCAGATCCGCGCCCAGGCGCAGACCGCCTCGCTCTCCGGCCGCGCCAGCCAGCAGCGCCATGCGCTGGAACTCACCCTCGCGCGCCTTGCCGATCCCAAGGCCCTGGCCGGCGCCAGCGCCGCCGAGCGGCGCGTCGCCGGCTTCGCGCGTGAAGCGGCGCAGCTGGCCGAAACCCTGCCCGCCCCCGCCCGCCAGCGCCTGCGCGACCGGATCGAAGCCGGGCTGAGCGGCGAAGCGACGCTGGTTCCCCTGTTCCACCTGCTGCGCACCGCCGCCCTGCACCGTGCCCGCGGTTTCGAGGTCTCCTTCACCGGCCTCGCCGAGGACACGCCCTTCGACCTGCTGATCACGCGGGAGGGCATGCAGGCCGAAGTCGCCTGCGAGACCATCTCCGCCGAGGAAGGCCGGGAGGTGCATCGCGGCGAATGGTGCGCGCTGGTCGATCGCGTGAACCCGGAATTGCAGACCTGGCTCGCCGCCCATCCCGGCCGCTATCTGCTCAAGATGACGCTGCCCGAGGGCATGGCCACCGACGCCCAGGTGGCCGAGCTGCACCGGCGCATCGCCACCCTGCTGCAGGACCAGAAGCGGCAGGATTCCTCGGCCGACGCCGTGCTGAAGCTCGACCCGCTGGTGCTGGCCGGCGCCCAGGCGGCCGGGCAGCGCCTGCCGCAGCAGCTGCGCGCCCAGTTCGGGGAGGAGGCGCATCTGGCCGTCACCACCTCCGCCGCCTCGGGCTCGGTCTTCGTCATGGCAGCGCGGGCGGGGCGGGAGAATTCCATCGCCGGCGCCATCACCCGCCGCCTCGGCCTGGCTGCCGCGGCACGGCTGAGCCACCAGCGCCCGGGCATCATCGCCACCTTCGTCGAGGATGTGGACAAGGCCGAGTGGCGCGGGCTGCGGGAACGGCTGGAGCTTGAAGGGGCCACCCGCCGCTGGCTGACCGAGCCGGTGGCGCGGCCCGTCATCGCCGTTTCCTGCGCCAGCCGGATGGAGCTGTTCGGCCTCGCCCCCCCGGACGCCGCGCCGGAGGGCGAGCTGCGCTTCCGCAACCCGAGCCACCCGCAGGCCAAGCACCTGGCACTCGCCCCGGCCGTGCTCTCCTCCCAGTGAAGGCAGCCATAGGGCGAGACCGTCACATTTGTCTCGCATTTTGGTACGATATCGGTTACGCAGGATTACTGCCCCCGAGGATCCGATGACCGAACGCGAGCAGAGCGCCAAGCAGGCCGAGTTGGATCGCCTCCTGAACGACCCCGAGACGCGCATGGATGCGCACCGGGTCTGGCTTCTGACGGCTGAGTTGGCGGCGGCCCAAGCCAAGGCGCAGGCGCCCGCTTCGCGTTAGGGTCCAAACCCGAACAGGGATGTGGTGGATGGCCGAGGGCTGGTCGTTGCCGGGCAGGAAGCGACCGACGCCGATGCTGGTTGCATCGGCGAGCGTCGCTGACGCCCCCGGCGGCGGCCAGAACCGGCCAGCCGCCCATCTCCTGATTGGGTTTGGACCCTAGGACTTCCGGGCCGCGATCAGGAATTCGCGGTTGCCCTCGGGGCCGAGCAGCGGGCTCGGCTCCACCCCCAGCACCTTCCAGCCGGGCAGGTCCGACCACCAGTGGCGGATGCCGGCGCAGACCGAATCGTGCACCCGCGCGTCGCGCACCACGCCGCCCTTGGCGACATTGGGGCCGACCTCGAATTGCGGCTTGATCAGCGCCACTGCCCAGGCGCCCGGCGCGGCGAGGCCAAGGGCGGCCGGCAGCACGGTGCGCAGGCCGATGAAGCTGGCATCGCAGACCACCGCGCCGGGGGCCTCCGGCACATGGCTCGCCTCCAGGTAGCGCGCATTGGTGCGTTCCAGCACGACGACGCGGGGATCGTTGCGCAGCTTCCAGGCAAGCTGCCCATGCCCGACATCCACCGCATAGACCTTGGCCGCGCCGTGATGCAGCAGCACATCGGTGAAGCCGCCGGTCGAGGCACCGACATCCAGCGCCACCACGCCCCGCGCCTTCAGCCCGAAATGCGCGATGGCATGGTCGAGCTTCACACCCCCGCGCGACACCCAGGGATGGTCCTGGCCGCGCACCTCGAGCGGCTGGTCCTCACGCACCGTATCCCCGGCCTTGGCGATGCGGACCTCGCCCGAATAGACCGTGCCGGCCATGATCAGCGCCTGGGCGCGGCTGCGGCTTTCGGCGAGGCCACGCTCGACAAGGGCAATGTCGGCGCGCTGCTTGGGGATGGCTGCCATCAGGGGGCGAAGCGCCGCAGGGCCGCGCGATCGATGGCGATGCCGAGCCCCGGCCCCTCCGGCACCCGCATCACGCCCTGCACCGCCTGAAGGGGTGTCTCCAGCAGCGCCTCGCGCACCGGATGGGGGGAGCGGTCGAGTTCGAGCAACGGCGGGCGGGGGAACAGGCCGGGCGGGTTGTCCGGCAGCACCGCCAGCAGATGCAGCGAGGCGGCGAGCGCCACCCCCGTGCCCCAGACATGCGGGTTGACGCGCATGCCGAAGGCGCTGGCCATGTCGGCGATCTTCTTGAGTTCCGAAATGCCCCCGCAGGCCGCGACATCGGGCTGGAGGATGTCGGTGGCGCGGCGCTGGATCAGGTCGCGGAAGCCCCAGCGGGCGAAGCTCGCCTCGCCGCCGGCGACGGGGATGGGCTGGCCGCGCCGGACCTCGACATAGCCCTCGATATCCTCGGGCGGCACCGGCTCCTCGAACCAGCCGATGCCGCAATCGGCCACGGCCCGGCCATAGGCGATGGCGGCGGGCACGTCATAGGCGTGGTTGCAATCGACCAGCAGGCCGATATCGGGGCCGATGGCGGCGCGGAAGCCGCGGGTCAGCGCGATATCCTCGGCCAACCCCCAGCCGGTCTTGAGCTTGAGCGTGCGGAAGCCCTCGCCGATCCGCTGCCCGGCCTCCTCGACCAGATAGGCCAGGTGGTCGTCCCGCTCGCGCCGGTAGAAGCCCGTGGCATAGGCCTCGACCTCCAGGCGCAGCGGGCCGCCCATCAGGCGGTGCACCGGCAGGTCCAGCACCTTGCCGGCGATGTCCCACAGCGCGATGTCCAGGGCGCTGATCGCCTCCACCACCAGGCCGCGCTGGCCGTGGTCGCGCAGGCGGTTGTAGAGCGCCTGCCACAGCGCCTCCCGCGCCAGGGCGTCCTGGCCGACCAGCAGCGGCGCGAGCCAGGCACAGATGGGCGCGGTGAGTTCGGGCGGGCCGAAGGCCTCACCCCAGCCGGTCACCCCATCCTCGGTCGTGACCTCGACCAGCATGGCACCCCGCCGGCGATACCAGGCCTGGGAATAGGCGAAGGGCTCCGCGAGGTCGGCCATCAGCACATGCGGCGTGACGGACCGGATGCGCGTGCCGCGCGCCATATCAGGCGCGCGCCGGCTGGGCCTGCACCTCGGCCACGCCGAGCGCGGCCATGGCGGTGGCGACGATGTGGCGCGCGTTCAGCCCGGCGATGTCGTACTGCACCTTGGGCGCCGCATGGTCGATGTAGATGTCGGGCAGCGTCATCGGGCGGAACTTGGTCTGCCCGTCCAGCAGCCCCTTCCAGGCCAGATGCTGCGCCACCAGGCTGCCGAAGCCCCCCACCGAGCCTTCCTCGATGGTGATCAGCACCGGGTGCTCGCGCGCCAGGCGCTCGACCAGCTGGGTGTCGAGCGGCTTGGCGAAGCGGGCATCGGCGACGGTGCAGGACAGCCCCTGCGCCGCCAGCTCCTCCGCCGCCTTCAGGCATTCCGCGAGGCGCGTGCCATAGCTGAGCAGGGCCACCGAATTGCCCTCCCGCAGCACGCGCCCGCGCCCGATCTCGAGCGGCGTGCCGCGCGCGGGCAGGGCCACGCCCGTGCCCTCGCCGCGCGGATAGCGGAAGGCGCTGGGGCGGTCGTCGATGGCGGCCGCCGTGGCGACCATGTGCATCAGCTCGGCCTCATCGGCGCAGGCCATCAGCACCATGTTGGGCAGGCAGCCGAGATAGGCGATGTCGAAGCTGCCCGCATGCGTCGCGCCATCCGCACCCACCAGCCCCGCGCGATCCATGGCGAAGCGCACCGGCAGGGATTGCAGCGCCACGTCATGCACCACCTGGTCATAGGCGCGCTGGAGGAAGGTGGAATAGATCGCGACGAAGGGCTTCAGCCCCTCGGTCGCCATGCCGGCCGCGCAGGTCACGGCGTGCTGCTCGGCGATGCCGACATCGAAGCAGCGCTTGGGGAATTTCTTGGCGAAGGCATCGAGCCCCGTGCCCGCGGGCATCGCAGCGTTGATGGAGACGATGCGCTCATCGGCCTCGGCCTCGGCGATCAGCGCATTGGCAAAGACCTTGGTGTAGCTCGGCGGGCCGGGCGGGGCCTTGGCCTGCTCGCCGGTGATGACGTTGAACTTCGCCACGCCGTGGTACTTGTCGGCACTCGCCTCGGCCGGCGCATAGCCCTTGCCCTTCTGCGTCACGACATGCAGCAGGATCGGCTGGCCTTCCTCCGCATCGCGCAGATTGCGCAACACGGGCAGCAGGTGGTCGAGGTCATGCCCGTCGATCGGGCCGACATAGTAGAAGCCCAGCTCCTCGAAGAGCGTGCCGCCGGTCAGCAGCCCGCGCGCGAATTCCTCCGCCCGGCGCGCCGTGCGCTCGATCGGGCGCGGGAAGCGCTTGGCCAGGCGCCCCATCAGCTCGCGCACCGAAAGGAACGGGCGGGAAGAGATCAGGCGCGAGAGATAGGCGCTCATCGCCCCCACGGGGGGCGCGATCGACATGTCGTTGTCGTTGAGGATGACGATGAGGCGCGCCTTGGAGGCACCCGCATTGTTCATCGCCTCATAGGCCATGCCGGCGGACATGGAGCCATCGCCGATGATGGCGATCACATGCCGGTCATCGCCCTTGAGGTCGCGCGCCAGCGCCATGCCGAGGCCGGCGGAGATGGAGGTGGAGGAATGCGCCGCGCCGAAGGGGTCGAACTCGCTCTCGCTGCGCCGGGTGAAGCCGGACAGCCCGCCCTCCTGCCGCAGGGTGCGGATGCGGTCGCGCCGGCCGGTCAGGATCTTGTGCGGATAGGCCTGGTGGCCGACATCCCAGATCAGCCGGTCGCGCGGCGTCTCGAACACCGCATGGACCGCGACGGTCAGTTCCACCACGCCGAGCGACGCCCCCAGATGCCCGCCGGTCTGCGACACGGCATGGATCGTCTCGGCCCGGACCTCGCCCGCCAATTGCTTGAGCTGGTCGGAGGAGAAGTTCTTCATGTCCGCTGGCGTGCGGACCCGGTCGAGCAGGGGCGTGGCCGGTGTCTGCATGGCGGTCAGCTCTTTCGTTGGATCGTGTAGCTCGCGAGGTCGCGCAACAGATCGGCACTCTCCCCGAAACTGTCGAGATGCACGCGCGCCTGGTCCACCAGCCTTTCGGCGTGCAGCTTCGCGCGTTCGAGGCCGAGCAGGCCGACCAGCGTGGCCTTGCCGGCCTCGGCATCCTTGCCGGTGCGCTTGCCGGTTTCCTCCGCCGTCGCGGTGGCGTCGAGCAGGTCGTCGGCGATCTGGAAGGCGGCGCCGAGGTCCCGCCCATAGGCGGCCAGCGCGTGGCGCTGGTAGGAAGAGGCCTTGCCCAGGATGGCGCCCGCCTCGGCCGAGAATTCGATCAGCCGCCCGGTCTTGAGGAGCTGCAGCCGCCCCACCGCGGGTTCATCCAGCGGCTCGCCCGCGCGCTCGGCCAGCATGTCCAGCATCTGCCCGCCGCACATGCCCCGCGCGCCGGCGGCCCGCGCCAGGCAGCGCACGAGCTCGATCCGCACGGCGGTGTCGGAATGCGTCTCGTCATCGGCCAGCACGCCGAAAGCCAGCGCCTGCAGCGCATCGCCGGCGATGATGGCGGTGGCTTCGTCGAAGGCCTTGTGCACGGTGGGCTTGCCGCGGCGCAGATCGTCATCGTCCATCGCGGGCAGATCGTCATGCACCAGGGAATAGGCGTGCAGCATCTCGATGCTCGCCGCCACGCGCAGTGCCGATTGGCGGGAGACGCCGAACTGCCGCGCGCCTTCCAGCACCAGGAAGCCACGCATGCGCTTGCCGCCGCCGATCGTGGCGTAGCGCATGGCGGCCAGCAGCGGTGCCTCCGGCCCCTCGGCCTGGGGCAGCAGCATGTCGAGCGCCGAATCGATCTCGGCGGCGGCCTCGCGCAGCGCGGCGGCCAGGGGCGCGGAGGAGGCGGACATCAGGTGGCGTCCCGCAGGGACTGCCCGCCGGGACCATCGACGATCGCCTGCACCTTGGCCTCGGCCTCGGCCAGCTTCTGCTCGCAATGGGCGCGCAGCGCGGCGCCGCGCTCATAGGCGCTGACCGCCTCTTCCAGCCTGCCCTTGCCGCCTTCCAGGTTCTTCACGATCCCCTCAAGCTCCGCCAACGCCTCCTCGAATGTCATGGTGCCGACCGGCTTCGGAGTGTCAAGTTCAGTTGACGGCATGGGGCGTTCCAGGACCAGAGAAATCGGAAAGGAGGGGCTGAGGGGCGCGCCGTTCAGGCGTGCATCAGCGCCCGGACATGGGTGGCGGCGGAGCTCGCCAGCGCCTCCAGATCGTAGCCGCCTTCGAGCAGGGAGACCAGTTTGCCCCCCGCATGGCGGTCGGCGATGCCGCAAAGCTCGGTGGTGAGCCAGGCGAAATCGCCCTCCCGCACCCGCAGCTGGGCCAGGGGGTCGCGCGCATGGGCGTCGAAGCCGGCGGAGATGATCAGCAGGTCGGGCGCGAAGGCCTCAAGCGCCGGCAGCAGATGGTCCCGCCAGGCGGCGCGGAAGGCCGCGCCATCGGCGCCGGGCGGCAGGGGCGCGTTCAGGATGTTGCCCACGCCCGTCTCATGCGCCTCCCCGGTGCCGGGGTAGCAGGGGGATTGGTGGCTGCTGGCGTAGAACAGGCTGGCATCGGCCTCGAAACAGGCCTGGGTGCCATTGCCGTGATGCACGTCGAAATCCACCACCGCGACGCGGGCGATGCCATGCACCGCCTGGGCGTGGCGGGCGGCCACGGCGGCATTGGCAAACAGACAAAAACCCATGGGCCGGTTCGGCTCGGCATGGTGGCCGGGCGGGCGGACGGCGCAGAAGACGCGGCGCACCTCGCCCCGGCAGACCGCATCCACCCCGGCAACGGCGGCGCCGGCGGCACGAAGCGCGGCCTCGGCGCTGCCCCAGCTCATGATGGTGTCGCCATCCAGCGCCACCTGGTCATCGGGCTCGGGCCGGATGCCGAGGATGGCCTGGACGTAGTTGGCCGGATGCACGCGCTCAAGCTGTTCCACCGTGGCCTGGGGGGCCTCGTCGCGCAGCAGGTCGGAGAATTCCTCGCTATCCAGGGCGCGCAGCACGGCGCGCAGCCGGTCGGGGCATTCGGGGTGGTGCGGGCCGGGGTCGTGGTTGAGGCAGGCGCGATGGCTGAACAGCAGGACGCTCATGTCTTGGCCCTCAATCGCCGGGTGGCCGCATCCGCGGCCTTGGCTTCGCCGCACTGGCGGCGGCGGCCATTCGGTCGCTCGGCCAGCCTGAAGCCCGCGGCCCGCCTCATGCCGCAGGCTCCTGCTCGCGCTTCTTCAGCGTGTAGCGATAGACGCCCTTGTCCTCGCTGAAGGCCACCAGCGCGTGGCCGGTTTCCGCCGCATAGGCGCGGAAATCCTTCACGCTGGCCGGATCGGTCGCCAGCACCACCAGCCGCCCGCCGGGCGGGAGGGCCCGCAGCGCCTTGTTGGCCTTGAGCACGGGCAGCGGGCAGGTCAGGCCCTGGACGTCGAGAATGGTGTCGCTCATGCCCCCGACTCCACCACCGCCCCGCCTCAGCCGCAAGGTCCTGGGCGGCTCCGCCTCGGGCCGCTTGCCGGGGCGCGCCCGCGCGGCCACCCTGGCGCCATGAAATGGCGGCTCGGCATCGATTTCGGCGGCACCAAGATCGAGGTGGCGGCCCTCGCCCCCGACGGCACGCTGCGCCTGCGCCGGCGAATCGCCACCCCGCGCGACTATGGCGCGGCGCTGGAGGCGATCGGCGCGCTGGTCGCGGGGGCGGAGGCCGAGCTTGGTGGTGCGGCCACGGTGGGTCTGGGCATCCCGGGCAGCGAGAGCCCCGCCACCGGGCTGATCCGCGGCGCCAACTCCACCTTCCTCAACGGCAAGCCCTTCGGGGCCGACCTTGCCCTGAAACTCGGCCGGCCCGTGCGGCTCTCCAACGACGCGAATTGCCTGGCGATGAGCGAATTCGCCGAAGGCGCGCGCTCGGGCTTCGCCGTCATCCTCGGCACGGGCGTGGGCGGCGGGCTGGTGATGAATGGCCGGCTGATCGAGGGGTTGAACCGGGTGGGCGGCGAGTGGGGCCACAACCCGCTGCCCTGGATGACCCCGGCCGAGCATCCCGGCCCGCGCTGCTGGTGCGGCCAGCACGGCTGCATCGAGACCTTCCTCTGCGGCCCCGCTCTGGCGCGCGACGCCGATGGGCCGGGGGCGGAGGATGCAAGCACACTCCCCGCCCGCGCCGCCGCCGGCGAGGCCGCCGCGCAGGCCGCGCTCGACCGCCATGTGGAGCGCCTCGCCCGCGCCCTCGCCGCCGTGATCAATCTGGTTGATCCGGAGGAGATCGTGCTCGGCGGCGGGCTGTCGAACATGGACCACCTCTATGTCGCGCTGCCGAAGCTGATCCCGCGCCACGTCTTCTCCGATGTCTGCACCACGCCGGTCCGCCGCGCGCGGCATGGCGACTCGTCCGGCGTGCTCGGCGCGGCGCGGCTGTGGGATGGCGGGTGAGGCCGTGCTCGCGGCGGGCGTCCTGTGGTTCGCCGTGATGTTCGGCCTCGGCTTCCTGCTCGGCCCGATCCGCATCTTCGCCCTGGAACCCTGGCTGGGCGCGACAGGCGCGGTGCTGGTCGAGGCCGTGCCGATGCTGGGCGCGATGTGGTGGCTCGCCCCCTGGGTGGCGCGGATCTGCGCGGTGCCGGCCACGCCGCGCGCGCGCCTCGGCATGGGGGCGGTGGGCCTTCTCCTGCTGCTGCTGGCCGAGACCGCGATGGGCGCGCTGCTGCGCGGGCGCGGGCCGGGGCTTTGGCTGGAACGCGCGGCCACGCCCGACGGGCAGGTCTATTTCGCGCTGCTCGCCGCCTTCGCGCTGATGCCGCTGCTGCGGGCGCGCGCGTGACATGCCGAGCCTTTGCCGCGATTGCGACCACCAGGGCGAAGACCCCTTCCCCCGCTGCCCCTCCTGCGGCTCGCGCCGCATCGCCACGCATCCGGAACTCCTCACCCTCGCCGTCGCGCATGTCGATTGCGACGCCTTCTACGCCAGCGTCGAGAAGCGCGACCGGCCGGAGCTGCTGACACGGCCCGTCATCGTCGGCGGCGGGCGGCGCGGCGTGGTCTCGGCGGCCTGCTATGTGGCGCGCACGCGCGGCGTGCGCAGCGCGATGCCGATGTTCAAGGCGCTCGCCGCCTGCCCGGACGCGGTGGTGATCAAGCCGGACATGGCGAAATACGTCGCCGCCGCACGCAAGGTGCGCGAGCTGATGGAATCCCTCACGCCGCTGGTGCAGCCGCTCTCGATCGATGAGGCGGTGCTGGATCTTTCCGGCACCGAGGCGTTGCATCGCGCGCCCCCGGCGCTGACGCTGACGCGCTTCGCCCGCGCGGTGGAGCGGGAGGTGGGCATCACCGTCTCCATCGGCCTCGCGCGCAACCGCCTGCTGGCGAAGCTCGCCGCCGAGCGCGACAAGCCGCGCGGCTTCGCCGTGCTGGGCACGGAGGCCATCGACTGGCTGGCCGAGCAGCCGGTGGGGCTGCTGCCCGGCGTCGGGCCGGCGCTGGCGAAGAAGCTGCACGGCGCGGGCTTCACGCGGCTCGGCCAGTTGGCCACGCTCGACGCGCGCGAAGCCGCACGGCGCTTCGGCGAGGACGGGCCCTCGCTGGTCGCCCGCGCCCGCGGCGAGGATGCGCGGCGCGTCGATCCGGAACGCACGACGAAGAGCATCTCGGCCGAGACGACCTTCGAGGCCGATCTGCGCGCGCTCGCCGATCTCGAGGCGCCGCTCTGGCGACTCTGCGAGAAGCTCGGCCATCGGCTGCGTGAGAAGAACCTGGCCGCCGCCGGCGTGGTGCTGAAGCTCAAGACCGCAGGCTTCGAAAGCCGCACGCGCACCACGCGCCTCGCCGGGCCCACGCGCCTGCCGGAGACGCTGTTCAAGGCCGCGCAGCCGATGCTGGCGCGCGAGGCCACGGGCGAGGCCTTCCGCCTGATCGGCATCGGCGCGCAGCCCCTCGCCCCGGGCGCGCAGGCCGACCTGCCGGATCTCGCGGATCCCGATTCGGCGCGGCGCAGCGCGAAATGGCAGGCGGTGGAGAAGCTGCGCGCGCGCTTCGGCGCGGCCGCCGTGGTCAGCGGGCGTGCCTTGCCGAAGAAGCCTTGATGCGCGACACGATTCGGCAAAACCAACACCGGAGATGTCGATGACCGCAGCCGCCCCCGCCCCCTCGCTCTCGCAGATCCTCGCCGCCTGGACGCGCGGCGTGACGCTGGCCGATGTGCCGGCCAATGTGCGCGCGCAGGTGGTCGCGACCGTGGTCGATACGGTGGGGCTTTGCCTCTCCGCGCGGCATGAGGTCTACACGGTGGCGGCGCGCGATTCCTGGGACACGGATGGCCCCTGCACCGCCTTCGGCCACGCGCGGCGCATGGATGCGGGCGGCGCCGCCTTCGTCAACGGAATCGCCGCGCATGGCGAGGATTTCGACAACACCTTCGAAGGCTGCCCGGTGCATTCCGGCGCCGTCATCGTGCCCGCCGTGCTCGCACTCGCCGAGCGCGATGGGCTTTCGGGCGCGCAGGCCATGGCCTCGATGGCGGTGGGGATCGAGGTGATGTGCCGCCTCGGCCTCGTGGCGCAGAAGGGCGTGCATGCTGGCGGTTTCCACCCGACCTCCATCCTCGGCACCATGGCCGCCGCGCTCGCCTGCGGCCATGCGATGGGGCTGGATGAGGGCAAGCTGACCCACGCGCTCGGCATCGCGGGCAGTGCGGCGTCGGGCATCATCGAATATCTGGCAGATGGTTCCTCCACCAAGCGCATGCATGCCGGCTGGGCGGCGCAGGCGGGGCTGCGCGCGGCGATGATGGCGCGCGCGGGCTTCGATGGCCCGCGCACGGTGTTCGAGGGCACGCACGGGCTCTACCGCGCCTTCGCGCCCTCGCTGAAGCCGGATTTCACGCCGCTGACGGCCGATCTCGGCAAGGCCTGGGTGGCCGCCGATGTCGCCTTCAAGCCCTATGCCTGCGGCACCATGACGCAGCCCTTCATCGACGCCGCGCTGATGCTGCGCGCGCAGGGTGTGACGCCCGAACAGATCGCGAGCATCGTCTGCGAGGTGGGCGAGGGCACGGTGCACCGGCTCTGGGCGCCGCTGGCGCTGAAGCAGAATCCGCCGACCGGCTATGGGGCCAAGTTCAGCACGCCCTATTGCATCGCGGTCGCGCTGATCGATGGCGATGCGGGCCTCGCGCAGTTCACCGAGGAACGGGTGCATGAGCCCAAGGTGCGCGCCCTGGCCGGGAAGATCAGCTACGTCATCGATCCCGACAACGAGTATCCGCGCAACTACACGGGCCATGTGCGCGCCACGCTCACCGATGGCAGGGTCGTGGAGACGCGCCAGCCCTGCCTGCGCGGCGGCAAGAACCAGGCGATGCCGCTCGCGGAGCTGGTGGCCAAGTACCGCGCCAACACCCGCTTCGCCGCGGTGCCCGACGCCGCGTCCGAGGCGCTGCTCGACATGCTGCTGAAGCTGGAGACGCAGGCGGATTTCCGCCCGCTGGCCGACAAGGGCCTTACCGCAGGCTGAACATCATCTGCAGCCGGAACCGGCCGGCGGCCTCGATATGCGCGCGCATCGCCGCCCCGGCGGCGGCGGGCGTGCGCTGGGCGATGCCCTCGACGATCGCCTCGTGCTCGGCCAGCACATCGGCCATGCGGCCCGGCGTCTGGTAGGTCGTGCCCGGCAGCAGCGCCATGAAATCGTTCAGCGGCGCCATGGCGTGGGTGAGGAAGGTGTTGCGCGCCGCCTGGCAGATGCCCTGGTGCAGCTGGCGATTGAGCTGCGCCGCGCGCGGTGCCTCGGCCGCCGCCGCGCGCATCTGCGCCAGGATCTCGCGCAGCGCCGCCACGTCGAAGGCCGAGGCCTGCAGCGCCGCCATCTCCGCCGCCGTGCCCTCCAGCGCCGCGCGGAACTGATAGAGCTCGCGCACCTGCGCCTCATCCAGCGCGGCGATGGCGAGGCCCCTGCCCGGCACATCCTCGATCAGGCGATCCGTCTCCAGCCGGCGGATCGCCTCGCGCACCGGGGTGCGGCTGGTGTTCAGCGCCTCGGCCAGCTGCGCCTCGCGGATGCGCTGGCCCGGGCGGTAGAGGCCGCTGCGGATGCCCTGCCGCAATTGCCGATAGACGAATTCGGCACGCGAGATGTCACCCTCCGGCAGCGGCCCCTTGTCCATCACGGCAGGAACAACCCGCCATTCACATGGATGGATTGCCCGGTGATGTAGCTGCTCGCGGGGCGGCAGAGCAGGCGGATGACCTCGGCCACATCCTCCGGCACGCCCTCGCGCCCGACGATGGGCGCGCCCGCGATGCCATGGCCCGAACCGGCCGAGCGCTTGCCGCCGATCTTGCCCGGGATCACGCAGTTCACGGTCACGCCATGCGCCGCGAATTCCACCGCCAAGGCACGCGTGAGGCCGACCAGCCCGGCCTTCGCCGCGATCACATGCGCGCGGTCCGGCGCGCCGAGATGCGCGGAGAGCCCGCCCATGTTGATGATCCGCCCCTGGCCGCGCGGCACCATGCGGCGCAGCGCGGCGCGCGAACACAGGAAGGCGCCATCCAGGATCGTGCCGGTGATCTCGCGCCAGCGCGCGAAGCTCATCTGCAGGAAGGGATCCTCGCCGCGCAGCGCGGCATTGTTCACCAGGATGTCGAGCCGGCCGAACTGGGCATCGATTTCGGCCATCATCGCCTCGACGCCGGCCTCATCGGTCACGTCCGCGAGCACGACCAGGGCGCGGCGGCCCAGCGCCATGACCTCCTGCGCCACGCCCTCGGCCTCGGCGCGGGAGGAGCGGGCATGCAGCACCACATCCGCGCCCTCGGCAGCCAAGGCGAGGGCCGTCGCGCGACCGATGCGCCGCACGCCGCCCGTGATCAGCGCCACCTGGCCCTGCATCGGCTTGTCATCCATGGTCATGTTCCTTCGGCGATTCAATCAGGTGCAACAGCGGCCGCAGGCTGCGCACGCGCAGCCCCGCATCCATCTCCCGCAGGGCTTCGAGCAGCGCGCGGGCATGATCCTCGCCCAGCAGGGGTGCGACGAGTTCGAAGGCCTTGGCCTCGACCTCCGGCACCGTCATCGGGTTCTCCGGCGTGCCGCGCACGGCGCGGGCATGGTGCCGGCGCGTGCGACCATCGGCGAATTCGATCTCCACGATCGCCTGGCGCGCGGGGGTCGCGACGGTGAGCTCGGCGCTCGGCACCAGGCGCATCTTCGCGCGCAGCGCCAGCACCGCCGGGTCGCGCATGCGCGCCACATCATGCCCGGCCGCGAAGCCCACCGTGCCGTCGAGCAGCGCGAGTGCCGCCAGATGCTGCACGCAGACATCGGGCATGGCGCGGTCATCGACGATGTGGATGCGGTCATCGGGCATGGTGATGGTGATCGCCGCGATGTCGCCCGGCGCGTGGCGCGCGCCCCCGGTGATGGCGACCACCGCATCCAGCACCGCCTGGATCGGCGAGCCCACGCACCATTTCTTGATCGAGGCGCGCTCGATCTCGAAGACTTCGCCCAGGCCCTCGAGCAGCGCGGCGGGGTTGGCGCGTTCCGCGAAGGCGGCAAACAGGTTGTGCGCCCCGCTCAGGCAATCCTCCACGCCGGTGAATCCCGAAGCCACCATCAGCGCGGCGAGGGTGCCGTTGCGCGCCGGCATGGCCGCGAAATCGAAAGCCTTCTCGATGTGGTGCGGGTCGCGGTTCCAGAAGGGAATGCCGCTCGCCTGCTGCGCGCTGTAGGCCAGCATGTGGCGCACCTGCCGTTCGTCGAAGCGCAGCAGCACCGCGCAGGCAGCCGCCGCGCCGAAAGCCGGGCCGATGCTGTGCGTGCTGTGCTTCGCCTTGGCGGGGGAGGAGAAGCCCATCGCGATGTTGACGCGCGCGGCGACCTCATAGCCCGTGGCGACGGCGCGCAGCAGGCTCTCGCCATCCGCATCCACCTGCTCGGCGATGGCGAGCGCGGCGGGCACGATGGCGCAGCCGGGATGGCAACGGCCGGCGAGGTGGCTGTCATCCGTCTCATCGGCATGGGCCGCCATGGCGTTGGCGAAGGCGGCCTGCGCGGCGGGCAGCAGCATCCGCGCGCCGATCGCGAGTGCCTCCGCAGCCCCCCCGGTGGGGGCGACGAAGCGCGCGCCCTGCACGCCGGCTGCCAGTTGCGTGCCCGAGACGATGGCGGCGAGCGAATCCAGCAGATGCAGCTTCGTCTTCGCCACCACGCGATCGGGCAGCGGGCGCGTCGCCGCGCCGGCGACATGCGCCGCGAGGCCGATGATCTCGGGCGAAAGCGGCGCTGCCGGCTTGCCTGCCATTCACGAAACTCCTTGCGTCACAACACACCCATGCCGCGCAGCGCGAGGAAGCCCCCGCCGGTGAGGATGGCCGCATCCAGCAGCGCCGTGTGCAGCTTGAGGCTCATGCGCGCGCCCAGCCAGCGCGCCGTCATCACGCCGGGGATGCTGATCAGCCCCACCACCAGCGCCAGCGCCCAGGCCCAGCCCGGCAATTCGCCCAGCGCCTGGAAGGTCAGCACCTTCACCAGCCCCACCACCAGCGAGATCGCCGCATCCGTCGCCACCACCGCCTGCGGCGGCAGGCCGAGCGCGACCAGGGCCGCGATCAGCACCACGCCCCCGCCCGGCGTGCCGCCCGTGACCAGCCCATAGGCCGCCCCCAGCATCAGCACGCCAACCGGCCCCACCTTCAGCGTGCGACCCGCGAGCCAGCGCCGCAGCGGCACCATCACCACCAGTGTGAGCCCCAGCAGCAGCGCCACCTGCCGCCCGCTCAGCAGCGTGAACAGCGCGGCGCCGACGAAGCAGGCCGGGATCGCGGCCAGCGTCAGCGGCACCACGCGCGCCCATTCCACCCGGTCGCGGAACACCGCGAGGCGCGTGGCGTTGTTGAACAGGCCCGAGACGGCCAGCACCGGCACCGTGGCACTCGCGCCGATGATCGGCACCAGCGCGATCGGCATCAGCAGCCCCGTGCCATAGCCGGCCAGCCCGCCGATGATCGCGGTGAGATAGGCGGCAAGGCCCACCATCACCGCGGGCAGGAGATCGACCGGCATGGCGGGCCGGGCTCAGCGCACCACGCGCACGCCCGCTTCCTGCAGGATGCCGCGCAGCGTGCCCTTGTATTCCTCGAAGAACTTCCCGGTATCGGCCGCCGAGAGCCAGGCGCCCTGGAACTGGTTGTCGTCGAGATACTTCTTCCAGGTCGCGCTTTCGCTCATGCGCTGGAACATGCCCTGGTAGAAGGCCACCGCCTCGGCCGGGATGCCCGGCGGCGCGAGCAGGCCGCGCGCCTGCACCACATCGGTGATGGCGAAGCCGGCCTCGCTGAGCGTCGGCACGTCGGGGAAGCCGGGCAGGCGCGAGTTGCCGACCTGCGCCAGCACGCGCATGCGGCCCGCGCGCACCTGCTCACCCGCCTCGCTCGGCTCCGCGATCATGATGTCCACATGCCCGCCCAGCACGGCCGAGACACGCTCGCCCCCGCCGGGGAAGGAGATGAAGGCCCAGCGCGCGCCGGTATGCGCCATCAGCAATTGCCGCACGAGGTTGTCGCGCGCCGTGGGCGAACCGCCGGACTGGCGCAGCGCACCCGGGCGCGCCTTCGCCGCGTTGATGAAATCCGCCATGGTGCGATGCGGGCTCTCCGCGCGCGTGACAACCAGCGCGGGCTCGATCGCGATGCGGGTGATGGGCGTCATGTCGGAGGTCTGGGCACGCGCCTCGGCCTGCACCAGCGGCAGGGAGAGCCACAGGCTGGTCCAGACGCCCAGCACATGCGGGTCGCCGCGCTTGTCGACGATATAGTTCATCGCCGTCGCACCACCGCCGCCGACGCGGTTGACGATCTGCAGGCGCACGGGCGCGAGGCGCTCGGTCTCGAGCGCGGTGGCGACGGCGCGGGCGAAGACATCGGGGCCGCTGCCCGGGCCGTTATGGGCCACGATCTCGATCGGGCGCGTGGGCACCCAGCCGGACTGGGCGCGGGCGGGCAGGCTGGCGCCGAGGCCGAAGGCGGCACCGGTGGCGAGCAGGTGGCGGCGTTGCATGTCTCTCTCCCTTTGGTTTCGCAGCAATCGAAGTCAGGCAGTCGCGGCACGGCGCCGGCGGCGCGCCGCCAGCAGCGGCGGCGCCAGCAGGATCAGCGCCGCAAGGCCCAGCATCACGGCCGAGATCGGCCGCTCCACCAGGATGGTCGGGTCGCCCATGGACATGGTGAGCGATTGGCGCACCGCGCGCTCCATCGCATCGCCGAGCACGAAGCCCAGGATGAGCGGCGCGGTGGGGAAATCGAACTTCGCCATGACGTAGCCGAGCAGGCCGAAGCCCGCGAGCAGGGCGAGGTTCATCACATTGTCGGAGACGGAATAGGCCCCCACCAGGGCGAGCCCGAAGATGATCGGGAACAGCACATGCAGCGGAATGCGCAGGATCTGCGCGAAGACCGGCACCAGCGGCAGGTTCAGCACCAGCAGCACGATGTTGCCGATATAGAGGCTGGCGACGAGGCCCCAGAAGACGGCGGGCGATTCCATCATCATCAGCGGCCCGGGCTTCACCCCCCACAGGATCAGCGCCGAGAGCAGGATGGCGGTGGTGCCGCCGCCCGGAATGCCGAGCGTGAGCAGCGGCACCAGCGCGCCGCCGGAATCCGCGTTGTTCGCCCCCTCCGGCGCGGCCACGCCCTCGGGCACGCCGGTGCCGAATTTCTCGGGATGCTTCGAGACCGATTTCTCGATGCCATAGGCGATGAAGGAGGCGATGGAGGATCCCGCGCCGGGCAGCACGCCCACCAGGAAGCCCACCACCGAGCCATTGGCGAAGGCGAAGCGGCAGGCCTTCAGCTCGGCCCAGGAGGGCAGCAGCTCGCGCACCGAGTTCGGCACCGGCAGGGGCGTGTTCTCCTCGCCCTGCTGGATGCTCTCCATCACGCCGGCGATGGCGAAGACGCCGATCGCGATGATCATGAAGTCGATGCCGCTGATCAGGAAGCTCGATCCGAAGGTGAAGCGGCTCTGCGAGGTGAAGAGATCCGTGCCGATCGAGGTCAGCCACAGCCCCACCAGCAGCGCGAGCAGCGCCTTGATGAGCGAGGATCCGCCCAGCACCACCACCAGCGACAGGCCCAGCACCATCAGCGCGAAATACTCGGGCGAGCTGAAGTGCAGCGCGAAGGCGGCGATCGGGGGGGCCATCAGCGTGAGTGCCACGATGCCGAAGGTGCCCGCGATGAAGGAGGCGATGGCCGAGATCCCCAAGGCCGCCCCCGCGCGCCCGTTGCGCGCCATCTGGTAGCCATCGAGGCAGGTGACGACGGAAGACGCCTCGCCCGGGATGTTGAGCAGGATCGAGGTTGTGGAGCCGCCGTATTTCGCGCCGAAATAGATGCCACAAAGCATGATGATGCCGCCCGTGGGATCCATCCCGTAGGTCAGCGGCAGCAGCAGCGCGATGGTCGCGGCGGGGCCGAGGCCCGGCAGGATGCCCACGATGGTGCCGAGGAAGCAGCCCACCAGGCACCACACCAGGTTCATTGGCTGCAGCGCGACGGCGAAGCCCTGGCCAAGGCCGCTGAGGACGTCCATCAGAACCCCCAGGGTCCGGCGGGCAGCGCCACGCCGAGCAGTTGCGTGAACACGAGCCAGAAGCCGGCCGAGCAGGCCACGCCCACGGCCAGCGCGTTGCGCCAGCCGCGGCGGAACACATAGGCGACGATGAAACTGCTCAGCACCGCGAAGCCGAGCACGAAGCCCGTGACCTGCATCGCCACCGCCGAGCCCGCGAAGACCGCCCAGGTGGCCAGCGCGCGCACATGGCCGGAGAGGTCGCTGCTGGCGAGCGAATCCGGCGAGGGCCGGAACAGCGCGCGCAGCACCAGCACCAGGGAAAGTGCCAACATCAGCACGCCATAGCCGAGCGGGAAGAAGCCCGGCCCCGGCCCGTCCTCGCCCATCAGATCCCAGCTCGTCGCACGCAGCGCGATGAAGCTGCCCAGGCCCGCGAGCGCGAGGCCCGCCAGCACATCCTTGTCGAAGCGCCGCGCCGCCATGCCCGCGCGCCTAGACGCAGAGCGCGATGAGGTCGCGGACATCGGCGACCTCATCCAGCGCCCAGATCACCCCCGCCAGGCGCTGCGCGCGCTCCGCCCCCAGCGTCTCGGCCGCATTGCCGAGGAATTTCCGCTCCAGCGCCGCGTCGGACATCGGATTGGCGACGGTGCCGGAGGCATGCGCGACCGGGGCCTCGAAGCGGCGGCCATCGGTGGCGACCAGCGTGGCATGGGCCTGGTCCTTGCCGAAGCTCTCCACCGTGGTGACTTGCACCTTCGGCCGGAAGGCCAGCACATCGGCGGACCGCGCCCGCGCATCGCTGTACTGCGCAATGCCCGCCGTGCCGTCGAGATAGGCGACGGAGGCCGAGTGGTTGATGCTGAACTTCGACATCAGCCCCGACTTCGGATCATCGACGCCCGTGATCTTCACCGCATGCGGGTGCACCTGCAGCTCCACGCGCTCGACCGCCTCGGCCGGGAGGCGCGCCGTGCCGTGCAGCGCGATCATCGCATCGATCAGGGGGTGCAGCACGATGCCGCAGGCATAGGGCTTGTAGCCGTTGCGCGTCAGTTCGAAGCGCTCGCCCAGGCCCTCCGTGATGCGCTCGGGCGCGGCCACGGTGCTGTAGATTCGCGTGAAGCCGCGCTTGCCCTCGAGGATCTCCTCGGAGCTGTTGAAGCCGCGCGCCGCGAGCAGCCCCGCCAGCGCCCCGCTCGCCGCCGCCTTCCCGGCGTGGAAGGATTTGCACATCGTGCCGCGGTTCTGCTGCATCCCCGCCGCCTGGGTGGTGGCGATGCCGATGGCGTGGTTGGTCTGCTGCGCATCGAGCCCGAGCAGCCGCGCCGCGCCCGCCCCGGCGGCGATGGCGCCCAGCGTGCCGGTCAGGTGCCAGCCGCCATCATGATGCGCCGGCGCGCCCTGGCCCGCGCGCACGCCGGCCTCGAAGCCGCCGACATAGGCGACGATCAGATCGCGCCCCGAGACCGGCCTGTGCTCGGCCAGCGCGAGCAGCGCCGAGAGCAGGGGCGAGGAGGTGTGCAGCACCACCCCGCCCATATGCGTGTCGTCGAAATCCAGCAGATGGCCCATCTGCCCATTCGCCACCGGCGCGTCGAGCAAACCGAGCCGCTTCCCGCCCTGCCCCAGCACCCGCGCGATGGGGGCCGAGCCGGTGGCGGCGAAGGTCTCGAGCAGGATGCCGATGGTGGGGTGGCGGCTCGCGGCCAGCGCGCAGCCGATCATGTCCATCACGCCGCGCCGGGCTTCATGCACCACGGGGGCTGGCAGGTCGGCGAAGCGCAGCCCAGCGATGAAGCCCGCCAGCGCCTTGGTGACACCGAGATCCAGCGACGCCACGCCATATTCGGTCTTGGCCGATGCCATGATGGTCCGTTTCCCTCACCGTGCCGCGCTCCGGCGGATTTGGCGGGAGGCTAGGTCATCTGTGTGCCGTTGTATACCTCCGTGCGCATCACCCCTCCCCGCGCAGCATCCGGATGATGCCGGAGAAGTCGGTTCCGCCCCCGCCGGCCTCGACGAAGGCGCGGTAGAGTTCCAGCGCCCGCGCGCCGATCGGCGTCGCCACGCCGCCCGCCTCGGCCGCGCCCACTGCCAGACCGAGGTCCTTCAGCATCAGGCTCGCGGCGAAGCCCGGCACGTAGTCGCGGTTCGCCGGGCTGCCGGGCACGGGACCGGGGACCGGGCAGTAGGTGGTCAGGCTCCAGGACTGGCCGGAGGATTTGGACGCCACCTCGAACAGCGCCTGGTGCGACAGGCCGAGGCTCTCGGCCAGCACGAAGGCCTCGGCGGTCACGATCATGGTGGCGGCGAGCATCATGTTGTTGCAGGCCTTCGCCGCCTGCCCCGCCCCGGCCGCGCCGCAATGGATCACCGCGCGGCCCATCTGCTTCAGGATCGGCTCGGCACGCGCGAAGGCCTCGGCCGCGCCGCCAACCATGAAGGTGAGGCTCGCCGCCTCCGCCCCCATCACCCCACCCGAGACCGGCGCATCGAGGAAGGCGCGCCCGCATTGCTCGGCGACGGTGCGCGCCGAGGCGACATCGATGGTCGAGCAATCGATCAGCACCGCATCGGGCGCGCTCGCCGCCGCCATGCCGCCCGCGCCGAGCCAGGCGTCGCGCACATGCGCCCCGGCGGGCAGCATGGTGAGGACGACATCGGCGCCCCGCGCCGCATCAGCCGCGCTGGCGGCGGTGGTGGCGCCCCCCACGCGGGCCATGGCGGCAGCGTCCAGGTCGAACACCGCCACCGCGTGCCCGGCCTTGACCAGGTTGCGCGCCATCGGCCCGCCCATGTTGCCCAGGCCCACAAAACCGATCCGCGCCATCGCGCTGCCCTCCCGCTGTTGCGCGGAAGCGTCGCGCGGGCGGGCGGCGTCGGCAAGCTACCCGCGCTGCAAGGCCCCGCCGCCGGCCTCGACCACGAAGCGACCCTTCTCGACCAGGGGCGCGCCCGGACGCGTCACGAAATCCATCCCCTTGAAGCGCGCCTCCATCCGCTGCGCCGTCGCCTCCTGCAGCGTGTAGCCGCGGCGGTTGTTGAAGAAGGCGACATGCGGGTTGCGCTCCAGCACCCGCGGCGTCTGGGCCTGCACCTCCGACCCGTCGCCGCCCGAGGTGATCGAGGTGGCGACGAATTCGGTGCCGACGACCGGGCTGCGCTCATCTGCGAAGTCCAGCTTGAGCGTCCCCGCCCAGGCCTGATGCACATCGCCGGTCAGTACCGTGACGTTCTTCACCCCCGCCGCATGGATGTGGCGGAACAGCCGGTCGCGCGCCGCCGGGTAGGCGTCCCACTTGTCCATGGAGATCGAGGGGCCGGTGGTGCCGAAATCGCGGCGCATGATCGGCACCTGCTGCGCCAGCACCTTCCAGGTGGCGGGGGTGGTGGCCAGGCGTTCCATCAGCCAGCGCTCCTGCGCCGGGCCGAGCACCTGCGCCTGCGGGTTCGCCACCGCCGCGCAGGGCGCGCCGTTCACGTCGCCGCAGGGCTGGTCATCGCGGTAGCTGCGCGTATCCAGCACCGCGACATCGGCCAGCCGGCCCCAGCGCAGCGCGCGATACGCCGTGATCTCGGGCCCGCGCGGCAGCTGCGCGCGGCGCAGCGGCATGGCCTCGTACCAGGCCTGGAAGGCGATCTGCTTGCGCAGGGCGAAGATCTCGGGCGGCACGGCGACGGGGAAGCGGGCCGAGCCATCCTCCTCGCTCACCGGCCCGGCCCAGTTGTTGTCCACCTCATGGTCGTCGAAGGACATCAGGAAGGGGTGCGCGGCGTGGGCGGCCTGGAGGTCGGCGTCGCCGCGGTAGAGCGCGTAGCGGTTGCGGTAGTCGTCGATCGTGTAGATCTCGTCCGAATTGTGCTGGCGCACCGCCGGCACGGCGCCCGGCGCGCTGCCGCGGGCGCGATATTCGTAGATGTAGTCGCCATAATGGGCGACGAAATCGAGATCCGGCTCCTCCGCGATGTGCCGCCAGGCGGTGAAGTGGCCGACCTCATAGTGCTGGCAGCCGGCGGAGACGAAGCGCAGCCGGGCGGGCATGGCCTCGGGCGCGGGCGCGGTGCGGCTGCGCCCCACCGGGCTCGCCTCCCGCCCCGCGCGGAAACGGTAGTGGTAGGGCCGGCCCGGCTGCAGCCCCGCGACCTCGACATGCACGGCATGGCCGAGCTCGGGCCGGGCGAGCGCGGTGCCGCGCGCCACCACCTCGCGCATCTGCGGATCGGTCGCGACCTCCCAGCCCACCTCCATCGCCACCCGCGGCAGGCCGCCGCCGGCCAGCGGCTCGGGGGCGAGGCGCGTCCAGATCACAAAGCCATCGGGCAGGGGATCGCCGGAGGCCACGCCGAGGGTGAAGGGATAGGCCCGGAACACGGGCTGGGCGAGCACGCTGCGGCTGAAGGCCGGCTGCAGCGCCGCCAGCGCCGCCGCCGCCGTACCGCCGCGCAGCAGGCCGCGGCGCGAGAGATCGAGGATGTGGCGTCGCACGCTGTCCATGGCGGTTCCCCCTGAGGCGCGCCAGGATAGCGCGGCCCGCTCGCGGCGGGATGACGTCCTGATGATGCCGCGGGTGGCGGGGCGGCCAGCCGTGGCCTATCTGTGCGCCACCATGCGCATGCCTTTCCTCGCCCTCCCGGTCCTGCTGGCGCCCCTGGTCCTGCTCGCAGGCTGCGGCCAGCGCTTCTCGCCCGACGCCTACGCCACCGGCGCCGTGCAGCAGGTGAACCGCGTCGAGCAGGGGGTGGTCGTGGGGCTGCGCCGGGTCGTGGTGCAGGCCGATGGCGCCACCGGCGCGGCCACGGGCGGTGCGGCAGGCGGCATCGTCGGCTCCCAGACGCCGGGCGGCAACATGGCGGGCGCCATCGGCGCGGTCGGCGGGGCGCTGGTCGGCGGGCTGATCGGCAGCGCGACCGAGCGCGTGGCGGGCGACACCACGGCCATCGAATACATCGTGCGCCGGACGGATGGCACCCTGGTCTCGGTGACGCAGCGCGACGCCACGCCGCTGGGTCTCGGCACGCGGGTGCTGGTCATTGCCGGCACCCAGGCGCGGATCGTGCCGGACTACACGCGTGAGCCGGAGCCGCCCGCCGCCCCGGCCTCTACCCCGGCCCCTACACCGGCCCCTACCCTTGCGCCCAGCCCGGCGGGCGCCGCGCCGGCCGAGCCGCCCACCCCGGCCCCTGCCCCCGCCGAGGCACCCGCCGAGCCGCCGGCCAGCCTGCCGGTGCCCTGATCTGGCATGGCGCTTGCGCCAGAGAGCGCATGCGCCCTTTGCTGACCGCCCTGATCCTCCTGCTGTCCGCCCCCGCCGCCGCCGAACCCGGCCGGCTCTGCCGCGCCGCGATCCAGGCCGCGGAGCGCGCCGCGAACCTGCCCGCGCATCTGCTGAGCGCCATCGCCCGCGTCGAATCCGGCCGCCGCGACCCCGAGACAGGGGCCTTCCACCCCTGGCCCTGGACCATCAATGCCGAGGGGCGCGGGCAGTTCTTTCCCACCAAGGCGGCAGCGATTGCCGCGGTGCAGGCCGAACAGGCGCGCGGCGTGCGCTCCATCGATGTCGGCTGCATGCAGATCAATCTGCGCCACCATCCCAACGCCTTCGCCTCGCTGGAGGAGGCCTTCGACCCGGCGGCGAATGCCCGCTACGCCGCGCGCTTCCTCACCGAATTGAACGCCACGCGCAACGACTGGCCGCGCGCCGCCAGCGCCTATCACTCCCAGACCCCCGAATTCGCCGAGCCCTACCGCGCCCGCGTCATGGCCGCCTGGGCCGAGGAACAGGCCCGGCCGCACCCGCCCCTCGCCCTGCCCGCACCGCCGGTGCTGGCCCGCGGCGGCGGCGGGGCATTCCTCAACAACGGGGCGGAGCGCGCCGCGACCATCGCCGCGCCGCCGGGCAGCACCGGGCGGGGCCTCGACGCCTATCGCAGCCTGCCCGTGCCCATCGCCGGCCGTGGCGGGGCGGGGCGCATGGCGCTGCTCGCCGCCCGCTGACCGGAGCCCGCTGCGTTCTGATGAACGCAGCTTGTGCTCTGGAAATCATTGAATCTAGAGCAGGAAATGCGTTCAGCGTCGCGGCGGCGCCGCGACCCATCTGAACGCATATTGCTCTAGCCACGCCAGGCGGGGTCCGGCGCGGCGAGGCCGCCATGCGCGGCCGACCAGGCGATGGGATCCGCCAGGTAGCGGCGCAGCGCCGCCAGCGACGCCTCCGGCAGCGTGCCGCGCGCGGTCGCGACCGGCAGCACATCCTCCCAGGTGGCGAGCGCGAAGAGCCGCGCGCCGAGGTCCTGCTCCGCCGTCACCACCTGGTCGAAGACGCCGTACTTGAACAGCACGAAGATGTGCGAGACCGTCGCCCCGGCCCGGCGCAGCGCGCGGCAATAGGCGATCTTGCTGCGCCCGTCGGTGGTCACGTCGCTGACCAGCAGGCAGCGGCTGCCGGGGCGGAGCGCGCCCTCGATATGCGCATCCGCGCCGAAGCCCTGCGGGCGGCGGCGCACCGTGACGAAGGGCAGGTGGAAGCGCGCGGCGAGCATGGCGGCCACCGCCACGCCGCCCTGCTCGGTCGCCGCCACGGCGTCGAAGCCGTCGAAGCCCACCGAGGCCAGGATCCGCGCCTCCGCCCCTTCCAGCAGCGCGCCGCGCGCCAGCGGGAAGGAGAGCGCGCGATGCACGTCGACATAGACAGGGCTGGCCCAGCCGGAGCTGAACATGAAGGGCCGCTCGGGGCGCAGCAGGATCGCGCCCGTGTCGAGCAGGATCTGCGCGGCGCGCGCGCCATGGTCGTTCATCGGTCGAGTTCCTCCGCGCCCTGCAGCAGCAGCCCCGTGAGCACCCGCGCCCCTTCCAGGAAATCCGCCATCGCCATCGCCTCATGCGGGTTGTGGCTGCCATGCTCGTTGCGCACGAAGACCATGGCGGCGGGCACGCCGGCATTGGCGAAGATCGCCGCGTCATGGCCGGCGCCGCTGGCCAGCACCTCATGCGCCAGGCCCGCCCCGGCGCAGAGCCGCTGGCCGAGCGCGAGCAGGCGCGGATCCATGCGCGCGGGTGGCGTGCGCACCGGCGCGCCGAGGCTGATCCGCACGCCGCGCTCGCGCGCGATCTCGCCGGCCTCGGTCTGCGCGAGGGCGAGGAAATCCTCCAGCGTCGCCTCGCTCTCGGAGCGGTATTCCAGGCTGAAGCGCACCTCGCCGGGCACGCGCGTCATGGCATGTTCGCGCGGGTCGGTGGTGAAGATGCCCAAGGTCATCACCAGATCCTCGCCGCGTTCCAGCAGCACGCGCCAGCTTGCATCCAGCCGCATGGCGAAATCCGCCGCCGCCAGCACCGCGTCGCGGCGCAGCCAGCGCGGCACCGCGCCGGAATGCGCGGCCTCGCCGAGCGCCCGGGCCTGCGGGTGGCGATGATTGCCGCGGATGCCCGAGACCAGGCCCACCGGCACGCCGCGCGCCACCATCACCGGGCCCTGCTCGATATGCAGTTCGACGAAATGCGAGACCTCCTCGGGCCGGAGCAGCGCCTGCCCGGCGGCGAGGGCGGCGACATCCGCGCCCTCCCGCGCCATGGCGGCGCGCAGCGTCAGGGCAGGATCCTGCAGGCAGGGCAGGTCGAGCCAGGCCGGATCGAAGGCGCCGAACAGCGCGGAAGACCCCAGATAGGGCCGGCCATACCAGGCGCTCTCCTCGCCGCGCATCACCAGCAGCATCAGCCCGCGCGGTCGCGGCCCCGCGCGCTGGGCGGTGAGCAGCGCCATCAGCCCCGCGATCACCCCCGCCGCGCCGTCGAAATTGCCGCCCTGGGGCACGCTGTCGAGATGCGACCCGCAACAGGCGAGCGGCAAGGCGGGGTCGGTGCCCGGCAAGGTCACACGCAGATTGGCCGCTGCATCCCAGGCGGTGTGCAAGCCATGCGCCTGCGCCACCGCGGCGATCCGCTGCATCGCGGCGGTCTCGCCGGCGCCATAGGTCTCGCGCGTGATGCCCACGCCATCGTGATGCGCGGCGCGCAAATCCGCGAACAGCGTTTCGGCGAGATGCGCGAGGTCGGGCGCGAGGGGCGGCAGGGTCATGCGGTGATGCTCGCCCGACCGCCCGCGCAGGTCCATGCTTGACTTCGCCCGCCCGCCCGCAAACATCTGTCACAACCCTGACGGAACCGGACCATGGATCTCGGCGCGGCCGCCTTTCCGGTGGCCGAGGACAGCCTGACGGTGCTGGAAAGCGCCCCCGTCGGCCGGCGCTATCACCGGCTGCTGCTGGAGGCGCCAGCCCTCTCGGCGCGCGCCCGGCCGGGGCAATTCTTCCACCTGCTCTGCCGCGACGGCGCGGGCAACGGCCCCTATCTGCGCCGGCCGATGAGCATCTGGCGCTGCGGCGTGGGCGAGCCGCTGGGCTTTCTCTTCCATGTGAAGGGCAAGGGCACCGCCGCGCTGGCACGGCTGCGCGCCGGCGATACGCTTTCGGTCGTCGGGCCGCTCGGCGTGGGTTTCACCCTCGACCCGTCCTGGCGGCGCATCCTGATCCTGGCGCGCGGCGTGGGCCTCGCCACCCTCGCGCCGCTGACCGAGGCGGCCGCCGCGCAGGGCATCGCGGTGCAGGCGGTGCTTTCGGCGCAAGCGCCCAAGGATCTGATGGCAGAGGAATTCGCGGGCCGCTCCGGCGCCACGGTCACTTCGGTGTTCGATGAGGATGGCAGCAGCGATGTCGCGCGCGTCGAGGCGCTGCTGCGCGCGCAATGGCGCGCGGCACGGCCCGATGCGGTCTTCACCTGCGGCTCCAACCGGCTGTTCCTGATGCTCCAGCGCCTCGCCGCCGAATACGGCATACCGGGGCAGATCGCGCTCGAGCAGCAGATGGGCTGCGGGTTGGGCATGTGCTTCTGCTGCGTGCGCCAGATCCGCGATGCGCAGGGCAAGGTCGTGAATCTGCGCGTCTGCGCCGAGGGACCGGTCTTCGACCTGCAGGCCGCGCTGGCATGGTAGATCTCACCACGCGCATCGGGGCGCTGACGCTGGCCAACCCGGTGATGCCCGCCTCGGGCACTTTCGGGCCGGAACTCGCGCAGGTCTTCGACCTCGATGCGCTGGGCGCGCTGGTGACGAAATCCATCACGCCCGAACCCCGTACCGGCAACCCGCTGCCAAGGCTTTGCGAGACCGAGGCGGGGGTGCTGAATTCCATCGGCATCCCGGGCAAGGGGCTCGCGCATTTCTGCGCCGTCGCGATGCCGGAGTGGCGGCGCTTCCGCGCGCCGCTGGTCGTCTCCCTCTCCGCGCCGAGCGTCGCGTCCTTCGCCGAGGCGGCCGCGACGCTGGCGGCGACGCCGGGCATCGCGGCGATCGAGGCCAACATCTCCTGCCCCAATCTGGAGGAGGATGGCCGCGCCTTCGCGATGCATCCGCACAGCGCGGCCGCCGCCATCGCGGCGATGCGCGCGGCCTGCGCGCTGCCGCTCTGGGCGAAGCTCTCGCCCAACACCGCCGACATCGCCGCGGTGGCGCGCGCGGTCGAGGATGCCGGGGCGGATGCGGTGGTGGTGGCGAACACGATCCTCGGCCTCGCCATCGATATCGAGCGCGCGACACCCCGGCTCGGCTCCGGCATGGGCGGCTTCTCGGGCCCGGGCTTCAAGCCCATCGCGCTGCGCCTGGTCTGGCAATGCGCGCAGGCGGTGCGCGTGCCGGTGATCGGCGTAGGCGGCATCGCCACCGCCGAGGATGCGGTGGAGTTCCTGATGGCCGGCGCCTGCGCGGTGCAGGTGGGCACGGCGAGCTTCATCAGCCCGAAGGCGATGATGAACGTTCTCGACGGCATCCGTGATTTCTGCGCCCGGCGCGGCTTCGCCCGCAGCGCGGACCTCACCGGCCTCGCCCTGCCCCGGCCCGACCGCGCGGCGGCGGAATAGGCGTGGCCCTCGACTTCCTCGGGCTGGAGGCCTTCCTCTCGATCGCCGAGCGCGGCTCCTTCCGCAAGGCGGCGGCGCATCTGAACCTGTCGCAGACGGCGCTCTCCCATCGCATCCGGAAGTTCGAGGAAGGGCTCGGCCTGCGGCTGCTGGCACGCACCACGCGGCAGGTCACGCTCACGCCCGCGGGGCTCGACCTTGCAGCCCGGGCGCGTGGGCCGGTGGAGACGCTCACCGATGCGCTGGCGGAGCTGCGCGCGCGCGTCGGCGCGGGGCAGCAGAGTGTCGCCATCGGCTGCCTGCCCACCATCGCCGTGCACCATGTGCCGAAGCTGCTGGGCGAATTCGCGCGGCTGCATCCGGGCGTGACCGTGAAGGTCTTCGACAATTCCGCCAACGAGATCGCCGAGCGCGTGGCCCGCGGCGAGGCCGAGTTCGGCATCACCATCGTCAGCGCCAATCGCTGGGACCTCGACATCACGCCGCTGCTGACCGAGGCCTTCGTGCTGGCCTGTCCCGCCGGCCACCCTTTCGCGAAGCGCGCGCATCTGGCCTGGGACGAGCTGCAGGGCGTGGCGCTGGTGCGCGTCGCCCCCCACACCGGCAACCGCGCCCTGATCGATGAGGCGCTGGGCGCGCGGCGGGAGGCGATGGATTGGCGCTTCGAGGTGCAGCACCTGGCGACCGCGATTTCCATGGTCGAGGCCGGCATCGCGCTCGCCGTCGTGCCACGCCTGGCCGTGGATGCCGCCGGCTCGCCCGGCGTGGTGGCGGTGGCGCTGCGCGACCCGGGGGTGGTGCGGCGCCTGGGCGTGGTCTCGCGCCGCGGCGTGCCGCTGGGCCCGGCGGCGGAAGCGCTGATGGGGCTGCTGCGGCGGCACTTCCGGCAGCAGGCCGCACCGGTCCGGATGAGAAAAACGGCACAATCCGGTTAATTTTTCCATTTGTCACATGACGCAGCGGCGCTAGGTATCGCGCCCAAGGCTCAGAGGATCGCCCATGCCCAAATCAGGTCTCGTCGTCACCGCCCATCCGGGTGATTTCGTCTGGCGCGCCGGCGGCGCCATTGCGCTGCATGCCAAGCGCGGCTGGCGCATGAAGATCCTCTGCCTGTCCTTCGGCGAGCGCGGCGAGAGCCAGTTCGCGTGGAAGGAGCCCGGCGCCACGCTCGAAGGCGTGAAGGCCGCGCGCAAGGCGGAGGCCGAGGCGGCCGCCGCGATCCTCGGCGCGGAGATCGAATTCATGGATGCCGGCGACTACCCGCTGGTCACCACGCCCGCGATGATGGACCGCGCCATCGACATCTTCCGGGAGATGAACCCGTCCTTCGTGCTGACGCACTCCTTGAACGATCCCTACAACCTGGATCACCCGGAGGCGACGCGCTTCGCCCAGGCCGCGCGCATCGTCGCCCAGGCGATGGGGCACAAGCCCGGCCCGAACTACAGCTACGCCGCGCCGCCGGTCTTCCTGTTCGAGCCGCACCAGCCCGAGCAGTGCAACTTCCAGCCCAACGTCATCCTCAACATCGATGAGGTGTGGGAGACCAAGTACAAGGCCTTCCAGTGCCTGCCGGCGCAGAAGCACCTCTGGGCCTATTATGAGCGCGTGGCGCTGAACCGCGGCATGCAGGGCGGGCGCAACTCCGGCAAGAACATGATCCATGGCGAGGCCTATCAGCGCCTCTTCCCCATGATCCTGGACGAGCTGGCCTGAGGCAGCCCATGCAGGATCTCGCCGGCTGGATCGGGCGGGCGCGTGAGGTGGCGGATGAGATGACCGCGCCCGCGGCGCGGCGTCTTTGCGCGATGCTCGATCGCGATCCACCCGACCTGTCGGCAGGGGCGGAAGTGCCGGCGCATTGGCTCGCGCTCCTGTTCGACGACGCGCAGCGCCAGTCGCTGCTCGGCCCCGATGGGCACCCGGCGAAGGGCGAGTTCCTGCCGCCCATCGACCTGCCGCGCCGGATGCTGGCGGGCCGGCGCATCAATTATGCCGGGGCCCTGCGGATCGGCGATGCGCTGCGCCGGCGTTCGGAGATCGCGGCCATCACACCGAAGGAAGGGCGCAGCGGGCGGCTGTGCTTCGTGACCGTCCGCCACAGCATCACCGGCCCGCAGGGGCTGGTCGCGGTGGAGGAGCAGGACATCGCCTATCGCGAGGCCGCGACGGGCGAGGCCGCGCCGAAACCCGCGCCCGCGCCGCTGCCCGAGGCCGCCTGGCGCGAGAGCCTCACCCCGGACACCGTGCTGCTGTTCCGCTACTCGGCGCTGACCTTCAACGGCCATCGCATCCATTACGATGTCGATTACGCCCGCGATGCGGAGAGCTATCCGGGTCTCGTCGTGAATGGCGGGCTGTCCACCATGCTGCTGCTCGACGCCGCGCTGCGCCACGCCCCCAGCGCGCGGCTGCGCGACGCCCCCAGCGCGCGGCTGCGGAGCGCCGAAATCCGCACCTTGAAGCCACTGATCTGCGGCCGCCCCCTGACGCTAGCGGGCACCGCCCCGGATGAAAAGGGCCAGCGCCTGCTCTGGGTGGAAGACGAAACGGGTGCGATGGCGCTGCGCATCCAGGCGAGGATCGACTGATGGCCGGACCGCTCGCGGGCCTTCGTGTGCTCGATCTCTCCTCCGTCGTCGTCGGCCCGGTCTGCACCGGCGTGCTGGCGGAACAGGGTGCGGAGGTCATCAAGCTCGAGGCGCCGGAAGGCGATCTGCTGCGCAAGCTCGGCGGCAAGGGGCGCAACCCCGGCATGTCCGGCAAGTTCCTCAACTTCAACCGCGGCAAGCGCTCGATCTGCCTCGACCTCAAGCATCCGCGCGCAAAGGCCGTGCTCGCGCGCATCGCCGCGCGCTGCGACATCCTGGTGACCAACATCCGCCCCGACGCGCAGGCGCGGCTCGGCGTCGATGCGGCGAGCATGGCGCAGGCCGCCCCGCGCCTGATCCATTGCTCCATCGTCGGCTTCCGCACCGATGGGCCTTATGCGGGCAAGCCGGCCTATGACACGGTGATCCAGGGTGTCTCCGGCATCGCCGGCTGCTTCGAGGCGAGCACGGGCGAGCCGCGCTACGTGCCCATGCTCATCGCGGACCATGTGTGCGGGCTGATCGCCGCCCAGCAGATCGGCTTCGCACTCTATCGGCGCGAGAAGACCGGGCGCGGCGAGAGCCTCGAGATCCCGATGTTCGAGAACATGGCCGCCTTCGTGCTGCAGGAGCATCTGGGAGCCATGTCCTTCCGCCCCGCGCTCGGCCCGCCCGGCGATGCGCGCGTGCTGAGCCCCGAGGCGCGCCCGCTCAAGACCGCGGATGGCTTCATCGCCGTATCTGCCAACACGGATGCGCAGGCGCATGGCTTCTTCCGCGCCATCGGCCGGCCCGAGCTGATCACCGATCCGCGCTTCGCCACCGTCGCCGCGCGCACCGCCCACACCAAGGACTACTTCGCTTTGCGCGCCACCGCGCTGGGCGGCCGGACCACGGCGGAATGGCTTGATCTCTTCGCGCGGGAAGACGTGCCCGCCATGCCCTACAACACCATCGAGGGCCTTCTGCGCGACCCGCATCTGCGCGCTACCGGCATGGTGCGTGAGGAAGACCACCCCAGCGAGGGCCCGACCTTCGCCATCGGCGCGCCCAACATCCTCTCGGGCGGCATGGCACCAAGCCTGCCGCCGGCCTCGCGCCTGGGCGCCGATGGGTGCCGCGTGCTGGCGGATGCCGGGCTCGACGCAGGCGAGATCGACGAATTGGCGCGGAACGGCGCGCTGCTGCAACCGGGAGAAACGACATGACCATCCTCACCCGCCGCCTGCTGCTCGGCACCGGCACGGCGCTGCTCGCTGCCCCATCCATCGCCCGCGCCCAGGCCGCCTGGCCGGATCGGCCGGTGCGTGTGGTGGTGCCCTTCACGCCGGGCGGCACCACGGACATCCTCGCCCGCGCGCTGAGCGGCGAGTTGCAGGAGGTCTTCGGCCAGCCCTTCGTGGTCGAGAACCGCCCCGGCGCCGGCGGCACGCTGGGCAGCGAGCTGGTGGCGCGCGCCGCACCCGATGGCCACACGCTGATGATGGGCCATATCGGCACGCTCGCCGTGAATCCCGGCCTCTACCGCAACCTCAGCTTCGACACCGTCACCTCCTTCCAGCCGATCGGCCTCGCGGCCATCGTGCCGAACATCCTGGTGGTGAATCCGCGCAAGGTGCCGGCGACCAACGTGCAGGAGCTGATCGCGCTGGCGAAGGCGCGGCCGAACGCGCTTTCCTACGGCTCGGGCGGCAATGGCTCGGCGGCGCATATCGCCATGGTCGCCTTCAACGTCGCGACCGGCACGCAGATGGAGCACATCCCCTATCGCGGCACCGGCCCGATGGTGAATGACCTGATCGCCGGCACCATCGACCTGACGCTGACCGGCGGCCCCGCCGCGCTGCCGCCAGCCCGCGCGGGGCTGGTGCGGGCGCTGGGCGTCTCTTCGCTCACGCGCCTGTCGAGCGCGGCCGACATCCCGACCATCGCCGAGCAGGGCGTGCCGGGCTTCGACGCGACGCAATGGTACGGCTTCGTCGCCCCGGCCGGCACGCCGCGACCGATCGTCGATCGCCTGAACGCCGAATGCGCGCGCATTCTGAATGGCGACAAGCTGCGCCCGCGCCTGGCCGGCGAAGGGGCCGAGGCCGCGACCGGCACGCCCGAACAGTTCCGCGACTTCATCATCGCCGAGCGGGCGCGCTGGGCGGAGCTGATCCGCCGCGCCAATGTGCGGGCCGACTGAGCAACAAACAGGGAGGACAACGAAGATGAGCATCATCACACGTCGCGGCGCCGGGCTTGCCGCCCTCGCCGCCGCCACGCTGCCAGGTGCAGCCCTGGCCCAGGCGCTGGCCCCGGCGGCCGCGCCGGCGCCGGTGGGCTTCCACCGCTTCAAGGTCGGCAGCTTCACCGTGACCACGCTGTTCGACGGCACGGCGCGGCTGAACCTGCCGGGCTTCGTGGCCAACGCCACGCTCGAGCAGGTGCAGGCGGTGCTGGCGGAGAGCTTCCTGCCGACCGACCACTACCTCACGCCCTATACCGTCACCGTCGTCGACACGGGCCGCGCGCTGGTGATGTTCGATGCCGGCACGGGCGGGCAACTCTCCCCCCAGGCCGGGCGCATGGCGGCGAACATGGCGGCTGCCGGCATCGACCCGGCGCGCATCACCCATGTGGTGTTCACGCATTTCCACGGCGACCACATCACGGGCCTCACCACGCGCGAGAATGCGGCGGTGTTCCCGAACGCCGAGATCGTCGTGCCGGAAGGCGAGTGGCGCTACTGGACCGACCGCAGCAATGAGGGCGCCGCGCCCGAGCGCCAGAAGCCCAATTTCGCCAATACCGCGCGCCGCTTCGGCCCCTATGCCGGCCGCGTGCGCCAGGTGCAGGACGGGCAGGAGGCCGTGCCCGGCATCCGCGCCGTGCTCGCGGCCGGCCATTCGCCCGGCCATACCTGCTACCACATCGCCGATGGCCCCGCGCAGTTCATGGTGGTGGGCGACATCACCCACCGGCCCGAGCTGTTTGCCCGTCGCCCGGATTTCCAGGTGATGTTCGACTTCGACCCGGTGGCCGCCGCCGCCACGCGCGTGCGCCTGCTCGACCGCATCGCCGCCGAGCGCATGCATGTCAGCGGCTACCACTTCCCCTTCCCCGCGCATGGCTTCTTCGCGCGCGAGGGCAATGGCTTCCGCTACGTGCCCGCGGATTGGGCGGCATGAGCATGACCACCCGCCGGCTTCTCCTCGGCGCGGCGCTGGCGATGCCGGCGCTGCGCGGCGCGCGCGCCCAGGCCTTCCCGGCGCGCCCCATCCGCATGATCGTGCCCTTCGGCGCGGGCGGCGTGGCGGACCTCACGGCGCGCGCCGTGGGCAGCCGCATCGCTGAAACACTCGGCCAGCCCGTGGTGATCGACAACCGCCCCGGCGCGGGCGGCATCGTCGCGGGCCAGCAATTGATGGCCGCACCGGCGGATGGCCACACGCTGCTGGTCGCCTCGAACGGCACGGCGATCAGCCGCGGGCTGTTCCGCACCCTGCCCTTCGACCCGCTGCGCGATTTCGCGCCGGTGGTGACGATGGGCGCCTTCCCCATCGCGGTCGTCGTCGCGCCGAATTCGCCGGACCGCGACATGGCCGGGCTGCTCGCGCGGCTGCGCGCCAATCCGGGACGGCTGAACATCGGCACCATCACGGCCGGCAGCACGCAGAACCTCTCGGCGGAGCTGTTCAAGATCCGCAGCAACACCCGCTTCGAGACGGTGGCCTTCCCCGGCACGCCGGCGCTGATCACCGCGCTGCTGCGCGGCGATGTCGATGCCGCCTTCGAGATCACCGGCCCCATCGCGGGCCAGATCAGCAGCGGAAATCTGCGCCTGCTGGCCGTGACCTCCGCGCGGCGCGCCGAGGCCTATCCGCAGGTGCCGACGGTGCAGGAGGCCGGCGTGGCGGATTACGACGTCGCCTCCTGGAACGCCCTCGTCGCCCGTGCGGGTACCCCGCCCGAGGCCATCACGGCCATCAACGCGGCGGTGAACCGCGCGCTGGCCACGGCGGAACTCCGCGCCGCGCTGACGGCGGTGGGCGTGGAGCCCCGCGGCGGCACGCCCGCCGAGATGGGCGCGCTGCTCACCGCCGATACGGCCCGTTGGACCGAGACCATCGAGAAGGCAGGAATCGAACGCCAGTGACCATCCCCACCTGCAAGGGCCCCGATCCCGATACCCGCACGCCGAAGCTGAAGCTGCCGCCCGGGGCCTGCGACGCGCATTGCCACATCTTCGGCCCCGACGCGGTGTTTCCCTATGCGCCGGACCGGTCCTACACGCCGCCCGACAGCCCCTATGAGGGGCTGGTGAAGCTGCACGCGACGCTGGGCATCGAGCGCGCCGTCATCGTCCATGCCTCCTGCCATGGCAGCGACATGCGGGTGACGCTGGATGGCATCGCGCGCTCCAACGGGGCCATGCGCGGCGTCGCGGTGGTGGATCCCGGCGTCACCGATGCCGAGCTCGCGCGGCTGGATGTGGGCGGCATCCGCGGCGTGCGCTTCAACTTCGTGAAGCATCTGGGCGGCATGCCGGACATGGCCTTCTTCCACCGCGTGCTGGCGCAGGTGGAGCCGCTCGGCTGGCATGTCGTGCTGCACCTGGATGCGGAGGACATCGTGCCCCTCGCCCCGGTGATCGAGGCCATCCGCATCCCCTTCGTCATCGACCATATGGGCCGGGTGAAGGCGAAGAACGGCGTCGGCCAGCCGGCCTTCCGGCAATTGCTGGAGCTGATGAAGAACCCGCTCGCCTGGGTGAAGATCTGCGGCTCCGAGCGCGTATCCTCGGCCGGCGCGCCCTTCCATGATTCGGTGCCCTTCGCCCAGGCGCTGCTGGCCGCCGCGCCCGATCGCTGCCTCTGGGGCACGGATTGGCCGCACCCGAACATCGCCGGCGACATGCCCAATGACGGCGATCTGGTCGATCTGCTCGGCGTGATCACCTCCGACGCGGCGTTGATCCGCCAGGTGACCGTGGAGAACCCGACCCGGCTCTACTGGGCGCGCTGAGCGCGTGCCGCCGCGCGGGCCTGGGCGGAGGGCGAGGGCGCCTTCAACTCCGCCCAGGTGATGAGCGGGTGCGGGCCGGGGTTGAGCCGCCAGACCGCACCGTTCAGCACCACCGCGAAGCTCACCCAGAGCAGATAGGGCACCATCAGCCAGGCGGCCAACTCGCTGACCGGCATGAACAGCACCACGCAGGCGAGGATGGAGGCCCAGAGCATCCCGGCCTCGGCCATCGCCAGTTCCAGCCGCCGCACGCCGAAGAAGATCACCGACCACAGCGCGTTCAGCACCAGCTGAAGCCCCCAGACCGCCAGCGCGAGGCCGATGCCCTGCGCCCGCCAGACCAGCCAGCCGGCGATGGCGATCATCAGGTAGAGCGCCGCCCAGGCGACCGGGAACAGCCAGTTCGGCGGGTTCCAGCTCGGCTTGGCCAGGCCCTCATACCAGGCGCCGGGCTTGAAGACGGCGCCCGTCGTCGCCGCGGCGAAGCAGGCAGCGAAGCAGGCGACAAGGCCGAGGATCGCGGACCATTCCATGCGCCCCTAGATGGACGCTCGGGCCGCGCCTGTCCACCATTGATCGCCTGTTGCGCGGGCGGGCCAACCCTCCGCACTCTTGGCCCGAGCTTCGGAGTCGCATGATGTCCCCCGTTCTCTATCTCGGCAGCGCCTGGTCCTCCTCCTGGTCGGTGGTGGGCTGGATGGCCTGCCGGCTCGGCGGGCTGGCGGTGGAGGAAAGGCGCATCTTCCTCTCCCGCCCGGACAGCCCGGCGAAGCTGAAGGCGATCTCCCCCAGCGGGCGCGTGCCGGCGCTGCATGTGGAGGGCATGGTGCTGTGGGACAGCCTCGCCATCGCGGAATGGCTGTGGGAGCGCGATCCGGGCTGCGGCATCTGGCCGCAGGACCCCGTGCGCCGCGCCTATGCGCGCTGCGTCGCCGCTGAGGTGCACAGCCATTTCGACGAGGTGCGCAACGGCTTGCCGATGAACCTCATCAAGCGCTGGCCGGTGCGTGATGGCCTGCCGAGCCACGTCAAGCTGATGAACCGCCCCGGCGTGCGTGCGGGCACGGAACGCATGGAGGCGATGTGGCGCGACGCCCGCGCCCGGTATGGCGGGCCCTACATCGCCGGCGCGCAATTCTGCTTCGCCGACGCTGCCTTCGCGCCGATGTGCAGCCGCTATGTCACCTATGGCGTGGAACTGGCACCCGACAGCATGGAATTCATCGCGACCCAGATGGAAAGCCCCTTGATGCGCGAATGGCGCGCGCGCGCCGAAGCGGAGGCCGATGAGGTGGGGCGCGACATCGTGCTGCAATATCCATGAGCCCGCTTGATCCGGCACTGATCGCCACCCTCTCCGGCGTGGCGGTGCCCACCATCTCGGCCGTGCTCTATGCGCGTGGCCTGCGCAGCCGCTTCCTGCACGGCGTGGCGCCGGCCAACCCGGCCGGCCCGCGCATGATCGGCCCGGCCTTCACGCTGCGCTGCATCCCGGTGCGCGAGGATCTGCGCGATGCCGTGGCCGCCGGCCGCGCGCCGAACCTGCACCGGCAATTCCTGGGCGCGGTGCCGGAAGGCGCGGTGCTGGTCGCGGCGGTGGGGGCGGGGCATGTCTCCGTGCTGGGCGACATCATCGCCACCGCCCTGCATCGCCGCGGCGTGGCCGGCGTGGTGATGGATGGCGGCGTCTCCGACCTGCCGATCGTGGCGCGGATGGAGTTTCCGGTGTTCCATGGCGGCGGCTCCGCCCCGGTGCCCTCGGGGGCGGCGACGATGGTGGTGGACCATTCGCTGCCCATCGGCGTCGCCAATGTCGCGATCTTCCCCGACGACGTGATGGTGGGCGATGCCTCGGGCGTGATCTGCATCCCCCGCGCCATCGCCGCCGAGATCGCCGAGGAAGCGGCGGAGAAGGAACGGCTGGAGGAATGGATCCTGGCCGAGATCAATGCCGGCGCGCCGCTCGAGGGCACCTACCCGCCCGATGCCGCGACCAAGGCTCGCTACAAGGCGATGCAGAGGGGTGACCGCGGCGGATGAAGCCACGCGCCGCCCCCCTGCCGCTGGAAGACAGCCTGGGCTTCCAGATCCGCGACCTGAACCGCGCCATGCAACGCGCGCTTCAGCAATTGATCCAGCCGGGCGGCGTGACGCTCGGCGCCTGGTATTTCCTGCGCGTGCTGTGGGAGGAAGACAGCCTCACGCAGCGCGAACTCGCCAGCCGCACCGGCATGCAGGAGCCCACCGCCGTCATCGCGCTGCGCGGCATGGAGCAGGCGGGCTGGATCACGCGCGAAAGAAGCACGGATGACCGGCGGAAGGTGCATATCCGCCTGACGGACTCAGGCCGCGCCCTGCGCGAGACCATGCTGCCCGCCCCGCGTGCCGTGATCGCCCAGGCAACCGCCGGGATGAGCGCGGAGGAAGTCGCGACCCTGCTGCGCCTGTTGCGCCAGGCCCGCGCCAACCTCGCCGCGGCGGATCAGCCCAGCAGGCGCTGAGCGGCCGCCGCCACGCAGCGCTCGAACACCGCCAGCGAATCGAAGGGCAGGTCGCCCGCCTCGGGCAGGAAGATCGGCAGCCCGCCGCCCTGCTCCACCGCGCCGGGGATCATGAGGTTGTCCGGCAGGCCGAAGCCGCCGACCGTCAGCCCCGGCATCGGGTCCGGCTGCACGGCGAGCAGCGCGGCGCTGCGGGCGGCGAAATTCGTGGCCGTGTTGGAATAGGCGAAGATCGGCCGCCCGCGCCCGAGGAACCAGCCGAGTTCCACCAGCGTGCCCGAATCGGCCGAGGCGCCGCGAAAGGGGGTGAGGTTGGCGATGACGAGATCCGCCTGCTCCATCATCGCCAGATCCTTGGCGTAGATGACGCGCCAAGCCTCTTCCTCGGGCATGGCGGCGAGGCTTGCGACATCCTCGTTCAGCGGCGGCAGGGCATGGATGCCGTGGTGCGCGCAGATCGCCGCCTTGCGCGCCGCCTGGGCGGGCGCATCGGGCAGGAAGACGTCGGGGCCGGCGAGGTAGGCGCGGGGGGGCATGGGCCGAGGTGACCATGCGGGCAGCAGGCTGCGCAAGCCGGGGGCAGCAGCCTGCTAGGCGGGCGCGAGCGCCCCGAATCCCCCCCTGTTCGCACCGGCCCCTGATCTGCCACCCTGCCGCGCATGAGGAGCCCCGCGTGAAGCCCGCCCCCTTCGATTGGCACGCCCCCGCAACGCTGGCCGAGGCGCTGGCCCTGAAGGCCGCGCATGGGGAGGCCGCACGCTTCCTCGCGGGCGGGCAATCCCTGGTGCCGGCGATGAATTTCCGCGTCGCCCAGCCCGAGGTGCTGGTCGATCTCAACCGCGTCAACGGCCTCGCCGGCCTCACCTGGGACGCGGACGGCACGCTTCGCATCGGCGCGATGACGCGCTACCGCGAGATCGAGCGCAGCGCCGAGGTCGCGCAGCGCCTCCCCTTGCTGGTCGAGGCGCTGGCCGAGGTTGCGCATCCGCAGATCCGCAGCCGCGGCACGCTGGGCGGCAACCTCTGCCATGCCGATCCGGCGAGCGAGATGCCTGCCGTGATGCTGGCGCTGGAGGCGCGCTTCCGCCTGGCGAGCCTGCGCGGCACGCGCGAGGTCGCGGCCGCGGATTTCTTCGCCGGCCCGCTGACCACCATCCTCGAACCGGACGAGATGCTGGCGGAGATCCGCATCCCGCCCCTGCCGGCGCCGAGCGGCACGGCCTTCCTGGAAGTCGCGCGCCGGCGCGGCGACTATGCGATGCTCGGCGCCGCCGCGGTGGTGCGGCGCGATGCGGCGGGGCGCTGCGCCGAGGCGCGCCTCGCCTTCCTCAGCGCCGGGCCAACGCCGCTGCGCACGCCGCGCGCGGAGGCGCTGCTGCGGGGCAGGACGCTCGACGACGCCACGCTGGAAGACGCCGCCGCGCTGGTGCGGCAGGAGGTCGAGCCGATGGGCAGCGTGCAGGCCAACCCCGCCTATCAGCGCCACCTTGCCGGCGTGCTCGCGCACCGCGCCCTCGCCCTCGCCTGGAGTCGCGCATGAGCCAGCGCATCGCCATCACGCTCGAGGTCAATGGCACGGCATATCGGCGCGAGGTCGAGCCGCGCCTGCTGCTGAGCGACTTCCTGCGCCATGAAATCGGCCTGACCGGCACGCATGTCGGCTGCGAGCACGGCGTGTGCGGCGCCTGCACCATCCTGTGGGATGGCGTGCCCGCCCGCGCCTGCCTCGTCTTCGCCGTGCAGGCCGAGGGCCACGCGATCCGCACCGTCGAAGGACTCGCCCCCGCGCCGGGGCAGTTGAACCCCTTGCAGCAGGCCTTCCAGGACGCGCATGCGCTGCAATGCGGCTATTGCACGCCGGGAATCCTGATGACGATGACGGCCTTCCTCGCGGAGAATCCGGCGCCCAGCGAGCATGAGGTGCGCGACGCGCTCTCGGGCAATCTCTGCCGCTGCACGGGCTATCAGCACATCGTCGATGCGGTGCTGTTGGCGGCGGAGCGCATGCGACAGGGCGAAGGTGAGCGGATGCGATGACAAGCTTCGGCCGCCCCCTGACGCGCAACGAGGATCCGCGCCTGCTGCGCGGCGAGGCGCTGTTCGTCGATGATGTCGAACTGCCCGGCCTGCTGCACGCGGCCTTCCTGCGCAGCCCGCATGCCCATGCGCGCATCCTTTCGGTGGATTTCACCGCCGCGCGGGCGCGGCCGGGCGTGCTGGCGGTCTACGCCGCCGCTGATCTCGGCGATTACTGGAAGCCGGGCCCGCTGCTGGTGCCGCCGCCGCCCATCGCGGGGATGGAGTTCCACCAGCGCTGCCAGGTGCCCCTCGCGCACGACAAGGTGCGCCATGTCGGCGAACCAGTCGTGATGGTGGTGGCGGAGAGCCGCTACATCGCCGAGGACGCGCTGGGCGACATCGCGATCGAGTGGGAGATGCTCGACGCCGTCGGCGATCTGGAAGCCGCGCTCGCGCCGGGCAGCGTGAAGGTGCATGACGACCTCGAGAGCAACGTGGCCTCCAAGGTGCGCCAGGCGCGCGGCGACTACGCGGCCGCCGCCGCCGCCGCGCATCGCGTCATCGCGCGGCGCTTCGTCTATGACCGCGGGGCCTCCATCCCGATGGAGACGCGCGGCGTCGTCGCGCAATGGGACCCGCGCGCGGACAGGCTGACGGTGTGGGATACGACGCAGGCGCCGGTCGTCATCCGCAACGGCCTCGCCGCCATGCTCGGGCTGAGCGAGCGGCAGGTGCGCGTGGTCGCGCCCAATATCGGCGGCGGCTTCGGGCCGAAGATGATGATGTTCTACCCGGAGGAGGTGCTGGTGCCCTGGGCGGCGATGCGCCTCGGCCGCCCGGTGAAATGGATCGAGGACCGGCTGGAGCATTTCTTCGCCACCACGCATGAACGCGCGCAGATCCACGATGCCGAGATCGCGCTGGATGCGCAGGGCCGCATCCTCGGCGTGCGCGATGTCTTCCTGCACGACACGGGCGCCTATGATCCCTATGGGCTGACCGTGCCGATCAACAGCCAGTGCACGCTGCTCGGCTGCTATGTCGTGCCCGCCTATGACAGCACCTTCACCGCCGTCTTCACCAACCGCACGCTGGTGACCCCCTATCGTGGCGCGGGGCGGCAGCATGGTGTCTTCGTGATGGAGAGGCTGCTCGACATCGCGGCACGCGAATTGGGGCTGGACCGCGCCGAAATCCGGCGGCGGAACTTCATCCCCGCCGATGCCTTTCCCTACGACCAGAACGTGATCTACCAGGATTTCTCGCGCCTTTCCTATGACAGCGGCAATTACGCGCCGATCCTGGAGAAGGCGCTCACCGCCATCGGCTACGAGCATTTCATCACGGTCGAGCAGCCCAAGGCGCGCGCCGAAGGCCGCGCGCTCGGCCTCGGCGTGGTCTGCTATGTCGAGGGCACGGGCATCGGCCCCTATGAGGGCGCGCGCGTGCAGGTGCAATCGAGCGGGCGTGTCAGCCTCGCCACCGGCATCGGCAGCCAGGGCCAGGGGCATGGCACGACCTTCGCGCAGGTGGTGGCGGAGCAGCTCGGCGTGGATATCCGCGACATCGATGTCACCACCGGCGACACGGACCAGTTCTACTGGGGCGTGGGCACCTTCGCGAGCCGCGGTGCCGTGGTCGCCGGCAGCGCGACGCATGAGGCGGCGAAGCTCGTGCGCGCGAAGATCCTCAAGACGGCGGCCCAGCATTTCGAATGCGCGGAGGAAGACCTCGTGCTGGCCGATGGCCGCGTGCACATCGCGGGCGTCGAAGAACGGAGCATCACGCTCGGCGCGCTCGCGGGTCTCGCCAACCCGATGCGCGGCGCGGTGACGCCGGGCACGGAGCCAGGGCTGGAAGCCACCAGCTATTTCGGCCCCGCCAGCGGCGCGACCGCGAGCGGCGTGCACGCCATGATCCTCGAGGTCGATCCCGAGACGCTGCGCCCGACCATCCGCGACTATGTCGTGGTGCATGATTGCGGAGTCGTGATCAATCCGCTGATCCTGGCGGGGCAGATCCATGGCGGCGTCGCGCAGGGCATCGGCAACGCCTTCTTCGAGAAGCTGGCCTGGGACGAGCAAGGCCAGTTGATGAATGCGAGCCTCGCCGACTACCTGCTGCCCACCGCGCTCGACGTGCCGCGCATGGTGCTGGATCACACCGTGACCCCCTCACCGCTCAACCCGCTCGGCGTGAAGGGCGCGGGCGAGGCGGGGGCCATTCCCGTCGGCGCGCTCTTCGCCCAGGCGCTGGAGGACGCGCTGCAGCTGCCCGAGAAGGGCATCGAGATCCGGGAGATTCCGCTGAGCCCCTCGCGCCTGTGGGAGTTGCTGCATGAGCGCGATTGAGGCGCGCGGCCTGTCGCTGACCTTCCGCACCAATGACGGCCCGGTGCAGGCGCTCTCCGACATCAACATCAGCATCGCCCCCGGCGAGTTCATCTCGCTGATCGGCCCCTCGGGCTGCGGCAAGACGACACTGCTGCGCGTCATCGCCGACCTCGAACGCCCGACGGGCGGCGAGATCCGCGTCAATGGCGCCACGCCGGAAGCGGCAAGGCTGCGGCGCGACTATGGCTATGTCTTCCAGGCGCCCGCCCTGTTCCCCTGGCGGACCATCGAGGGCAACGTGATGCTGCCCCTGCAGATCATGGGCCTGTCCAAGGCCGAACGGCGCGAGCGCGCGCGCAAACAGCTCGCGCTGGTGAACCTCGAAGGTTTCGCCCGCAAGTTTCCCTGGCAGCTCTCGGGTGGGATGCAGCAGCGCGCCTCCATCGCCCGCGCGCTCGCCTTCGAGCCGCAATTGCTGCTGATGGACGAACCCTTCGGCGCGCTGGACGAAATCGTGCGCGACCACCTCAACGAGCAATTGCTGAAGCTCTGGGCGGCGACGCGCAAGACGGTGGTCTTCGTCACGCACTCCATCCCCGAGGCGGTGTTCCTCTCGACGCGCATCGTGGTGATGTCGCCGCGCCCCGGGCGCATCCAGGACATCATCGATTGCGACCTCGGCCCCGACCGCCCGCTCGAGATCCGCGAGACGCCCGAATTCCTACGCATCGCGCAGCGCGTGCGCGAGGGGCTGCGCGCGGGCCATTCCTATGAGGGCTAGCGCCGCGCTGCCGGTGGCGGTGGTGTCGCTGGGCATCGTCGCGCTCTGGTATCTCGCCGCCATCGGCCTGAACTGGCAGGTGGTGGCGGATATGCAGGCGCGCGCCGGCGCGACGCCGGGCCTGGCGGAGATGCTCACGCTCACCCTCTCGCACAACCGCCCGCTGCTGCCCGCGCCGCACCAGATCCTGGTCGAATTGTGGAACACCACCGCGGCGCTGCCCGTCACCTCGCGCCGCAGCCTGGTGCATCATGCCGGCATCACGCTCTCCGCCGCGCTGACCGGCTTCGCGATGGGCTCGGCGCTCGGCATCCTGCTGGCCATCGCCATCGTGCATCTGCGCGCGCTCGAGCGCAGCCTGATGCCCTGGATCATCGCCTCCCAGGCGATCCCGGTGCTGGCCCTCGCCCCCATCGTCATCGTCGCGCTGGGCAGCCTCGACCTGCCCGATGTCATGCCCAAGGCGATCATCAGCGCCTATCTCTGCTTCTTCCCGGTCACCATCGGCATGGTGAAGGGATTGGCCGCGCCCGACCGGCTCGCGCTCGACCTGCTGCGCACCTATTCGGCGACGCGCGCGCAGGTGTTCTGGACGCTGCGGCTGCCGACCTCCCTGCCCTATCTCTTCGCCGGGCTGAAGGTGGCGGTGGCGGCCTCCATCGTCGGCGCCATCGTCGCGGAACTGCCGACCGGCGCGCAGGCGGGGCTCGGCGCGCGGCTGCTCGCGGGCTCCTATTTCGGGCAGACGATCCAGATCTGGTCGGCGCTGACCGCGGCCGCCATCGTCTCGGCCAGCCTCGTCGGGCTGCTCGGCGCGCTGGAGCGGCTGGTGGCGCGGCGCATGGGCGCGCGCGCATGAGCCCCGGCCTGCTCGCATTGCTGGTCGCCGGTATCGGCATCCTGCTGATGCAGCGCACGGCGCGCTTCACCGGCGGCTGGCGCGGCCTGCTCGCGCCGCTGATCTTCGGCGCGACTCTGCTCGCGCTGTGGGAGATCCTGGTGGTGGGCTATGCGGTACCGATGGTGCTGCTGCCCGCGCCCTCCGCCATCGCCGCGCGCATGGTGGCTTCCTGGCCCGTGCTTGCGCAGGACTTCACGCAGACATTCCTGAAGGCCGTGCTCGCCGGCTACGTCATGGGCTGCGGGGCGGGCTTCGCGCTGGCGCTACTGGCGGACCGCGTGCCCTTCCTGCGCCAGGGGCTGCTGCCGATCGGCAATCTCGTCGCCGCCCTGCCGGTGATCGGCATCGCGCCGATCATGGTGATGTGGTTCGGCTTCGACTGGCAGAGCAAGGCCGCCGTCGTCGTCGCCATGACCTTCTTCCCCATGCTGGTGAACACCGTCACCGGCCTTGCCGCCGCCGGCGCGCTGGAGCGCGATCTGATGCGCAGCTATGCGGCGAGCCACCGGCAGAGCCTGCTGCTGCTGCGCCTGCCGGCGGCGCTGCCCTTCATCTTCACCGGTCTGAAGGTGAACGCCCCGCTCGCGCTGATCGGCGCGATCGTGGCGGAGTTCTTCGGCTCGCCCACCCATGGCATGGGCTTCCGCATCGCCACCGAGGCGGCGCGGCTGGCGCTGGACATGGTCTGGGCGGAAATCATTGTCGCGGCGGTCGCGGGTTCGGCATTCTATGGCCTGCTGGTGCTCGCCGAGCGCGCCGCGACCTTCTGGCACCCTTCCATCCGCGGCTGAGGCCGCCCAACGCAGGAGCTTCGCATGCAGACGACACGACGTGGGGTAATTGGCGGCGCCATGGCGCTCGCGAGCGCGCCGGTGCTCGCCCAGGGGCTCGAACGCGTGACGCTGCAGCTGAAATGGGTCACGCAGGCGCAGTTCGCGGGCTACTACGTGGCGCAGGCGCGCGGCTTCTACCGTGCCGCCGGGCTCGATGTGCGGATCCAGCCCGGCGGGCCGGATGTGGCCCCGCCGCAGGTCATCGCCGGCAACCGCGCCGATGTGGTGGTGGAGTGGATGCCCGCCGCGCTCGCCGCCCGCGAACGCGGCGTGCCGCTGGTCAACATCGCGCAGCCCTTCAAGCGCTCGGGCCTCATGCTCACCTGCCGGGCGGAGACGGGCATCCGCACGCCGGCGGATCTGCGCGGGCGCACGCTCGGCGTGTGGTTCTCGGGCAATGAATACCCCTTCCTCGCCTGGATGGCGCGGCTGGGCCTGCGCACCGATGGCTCGGCGCAGGGCGTGCGCGTGCTGCGGCAGGGCTTCAACGTGGATCCGCTGCTGCAGCGCCAGGCGGATTGCGTCTCCACCATGACCTACAATGAATATTGGCAGGTCATCGATGGCGGCTTCCGGCCCGAGCAACTCACCGTCTTCCGCTATGAGGAACAGGGCGTGGCCACGCTGGAGGATGGCCTCTACGTGCTGGAAAGCCGCCTGGCGGATGCCGCCTTCGTGGCGCGCATGGCGCGCTTCGTGAAGGCCTCGATGGAAGGCTGGGCCTGGGCGCGGGCGAACCCGGACGCGGCGGCGCAGATCGTGCTCGACAACGATGCCTCGGGCGCGCAGACGGCCGCGCATCAGCGCCGCATGATGGGCGAGATCGCGCGGCTGCTCGACACGGAGAGCAATGGCCGCCTCGCGGTCGCGGATTACGAGCGCACGGTGCAGACGCTGCTCTCCTCGGGCGGCGATTCGCCCGTGATCAGCCGCCCGCCGACCGGCGCCTGGAGCCACGCCGTGATGGACGCGATCCGGTAGAGCAATTTCCGATCAGATGGAATCATCTGATCGGAATTCTTGCTCTAGAAACAATAAGTTATAGAGCACGAAATCCGTCCGAGAGGACGGATAGTGCTCTAAACCGCGCGCGAGAACACGCACACCAACCCGCCGCCCGGCGGGCCCTGGTGTTCCGCCCCGCCGGAGACGAAGACGCGCCCGTCTCCGGCGACCGCGGCCACGATGGCACCCAGCGCGCCGCGCAGATGGCGCTGCGCATCGATATCGGTATCGCCGAGCATGGTGTGGCGATGCCCGCGGATGTGGCCCGAGACATCCGGCTCGCCCTTCGCGATCACGCCCAGTACCTCGCCCGGTGCGGCGGCGAAGGCGGCCTGCACGCCGGCGAGGTCGAGCAGGTCGCGCATCGGCGCCACGCCCGCGGTGAGGCCCGCCGCCCAGCCCGGCGCGCGTCCGAAGACGATCACCTCATTGCACACCACCTCGACGCCGGAGGAGATGCTCGCGCGGTTGCTGTAGAGCGCGTAGTCGCTGAGCAGCGCTTCCTCCCGCCCCGCCTCGGGCGCGATGTCGCCCAGCGCGCGGGCCACGCCGAAGGCCGCCGCCGCACGGCTGAGGGCCATCAGCAGCTTCGCATCGCGCGTGCGCGCCCCCGCATCGCCGCCGCGCCCGGCCGGCGCCTTCACCTGCACCAGCGCGACATCCTCGGCGCGCGCGATCCCGGCATCGGCCATCGCGGCACGCACGGCCCCGGCCACGGCGGCGATCTGCGCCTCCCGCCCGATCGCGGCATTGGGCATGACGGGGCTGAAGGCGGTGCCGAGCGCGAGGCCGGTCTCCGCCGTCGTCGCCTCCGCCACGCTGAACACCATGTAGTGCGGGCAGAGCGCGCCCTCCGTCCCGCCCGAGAGCACGCAGGGCAGCCGCGCGGCCAGCGCCGCCGGATCCTCGCCCGTCGCGCGGCCGAGCAGCAGCATGAGGGACTGCGTGAAGAAGCCCCGCGTGAAATCGTTCAGCCCGCCATTGCCCTCGGTCTTGCCGATCACGGCGCGCACATCCCCGGCGCGCAATCGCCCGGAGTCGATCAGCGCGGCCAGCGCGGAGAGGTCGCCCGGATGGGCCATGGGCAGGCGGTGGATGGCAAGGCTCGGCATGGGCGCAGCATAGTGCGGCTGGCGCGCGGCTTGCACGGATTCGCGCGGCGGAGACAGGAGATCCTGATGCGGATCGGCATCATCGGCACGGGCGTGGCCGGCAGCCTGCTGGCGGAGGCGCTGCTGGGCGTGCCCGGCCATGCGGTGACGGCCTTCGAGCGCGTCGCCCCCGGCGACCATGCGGAGGCCGGCACGGGGCTCAACATCGGCCCCAATGCGCTGAAGGCGCTGCGCCTGCACATGCCCGCGCGCCACGCCGCGCTGCGCGCCGCTTCCCTGCCCTGGCAGCGCTGGTTCGTGGATCTCACCGACGGCACGCGGCTGTTCGACCTCGACATGCTCGAGGTGGCGGAGGAGCCGGGCGTGCGCATCCGCTGGTCGGAACTCTATGCGCTGCTGCGCGCGCCACTGGCCGAGTGCACGCGCCATGGGCATCTGCTGGAGGCGCTGGAGGAGGATGCGGCCGGGCGCCTCGTGCCCGTCTTCCGCACTGCCTCGGGCCTGCAGCGGGATGGCGGCTTCGACCTGCTGGTGGGGGCGGATGGGCGCTACAGCCAGCTCCGCGCGCTGACGGCCGGCACGCCGGAGAGCACGCCGCTCGGCGTTTGCATCTGGCGGCTGCTGGTCACGGCGGCGGAGGACTGCCCCTATGATGATTACGGGCAATGGTTCAACGGCAATGCGCGGCTGCTTTCCTTCCGCGTGCCGGGCGGGGCCGTCTACATCGCCGGCACCTTCCCCCTTTTCGGCGCCGAGCAGATCCCCGAGGCTGTGAAGACCGCCGCCGCCCAGCGCGCCCTGTTCACGCCGCAGGGCGCGCCGCCCTGCCCCGCCGTGGCCTGGATGCTCGACAAGATCGAGGCGCATGTCGCGGACATCCACTGGGCGCGCAGCGCGACCGCGCCGATGCTGCGCCAGGCGGCCGGCGGACGCGCGCTGTTCCTGGGCGATGCGGCGCAAGCGATGGTGCCCACGCTCGGCCAGGGCGCCACGCAGGCGGTGGAATGCGGCGTGGTGGCCGCGCAGGTGCTGCGCCGCGGCGGCAGCGTGGCGGAGATCGCCGCGCTCCGCGATCCGCGCGTCGCCTTCGTGCGCGACTTCTCCTGGGAGGCCTCGGACACGCTCGTGCCGCCCTGCGACGTCGTCGCCGCCACGCGGGCCAAGGCCGAGCCGCCCTTCCTGGCGAAGCTGCGGCGCCTCTACACGGACCTTGCCTGACGGCGCAGTCTCCTCGCCGCCATGCCCGAGATCCGCAGCCTCGAGATCTTCTACTGGACCGCCCGGCTCCGCTCCTTCCGCGGCGCGGCGGAGCGGCTGAACACGACCCAGCCCGCCGTCTCCCAGCGCATCGCGGCGCTGGAGGCAGAGCTGCAGGTGCGGCTGTTCGAGCGCGGCGCGCGGCAGGTCACCGCCACGGCGGCCGGGCGGCGGCTGCTGGACTATGCCGAGCGCATGCTGCGCCTGCGCGCCGAGATGCTGGCCGAGATCGCCGGCGGGGCGGCCAGCGGCGTGCTGCGCCTGGGCGTGGCGGAGACCATCGTGCACACATGGCTCTCCGCCTTCATCGAGCGCGCCCATGCCGCCCTGCCGGGTGTGACCATCGACATCGAGGTCGATGTCTCCCGCAACCTGCGGGAGGCGCTTGTGGGCCAGGCGCTCGACCTCGCCTTCCTGATGGGCCCGGTGGCGGAGCCGAGCATCGCGAACCTGCCGCTCTGCCGCTACGACATGGCCTTCGCCGCGAGCCCCGCCCTGGCTTTGCCGGCCGAGCCGCTGCCGGTCGCCGCCCTGCTCGACCTGCCCATCATCACCTATCCGCGCAGCACGCGGCCCACCATGGCCCTGCTGGCGGCGCTGCGCGGGGCGGATCATGCGGCGCCGCGCCTGTTCGGCAGCGCCTCGCTCTCCACCATCCTGCGCATGGCGCGCGACGGCATCGGCCTTGCGGTGATCCCGCCCGTCGTCGCCACGCGCGAACTGCATGAGGGCACGCTGCGCCTGGTGCGCACCGCGCTGGCGCCGCCCGAACTCGCCTTCACCGCCTGCTGGCCGATCGGGCCGGAGGATGCGCTGGCACAGCGCCTGGCCGGCCTTGCGCAGCAGGTCGCCGCCGAGGCCGGCCACGCATAACGCTGGCTTATCGAAGCGCATTCGGAATCACGATTGGCGCGGCCGGTGGCGCTGGTCATCATGGGGGGAGAAGCAGGGACCAGCCGATGCCCGATGATGCCGTGCCGCGCGAAACCGCCCCGCCGCCGCCCACCGGCCTCACGGTGCGCCAGGCGGCGCGGGCCGGGCGGCTCGCGGCCCATAGCGCGGGACTCGCGCCGGGCTTCGTGCAGGGCAACCTCGTCATCCTGCCAGAGGCGCAGGCCGGCGATTTCCTGCGCTTCTGCCAGCGCAACCCCAAGCCCTGCCCGGTGCTGGGGGTGAGCGAGCCGGGCAGCCCGCATATCCCGGAACTGGGCCTCGATCTCGACCTGCGCACGGATCTGCCGCGCTACCGGGTCTGGCGGCAGGGGGCGCTGGCGGCGGAGCCCACCGACATCCGCGCCCAGTGGCGCGACGACCTGGTTGCCTTCGTGCTCGGCTGTTCCTTCACCTTCGAGCACGCGCTGCTGGAGGCCGGCATCCCGCTGCGCCATGTGGCGCAGGGCCGCAACGTGGCGATGTGGCGCACGAACATCGCCTGCGCGCCGGCCGGGCGCTTCGCCGGGCCGATGGTGGTCTCGATGCGCCCCTTCGCGCCGGCGGATGCGATCCGCGCCATCCAGATCACCTCCCGCTTCCCGGCCGTGCATGGCGCGCCGGTGCATCTGGGCGACCCCGCGCTGATCGGCATCACCGACCTGACCCGGCCGGATTACGGCGATGCGGTGGAAGTGGCGCCCGGGGAGGTGCCGCTCTTCTGGGCGTGTGGCGTCACGCCCCAGGCTGTGATCTCATCGGCCAAGATCGATTTCGCCATCACCCACGCACCGGGCGCGATGCTGGTGACCGACCTCCGCAACAGCGACCTCGCGGTGCTGTAGCGGCCACGACCACGCCGTTTGGCACACAGGGAGAGACAGAGAGATGACGCGTTTCGCAACCATGGGGCGTGCCCTGCTCGGCGCGCTGGCCGGCGCCGGCATGGCGATCGGCGGCGCCCAGGCGCAGGGGCCGCAGGTGAACATCCAGGCGGTGACCCAGCCCTCGCCCGCCATCCCGCAGTATACGCGCGTGGACATCCCGCTGCTGCGCGATGGCCTTGCCGCGCGCAGCAACGGGCGCTTCCGCGTCACGCTGTCGAGCTGGCCGGAGCGCAACCTGAACGGCCCCGAGATCGTGCGCCTGGTGCGCTCCGGCCAGGTCGAGATCGGCGCCGTGCCGCTGAACACGGTGGCGGGCGACGTGCCGATGCTCGACATGGTGGACCTCGCCGGCCTGAACCCCACCATCGGCCAGGCACGCCGCGTGGCGGAGGCGCTGACGCCCGAGCTGAACCGCGCGCTTGAGCGCTTCGGCGTGCGCATCGTCGCCATGGCGCCCTATCCGGCGCAGGTGCTGTTCTGCCGCGAGCGCGCGAATTCGCTGGCCGATCTGCGCGGCCGGCGCATCCGCACCGGTGGCGGCAGCATCAACGACTTCGTCTCCGCCATCGGCGGCCAGGCGGTGGGCATCGGCTTCCCCGAGGTCTATGCGGCGCTCGAGCGTGGCGTGACGGATTGCGCCATCACCGGCACCGGCTCGGGCAATGGCGCGCGCTGGTATGAGGTGACGACGCACATGTATGCGCTGCCCGTCGCCTGGAGCACCTATGGCTACTTCGTGAACCTCGCCTGGTGGAACCGCCTGGACGCGCCGGCGCGCGACATGATCACCGCGACCTTCGCGGAGCTGATGGACCAGCAGTGGAAGCTCGGCGAGGACGCCAGCGAGGACGGCATCGCCTGCAACACGGGTGATCGCGCCGGCTGCTCGATCGGCCGCCTGGTGGAGAACCGGCCGATGACCGTCTCGCGCCCCACGCCGGCGGACCTCGCCTCGCTGCGCACCATCCTGACGGACAACGTGCTGCCCGCCTTCGTGCGGCGCTGCGGGGCGAATTGCGGCGAGACCTACAACCGCGTCGTCGCGCCGATCTCGGGCGTGCGGTTCGAGGCGCGGTGACGTGTGCGATGACAGAAGGACGCAGGGGCGAAGCGCCCCGGGCACCGCATGTCTGAACCGGACATGCCCATGATGCTCCTGCGCGCGGCCACCGGCCTGAGGCGTGCCGTCGCGGCGCTCGCCACCGTGATGGGCATCGTCGCCGGCTGGGGCTTCGTGCTCTGCGCCTTCTTCATCGCCTTCGAGGTGCTGGCGCGGTCCATCTTCCGCGTCAGCACGCAATCCACCACCGAGATCACCGGCTACATGCTGGCCTTCGGGCTCTCCTGGGGGCTGGCGCACGGCCTCGCGACCCGCAGCCATGTGCGGATCGACATGCTGGTGAACCGCCTGCCACAGCGCGCGCGGGTGCCGCTGCACCTGATCGCGCTGGCCTTGCTGGGCATCTTCGTGGGCTTCCTCGCCAAGGGTGCCTATGACCTCGTGGATGAATCGCTGCTGTTCAACGCCACGGACATCAGCCTGCTGCGCACGCCGCTCGCCATCCCGCAGGGGCTCTGGGCGGCGGGGCTGGTGGTCTTCCTGGTGCTGATCGTCGCCATGCTGCTCGAGAACCTGCTGCTGGCGCTGCACGGCCAGGCACAACAGGTGGAGCGCAACCTCTCCTCGCGCGGCTATGACGAGGAAGCGCAGGAAGCGCTGGAAGCGCTCGGCATCGCGGCCGGCAAGGAGGGCGGCCGGTGATCGCCGTCGTCTTCATCCTCATCCTGCTGGCCGTCTTCCTCGGCCTGTCGCTGAGCGGCATGGGCGGCGGCACCGAGATCCCGATCGTGCCGATCCTGGTGCTGCTGGGCGTCTTCGGCGCCTTCTTCGCGGCCGGCATCTATATCGGCGCCGCACTCGGCGTGCTCGGCCTGCTGGCCGGCTTCGCCTTCTCCGACCGGCCCTTCTGGCTGTTCCTCGGCCAGACCGTGTGGGGGCCTTCATCCTCCTTCGTGCTGGTGGCGGTGCCGCTCTTCCTGCTGATGGGCGAGATCCTGCTGCGCGCAGGGCTTTCGGAGCGGCTCTACCACGCGCTGAACGTCTGGCTGAACCGCATGCCCGGCGGCCTGCTGCACACCAACATCGTGGCCTCGGGCGTGTTCTCCGCCATCAGCGGCTCCTCCGTGGCGACGGCGGCGACCATGGGCTCGGTCGCCATGCCCTTCTTCCAGGGGCGCGGCTATGATCCGCGCATGGTGATGGGCTCGCTCGCCGCCGGCGGGGCGCTGGGCAACCTGATCCCGCCGGGCATCACCTTCATCATCTATGCGCTGATCACGGAGACCTCGGTCGGCGCGCTCTACCTCGCCGCGGTCGGGCCGAGCCTGCTGGTGATGGGGCTCTTCATCCTGGTGATCCTGTTCAAGCGCGGCGCGGCGCCACCGCCGGGGCCGCCGATCCCGCTGGGCGAGAAGCTGCGCGCGCTCTGGGGCCTGCTGCCGACGCTGATCCTGATCCTGGTCGTGCTCGGCACGATCTATGCGGGCCTTGCCACGCCGACGGAATCGGCCGCGCTCGGCGTGGTGGCGGCGCTGTTCATCGCTGTCGTGGAAGGGCGCTTCTCACTGCGCATGTTGCATGCCTGCGCCGAGGCCACGGCACGCAACACGGCGCTGATCGGCCTGATCCTGCTCGGCGCCTATGTGCTGAACTACGTCATCACGCTGCTCGGCGTGCCACAGATGATGGCGGGCCTTGTCGGCGGGCTGCCGCTGCCGCCCTGGGTCATCATGGCGCTGATCATCGGATTCTACCTGGCGCTCGGCACCTTCATGGAGGGCTTCTCCATGATCATCACCACCATCCCCGTGATCTTCCCGGTGGTGACGGCGCTGGGCTACGACCCGATCTGGTTCGGCGTGGTCGTCACCATGCTGGTCGAGATCGCGCTGATCAGCCCGCCGGACGGCACCGTGCTCTATGTGCTGCAGGGCATGCGCAAGGATGGCGGGCCGATCGGCGACGTCTTCGCCGGCGTGCTGCCCTTCGTGCTGGTCTACATCCTGGCGATCGTGCTGCTGATGATCATGCCCGGCATCGCCCTGTGGCTGCCCGGCGCGGTGGGGCCATGACCATGCTGACCTTCGAGCGCCACGCCGCGGCGGGCCGTGACAACGTGGCTGTCGCGGTCACGGATCTCATCATCGCCGGCTGGGCCGCGCGGGATGAGGCCGCGGTGCGCCACCATATCGAGGAGCTCGCGGCCATCGGCGTGCCGCCCCCCTCTTCGGTCCCGGTCTACTACCGCGCCGCCGCCGCGAACCTCACCCAGGCGCCGGTGCTGGAGGTGCTGGGCCCCGACACCTCGGGCGAGGTCGAGCCGGTGCTGCTGGCGATGGCGGACGGGCTGTGGCTCGGCCTCGGCTCGGACCATACGGACCGCAAGGCGGAGGCAACCGGCATCGCGCTGTCCAAGCAGCTCTGCGGCAAGCCCGTGGGCACCGCGCTGTGGCGCTTCGAGGAGGTGGAGGCGCATTGGGATGCGCTGACGCTCACCGCCCATGCCACGATCGAGGGCAAGGAAGTGCTCTACCAGCAGGGCGCGCTCGCCACGCTGCGCCACCCGCGGGACCTGATGGCGCGCCGGCCGGGCGGCCCCGCCCTGGCGCCGGGCACGCTGATGTTCTGCGGCACGCTGGGCGCCCTGGGCGGCATCCGCCCCGCCACGCGCTTCCGCATGAGCCTGCACGACCCGGTGCGCGGCCGCACCCTGCGCCACGCCTATGACATCCGCGACCTGCCCGTGGTGAGCTGACCAAGGCCGCAGTTGTCCGGACAAACCGAAGAGGCTAGCCTGCCCGCCTTCGCGGAGGATGGCATGACGGACAGTCTCGGCTGGCGGCACAAATTCGGCGTGATCGCCCCTTCGACCAACACCTCGGTGCAGCCGGAATTCGACGCGATGCGCCCGGTGGGCGTCACCAACCATTTCTCGCGCATCGTCATCCCCAACATGAAGATCGCCGGCGACGACGACTTCAACCGCCTGATGGACGCGATCCGCGGCACCATCATGGATGCCGTGGACAGCGTGATGTCGGCCGAGCCCGACTACCTCGTGATGGGCATGTCGGCCGAGACCTTCTGGGACGGGCTCGAGGGTTCGGTCGAGCTCGAGCGCCGGATCGAGGCGCGCGCCGGGGTGAAGGTGGCCATGGGCAGCGATGCCTGCCGCGCCGCGCTGCGCACCCTCGGCCCCTCGATCCGCCGCATCGCCGTCATCACCCCCTACCAGCCGGTGGGCGACCGGCAGGTGGTCCGCTTCTTCAACGATTGCGGCTATGAGGTCGCGGCGCTGAAGGGGCTGAAATGCGAAAGCCCCGTCGCCATCGCCCATGTCAGCGAACGCACGCTGCGCGATGCGATCATGGAGCTGAACGATTCCTCGGTCGACGCCATCGTGCAGGTCGGCACCAACCTTGCCATGGCGCGCCTGGCCGCCATCGCGGAATTCTGGCTCGACAAGCCGGTGATCGCCATCAACACGGCCACCTATTGGTGGGCGCTGCGCCAGAACGGCATCCAGGACCGCGTGCAGGGCTTCGGCGCGCTGCTGGAACGCCATTGAGCGGAGCCGCGCCCAAGGCGCCGCTCTACGCGCGCATCGAATCGCTCCTCCGCGACGCGATCGCGGAAGGGCGCTATGCCGTGGGCGCGCTGCTGCCGACCGAGGCCGAGCTGTGCGAAACGCTGCGCGTCTCCCGCCACACCATCCGCGAAGCCCTGCGCCGCCTGGTGGAGGCCGGGCTGGTCGAGCGCCGCCAGGGGGCGGGCACCGTCGTCGTCTCGCGTGAGCCGGTGCGTGGCATGGTGCAGTCGCTGCGCAGCATCGAGGCGCTGTTCCAATACGCCGCCGATACGCGGCTGAAATCCACCAGCCGCCGCCTGCGCGCGCTGAGTGTCGAGGATGCAGCGCAGATCCCCGCCGAACCGGGCGCCCGGTGGCTGCACATCGAAGGCCTGCGGGTGGACGAGGCCAACCGCCCCATCGCCGCCGCCGAGGTCTTCGTCCATCCGCGCTTCGCCGCCATCGCCCTGCCGGCCCAGGGCGCGATCTACGCCGCCATCGAGGCGCGCTTCAATGTCGAGGTGACCGAGGTGGTGCAGGAGATCTCGGCCGGCGCCATGCCGCCCGCGGTCGCCGCCGCGCTCGGCCGCAAGCCGCGCGCCATCGGCCTGCGCTTCCTGCGCCGCTACCTGCTGGCCGATGGCAGCACCATGCTGGTCTCCCGCAACTGGCACCCGGCGGAGCTGTTCACCTACACCACCAAGCTGAGGCGCGCGGCGGAGAGGTAGCCAGCCGCGACGCGCCGGTTTATGCATTTGTCCGGACAAAGGAAGGGACGACCCATGCCCGGCATCTGGCCGCAGGATGCGCGCCTTGCGCTCTCGATCGTCGTCAATGTCGAGGAAGGGGCCGAGATGTCGGTGGCCGAGGGCGACAAGGGCCCGGAGCCGGTCGATGAACTCGGCGTTTCCCTGAAGATCCCGATCCGCAATTTCGGCAATGAGAGCAACTACCTCTACGGCATCCGCGCCGGCGCGCCGCGGGTGCTCGGCCTGCTCGACCGCCATGGCGTGCGCGCCACCTTCACCGCCGCCGCCGTCGCGCTGGAACGCGCGCCCGAGATCGGGCAGGCGATCCGCGCCGGCGGGCATGAGCCCTGCAGCCATGGCTGGCGCTGGGTGCACCAATTCTCCTTCGACGCGGCGCGCGAACGCGACTTCGTGCGCAAGGCCGTGAGCAGCATCGCCACCACCACCGGCACGCGCCCGCTCGGCTGGCTGTCGCGCTACCTGCACACGCCGCGGCTGCGCGCCGTGCTGGCGGAAGAGGGCTTCCTCTACCACATGGACGACTACGCCGATGACCAGCCACGCTGGGATGTGGTGGAGACCGAGGCCGGCCCGCGCGCCATCGTCATCGTGCCCTATGCGCTCGACACCAACGACATGAAGTTCTGGCTCGCACCCGGCTACACGCCGCAGCAATGGCTGGACTACGCCATCGAGACCTTCGAGGTGCTCTACGAGGAAGGTGCCGCTGCGCCGCGCATGATGTCGCTGGGCCTGCATCTGCGCATCATCGGCCGCCCCGGGCGCATCCGCGCCTTCGAACGCTTCCTGCAGCATGTGCAGGGCAAGCGCGGCGTCTGGTGCGCGACGCGCGCCGAGATCGCGCGCGCCTTCGCCGCGCACAACCCCGCCCCCGCCGAACCCGCTGCACGCTGAGGACCACGCGCATGACCTTCGACATCGCCGAGGCCTTCGCCGCCCACGCCGTGCGCGTGCGCCATGCCGACCTCTCGCCCGGCGCCATCGCCGCGGCGAAGACCTTCCTGCTCGACACGATCGGCGTCGCCATCGCCGGCAGCAGCGGCGCGAATGTGGAGACGGTGCGCGACCTCGCCGCGAATTGGGGACCCGGCGAGGAGGCGACGGAATGGCTCGGCGGGCGGCGCATTTCGGCCGGCAGTGCGGCCATCGTCAACGCCTATCTGATCCACTGCCTGGAATTCGACTGCGTGCATGAGGGCGCGGTGGTGCACCCCATGGCCACGCTGCTCTCGGCACTCTTCGCCTGGAGCGAACGCGCGGCGATGCGCGGTGCGCCGGTCAGCGGCGAGCGCTTCCTCGCCGCCATGGCGGTGGGCGTGGATGTGGCGGGGCTGCTCGGCGTGGCGACGGATGGCGCGCTGCGCTTCTTCCGCCCCGCGACGGCCGGCGGCTTCGGTGCGACGGCGGCGATCGCCAACCTTGCGGGCTTCGACATCGCCACCACGCGCAGCGCCTTCGGCCACATGTATGGCCAGACCAGCGGCACCCTGCAGCCGCATCTGGAGGGCTCGCCGCTGCTCGGCCTGCAGATCGGCTTCAATGCGCGCGGCGCCATCGCCGCCTGCGATCTTGCGGCTGCCGGCATGCAGGGGCCGGTCGATGTCTTCACCGGCCGCTACGGCTACTACAAGCTGATCGAGGAGGAAGGCCCCCATGCCGAGCGCATCGCGCGCGCGCTGGGCACCGAGTGGCAGATCGAGAAACTGTCGCACAAGCCCTTCCCCTCCGGGCGCCTCACCCATGGCGTCGTGCATGGCCTGCGCGACCTGATGGCACGGCACGGCTTCGCCGCCGATGCGGTGGCGGAGGTGGTCTGCCGCGTGCCGCCGCTGGTGCGCCGTCTCGTCGGGCGGCCCGACATCGCAGAGCCTGCCTCGAACTATGCGAAGCTCTGCCTGCCCTTCGTCGCCGGCGTCTGGTTGGCGAAGGGCGGCTGCGACGTGCCGGATTTCCGCGGTGAGGCGCTGCGCGACCCGCGCGTGCACGCCTTCGCCGCGAAGGTGCGGATCGAACCCGACGGCAACACCAACGAGAACGCGCTCGACCCGCAGGAGATCAGCGTCACGCTGACCAGCGGCACGACGCACAGCATCCACCTGCCGCACACCTACGGCCACCCCGCGGTCCCGCTCACCGCCGCGGAGAACGAGGACAAGTTCCGCCGCTGCTGCGCGAATGCCGTGCCGCCCCGCCCCGCCACCACGGTCGAGCGCCTGCTGTCGCTGGTCGCCGACATGCAGGGCCTGCCCGATATCGCCGTGCTGGTGCGCGCCATGGCCGGGAAAGATTGACGGGGCGGCGCAAGCCCCCTTATTTGTCCGGACAAATCCCTGGAGAGCGCCCGATGAGCACGCCCACCGCCGACTCCGATGCCGAGATGCTCGATGCGGTCGAGAAGTGGCTGGCGCGGGACGTTCGGCCGCATGTGCTGAAGTTCGACCATGCGGATGAATATCCGCATGAGATGGTCGAGCAGATGAAGGAACTCGGCCTCTTCGGCTCGACCATCCCGGCCGAGTATGGCGGGCTCGGCCTCTCCGCCACCACCTACGCCAAGATCGTCGAGAAGATCGCCGAGACCTGGATGTCGCTGACCGGCATCTTCAACAGCCACCTCATCATGGCGGCCTGCGTCTCCCGCATGGGGACCGAGGCGCAGAAGCGCGCCTGGCTGCCGAAATTCGCGAGCGGCGAGATCCGCGGCGGCCTCGCCCTCACGGAGCCCGATTGCGGCACGGACCTGCAGGCCATCCGCACCCGCGCGCGGCGGGAAGGCGACCACTACATCGTCAACGGCACCAAGACCTGGATCAGCAACGGCATCCAGGGCAGCTGCTTCGCCCTGCTCGTGAAGACCGACATGGACGCGCAGCCGCGCCACAAGGGCATGTCCATGCTGCTCGCCCCCAAGGGGCCGGGCTTCACCGTCAGCCGCAAGCTCGAGAAGCTGGGCTACAAGGGCATCGACAGTGCCGAACTCGTCTTCGAGGATTACCGGGTGCCGGCCGAGAACCTGATCGGCGGCGTCGAGGGCCAGGGCCTGCAGGCCGCGCTCGGAGGGCTGGAACTCGGGCGCATCAACATCGCCGCGCGCGGCTGTGGCCTCGCGGCGGCGGCGCTGAAGGATTCAGTGCGCTACAGCCAGATCCGCCGCACCATGGGCAAGCCGATCTGCGAGCACCAGGCGATCCAGCTCAAGCTCGGCGAGATGGCCACGCGCCACCAGGCCGCGCGCCTTCTGACCTATGACGCCGCCCGCGCCTATGACGCCGGCGAGCGCTGCGACATGGAGGCCGGCATGGCGAAGTTCTTCGCCAGCGAAGCCGCGGTGGACAACGCGCTCGATGCCATGCGCATCCATGGCGGCTACGGCTATTCGAAGGAATACCATGTGGAGCGCTACTTCCGCGACGCGCCCCTGATGTGCATCGGCGAGGGCACGAACGAGATCCAGCGCATGATCATCGCCAAGCAGCTCATCGCGCGGAATCCCGCATGAGCCTGCCGCTGCAGGGCCTGCGGATCCTCAGCTTCGAGCAGTTCGGCGCCGGCCCCTTCGCGACCATGCACCTCGCCGATCTCGGCGCCGAGGTCATCAAGATCGAGCCACCCGCGACCGAGGGCGAGCCGCCCGGCGACATCGCCCGCCACACCGGCGGCTTCGCGCTCGGGGAGAATGACAGCCAGTATTTCCAGTCCTTCAACCGCAACAAGCGCAGCCTCACGCTCGATGTGCGCAAGCCCGAGGCGCGGGCGGCGCTGCATCGCCTCGTGCGCCAGGCCGATGCGGTGGCGAACAATCTGCGCGGCGACCTGCCGGCGCGGCTCGGCCTCGATTACGCCGCACTTTCGGCGGTGAATCCCGCGATCGTCTGCGTGCATCTCTCCGGCTATGGCCGCAGCGGCGAGCGCGCGGCCTGGCCGGCCTATGACTATCTCGCCCAGGCCGAGGCCGGCTTCTGCGCGCTGACCGGCGAACCCGAGGCCCCGCCCACGCGCGCCGGCCTCTCGCTGGTCGATTTCATGTCCGGCCTGACCGCCGCCACGGCGCTGCTCGCCGGCGTCATGGGCGCGCGCGCCAGTGGCAAGGGCTGCGATCTCGATGTCTCGCTCTACGATGTCGCGATGCACAGCCTGACCTATGTGGCGAGCTGGTACCTCAACGATTCGCACGAAGTGCCGCGACGCCCGCGTGGCGGCCACCCCTTCGTCGTGCCCTGCGAGATGTTCCCCACGCGCGACGGGCATGTCTTCGTCATGTGCATCAAGCCCGCCTTCTGGAAGCGCTTCTGCGAGGCCGCCGGCCTGCCCGAACTGCTCGCCGATCCGCGCTTCCGCGGCTTCGAGGCCAGGCTGGCAAATCGCGCGGCGCTGATGACGCTGCTCGACCCCGCGATGCGCGCGCGCAGCTCCGCCGAATGGGTGGCGCTGCTCGCGGGCAAGGTGCCCGTCGCGCCGGTGCTGAGCCTCGCCCAGGCGCTCGACAATCCCTATTTCCGCGCGCAGGGCGGCGTGCTGGACCTGCCGCATCCGGCGCGGCCCGACCTCAAGGTGATGGCGAGCCCGATCCGCCTCAACGGCGCGCGGCTCGCCGGGCGCGCAGGCCCCGCCTATGGCGCGGATACGGCGGCGATCCTGGCCGAGAATGGCTACACGGTGGATGAAATCGCGCAGCTGCGCGCGTTGGGGGCGGTGTAGCGGCATGAAGCTCGATGGCGTGCGGGTGCTCGATCTCTCGCTGTTCCTGCCGGGGCCCTACCTCACCACGGTGATGGCCGATCACGGTGCGGAGGTCATCAAGCTCGAACCGCCGACCGGCGAGCCGGTGCGCAACATCGGCCCGCGCGCGCAGGGCGAGAGCGTGTGGTTCCGCAACACGCATCGCGGCAAGAAGTCGATCGTGCTCGACCTCAAGAGTGCCGAAGGACTCGCCGCCTTCCACGATGTCGCCGCGACCTGCGACGTGATCGTCGAGGCCTTCCGGCCCGGCGTCGCCGATCGGCTCGGCATCGGCGCCGCGGCGATGACGGCGCGCGACCCGTGCCTCGTCTACTGCTCCATCTCCGCCTTCGGCCATACCGGGCCGCTGCGCAACAAGCCCGCGCATGATCTGGCGGTGGAGGCGCTGGCGGGGACGCTCTCGGTCAATCTCGGCCAGGATGGCAAGCCGACGCATCCGGCGGTGCCTGTCGCCGATGTCACGGCCTCGCTCCTCGCGCTGAGCGCCATCCTGATGGCGCTGCTGCGGCGCGAGCGCACGGGGCGGGGCGATGTGATCGACATGGCGATGCTCGACGCCACGCTCTCCTGGCTGCCGAACGCCACGGGCCTCGTCTTCGCCGAGGACCGCATGCCGGTGGTGAAGCAGGAACGCCAATGGGGCGGCGGCGCCTTCTACGGCATCTACGACACCGCCGATGGCAGGCAAGTCGTGCTCGGCGGCAGCGAGCACAAATTCGTCGAGACGCTGCTGCATGCGCTGGGAAGGCCGGACCTGATCGCCGCGGCCTCCGGCCCGCCGGGCCCCGCCCATGCACCCGTGCAGGACTTCCTGCGCGCCACCTTCGCCACGCGCACGCGCGCCGAGTGGGAGGCCTGGTTCGAAGGCCGCGATGTGTGCTTCGCGCCGCTGCTGGACCTGAAGGAGGCCTTCGCGCAGCCGCAGGCGGCCGCGCGCGAGATGCTCGTCCGCGACGAGGCGGGCAATCTGCATATCGGCCTGCCGATCAAGTTCCGCGACGAACCCGGCCGGCTGGATCCGCGCCTGCCGGGCCTGGGCGAGCATACGCAAGCCGTCGTCGCCGAGGCGCGCCGCAGGAAGGCCCGATAGGGCTACATCCGCCGTCGCATCGCCACCCAGGCCTCTGCAAGTCCCTCGCGGAAGGCGGGCGCCGCGATGGCGATCAACCGCGCCGCGCGCTGGTCGAGATCGGCATGGCGCAGTTCCGCCGCGCCGAATTCCGTGACCACGACATCGACATCCGCGCGCGTCAGCGCCACCGGCGTGCCCGGCGCGAGCATCGGCACGATTCGCGAGACGCTGCCGCCCCGCCCGGTGGCGAGCAGCACCGTCACGCCGCGCCCGCCCGCACTGCGGCGCGCGCCGCGCATGAAATCCGCCATGCCGCCATGGCCCGAGACCTGGCGCCCTTCCACCATCTCGGCATTCACCTGGCCCAGCAGATCGACCTCCACCGCGCCATTCACCGCGACCAGGCGCGGCAGCCCGGCGAGGACCGCGGCGTCATGGGTGTGTGAGACGGGGCGGAAGGCAAGGTTGCGCATCGCGGCGAGCCGCGCATAGAGCGAAGAACTGCCGAGTGCCACGCCCGTGGTCGCGCGCGTGATGACACCCGAATCGACCAGCGCCATCGCCGCGTCCCCGATCATGCCCGTGTGCAGCGTGAGGTCGCGATGCGTGCCGAGCGCGCCGAGCACGGCATTCACCGCCGCACCGATGCCCGCCTGCAGCGTATCGCCCGGCCGTACGAAAGCCGCCGCCGCCTGGCCCAGCGCCGCCAATGCCGGGTCGGCCTTGTCCGGCGGCATCTCGGGCGAGGCCGAGGGCCCATCGACCAGCGCCTGCAGATCCGACACGGCGAAGGTCACGCCATCCGCAACGAAAGGCAGGTTCGGGTCCACCACACCCACCAGCGCCGCGCCCGACCCTGCCAGCACCGGCACGAAATCATGCGCCAGCGCCAGCGAGACCCGCCCGGCGACCGGCGCGCTGCAGCGGAACCATGCCATGTCGCAGCGGGCCTCGCCGGCGAGGAAGGCGGCGCTCGCGCTGTAGTGCAGCGGGCGGTAGCGCACGCGGCCGGCGGCGAGGCCCTCACGCAATTCCGGCGTCATGAACAGCGCCTCCAGCGGCGCGAGGTGCGACAGGTCGCGGCGATTCACGCCGGCGATGGGCAGTTGCACGAAGGAAGCCCCCGCCAGCGCCGCGGGCTGCGCTGCCGCCGCATCGAGCAGGGCGAGTGGCTCGCCCGCGCAGCCTGCGACGAAGATGCGCAGGCCCGGGCGCAGACCGCGCAGAAAGGCGGCGGGCGAGAGCATCGGAACGGCTTGCGCGCGGGACATGCTTCCGTTGATATGTCCGGACAAGTTTCGTGGCAAATGGAACCGCGCTTGGGCTCGCTGACCGAGGACCTCACGTCGCTGCTGGCGCGGCCGATCAACACCGGCGATCGGCGCCGCGCCGCGTTGCATCTGCTCGACTGGCTCGGCTGTGCGACGGCCGGCGCGGCGAGCGAGGTGGGCGGGGTTTTCCGCCGCCATGCCGCGCAACAACCGACGGGGCCCGCGCGCGTGCTGCGCGGCGGCGCGCATGGGGCGCGCGATGCGGCTTTCGCCAATGGCGCCTTCGGCAATGTGCTCGAGATGGATGACGTGCATCGCGCCGCGATCCTGCATCCGGGCCCGGTCGTTGTGCCCGCCGCGCTCGCCCTCGCCACGGCGCGCGCCGCTTCGGGCACTGCGCTGCTCGATGCCATCCTGCGCGGCTATGAGGCGGAGATCCGCATCGGCCGCGCCATGGGTCCGGCGCATTACCGGCAATTCCACCCGACGGCGAGTTGCGGCCCCTTCGGTGCGGCGGCGGCCGCCGCCTCGCTGCTGGGGCTCGATGCCACGGCGACGGCCTGGGCGCTGGGCAATGCGGGCACGCAGGCGGGCGGCGTGTGGCAATGCCGGGCCGAGCCGGTGATGACCAAGCAGTTGCACACGGCGCGCGCCGCTGTGATGGGGCTGGAGGCCGCGCTGCTGGCGGCGGAGGGGCTGAGTGGCCCGCGCTTCATCCTGGAAGGCGCGCTTGGCTTTTTCGCTGGCCTCGCCCCGGATGCGCGGCCGGAGCGCGTGCTGGCTGCGCCCGAGGCACCCTGGCTCATGCATGAGACGAGCTTCAAGCCCTGGCCTGCCTGCCGCCATTGCCATGCGGCGATCGATGCCGCCCTCGCGCTGCGCGACCCCGCCGCCGCGCCGATCACGGCCATCACCGTCGCGACCTATGCCGATGCCGTCGCCTTCTGCGATCGCCTGACGCCAACGACGACGATCGAGGCGAAGTTCTCGCTGCAGCACGCGGTGGCCGTGGCGCTGCAGGATGGCCCGCCACCGCTCGACGCCTTCGATCCGCCGGCCCTGTCGCGGCCCGATCTCGCGGCGCTGCGTGGCGTCATCCGCGTGGAGGCCTCGGGCGACTTCACCGCGCGCTACCCGGCGCGGTTCGGCGCCGCCGTCACCCTCACCCATGCGGATGGCGCGGTGCGGCGCGCGGAGATTCCCGATGCGCTCGGCGACCCGGAGAACCCGCTCGCCGAGGCCGCGCTGGTCGAGAAGGCGCGCCTGCTGATGGCGAGCGCCGGCGTTGCGGCCCCGCAGATCGAGACGGTGATCGCGGCCACGCTCGCCCTTGCCGAGGGCGCGCCGCTCAGCGCCCTCAACGCCGCCCTGCCCTGAGGAGCCCGGCCATGCCCGCCTTCGACTACTTCACCGCGATGGATCATGCCGCGCTGGTGCGGGATTTCCCGATCGGCGCGGATTTCCCGCGCGCCCTGCAGGGGCTCTCCCGCGATGCGTTGCGGGCGCGGCAGGAACGCGATTTCGCGGCGGTGATGGCATTCGCCTGGAAGGTGCCCTTCTACCAGCGCCTCTGGGGGGCGAAGGGCATCGAGCCGGGCGACATACGCGGTCTCGACGACCTCGCGAAGCTGCCGAGCTACGACAAGTCGGATCTGATGGACAGCGTCGCGCGCTTCCCGCCGCTCGGCGATTTCCATGGACAGGAAGCGCACCGGCCGGAGCGCCGCCCGCAGATCATCTTCCAGACCACGAGCGGCACCACTGGCAAGCCGCAACCCCTGCTCTTCGGGCCGAAGAGCCGCGAGGTACAGAACCGCCTGCTCGCGCGCATGTACCTCATGGCCGGCATGACTCGCGACGACGTGGTGCACAGCGTCTATGGCCACGGCCTGATCAATGGTGGCCATTACGTGCGCGAGACGGTGACGCATTGGGTCGGCGCGCGCTTCATGAGCGCGGGCACGGGGGTGGAGACGCGCAGCGCGCAGCAGGTCTTCATGATGCGCGAATTCGGCGCCACCGCCATCGTCGGCTTTGCCGACTACATCAAGCGTCTCTCTGACGTGGCGCGGGAAGAAGGCTTCACCCCCGGGCGCGACATCCCCATCCGCCTGATCTGCGCACATCTGGGCAGCGAGAGCCAGGCGAGCCTCTCCGCCGCCTGGGGCGGTGCCGCCGTCTATGACTGGTACGGCGTGGGCGATACCGGGATCATCGCCGGCGAAGGCCCCGATCGCGGCGGCATGCATGTGATGGAGGACGCGCATCTGCTGGAGATCGCCGATCCCGACACGGGCCTGCCCGTGCCGCAGGGCACGCTTGGCGACATGGTCTGCACCTGCCTCTTCAAGGACGACGTCTTCCCGATCATCCGCTTCAACACGCATGACGTGACGGAGGAGGTGATCGGCGCCAACCCGCTCGGCATTCCCTTCCGCCGGATCCGCGGCTTCCTCGGGCGCAGCGACAACATGGTGAAGCTGCGCGGCATCAACCTCTTCCCCACCGGCATCGGCGCGCTGCTCGTGGAGCACTGCGCGGACGCCACGGGCGAGTTCATCTGCCGCGTGCACCGCGACGGCCCGCGCGATGCGATGACGGTGCATCTGGAGCATCGCGGCACGCCGGAGGCAGGGCTGCAGGCGCGGCTCGAAGGCGCGCTGCGCACGCGGCTCGGTGTCGAGATCACGGTGGCGCTCGAAGCCCCCGGCGCACTCGCGGCGCTGACGCAGGTGGAGAGCCGGCAGAAGCCGATCCGCCTGCTGGACGAGCGCAAGGCATGAGCACGGAGATCGCCGCGCGCCTCGCGAAGATCGCGCGCGAGGATGGCGCCATCGGCGCCTTCTGGGCGATCGATCCGCAGGCGGCCGCGCAGGTGCCGCCGGATGGCCCGCTCCGCGGTGTCGCGCTCGGGGTGAAGGACAATCTCGACGTTGCCGGCCTGCCGACCACGGCGGGCATCGCGGCTTTGCGGGGCCGCATCGCCACCGCGGATGCGCCCGCCGTGGCGGGGCTGCGCCGCGCCGGGGCGGTGATCCTCGGCAAGCTCGCGATGCATGAGGGCGCGCTGGGCGCGACGACCGACACACCCGGCTTCGGCCGCTGCATGAACCCGCTGCGTCCCGGCTACACGCCGGGCGGTTCCTCCGGCGGTTCGGGCGCGGCGGTGGCTGCGGGCTTCGTCACCCTCGCCATCGGCACGGACACGATGGGCAGCGTGCGCATCCCGGCAGCCTATTGCGGCGTGGTCGGGCTGAAGCCGACGGCCGGCCTCGTCTCGCGCCACGGCGTGGTGCCACTTTCGCCGAGCCTCGATCATGTCGGCATGCTCGCAGCCACGCCGCGCCTCGCCGCGCAGGGGCTGGAGGCGATGGTGGGCGAGGACCCCGCCGATCCGATGAGCCGCCCCACGCCGCCCGGCTGGCACGCCGTGCCGCGTGCGGCGCTGCACCACGCCACGCTGCGCCTTGGCCTGCCGCGCCCCGTGCAGGCCGCGCCGATGGAGCCCGCGATCCGCGAGGCCTGGGACGCGGCCATCGCCACCGCGCGCGGGCTGGGCATCGCCGTGTCGGAACTGGCGCTCGAGGGTTGGGATCCGGGCGCCGCGCGGCGCGCCGGCCTGCTGCTGATCGAGGCGGAGGCCGCCGCGCTGCATCCGGCCCTGATCGAGGATCCGCATGCCGCCTCGCCCGGCTTCCGGGCGGCCCTCGCCTATGGGCGCGATGCCCGCACCACGCGGCTGATGCGCGCCCTGTTCCGGCTCGCGGAAGTGCGCGCCGCGATGCTGCGCGCCCTCGATGCCTGCGACGCGCTGCTGCTGCCGACCGCACCGCAACGCGCCTTCGCGCATGGCACGCCCGCGCCGGCCGACCAGGCGGATTTCTGCGCGCCGGCCAATATCGCCGGCCTGCCCGCCATCGCCTTTCCCTGGCCCGCCGCCGATGGCGGCCTGCCCTGCTCGATGCAGCTCATCGGCCGCCCGCATGAGGAGGCGAAGCTAGTGGCGCTGGCGGAGGCGCTTGGAGCACTATCCGTCCAAATGGACGGATCTCGTGCTCCACCGGTTATCGATGCTAACGCGCGGTGAAGCGCGGCGGGCGCTTCTCGAGGAAGGCGCGGTAGCCCTCGGCGAAGTCCTCGCCGGCGAAGAGATCCTCGAAGAGCGCACGCGTTGCCGCGTTCTCCTCGGCCTCGCCCTGCGCGATCGCGGCGAGCATGCCCTTCACATGCCGCAGCGCGGGGCGCGAGGTCGCGGCGATGGCGGCGAGGCCCTCGGCGCAATCGGCCTCGAAGGACTCGACCGGCCAGAGCCGCTCGATGAGGCCAAGCCGAAGTGCCTCCGCGGCATCGATGGCGCGCGCGGTGAACAGCAGGTCGCGCGCCGGCCCCAGCCCGATGGCGCGCGCCAGGCGCTGCGTATCGGCATGGCTGTAGGCCAGGCCGAGGCGCACGGGCGTGACAGCGAAGCGCGCATCCGCCGCGGCGAAGCGCAGATCGCAGGCCAGGGCGAGCGCGACGCCGCCACCGACGCAAGCACCACGGATCACCGCCACGATCGGCTTCGGAAAGGCGGCCACGGCCTCCACCGCGCCTCGGATCGCGGCGTTGGTCGCCGCGCTGGCCTCGGGCGTGGCGTAGGACTCCGCGAATTCGGCGATGTCGGCGCCGCCGCAGAAATGCCCGCCCGCACCCTCGAGCCGCAGCAGGGCGATGGCCTCATCCGCCGCGGCCTCGGCGAGGAGAGCGGGAAGGGCGAGCCACATGGCCCGAGTCATGGCGTTGCGCCGGGCAGGACGGTCAAGCAGCAGCGTGGCCTGGGAGCCATCGCGAATCAGGCGGAGCGGCGCGGTCATGGGTGCAGCATAGCGCCACGCCTCGATTTGTCCGTACAAATTCCTTGTCGGACCTCGCGACCCGTGCTTGGCTTGCGCCCCACGATACCGAAACTGAGGAGTCTGGCGGCATGCAGCGACGCGACGTGATGCGGATGGCGGGCGGTCTCGCCCTGGCAGGTGCGGCCGGCGGTGCGGCGCGGGCGCAGGCGCCGACGCGCTGGGACGTCTCCATCCCCTGGGGACCCAGCGAATTCCACACCGTCAACGCGCAGCGCTTCGCGACCGAGGTGCGCAATGCGACCAATGGCGCGGTGCAGATGACCGTGCATCCGGGCGGCTCGCTCGGCGTGCGCGCCAATGAGACGGTGCGCGCGGTGGGCGACGGCGTGGTGCCGATGGCCGAATTTGCCGCCTTCCAGAATGTCGGCGACCTGCCGCTGCTCGGCATCGAGAGCATCCCCTTCCTCATCGCCAACTACGATGAGCTCGCGATCATGCACTCGATCGTGCGCGCGACCTGGGAGCGCGAGCTGGAGCGGCGCAACCAGCTGGTGCTCTACATCGTGCCCTGGCCGACGCAGAACTTCTACTTCAAGCGCCCGATCGCCACGGCCGCCGATCTGCGCGGCATCCGCATGCGCACCTATGACCGTGTGACGGCGGACATGGTGACGCGCCTGGGCATGGTGCCGCAGCAGCTGACCAACCCCGATGTCGTGCCCGCGCTGGCCTCCGGCCGCGTCGATGCGGTGATGACCAGCGGCACGACGGCGGTGGCGCAGCGCTACTGGGAGTTCCTGCGCCACACCTACACGACGAACCATTTGTGGGCGTCGAACCTGATGGTGGTGAACCTCGAAGCCTGGCGCCGCCTGCCGGCCGCCACGCGCACCCAGATCCAGGAGATCGGCAAGCGGCTCGAGCCGGAATTCTGGAACGTGTCGAAGGGCGAGCACACCACGCGCATGAACGAGCTGCGCCAGAACGGCATGACGGTGGATGAGCCCACGCCCGCGCTGGTGCAGGCGATGCGGGCCGCGACGGCCACGATGACGGATGAGTTCATCCGCACCAACCCGGCCGCAGGTCCGATCATCCAGGAATTCCGCCGCCGCGTCGGCCGCGGCTGACGGCGCGTCAGCCCGGCGGGGTGGTGAGGCGCTCGACATGGCGCATCACCGCCGCGCCGGCCCGCGCCCAGCATTGATGCCCATGCACCAGGATCGCGATGCCCAGCGCCTCCATGATCTGGCCCGCGGTGAGGCCGGCGCGCAGCCCGGCTTCCGCATGCGCGATGGCGCCCTCCACATGCCCCGCCGCCACGTCGAGCACGATGAAGACCAGCTCCTTGCTCGCCAGCGGAAGATGACCCTCCGGCGGCAGGCGATAGGCGGCCTCGCGCGCGGCGAGATAGGCAGCGAAGGCCTCGGGCGCATGGCGGGCGAGCAAGGCCACGCTCTCCGGCACGGTCCCGAGCGTGGATTCGAAATGCGCATCCGCTTCAGCCATCACGAACTCCTCTTCTGCCGCAAGCAGGCGATGTCGCCGCCGGGCAAGGCTCGCGCCGCCTGGGCTGCGAGCGCAAGTCCCCACACCATGGTGAAGGATCCGAGATGAACGGCATGGTCGAACGCCCGCCGGCCCCGGCCGCCTTGGCGGCTGCGCTGCGCGGCATCGATGCGGCCTGCGCGCTCGGCGCCTGGGTCGCGGCAATCGCCGCAGGGCTGCTGGCGGTGATCCTGATCGTCGAGGTCATCGTCACCTCCTTCTTCGCCTGGTCGCAGCCCTGGGCCGTGGAGTATGCGATCTACCTGCAGGGCATCGTGCTGTTCTGCGGCGCGGGCTGGACGCTGCGCCAGGGCGGGCATATCCGCGTGGCGATCCTGCTGCAGGGGCTGCCCGCGCCGGCGGCGCGCGTGCTCGACATGATCGGCTGCGCCTTCGCCATCGGCGTGCTCGGCTACGCGACCCATGCGCTCTGGCAGCAATGGTTCCGCACCTATGATTTCGGCTCGACCTCCTTCTACCCGATGGGGACGCCGCTCTGGATTCCGCAGGGCCTGCTGACGCTGGGCGTCACCCTGCTGCTGCTGGCCTTCGTTGCCCGGCTGGTGCGCCTGTTCCTGCGCGAGCAGGTGGAAGCCGTGCCGGGCGGCATCAGTGGCGGAGGGCATGAGTGATGACCGGCCCCGTCACCCTCGTCCTCGGCATGCTCTTCGTCACCCTTGCGGGTGGCGTCTGGGTGGGCATCGGGCTGATGTCGATCGGCATCGTGGCGCTCGAGGTCTTCCGCGACATGCGCGTGGATCGCTTCCTCGCCGGCGACATCTGGTCGAGCGTCACGGCGGTGGAGCTCATCACCCTGCCGCTCTTCATCCTGATGGGCGAGATCCTGTTCCACACGCGGCTGAGTGAAAATCTCTTCCGCGGCCTCTCGCCCTGGACGCGCCGGCTGCCGGGGCGGCTGGTGCATGTGAACGTGATGGGGTGCACGCTCTTCGCCGCCGTCTCGGGCAGCAGCGCGGCAACCACCGCAACGGTGGGGCGCATCACGCTGCAGGAATTGCTCGGGCGCGGCTATGACCGACGCCTTGCGGTGGGGTCGCTGGCCGGGGCGGGCACGCTCGGCTTCCTGATCCCGCCTTCGATTCCGATGATCGTCTATGGCGTGGTCGCCGACGTATCGATTCTTGAACTGTTCATGGCGGGCATCGTGCCGGGGCTCGGTCTCGCTGCGCTGTTCATGGGCTACATCGCCTGGCGTGCCTGGCGCGACCCCTCGCTGGTGCCGCCGCAGGAACCCGCCATTCCGCGCGCCGAGGCGATCCGCGCCCTGGGGCAATTGGCGCCGATCGTCTTCCTGATTCTCTTCGTCATGGGCAGCCTGTATTTCGGCTTCGCGAGCATCACCGAGGCGGCGGCGATTGGCGTGCTCGGCGCGCTGATGGTCGCCATCGGGCAGCGGACCCTGACGCTGGCGGGGATGTGGCAGGCGCTGCTGGGCACGGTCCGCACCTGCTCGATGATCGGGCTGATCCTGGTGGGCGCGCTGTTCCTCTCCAAGGCCATGGCGCGGCTCGGCCTGCCGGCGGAGATCGCGGGCGCCATCGAATCCTGGGGCCTGCATCCCTGGATGCTGATCTTCGTGCTGCTGCTGTTCTATCTCGCGCTCGGTTGCGTGCTGGATGGGCTGTCCGCCATCGTGATGACGCTGCCGGTGACGCTGCCGCTGGTGGTCGCCGCGGGCTTCGACCCTATCTGGTTCGGCGTCTTCCTCATCATCACCATCGAGATGGCGCAGATCACGCCGCCGGTCGGCTTCAACCTCTTCGTCATCCAGGGGCTGACGAAGGAGGGAATCTTCAAGATTGCCGGCTACGCTTGGCCTTTCTGCGTGCTGATGATGGTCTTCACGGCGCTGGTCACGGTGTTCCCCGAGATCGTCACCGCCCTGCCGCGCTCCATGCGCGGATGATGCGGGCGCTCGGCGCGGCGATCCGCCGGCACGGCCTGCTGCTGATCGCGCTGGGCGCGGGCATCGGCATCCTGCTGCCGGAGCTTGCCGCAATGACGCGGCCCTGGCTGCTGCTGCTGTCGATCCTGACCATGCTGCTCGCGCTGCTGCGCGTGGAGCCCGCCGCCTTCGGCGCGGTGTTGCGCCAGCCGCTGCACGCGCTGCTCATCCTGGCCTGGGTGACGCTGGGCGTGCCGCTGCTCATCTGGCTTGTGCTGTCGCCGATCCTGCCGGCGGGCTCCGCCTGGCTCGATGCGGCGGTGCTCATCGGCGCGACGCCGGCGCTGATGTCGGCGGCGGCCTTCGCGCTGCTGCTGGGCGCGGATGCGGCACTGCTGACCGTGGTGGCGCTGCCTTCCAACGCGCTCGCACCCGTCTGGCTGCCGAGCGTGGCGGCGATGCTCGGCGTCGGCGCGCAGGTGGAGCCCTGGGCCATGGCGCAGCGCCTGGGGCTGCTTGTCGGCGCGAGCTTCGCCGGGGCGGCGCTGGTCGCCCGCCTGGCCGGGCGCGCAAGGCTGCGCCGGGCGGCACCGGAGATCGACGCGCTGCTGGTGCTCTTCGTCTCGGCCTCCGCCATTCCCTGCATGGATGGCGTGGGTCTCGCGCTGCGGGCGCGCCCGCTGGACTTCCTCGGCATGCTGGCCTTCGCCCTGGTGCTCAACCTCATGCTTCAGGTGCTGGGCTACCTCGTGTTCCGACCCGCACCGGGCCGCACCGCGCTTTCGGCGGGGCTCGTCTCCGGCACACGCAACAACGTGCTGCTGCTGGCAGCGATCGGCCCGCCGGGCGAGAGCGATCTCGGCCTGCTGATCGCGGCCGCGCAGCTCACGCTTTTCGTGACGCCGATCCTGACCGCGCCCGCCTACCGGCGCCTGCGCCCGGCGCATGGTTGAGCGGGCAGGCGCCGCGCGATAGAGGATTGTCCGGACAAGGAAAGGAAGGCCAGATGGTCCAGACCCATGCGGCGATCGGCCCGCAGCGCTACCGCGAGAGCTTCGGCCGGTATTTCGAGGACTTCACCGTGGGCGACATCTATGAGCATCGCCCGAACCGCACGATCACCGAGACCGAGAACACCTGGTTCACGCTGCTGACGATGAACCAGCACCCGATGCATTTCGACGCCGAATACGCAAAGCACAGCGAGTTCGGCCGCTGCATCATCTGCTCACCCTTCACCGTGGCGCTGCTGGTGGGCATGAGCGTGTCCGACGTCTCGCAGAAGGCGATCGCCAATCTCGGCTGGAAGGAGATCAAGCTCACCTTCCCGCTCTTCGCCGGCGACACGCTGCGCGGCGAAAGCGAAGTGCTGGACAAGCGCGAATCGAAATCCCGCCCCAATGCCGGGATCGTCGGCGTGCGCACGCGCGGCTACAACCAGGATGGGAAGATGGTCTGCGAGTTCGACCGCACCATGCTGATCGCCAAGCGCGGCTTCGATGTGGAGCAGAAGGCCGGCTACTAGTCTGATGATCGCGAAATTCGCCTGTGAATTCCGCAATCTGAATCACACCGGTTTCGATAGGGTAGTGGCCTGCTCCTTGCGGGATTTCACAGGCGAATCTCAGGAGCAGGACACCAGAGCATTTCCCGATCCGATGGGAACATCCGATCGGAATTCTTTCCATGGAATCCGCATCCTATGGGGCAGGACATCCCTCTGACAGGACGGATAGTGCCCTGGGCGGCGGCACCGGCATCATCATCGACGCTGATGGTCACCATCCACGCGCCGTGATGGTGCGGCGGCCGCGCCATCCCCACCTTCGGGGGCAACGGCGTTCCGCCGCCCCGCACAAGGATAGCTCAGATGTCGCAGGACAGCCCGCTCTTCGCCCCGACCCAGCTTGGCCGCATCACGCTTGCCAACCGCATCGTCATGGCGCCGATGACGCGCAACCGCTCGCCCGGCCTCGTGCCCAACGCGCTGAACGCCGAATACTACGCCCAGCGCGCCTCGGCGGGCCTGATCATCACCGAAGGCACGGCGCCCGAGCGCATGGGCCATGGCTATATCGACATCCCCGGCCTCTACAACTCCGCGCAGGTCGAAGGCTGGCGCGCCGTGGCGGCCGCCGTGCACGCCAAGGGCGGCAAGATCGCCGCTCAGCTCATGCATGTCGGGCGCATCTCGCATCCGGACCTGCTGGAGGGCGAGACGCCCATCGCGCCTTCCGCCATCGCCGCCCAGGGCGAGATGTACACGCATGCCGGCCCCAAGCCGCTGCCCGTGCCCCGCGCCATGACCGAGGCCGAGATCGCGCGCGCCATCGCCAGCTATGGCAGCGCGGCGAAGAACGCCATCGCCGCGGGCCTCGACGGCATCGAGATTCATGCCGCCAATGGCTACCTGCCGAGCCAGTTCCTGGCCACCAACGCCAACCAGCGCAGCGATGCCTGGGGGGGGTCGATCCCGAACCGCGCGCGCTTCGCGCTGGCCGCCGTGGATGCGGCGGTGGCTGCGATCGGCGCCGACCGCGTGGGCATCCGCGTCAGCCCCGGCGGCACCTTCAACGACATCCAGGATGACGATGTCGAAGGCACCTACACGCATCTGTTCAAGGCGCTGGCGCCGAAGGGCCTGGCCTGGCTGCACATCATGGGCACGCCGAAGGACCTCGACATCGCGGCCCTGGCGCAGAAGCACTATGGCGGCAAGGTGATCCTCGCCGCGGGCTATGACCGCGCGAAGGCCGAGGCCGATATCGGCGCGGGCCGCGCCGAGGCCATCGCCTTCGGCGTGCCCTTCCTCGCGAACCCGGACCTGCCCGCGCGGCTGCGTGCCAATGCCACTCTGAACGCACCGGATGTCGGCAAGTTCTACGGCGGCGGCGCGGCCGGCTACACGGACTACCCCACGCTCGCCGCTTGAGTCTGGCGGCGTGCACGCCGCTCCCCTAGGCTGGACGCCAAGGCAGGGGGAGCGGCGCGTGCGCTTGGACGACCGGAATGCAGCCGTCTGGGCACCGCCCCTGGCAGAGGCCGCGCCGCGCGGTCTCTGCACCGATTGCGGCGTCTCGCGCATGGCGAACGCGAAGGCCTGCGGCCAGGCCTGCCAGTTCATCAAGCCGGACTACCCCGCGCTCGAGACACAGGTGCATGGCCGCGCGCGCGATCCGGCGCGGCCGGATGAGCTGCATTTCGGCCCCTTCCGCCGGATGCTGCGCGCCGCGCTGACGCCACCGCTTGAAGGCGCGCAATGGACCGGCATCGCCACACGCCTTGGCGAGAAACTGCTCGCAACCGGCGCGGTGCAGGCGGTGCTCACCATGGCGCCGCACCCCGAGGATCGCTGGCGGCCCGTGCCCGTGCTCGTCACCAAGCCCGAGGGCATGGCGGAATGCCGCGGCATGCGCATGGGCTACGCGCCGCTGCTCGCCCTTCTTGAGCCGGCGCGCGCGCAGGGCTTCACGCGCCTCGCCATCATCGGCATCCCCTGCCAGGTTTATGCGCTGCGCGCGCTGGAGAAGGAACTCGGGCTCGAGCGGCTCTACGTCATCGGCACGCCGTGCTCGGACAACACGACCACCGAGAACTTCCATCACTTCCTCGCCCTGCTCGACGAGGATCCCGACAGCATCACCTATCTCGAATTCCGCGCCGACTTCCATGTCGAGCTGCGCTTCGCCGATGGCCGCCGGCGCGAGATTCCCTTCCTGCAGCTGCCGATCAGCCAGCTGCCGCCCGACTTCTTCCCCCTCACCTGCCGCAGCTGCGTGGACTATACCAACGTGCTGGCCGACATCACCGTCGGCTACATGGGCGGCCAGGGCGCGCAATGGCTGCTGGTGCGCAATGAGCGCGGCGAGGAACTGCTCTCCCTGCTCGGCGCCGAGGTGCAACTGAGCGAACCGGGCAGCGCCGGCAAGCGTGACGGCGCGGTGAAGGGCTTCCTGGCGAACACCGAACGCGCCGCGGGCGGGCTGCCGCTGCGCCGCATGCCGAACTGGCTGCGCCCGATCGTCGGCTGGCTGATGCCGCGCATCGGTCCCCGCGGTCTCGAATTCGCGCGCGCCCGCGTGGAGATGAAGGCCGTGGAGACGGTGCTGCACCTTCGCCGACAACAACCGCGCCGCATGAAATCGATGATCCCCGCGCATATCTGGCACCTCGTCGCGCGCTACGGGCTGGCGCCACGCGAGGGCGAGCGACGGTGACTTGCGGGGGCGTTGCCCCCGCACCCCCACCAGAGGGCCAGTGGGCCCTCTGGACTCCCTTTATGTCAGAAGAGGGAGGGGCGCTTCGGCCCCTCCCTCTTCTGACATGAACGAATGGGTTCAAAGGGTCCACCGACCCTTTGCGGGGTGCGCGAGGGGCAGCGCCCCTCGCAGCGCCACCCCGCTCACACCGCGTCGCGCACCAATGGGCTCGTCGAGCAGTGGATGCCGCCGCCGCCGAGGCCGACCTTGTCGTAGGCGACCAGCCGGATCGTGATGCCCGCTTTGTCGAGTGCATCCTGTGTGCGTGGGCTGACCTGGTCGCTCATCAGCACGCGGCCCGGCGCGACGGCCAGGCAGTTCACGGCCCAGGAAGGATCCTCGTGGTTCAGCGTGATGAGGCGGATGCCGAGGCGCTTGAGTTCCTCCATGAAGACGAAGGGAAGGGTCGAGGGATTCACGATGGCGACGTCGTGGTGGATCATCACGAAAGCGCCGTCGATATGCAGCCGGAATCCCGGGATCTGCACGCGGATCAGGCGCGTGCCCTGCACGGCGAGCACCTCTTCCAACTGGCGCGCGCCTTCCTCATTCACCCGCGAGGAGACGCCCACCACCGCCACGTCGGGTCGGATATAGGCGAAGCTGCCGCCCTCGAGCAGGCCGGTGCCGTGGATGGTGCGCAGGATCGGCATGCCGAGCGCGCCAAGGGTCTCGGTGACCGGCGCTTCCTCGCCGCGGCGGATGCGCGGGCCCATGCGGGTGACGATGGCCCCGCCCTGGATCGCAATGCAGGAATCGCGCGTGTAGATGGATTTGTGCCGGCCCGCGGCGGCGCGCTTCAGGTAGATGACCTCCACCCCTTCCTCACGCAGCGCGGCGGCCAGGGCATCATGCTGCGCCTGCTGCTCGGCGAGGGTCGGGCGGACATTGCCGCGCCAATAGGCGCCCGTGGCGGGATCACCGAAGGCATTGAGTTCAGGGATGTGCGGCAGCGTGTCCACCACGCGCATCTCCTCGCCGGGACGGTGCATCAGCACGGCGCGCAGCCGCCCGACATCGGAGTTGCAGCCCCAGGCGCGGCCCCAGACGAAGCGCTGCTCGGAATCGGATTCGAAGCCGGGCGCGGGCTCGCTCGCGAAGCGTTCGATGAGCATGTTGTAGCGGTGGTCGAACTCGCTCATGGCGAAGGACATCGGCCTGTCTCCGTTCAACGGTCGCGTCGGCCGCGCAAAGCGAGGTCGGCGACGAGCAGCAGGATGGTGAAGACCACCATCAGCACGGCCACGGCGGCCATGGTGGGGTCGAGGTTCTCGTTGATGCCGTCCCAGATCCGGCGCGGCAGGGTGAAGACGTCGCGCGAGGCGATGAAGAGCACGATCACCAACTCATCCCAGCTGTGGATGAAGGCGAAGATCGCGCCGGAGACGATGCCCGGCGCGATGCGCGGCAGGATCACCCAGCGCAAGGTCTGGCCGAGGCTCGCCCCCATGCCGCGCGCCGCCTGCTCGAGCCGCGGATCGAAGGCCGCGAGCGCGGTGGCGACCGTGATCACCACATAGGGAATGCCGGTGACGCCATGCGCGATGGCAACGCCCAGGAAGCGATCCAGCAGGTCGAGCTTCGCGAAGTAGCGATAGAGCCCGATGGCGTAGACGATGGAGGGAATGATGATCGGCAGCAGCATCAGCGCACGCAGGATATCCGTGCTGCGCCGGCCGATGCGCCAGCAGCCGATGGCACAGAGCGTGCCGGCGACCACCGAGATCAGCGTCGCCGCCACTGCGATGGCGAGGCTCTGCCCGATCGAGGCCAGCCATTCGGGCGAGGCGATGAGATTCGCGTAGTGGCGCAGGCTCAGCCCGTCCTTGGGCAGGGAGAGGAAGCGCTGGTCCGTGAGCGAGACGGGCAGGATGATGCTGATCGGCAGCACGAGATACAGCGCCACCGCCCAGGCAAGGCCATTGGCGAAGGGGCCGGGCTTGTGCGTGCCCTCCATCAGGCGCCCGATCCGAAGATGCGCCGCAGATCGACGATGCGCGAGAAGATCGCGAGCGTGGCGAGGATGGCGACCACCAGCATCGTCGCCATCATCGTGCCCAGCCCCCAGCGGATGAGGTCGAGGATCTGCAGCCCGATCCACTCCGCCACCATCAGCGTCTTGCCGCCGCCGAGGATGGCGGGCGTGATGTAGAAGCCGAGCGAGAAGATGAAGACCAGCACGCCCGCAGCGATCAGCCCCGGCAGCGAGAGCGGCAGGAAGATGCGGAAGAACACAGCACCGCGCGCAGCCCCCAGCCCGCGCGCCGCGGCGAGCAGCCGCGGGTCGATCTCGCGCATGCTGGCCAGCATAGGCAGCACGGCATAGGGCACCATGTAGTGCACCATGCCGACGATGATGCCGAACTCGTTCCAGACCAGCGCGAGCGGTTCGCTGATCAGTCCGGCCTCGATCAGCGTGTTGTTCACCAGCCCCTGCCGGCGCAGCAGCGTGACCCAGGCGAAGGCGCGCACCAGCACGCTGATCCACAGCGGCACCAGCACGACCAGGATCCACCACCGCTGTGCGCGCGGGCTCGACAGCGCGATGCGATAGGACAGCGCATAGCCCAGCAGCAGCGCGAGCGCGGTGGTGATGACGCAGATGCGCAGCGTGGTCAGGATCACGCGCTGGATGCTCTCCGAGGTGAAGAGCCGTTCGTAATTGCCCAGGCCCGGCTGCGGCTCGGTGAAGGAGATGGCAAGAACCTGCAGGATCGGCGCGATGTAGAAGACGCTCATCAGCAGGAAGGCAGGCAGGATCAGCGCATACCAGCCGCCATCCCGCCGCAGCGCGTTCACGCCGCGTCGTCCATCACCGGCACGGAGGCATCGGCCGCCCAGCCGAGACGCACCGTCAGCCCCTCGACCGGCGCGATCGGCGCACGCCAGGTCGGCAGCACGATGCGGATCGCGCCGAGATCCGGCGTCTCCACCACCAGCGAGAAGCCGGCGCCGAGATAGGACCAGGTGGCGATGCGGCCCACCGCCTCATTCTCCGCGCTCTCGCCCTCGGCCAGCAGCGCGATCTTCTCAGGGCGCAGCGAGAGCAGCGCGGGCGTGCCGAGCGCCGGGCGTGGCGCTGAATCGGGAACCATCTGCATCAGCCGCGTGCCGCCGGCGGCGATGCCGATGCGCCCCGGCGCCATCTCGCGCACCGTGCCGCGCAGGAAGTTGGACTTGCCGAGGAAGTCGGCCACGAAGCGCGTGCGCGGCCGCTCATAGAGTTCGGCCGGCGCGCCCTGCTGCACCAGCCTGCCATGGTTGAGAATCGCCACGCGGTCGGAGAGCGCCAGCGCCTCCTCCTGGTCATGCGTGACGTTGACGAAGGTACGCCCGACGCGCCGATGCAGCGCGCGCAGCTCCTCCTGCAATTCGGCGCGCAGCTTCTTGTCGAGGGCCGAAAGCGGCTCATCCAGCAGCAGCAGCGCCGGGTCGAACACCAGCGCGCGGGCGAGCGCCACGCGTTGCTGCTGCCCGCCGGAAAGCTGGCGCGGCAGGCGATCGCCGAATTGCGAAAGCTGCACCAGATCGAGCGCGGCGCGGACCTTCGCCTCGCGCTCCGCCTGGCCCATGCGGCGCACGCGGAGCGGAAAGGCCACGTTCTCCGCCACGCTCATATGCGGGAACAGCGCATAGCCCTGGAAGACCATGCCGAAATCGCGCTTCTCGGGCGGCAGGGCGGTGATGTCGCGCCCATCGAGCAGGATCGCGCCCTCGCTCGGCGCGACGAAGCCCGCCACGCACATCAGGATCGTCGTCTTGCCGCTGCCCGAGGGGCCGAGCAGCGTCAGGAACTCACCCTGTTCCACCGCGAGGGAGACATCCTCCACCGCGGTGAAACTGCCATAGCGTTTCGTCAGGCCCCGGAAGGCAAGCGCGTGTCCCGTGATCGACATGCGCGATACGTAACCTCAGCCCGTGACCATGTCGATGTAGTCGGCATTCGCCTGCGCGTAGTTCTGGCCCCACCAGCGCCCATCCTGCGCCACCTGCACCGCGGCATTGGCGGGCTCGGTCGGGTTGAAGCGCTTGAACTCGGCCGGCACCAGCGCCGCGGCGCGCGGGTTGGTCGGGCCATTGCCGAGGAACTTCAGCAGCTCCACCTGCCCCGCCGCGTTGGAGAGCATGGAGGCGAGCAGTTGCTGCACCAGCGCCCCGCCGGGATTGCCGCGCGGGCTGACGAAGATGCCCGGCTGCAGGATCCCCTGGTTCCAGATGAACTTGAAGCGGCCATTGCTCTCGGCCTCCAGCACCTTCGCGCGGGTGTGCCAGATCTGGCCCATCACCGCCTCACCGGTGCGGATGAATTGTTCCGATTCCGATCCGCTGCTCCAGAACACCGTGTTGCGCCGGATCTCGCGCACCCGCGCGAGGCTCGCGCGGATGTCGAGCGGGTAGAGATTGGCGGGCGACTTGCCGAGCGACATCTGCGCCGCATCCAGCGCGCCGGCGGCGTCGCGGCGCAGCAGGCGCGTGCCGGGGAAGCGGCGGAGGTCCCAGAAATCCGCCCAGCTGGTCGGCCCGCCCTGCGGGAATTTGCTGCTGTCGTAGACCAGCACGTTGCTGAAGGAATAGGGCGCCGCGCCATGTTCCAGCGCGAAGGTCGGCCCGATCACGTCGTCGCGCTTCACCACGCTGTAGTCGATGGCGTTCAGCAGGTTCAGCCCGCCGAGCAGGAAGGCGGAGGTGGCGGAACTGTCGCAGATGTCCCAGGTCACGCGCCCGCTCTCGACCATGGAGCGGATGCGCCCCGCGGAAGGCCCGGTGCTGTCCTGCACCACGCGCACGCCCGGATTGGCAGCGGTGAAGGGGTCGCCATAGAACTGGCCGAAGCCCTGGTTGGCGATGCCGCCCCAATTGACCATCACAAGCTGCCGCACCGTCTGCGCCGCGGCCTCACCACCCAGCAGCGGCGAGGCGCCCAGCGCGGCCAGGCCGGCGAGCAGGGTGCGACGGCTGACGCCGCCCGCCCGGTACTTCTCGAAGGCCAGCTCGACGCAATCCTGCTGGAAGCTCTGAATCTCGCGCATCGCCCGATATCTCCCGACCTGGTTGCCCTGGTCCCTTGATCGGATCCGCGTCCGGCAGGAACCTACGCCGGCAAGTGAACAGCGGGATGCCGGCGACGGCAATGCAGGAAATGCAGGAACTCTTCGCGCCGGGCTTCAAGGCCCGTCCCTGGTGGTGGGAAGCAGCCGAACCCGAGGGCCGGGACACCCCCCTGCCCGACCGCGTGGCGGTGGCCGTGGTGGGCGGCGGCTATGCCGGCCTCTCCGCCGCGCTCACGCTGCGCCGGCTCGGCCATGAGGTGGCGGTGCTGGATGCCGAGCGCATCGGCTGGGGGGCGTCCTCGCGTAATGGCGGCATGGTCTCGGGCGGGCTGAAGGTGGCCTCGGCCGGACTCGCGCAGCGCTATGGCGAGGAGAAGGCGCGCCACATCACCCAGGCCGCCGCGGCCTCCTTCCCCTTCATCGAGGAGACCATCGCGCGCGAGGGCATCGCGTGCGACTATGTCCGCTGCGGGCGCTATGTGGGCGCCTGGTCGCGCGGCCACCATGCGGCGATGGCGAAGAAGGCGGAGTGGATCGCCGAGCTCACCGGCCTGCCGACGGAGATGATCCCGAAGTCGCGCCAGCGCGAGTTCCTCGGCTCGGATCATTACGAGGGCGGCATGGCGGCGGCGGCCACGGGCAGCCTGCATCCGGGCAAGTATGCGCGCGGCCTGGCGGCGGCGGCTTCGCGCGCGGGGGCGATCCTGGTCGATGGCGTGCGCGTGCAGGGCATCAAGCATGAGGGCAGCGGCGTGCGGCTTGCCACGGACAAGGGCGAGTTGCGCGCCGATGCCGTGCTGGTCGCGACCAATGGCTATTCGCTCGACAAGCGCGGAACGGCGATGCCCTGGCTGGCGCGGCGACTGGTGCCGCTCAACTCCTACATCATCGCCACCGAGGAATTGCCGCCCGAGACGATGGACCGGCTGTTCCCGGGCCGGCGCATGATCAGCGACAGCAAGCTCGTGCTGAACTATTTCCGCCCCTCCCCGGATGGCAAGCGCGTGCTCTGGGGCGGGCGCGCGAGCTTCCGCAGCGCGACCGCCGAGCAGAGCGCGCCGGCGCTGCATGCGATGATGTCGGCGGTGTTCCCCGAATTGGCGAAGACGCGCATCACCCATGCCTGGACGGGCAATGTCGCCTTCACCTTCGACTATCTGCCGCATATCGGCGTGCAGGATGGCGTGCATTTCGCGGCCGGCTGCCAGGGCAGCGGCGTGGCGATGGCCACCTGGCTTGGCCACAATGTCGCGCTGAAACTGGCGGGCGCGGCGAATGAGAAATTTGCGCTGGACGGGCTCGATTTCCCGACGCGGCCCTTCTACTTGGGCAACCCATGGTTCCTGCCGATCGTGGGCGGTTGGTACAAGCTGCGCGATGCGTTTGATCGGAGGGCGGCGTGACACCTTGCGTCAGCGCAGCGCCTCATTCTGGCGCCGTGTGCTTCGGCAGGCGCGCGACAACGGGGTCGGCATTAATCGAAGGGAAGCCAAAATGTTCAGACTGCCCATCCCATGAAAGCCGCTTCGTCAGGTTTTCCTCGGACACATCGGCTTCAGTGCCCAGAATGTAGATGACGTTCAACAGCGCCTGCATGCTGTCACCACCACAAAGGCTTCCCACATGCCGCGTCAGTGGTCCGTCCACTTCATACCGGCACCGCCAATAGCTTCCATCATCTTCGGGGACGGGGCGAAAAACCCGGAGCCTGAAGCGTGGTTCGCCGTCGACATCCAGCGTGCGCGAAACGATGACATCATCAGCATCACTCTGGCTCATGGCTAGCGTCCTGTGAACAGCGGTACGACGGGAACGCCACGCATGCATTGTTCGAGGCGCGTCATGGCGCTTTGCCAACATGCCTTCAAGCCAAGCGTCCTACAGCGCATTTCGTCAATATAAAGCTGTCGTTCGCAGGCCGCGCGTCGGCGCTCTGACCATACCGCGTACGACTGAGCCGGCGCCTGTGAGGGCGGAGGGGCATCAAACCCGCCGCCGAGCGCTGGAGATGATGTTGGCGCTTCGTCACCGCCGGGCGGGTCACTTCTCGAATGGGCAGCAACCTGGACAGGGGTGTCCATTGACCAGACGCGTGTAACTTCGCACCCTGACCACGCTTCCTGTCGGGGATTGGTGATTGAGGAGAGCCTGGGACATTGGGATATCTGCCTTTGTCTGATTAAGCCGCTTTTATTCCTATTGCCGCTGAAAGTCAATGGAATTCCCCCCGGTTCATCGCCGTCTTGATGTCGCAAGGAATCGCATGAACGCCGATTTCGTCCTGTTGAACGGCCGCGTCGCGACGATGGATGCGGCGAACACCCAATGCAGCGCCCTCGCCGCGCTGCATGGCCGCATCGTCGCCCTCGGCGATGATGCCGCGATCCGCGACCATATCGGTCCCACCACGCGCGTGCTGAATGCGGAGGGCCAGCGCGTCATTCCCGGCATCGTGGACAGCCACGCCCATCCGGATGCCTACGCCATCCGCCTGCGCGCCTGGACGCTGGTCTCGCCTGACCATGTGCGAACGCGCGACGAATTGCTCGCCACCATCCGCACGCGCTGCGCGGCCCTGCCGCCGGGACGTTGGGGCGCCTTCTACCGGCTGAATGAACGGCAATCGGGCGGCTATCCCACGCTCGCGGAACTCGACGCGGCCAGCCTCGGCCGGCCGATCTTCATCCTGCGCACCGATGGGCATCTCGGCCTCGCGAACAGCGCGGCCTTCGCCGCCTGCGGCATCACCGCCGATACGCCGGACCCCGCCTTCGGGCGCTTCGACCGGCTCGACGACGGCGCCTTCACCGGCCTGGTGCGGGAGACGGCGGCGCATGTCTTCCTCAACGCCGTGCACGGCCAGGACAGCGAGGCCGACATCGCCGAGGGCATGGAACTGGTGCAGGACCAGTGCCTCGCGCAGGGCATCACCTCGGTGGCGAATTCGCTCACCCCCTCGAAGGCCATCCGCGCCTATCAGCGCATGAAGCGCGAGGGACGGTGGCGGATGCGCATGGGCATTATCGCGAGCGGGCGCGACGAACCGCTCATCCCGCACCTCATCGGCGCGGGCATCCAATCCGGCTTCGGCGATGAATGGCTGCGCCTGATCGGCGTGGAATGGTGCCCCGACTGCTCCACTTCTGGCCGCACTGCCGCCTATTGGGACCCCTATCTCGGCACCCCCGTGCCCGGCGAGCCCGTGCCCAACACCGGCATGCTGCTCTACGAGAAGGAGGATCTGACGCGGCGCGCCACCGCCGCGCACCAGGCCGGCCTGCAGGTGATGATCGAGGGCGTGGGCGATCGCGGGATCGATTTCGCGCTCGACGTGATGGAGGCCGCCCTGGCCGCGCATCCCGTGGCCGATCACCGCATGCGCGTCGAGCATTGCTGCTACGTCACGCCGCCGATCCTGGCGCGCCTCAAGCGCGGCGGCTTCGTCGATTCCTCCGCCACCGGCTTCATGGACGAACTCGGCGAGGCCTATGCCGCCAATCGCGGGCAGGAGGCGATGCGCTGGATGTGGCCGCATCGCAGCCTGATCGATGCCGGCGTGCCCGCGCCCGGCCATTCCGATTTCGCCGTCTGCCGCGTCTCGCCCTGGACGGCGCTCGCCGCCATGGTCACGCGCCGCACCACGACCGGTGCGGATCTCGATGCGCGGGAGGCGATCTCGGCCCTGGAGGCGCTGCACGCCTACACCACGCTCGGCGCCTGGGCGCAGCGCGAGGAGCAGGAGAAGGGTTCGCTCGAGATCGGCAAGCTGTGCGACCTGGCGGTGCTGGACAGGGATATCCTCACCATCGACCCCGCCGGCATCGCCGAGACGAAGCTGCGCGCCACCGTGGTCGGCGGCGTGGAGCGCCACCGCGCATGAGCTTCGACCTCGTCCTGGCCGATCTGCGGATCGCGGGCGCGGCAAGGGATGTCGGCATCACCAATGGCCGCATCGCGCGCATCGGCGCGGCGGGCACGCTCACCGGGCCGGTGGTGGAATCCTGCGGCGGGCTGCTCGCCCTGCCGGGGCTGGTCGATGGGCATATCCATCTCGACAAGACCTTCCTCGGCCTGCCCTGGATTGCGCATCGCCCGGATGCGAGCATCGCCGGACGCATCGCCGCGGAACGCGCGCAACGCCGCGCGATCGGCGAACCCATGGCCGTGCGCGCCCGCCGCCTGGTGGAGCGCGTCGCCGCACAGGGCACGACGGCGATCCGCACCCATGTCGACATCGATGCCGATGTCGGCCTTGCAGGGCTGGAGGCACTGCTCGCGCTGCGCCATGAGGTGGCGCATCTGCTCGACATGCAGATCGTCGCCTTCCCGCAATCGGGCGTGGTGATCCTGCCCGGCGGCGCGGCGCTGCTCGAGGAGGCGGTGCGCGCCGGCGCCGATGTGGTGGGCGGGCTCGACCCCGCCTGCATCGACGACGACGTCGAAGGCCAGCTCGGCATCGTCTTCGGCATCGCGGAACGCCACGGCGTGCCGATCGACATCCATCTGCACGATCCGGGCGAGCTGGGTGCCTGGGAACTGCGCCGTATCGCCGCGCGGAGCAAGGCGGCGGGGTTGCAGGGGCGCGTGGCCGTCAGCCATGCCTATGCGCTGGGCGAGGTGCCGGAGGCGACGCTCGCGCGCACCGCCGCCGCGCTGGCCGAAGGCGGGGTCGCGATCATGACCAACGGCCCCGGCACCGCCGCCATGCCGCCGGTCCAGCGCCTGCTGGCGGAAGGCGTGCAGGTGTTCTGCGGCTCCGACAACATCCGCGACGCCTGGTCGCCCTATGGCGATGGCGACATGCTGCGCCGCGCCGGCATCGTCGGCTATCGCGCCGGGCTCGTGACCGATGCTGAGCTGCAGCTCGCGCTCGATCTCGTCACCCTGGCCCCCGCGCGCGTGCTGGGACGCGCGGCGCAGGGAATCGCGGAGGGCGCGCCGGCCGATCTCGTGCTGGTCGCGGCCGAGGGCGTGGCGGAAGCCGTGGCCACCGCCCCGCCGCGCGCGCTGGTGGTGAAGGCAGGGCGCATCACCGCCCGCCAGGGCGTGCTGGCATGAGGCGTGCGCCGCCCCTAAGCACTATCGACAACCACGCCGCGGCAGCGCCGCGACCAGCGTTTGTCGATTTTCTATTGTAGATTCAATATGTTCTGGAACACGCGATGGATCCATCAGGATCGATCGCGCTCTGGATGTCGTTGCCATGGAGGTTGTTCCTCCGGGGCTGAGGTGGCTGGTGATGGTTGCGAAGCCGACACCCAAAGGTTCGGCAGGGAAGGCGGCTGGCGCTGTCGCCGCCGTCGCGGGGCTGCACGCCGGGACGGCCGGCGAATGGCGCAGCAGCCATCCAGGTCGGCCGAGCGCCGGGAACCTACGCCTAAGATCTTGAAAAGAATGGTGCCGACTCGGGGAATTGAACCCCGGACCTACTGATTACGAATCAGTTGCTCTACCCCTGAGCTAAGTCGGCCCGCCAGGAGCGGCGCTATAGCGCCGACCGGGCGCGCGCACAACCCGCCTCCTGCACCCGCCCCTCTCGCCCCAGGCCGGAGCGTGCTAGCCTCTCCCGCATGGTGCGTCGTCTCCTTCTTCTGCTGGTGCTTCTCGCCCTCGCCGGCGGCGGGGGATGGGCCTGGTTCGCCATCCCGCCGAGCCTGCGCATCACCACCGCCACCCAGGGCCCGGCGCTGGAGGCGGTCTATGCCACCGGCGCCGTCGAACCCGTGAACTGGGCCCGCGTCGGCCCCGCCGTGCGCGCCCGCGTCACCCAGGTGCTGGTCGAGGAAGGTGCCCGCGTCACCGAAGGCCAGCCCATGGCGCGGCTCGACGACCGGCAGTCCCGCTCCCTGGCCGAGGAGGCCGAGGCGCGCGCCCGCTTCGCGCTGGAGGACCTCACCCGCACCCGCACCCTGGTGGCGCGCGACATCGCCGCCCGCGCCACGCTCGAGCGCGCCGAGCGCGATGCCCGCGCCGCGCGCGCGCTGGCCGATGTCGCCGTGCAGCGCCTGGACGACTACGTCGTGCGCGCCCCCAGCGATGGCCTCGTGCTGCGCCGCGACGTCGAGGTGGGCGAGGTGGTGGACACCCCCGCGAGCCTGTTCTGGATCGGCGAGCCGCGCCCCTTGCGCATCACCGCCGAGGTGGATGAGGAGGACATCGCCCGCATCGCCATCGGCCAGCGCGTGCTGCTGCGCGCCGATGCCTTCGCCGGCCAGGTGCTGCACGCCACCGTCGCGCAGATCACGCCCAAGGGCGACACCACCCGCAAGGCCTATCGCGTGCGCCTCGCTTTGCCCGACGACACGCCGCTGCTGATCGGCATGACGGTCGAGGCCAATATCGTGCTGCGCGACATCCCCGACGCCGTGCTGCTGCCACCCGCGGCCGTGGTGCTGCCCGCCGCCCCGCGCGGCGTGGCCCAGGCGCCGGGCCAGACCCGCCGTGGCCTCGTCTGGGTCCTGCAGGGCGAGGAAGTGCGCGCGCGGGAGGTCGAGATCGGCGTCCAGGCGCCGCGCGCCACCGAGATCCGCCAGGGCCTCGCCGCCGGGGAGGTGGTGGTACTGAACCCGCCCGCCGGGCTGCGGGAGGGCCAGACCATCCGCGCCCAGGCCGAGAGCACGGGCGCGCGCGCGGCCCCCACAAGGTGAGGCTCATCCTCGACCTCGCCGCGGGCATGCTCGGCAAGCGGCGGCGCCAGACGCTGGTCTCGGTGCTCGGTGTCGCGCTCGGCGTCGCCTTCTTCATCGCCATCGCGGCACTGATGCGCGGCTTCCAGACCTATTTCGTCAACCAGATCATCGATGTCGCCCCGCACATCACGGTGAAGGACGAAACGCGCTCGCCCCCCGCCCAGGCGGCGGAGGAGCTGCACCCGGCCGGCGCGGTGCTGGTGCATGGCGTGAAGCCGCGCGACCGCATCCGCGGCATCCGCGCCGCCGGCGACAAGGTGGCGATGCTCGAGGCGATGGAGGGCGTCGCCGCCGCGCCCGTGCTGCAGGGCCAGGCGCTGCTGCGCTACGGCGCGCGCGATGTCTCGGGCGTCATCACCGGGATCGAGCCGGCGCGGCATGTGCGCGTCTCCAACATCGCGAAGGACATGATCGCGGGGCGGCTCGAGGATCTGCGCAGTTCGGCCAATGGGCTGATCATCGGCGAGGGGCTCGCGCTGCGGCTCGGCGTGGGCATGGGCGATACGCTGACGGCCATCTCGCCGGCCGGGGTGGTGCTCTCGATGAAGGTGGTGGGCATGTTCCGCACCGGCATCCAGGTGGTGGACCAGGGGCATGGCTTCGCGCTGCTCAAGGTGGCGCAGGTGCTGCAGAACCGGCCCAACGTCGTGAACCAGATCCTGATCCGCCTCAACGACGTCACCCAGGCCGAACCCATGGCGCGCGCGATCGAGGCGCGCTTCGGCGACCGCTCCGAAAGCTGGGAGGAGCAGAGTGCCAACATCCTCACCGTCTTCATCATCCAGAACGCGATCATGTATTCGGTGACGGGGGCGATCCTGCTGGTCGCCGCCTTCGGCATCTACAACATCATCTCGACCGTGGTGTTCGAGAAGATCCGCGACATCGCCATCATGAAGTCGCTCGGCTTCACCGAGCGCGACATCCAGTTGCTGTTCCTGGTGCAGGGGCTGGCCGCCGGGCTGCTCGGCGCGATCCTCGGCAGCCTGCTGGGCGCGGGGATGATCGAGGGGCTGGCGCAGATCCGCTTCGGCACCGAGACGCCGGCCGGGCAGGACCGCTTCCTGATGGACCGCGACTGGCGGATCTACGCCGCCGCCTGCATCTTCGCGCTGCTCTCGGCGGGCATCGCCAGCGTCATCCCCGCCCGGCGCGCCAGCCGGCTCGATCCCGTGCAGGTGGTGCGTGGCGCTGCTTGAACCTGCGTCCGGTGGCCGCGCCGCCGAAGGGCGCGAAGGTCCGGATCGGCCGGGCCAGGCCCCGCTTCTCGAGGCGCGCGCGGTCACGCGGCAATTGCCCGAGGGCGCGATCCTGGTGCGCGACATCAACCTCAGCTTCGCGCCGGGCGAGTTCGTGGCCATCACCGGGCCATCGGGCTCGGGCAAATCCTCGCTGCTCTATCTGCTCGGGCTGCTCGACCGGCCGAGCAGCGGGGCGGTGCTGCTGGAGGGCGCGGATACCGCGCGGCTCACCGCGGCGCAGTTGGCGGCGCTGCGGCTTCGACGGCTGGGCTTCGTGTTCCAGTTCCATTTCCTGCTGCCGGAGTTCAGCGCACTCGACAATGTGCTGATCCCGATCCGGCGGCTGGGCGCGCTCGAGGGCCGTGCCGCCACGGCGAAGGCGATGGCGCTGCTGGACTCGCTCGGCCTCGGCCCGGCCGCGGCGAAGCTGCCGGAGCAACTCTCGGGCGGCATGCGCCAGCGCACGGCGATCGCGCGCGCGCTCGCGAACGATCCGGCCCTGATCCTGGCGGATGAGCCGACGGGGAACCTCGACACGGCGAACGCCGCGGCGGTGTTCGACATCTTCGAACGCCTGACGCGGGAGGAAGGGCGGACGGTGATCGTGGTGACGCATGACGCGGATCTGGCGCGACGGGCGACGCGACGGGTGCACCTGGTGGATGGACGGGTGGTGGAAGTGCCGGGGGCGCCGCCCCCGGGCCCCCGCCGGGGAGCCTGAGGCTCCCCGGACCCCACCATCTGTTTTCAACGCCGAAGGGGGTGGGGGGCACTTCGTCCCCCCACCCCCTTCGGCGTTAAACAGGATCGAGGTCCAGGAGGCTAAGCCTCCTGGCGGGGTCCAGGGGCAGCGCCCCTGGCCTACCCTACCGTCGCCGGCAGCTGCTGCGGGCTCGTCCACCCGATCGTGCCCACCGACTGGCACGACCCGCAGATCGGCGCCCAGGCCTCATGTTCCGTCCCGCAATGGCTGCAGCGCCAGCGGGCCTCGGGTGCCGCGGTGGCCGCGCTGCGCAGCCAGCGCGCCTGGGCAGCGCGGCCTTCGGGCGTATCGCCCTTCTCCTGCTCCTCCAGGTCGGCCAGCGCGAGGTAGGCGCGGCGGTCCGCCTGGCCGGTCGCCACCAGCGCGTCCAGTTCCTGGCGCGCGCGGCCGGTGAGCCCCGCCTCCAGCGCCGCGCGGGCCACCAGCAAATGGCTTTCCGGGTGGCGCGGCTTGCCCTGCACCAGCGTCTCCGCCGCCTTCATGCGCGGCAGCGGCTCGGTGATACCGTCCAGATAGGCCACGGCGAGGTCCGGGTGCGGCTGCTTCGCCCAGCCTTCCTCCAGCGTCGCCTTGGCGCGGCGCGGGCTGCCCTGTGCCTTGTGCCGCGCGGCGACGGCCAGCGCCGCCGGGGCGAAGCCGGGATCGGCGCGGAAGGCCTGGCGCTCGAGGTCGGTCGCCTTGCGCTCATCCTCCTCCTGCCCGGCGGCAGCCAGGGCGAGGCCGGCCTGCGCGGCGCCGGGCGGGGAGAGCGCCAGGGCCTCCCGCCAGTCGCGGGTGCGGATGGCCAGCGTCTCGCGCTCCTGGCGCAGCCAGGCGGCGCCGGGCTGGGCGGCCTCCGCCTCGCGCGCGAGGCGCTGGGCGGTGGGCCAATCCTGGCGCTGGATCGCCTGGCGCAGCAGGCCGCGCAGGCCGAGGAAACGCGCATCGGGCAGCTGGGCCAGCTTCTCGAAGGCGGCCGAGGCCGCGTCCTCGCGCCCGGCGAGGCGCTCGGCCTCCGCCACCAGCATCAGGGTCTGCGGCGTGTCGCCCAGGCCGATGCGGGCGCGCCCGGCCTCGAGCCGCGCGAGGTCCGGCGCGCCGGCGGCCAGCGCGATCAGGGTGCGGGTGACGGCGGCCTCGCCCTGGGCGTGTCGCTTGGCGGCGCTGCGGGCACGCAGCCGCGCCGGCCAGCGGCGCATCGCCGCGATGCCGACCAGCAGCAGGTGGCCCGCCAGGAACAGCACCGCCGCCAGCACCAGGGCGACCGGCAGGGTGATGGCGATCTCGGCATCGCCGACCCGCATCTCCACGATGCCGTCGAGGCGCACGAGCCAGAGCACGCCGGCCACGCCGGCGGCCAGCAGGACCAGATAGAGAAGGGCGCTGCGCATGGCTCTCCCCTCAGCCCGCGGCCAGAGCGCGCAACGCGGCGCGGGCCGCGACCAGCGCCTCGGCATCGCCGATCCAGGCCTTCATCGCCTCCTTCGCCGGGGGGGCGAGGCGGGCGAGGCGCGCCAGGGCGCCTTCCAGGTCGCCGGCCTCGACGGCGCGGCGGGCGCGCTCGATCTCGGCCAGGGCGGCGTCGCCCCAGACCACTTCCTCACCGCGGCGGATGGTCACCATGTTGCCCAGGCGGGCGAGCGCGGCGTCGAGGGTCGAGGCCCCTTCCCGCGCGCCGTCGCTGGCGGCGCGGCCGGCGCGGGCGGCTTCCTCGAAACCGAGGCGCAGCGCGGCCTCGGTGGTCGGCGCGGCGGTGGCGAAGCGGGCGAGCGCGGCGGGCGCGTTCGGCAGCGCGGCCAGCGCCGGGCCAAGCGCGCGGCCGGCCTCCAGGTTGCTGCGCAGCGTGTCGAGCGCGGCGAGGCGCGCCGCGCGGGCCTCGAGCGCGGTCAGGCGCTGGGCCATGGCTTCCAGCGCGGCGAGGCGCGCGGCCTGGGCCTGGGCCTGGGCTTCCGCGGCGGCGCTCCGCTGGGCGAGGGCGGCTTCCAGGGCCGTCAGGCGCCCGGCCTGCGCCTCGGCAGCGGCGGCGCGCTGGGCCAGGGTGGCCTCGGCGGCGGCGAGGCGCGCGGTCAGCGGGCCGAGATCGGTGGCGGGCGGGATCACTGGGGCGGGGCGCCCCTCCAGCGCGGCGATCCGCGCGGCGAGCGGGCCGAGATCCGGCGCGGCGGCGGCAGCCGGCCGGGCTTCCAGCGCGGCGAGGCGGGCGGTGAGCGGGGCGAGGTTCGGCGCGGGCGGGATCTCGGGCGCCGGGCGGGATTCGAGCGCGGCGACCCGCGCGGCCAGCGCGGCGTCCTGCGCCGGGGCGGGCGCGGGCATCGGCCGGCCGAGCAGCCAGAGGACGGCGCCCACCAGCACCAGGCCGGCGACCGCGATCGGCAGGGCGGCGGGGTCCAGGCGGAAGGCCTTGGGGCCCTCGCCGCGAGGGGATGGGGTCGGCTGGCTCATGGCTCTCCTGACACGTTTGGGCGGCCTGTCCGGTTGGCCCGGCCAAGCAGCGCCAGCAGCGCATCCTCCCCCGGGGATTCGGCGATGCGGATCTCCCGCCAGGTCAACGGCGCCAAGGACTTGGCGGCCGTAGCTGCGACCCGGGGCGAGATCACGACCGCCGCCAGCCGCGCGAGGGAGGCTGCGAGGCCGGCGGTTCGGAACAGGGTGATGGCACAGGCGGCGGAGCGTGGCGAGTGAAACAGGATTTGGCTGACGCCGCCTTGGGCCAGCGCGGTGAGGGCCGAGTCGGGCAGGGCGGTGGCCGGCGCGGCGGCATAGGCGATGCGCCGGATCACCCGGAAACCGCGCGCGCGCAGGGCCTCGGCGAGGTCCAGCGCATAGCCCTGCCCCACCGCCAGCAGCAGCGGCGGCCCCGCGGGGTCGAGCCGGGCGGCGGCCAGCACGGCGAGGCTCTCGGCCGTGCCCCCGGCAGCCTGGACATCCGCCCAGCCAGCCGCCCGCGCGACCTCGGCCGTGGCCGCGCCCACCGCCAGCACGGGCAGGCCGGGGATGGGCGGCGGCAAGGCGCGCGCCCCGGCGCGGCTCGTGACCAGCACGGCCTGGCAGCGGGGCATCGCAAATCGCCGGGGGGTCAGCACCAGGGCCGGGGCGAGGATCGGCGTGAAGCCCCGGGAGGCGAGCCGGGCCGCGGTCTCCGCCCCGCCGGGTTCGGGCCGGGTCACCAGGATGCCGGCCGCCTCGCTCATGCCGGGGTGCTCACCCGAAGATGTCGGCCGGGCTGTCGCGGCGCAGCCCCTCGCCCAGCTCGCGGCCGAGGGCGCGGGCATCGGTGGCGAGGCCCACGGCGCTGCGCTTGAGCAGGAAGCTGCCATCGGCGCGCGCCACCAGCCCGGTCAGGTGCAGCCGCCCATCGGGCAGCAGCCGGGCATGACCGCCGATCGGCGTGCGGCAGGAGCCATCGAGCGCGGCCAGCAGCGCGCGCTCGGCGCTGGAGACCGCCGCCGCCTCGCGGTCCTCGATGGCCGAGAGCAGGTCGAGCAGTTCGACGTCATCGGCCCGCACGGTCACGCCGACAATGCCCTGGCCGGCGGCGGGGACCATCGCCTCGGGGTCCAGCACCACCGCGGCCTCGGCTTCCAGGCCGAGCCGGCGCAGTCCCGCCAGGGCCAGCAGCGAGGCGGCGGGGCCGGTGCCGGCGCGCACCTTGTCGAGCCGCGACTGGACATTGCCGCGGATGATCTCGACGCGCAGATCCGGCCGCGCCGCCAGGATCTGGCTCTGCCGGCGAAGCGAGGCGGTGCCGATCACCGCGCCCGCGGGCAGGCAGGCATAGGGGTCGGCCGGGTCGGGGGCGTGGCAGTCGGGGCCCAGGATCAGCGCGTCGCGCGCATCCTCGCGCCGCAGCGTGCAGGCCAGGACGATGCCGGGCGGCAGCTCGGTCTCGAGGTCCTTGAGGCTGTGCACGGCGAAGTCGATCCGCCGGTCGAGCAGCGCCTCATGGATCTCCTTCGCGAACAGCCCCTTGCCGCCGATATCGGCCAGACGCTTGTCCTGGATCCGGTCGCCGGAGGTGGCGATGGCGTGTTCCTCGAAGGCCTTGGCGTCGCGCAGCACCGGGCAGAAATGCGTGATGATGCTGAGGAAATGCCGTGTCTGCCACAGCGCCAGCGGGCTGCCGCGGGTGCCCACGCGCAGCGGCAGGGCGCGGATATGCGCCTTCACGGCGCCGTGCGGCGGCGCATGGCCGTGTCCCGGGCCGGCGGGGTGGGAAGATGCGTGGGGATGGGCTACCGACATGGGGGCGGGACATAGGGCCTGCCTCGAAACTGCGGAAGTGGGCGAAGACCGGAATAGCATGCGCGCATTGCAGGACAGCGACCTCGTGCTCGGCATCGAATCCTCCTGCGACGAGACCGCCGCCGCCCTGCTGCGCGCCGATGGCACCATCCTGGCCGAGGCGGTGCTGAGCCAGCTGGCCGAGCACACGCCCTATGGCGGCGTGGTGCCCGAGATCGCGGCCCGGTCGCACCTCGCGCATCTGCCCGCTTTGGTGCGCCGCGTGCTGGATCAGGCGGGCCAGCGCCCCGCGGATCTCACGGCCGTGGCGGCGACGGCGGGGCCGGGGCTGATCGGCGGGCTGATCGTGGGGGCGACGCTCGGCAAGGGAATCGCCCTGGCGAACGGCATCCCCTACCTCGCCATCAACCATCTGGAGGGGCATGCGCTGACGCCCCGGCTGCCGGGCGTGCATCCCGGCGGGCTGGCATTTCCCTATCTGCTGCTGCTGCTCTCGGGCGGGCATTGCCAATGCGTGGCGGTGCTGGGGGTGGGGCGGCATGAACGGCTGGGCAGCACGCTCGACGACGCGGTGGGCGAGGCCTTCGACAAATCGGCCAAGCTGCTCGGCCTGCCCTGGCCGGGGGGGCCGCATCTGGAGCGCCTCGCGGCCACGGGCGATGCGTCGCGCTTCGCCCTGCCCCGGCCGCTGCTGGGCCGCGCGGGCTGCGATTTCTCCTTCTCCGGGCTGAAGACGGCCGTGGCGCAGATCGTGGCGAAGGGGCTGGATGAGCGCGGCCGCGCCGACCTCGCCGCGAGCTTCCAGGCGGCGGTGGCGGCGACGCTGGCGGATCGCGCCACCCATGCGCTGGCCATGGCGCCGGCCTCCACCGCACTGGTCGTGGCCGGCGGCGTGGCGGCGAACCAGGCGGTCCGCAAGGCGCTGGAGGGCGTGGCGCAGCGGGCGGGCCTGCCCCTGGTCGCGCCGCCGATCCGGCTGTGCACCGACAACGCCGTGATGATCGCCTGGGCGGGGATCGAGCGGTTGCGCGCGGGGCTGACCGACCCGCTCGACCACGCCCCCCGGCCGCGCTGGCCGCTGGCGGAGCTCGCAGGATGAGCACCCACCCCAGCCCCCAGGGCCGCGAATGCGGCCCCGCGCGCCGTGAAACCGCCTGGCCCGGTGCCCCAGCGCGTCGGCGCGCAGGCAAGGGCGCGGATGCGCCCGCCCGCCGCTTGAGGGCCAGGTAAGTGAACTACCGCCATGCGTTTCACGCCGGCAATTTCTGCGACGTGGTGAAGCACGCGCTGCTGGTCGCGCTGCTGCGGGGCCTGGGCGCGAAGGACAAGCCCCTCCGGGTGCTCGACACCCATGCCGGGATCGGCAGCTACGACCTGACCGCCACGCCGGCCACCCGCACCCAGGAAGCCGCCGAGGGCATTCATCGCCTCGCCACCATCACCGAAGGCCCGCTGGCGGATTACCTCGCTTTGGTCCGGGCCGAGGGCTATCCGCGCCACTACCCCGGCTCGCCCGCCCTGGCGCGCGCGCTGCTGCGCCCGCAGGACCGGCTGGTGCTCTGCGAACTGCACCCGGAGGACCACGCGACGCTCAAGGCCCGCTATGCGCGCGACCCGCAGGTGGCGGTGCATCGGCGCGATGCCTGGGAGGCGATCCAGGCCCTGACCCCCTTCCCCGAGCGGCGGGGCCTCGTGCTGATCGACCCGCCCTTCGAGCAGGAGGGCGAGTTCAACCGCCTTGCCACCGCGCTCGCCACGCTGCGGCATCGCTTCCGCGCCGGGGTGCTGGCGGCCTGGTATCCGATCAAGCACCGGACCCCGGTGCGCGGCTTCCACCAGGCGCTGGTCGATGCCGGGGTGGCGGATTGCCTCGCCGCCGAATTCACCCTGCGTGAACCGACCGATCCTACACGGCTGAATGGCTGCGGCCTGCTGGTGGCCAACGCGCCCTTCGGCTTCGAGACCCAGGGGCGTGACATCCTCGCCGCCTTGCTGCCCGCCCTTTCCCGTGGCGAGGATGGCGCCAGCGCCAGCCTCACCCGACTCACGGCCGAGTAGGAAACCCCCATGCCGCCACGCCGTTCCAGACGCATCGCCGTGCTCGGGGCCGGGGCCTGGGGCACGGCGCTGGCTGTGCAGGCGGCGCGGGCGGGCAATGCGGTGGGGCTCTGGGCGCGCGACCCGGCCCGCGCCGCCGCCCTCGCCGCGGCGCAGCAGAACGAGACCTACCTGCCCGGCATCCCGCTCTCCGGCGCCATCACCCCCACCGCCGAGGCCGCCGCCGCGCTGGAGGGCGCGCTCTTCACCCTGCTCGTCGTGCCCGTGCAGCATCTGCGCGGCGTGGTCGCCGCGCTGCCCGAGACCCAGGCGCCGCTGGTGGTCTGCGCCAAGGGCGTGGAGCAGGGCAGCCTGCTGCTGCCGCTCGAGATCCTGGCGGAACTCCGCCCCGGCCAGCCCGCCGCCGTACTCTCGGGGCCGAATTTCGCGCATGAGGTGGCCAAGGGCCTGCCCGCCGCCGCCGTGGTGGCCAGCGCGGATGCGGGGCTGCGCAACATGGTGGCCGAACTGCTCGGCAGCACCGGCTTCCGGCTCTATGGCGGGGATGACCCGGTGGGCGTGCAGGTGGGCGGGGCGGCCAAGAACGTCATCGCCATCGCCGCCGGCGCGGTAATCGGCGCCGGGCTCGGCGAGAATGCCCGCGCCGCGCTGGTGACGCGCGGCCTCGCGGAGCTGTCGCGCCTGACCGTGGCCCTCGGCGGCCGGGCGGAGACGGCGGCCGGGCTCTCGGGCCTGGGCGATCTGCTGCTGACCACCACGGGGCCGGGCAGCCGCAACACCTCGCTCGGCCATGCGCTGGGCCAGGGGGCGAGCCTCGATCACGCGCTGGCCGGGCGCGTCGGCGTGGCCGAGGGCGTGGCCACCGCCCCCGCTTTGGTCGCGCGCGCCGCCGCGCTGGGCGTCGAACTGCCGATCTGCCACGCCGTCGCGCAGCTCCTGGCCGGGGAGGCCACGCTGGGCGAGGCGATGGGAAGGCTGCTCGCCCGTCCGCGGCGTGACGAATAGGCGAATTGCCGCTTTCCCGCTGGACGCCACGGCGCGGGGCAGGATAGGCGAAGGGACATGGATACCTCGCCCCCCGCCTTCCCCGCCGGCCTGCGCCACGCCGTGCCGCACCGCGTCACCGCCGCCGAACTCGCCCCCGTCGCCGCGCTGATCGGCTCGGACGACCCGGCGCTGGCCGTGCGCTCGGCCGCCACGCTGATGACGCGCCTGCTGGTCAGCCGCTTCCCCGGCCCGGGCACGCGGCTGCTGCGGGAGGATTTCTCCTTCGACGGCACCCTGGCCGAGGGCGACGCCATCGAACTCGCCGCCGAGGTGGTGGAGAGCGGCAAGGGGCTGCTCACGCTGCGCTGCACGGTGCGGCACGCCGATGGCCGCGCCATCCTGGATGGGCTGGCGGAGGTTGTGCCCCCGGCCAAGGCGCCGGGCGGGCTCGACCAGCCCTTCGGCACGCATCCGCGCCGGCTGCTGAGCCTGCTGCTCGGCCAGGCCAAGGGCCTTGCCCCGACGCCGGTGGCGGTGGTGCATCCCTGCGATGTCGGCAGCCTGCATGGCGCGATGCTGGCGCGCGACCATGGGCTGATCGTCCCGATCCTGGTCGGCCCCGCGGCGCGCATCCAGGCGGCGGCGCGAGAGGGCGGCTTCGACCTCGGGGGCATCGAGCTGGTGGACACGCCGCACAGCCATGCCGCGGCGGAGGAAGCCGTGGCCCTGGTCGGCGCCGGGCGGGCCGAGGGCCTGATGAAGGGCAGCCTGCACACGGATGAGCTGATGGCCGCCGCCCTGCCCCGCGCCGCCGGGCTGCGCACGGAGCGCCGCGTGAGCCACGCCTTCGTGCTGGATGCGCCGCTCTACCCGCGGCCGCTGATCATCACCGATGCGGCGATCAACATCGCCCCGGACCTGGACGCGAAGGCCGACATCACGCGCAACGCCATCCGCCTGGCGCAGGCGATCGGCATCGCGCTGCCGAAGGTGGCGATCCTCTCGGCGGTGGAGACGGTGACGGCGAAGATGCCCTCGACCCTGGAGGCCGCCGCACTCTGCAAGATGGCCGATCGCGGCCAGATCCAGGGCGGCGTGCTGGACGGGCCGCTGGCCTTCGACAATGCCGTGAGCCCGGCCGCCGCGAAGGCCAAGGGCATCGCGAGCGCGGTGGCGGGCCAGGCCGATGTGCTGGTCTGCCCGGATATCGAGAGTGCGAACATGCTCGCCAAGCAGCTTGCGCATCTGGGCGGGGCGGAAAGCGCCGGGATCGTGCTCGGGCTACGCGTGCCCATCGCGCTCACCAGCCGCAGCGATGGCGCGACGGCGCGGCTGGCGTCAGCGGCGCTGCTGCGCCTGCTCGCGCCGCGCTGAAAAGCCGCGCAGCACCACAACCGCCAGCAGCAGCGCCGCCACCCACCAGGGCTGCCAGACGCCGAAGGAGAGCTGGCCGGTGACGCTGGCCGAGGCCACGGCGCCGATGCCCGCCGCCGCCACGGGCGAAGCGCCGGCCGCCAGCAGCACCGCGGCGGCGAGCGCGGCCGCCAGCGCCGCGCCCACCACGCCAAGCTCCAGCCAGAGCTGCAGCGCGGCATTGTGCGGGTGCAGCGGCAAGCGCTGCACGGCGCTCTGCGAGAACCAGGCGCGATCCTCGGGCGAGGTCAGGCCGAAGCGGGTCAGCGTCTCCGGGCTGGGCGGGCGCGTGCCCTCGGGCATGGCGCGGCTGGTCTCCATCCCCCAGCCGAGAATCGGGCGCTCGGCGATGCGGTCGGTGACGAAATCCCAGATCAGCACGCGATGCGCGGCTGAGTTCGGCAGGCCCGAGATGTCCGGCCCGCGCGCCGTGACGGCGCCGATGAGCGCGGGGGCGAGCAGGATGAACCCCGCCAGCGCCGCGGCGGCGAGGCGCGCGACGAGGCGCGGCGCGAGGCTCGCCACCCCCGCCGCGACCAGCCCGCCGACCAGCGCGTAGCGCGCCGCATCGCCCGGCAGCCAGGCCGCCAGCGCGAGGCCAGCGCCGATCAGCACCGCGCGCGGCAGCGCCGGCACGCCGGGGGCCGCCAGCACCAGCGGCAGCAGCAGCGCGAGGAAGGAGACGGCCGGCTTCAGCCCAAAGGCGATGAAGGGCATGTCCTTCGGGAAGCCGCGCACGGCGAGGCGAAAGGCGTTGCCACTCGCATGGTCGAAGGCCATCAGCGCCGCCCCGATCGCGAGCCCCGCCACCAGCGCCGGGCCGAGCCGGCGCAGCGCCGCCGGCGTGTCCTCGGACACGGCCCGCGCCGCCATCGCCCCCAGCAGGACCAGCACGGCGAGGCTCGCCGTGCTCTGCAGCGCGCGCATGCCTTCCGAGGACCACACCGCGCTCACCGCGCACCATCCCAGTAGCGCGAGCGCGAGGCCGAGCATCGGCGTTGGCGCCGGCCAGGGCAGGCGGCGATGCGCGCGGAGATGCGCCACGATGGTCAGCAGGAATGTCAGGGTGATCGCCACCGCCAGGGCGCGGAACTGCGCGACCGCGAGGCCGGGTGCGATCACCAGCAGCACCGCGATGGGAAAGCTCGACGCCTTCACCGCCGATGCTTCTCCGGCTCCAGCCGCGCCTTGAGGTAGGACAGCAAGGGAAAGGCCCCCGTGCAGAAGGCCAGCAGCACGCCCCAAGCGCCCTCCCGATACCCCTTGCGCGAGACATAGGATTTGAAGGCGCGCGAGACGAAGCGCCGCAGATTGCCCGCGAGCGAGCCGATATCGCCGCTCGCCAGCAGATCCGCCGCCTTGGCGGAGGAATACTTGTCCAGCCGCTTCAGCATGTCGGCGATGTCGCGATCCACCAGATGCACCAAGGCACCTTCCGTGATCTTCGGCCCCTCCTGCCCCACCCAATCGAGGCCCGGATGCACGCGCTGCGCGCGCCAGCTCTTCGCCCCGCGCCGGAACAGACGCGGCACGGAGGTGGTGCCGAAGCTGCCGGCCCAGCCATGCTTGAGCAGCTTGTCACCGACGTAATTGTCCACCGGCACCTGGTGCCAGGCGAAGCTGGACTCCCCGATCACGCGCCGCACCGCCACCGCCAGCGGCGGGCTGACCCGCTCATCGGCGTCGACCTCGAGGATCCAATCGCCCGTGCAGGCGGCGATGCCGGTATTCCGGCGCTCCCCTTCCAGCTCCCAGGCGCCCTCGACCACGCGCGCCCCTGCGGCTGCGCCGATCTGCGCACTCGCATCGGTGCTGCGATCGAGCACGACGACGATCTCATCGGCAAAAGCCACCGAGGCGAGGCAATCGGGCAGACGCTCAGCCTCGTTGCGGGCGACGATGAGGGCGGAGAGGCGGGGGGAGGTCAGGGCACGTGACGCAGGGGAGGCCTTGCCTCCCCCGCACCCCCTCCACCAAGGGCCAGTGGGCCCTTGGAACCCATGACATGGCTGAAAAAGGGAGGGGTAAAGCCCCTCCCTTTTTCAGCCATATGCCGGCGGTCCAGGGCACCCTGTGCCCTGGTGGGGGGTGCAGGGGGGCAAAGCCCCCCTGCGACCACGCGCCCCAACCTCACGCCGTCCTGTCTGTGCCGCCGCCCGACAGCGCCGCCTGTGCCGCCGCGAGGCGTGCGACCGGCACGCGGTAGGGCGAGCAGGAGACGTAGTCGAGCCCGACCTTGCCGCAGAAATGGATCGAGGCCGGGTCGCCGCCATGTTCGCCGCAGATGCCCAGCTTCAGCCCGTTCTTGGTCTTGCGGCCCTTCTGCGCGGCGATCTCCACCAGCGCGCCCACGCCTTCGAGGTCCATGGAGACGAAGGGATCGCGGGCGAGGATGCCCTTCTCGACGTAGAAGGGCAGGAACTTCCCGGCATCGTCGCGCGACAGGCCGAAGACGGTCTGGGTCAGGTCGTTGGTGCCGAAGCTGAAGAAATCGGCGCTCTCGGCGATGCTGTCGGCGGTCAGCGCGGCGCGCGGCAGTTCGATCATCGTGCCGACCTGATAGACGATATGGTAGTTGCTCTCGGCGAAGACTTCGCCGGCGATGCGGTCCACCAGCGCCTTGGAGATCTCGAGCTCGCGCTTGGTCATCACCAGCGGGATCATGATCTCGGGCACCGGCGCGGCGCCGGTTTCCTGCCCCGTGGCAACAGCGGCCTCGAAGATCGCGCGCACCTGCATCTCATAGATCTCGGGGAAGGTCATGCCGAGCCGGCAGCCGCGATGGCCGAGCATCGGGTTGGCTTCGGAGAGATCGGCCACGCGGCGCTTCATCGCGTTCACATCGGCGCCGAGGCTCTCGGCCACTTCCTCGATCTCGCTGTCCTTGTGGGGCAGGAATTCGTGCAGCGGCGGGTCGAGCAGGCGGATGGTGACCGGCAGCCCCGCCATGATGCGGAAGAGGTCGAGGAAATCCTTGCGCTGGAAGGGCAGCAGGCGGGAGAGCGCGTCGCGCCGGCCTTCCTCGGTCTCGGCCATGATCATCTGGCGCACGGCGCCGATGCGCTCGGGGTCGAAGAACATGTGCTCGGTGCGGCACAGGCCGATGCCCTCGGCGCCGAACTTGCGCGCCGTCTCGGCATCCAGCGGCGTCTCGGCATTGGCGCGCACCTTCATCTTGCGCACGCCATCCGCCCATTCCATCAGCGTCGCGAAATCGCCAGAGAGCTGCGGCTCGATCATCGGGACCGTGCCGACGAAGACCTCGCCCGTCGCGCCGTCGAGGGTGATGGTCTCACCCGCATGCACGATCTTGCCGCCGGCGGAGAGCGCCTGCGCGACATAGTCCACGGTGATGGAGCCCGCCCCGGCCACGCAGGGCCGGCCCATGCCGCGGGCGACGACGGCGGCGTGGCTGGTCATGCCGCCGCGCGTGGTGAGGATGCCCTTCGCGGCGTGCATGCCGTGGATGTCCTCGGGGCTCGTCTCGATGCGCACGAGGATGACGGATTCACCCTTCTGCGCGCGCGCCTCCGCATCCTCGGAGGTGAAGACGACGACGCCGCAGGCGGCACCGGGGCTGGCGGGCAGGCCCTTGGCCATCGCCTTGCGCGGCGCCTTGGGGTCGAGGGTCGGGTGCAGCAGCTGGTCGAGCGCCTTGGGATCGACGCGCTTGATCGCCTCGGTCTGGTCGATCAGCCCCTCGCGCGCCATGTCCACCGCGATCTTGAGGCTGGCGGCGGCGGTGCGCTTTCCGTTGCGGGTCTGCAGCATGTACAGCTTGTTCTGCTGCACCGTGAACTCGATGTCCTGCATGTCCCGGTAGTGCTTCTCGAGCTTGGCGCGGACCTCGATGAGTTCCGCGTAAGCCTTGGGCATCACCGTTTCCATCGACTTCTCGCCGGGCTTGGCGCGGGCCTCGGCCATGGGCTGGGGCGTGCGGATGCCCGCCACCACGTCCTCGCCCTGCGCGTTCACCAGGTATTCGCCGTAGAAGAAGTTCTCGCCGGTGGAAGGGTCGCGCGTGAAGCACACGCCGGTCGCGCAATCCTCGCCCATATTGCCGAAGACCATGGCCTGGACGTTCACCGCCGTGCCCCAGCTGGCCGGGATGTCGTGCAGGCGGCGATAGGTGTTGGCGCGAGGGTTCATCCAGCTGCCGAAGACCGCGCCGATCGCACCCCAGAGCTGGGCGTGCGGGTCCTGCGGGAAAGGATTGCCCGTGACCTCCTCGACCATGTCCTTGTAGCCGGCGACGACGCGGTGCCAGTCCTGCGCGGTGAGCTGCGTGTCCTCATCCACCCCGGCATCGAGCTTCACATGCTCGATGATCTCCTCGAAGCGGTGATGGTCCACGCCGAGCACGACGGAGCCGAACATCTGGATGAAGCGGCGATAGCTGTCCCAGGCGAAGCGGGCATCGCCCGAGGCCGCGGCCAGGCCATCCACCGTCCGGTCGTTGAGGCCGAGGTTGAGCACCGTGTCCATCATGCCGGGCATGGAGACGCGCGCGCCCGAGCGCACGGAAACCAGCAGCGGCTTGTGCGTGTCGCCGAACTTCATGCCCACCGCGGCCTCGACCCGGGCGAGGCCCTCGGCCACCTGGTCGCGCAGCACGGCGGGGTAGGTCTGCTTGTGCTCGTAGTAATAGGTGCAGACTTCGGTGGTGATGGTGAAGCCGGGCGGCACGGGCAGGCCGATGCTGGCCATCTCGGCCAGGTTCGCCCCCTTGCCGCCGAGCAGGTTGCGCATATCCGCGCGGCCCTCATTGTGGCCGGCGCCGAAGGAGTAGACCCACTTCGTCATTGGACGGCGTTCTCCTGCAAACTGGGGTGGCCGAGGGGCGGGATGGCGCTCAGCCTTCGATCTTGGAAAAGTCTGCAACGCCATCCATGGCGCCGCGCAGCCTTGCAAGCAAGCGCAGCCGGTTCAGGCGCAGCGAATTGTCGGCGTCGTTGACGATAACGCGGTCGAAAAATGCGTCCAAGGGGGGGCGGAGGGCGGCCAGCGCCGACATGGCCGAAGCGTAATCTTCCGCAGCCAGCGCGGTCGCCACGGCCGGCTCGGCCGAATCGAGCGCGGCGGCCAGGGCCTTTTCCTCGGGCAGGGCCAGCAGGGCCGGGTCCACGGCGCCGGTGTGGGGCCCGTCCTTCTTGTCCTCGATGCGCAGGATGTTCTGGGCGCGCTTGTAGGCGGCGAGGAGATTCTGGCCGTCGCTGCCCTCCACCAGCGTCTTCAGCGCCTCGGCCCGGGCGAGAATTCGGAGAATATCGTCATCGGCGCCGATGGAGGCGGCGACGAGGTCGTGGCGCCCGCCCTCGGCGCGAAGCTGCACGCGCAGGCGTTCGAGGAGGAAGTCGATGACATCGGAGGTCATAGCCGAACGAAAATTCGGGAAATTAAGCTTCACAAGGGGAACAAGAGCTTCATAGGCACCCCAAGGTGATCCATCATAAACAATTGAACCCTGCTCAGCGGTCGTCTGCTGCACGCTCGCAATCCATTTTGTAACAAAGACGCCCAGTTCAGCACCAACCTCGAGTGATGCGACCTGTTTTCCAGATTTTTGTTCAATCGTAACAGATAGATGGCTCGTCAAAATATCGAAGAAACCGTCCAATACAAAATCCGTTGCGAATTGCAGCAAAATTCGAAGCCCGTTTCCTCTCACTAAGCGAATGATGCCTAAAGCAGCACGTCTCAATGCGAAGGGATCACCACTACCGGTCGGGCGCTCATCCACGGTAAAGAAGCCCGCCAACGTGTCGAGCTTATCCGCTAGCGCGACCGCGATCGCCACCGGCTCGCTCGGCACCGAATCCACTGGCCCCACCGGCTTGTAATGCGCGGCGATGGCCTCCGCGACGCGCGGATCCTCGCCATCCTTCTTTGCGTAGTAGCGGCCAATGATGCCCTGCAATTCAGGGAATTCGCCGACGAGGCCGGTCGAGAGATCGGCCTTGGCCAGCTTCGCCGCGCGCGCCGCCAGATCGGGATCGGCGCCGACCAGCGGGGCGAGGAAACGCGCGAGGCGCTCCAGCCGCGCCACGCGCTGCCCCTGCGTGCCGAGCTTCGCGTGGAACACCACGGAATCGAGCTTCGGCAGATAGCTCTCCAGCGCATGCTTCCGGTCCTGGTCCCAGAAGAAACGCGCATCGGAGAGGCGCGCGCGCAGCACGCGCTCATTGCCCGCGATCAGCGTGGCGCCGCCATCGCTCGGCACGATGTTCGCCACCAGCCCGAAGAAGGGCGCGGCGCTGCCATCGGGCTTCACCATCGTGAAATAGCGCTGGTTCACGCGCATCGTCGTGCGCATCAGCTCGGGCGGGAGGTCCATGAAGGCCTCGTCGATGCGCCCCAGCAACGGCACCGGCCATTCCACCAGCCCGGCCACTTCCTCGAGCAGGCCCCGGTCCGGCACCACCGCCACGCCCTGCGCGGCGGCAAGGGCGGCGAGGCCTTCCTCGATGATCCGCATCCGCTCGGCCGCGTCCACCAGCACATGGCGCGCGCGCAGTCCGGACTCGTAGCCGGCGAAATCGCGCACGGCGAAGGCGCCCGGCGCGTGGATGCGGTGGCCCTCCGTCAGGTCGGCGCTGACCAGGCCCGGCACTTCCTCGATGCCGAAGGGCACCACCGCGCCGTCCAGCACGCAGAGGATGCGATGCAGCGGCCGCACCCAGGTGAAGGGGCCGTTCCAGCGCATGGATTTCGGCCAGCCGAAGCCGCGGATCAGCCCGGGCATGGCGCGCGCGACGAGGTCGCGCGCCGTGACACTTTCACCCGGCTTCTGCAGCACCCAGAAATCGCCCTGCTGCACCAGCATGTCCTTCGTCGCGCCATGCTTGCGCAGGAAGCCGGTGAGCGCGGCCTCGGGCGCGCTGGTGCGCGGGCCGCGTTCCTCCTTGCCCTCGGTGGTCACGCTGTCGCGCAGCGTGGCGACCAGGCCGATGCGGCGCGGGCCATGGAAGGCTCGCGGCGTGCCCTCCAGAACCGGCGCCACAGCGGCAGCGAAGGCACGGGACAGGTCCTCGGCGCCGCGCGCCTGCATGCGCGCGGGGATTTCCTCGCTGAAGAGTTCGAGCAGGATCTCGGGCATCAGCCGCGCTCCCCCGCCACCCAGGCTTCGCAACAGGCCTTCGCGAGTGCGCGCACGCGCCCGATATAGGCGGCGCGCTCGGTCACGCTGATCGCGCCCCGCGCATCGAGCAGGTTGAAGCGGTGGCTCGCCTTGATGCACTGGTCATAGGCCGGCAGCGCGAGAGGCGGGTCATGCGCCAGCAGCGACTGGCACTCGGCCTCGGCATCGGCGAAGTGGCGGAACAGCATCGCGGTGTCGGCGCCGGTGAAATTGTGGTGGCTGTACTCCACCTCGGCGCGATGGAAGACGTCGCGGTAGCGCACGCCCTTGCCGTTGAAGTCGAGCTCGTACACGTCATCCTTGTTCTGGATGAACATGGCGAGGCGTTCCAGCCCATAGGTCATCTCGAAGCTCGGCACCTCGCAGGCGATGCCGCCGACCTGCTGGAAATAGGTGAACTGGCCGACCTCCATGCCGTCGCACCAGACCTCCCAGCCCAGGCCCCAGGCGCCCAGCGTGGGGCTTTCCCAGTCATCCTCGACGAAGCGGAAATCATGCTTCAGCGGATCGAGGCCGAGGTCGCGGTAGCTCGCGATCAGCAGATCCTGCGCGTCGCGCGGGGAAGGCTTCATGATCACCTGGTACTGGTAGTAGTGCTGCAGCCGGTTCGGGTTCTCCCCGAAGCGCCCGTCGGAGGGCCGGCGCGAGGGCTGCACATAGGCCGCCGCCCAGGGCTTGGCGCCCAGCGCGCGCAGCGTGGTGGCCGGGTGGAAGGTGCCCGCACCGACCTCCATGTCATAGGGCTGGAGGATCAGGCAGCCCTGCGCGCTCCAGAAGCGGTGCAGGCGCAGGATGATCTCCTGGAAGCTGGGCGGCGTTTCGGTCATGCTCGGTCTTGCGATGAGGGGGCGTGCGGCCTCAATACCGCCGCTCACGAGCACCCCACAAGCCGCGGGACCACCCGATGACCGAGACCGAGCGCCTGATCCGCGCCTATTACGCCGCCTTCGCCGCCGGCGACCGGGAGACGATGTTCGCCCTGGTCGCCGAGGACATCGCCCATGACGTGAACCAGGGCGGCCGGCGCCGGGGCAAGCCCGCCTTCCGCGCCTTCCTCGCGCAGATGGACGCCGCCTATGAGGAGCGGATCGAGGATCTGGTGGTGATGGTGGATGCCGCCGGCACCCGCGCGGCGGCGGAATTCATCGTGGTCGGCCGGTATCTGCGCACCGATCCCGGCCTGCCCGAGGCGCGCGGCCAGGAATACCGCCTGCCGGCCGGCGCCTTCTTCGAGGTGCGGGACGGGCGGATCGGCCGCGTCAGCACGCATTACAACCTGAATGACTGGATCGCCCAGGTCAGCGGCTGACAGGTTTTCAGCGCGCGGCGGCCTCGATCTGCGCGCGGGTCATGAGGTCCGCGTATTTCTGGCCCATGTCGAAGAGGTTCGCCTCATGCGGGCCGAGCGCGCGGTCGCCCACGCAATCGGTCGCGACGATGGTGCGGAAATTGTGCTGCATCGAATCCACCACCGTCGCGCGCACGCAGCCCGAGGTGGTGCAGCCCGCCACCACCACCGTATCCGCGCGCTGCTGCTGCAACCACATGGCGAGGTTGGTGGCGAAGAAGCCAGACGCCCCCTGCTTGCGCACGATCAGCTCGCCCTTCACCGGGGTGAGCTGCGGGACGATCTGCGACAGCTTGCTGGCCTCCGTCAGCTTCAGCAGCGAGGGCGCCTTCAGGGTGAACACGCCCGCATCCGCGCCGTCATCGGCATAGACCACGCGGGTATGCGCCACCGGCCAGTGGTGGCGGCGCGCGAAGGCCAGCAGATGCACCGTCTGCTCGATCGCCGGGCCGATATTGCCCCCGCCGAAATGCGCCGGATCGGCGAAGCCCTCGACGAAATCGACGATGACCAGCGCCGGCCGCACGCCCATCCCGGCGGTCTGGCCCATGCCCTGGCGGTGATAGATCTCGGCCTCGGGGTGCCCGCTCATGCCACGTTCTCCAGATCGCGCAGCGACTGGATCATCGCGCTGCGCAGCAGATAGGCGCGGTGCCGCACCGGGTCGGCGACCGTGGCGCGCAGCTCGTCGTGATAGGCCGCGCGCGTCGCCGGGTCGCGCTGGTTGAGCAGCTGGCGGTTGCGCAAGGTCTGCGCCTGCACGACATCCAGCGCCACCTTGCGCCGCTGCCGGCCGTAGCGGCCCATGATGGCGATGTCCTCGCCCTTCCACACCCGCGTCAGCTTCTCGGCCAGGTTGAAGGCGTCGTGGATGCCGCCATTCATGCCCATGCCGCCGAGCGGGTTGTTGATGTGCGCGGCATCGCCGGCGAGGAAGACGCGGCCATGCACATACTCATCCGCCACGCGCTCATGCACCCGGTAGCCGGTGCGGTGCACCACGGTGTAGCCGGACGGGTTGGGCACCACGGATTGCAGCCGCTCCTCCAGCCGCGCGGGCGCCATCATCCGCTCTTCCGGCTCGGTCGGGTCGGTGGGGAACAGCACCCGCCAGAGCGAGGCGGTGCGCAGCAGCACGAACCATTCCTCGGGGTCCGAGATGTAGGCGATGTTGGAAAGCTGCTGGATGTGCTCGTGGAAGGGGAAGGTGGTGGAGAGCGAGAGGAAGATCTCCGGGATGGTCTGGCCGCGGAACTCCACGCCGATGGTCCGCCGCACGGCGGAACGCGCGCCATCCGCGCCGATCAGGTAGCGCCCCGCGAGTTCCTCCTTCGATCCGTCCGGCCGCTCGATCGTCAGCCGCACGCCATCTTCGTCCTGCACGAAGGACTCCACCTTGGCGTCGTAGAGGAAGGTGACGGCCGGATTGGCCGAGAGCCGGTCGCGCAGCATGCGCGTCAGGCGCCATTGCTCGCATTGCAGACGGAAGGGATAGGCCGTGTCGTCCTTCAGCCGCGCCATCTCGAAGGTGGCGATGACGCCCGTGTGGCGGTCGCGGAACTGCCAATAGGGGCAGACCAGGCCCTGTTCGATCAGCGCCTCCACCACCCCGAAGCGGGCGAGCATGTCGAGCGTGGGCGGGTGGAAGGTGGAAGCGCGCAGATCATCGGGCAGGTCCTGCGCCTGCTCGACGATCGTCACCGGAATGCCCTCACCCGCCAGATAGGCGGCGGCCACCATGCCGACCGGCCCGGCGCCGGCGATGAGGACTCGGTTCGCGTTGGGCATGCTGTTCCTCGATAGAAGCTGAGGCCCCTTCATGCCCCCGGCGCGGCGGCGGGGGAAGCCCGCACCACGGTGCGCTTGCCCGCGCGCTTCGCGGCATAGAGCGCCTCATCGGCCAGGGCACGGGCGGCGGAGAAGCTCGCCGCATCCTCCGGCACCAGGGCGACGCCGGCCGAGGCCCCCACGGGCAGGTTGCCGGCGGAGGTCTCCACCCCCTCGGCCAGCACATGGATCAGCCGCCAGGCAACCGATTCCGCGCTGGCCGCGGCGTCCTCCCCGGCGCGGGGCAGCAGCGCGAAGAGGAATTCGTCACCGCCGAGCCGCACCGCCGCATCGCCGGGGCGCAGCCGCGCCTGCATGGCGGTGGCGACGCCGCGCAGCACCTCATCGCCCACCGCATGGCCATGCGTGTCGTTGATCGGCTTGAAGCCATCGAGGTCGAGTGCCACCACCGCCACGCGCTGCCCTTTCGCGGCGGCTTCCCATACGGCGAGGCCGGCGCGGTTGCGCAGGCCCGTCAGCGGGTCGGTCTCGGCGCGCTGGCGGCTTTCGGACATCACGCGCTGCGCCAGATGCGCCAGCACCGCGGCCAGCATGCCCACCGCCAGCGAGATCACCAGGATGCCGATGCCGAGCCGCCAGGCGAAGGGGCGCAGCGGCGCGCGCACCGCGCTTTCCTCCAGGCTGGCGCGCACGGTGTAGCGGCGGCCCGGGATGGTGCCGGTGGCGGTGAGCACCGGGCCCTGCAGCCGCGGGGCCTCCTGCGGCAGCAGCAACTCCCCATCGGCGCCATGCACGGTGATGGTCGCGCCATCCAGGCTGTGCGCCTGGTGCGACGCCCGCAGGTTCTCCGCCCAGGCCAGCGACATCTGCGCGGCCAGCAGGCGCGTGGAGGTCAGCGGCACGGCGATGTCCACCACGAGGCCGGACGGCGAGTGCCGCGGCCCGGCATAGGCGACCCGGGCGCTCTGCCGGATCTGTGCCGCCATGTCCGCCCGCGCCGGCATGGCGTCGAAGACGTCGGAGGCGCGGATCACCGCGCCGTCATTGTCCAGCAGGCCGAGCCAGAGGATGTCCGAATTGGCGCCGGCAAGCTCGCCCAGCGCCGTGCGCAGCGTCTCGTTGTCGCCCTGGTCCGCGCGCATCGCATCCAGCGCACCGACGAAATACAGCAGGTCGCGCCAGGTCTCGAGCCGGCGATCGATCCGCTCGGCCATGAGGTCCGCCTGGTATTGCAGGATCGCCTGGGCGTCGCGGCGATGGATCGCGTCCTGCTCTCGGAACAGCAGGAGGGAATCCCCGCCGGCGACCAGGCCGGTGACGCCGGCACCCAGCAGGAAACCGAGCAGCCGCGCGGGCAGGCGGGGAAAGGGCATGCGCGAGATTAGGCAGTGTCGGCGCGGCATCGCAACAGGCGCGGGCTTGCCCCGGACGCGGCGGCACGCATCTATCCGCCATGGCCTTCTCGCTCTTCACCCGCCCGCCCCGCATCGCGCTGCTGCGCCTCAACGGCCTCATCGCCGCGCGCCCCGCCGGCTTCGCCGCGCCCGGCATCTCGGCCGCCACGACCGGGCCGCTCATCACCCGCGCCTTCGGGCTGAAGCGGCTCGCCGGCGTGGTGCTGGTGATCAACTCGCCCGGCGGCTCGCCCGTGCAATCGAGCCTGGTCGCCGCGCAGATCCGCCGCCTGGCCGACGAGAAGAAGGTGCCTGTCATTGCCTGCGTCGAGGATGCGGCGGCCTCGGGCGGCTATTGGCTGGCCTGCGCGGCGGATGAGATCGTGGCCGATGCCAGCTCGATCCTCGGCTCGATCGGCGTGATCAGCGCGGGCTTCGGCCTGGAAGGGGCGATCGGCAAGCTCGGCGTGCAGCGCCGCCTGCATACGGCGGGCGAGCAGAAGAGCTTCCTCGACCCCTTCGGCCCGGAACGCCCCGAAGACGTGGAAAGGCTGCGCGGCCTGCTCGGCCAACTCCACACCACCTTCCAGGACCATGTGCGTGCCCGGCGCGGGCCGAGGCTGCGCGCGCCCGAGGCCGAACTCTTCACCGGCCGCTTCTGGACGGGCACCAAGGCGGTGGAACTCGGCCTGGCGGATCGGCTCGGCGACGCCGCCACCGAGATCAGGAACCGTTGGGGCGAGAAGGCGCGGGTGATCACCATCGGCGAACGCCGCCCGCCCTGGCCGCTGCGCCTGCTCTCCGGCGCGGCCCTGGCGGAGGGCGCGCTGGCGGCCGTCGAAGAACGGGCGGCCTGGGCGAGGCTGGGGCTGTAGTTGTTGAGGGGGGCGTTGTCCTCCTCAAGCTCCCCCTACCAAGGGCCAGTGGGCCCTTGGAACCCATGACATGGCTGGGCAAGGGAGGGGTAAGACCCCTCCCTTGCCCGGCCATATATAACGGCGGTCCAGGGCACCCTGTGCCCTGGTGGGTGGGGTTTGGGGAGGGCAACGCCCTCCCCAACAACCACCAGCCCCAACCTCAGCCTCAGGCTGCCGCCTTCGGCAGGATCCGCCAGGTCGCCTCCGCCCAGTCGAAGTAGAGTTGCCGTGCCTTGGTGGCCAGCGGCCCGGGCTGCATGGCGCGGCCTTCGTAGTTCGTGCAGGGCAGCACCTTGCCGTAGTTGCCAGTGGAGAAGATCTCGTCCGCCGTCAGCAGTTCTTCCGGCCGCACGGCGCGTTCCTCCACCGGCACGCCGGCCTCGCGCAGCAGGCCCAGGATGCGCTGGCGGGTGATGCCGTTGAGGAAGGTGTGGTTCACCGCCGGCGTCACCACCACGCCATCCTTGGCGAACATCAGGTTGGCCGAGGCGAATTCCGCCACCATGCCGTTGGAATCGCACATTACCGCCTGGTCGAAGCCCTTCTGCGCGGCATAGGCGTTGGCGCGCGCGCCATTGGGGTAGAGGCAGGCGGCCTTGGCGTCGGTCGGCGCCTGATCCACCGCCGGCTTGCGGAAGGGCGTCATGCAGGCCGAGAAGCCGGTGAAGGCCGGCAGCGGGCTGTCATAGATCGAGAGGATGAAGTCGGTACTGTCCGGGTCCGGCCGGGCGCTGCCGATGCCCTTGCGGATGAAGAACATGGGGCGGATGTAGGTCACGGCCTCCGGGCCCATGCGGGTCAGGCCCTCACGGCACAGATCCTCGATCTGCTTGGCGGTGAGCTTGGGCTTCATCAGCATCTTCACCGCGCTGTCCACGCAGCGCGCGCAGTGCCGGTCGAGGTCCGGCGCGACGCCGCCGAAGGAGCGCCCGCCGTCGAAGATCACGCTGCCGAGCCAGAATGCGTGGTCCATGGGGCCGAGGATCTTGGGTTCCTCGGTCATCCACTTGCCGTCGTACCAGAACACCCCGGCCATGTGCCTGCTCCTCAAATCCTGGGCACCTTCATGCCACCGAAGCGGGGGGCGTTGAAGGGGGCGCGGGCGGCGGGCAGGTCCGGAGTTTTCTGAAAATTTCTGAAAATTCGCCCATGCCTCCCGCTGCCGATTACCACGCCGCCCCGAGTGCGGTAGGACTGCGCCGTTTCATAACCTCGAGGGGGAAAGCGATGACGATCCATTTCGTCGTCCATGATGAGGGCGACAGCGTGGGCGTTGTGGTGGTGGAAGGCCTGAAGGCCGGCGCCACGCTGAATGGCTGGATCATGGACCAGGACAAGATGATGACGTTCGACGCCAAGTCGGACATCCCCATCGGCCACAAGCTGGCCATCCGCGCCATCGCCAAGGGCGACACCATCATCAAGTACGGGGTCGATATCGGCCGCGCGATCGCCGACATCGCGCCGGGTGCCCATCTGCACGTGCACAACGTCAAGACGAAGCGCTGGTAAGGGGAAGGCGATCATGGGCATCAATCTGAAGAGCGCCACCTTCGAAGGCTGGCGCCGCGAGAACGGCCGCATGGGCGTGCGCAACCACGTCATCATCCTGCCGGTGGACGACCTGTCCAACGCCGCCGCCCAGGCGGTGGCCAACAACATCCAGGGTGCGATGGCGATCCCGCATTCCTATGGCCGCCTGCAGTTCGGCGCGGATCTCGATCTGCACTTCCTCACCCTCATCGGCACGGGCTGCAACCCGAACGTGGCCGGCGTGGTGGTGATCGGCATCGAGCCGGGCTGGACCGGCAAGATCGTCGAGGGCATCGCCAAGTCGGGCAAGCCGGTGGAGGGTTTCGCCATCGAGCAGAATGGCGACATCAACACCATCGCCTCCGCCTCGCGCGCCGCCTATCGCATGGTCAAGCACGCCTCGAAGCTGAAGAAGACCCGCGCGCCGATGGTCGATCTGTGGGTCAGCACGAAGTGCGGCGAGTCCGACACCACCTCGGGCCTGGCGTCCTGCCCCACCGTCGGCAACTCCTTCGACAAGCTCTGGGAGAACGGCAACACGCTGGTCTTCGGCGAGACGTCCGAGATCACGGGTGGTGAGCATCTGGTGGCGGCACGCTGCCGCACGCCTGAGATCCGCGCGCAGTTCATGGCGATGTTCGACCGCTACCAGGCGATGATCGAGCGCCACAAGACCTCCGACCTCTCCGACAGCCAGCCCACCAAGGGCAACATCGAGGGTGGCCTGACCACCATCGAGGAGAAGGCGCTCGGCAACATCCAGAAGATCGGCAAGAAGTGCCTGGTCGATGGCGTGCTGGACAAGGCCGAGGCGCCCACGCATTCGGGCCTGTGGTTCATGGATTCGTCCTCCGCGGCGGCCGAGATGGTGACGCTCTGCGCGGCCTCGGGCTTCGCGGTGCACACCTTCCCGACCGGGCAGGGCAACGTCATCGGCAACCCGATCGTCCCCGTGATCAAGCTGACCGCGAACCCGCGCACCATGCGCACCATGAGCGAGCATATCGACGTGGACGTGACCGGCCTGCTGCAGAAGCAGATGAACATGGACGATGCCGGCGAGGCGCTGATCGACTGCATCATCCGCACCGCCGATGGCGAGCTGACGGCGGCCGAACTGCTCGGCCATCGCGAGTTCAGCCTGACGCGCCTCTACGAGAGCGCCTGACGCGAGCCGGGGGCCGGCGCGGGCCGGCCCCCATCGCGGCGGCGTAGCGGCGAAACAGCGCGAAACCGAAGGAAGCGGGGCGGCAACATCGACCGGGCAGGGTGGCCTTGTCGCAACCGCCCCCCGACGGAGCCGCCGCCATGATCCGCACCGCCTTCCTCGCCGCCGCCGCCCTCGCCGCCCTGCTCGCCGCCGTACCGGCCGAAGCCGGGAACAAGCGCAATGGTGTCAGCATCAACGGCACTGGCACGAACGGCATTACCTACCAGGGCCTGAGCCTTCAGGGCCTGAGCTTGAACGGGCTTTGGCTCAACGGCCTCAAGAACAATGGCCTTGAGCCCAACGGCATCCGCCCGAACGGCACCACGGCTGAGAGCGCGGCGCCGATGCTCGAAAGCGTGATCCTGCCCTCCGGCGTCATCCTGCTGGCGCGCTGAGCGCGCCATGCACCGGGCCCTGCCGCTGCTGCTGCTCACACTGACAACCCCGGCGGCGGCGCAGCCGCGGCTGCTCGGGCTCAACGCCGAGGGCGGCGATTTCCGCGCCGAGCTCTCGGATGGCACCCATCTGCGCGGCGCCGACCTCGTCGGCGCCGTGCTGCGTTTCGACGGGATCGAGCTGCGGCTGGACACGGCCCGGCGCGACGCCGAGGTGCCGCAGGCGGGCGGCGGCCAAGCCACCGATGTCTGGCTCTTCGGCATGAGCGCGCGGGCCACGGGCGAGACCGCCTGGCAGCCCTATTGCAGCCCCGATCCGCAGGGCGAGAGGCTCGCCATGCCCTATCCGGGCGAGGATGGGTCACTGCGCCTGACCTGCTCCTCGGGTGCCATCGGCAAATGCATCCGCTTCGGCTACCGCCCCTGGGCGCGGCTGCCCGATGGAAGGTCGCTCGCGCCCTTCCACGCCGCCTGCGTCAACATGCTCCGCGGCGCCTATGGCGGGCCGGAGCGCGCCTGGACGCGCGATGGCATGTCGATCGACCTCTATGACCATGTCGGCATCCAGGATCCCGCGAATGATCCCGACCAGGAATTCGAAGCCGGCTGGACGCCCGAGGGCGCGGTCTGCCTCGCGCATGTGCGGGTGCCGGAGAATGGCGCGCTGGCCGAGGTGCTGGCCGCCCATCCCGGCCTCGCGGGGCGCAGCGGGCCGGCAGCCTGCACCGAGGATGCCGCGGCGGCGCAGGGTGCGCTGGTCTTCAACCGGTCGCGCCGCGGGTCGTGAAACAGACGCAATGCTGCGCGCAACGCGGCGCGACAGAACGATATCGGGCTGCAAACTTCGCCTGCGAGAACATCCCCACACGGCGCCACCCCCGACGCCCCCACCCAGGAGACCGCCCCATGTTCCGCACCGCCCTGATCGCCGCCGCTGCCTTCGCCACCCTGGCCGCGGCCCCCGCCTTCGCTGGCCCGGGCCTGGTGCTGCAGGGCGTCAGCCTGAATGGGGAGGCCCTCAACGGCCTGCAGCTCCAGGGCGTCAGCTTCAACGGCACGGGCACCAATGGCCTGACCTTGCAGGGCATCCGCCTGCAGGGCGTCAGCATCAACGGCGCCACCTGGAATGGCCGCGGGAAGAATGGCGGCCAGGCCGGTGAGGCGCTGGCGCCGGCCCTGCGCAGCATCACGCTCGGTGGCGGCGCCACGCTCTCCGTCACCGCCGACTGAAATCGACGCCAGCGGCGGGCCGGTCTATAGCGGCCCGCATGTCTGCCGCCCCTCCCCGCGACTGGATCATCCCCCCCGGCTATGCCGCCGGCGCGCCGGTGCCCTGGTGGGTGAAGTTCGGCGTGAAGCTGGCACTCGGCGGCCTGCCCGTGCCCCCCGCGCTGTGGCGCGCGCTCGGCCTGCGGCGCCACTCCTTCGAGGCCGAGAGCGCAGCCAAGCTGCTCGATCCGCTGGCCAGCCGCGCCCGGCTTTTCGAAACCCGCAGGGGCCATCCGGCGCGCAGCCTGCTCGAAGTGGGGCCCGGCGCCATGGTCTCCCGCGCCCCGGTCGCCGCCGCGCTGGGCTTCGGGCCGATCTGGTTCCTCGATGTCGAGGATGCGGCACCGCGCGACCTCGCCCCCTATCAACGCGCCGCGCAGGTGGCGCGCGAGGCCGGGCTCTCGCCGCCCGACATCGCCGGCTGCACCACGCGCGAAGAGGTGCTCGCCGCCTGCGGCGCCACCTATCTGGTTGGCGGCACCGAGCAACTTGCGAAGATCCCGCCCGGCAGCGTCGATCTCGTGATTTCCGAAGCGGTGCTCGAGCATGTGCGGCGCGACGCCATGGCCGGGCTGCTCGCGGGCCTGGCCGGGGTGATGGCGCCGGGCGGGCTGGCGCTGCACGCGATCGACTTCCACGACCATCTCGGCGGGCGGCTGCGCCACCTGACCTTCGCGCCCGACTTCTGGGAGGGCCCGGCCGTGGGCCGCGCCGGGCTCTACTGCAACCGGCTCGGCCTGTCGCAGCTGATGGACCTGTTCACGGCGGCCGGGCTGCACGCCGTGGTGACCGAGCGCGGGCTGTTTCCCGAGATCCCGCGCGACGGGCGCGGCCCGCACCCGGCCCTGGCCTGGCGCGCGGAGGACAGCCGCATCTGCTGCGCAGCGGTCGAGGCCACGCACGCCTCGACGGCCCATCCCTGAACTGGACGACGGGCTTCGCCTGCTGCCACTCTCCCGCCAACGACACCGAACGGGAGGTCTCCATGCTGCATCGTCGCACAACGCTTGGCCTCATGGCGGGGCTATCCCTGCCGGGCCTCGCGCAGGCCCAGACGCCCTTCCCGGATCGCAACCCGCGCTACATCGTGCCCTTCCCGCCCGGCGGGCTCACCGACATCATGGCGCGCTTCGTCGGCCAGAAGCTGAGCGAGATCTGGGGCCGCGCGGTGCTGATCGACAACCGCGCCGGCGGCAATGCGCTGATCGGCGCGGACCTTGCCGCCAAGGCGCCGCCCGATGGGCATACGCTGCTGGCGATCACCCTGACGCACGCCGTCAACGCCACGCTCTTCCCCAACGCGCCCTATGATTTCCGGCGCGATTTCTCGGTCATTTCGGTGCTGGGCTCGCTGCCGCTGGTCGTGGTGGTGAATGCCGAGAAAAGCCCGGCGCGGACGCTCGCGGACCTGCTGCAGCTGGCGCGCACGCGCTCGCTCTCCGGCGGCACCTCGGGCAATGGCTCGCCGCCGCATCTGGGGCTGGAACTGCTGCGCCGCGTGTCGCGCGCGGGCGAGAACATCGTCCACGTCCCCTATCGCGGCGGCGCGCCGAGTGTCACGGACCTCGCCGGCGGCAATCTCGACGTGATGGTGAGCAATCTGCCCGAATGCCTCGCGCAGATCCGCGGCGGGCGGCTGCGCCCGCTGGCCATCACCTCCGCCGAGCGCCACCCGCTGGTTCCCGATGTGCCGACGGTGCGCGAGCAGGGCGTGCCGGAGCTTGAGATCACCAACTGGACCGCGGTGCTGACCCAGGCGGCCGTGCCCGCGCCGATCCTGGCCCGGCTGGAGCGCGACGTGCAGGCCGCGATCCACGACGCCGAGGTCACCCGCCGCGCGCGGGAGGGCGGCTTCCAGGTGCTCGGCTGGGATGCCGCGCGCTCCACGCAATTCGTGCGCGCCGAGACCGATCGCTGGGCCACGCTGGTCACCGAAGCCCAGATCCGGCCCGACGCCTGATGCCGCGCTTGAGTCTGGCGGAGGCCGAGCGCCTCGTTCGCGATGCCCTGGCCCGCGCCGGCGCCAATGCCGCCATGGCGGAGGCCACCGCCCGTGCGCTGGTGGCCGGCGAGGCCGAGGGCCAGTCCGGCCACGGCCTTTCCCGGGTTGCGCAATATGCCGGCTTCCTCGCCAATGGGCGGGCCGATGGCGCGGCCGCACCCACCATCATCGCGCAGCGGGGCGGGGCGGCGCTGATCGATGCCGGGCACGGTCTCGCCTATCCGGCGGTGGAACTAGCCGTGGCCGAGGCCGCGACGCGTGCGGCGGCGCAGGGCGTGGCCTTCCTCGGCATCACCAACAGCCATCATGCGGGTGCGATGGGCCTGCCCGTCGCGGCCCTCGCGCGGCAGGGCTTCGTCGCGCTCGCCTTCACCAACTCGCCCGCCGCCATGCCGGTGCCGGGCGGGCGGCGCGCGCTGATGGGCACCAACCCGGTCGCCGCCGCCTTCCCCCGCCGCGACGCGCCGCCGCTGGTGATCGACATGGCGCTCTCCGAAGTGGCGCGCGGCAAGATCATGGTCGCGGCCAAGGCGGGAAAGCCCATCCCGCTCGGCTGGGCGGTGGATGCCGAAGGGCAGCCGACCACCGATGCCGAGGCCGCGCTGGGCGGCGCGATGCTCGCCATGGGCGGCACCAAGGGCGCGCTGCTGGCGCTGATCGTGGAACTGCTCTGCTGCGCGGTCACCGGTGCCGCTTTCGGCTTCGAGGCCGACAGTTTCTTCGAGGCCGAGGGCAACCGCCCGCGCCTCGGCCACGCGCTGATCGCCATCGACCCCGGCGCCCTGGCGGGGCGCGAGGCCTTCCTCGATCGTGTCGAATTCCTGCTTGCCGCCATGCAGGCTGACCCGGGCGTGCGCCTGCCCGGCGAACGCCGCCAAGGGCTCGCCGGGCGCGCCGCGACCGAGGGGCTCGACATCCCCCAGCCGCTGCTCGACCAGCTGCGCGCGCTGGCGGCCAGCGGGGTTTCCGTGGCATGACAGGAACGCAACAATCTGACGGGAGCCCGACCATGCGACCCCCCGCCTATACCCCCGGCGAGCCGATCCCGGCCTTCCACAGCCGCTCGGCCACCAATCCGCGCTTCGCCTTCGACACCACCGCGGGGCGCTGGCTGATGGTGCTGATCCCGGGCTCACTGGGCGAGCCGGGCAAGGCGGAACGGCTCGCCGCCATGGTCGGCCCGCATGCGGGGCTGCTCGACATCGACAACCGCTTCATGATCGTGATCGGCACCGACCCGGAGGATGAGGCCAAGGGCCGGCTGAAGGACGGGCATGGCCGCCGCGTGCTGTGGGACGACAGCCGCACCGCGCGCGAGGCCTTCCGCGCCGAGGAACCGGACGGCACGCTGCGCCCGGGCTGGGTGCTGCTCGACCCGTCCTTGCGCGTCTTCGGCGTCTGGCCGCTGGAGCAGGGCGCGCAGGCGATGGCCACCATGGCCGCCCTGCCGCCGCCCGCCGACCATGCCGGCGTCGAGCTGCACGCCCCCGTGCTGATCGTCCCGCGGCTCTTCGAGCCCGCCTTCTGCCGCAAGCTGATCCAGCACTACGAAAGCGTGGGCGGGGGCGTCAGCGGCTTCATGCGCGACGAGGGCGGCAAGACGGTGGGCGTGAACGACCCGAGCCACAAGCGGCGCAAGGACGTCTTCATCGAGGATGACACGCTGCAATCCGCCATCCGCGCCCGGCTGAACGCGCGGCTGGTGCCCGAGATCAAGCGCGCCTTTCAGTACAAGGTCACACGGCTCGAGCGTTATGTGGTGGCCTGCTACGACGCCGCCGATCGCGGCTTCTTCCGCGCCCATCGCGACAACACCACCAAGGCCACCGCACATCGCCGCTTCGCGGTCACCATCAACCTCAACACGGGCGAGTATGAGGGCGGCGATCTGTGCTTCCCCGAATTCGGGCCGAAGACCTATCGCGCACCGGCAGGGGGCGCGGTTGTCTTCTCCTGCTCCCTGCTGCATGAGGCGCGCCCGGTGACGCGCGGGCGGCGCTATGCCTGCCTGCCGTTCCTCTATGACGACGAAGCGGCCGCGATCCGCGAAGAAGGTGCCAAATTCCTCAGCAACAACGACGCTTTGCCGGAGCGCATGCGCCAGGCGGCGGAAGCCTGAAGCCGGTCGCAGCACCGAACCCTCTCCCCCTCTCGGGGGGAGAGGGCAGGGTGAGGGGGGAAGCGGCATGACCGAAGCTCCCCCCCGCCCGCGCCAGATGATGCGCGACGATGAACTCGACCGGCTTTGCGGCGCCGGTGCCGTCTCGGCCGCCTTCGCCGTGCGGCCCGACAGCATCCTGCGCCTGTTCTATACCTCCGCCCGCCGGCGGGAGGCCGGGCCGCATTGCCTGCTCATGGCCAAGCTCCGCCGCCCCTATCGCGAGGTGGAGACCGAGGAACTCAACCGGATCGCCGGCACCACGCATCATGGCGGGCTCTGCGCCATCGCCATCCCGCGCAGCGTGGCGAAACTCGGCGCCGGGCCCTTCCCGCCCGCCCTGCTCGGCGCGCCGGTGCTGCCGCTGCTGGATGGCATCGGCAACCCGCACAACCTTGGCGCCATCGCCCGCTCGGCCGCCTTCTTCGGCTGCAAGGGGCTGCTGCTCTCGGCCGATCCGCGCCAGGCGGGGCTGTCCGACGCCGCCTATCGCGTGGCGGAGGGGGGGCTCGAGCACCTGACGCTGCTCGACATCGGCAATCCGGCGGTCACACTTCGCGCGCTCGCGCCGCGTTTCACCACGGTGGCCGCCGTGGCCGCGGGTGGCGTCGCCCCCTCGGCTTTGCCGCGCACGAAACCCTTCGTGCTGGTGCTGGGCAATGAGGAGGTCGGGCTGCCCGGCCTGACCATCGCCGCCTGCCAGCACCGCGTGACGCTGCCCGCCGCCGGGCCGGTGGAGAGCCTGAACGTCTCGGTCGCCGCCGCGGTGCTGATCCACGCCATGGCCCAGCCCACGAGCTAGGCGATGGGCGACGGGGTGCTCGCCGATGTCGATGTGCTGGTGGTGGGCGCCGGCGCGGCCGGCATCGCCGCCGCACGAGCCCTGCAGGGGCACGGCCTGCGCCTGCTGCTGCTCGAGGCGCGCGACCGGCCGGGCGGGCGCGCCTGGACGGAGTCCGAGAGCCTCGGCAGCCCCTTCGACCACGGCGCCACCTGGCTGCACGATGCCGACCGCAACCCGCTGCGCCCGCTGGCGGAGGCCCAGGGCTTCGCGCTGATCGACTCCGATGCGGTGCGCCAGGAGATCACCTTCCAGGGCGAGCGCCGGCTGGAGGGGCCCGCGATGCGCGCCTGGGACGCCGCCTGGCGCGCCTTCGAGGCGCGCATCCACGCCCGCGCCGCGCATCCCGGCCCGGACATCCCGGCCAGCGAGGCCGCCCCTCGCCCCGGCCCCTATGAGGCCTCCATCGCCTATTGGCAGGGCGAGATCATCGCCGCCGCGCCCCTGGCCGAGATCAGCCTGCGCGACTTCGCCGCCACGCTGCTGCCCGGGCGCAACCTGCTGCCCGAGGCCGGGCTCGGCACGCTGCTCGCGCACACCGCGCAGGGCCTGCCCATCGCCCATGGCGCCGCCGTCACGCGCCTCGCCTGGGGGGGCGATGGCGTGGTGGCGGAGGGCGCCTTCGGCCGGATCCGCGCCCGCGCCGCCATCCTGACCCTGCCGACCAGCCTGATCGCGGCGGAGGCGATCCGCTTCGACCCGCCCTTGCCGGCCGAGACCCTGCAGGCGGCAGCCGACCTGCCGATGGGGGCGGGGGTGAAGGTGGCGCTGCGCGCCGCCGGGGCGGATCGGCTGGGCCTTGCCCCCTTCACCTCGATCGACCGCGTCATCGCCCCGGGCGAGACGATGGTGACGCTGCGCGCCTGGCCCTTCGGGCGGGACCACCTGATCGGCCATGTGGGGGGGCCGCACGCCGCGGAACTCGACGCCGCCGGCCCCGCCGCGCTGCACGATGCCGTGATGGCCGAGATCGTGCGCTGCTTCGGCGCGGATGCGCGGCGCGCCTTCCGCCCCGGCGCGGTGACCACCGCCTGGCTGCGCGACCCCTGGACGCGCGGCCTCTACAGCCATGCGAAGCCCGGCGCCGCCGGGGCGCGCGCCATTCTGGCGAGGCCCCTGGCCGAGGGGCGGCTCTGCTTCGCGGGCGAGGCCTGCCACCCCACCTTGGCGGGCACGGTGGGCGGCGCCTGGTTCTCGGGCGAGGCCGCTGCCGCAACGGTCCGGCGGGCGATTGCTTGATCTCGCGCCCCCAGGCGGGGTCTAGTGCTGCGGTGCAAGATTCCCCGCCCCCGGCGGCCCTCGAGTCCCGGCAGGAGGGCCAGGCCGCCATCCTCGCCCTCACCGGCCGGCTCGACACCGCCGCCGCCGCCGATCTCTGGTCGCCCTTGACCAAGGCGGCGCGGGAGGCCGGCGCGGCGGGCGTGCTCGACCTGCGCGGGCTGACCGCGCTGGACACCACGGGCGCGACCCTGCTGCTGACCGCCGCCGCGCTCGGCCCGCGGATCGAAGGGGCCAATCCCGGTGTGGCCGCGGTGCTGGATCGCGTGCGGGACGCCCTGGCCGCGCCGCGCCCGAAGCTCGAGCCCGGCCTGCCCTTCCTGGCCGCGATCGGCCGCGGCACGGTCGGGCTCTGGCACGGCTTCCTCGACGCCATGGCCTTCCTGGGCGAGTTGCTGGCGACCCTGGTGCTGACCCTGCTGCGCCCGGGCCGGCTGCGCTTCAAGGAGGTGCTGCGCTTCCTCGATGAGGCCGGCACGCGCGCCTTCCCGCTCACCATCCTGCTCGGCTCGCTGCTCGGCGTGATCCTGGCCTTCCAATCGGCGATCCCGCTGCGCCGCTTCGGCGGCGAGATCTTCGTGCCCTCCCTGGTCGGCATCTCGCTGCTGCGCGAATTGGGCCCGCTGATGGCGGGCGTGATCCTGGCCGGGCGCACCGGCAGCGCCTATGCCGCCGAGCTCGGCACCATGACGGTGAATGAGGAAGTGGCCGCGCTGCGCGTGATGGGCATGGACCCGATGGCGATCCTGGTGCTGCCGCGCGTGCTGGCGGGGCTGCTGGTGATGCCGGTGCTGGCCCTGCTGCTGACGCTTTCGGGCCTCGCTGGCATGACGCTGATCATGGGCATGCTCGGCTTCCCGCTGGTGACGGTGACGACGCAGCTCTCGGCCTGGCTGTCGCTCAAGGACCTGTTCGGCGGGCTGTTCAAGGCGGCGGTCTTCGGGCTGGCCATCGCCACCATCGGCTGCCGCGCCGGGCTGGGCGCGGGGCGCGGGCCGCGCGCGGTGGGCGATGCGGCGACCGCGGCCGTGGTGGGCGGCATCGTCGCCATCGTGGTGCTGGACGGCATGTTCGCCGTGGCCTTCGAGAGGCTGGGCCTGTGAGCCCCGAGCCCCAGCCTGCCGCGCCCGTCATCACCGCGCGGCACCTGACCGCGCGCTTCGGCACCAACACGCTGTTCCGCGATGTCTCCTTCACCGTGGATCGCGGCGAGGTCTTCGTGATCCTGGGCGGGTCGGGCTGCGGCAAATCGACGCTGCTGAAGCTGATGATCGGCCTGGTGGCGCCGGCGGAGGGCGACATCGCCATCCTCGGCACCGATGTCTGGTCGGCCGAGGGCGCGGACCGGCTGGCGCTGTTGAAGCGCATCGGCGTGATGTGGCAGCAGGGCGCGCTGTTCGGTTCCCAGACCCTGCAGGAGAATGTCGAGATGCCGCTGGCCGAGCACACGAGCCTGCCGCGCGAGGCCCGCGCCGAGGTGGCGCGCGCCAAGCTCGGCCTGGTCGGGCTGTCGGAGGCGGCGAACCGCCTGCCCTCCGAGGTCTCGGGCGGCATGCTCAAGCGCGCGGGCATCGCGCGTGCCCTGGCGCTCGACCCGCCGATCCTGTTCCTGGACGAACCCTCGGCGGGGCTCGACCCCATCACCTCGGCGGGGCTGGATGCGCTGATCAAGGACCTGGCGAAGTCGCTGGGATCCACCTTCGTGGTGGTGACGCATGAACTGGCCTCGATCCTCGAGATCGGCGACCGCTGCATCATGCTCGACAAGGCGGAGAAGGGCATGATCGCCACGGGCAGCCCGCGCGACCTGCGCGACCACGCGACACACCCCACGGTGCGCGCCTTCTTCCGGCGGGAGGCCGCGTGATGGCTGCCAGTCGGGCGCTCTATGTGCGGGTCGGCGTGCTGGTGCTGGCCGGGCTCGCACTCGGCTTCGCCTTCATCGTCTTTCTTGCCGGCCATTCGCGCAGCACGCAGCTCGTGACTTTCGAGACCTATACGCAGGAATCGGTGCAGGGCCTGGATGTGGGCGCCGCCGTGCGCTACCGCGGCGTGCGGATCGGCCGGGTGACGCAGATCGCGCTGGCCAGCGCCGAGTACCGCCGCCCGGAGGGCCGCCCCTTCACCGAGGCCTTCCAGCTCGTCGTCGTGCGCTTCGCGGTGGACCAGGCCTCGCTGGGCGAGACGCCCTCGCTGGAAGAAGCCATCCGGCTCGGCCTGCGCGCACGGATCACGAGCCAGGGCATCACCGGCGTGAACTATGTGGAGCTGGATTTCGCGCGCAACCCGCCGCCCTTCGAACGCCCCCCCTGGACGCCGCGCTTCGCCGTCGTGCCCTCGATCCCCTCCACCGTCGCGCAGGCGCGCGAGGCGGCGGAGGTGCTCATCGCGCGCATCTCCGAGATCCCGATCGAGCAGATGGCGCAGGACGTGGCCAACCTGCTCAGCAATGTGGACCGCCAGGTCGGCGAGGGTGACATCGCCATCGCACTGCGCGAGGCGGCAGCAAGCATGACACTGGTGCGCGCCGCGCTCGAACAGGGCGACATCGCCGGCTCGCTCGCCGAATTCCGCGCCGTGGCGACCGACCTGCGCGCCACGCTCTCGGGACCCGAGATGCGCGCCGCGCTGGCCAATACCTCGGCCGCCGCCGCCGAGTTGCGGCGCACCGCGCAGCGCCTGCCCGGCGCGGTGGACGGCTTCGAACGCACCATGCGCAGCGCGAGGGAAACCACCGTGGACGTCCAGGCCGAATTGCTGCCGATCCTGATGGATCTGCGCGCCACCACCGCCAGCCTGCGCGCCACGGCCGAGCAGTTGCGCGCCTCGCCCAGCCAGACGCTGTTCGGGGCACCGCCCACGCCGGACAGGCGTCGATGAGCGGGTTCGGATCGCCGCCGATGAATCGCCGCACGCTGCTGCTGGCCCCGCTGCTGCTCGGCGCCTGCTCGGTGCTGCCGGACCGGCCGCATGTGCCGGCACGGCGCTACATGCTCGACCCGCAACGCCCCACGCGGAACACGCCCGCGCCCGGCGCGCCGGTGCTGCTGGTGCGCCGGCTGCGCGCCGTGCCCGGCTTGCAGGATGTGGCACTGCGCCGCCGCCGGACCGATGGTGCCTATGAGGTCGCGGCCTTCGAGGAATGGATCGCCCCGCCGGCCGATCTGGCCGAGGCCGCGCTGCGTGCCTGGATGCAGGCCACCGGCCGCTTCGCCGCCGTGGTGGCCCCGGGCAGCCGGGCCGATGCCGACCTGGTGCTGGAGGCCCAGCTCACCGTGCTGGAGGCCGGGCCCGGCGAAGCGCGGGCGGGCATTGCCGGCGTGCTGCTGCGGGAGGTGGGGCTGGGCTCGCGCGTGCTGATCGCCTTCGAGATCACCGAAACCGCCCCCCTGCCCAGCCCGGCGACGCCGCCGCAGGAGGCCGCGGCCATGGCGGCCGCGCTCGGCGCCTGCTTCGGGCGACTGGAAGCGGTGCTCTCGCCACATCTGCGGGGCTGATCCCACGCGTCCCAGAAATTCGACGAACCACCAAGTCCCGTTAACCTTTCTCCCACCAATCGAGGCGCATTCTCGGTTTCAAGAACGAGGGCGCGCCCCGTCTCATTCCTGACCCGGCTGACACAGCCGTCGCCAGGATCCAGACCCCCGCGCCCCGTCGCCGAAATCGTGTTGTCGCTGCCCACCAGGAGGGTCGGGCACGCAACCTTGTCGACTGGAGCGCAAGGTGTCGTCTCGAACTGCACAGGCTTACGACGACCGGGAGTGGGACCGGGTCTGGGACGCCTATGACGCCCGCCAGGCACGCCGACAGCCGCCCGCACCCCGCAGCGCCGCGCCGCCGCGCCCGACTCTCACCCGCACCACCACCGTGGTCATTGCCCGCCCGCGCCGCCGGCGCGGCTGGCTGGCCCTGCTGCTCGCCGCGCCCGTCCTGGGCGGGGCGGCGCAGTGGATCGGCGCACCGCTCAGCGCCGCACGGCAAACGGGCGAGGCCATCGCGACGCGCGACGCCGCCGCCCTTGCCCCGCTGCTCGACCAGGAAGCCGTGCAGGCGACCGCCCGCGCCGCCCTGGCACAGGCCGCCGCGCGCGGCCCGTCCGGCGCCCAGGCGCAGGCCTTCCTCGCCAGCATGGCGGCCGAGATGGGCGAGGCCTGGGGCTCGCCGAAGGCGCTCGCCGAGGTCGCGCGCGCCCGCGGCGTGGCGCAGGGCGCGGCCAGCGAGGCGCTGCGCAACCTACGCCCGCAGGGGGTGACGGCGGTGGAATTCCCGCTCGGCGGCGCGGCGCCGCTGACGCTGCGGCTGGAATTGCGGGAGGCCGGGCTGGCGCCGCTCTGGCAGGTGACGGAGGTGCGCATGGAAGGGGGCGCGCCGCCGGTGGCGCCGGCGCCGATGATGCGGCTCAGCGCGCTGCGGTGATCCCCGCGCGCGCCAGGGCGATGGCAGCGCGCAGCACATCCATGTCGCCGATGTGGTTGGCCAGGAGCAGCACGAGTTTCGCGTCCAGCCGGCGGGATTCCGCCTCCGGCAGGTCGCGATGGGCCTCGACGAGAAGCGCGAAAAGCGCGTCGGGGTCGGAGAGACGGGGCGTTGTATCGAGCGTCATGGGACGCCTCCCAGAAGGCGCGCATGGCAAGCCGCGATCGCGGCGGGGTCGGGGGAGTCGAGACGGGCGGCGATGTGCTGGTCGGGGCGCAGCAGGATGGCGGCCCCGACCGGCGCCGCATAGCGCGCGCGGGCGAGGCCGCTATGGTCCCACAGCGCGCCGGGGATCGGCGCCTCGGTGACGAAGACCGCGCGCACGCCAGGGGGCAGCGCCAGCGGCCTCGGCGGGCCGAAGACGAGCAGCGTGCAGCCGGCCCCGCCAAGATGGCGCAGCAGCCAATCCGGTGCGTCCTCGCGCATCACCGGCGCGTCGGGTGCCGGCGCGCCGGGGGCGGCGTGGGGCGGCGGGTCCCCCGTGCAGGGCGTGTTGAGCGGGCTGTCGGCCAGCAGCGCGGGGCGCGAGAGGCGGCCCGAATTCACCAGCGGACGCGCAAAGGCGTGGTCGCGCGCCAGTTCCAGCACCGCATCGCGATAGGCGCGCGCGGCCGCGCTTTTGGGCGTGATGAAATCCGTGCTGCGGGTGGAGTTGAGGATGTTCTCCTCCGCCGCCGCGATGCGCTCGGCATCATAGCTGTCGAGCAGCGACTCCGGCGCGGTGTCGGCCAGCACGGCGGCGAGTTTCCAGGCGAGGTTGTCGGCATCCTGCACGCCGCCATTGCCGCCGCGCGCGCCGAAGGGGCTGACCTGGTGCGCGGAATCGCCCAGGAAGATCACGCGCCCCTGGCGGAACTTCTCGAGCCGCCGGCAGCGGAAGGTGTAGACGCTGACCCATTCCAGCGCGAAGAGCGTCTGGGGGCCGAGCATGGCGCGCACGCGCGGGATCACGCGCTCAGGCTCGCGCTCGGCCTCCGGGTCGGCATCCCAGCCGAGCTGGAAGTCGATGCGCCAGACCTCGTCCGGCTGCTTGTGCAGCAGCACCGACTGGCCGGGATGGAAGGGCGGGTCGAACCAGAACCAGCGCTCGGTCGGGAAGGCGACATCGCCCTTGATGACCACATCGGCGATCAGGAAGCGGTCGCGGAAGACCTGGCCCAGGAAGGGCAGGCCCATGCTCTCCCGCACGAAGCTGCGCGCGCCGTCGCAGGCGAGCAGCCAATCGGCGTGCAGCGTGTAGTCGCCCACCGGCGTGGTGACGGAGAGCCACGCGCCATCGGGACCAGGGGCCACCGCGGTCACCTTGTGCCGCCAGCGCAGCTCGACGCCGGCGGCGAGGCAGGCCTCCACCAGCCATTGCTCGACATAGTATTGCTGCAGGTTCACGAAGGCGGGGTATTCGTGCCCTTCCTCGGGCAGCAGGTCGAAGGCGAAGGCCTCGTGGTCCTGGTGGAAGACGCGGCCCTTGCGCCAGGTGATGCCCTTCTCGCGCAGCTTCGCCCCGAGCCCGAGCCGGCCGAAGATCTCCAGCGTGCGCTTGGCGAAGCAGATGGCGCGCGAACCGACCGAGACCGTGTCGTCATCATCGAGCACCACCACCGCGATGCCGCGCTGCGCGAGGTCGAGTGCCACGGTCAGCCCGACCAGGCCGCCGCCGACCACCACCACCGGATGCCGCAGCCCAGCGGCGGGCGGCGGTGGCGCGGCGTAGCGCGGATTGGCGTAGGTGGTGGGCATGGCGGTGCTAGCCGTTCACTTCCGCGCTCTTCATCGCCGTGCCGTGTTCCAGCGCCTTCCACATCGCCACATCGCGCTCGGCCGTCCAGATGCGCGGGTGCGACAGGCCACCGGCCTCGTCGAAGGCGCGGGTGACGTTGAAGGGCATGCAATGCTCGAAGATCACCCACTTGCCGTATTTCGGGCGCATGAAGCCCATGGCGTCGTCGTAGATCGCCTTGAGGTCCCAGCCCTTCGCCACGCCGGCCTGCACGCGGGTGAAGAGGTCGGTGGTGAAGGCGCGCGTGCCGGCGATCGCCTCGGCGCAATCGGCCTTGGTCATCAGGGCGCGGCCGCGGCCCGGCACCATCTTCTCCGCGCCCAGCGCGGCCACGACATCGAGGGTCGCCGACCAATCGGCGAAATGCGCGTCGCCGCAATAGGGGGTGGCGCCGAACTCCACCGTGTCGCCGGCGAAGAGCACCTTCTCCTTCGGCAGCCAGACCACCGTGTCGCCCGCCGTGTGGCTGCGCCCGACATGGATCACCTGCGCCTCGCGATCGCCGAGCCAGAGCGTCATGCGCTTCTCGAAGGTGTGGGTCGGCCAGGTGAGGCCCGGGATGCTCTCCCGCCCCCGGAACAGGCGGGGGAAGCGGCCGATCTCGCTGTCCATGTCCTGCTGGCCACGCTCGACGATCAGGTCGCGCGTCGCATTGCTCGCGATGATGGTCGGGTTGCCATAGCCCGAGGCGCCCAGCACGCGCACCGCATGGTAGTGGCTGAGCACCACCTGCGTGACCTTCTGCGCCGTCACCCCCGCGATGCGGCGGATCACATCCTGCGCCATGGCGGGCGTGGCCTGCGCATCCACCACCACCACGCCGTCGGGGCCAACGATCACGCCGGAATTCGGGTCGCCCTCCGCCGTATAGGCGTAGAGCCCCACGCCGAGCTCATCGAAGGAGACGGCCTTGTCGGCCAGGTCATTGGCCGAGGCGAATCCGGACATGGCTGCTTTCCCCGTTGCTGCGGGCGGCAGTTTCGCATGCCGCGCGGCCTGACCGGAAGATGAGCGCCACAAGACTAGTCACGGATGGGGAAAGACCTGTACCCTGCCGGAAGAGGAGGGCGGCCGACACGCCCCCCTGGGTGGGGACCCTGGACTACATGTCGCGTGCCAATGGTTTGACTCCCTTGCCTGGTGCCTGTGCGGCCTGTGCCGTCCGGCCCTTCGCCTTGTTCCGCGTGGTGCCGCAGGCGCGTATCGCCGAGGTGGCGCGGACCCGCACCGGGGTGCGCCTGGTGCGCGCCGCCGATGCCATCCGCGACAGCGTCTTCACCCTCTACGCCGGCTGGGCCTTCTCCTGGACCGCGACGCCCGAGGGACGACGCCAGATCCTGGATTTCCACCTGCCCGGCGACCTGATCGAACGCGCGGAAGACGGTGCGGAGGTCGAGGCGCTGACCGATGCCTCCTTCTGCGTGCTCTCGCGCGACCGGCTCTGCGAGTTCATGGGGCGCGAGCCCGGCCTCGCCATGGCCTATGCCGACAACCTCAACCGCGACCGCGCACGTCTGCGCGAGCGCCTGACCAGCCTGGGCCGGCGCGATGCGGCGGGGCGCGTGGCGCATCTGCTGCTCGAACTGCATGGCCGGCTCTCGCGCCGCGGGGGTGCGGATGCGCGTGGCGCGGCGCTGCCACTGAAGCAGGCGCATCTGGCCGATGCGCTCGGCCTGTCGGTGGAGCATGTGAACCGCGCCCTGGCCTCCTTGCGCCGCGACGGCGTGGCGAGCCTGCAGAAGGGGCGGCTCGACATCCTCGACCGCGCCGCGCTGGAAGAGGTGGCCGGCTGGTCCGCGCCCCCGGCCCCGCCCAGCATGGCGCCGCAAAGCCTGGTGGGCTGATCCGCCCGGTTGAGGAAAGCGCGCGCAACGGGATAGGCTCGCCTATCGACCCAGGGATGCCCTCCATGCGCGCGCGCCTGCTGCTGCTGCCGATCCTCGCCGCCCTGCTGGGCGCGCTGCCGCTGTCCGCCAAGGCCCAGGGCGGCGACCCGTCCTTCAACCTCGTCAACCGCTCCGGCCAGGCGATCAACGAGATCTACGTCTCCGCGACGCGCGAGCAGTTCTGGGGCCGCGACCTGCTGGGCAACGACACGCTGGCCAATGGCCGTGCCTTTCCCGTGCGCATCGCCCCCGCCGCCGGCTGCCGGCAGGATGTGCGCGTGGTCTATGCCGATGGCCGCAATGAGGAACGGCGCAACCAGGACACCTGCGCCATCGCCGAGATGGTCTTCGGCACCGCCGCCGCGCCGCAGCCCGCGCAGGGCGGCGGCAATCCGAGCTTCAACCTGGTGAATCACGGCCGCGCGCCGATCCGCGAGGTCTATGTCTCCTCCGCCCGCGACACGCATTGGGGCGAGGACCGGCTCGGGGCGGACATCCTGCCCCCCGGCCGCCACCTGGAGGTGCGCCTGCCGCAGGGCGATTGCGTGAACGATGTGCGCATCGTCTGGATGGATGGCCGCAACGAGGAAAGGCGGGCGACGGATACCTGCCGCCTCACCAACCTCGTCTTCCAGTAGGGCCCGAGCGGCGCTCGGGCCGGCTTCAGGCCGCGTTCAGCGCCTTCCACACCACTTCCGGCGTCGCCGGCATGTCGATGCTGATCACGCCCGAGGATGCCAGAGCATCGACCAGCGCGTTGATCGCGGCCGGCGGCGAGCCCACCGCGCCGGCCTCGCCCGCGCCCTTCACGCCGAGCGGGTTGGTCTCGCAGGTCACCTCGATGAGATCGACATCGATGTCGGGCAGGTCGTCGGCGCGCGGCAGGGCGTAGTCCATGAAGGAGGCCGAGAGCAGCTGCCCGCTGCCGGCATCATAGCTCGTGCGCTCGAACAGCGCCTGGCCCAGGCCCTGCGCCACGCCGCCATGCACCTGGCCGCGCACGATCAGCGGGTTCAGCGCGTGGCCCACATCATCCACCACGATGTAGCGCGGGACGGAGACGATGCCGGTCTCGGGATCCACCTCCACCTCGGCCACATGGCAGCCATTGGGGAAGGTGTGCGCCTCGATCTTCGCGGTCTCCATCGCGTCGAGCAGCGTCACGCTCTGCCCGGCGGCGGCGCGCCGGCGCTGCGCGGCGGCGAGATCGAGGATCCCCACGCCGCGATCCGTGCCGGCGACATCGAAGCGGCCCTTGGCGGAGGAGAACTCGATGTCGGCGACCGAGGTCTCCAGGTGCTCGGCCGCGGCCTGCTTGCCCTTCTCGATCACGCTGGCGGTGGTGACGAGAATCGCCTGGCCCTCGGAATAGAGGCTGCGCGCACCGCCGGTGCCGCCGCCCGCGGGCAGGGTCTCGCTGTCGCCCTGGCGAACACGGATCTTCTCCATCGGCACGCCCAGCTCATGGCTGGTCAGCATCGCATAGGCCGTCTCATGGCCCTGGCCGGTCGATTGCGTGCCGACATAGACATCGACGAAGCCATCCTCGGCGAATTCCACCTTGGCGTTCTCGGTCGGCCCGCCGCCGGTGGCCTCAAGATAGTAGGCGAGGCCGATGCCGCGCTTCTTGCCGCGCGCGGCCGCTGCCGCCTGCCGGGCGGGGAAGCCGGCCCAGTCGATCTTCTCGAGCGCGCTGTCCATCAGCTTCAGGAAATCGCCGCTGTCGTAGCGCTGGCCCATGGCGGTGACGAAGGGCATCGCGGCCTGGGGCACCATGTTGCGCCGGCGCAGCTCGATGCGGTCGATCTTCAGCTCGCGCGCCGCCGTGTCGATCAGGCGTTCGACCAGGTAATTGCTCTCCGGCCGGCCAGCGCCGCGATAGGCATCGACCGGCACGGTGTTGGTGATCACGCCGATGACGTTCGCGTGGATCGCCTCGAAGCCATAGACACTGGCCAGCACCTTGGTGCCCGCCCCGGTCGGGATGAAGGGCGCGAAGGTGGAGAGATAGGCGCCCATATTGGCGTAGTTGCGCGTGCGCAACGCCAGGAACTTGCCGTTGGCGTCGAGGGCCAGCTCGCCCTGCGTGATGTTGTCGCGGCCATGCGTGTCGGAGAGGAAGGCCTCGGTCCGCTCGCTGTTCCACTTCACGGGCCGGCCGAGCTGCCGCGCGGCGAAGGCCACCATCACATGCTCGGCATAGAGGTAGAGCTTCATGCCGAAGCCGCCGCCGACATCGGGCGTGACCACGCGCACATCCTCGGGCGGGATGTTGAAGACGTTGCCCGCGATGAGGTTCTTCAGCAGCCAGGAGCCCTGGGTGTTGGTCTGCAGCGTGAGCTTGGCGCCCTCCCAGGCCGCGACCGCGGCGCGCGCCTCCATGCTGGCCACGACGACGCGGTTGTTCACCACGGTCAGGCGCGTGACATGCGCGGCGCGGGCGAAGGCGGCGTCGGTCCTGGCACGGTCGCCGGCTTCCCAGTCGAAGCAGGTGTTGTTGGGCGCGCTTGCCCAGACCTGCGGCTGGCCGGGCAGATGCGCGGTGGCGAGGTCGGTGACCGCGGGCAGGGGCTCGTACTCCACCACCACGGCCTCGGCGCCGTCGCGCGCGGCCTGCAGCGTCTCGGCCACGATGAAGGCCACGGGGTCGCCGACATGGCGCACCACGCCCTCGGCCAAGGCGAGGCGCGGCGTCTCGCTGCGCGGCGTGCCGTCGCGGTTCTTCAGCGGGATGACGCAGGGCACCTCGCCCAGCCCCGCCGCGCGCATGTCGGCGCCGGTGATCACCGCCAGCACGCCGGGCACGGCGAGCGCGGGGCCGGTGTCCAGCTTCGCGATGCGCGCATGGGCCTGCGGGCTGCGCAGCACCACGCCCTGCGCCTGGCCCGGCATGGCGATGTCATCCGTGTAGCGGCCCTCGCCTTTCAGCAGGCGGGGATCCTCGACGCGACGAACCGACTGGCTCAACCCGAACTTCGCCATGACGCTCACTCCGAACCTGTTTCGACCATCATCTGCGCATCCCGGCCCCGACGAAAAGAGGGGGGGCCGCTATTCCGCGGCCGGCAGATGCGCCGGCGCCCCCTTGCCGCCAACCAGCGCCTTCGCCTTCTCCCGCACCGTCTGGAACACGACATAGAGCATCGGGATCATGAAGATGCCGAAGGCGGAGGCGAACAACATGCCGCCGAAGACCGGCGTGCCGACCGCGGTGCGGGAGGCCGAGGCCGCGCCCGTCGCGATCACCAGCGGCACCAGGCCGAGGATGAAGGCGACCGAGGTCATCATCACCGCGCGGAAGCGCAGCCGCGCGCCGGTCACCGCCGCGTCGCGGATGGACATGCCGGCCTCGCGCTGCTCCTTCGCGAATTCCACGATCAGGATGCCGTTCTTGGCGGCGAGTGCGATCAGCACGATCAACCCGACCTGCGCATAGACATCGAGCGCGAGGTTGCCGATGCCGATGGCGACGAAGGAGCCGAGCACGCCGACCGCGATGGAGAGCAGCACCGGCACCGGGATCATCCAGCTCTCATACAGCGCCACCAGGAAGAGGTAGGCGAAGAGGATGGCCAAAGCGAGGATGATGCCGGTCTGCCCGCTGGCCTGCTTCTCCTGGAAGGCGGTGCCGGTCCATTCGAAGCTGTAGCCCTGCGGCAGCACGCGCGCGGAGAGTTCCTCCATCGCCAGCAGCGCCGCACCGGAAGAGACACCCGGCGCGGGCGCGCCCTGGATCGCCACCGAGCGGACATTGTTGAAGCGGTTGATGGTCTGCGGGCCCAGCACGATCCGCACATCGGCCACCGAGCGCAGCGGCACCATCTCGTTCTTGTTGTTGCGCACATGGATGCGCCACAGGTCGGGGATGTCGTCGCGATCCGTGCCCTCGGCCTGGATGTTCACCTGCCAGGAACGGCCGAAGGCGTTGAAGTCATTCACGTAGAAGCCGCCCAGCGTGGCCTGCAGCGCGGTGAAGATGTCGCTGATCCGCACGCCCAGCGCCTGCGCCTTCTCCCGGTCCACATCGAGGAAGAGCGAGGGCGTATTGGCCGCGAAGGTCGAGAAGACGCGCGTCAGCCGCGGATCCTGGTTGGCCGCGACGATCAGGCCGAGCATGGCCGAGGCCATCTCCTCCGGCGGCCGGCCCTCGAGGTTCTGCAGCTGGTACTGGAAGCCCGCCCCCGTGCCGAGGCCGGCGATGGGCGGGATGTTGAAGGAGAAGGTATTGGCCGTGAGCACCTGCTGCGTCGCGCCGAAGACCCGGCCGATCGCGGCGAAGACGCTCTGCTGCGCCTCGGTCCGGTCGGCGAAGGGCTTCATGCGGACCACGAGGAAGGCCGCGTTGGATTGCGCGCCGCCATCGACCAGCGAGAAGCCGACGATGGAAAGCACGCGCTCCACCCCCGGCACCGGGGCGATGATCGCCTCCACCTGCTCCACCGCCGCGCGGGTGCGCGACAGGCTCGCCCCTTGCGGCAGCTGCATCTGCACGAAGAAGGCGCCCTGATCCTCTTCCGGCAGGAAGCCCTGCGGCGTGCGCTCGGACAGCGCGTAGATGCCGCCCGCGAACAGCGCGGTCAGCAGGATGGACAGGCTCGAGACCCGCACCAGCCGGGCCACGATGTCGCCATAGCGGTCGCGCACCCAGTCGATGCCGCGCATCACCGCGGCCAGCACGCCCTTGCGCGGGCCGTGATGCGGGCGCAGCAGCACGCCGCACAGCGCGGGCGAGAGGGTCAGCGCATTGATCGCCGAGATGATCATGGCGACCGAGACGGTGACCGCGAACTGCGCGAACAGCATGCCCGACAGGCCCGGGATGAAGCCCACCGGCACGAAGACCGAGAGCAGCACCAGCGTGATCGCGATGATCGGCCCGGTGATCTGCGACATCGCCTTCTTGGTCGCCTCGGCGGGGGTGAGGTGCGGTTCCTCCTCCATCACGCGCTCGACATTCTCGACCACCACGATGGCGTCATCGACGACGATGCCGATCGCCAGCACCATCGCCAGCAGCGAGACGGTGTTGGCCGAGAAGCCCAGCACCAGCAGCACCGCGAAGGTGCCGATCAGGCTGACCGGCACGGCGATGACCGGGATGATGGTGGCGCGCACGCTGCCCAGGAAGAGCAGCACCACGATCACCACCAGCACGAAGGCCTCGAGCAGCGTCTTGATGACCTCGTGCATCGTCTCGAGCACGAAGGTGGAGGTGTCGTAGAACACCTCGGTGCGCATGCCCTCGGGGAAGCGCCGCGCCAGGTCCTCCAGCGTCGCGGTCAGGTTGGCGGCGGCGGTGACGGCATTGGCCCCGGGTGCCAGGTAGGTCGCGACCGTGATGGCGGGCTTGCCGTTCAGCCGGCTCTCCTGGTCCATGCGCGCCGCGCCGAGTTCGATCCGCGCCACGTCGCGCACGCGCAGCAGCGAGCCATCCACATTGGCGCGGATGACGATGGCGCCGAACTGCTCGGGCGTGACCAGCCGCCCCTGGGTCTGCAGGTTGATCTGGAATTGCTGGTCGTCGGAGATCGGCCGCGCGCCGATGCGCCCCACCGCCGCCTGCACGTTCTGCGACTGGATCGCCGCGATGATGTCGGAGGGCGTGAGGTTGAGGCTGATCAGGCGATCGACCTCGAACCAGATGCGCATGGAGTAGTCCATCGCGCCGAAGATCGAGACCGAGCCGATGCCGGGCACGCGCGCCAGGCGGTCCAGCATGTTGATGGTGATGTAGTTGGACAGGAACAGCCCGTCATGCTGCGGGTTCTCGGAGGTCACCGTGATGAACTGCAGGATCGCCGAGGATTGCTTGCGCACTGTGACACCGTTGCGCTGCACTTCCTGCGGCAATCGGGCGAGCGCCGATTGCACGCGGTTGTTCACGTTGACGGTCGCGATGTCCGCATTGGTGCCCAGCGCGAAGGAGACGGAGAGCGCGTAGGTGCCGTCATTGGCGCTGTTCGAGGACATGTAGATCATGCCCTCCACGCCGTTCACCGCGCTTTCGATCACCTGCGCCACGGTGGATTCCACCACCGCCGCCGAGGCGCCCGGATAGACGGCGGAAACGCTGACCTGCGGCGGCACGATGTCGGGGAATTGCGCCACCGGGATGCGCAGCAGCGCCAGCGCGCCGGCCAGCGTCAGCACGATCGAGATGACGATGGCAAGCCTGGGGCGATCGACGAAGACGGCGGAGATCATGGTCCCTCAGCCCCGCCCGCCGCCGGCCGGCGCCCCACCCGGGGGCGGGGCGCGCAGCGGCGCGTTGGCGGGCCCGGGCGTGACCGGCTGGCCGGGGCGCACGCGCTGCACGCCCTCGACCACCACGCGCTCCCCGCCATCGAGGCCGCGCTCGATCACCACCTGATCGGCCAGGGAGCGCCCGAGCGTGACGGGGCGGCGCTGGGCGCGGTTCTGATCGTCCAGCGCGAAGACGAAATTCCCCTGCTGGTCCTGCAGCACGGCCGAGCGCGGGATGACCACCGCCTGCACCGGCTCCGCGCCCTCGACCAGCACGGCGACGAACATGCCATCGATCAGCGCGCGGTCGCCGCTCTGCCCGCCGGGCAACGGCGGGTTGGGGATGGAGGCGCGGACCAGGATGGTGTCCGTCGCGCGGTCCACCTGCGGGTCGATGAAGTCGATCTGCCCGGCCTGGCCGTAGATCGTGTCGCCGCCGCCCAGGCGGATGCGCACGCGCACCGCATTCGGCCCGCCCCGCGTCGCGTAGCGTTCGCGCAGCTCGGCGCCGAGGCGCAGGCTGACGGGGAAGGAGACGCGCATCGGATCCTGGCTGACGATGGTGGCCAGGGCGGCGCTGGAGGGGCCGACCACCGCGCCCACCGAGAAGGCAGCCGCGCCGACCTTGCCGGCGAAGGGGGCGGCGATCTCCGTATAACCCAGGTTGATCTGCGCCACGCGCAGCTGCGCCTGGGCCGCCAGGACGCTGGCCTGGGCGCTGCGCTGGTTGGCCGTCGCGTCATCCACGCGCACCTGCGTGCCGGCCTGGGTGCGCACCAGCTCGCGGGCGCGGGCGAGGCTGATATTGGCGTTGGCGAGCTCGGCCTCGGCGGCGGCGACCTGCGCCTGGGCGCGCGCCACCTCGGCTTCGAAGGGCGGACGCTCCAGGCGGAACAGCACGGCCCCGGCCGGCACCTCCTGCCCCTCCCGGAACAGGCGCTCCTCGAGGAAGCCGGTGACGCGGGCGCGCAGCTCCACGCGGTCCGGCGCCTCGATCCGGCCGACGAAATCGGTGGTTTCGGTCACGGGTCGCTTCGCCGCGGTGATGATGCCCACGGCGGGCGGGCCGGCCGGGCCGGGCTGGGCCAAGGCGGGGCCGGACAGCAGGAGAAGGCCGACCAGCAGGAGTCGGGGCAGGGGAGAGCTCATGCGGGGCATCCAATGATTGCAGGCACTCAACCGCGCCGCGGCGGCGCAGGTCAAGGCGAGGCTGTGTGACCGCCCCTGGCGGCGGGCGCGTGGCGCGCCTCGAAGGCGGCGATGGCCTCGGCCAGGGTGAGGGTCAGGCCGATCTCGTCCAGTCCGCGCAACAAACAGTCGCGCGCGAAGGCTGGCACGGTGAAGGCATGGGTGCCGCCATCGGGTGCGGTCAATCGCTGCGTGGTGAGGTCCACGGTGATCCGCGCGCCAGGGGCGGCCAGCAGGGCGGTGCGCAGCGCGGTGCAGACGGCCTCGGGCAGGGCGACGGGCAGCAGGCCGTTCTTCAGCGCGTTGGAGTGGAAGATGTCGCCGAAGCTTTCCGCGACCACGCAGCGATAGCCCATGGCGAGCAGCGCATAGACCGCCGCCTCGCGCGAGGAGCCGACGCCGAAATTGCGCGCGGCGACAAGGATGCCGGCCGCATCGAAGGGCGGCTGGTTGAGGATGAAGTCATCGCGCCGCTTGCCCTCGGCATCGAAGCGCTGGTCGTGGAAGCCATAGGTCGGGTAGCGTTCGTCGCGCGGGCGGCGGAGGTAGCGCGCGGGCAGGATCTGGTCGGTATCGACATTGTTCATGTCGAGCGGCGCGGCGATCGCGGTGAGCGTCGTGAAGGGTTCCATCAGATTCCTCGCGTAAGGAGCGTGACCGGCGACGCCTGCGGGTGCTCGGCCCCTGCGGGGCCTGCGCCCTGCGGCTGCCGGATCACGCCGCACTCACCAGGCGGCCGGCCAGGGCCGAGGCGGCCGCGGAAGCGGGCGAGACCAGATGCGTGCGCGCCCCCCTGCCCTGCCGGCCCGCGAAGTTGCGGTTGGAGGTAGAGGCGCAGCGCGCGCCTTCCGCCACGGTCTCGCCATTCATGGCCACGCAGAGGGAGCAGGCGCTTTCCTCCCACCGCGCCCCGGCCTCGATGAAGATGCGGTCCAGCCCCTCGGCCTCGGCCGCGCGCTTCACCGGGGTGGAGCCGGGCGAGACCAGCATCGGCACGGCGATTCGCCTGCCGCGCAGCACATCGGCCGCCGCACGCAGATCCTCGAGCCGCGAATTGGTGCAGGAGCCGAGGAAGACGCGATCCAGCCGCACATCGGCCAGCGCCTCGCCGCCCTTGAGACCCATGTAGTCCAGGCTGCGCGCCCAGGCCTTGCGGCGGGCCTCGTCGGGCGCTTCCTCCGGGCGGGGGACGCGGCCCGAGAGGGGGGCGGCCTCCTCCGGGCTGGTGCCCCAGGTGGCCATGGGCGGGATGGCGGCGGCGTCGAGCGTCACCTCGGTGTCGAAGCGGGCTTCGGCATCGCTGTGCAGATCGGCGATGTCCACCGGCGCGGCGAAGGGCCGGCCCGCGAGCCAGGCGAGCGTCGTGGCGTCGGGCGCGACCATGCCGGTCCGCGCGCCCGCCTCGATCGCCATGTTGCACAGGGTCAGGCGGGCCTCGACCGAAAGCGCGCGCACCGCGCTGCCGGCGAATTCGATGGCCGCACCCAGCCCGCCGCCCGTGCCGATGCGCGCGATGAGCGCGAGCGCCATGTCCTTGCTGGTGGAGGCCCTGGGCAGCGTGCCCTCGAAGCGCACGCGCATCTGCTTCGGGCGCATCTGCCAGATGGTCTGGGTCGCGAGCACATGCGCGACCTCGCTCGCGCCGATGCCGAAGGCGAGCGCGCCGAGCGCGCCATGGGTGGAGGTGTGGCTGTCGCCGCAGACCACCGTCATGCCCGGCAGCGTCAGCCCCTGCTCGGGGGCGGCGACATGCACGATGCCCTGCTCGGGATCAGCGAGTTCGAAGGCGCGAATCCGGTTGGCGCGCGCATTGCCCTCGAAGGTCTCGATGATGCCGCGGATCTCGGGATCGGCGATGGTCGCGGTCGCGCGCGCGGTGGTGGGCGCGTAATGGTCGCCGAAGCCGAAGGTCAGGTCGGGCCGGCGCACGGGCAGGCCGCGGGCCTTGAGCATGTTGAAGGCGTGAAAACTGCCCTCGTGGAAATAGTGCCGGTCGATGTAGAGCAGGCAGAGCCCATCCTCGCGCGCCTGCACGATGTGGGCATCCCAGATCTTCTGGAAAAGCGTTCGTCCCATGGGTCCGGACCTTGCGTCCTTCGCGGCCCCGCCGCAAGGCTTGACGGATGTGGACCGAAGCCCCGCGCGTGATCGCGCCCGCCCTGCTCTCCCGCCTGCCTGACGCGCTGCGCAGGCCGCAGCGTTCCGCCTGGGGCGATGCGAATCGCGGCGGCGCGCCGGTCGATTCCTTCCTCGAGGGGCCGTGCTTCGACGCGGCGGGGAACCTCTTCTGCACCGACATCCCGCATGGCCGCATCTTCCGCGTGGCCGGGACGCATTGGGAGGCCATCGCCACCTATGAGGGCTGGCCGAACGGCCTGGCCGCGCGGGGCGATGACCTGCTGGTGGCGGATTACCGCCACGGGCTGCTCACCCTCGACCCGCGCAGCGGGGCCATGGCGCCGGTGCTGGAGACGGTGCTCTCCGAGGGGTTCAAGGGACTCAACGACCTGGTGTTGCACCCGGATGGCTCGGTGCTGTTCACCGACCAGGGACAGACCGGGCTGCAGGATCCCTCGGGCCGGGTCTATCGGCTGCATCCCGATGGGCGGCTCGACCGGCTGATCGGCAACGGGCCGAGCCCGAACGGGCTCGTGCTCAACCGCGGGGCGACGCATCTGCATGTGGCGATGACGCGCGCCTGCGAGGTCTGGCGCTTCGCGCTGCGCCCCGATGCGCTGGTGGCCAAGGCCAATCTGTTCTTCCGCACCCCGGCCGGGACCTCGGGGCCGGACGGCATGGCGATGGACGCGCATGACCGGCTCTTCGTCGCCAATCCGGGCCATGGGCAGGTCTGGGTGGTCGATCCGCACGGGGTGGCGACGCACCGCATCGACTGTACCGGCTTCGGGCGCATGCCCACCAACTGCGCCTTCGCCCCGGATGGGCGCACGCTGGTGATCACGGAGAGCCACTCCGGCAGCCTGCTCGCGGCCGATATCCCGCCGCCCTGAGCGAAGTTGTGCTTGACGGCGAAAACCCGCCCGGCGCAAACAGCACCTACAAATAGAACGACATTCTGTCTGACAGAACACGCTGAGGAAACCGCCATGGCCCTGCCCCGCCGCGCCCTGCTCGCCACCCCCGCCCTGCTGCTGGCCGCCCCGGCCCGCGCGCAGGAGCCCTGGCCGAGCCGGCCCATCCGCATGGTCCTGCCCTATGCCGCCGGGGGTGCGACGGATGTCATCGGCCGGCTGGTGGCGGACCGGCTCTCCCAGCGCCTGCCGCAGCGCGTGGTGATGGAGAACCGCACCGGCGCGGGCGGGGCGATCGGCAGTTCCTTCGTCGCGAAATCGGCCGGCGACGGCCACACCCTGCTGTTCCACAACATCGGCCATGCCGTGACCAAGGCGCTCTACCCGCAGCTGGACTACGACCCGGCGGCGGATCTGCGCGCCGTCACCATCGTGGCGGAAAGCCCGATGGTGCTGCTGGTGCCGCCCAACTCGCCCCACCGCACGCTGGCCGATCTGGTCGCCTTCGCCCGCGCCAACCCCGAGCGCCTGACCTATGGCAGCACCGGCGGCGGCGGGGCGCTGCAGCTTGTGGCGCTGCTCTTCCTGCGCGCGGCGGGGCTGAAGATGACCGAGGTGCCCTATCGCGGCGGCGCGCCCGCGGCGCTCGACCTCGCCGCCGGCACGCTCGACATGCTCTACGATGCCGGGCTGACCGGCTTCGCCCTGGCGCAGGGCGGCCGTGCCCGCGCACTCGCCGTCTCCGGCCCCGCGCGCAGCCCGGTGATGCCGGAGGTGCCGACCATGGCGGAGCTTGGCTTCCCCGACGCCACCTTCATGGTCTGGCAGGCCATCCTCGCCCCCGCCACCACCCCCGCGCCGCTGCTGGCCCGCATCCAGCAGGAGGTCGCGGCCGTGCTGGCCGAACCCGCCACGCGCACGCGGCTGCTGGAACTTGGCGCCGAGCGGCTGGTGGGCAACAGCCCGGCCGAGGCGCAGGAATTCATCGCCGCCGAGATGGCGAAATGGGCCGTGATCCTGCGCGAGGCCGGGGTGCGGGCCGGCTGATGAATGAGGGTGTCGCCGCCGTGGATCGCGCGCTCTCGATCCTCGGCGCCTTCCGGGAGGGCGAGGCCGCGCTCAGCCTCGCCGAACTCGCGGCCCGCACGGGGCTCTACAAGAGCACCATCCTGCGGCTGCTCGGCTCGCTGGAGAAATCGCGCTGCGCCGCGCGCCTGCCCGATGGGCGCTGGGCGCTCGGGCCGATGCTGTTCCGCTGGGGCGCGCTCTATGCCCGGGCGCAGCCGGTGGAGGCGCATCTGCCCGGGCTGCTGCAGAACCTCGCCCTCGCCACCGGGGAGACGGCCTCCTTCTGGGTGCGCCACGCGACGCACCGGCTGTGCCTGGCGCGCGTGCGCTCGCCGAGCCCGATCCGCGACGACCTCTCGGCCGGCGACCTGGTGGCCCTGCCGGAAGGCGCGGGCGGGCGGGTGCTGACGGCGGAGGACCCGCGCGCGCTCGGCGCCGTGGTGACGCTGGGCGAGCGCAATCCCGAGACGGCGGCGGTCGCCTGCGCCGTCTTCGGCCCCGGCGGCAGCCTCGCCGGGGCGCTCGGCGTCTCGGGCCCGCGGGCGCGAATTGCGCAAGCCGCGCCCGACCATCTTGCGGCCGTCGCCAAGGCGGCGTCCGATCTGTCACGACGCTTGGGTGGAGACCTCTAGGATGTTCGGCTTTGCCACGGCCCGCGACGTGCTGGTCAGCGAGGTGGGCCCGCGCGACGGCCTGCAGATGGTGGAGACGGTGGTACCCACCGCCACCAAGAAGCGCCTGATCGCGGCCCTGGCCGCCGCCGGTCTCGCAGAGATCGAGGTGGCGTCCTTCGTGCCCGCGCGCCTCGTGCCGCAGATGGCCGATGCGGCGGAGGTGACGCGCTATGCCGCCGGGCTGCAGGGGCTGAACGTGGCGGTGCTGGTGCCCAACCTGCGCGGCGCCGAATCGGCCGTCGCGGCGGGCGCGCACAAGGTCACGCTGACCCTCTCGGCCAGCGAGGCGCACAGCCAGGCCAATCTGCGCCGTTCGCGCGCCGAGCAGATCGAGGAAGCGCGCAACGTCGCCGTCTATCTGCGCTCGCGCGATGCGCAGACGCGCCCGAAGCTGGAAGGGGCGATCAGCACTGCCTTCGGCTGCTCCCTGCAGGGCGAGGTGCCGGTCGCCGATGTCGTGTCCATGGCCGTGCAACTGGCACAGATGGGCTGCGATTCGGTGGGGCTGTCGGACACCGCCGGCTATGCCAACCCCGCCCATCTGCGCCGCGTGCTGCGCGCCGTGCAGGCCGAGATCGGCGGGCTGTGCGACAGCCTGCACCTGCATGACACGATGGGCCTGGGGCTGGCCAATGTGACGGTCGGCGTGGAGGAGGGGATCCGGGTGTTCGACGGCGCGCTGGCGGGGCTGGGCGGGTGTCCCTTCGCGCCGGGCGCCTCGGGCAACATCGTGACGGAGGATCTGGTGTTCCTGCTGGAATCGCTCGGGCTGCGCACGGGGGTGGACCTGGACGCGCTGGTCGCCGCGCGGGCCATCCTGGCCGAGGCACTGCCCGAAGAGAGCCTGCATGGCGCCTTCGCCCGCGCCGGCCGGCCCACCGGCTGGCAGCCCGCCGGCGTGGGAGCCTATTGATGACGAGCCCCACGCCCCTCAGCGGCCTGCGCGTCGTCGAATTCACCCACATGGTCATGGGCCCGACAGCCGGCATGGTGCTGGCCGATCTCGGGGCCGAGGTGGTGAAGGTGGAACCCGCCCCCGCGGGGGATTCCACGCGCCACCTCACGGGTTCAGGCACCGGCTTCTACGCCGCCTTCGGGCGCGGCCGGCGCAGCCTCTGCGTCGACATGAAGAAGCCCGAGGGGCTCGCTTTGGTGCATCGGCTGGTCGCGAAGGCCGATGTGCTGATCGAGAATTTCCGGCCCGGCGCCATGGCCAAGCTCGGGCTCGGCTACGCACAGCTGGCGCAGATCAACCCGCGGCTCGTCTATTGCTCCTGCAAGGGCTTCCTGCCTGGCCCCTATGAGCACCGCACGGCGCTCGATGAGGTCGTGCAGATGATGGGCGGGCTTGCCTACATGACCGGGCTCGAGGGGCGGCCGCTGCGCGCGGGCTCCTCGGTGATCGACATCATGGGTGGGCTCTCCGCCGTCATCGGCATCCAGGCCGCCCTCGCCGAGCGCGCGCGCACCGGCAAGGGCGGCGAAATCCAGGCCGGGCTGTTCGAGACGGTGGCCCTGCTGATGGCGCAGCACATGGCCCAGACGGTGATCACCGGCGTGGCGCCCCCGCCCATGTCCACGCGCCTGCCGGCCTGGCCGGTCTATGACGTGTTCGAGACGGCCGATGGCGGGCAGGTCTTCGTGGGTGTGGTCACCGACACCTCCTGGCCCGCCTTCTGCGCCGCCTTCGGGCTGGAGGATCTGGCCGCCGACCCCACCCTCGCCACCAAGCAGCAGCGCGTGACCGAGCGCGCGCGCACCATCCCGCGCGTCGCGCAGGCCTTGCGCGCCTATACCAAGGCGGAGCTCATGGCGAAGTGCGAGGCGCTGGGCCTGCCCTTCGCGCCCATCGGCAAGCCGGCCGACCTGTTCGACGACGTGCACCTGAACGGCTCGGGCGGGTTGGTGCCCATGACCCTGCCCGATGGCCGCCCGATCAAGCTGCCGGCCCTGCCCGTCACGCTCGACGGGGCGCGCCCCGGCGGGGCGGGCGAGCTGCACGCGCCGGGCAGCGCGGGCGCGGCGCTGGCGGCGGAGCTGGGCTACAGCGAAGACGAGATCGCGGCCTTGCAGAAGGCGGGCGTGCTGGCGGGCTGAGACGCCGCCACCGCTTCGGCCGCGGAAGCGGCCGCGCGCGCAGAGGATGCTTCGCAACCCGCGCCACAGCGCGTCGGCGCGCAGCCAAGCGGCCGGAGGCCGCGCCCGGCGACTGAGGGCGCCGCTACCGGTGGATGAAGACCGGCACCCGCGCCTCGCGCAGCAGCACATGGGTGGCGCTGCCGAGCAGGCGGCGGCGCAGGCCGCCGACCTCGAAGGCCCCCAGCACCATCATGCGCACGCCCAAGGCCTCGGCCTGGGCCAGCAGCAGGTCCGCGGGCCGGTCGCCCAGCATCGCCAGCGGGGTGGCGGTGATGCCGTGGTGGCGCAGATAGGCGCAGCCCTCCTCCGCCAGGGCGAGCGCTTCCTCGCGCGTCGCGGCGGCACTCGCCACCTGCACGGGTGCGCCCTCGGCCAGGCCCATCAGCGCGAAAAGCTGAAGCGCCGCCATGATGGGGATGGACCCGTCATAGCCGACCAGGATCGGCCCATCGGCGCGGCCCGCCATCACCTCCGGCACCACCAGCAGCGGGCGCGCGCCATCCTTCAGCAGCGCCTCGATCACCGGGGCCACGCCATCATCGAGCTGCTCCAGCCCCAGCGTGCTGTCGCGGCCGATCACCACCAGATCATGCGTCGCCCCGGCCTTGAGCAAAGCGGGCTCCGGGGCGTCGGGCAGACGCAGCTCCGTATAGGGCGTGTCCGCCGCCGCGGCGGCGCAGGCGCCGAAGGCGGCGGCGGCCTCGGCATCGGCGCGCGCGGCCAGCGCCGCATCGCGCCGCGCCTTGAAGGCGGCCCCGCCAAGCGGCACCACCTCATGCTCGCTGTGCGTGTGGGGGTGATCGAGCACCACGGCCGCGCTCAGCGCCGCGCCATGCCGGCGCGCCAGCGCGAAGGCCAGGTCGCGCGCCGCATGGGCGCCGGGCGTGTCATCAAGGGCGACCAGGATCGAACGCAGCATCGGGAACTCCTCCGAAGGGCGAGTGTAGCCGCTCAGCGGCGCGGCGTCAGGGCCATGAAGCCCGCGCTGCACAGGATCAGCGCCACGGCGAAGGTCGCCAGCGCCGCCGCCACGCCACTCAGCCCCGCCATCACGCCCGAGCCCGCCTGCAGCAGCGCCGCGCCGAGGAAGAAGGAGACATTCATGGCCGAGAGCGCGCGCCCCGCCTGCTCGGGCGGCACGGCGGCGCGGACGATGGAGAAACCCAGCACCTGGAAGGAGATGACCAGCCCGAAGGCCGAGAGCATCAGCGTGTCCCACCAGATCGGCAGCGCCCCGAAGGGCCCCGCTGGCCCGCCGGCGATCACCGCGAGAATCAACGTGGCGGCGAGCAGATGGCTGCCGGCCAGCAGCACCGGCGCACGCCCGACGCGCCGGAGCACCAGCCCGGCCAGGGCAGGGCCGGCCGCGAGCGCGAAGGTGCAGGCGAGCAGCACATTGCCCGCCGCGATGCGATCAAGCCCCTTCACCTCCATCAGCCAGGGCCCGCCCCAGAGCCCGCGCAGCCCGAGCACCGAAGCGAAGGAGGCCAGGGCCAGCACCATCACGCCGCGCATGGCGGGCAGGAAGGCGATGCGCACCAGCTCGCGCGCATCCTGCATCGGGCTGCGCGCGGGGCGCGATTCGGGCCGGTCATTCGGCACCAGGAGCAGGACGGCGGGAATGGCGATGGCGGCGATGGCGGCGCAGGCCAGGTAGCCCGCGCGCCAATCCACCGCCTCGATCAGCGCGGCGAGGGGGCTGGCGGAGAGCAGCATGCCGGTATTGCCCACCGCCTGGATCACGCCCGACCAGACCGCGAAGCGCGCGGTGGACAGGCCGCGCGCGGCGAAGGTGATGGGGCACATCAGCATGCCCGAGCAGCCAGCCCCCAGCACCGCCTGCGCCAGCAGCATCGACCATGGCCCGCTCGCCAGCGCACCGAGCACCGCGCCGCTGCCCGCGACGATCAGCAGGCCGAGCGAAACCCGCTTCACCCCGTAGCGATCGAGCGCCACGCCCACGGGAATCATCACCGCGGCGAAGGCGAAGGGAAAGACGCCGGTGAGCTGCGCGAGCATATCGGCGGAGATGCCCAGGTCGCGCGTCAGCACATCCACCGCGATCGCCGGGATGGTGCGCACGGCGTTGGAGAAGATGTGGCCGAGGCACAGCACGAGAATCGCGATCGTGACGCCCCGGGCGGAGGCGGTCACGCTCAATTCCTGAAGATCTTCCCCGGATTCAGGATGCCCTTCGGGTCGAGCGCCACTTTCAGGCTGCGCATCACATCCATCGCCCCCGTGCCGTGCTCCTGTTCCAGGAACTCCCGCTTGCCGAGCCCGATGCCGTGCTCGCCCGAACAGGTGCCGCCCAGCGCCAGGCCGCGCGCGACGATGCGCTTGTCCATGTCCCAGGCGCGCTCGAGCCCCTGCGGATCATTGGGGTCGTAGAGCACCATCTGGTGGAAATTGCCGTCGCCGACATGGCCCACGATGCAGGTGGTGTGGCCCAGCGCGCGGGCTTCCTCCTTCGCGCCGACGATCGCCTCGGCGAGGCGTGAGATGGGAACGCAGACATCAGTGGTCAGCGCCTTGTGCCCCGGCTTCCAGGCGACGCCGGCCCAGTAGGAATCATGCCGCGCCTTCCACAGTTTTGCGCGTTCCGCCGGATCGGTCGCCCACCGAAAACCCTCCGCGCCATGCTCGGCGGTGATGGCTTCCACCAGTTCGGCCTGTTCCTTCACGCCGGCCTCCGTGCCGTGGAATTCCAGGAACAGCGTGGTGGTGCGCGAAAACCCTTCGAGCTTCGAGAAGGCGATGGCGGCTTCCATCATGTCCTCGTCCAGCAACTCGATCCGCGCCACCGGCACGCCGATCTGCATCACCTGGATCACGCTCTCCACCGCCGCGCCCAGCGAAGGAAATTGCACCACCGCGCTGCTCATCGCCTCGGGGATGCCGTGCAGGCGGAGCCGGATCTTCGTGACGATGCCGAGCGTGCCCTCCGAGCCGACGAAGAGCCGCGTCAAATCATAGCCGTTGGAGGCCTTGCGCGTGCGCCCGCCGGTGGTGATGACGCGCCCATCGGCCAGCACGACCTCCAGCCCCAGCGTGTTCTCGCGGATCGTGCCATAGCGCACCGCATTGGTGCCCGAGGCGCGCGTGGCGACCATGCCGCCCAGCGTGCAATGGCTGCCCGGATCGACCGGGAAGAACAGCCCCTTGTCGCGCAGGAATTCGTTCAACTGCTGGCGCGTCACGCCCGGCTCGATCAGGACATCCATGTCCTGCTCATTGAGTTCGAGAATCGCCGTCATGCGCGAGAGGTCGAGGCTGATGCCCGCGCGCACCGGATTCACATGCCCCTCCAGCGAGGTGCCGGCGCCGAAGGGCACCAGGGGCACGCCGTGCTGGTGGCAGAGTGCGGCGATGCGCGCGACCTCCGCGGTGGTTTCCACGAAGGCGACGGCATCGGGCAGGGTCGGCGCGGAACTGTCCTCGCCACGGCTGTGCTGCTCGCGGATGGCGGCGTTGGTGGTCATGCGCTCGCCGAGGAAGTCCCGGGCCGCGGCGATCACGGCATCCACGGGGCGGGCTGCGATGGTGTTCATGGCGTCTTTTCCTCGCGCACCAGCGGACAGGTCAGGCAATGCGGCCCGCCGCCGCCGGCGGTGAACAGGGACAAGTCGGGGTCGAGCACGTCGAGCCCCTCGGCACGCAGCGCGGCGTTGAGATCGGTGCTCGCGCGGGCCGAGATCACGCGGTCCCCGCCCAGGGCGAGGATGTTGCAACCCAATTGCATCACCTGGCGGTAGGGCACGGGAATGCAACGGATGCGATGACCCGTGAGCCAGGCCAGGAAATCGGGCTCCAGCACGTCGAGGCACGCCACGGCCAGGCCCGGGGCAGCCATGCAGAAGAGCAGGTCGAAATGCAGGAAATGCTCGTCGAAGGGCTCGATCCGGCATTCCCAGCCTTCGGCGCGCAGCCACCGCGCGAGTTGCTCCGCCCCGGCGGCGTCGGTGCGCCCGCCGCTCATGCCGATGACGGCGAGGCCAGGGCGGATGAGGTGCACATCGCCGCCTTCCAGCGTGCCGGCATCGCCCATGCGCCAGAAATCGCTGCCCTGCGCGGCGTGCCAGGCGATGGCGCGGGCCTGCTCGCCGCGCCGCTGCGGGCGTTCGAGCTGGCCGAGCAGCGGGCCCCAGGGCGTGACCACCACCGGGTCGCGCGTATAGGCCATGTAGGGCAGGTGCGCGGCGGGCGGCTGGGCGTGCACGCGCACGCCAGCCTGCTCGAGCGCGGCCACCAACTCGTCATGCTGGGCGGCGAGGTCCGTCGGCGCGGGCATCCCATGGCTCGCCAGGGTGCGGCGCGCGACGGCGTTGGTGGGAATCCAGCGGTAATGCTCGGGCGGGCAGACCAGCACCTCGGTCAGGCGGCCGGTCTCGCTGGCGACTTGGAAGCGGGGCATGGCGGACAAGGTGCCTTGGGCAGGGTTGCGCGACAAGCACGCCCAAAGGGAGGCAGGGGCGCGTTGACGCTCCGCAAGGTGGGGCCTAGCGTCGGTCATACGACAACTGACGTCGCATGAGAGCGTGAGGAAACCAGATCCAATGGCAAATGGCGTGAAGGCGGCCTGGGCGGCCGGGAAACCTGTGGTCAATGGGTGGCTCGCCATCCCCTCCGGCTTCACCGCCGAGGTCATGGCGCAGGCGGGCTGGGACAGCCTGACCGTGGACATCCAGCACGGCGTGCAGGACTACATGTCCATGGTCGCCTGCTTCCAGGGCATGCAGCCGCATGGCGTGACACCCATGGTGCGCGTGCCGTGGAACGAGCCCGGGATCATCGGCAAGGTGCTGGATGGCGGGGCGAAGGGCGTGATCTGCCCGATGGTGAACACCGAGGCCGAGGCCCGCGCCCTGGTCTCCGCCTGCCGCTACCCGCCGCATGGCACCCGCAGCTTCGGCCCGATCCGCAGCGGCATCTACGGCGCGGCCGGCGACACGGCGGCGGCGAATGAGGATGTGCTGGTCATCCCGATGATCGAGACCAAGACCGCGGTCGAGAACCTCGAGGCGATCGTTGCCGTGCCGGGCGTGGACGCGATCTATATCGGCCCCTCGGACCTCTCGCTCAGCTACGGCATGAAGCCGCTGCAGGACCGGCAGGAGCCGGAATTCCTGGCGATCCTGGATCACATCCGCAACACGGCCCAGAAGGCCGGCGTGAAGGTGGGCATCCACACCATGACGGGTGCCTATTCGAAGCAGATGTTCGAGCGCGGCTTCAACCTGGCCACCATCATGAACGACAGCGGGTTGATGCTGACCGCCGCCCGCGCCCAGGTCGCCATCGCCAAGGGCTGAACGCCACCACAAGGAGAGCGCCCGGCGATGGACAAGGACGAACTGACACGCTGGGCGCTCGCCAATGGCTGGCAGATGATCGCCGGCATGCCGAGCCTGACCAAGCCGCGCGCGCCGAAAGAGGCCATCGTGCGGCTGGTCTTCAAGGCGACGGTGGTGAATGTCGAGGTGAAGAAGCCGGCCGGGAAGTGGGAGAAGGTCTCGGGTGCGGCCTATGGCGCCGTGCAGACGGACCCCGATACCGGCCTGCCGATCGGCCTCGGCCTCGACAGCATCACCGGCTTCACCATGCTCATGCAGGCCAATCGCGATGCGATGGTGTTTTCGCGCATGGGCGGAGGGTAGCCGCCTCCCGTCCCAGGGTGCATAGGGGGCGCCGCTTTTCGCAAATTGGAGTTGTTCCCGGATGAAGCCCGCCGAGATCCTGCGCGTTCAGACCTATCTCCAGCGCCTGCTGGGGTCGGACAAGGTGCGCCTGGTCGCCCCGCCCCGCGCCGGGCTGACGGTGGAGGTCGCGGTGGATGGCGAGGTGATCGGCACGGTGCATCGCGACGATGAGGAGGGCGAGGTCTCCTACGCCGTCACGCTGACGGTGCTGGAGGAAGACCTGCCCCCCGCCGACGCCCCGCCCCCGCCGGCCGCGCGCGGCCGTCGCTGAGCGCAGGCTTTAATCGGGCGCCCCGATGGGCCATCTGAAGGTCATGGATCGTCGTCGCCTGCTGCTGCTGCCCCTGGGGCTTGTCGCCACTGTGCCGGCGCTGGCCCAGCCCGCGCCACGCCCGCCCGCCCCTGCCCCGGCCGCCATCGACCGGGCGGCGGTGCAGCGGGTGGAGGCCTATCTCAACGCCATGCGCACGCTCCGCGCGCGCTTCCTGCAGATCGGCCAGAACGGCGCCTCGGCCGAGGGCGTGGCCTGGATCAGCCGGCCGGGCCGCATGCGCTTCGACTATGACCCGCCGGAGCCGATCCTGCTGGTCGCCTCGGGTGGGCAGGTGATGATGCTGGACCGGCAGCTCGGCCAGCCCAACATCGTCCCGGCCGCCTCCACCCCGCTCGGCCTGCTGCTGCGCGACGAGATCCGCCTCTCCGGCGACATCACCGTGACCGCGACCGAGCGATCGGGCGGGTTGCTGCGAATCGCGCTCTCCCGCACCGGCCAGCCGGCGGAGGGGCGCCTGACGCTGGTCTTCGACGAGAACCCGATGCAGCTGCGCCAATGGGCGGTGCTGGATGCGCAGGGGCGGCAGACCACGGTGACGCTCTCGGCCATCGACACCAGCGTGCGGCCCGACAACCGCATCTTCGACTTCAACGACCCGCGCTTCCTGGAAGCCGAGGGGATCCGCCGGTAAAGGCGCGGGCCAGCAGAGAGACTACTGCCCGCCGGCCTGCAGCACATTGCCCTGGCTGGTGCCCTGAACCGTGCGCAGCGCGCGGCGCAGCTTGGCGATGCCGGTGCGGGTATGGCCCGTGTCACACAGCCGCACGCCCTCGGCGGCCAGGGTCTGCACGCTGGGCTGGCTGGCGCCCGGCTGGCTGGACAGCCGTGCGGCGAGGAGCCCGCAATACTCTGCCGTGTCGGTGGTCACCCGGATCGGCTGTTCGGCAAGGGTTGCCTCGGCCAACAGGGGGGTGGCGAGCAGAGGCACGATCAGCAGGCGGGCAAGGCGCATCCCCGGACCATGCACCGGGGCAGTGATCGCCGCCGTGTCCATACCATGAATGTCAGGTCATTCGGCGAAATCACACACTCGGCAGGCGCAACGTCACCGCCAGCCCCGGCGGGTCGCGCCCGGCCACGGCGTCCCGGAACCCGGCCTCCCCGCCATGCAGCGCCGCCACCGCCCGCACCAGGGAAAGGCCCAGCCCCGATCCCGGCGTGCTGCGCGCCGCATCGGCGCGGAAGAAGCGCTCGCCCACCCGCTCGCGATCCGCGGCGGTAAGGCCCGGCCCGTCATCCGCCACGGTGATGGTGATGAAGCCGCCCGCACTGTCCGCGGAAAGCCGCACGCTGCCCCCCGAGGGGGTGAATTTCAGCGCATTGTCCAACAGGTTCGCCACCGCCTGCAGCAGCAGGTCCCGGTCCCCGACCAGGGGCAGGCTCTCGGGCACGTCAACCAGCAGCGCTTGCCCCCCGACCTCGGCCGAGGCCTCATAGAGTTCCGCTGCATCGCGCAAGGCGGGGGCGAGGTCGAGCGGCGCGAAGGCGGCGCGGCGCGAGCCCGCCTCCACCTCCGCGATGCGCAGCACCGCCTTGAAGATGCGCGCGATGTTGTCGAGATCGGCTATCCCCTGCTCCACCGCCGCGCGCAGGGCTTCCTCGTCCTGCGCCGAGACCAGCGCCTCTTCCAGCTTGGCGCGGGCGCGGGCGATGGGGGTGCGCAGATCATGCGCGATGGCGTCGGAGACGCCGCGCACGCCCTCCATCAACTGCGCGATGCGGTCGAGCATGGCGTTCATCGTCCCGCCCAGGCGGTCGAACTCGTCCTTGCGGTCGGAGAGCGGGACGCGGCGCGTGAGGTCCCCCGCACCGATCGCCGCCGCCGTGCCATAGACCGGGCGCAGCCGGTGCTCGAGCGCGCGGCGCAGCATCCAGGCCCCGAGCAGCGCGATGGCGGCGGAGGAGGACGCCGCCCAGGCGATGCCCTCCGACAGCAGGGCGCGCAGCCGCAGCTTCTCCGCCACGTCGCGCCCGACGAGCAGGATCGCGCTGCCGCCGAGGTCGATGCGCAGCAGCCGCGCCTCGCTCGCCGCGCCGTCGCGCAGCAGGGGCATGCGGATCCAGGGCTGGTCAGAGGCCGCCTCGGCCGGCCAGGCGTCGAGGTTGCCGGCCAGCAGCTTCCCCGCCGGATCGACCAGCAGATAGAGCGACTCGTTCTGCACATCGAGCGCGAGCCGGTCCTCGATCGCCGCCACCACCGCGGGCACGCCGTCATTGCGGTGGCGCTCGACCAGGGCGACGCCATCCGCACGGATCGCGGCATCCACCTGCCGGTCGAGCGCGCCGGCGGTGTTCCACCACAGCACCACCGCGGCCGCGGTGGCGGCGGTGGCGAAAAGCGCGGTGAAGAGCAGTGCGAATCGGCCCGAGGCGCTTCGCAACAGGCCGATCAGCGGCGGCTCCGACCCCGGCGGCGTCATGCCGAGCGGCGGTGCGGGCGGGGGGGACACGGCCTGCGGCCCCGGGCCGTCAGGCCTCGGCGCGGATCATGTAGCCGGCGTTGCGCACCGTGTGGATCAGCGGCTTGTCGAAGCCCTTGTCGAGCTTGTGGCGCAGCCGGCTGACATGCACGTCGATCACGTTGGTCTGCGGATCGAAATGGTAGTCCCACACCTTCTCAAGCAGCATGGTGCGCGTCACCACCTGCCCGGCATGGCGCATCAGGTGTTCCAGCAGGCGGAATTCGCGCGGCTGGACATCGATCTTCTTGCCCGCGCGCGTCACCGTGCGGCTCAGCAGGTCGAGCTCGAGATCCGCCACCTTCAGCCGCGTGGTCGGCGCCTCGGCGGCCGGGCGGCGGCCCAGCGCCTCGACACGGGCCAGCAGCTCGGCGAAGGCGAAGGGCTTGGTGAGGTAGTCGTCGCCGCCGGCCTTGAGGCCCTTCACCCGCTCATCCACCGCACTCAGAGCGGAGAGGAACAGCACGGGCGTGCGGTTGCCCTGGCCGCGCAGAGTCTCGACCAGGCGCACGCCATCCACGCCGCCGGGCAGCATCCGGTCCAGCACCAGGATGTCGAAGCCCTCGGAGGCCGCCATGAACAGCCCGTCGCGGCCGTTCGGCGCGTGCTCCACCGTATGCCCGGCCTCATGCAGCCCCTTCTTCACGAAACGGGCGACCTCGGCATCGTCCTCGACCAGCAGGATTCGCATGGGGTTTTTCCAGTTCGACTCGGCCGGCCGAGATTACGGCGCGGGCAGGGCCACCTCAACCCTGACGAAACGCCGGCCTCACCCCTGGGGCTGCACGGGCCGGCGGCCGACCTGCACGGGCACGTCGGTGGGCCGGCCCTCCCGCAGGATGGACAGGCGCACGGTCTGGCCCGGCGGCACGGCGGCGATGGTGCGCACCAGGGCGCGGGAGGTATCCACCCGGTCGCCATTGATCGAGAGCACCACGTCGCCCTGGCGCAGCCCTGCCCGCGCCGCGGGGCTGCCGCGCTCGACGCCGGCCACCAGAACGCCGCGTGCCGCCGGCGCGCTGCCGCGACGGCCGACATCCTCGGGCGGCATGTCCTGCACCGCCACGCCCAGCCAGCCGCGCTCGACCCGCCCGCCATTGCGCAGCTGCTCGATCACGCCGCGCGCCATGTCGGAAGGCACGGCGAAGCCGATGCCGGCCGAGGCGCCGGAAGGCGAGTAGATCGCCGTGTTGATGCCGATCACCTCGCCCGCCATGTTGAACAGCGGCCCGCCGGAATTGCCCGGGTTGATCGGCGCATCGGTCTGGATGAAGTCGTCGAAGGGCCCGGCGCCGATCTCACGCCCGCGCGCCGAGATGATGCCGACCGTGATGGACCCGCCAAGGCCGAAGGGGTTGCCCGCCGCGAGCACCCAATTGCCCACCCGCATGGCGGCGGAGGAGCCGAGCGGCACGGAAGGGAGCGCGGTGCGTTCCTCGATGCGCAGCAGCGCGAGGTCCGTCAGCTCGTCCACGCCGACCACGCGCGCCTGGTATTCGCGCCCGTTCTGGAGTGCCACCAGCACGCGGGTGGCGTTGCCGATGACGTGGTTGTTGGTCACCACCAGTCCGCTCGGGTCGATGATGAAGCCCGAGCCCGCGCCCTGCATCTGCGGCCCCCGGCCACGCCGGTCGCGGAAGAAGCGTTCGAAGGGCGTGCCACGCATCTCGGGCGGGATCTCGGCACGGGCCTCGCCACTCACGGCGATATTCACCACGGCGGGCAGCACGCGCTCGGCGAGGTCCGCGAAATCCGGCAGGCCGCCAAGGGCGGCGCGCTGGGCGGTGGCGGGCGGCGCGGCGCAGCCGGTCAGCGGCAGCAGGGCAAGCAGGCCAAGGTCGCGGCGGCTGAGCGGACGGGACATGGAAGCTCCGGGTTCGGCGGACTGCTAAAGTGTCGCCGGAAGGCCCGGGCTTCAACCATCCGGGCGCGAAGGATCCTCCGGCCAGGCATGTTTCGGGTAGCGGCCGCGCATTTCCTTGCGCACCTCGGCCCAGCCGCCCTTCCAGAAACCGGCGAGGTCGCCCGTGACGGCGATGGGCCGCCCCGCCGGGCTCAGCAGCGCCACCTGCAGCGCGAGCCGCCCGCCGGCCAGCGGCGGCATGGCCGCGAGGCCGAACAGATGCTGCGCCCGGGCCTCGAGGGTCGGCGTCTCGCGGTCATAGTCGATGGCGGCCGAGCGCCCGCCGGGCAACTCGACCCGCGCGGGCATGCTGGCGTCGAGCCGGCGTTGCAGCTCATGCGGCAGCAGGGCGCGCAGCATCGCCGTGACGTCCAGCGCCTTCGCCTCGGTCAATTTCGTGCGGCCGGCGAGAAAGGGGGCGAGCCATTCCTGCACGCTCGCGCTGAGCGCGGCGTCGCTGACATCGGGCCAGGGCGCGCCTTCCAGCCGGTGCAGCCAGCGCAGCCGGGCGCGGAGTTGCTGCGCGGCTTGTGTCCAATCCAGCTCGCGGAAGCCCCGCTCGGCGAGCGCGGTGGCCAGGGCGGCGGCGATGGTGGCGGGGTCGGGCGTGGGCAGGATCTGCTCTTCCAGCACCAGCGGGCCGAAGCGCCGGCGCCGGCGCGCCAGCACCGCCCCGGCGCGGGCATCGAAGGCGGCGCTTTCCTCCCAGCGGAGACGCTCGGGGAAGCGCGCCTCCAGCGTGGCAAGGTCGAGGGGCGCGGCCATGCGGATGCGCGCCTCGGTGCCCTGGAGCTCCAGGTCGGCCACAGCCAGCAAAGGCGACTTGCCGAGCGGATCGGTCGCGGGCAGCCGGGCACCTTGGCCTGAAGCCAGACGAAACGCGCCATCCATCGTGCCGCGCCTGGCCGCGATGCGGTCCGGAAAGCCCGCGGCGAGCAAGGGCCCGGCCTCGCCCCCCGGCAGCGCATTGCCATGCAGGCGCAGCCGGCGCCGGTGCAGGGCGGCGGCGCGGCGGATGCGGTGGATGGTCGCGCCATCGGCGTTGGGGTGATCCGCGCCATGCAGCAATTCCAGGCGCAGATTGATGTCGGCCGGCGCCTCCCGCCCCCGGATGGGGTCGCGTTCCTCCAGCAGCGCGGCGAGGTCGGCGGCCAGCGCGGCCTCGCCCTCATCGGTCGCGGCCAGCATCATGCGCGCGAGGCGCGGATGCGTGCCCATCCGCGCCATGCCGCGCCCCATGGCGGTGATACGCCCATCACCATCCAGCGCATCGAGGTCGCGCAGCAGGCCGCGCGCGGCGGCCAGCGCCCCGGAAGGCGGGGGGTCGAGGAAGGGAAGGTCAGCCGGGGCCGCGCCCCAGGCGGCGCAATCGAGCGCGAGACCGGAGAGTTCGGCCTCCAGGATCTCGGGCCGGTCCTGCAGCGCGAGGCCGCGGTGCAGCGCCTCCGACCACAGGCGGATCGCGACCCCCGGCGCGGTGCGCCCCGCGCGGCCGGCGCGCTGCTCGGCCGCGGCCCGGCTGATCCGCACCGTCACCAGCCGCGACAGGCCCGAGGCCGGGTCGAGCCGCGGCGTGCGGCGGAAGCCCCCATCCACCACGATCCGCACGCCGGGGACGGTCAGCGAGGTCTCGGCGATCGAGGTCGCCAGCACGACCTTTCTTCTATCGGACGGATTCAAGGCCCGATCCTGCTCGGCAGGCGGCAATTCGCCGTGCAGCGGCAGCACCTCGGCGGCGATGCCCGAAAGCCGTTCGGCGGTGCGACGGATCTCGCCCCAGCCGGGCAGGAAGGCGAGCACATCGCCCGGATATTGCCCCAGCGCGGCCCGGATGGCGCCGGCCATGGCCTCGGGCAGGTCGCGCGGATCGGCGAGGTCGCGCGCGCGGTGCTCGACCTGCACGGGATAGGCGCGGCCGAGGCTCTCGATCACGGGCCCGCCCAGCAGATCCCGGAACCGGCCCACATCCAGCGTGGCCGACATCGCCAGCAGCCGCAGCTCGGGCCGCAGCGCCCGTTGGAGATCCAGGCAGAAGGCGAGCGCGAGGTCGGTGTCGAGGTTGCGCTCATGCGCCTCGTCGAAGAGCACGCCGGCCACGCCCTCCAGCCCCGGATCGGATTGCAGGCGGCGCACGAGCAGCCCCTCGGTCACCACCTCCACCCGCGTGCGGTCGGAGAAGGCGCGATCCAGCCGCGTGGCGAGGCCGATGGTCCCACCCGGCGCGGGCTCGCCCAGCAGATCCGCCATGCGGCGCGCGGCGGCGCGGGCGGCGACGCGGCGGGGCTCCAGCACCAGGATCCGGCCCTGCGCCGCCCAGGGCTCCGCCATCAGGGCGAGGGGTGCGAGCGTGGTCTTGCCCGCGCCCGGCGGGGCGACGAGCACGGCGTTGGAGCCCTCGGCCAGGGCGGCGCTCAGGCGCGGCAGGGCCTCGGAGACGGGCAGGTCGGGCAGTTCCATGTTGCGTGTCGTAGGGCACGGGGCGCGGCGAGGAAACAAAGCCCGGCAATGTTTCACCCGCGGTGAAATACGGCGCGACCCGCGACGTTATCGCCCCGGATGTTGCCGATACCCTGAAACCGTCGCCCGCCGCGCGACATTCGCGTGCAAGACAACACGGCGAAAACGCTTCCACGACGAGGCGCCCGACCGGGTGCCTCCCCCCCAAGGAAGCAGGAACCACCCCGATGCGCCCGATCTTCACCGCCGCCGCCGCCGCCCTGATGACCCTGGTGGCGCTGCCCGCCCTGGCCGCCCCCTCCGCCACCCGCGCCACCCAGGCCCAGGCCGCCAACATGTGCCGCAGCACCTGCGCCGCCGAGGCGATGAGCCGCCCGGGTGGCGCCACGCAGCAGGCCCTGGCCGCCTGCACCGTGCGCTGCGCCGCCGCGGCCTCCTTCGTCACGCAGCAGAACCGCAGCGGCACCGCCGAGGCGACCGGCCGCGGCCGCAGCGCCGCCCCGCTCGCCGCGCCCGTGGTGGCCGCCGCGCCGGCCGCCCCGGTTGCCCGGCCGGTGTCGATGAACACCGCCGCCCCCGCCGGCGGCGCCCGCCAGTCCATCGCGGTGATCTATGCCGGCCGCGCCCCCTCGGCCTCCTTCGGCATCTCGGCCGGCGGGACGGACCGCATGGCCGCCCACCAGATGGCCGAGCGCCAGTGCGCCGCCCGCGGCCAGGGCTGCCGGGTGGTGGCCGAATTCGCCGCTGCCTGCGGCGCGGTGGCGCATGGCATCCTGCGCAGCCCGCATGCGCTGTTCATCACCTCCGACCCCAACTCCTACGTCGTGACCTCGGCCTCGGGCGGCGCCGGTGCGACGCAGCAGGCCGCCGAGCAGCAGGCGATGGCCGAGTGCCGCTCCAAGGACCCCCGCGCCACCTGCCGCATCACCGCCGCGACCTGCGGCAGCCGCGGCTGACGCCTGGTGCCCTCAAGCGCCGGGCGCCCGCTCCGCGGGCTTGGCTCGCCGGACAGCCGGCGGGCGCCAGTCGGCGCCTCGGTCGGCTTCGCCGCCCGCCAGTGTTTCACACTTCGTCACTTCCGAAGGCACAGGAGGGGGGCGCCCAAGGGCGCCCCCTTCGTGCTATGAGGCGCGGGTGATGTTGCGTGCCCTGCCCCTGCTGCTCGGCCTGACCCTGGCCCTTCCCGCCCAGCTCTCTCCCGCCTTGGCGGTGGAAAGCCCGGCCGTGCGCTCGCCCCAGGCCAGCGCCACGCTGCTCGCCGATGTCGCCGCCATCGCCCCCGGCGAAAGCTTCCGCCTCGGGCTGCGGCTGCGGCTCGCGGAGGGTTGGCACAGCTACTGGCGCAATGCCGGCGATGCGGGCGCGCCGCCCGAGATCACCCTGACCCTGCCGGAAGGGGCCAGCGCCAGCGGCTTCCAGTGGCCCGCGCCCGAGCGCATCGCCTACGGGCCGCTGGTGAATTTCGGCTACAAGAACGAGGTCCTGCTGCCGTTGCCGGTCAGCGTGCCGGCCAGCCTGCGCCCCGGCGACAGCTTCGCGATCAGCGCCGAAGCCACCTGGCTGGTCTGCGCCGAGGTCTGCATCCCCGAGACGGGCAGCTTCACGCTCACCCTGCCGGTCGCCGCCCGCGCCGTCCCCTCGCCGCTGGCCGCGCCGCTCTTCGAGGCGGCGGAGGATCGCCTGCCGCGGCCCTGGATCGGCACCGCCCAGGCCGGCGCCAGCGCCGGGCGCGCCTCGCTCAGCCTGGGCGCGCCGCTGCTCGGCCCCGCCACGGTGCGCGACGCCTTCTTCTTCCCCGATGATCCGGGGGTGATCGACAACACCGCGCCGCAGCCGATCCGCGTGTCGCAGGGCGCGCTGACGCTGGGGCTGAGCCTCGCGCCGGGCGCCACCCCGGCGGCGCTGTCCGGCACACTGGTGCTGCGCGATGGCGGCGGGCAGCGGGCGGCCTTCACGCTCGAGGCCGGCATCGCGGGCCCCGCCCAGGGCATCGCCGAGACCTCCTTCCTGCTCGCCATCGGCCTCGCGCTGCTGGGCGGGCTGATCCTGAACCTGATGCCCTGCGTCTTCCCGGTGCTGGCGATGAAGGCGCTGGCGCTGGCCCGGCTGTCGGGCGGGGCGCGGGCCGAGGTGCGCGCCCATGCGGCGAGCTACACGGCCGGCGTGCTGCTGAGCTTCGCGGCGATCGGCGGGCTGCTGCTGGGCCTGCGCGCAGGCGGCAGCGCGGCGGGCTGGGGCTTCCAGTTCACCGAGCCCGCCTTCGTCGCGGGCATGGCCTGGCTGGTCATGGCGGTGGGGTTGAACCTGTCCGGCGTCTTCGCCATGGGCGGGCCGGTGGGCGCGGGGCAATCCCTCGCCGCACGGGGCGGGCATCTGGGCGCCTTCGCCACGGGCGGGCTGGCCGTGCTGCTCGCCACGCCCTGCACCGCGCCCTTCATGGCGGCCGCGCTGGGGGCGGCGCTGGTCATGCCCGCGCCGCAGACGATGGCGGTGTTCCTCGCCCTCGGGGCGGGGATGGCGGCCCCCTATGCGCTGCTGGGCGTCTTTCCCGCCCTGGCCGCGCGGCTGCCCCGGCCGGGACGCTGGATGGAGATCCTGCGCCAGGGCCTGGCTTTCCCGATGTATGCCACGGCCGCCTGGCTGGTCTGGGTGTTGGCGCAGCAATCCGGGCCGGAGGGCGTGATGTTCGGCCTGGCCGGCGCGGTGCTGCTCGCCGCCGGGCTCTGGGCGCTGGGCCAGGCGCAGCGGGCCGGGGCCGGGCGCGGGCGGATCGCCGGCGTGGCGGCGGCGGGGGTGGCGCTGCTCGCGGCGCTGGCGCTGCTGCCGCGCCTCTCCGCCGCGCCGGCCGTGGCCGCTGCGGCCGAGACGGGCGCCGAGCCCTGGTCCGAGGCACGGGTCGCCGCCCTGGTGGCCGAGGGCCGGCCGGTCTTCGTCAACGCCACCGCCGCCTGGTGCATCACCTGCAAGGTGAATGAGCGCGTGGCGCTCCGCACCGCGGCGGTGCAGGACGCCTTCGCGGCACGCGGAATCGCCTATCTCATGGCGGATTGGACGCGCGGCGACGCCGCCATTGGCGCCATGCTGCGCGCGCAGGGGCGCGATGGCGTGCCGCTCTACCTCTACTACGCGCCCGGATCGGCCGTGCCGGTGGTGCTGCCGCAGATCCTGACGGAATCGCTGCTGCTCGAGGCGCTGGGCGGGTAAACGCCGCGTTCACCTGTTGCGGCCCATCCTCGCGCGATGAAGCGCGCCCTGCTGTTTCTGTTGGCGAGCCTGCCCGCCGCGGCGCAGGAGCCCCCTGCCTGCACCCCGGCCCGCGCCGGCGCGGTGGCCTGCATGGCGGGCACGCTCTGCGAATGTCGCTTCGAGCGCGGCGGCAGCATCACCGGCACGGCGGATGGGCATCGCTGGAACTGCGGGATCCTTCGCCCCGCCTGCGGGGAGGCGGTGAACCCACCCGCCAACCTGCACCCGCAATCGCCCTGGATGATCCAGCCCGAGATCCTGGTGCAGCCGCAGATCATGCCACCGCCGGACCGGCGGCTGCGCGACTTCAGATGACCTGGTAGCGCGCCTTGGCCGCGCGCTCGATGGCGCCGGCGATCAGGCGATCGAGGTCGAGGCCGATGCGCAGATCCTGCAGGAATTCCAGCTCGGCCTGCGTCGCCTCGCCATCCGCGGCGCAGACCTCGCAGGCCAGCAGATAGGCGGTCTCGCGCAGGCGCATCGGCAGGGCGGCGTGGATCAGCGTCACGGCCTGGTCGATGCCATCCGCGCGGCGCAGCAGCTTGGCCACCGCATCGGTCACCGTCTCGATCCCCGTGCTGTTGAAGTCGGAGAAGGCCGGCAGTTCCTGCACCAGGCGCGACATCATCGCGAGTTCGGCATCCGACATCGGCCCATCCGCCACCGACATCAGCACCATGGCGCAGACCAGCGCCTCCTGCACGTTGAAGGGCGAGACATGAAGGTCGGCGCGGCTGGTCATGGCGGGTACTCCGAGGATGGCGCGGGTGTTCACTGGCAGGGGGCGCGGGTCAAGCGTCCGGCGTCTCGAGGAAGGCGCGGGTCTGGGCCACCGCCTCGGCCAGGCCCATCCGGTGCACCACCACCCCGGCCGGCAGCCCGGCCAGCAGGCGCGAGGGGCAGGAGCGGTCGAGCAGCACGAAGACGCCCTTGTCGTCGGCGCGGCGGATCAGTCGCCCGAAGGCCTGGCGCAGCCGGTAGCGGGCGATGGCGTCGTCATGCGCCTTGGGCTGGCCCTCGGAGAGATGCGTCCGGCGCTCCCGGTGCAGGATGGAGGGGCGCGGCCAGGGCACGCGGTCGAAGACCAGCAAACGCAGGGAGCGGCCGGGCACGTCCACGCCATCGCGCATCGCATCCGTGCCGAGCAGGCAGGAATGTTCCTCGGCGCGGAACACATCGACCAGCGTCGCATTGTCCATGGCGTCGAGATGCTGCGCGTAGAGTGGGATGCCGCGCTCCGCCAGCGGCTGGGCGATGCGCCCATGCACGTCGCGCAGCCGCCGCACGGCGGTGAACAGGCCGAGCCCCCCGCCGCCGGCCGCCAGGAACAGCGCGCGATAGGCAGAGGCGACCTGCGCCGGGTCCGCCTTGTTCACGTCATCCACCACGAAGGCGCGGGTATGGGTGGCATAGTCGAAGGGCGAGGCGACGGCGGCGCGGATGGCCGGGCTGGGCAGATGCGCCGCCCCGGTGCGGGATTCGGCGGCGCGCCAGACGGCTTCGGGGTCATCGTCAGTCGCGTCGGCCGCATCCCGCAGCGTGGCGGAGGTCACCAGCACGCCATGGGCGGGGGCGGCGACCACGGTGGCGAAGGGCTCGGTGGGGTCGAGGCTGTGGCGGTGCATGCCGCAATCCACCTCCCGCCCCTCGCGCCGGTCGAGCGCGAACCAATCGACATGTTGCGGGCGCATCCCCGGCGGGCGGGGCGATTCCTCGAGCATTCCCAGCATCGCGCCCCAGGCGGCGAGCGGGACCAAAGCGCGGCGCTCGATGCCGCGGCAGGCGGCCTCGATGCGGATGCGCAGGCCGACTTCCAGCTCCTCGGCCTCATCCTCCAGACGCGCCTGAAGCCGGTCATGCAACGCCTTGAGGGGCGTGTGCAGGGCAGAGAGCTTCTGGCGCAGCGTCGCACCAGCCGCGATCACCTCGGGGGCGAGGGGGTGGAGGTCGCATTCCAGCCCATAGCCGGCCTCCTCATCGCGCGCCCTGGCCAGGACCTGGCGCCGGGCAGCTCGTAAAAAGGTCTCGGTGGCGCCGTGCGGGTCCTCCTGCCGGTCATCGCCGAGGCGCGCGGCCCAGTTCGGCCCGGGCAGGGCGCGCGCGGCCTGCAGCGCTTCCTCCAGCGGCAGCAGCAGGTCGGCGCGGTCGCCGATGAGTTCCTCCAGCCGCCGTGCCAGGCCCCGCGCGCGGGAACGCCCGCCCTCCGCGCCCAGCAGCCAGCGGCGCAGCTCGGCCGTCTCGGCGCCGGTGAGTTCGGCGGAAAAGGCGGCGTCGGCGGCGTCGAACAGATGGTGCCCCTCATCGAAGACGAGGCGCAGCGGGCGGCCATCCTCGCCACCGCCGAGGGCGGCCTGGATCATCACCAGCGCATGGTTGGCGATGACCAGCGTGGCGCCGCGCGCGCGACGGATGGAGTGCTCGACGAAGCATTGCTTGTAGTGGCCGCAGGCGGAGTGGATGCACTCGCCGCGCCGGTCGGCCAGCGGCCAGACGGCATGCGCGCCGAAGAGTTCCACCAGCCAGCCGGGAAAATCCCCGCCCTGGAGGTCGCCATCGCGCGTCGCCAGCGCCCAGCGCGAAACCAGGGCGAGCGGCAGCAGCATGCCGGCCAGGGCGGCGCCGCCGGCCGCTTCCTCCATGTTCAGCAGGCAGAGGTAGTTCTCCCGCCCCTTGCGGACCACGACGCGGCGGCGGCGCTCCACCGGGTCGGGGTAGAGGCGCGCGGTTTCCTGGTCGATCTGGCGCTGGAGGTTGCGGGTGAAGGTGGAGATCCAGACCGGCGTCCCGTTGCGCTCCGCCCAGAGGCTGGCGGGGGCGACATAGCCGAGCGTCTTGCCCGTGCCGGTGCCGGCCTCGGCGAGGACGAAATGCGGCGTGCCGGGGGCTTCCCGCGCCTGGAAAGCGGCGGCGACGGCGGAGGCGTAGTCGGCCTGTTGCGGGCGTTGCTCGGCGCCCTCGCCCAGGATCTCGGCCAGGCGCCGGCGGGCCTCGGCGGGGGAGATGGGGTGGTGCGCGGGCGGGGGCGGGGGTGCCTCATCCTCCCAGTCCGGCAGGCGGCGCCAGACCTTCAGCGCATCGAGGGAGGGCTTGGCCTCGGGTTGGCCGAGGGCGGCGAGCACGCTCTCTGCCCAGGGCCAGCCGGATTCGGCGCCGAGCTTGGCGGCCAGCGCGGCGGCGTCCCGGTTCAGGGGCGCGTTGCGCCCGGCGGCGAGGTGCCGCAGCAGGGTGGTGGCGATCTCGGGCAGGAGCGCGGCGGCGGCCTCGTCATCCGCGGGCAAGGGCAGGTCGAGTGCGAGGGCCAGGCCGCGCGGCGTGGGCGCGGCGGGGCGGGCGGGCAGGCAGAAGGCGAAGAGTTCAAGCAGGTCGCAGGCCGGAAATCCGCCGATGCCCAGGCGCTTCGCGGTGGCCGGCGCGTGCACCACCATCGGCGGCGGCATCTCCCGCAACCGGCGCCCGAGTTGCAGCGCGGGCTCGGCGAAGATCTCGCCGTCAGGGGTCAGCAGCGTGCCGCGCCCGAAGCCCGCGATGAGGGCGGGGCTGTCGGGCAGCAGCAGGCGGGGCGCTTTGAGGGATTCGCTCGGGCGACTCATGCCGCCCTTATGGCAGCATGAGTCCCGTGAACAAACCGCGAAATAAGAAGAATGTTGTAGAGCACGAAATCCGTCCAAAAGGACGGATAGTGCTCTATGCGGGAACCTGCAGGGCCGGCATGCGCTCGGCGATCTGCACGGCGTTCAGCGCCGCACCCTTCAGCAGCTGGTCGCCGCAGACGAAGAGATCGAGGCCGTGATCGCCGAAGACGAGGCTCTGGCGGATGCGGCCCACTTCCACATCGTCCTTGCCGGTGGCGGAGAGCGCCATCGGGTAGCGCTTGGCCGCAGGCTCATCCACCACCACCACGCCGGCGGCGCGGGCCAGCACGGCGCGCGCGGCCTCGGGCGTGATCGGGCGCTCGGTCTCGATGGTGATGCTCTCGGCATGCACGCGCATGGTCGGGATGCGCACCGCGGTGCAGGAGATGGCGAGGCCCGGCAGACCCATGATCTTCCGGCTCTCCCAGGTCACCTTCATCTCTTCCTTGGTGTAGCCGTTGGGCTGGAAGACATCGATGTGCGGGATGACGTTGAAGGCGATGGGGTGGGCGAAGACCTCGTTGCGGGCGGGCTCGCCCTCATTCAGCACGCGCTTCGTCTCACGTTCGAGTTCGGCCATGCCCTCGGCCCCGGCGCCGGAGGTCGCCTGGTAGGAGGAGACGATGACGCGCTTGAGCCCGAAGGCCGCGTGCAGCGGCGCGAGGGCGACCACGGCGATGGCGGTGGTGCAGTTCGGGTTGGCGATCAGGCGGGACTCGCCGATGGCGTGCGCATTCACCTCGGGCACAACCAGCGGCACGTCATCCTCGAGCCGGAAGGCGGAGGAATTGTCCACCACCGCCACACCGGCCTCGACCAGCTTGCGGGCATATTGCTTGGCGAAATCGCCCGAGACGGCGAGCAGCGCGAGATCGAGGTCGCGCGCGCGCTCGAGGGTGAATTCCTCGATCGTCACGGCGCCGAAGGGGGTCTGCACGACCGTGCCGGCGCTGCGGCCCGAGGCGAAGAGGCGGAGTTTCGTCACCGGGAAGCGCCGCCGCCCCAGGACCTCCACCAGCTCCCGCCCCACCGCCCCGGTGGCACCGATCACGCCGACCCGCATTGTCCTCGTTCCTTGTTGAGGTTCATCGAAAGCGGGCGTGTAGCGCGAAACGGCGCGGCGCGAAACTGCCGCGCCCGCATGGCCGCGCTGCGCCTTCAGCCCAGCAGCACGACCTCGCCACTGTCGAGATCGTACTGCGCGGCGACGATGCGCAGCCTGCCCTGGCGGAGATGATCCGCGAGCACGGTGCTGGCGCTGCCGAGATGCGCGGCCACCCGGCGGGCATTGCCGCGCACCGCGAGGTCCATGCGCTGCTCCTCGGGCGCGGCCAGGGCGGCGATGGCGGCGGGCAGGATGGGCTGCACCATCTCGCCAATCCGTCCGGGCAGGTCCGCCCCCCCCTTGGCGAGGCCGAGCGCGGCCTCCACCGCGCCACAGCGCTCATGGCCCAGCACCATGACCAGCGGCGTGCCGAGCGCGGCCACGCCGTATTCCAGGCTGCCGATGGCGGCCGTATCGGCCGTGTTGCCGGCGTTGCGCACCACGAACAACTCGCCCAGCCCCGCGCTGAACACCAGTTCGGGCGCCACACGGCTGTCGGCGCAGGTCAGGATGGAGACGATGGGCGCCTGGCCCGCCGCGACCTGCGTGCGCCTGGCTTCGCCGAGCGAGGCGGAAGGCGGCGCATCGCCGGCGAGGAAACGCCGATTGCCCTCGGCCAGGCGGCGCAGCACCTCATCGGCGGTCAGCGCCGTCGGCGCGGTGCCGCCGGAGGCACGGGCTGGACCAAGCGGGGCGCAACACAGCGCGCCGAGCCCGGCGATCAGGCCGCGGCGGGAAAGGCCGAAGCGGGGCGTCGGGGCACCACACAGGCAGGCGGACATGGGCAATTGCTCCTCCACAGGGTGCCACTTGGCCACGAAATCCTTGCACGAAAGGTGAATTCGACGCCATGCGCGGCCGGGGTCGCCTGCGCCGCGGCGCGCACCTATAAGGGGGCACGCCCGCCACAACGGAGTTCCCGCCCCTCATGTCCTCCCCGATGCACGACCTCTCCACCGTGAAGGCCTGGCCCTTCGAGGAGGCGCGCAAAGTGGCCGAGCGCGTGCGGGAGAGCGGCAAGCAGGTGGCGCTGTTCGAGACCGGCTACGGCCCCTCCGGCCTGCCGCATATCGGCACCTTCGGGGAGGTCGCGCGCACCAGCTGGGTGCGCCACGCCTTCGGCCAGCTCACGGGCCTCTCCTCGCGCCTGCTCGCCTTCAGCGACGACATGGACGGGCTGCGCAAGGTCCCGGACAACGTGCCGAACAAGGAGATGCTGGCCCAGCATATCGGCCGGCCGGTGACGGCCATCCCCGACCCCTTCGGCACGCATGAAAGCTTCGGTCACCACAACAACGCAAGGCTGCGCGCCTTCCTGGACCGTTTCGGATTCGACTACGAATTCGCCTCCTCCTCCGACTATTACCGCTCGGGCCGTTTCGATGCCGCGCTGCTGGCGATGGCCGAGCGGCACGACGCCGTGCTGAAGGTGATCCTGCCCACGCTGGGCCCCGATCGCCGCGCCACCTACTCGCCCTTCCTGCCGATCCACCCGAAGACCGGCGTGGTCATGCAGGTGCCGATGGAAGAGGTCCGCGCCGCCGAGGACCTGCTGGTCTGGCGCGATCCCGAGAGCGGCGAGCGCTTCGGCACGCGCATCACCGGCGGGCATTGCAAGGCGCAGTGGAAGGCGGATTGGGCGCTGCGCTGGTATGCGCTCGGCGTGGATTACGAGATGTCGGGCAAGGATCTGATCGACAGCGTGCGCCTGTCCTCCGCCATCTGCCGCGTGCTGGGTGCCGCGCCGCCGGTCGGCTTCACCTATGAGCATTTCCTCGATGAGGAAGGCGGGAAGATCAGCAAGTCCAAGGGCAACGGGCTGACGGTGGAGGAATGGCTGCATTACGCGCCGGAGCAGAGCCTCAGCCAGTTCATGTACAACCAGCCCGGGCGCGCGAAGCGGCTGTTCTTCGATGTCATCCCGCGCGCCGTCGATGAATACCTGCAGAACCTGGAGAAGCTGCGCGCCGCGCCCTCGCCCGAGAACCCCGCCTGGCACATCCATGGCGGGGCGACGAACGACCCGGGTTCGCCGGTCTCCTTCGTCATGCTGCTCAACCTCGCCAGCGTCATCAACGCCACGCATCCCGACATGCTCTGGGGGTTCCTGCGCCGCTATGCGCCGGGGGCGAATGGGCAGACGCATCCGCTGCTGGCGCGGCTGGTGGAATATGCGGTCATCTACTACCGCGACCGCGTCGCGCCCACGAAGCAGCACCGCGCCGCCACGCCCCCCGAACGCGCCGCCTTCGAGGCGCTGGCCGCCGCGCTGCGCGAGCAGATCGGCAATCTCGAGGCCCTGCCGGTCGAGGAGCAGGCCCGCGCGATCCAGGACCTGGTCTATGATGCCGGGCGGCGCGAGCCGTTCCTGGTGCCCGGCAAGGATGGCCGGCCGGGCGTGGCCAAGGCCTGGTTCGACGCGCTCTACCAGGTGCTGCTCGGCCAGCCCGAGGGGCCGCGCTTCGGCGGCTTCGTGGCGCTGTACGGCATCGAGGCGACCATCGCGCTGATCGAGACCTCCCTCGCCCGGGACGCCGCCGCCGCATGATCGCCCTGCTGCGCCGCTATGGCATGACGGCGTTCGGGCTGCTGCTGCTCGGCGCCGCCGTGTGGGTGGTGCAGAAGGAATTCCGCAACCTCTCGGTGGCGGATGTGCGCGCCGCCCTCGATGCGATCCCGAACCAGACACTCTGGATCGCCGCCGGCTGGACGGTGCTCGCCTATGCGGTGCTGACCATCTACGACCGGCTGGGCAGCGTCTATGCCGGGCATCCGGTGAGCTACGGGCGAACCTCGCTCGCCTCCTTCTGCGCCTATACGCTGGCGCATAATCTCGGCTTCGCGGCGGTCTCGGGGGCGGCGGTGCGCTACCGCTTCTATGCCGCCTGGGGCCTGGCGCCGGTCGCGATCGCGAAGGTCGTTGCCTTCACCAGCCTGACCTTCGGCCTGGGCGGCTTCGCGCTGGGTGGCATGGTGCTGCTGATCGAGCCCGAGGTCGTGCCCGGCCTGGGCGAGCATGTGCCGCATTGGGTGATGCAGGGCCTTGGCCTGGTCATGTGGGGCCTGGTCATCGCCTACATCACGCTGTCGCGCATCAAGTCGCACATCACGGTGTTCCGCCACCGCATCGACCTGCCGGGCTTCCGCATGGCGCTCGCGCAGACGGTGCTGGCGAGCGTCGATGTCGCGATCACGGCGATGATCTTCTATTCGCTGCTGCCCGCGGCCGAAGGCCTGACCTTCGTGAAGTTCCTGGGCATCTACATCGCCGCCTATGTGGCGGGCATCGCGGCGAGCCTGCCGGGCGGCATCGGCGTCTTCGACGGCGCCATCCTGATCGGCCTGCAACCCTGGCTGAGCCCCGCGCAGGTGGTCGGCGCGCTGCTGGTCTTCCGGCTTTACTACTACATCATCCCGCTGTTCCTCGCGGGCATCCTGTTCGCGGGCTTCGAGATCGCGCAGCGCAAACATGTGCTGGTCCGCTTCGCCGCCGAGCAGCGCGTGGCGGATTCGCTGGAGGTGCCGGCCATCGCCGGGCTGGTGGGGCTGGGGGGCACGCTGCTGCTCTTCCTCGGCGCGCTGCCCTTCAAGCCCGCGGCGGTGGCCGATTGGGCGGGGGCGGAGGCCGCGCTCGCCTCGCAATTTGCGGCCTCGCTGATCGGCTCGCTGCTGCTGGTGATGGGCTATGGGCTGTTGCGCCGGCTCCGCCTGGCCTGGGGCGCGGGGGTGGCGCTGCTGCTGCTGGGCGCGCTGATCTGCTGGATGCGCGCCGATGCCTGGTGGCTCTGGTCGGCCTATCTGCTGGTGGCCGCCATGCTGGCGGGGCTGCGCAGCGCCTTCTACCGCCGCGCGCGGCTGGTGCGCGAACCGCTGGCGGCGGAAAGCGCCATTCCACTCGCCGTGGTGGCGACCTGCGCGCTGCTGCTGGCGAGTGTCTCCCTCGGCGGGCGGGTGGCGGAGGAGAGCTGGGTCGAGGTCGTCTTCTCCGAACAGGTGCCGGGCAACATGCGCTTCGCGGTCGGCCTCGCCGCCGTGCTGCTGCTGATCGGCGTGGTGCGGCTGCTGCGCCCCGTGCGCCTCCGCCCCGAACCCTGGACGGCGCAATCGCGCGCGCGGGTGAAGCGGCTCGGCGCCACCGCGCCCGAGATCGCCGATGGCGCGGTGTTCGGCGAGGCCGGGCGGGCCGGCTTCGCCTTCGTGAAGCGCGACGGCGTCTGGCTCGGCCTGGGCGACCCGGCGGGGGAGGAGGCGGACCGCGTCTCCGCCATCTGGCGCTTCCGCGACATGTGCGACCGCGCCGGCGTGGATGCGGCCTTCATGCGGGTCGGTACGGGGCTGCTGCGCGTCTATGGCGATATCGGGCTGACCGCCTTCGCGATGGAGGCCCCGCGCGATGGCTCCGCGCCGCGCTACCTGGTCTGCCGCGCCGAGCGCGACCTGGAGATCCTGCTGCCGCTGCTGCCGCAGGGCGAGGCGAGTTCAGCCGGGCGACGCTGACCTACTGGCTCGCCCAGACGATGCGGTGGATCCAGGCGAGTTCCGACAGGTCGAAGGCGTAGTTCGGATGCGCCGGGTTGAGCGAGGCCAGCTCCACCCGCCGGGCCGATTGGCGCAGCAGCTGCTTGGCCATCACCTCGCCCGCGCGGGTGCGCACCACCACGCGGTCGCCGCGCCGCACCGGCGCCCCGGGCGAGACGATCACCACATCGCCGTCGCGGAAGACGGGTTCCATGCTCTCGCCGCTGATCTCGAGCGCATAGGCGTTGGGGTCGGGTACGTCGGGCACCGAGATCTCGTCCCAGCCGCCGCCCACCGGATAGCCGCCATCGTCGAAGAAGCCATCGCTGCCCGCCTGGGCCAGGCCGATCAGCGGAATGCGCCGGGCGGCCGCCGTGCGCCCACCGCGCGGCATGGCGGGGGCGCCAGTGACCAGGGCGGAGAAGGTATCGAGACCCGCGCCCGTGGCCTCCAGCACCTTGGCGATGCTCTCGGTGGAGGGCCAGCGCGGGCGCCCATCCACGCCCTTGCGCTTGGAGGGGTTGAAGGCGGTGGCGTCGAGCTTGGCCCGGCGGGCGAGGCCCGAGGCCGAGAGCCCGTTCTCGGCGGCGAGCGCATCGATGGCGCGCCAGACATCCTCATGTCGCATGGAAGCCGGCCTCCCGAATGGCTGGGGTTGGGGTCGATTCGCGGTGAATTCCTATCCGCAGGACATCCTAGGTTTCGAGTCGCGATGCAATAGGAACTATTGCCTTGCAACCTAGACGCGAAATTGGTAAATCGGCGTTGTTCCTGATTTGTTCGCATCCGAGCAGGTCAACAGCGCAGAAGGACCCCCCGCCCCATGCCGCCTCTCACCGCCAACCGCACCCCCCTCCTCGTCAGCCTCGACCGCGCCCAGCCCTTCGCCTCGGCCGAGGAAGCCTGGTTCTGGACCATGGCCGCCCTGATCGCCCGGCGTGAGGGGGCCCGCCTCTCGGCCGGCAAGGGCGAGACCATCCGCCCCTGCGAGCCCGACGACGTGATCAAATGCCTCGACCGGCTCTACCGCCAGCGCCGGATCGAACTCAGCCACGCCCGCATCCTGCGCATCTGGGGCGAGCGCAACTGCACCCCCAATCCGCGCCTGCCCGGCGAGGGCGGCGACCACCGGCTGTGGGAGGAGGCGATGGAGCGGCTGGACTATCCGCTGCGCGCCAAGGGCATCGTCGCCGGGCCGCCGCGCGGCCTGGAAGCCCTTGCCGAAGCCAGCCACGCCGCCGGAACGCTCTCCATGGGCCGGGCCTGACCGTGACCCGCGGGCGCGTGACGCATCGGCACTTGGCCGCGCCGGAAGCCGGCCAGAAGCTCTGGATCGCCTTCGGCGGCGTGGCCGACCAGCCCTGGCTTCGGCTGCTCCGCCCGGGCTTCCGGCACTGCTTCGCGGCCCTGCAGGACGAAGCGGGCTGGACGGTGCTGGAGCCCCTCTCCGGCCGGCTGATGGTGGCGCGCCTGCCCGTCGCGCCCGGCTTCGACCTGCCGCTCTTCTACCGCCGGGCGGGGCTGCGCGTGCTCGGCCCCTTCGCCGCCGGCGAGCCCCGCGGCGCCAGCCTGCCCGCCTTCGCCCCGTTCAGCTGCGTCACGCTCTGCCGCGCGCTGATCGGGCCGGAGGCGCCCTTCGCCGTCACCCCCTTCGGCCTGTTCCGCGCCCTGGGGGGCGAGGCTGTTACAAAAGAATCTCCGGGAATTAGGAATAAAATCTTGACGCGGGTCGGCAACCCGCGCTAAGACACCCCTGCCACGGGGTGAGTTGCGCCCCGCGGTCTTCTCCCTCCCTGACCTCCTCCCGCCTTGAAGGCCCGTCCGGCATCCCCGGACGGGCCTTTCCTTTTGCCGGGCCGGTCAGCGGGAGCCCTTTCCAGCCGAAGGAGACGCGCATGGGTGGCCTGCTCAAGGCGCCGAAGCCCCAACCCGCGCCGGCCGCCGCCGCCCCCGACCCGGCCCCGGCCGCCGAGGCCACCGCCACCGCCGCCGAGACGGCAACGCGCGAGGCCCAGGCCCGCGCCACCGAACGTGCCCGCCGATCGCTGGCCGGCACCATCGTCACCTCCCCGCGCGGCGTGCTCGACCCCGCCCCCGCCTTCGCCGCCCGCAAGACCCTGCTGGGTGAATAGGCCCGCAGGCGCCGGGCGCGCGCTCTGCGCGGTCCGGCTGCAACCAGCGCCCGCCCCTTCGTCCGCTCCACGCCGCACAAGGACACCCGCATGACCCCCGAGGACGTGCTGAGCCGCCACGCCCGCGCGGCCGCCCGCCGGCGCCCGCTCGAGAGCACCTGGCAGGATTGCTACGACCACGCCCTGCCGCCGGTCGGCACCGCGCCGCTGTTCGACGCCACGGCGGCGGATGCGGCCGAGCAGCTGGCCTCCTCCCTGCTCGCCGAACTCACCCCGCCCTGGTCGCGCTGGTTCGGCCTGGCCCCCGCTCGGCACCTGCCCGATGCGCTGGCGGCGGAGATGGCGGCCGATCTGGAGATCGCCGCCGACACGCTGCAGGGGCATCTCGACCGCTCGAACTTCGCGCTCGAGATCCACCAGGCCTTCCTCGACCTCGTCGTCGCCGGCACCGGCGTGCTGATGGTGGAGGAAGCGCCCCCGGGCGAGGCCTCGGCGCTGCGCTTCCACGCCGTGCCGCTGCGCGACGCGGTGCTCGAGGAAGGCGCCTCCGGCCGGCTCGACACGGTGTTCCGCGTGCTGCGCCTCACCCCCGCCGAGCTGCTCGCCCGCTGGCCCGGTGCGAACATCGTGGTGCCGCGCGAGGAGACCGAGGCAGCGCGCAAGCTGCGCCTGGTCGAGGCCGCCTGGCCCGACCCGCGGCACGGGCACCGCTACGCCGTGGTCGTGGAGAGGGAAGAGGGCATCCCCGAACTGCTCGCCGAGGGGCTGTTCGCGGAGAATCCCTTCGTCGCCTTCCGCTGGCTGAAGGTGCCCGGCGAGACCTATGGCCGCGGCCCGGTGCAGAAGGCGCTGCCGGACATCCGCACCGCCAACAAGGTGGTCGAGCTGATTCTGAAGAACGCCTCCATCGCCGCCACCGGCATGTGGATGGCCGAGGATGACGGGGTGCTGAACCCCGCCACGATCCGCCTCGTCCCCGGGGCGATCATCCCCAAGGCGCCCGGTTCCTCCGGCCTCACGCCGCTGGCGGCGGCGGGGGATTTCGACGTCTCGCAGCTGGTGCTGGACGATCTGCGCGCGCGCATCCGCGCCGCCCTGCTCGCCGACCGCATCGCGGCCTCCGAGAAGCCGGGCATGACGGCGACCGAGGTGCTGGAACGCGGCGCGCAGGCGGCGCGGCTGCTGGGGGCCACCTATGGCCGCCTGCAGGCCGAGCTGCTGAGCCCGCTGGTGGCGCGCTGCCTCGCCATCCTGCGCCGGCGGGGCGAGATCGGCTGCGGGGCGGAGGCGGCGCGCCTGACCTACGCCTCGCCGCTCGCCCGCGTGCAGGCCCGCGCCGATGCGGCCGAGACGCTGCTCTTCCTCCAGGCCGTGGGTGGCCTGGGGGCGGAGGCGAAGGCGGTGCTCGACGGCCCCGCCGCCGTGCGGCTGCTCGCCCGCACCCTCGGCGTGCCGGGCGAGATTCTCCGTGCGCCCGAAACCCTCCCCGCAACCCCGATTGAGGAGTGAGCCCCGCTCATGCCCGAGGATCTGTTGACTGCCGCGGCCGAGCCGCAAGCCCGCACGGCCCGCCCGGCCGAAATCCCGCAGAAATTCTGGGACGAGGTGGCGGGCGAGCTGCGCGTGGACGCGCTGCTGAAATCCTACATCGAGCTGGAGCGCCGCCTCTCCCAGCGCGTGACCCCGCCGGGCGACGACGCGCCGGAGGAGGACCGCAGCCGCTGGCGCCAGATGCTGGGCATCCCCGACAGCCCCGAAGGCTATGCGCTGACGCCGCCGAGCGAGATCCTGACCCCCGATCCGGAGGTGAACAAGCGCCTGCACGAGGCCGGCTTCACGCCGCGCCAGGCGCAGCTGGTCTACGACCTGGCCGCCGAGCGGCTGCTGCCGCTGATCGCCGAGGCCGCCGCCGAGTTCGAGGCCGGCAAGCAGCTGGAGAAGCTGCGCGCGCATTTCGGCGGCGAGGAACGCTTCCGTCGCATCGCCGGGCAGATCTCGACCTGGGGCCGCGCCAACCTCCCCGACGCCGTCTTCACCGCGCTGTCCAGCACGGCCGAAGGCGTGGTCGCCATGTCGCGCATGATGGAGGCGAAGGAGCCGCCCTTGTCGCGCGAGGCGGAGGTGGAGCGCGGCCCCGATGAGGCCGAGCTGCGCCGGATGATGCGCGACCCGCGCTACTGGCGCTCACGCGACCCGGCCTTCGTCAACCGCGTGACCGAGGGCTTTCGCAGGCTGGTCGGTTCCTGAGCTGCCGGCCGTGCGTCGCCGCGTGATGGCGGCCTGAGACGCCCGGCTGGCCGGGCGGGTGGTTGAGCGTCCCCGGCTCCCACCCGCCCCACGACTTCGCCCGCGAACAACCGGCCCGCCGGCCGCGGGACCCTGAGGCGCGCACCGGCCCGTGAGGGAGAACCGGGCGCGCGCATCGCCTCCCTTGAACCCCACGCACACAGGAGGGCGCCATGCCCACCAGCACCCAGATCGACGCCGTCTTCACCGCCCAGTTCCAGGCCGAAGTGCATGAGGCCTATCAGCGCCAGGGCAGCAAGCTGCGCCCCACCGTGCGCTCCAAGACCGGCATCGCCGGCTCCTCCACCTTCTTCCCGAAGGTCGGCAAGGGCACGGCCCAGGCCAAGACGCGCCACGGCGCCGTGCCGGTGATGAACCTCGAGCACGCGCAGGTGGAATGCGTGCTGCAGGACTACTACGCCGGCGACTGGATCGACCGGCTCGATGAGCTCAAGACCAACCTCGATGAGCGCAGCGTCATCGCCAATGCCGGCGCCTTCGCGCTGGGGCGCAAGACCGATGAGCTGATCATCGCGGCCCTCGACACCGCGACGCGCGAGGCGATCGGCACCGCCGCCGGCACCACGGACTCTGACCGCCTGACGAAGGAGAAGGTGCTGCTCGCCTTCGAGATGATGGGCGCGGCCGACGTGCCCGATGACGGCAACCGTTTCGCCGTCGTCGGCTGGAAGCAGTGGAGCGACCTCCTGGCGATCGACGAGTTCAGCTCGGCCGACTTCATCGGCGACGACGCGCTGCCCTGGAAGGGGACGCAGGCGAAGCGCTGGCTGGGCGCGACCTGGATGCCGCATTCCGGCCTGACCAAGTCGGGCGCGCTGCGCTACTGCTACTTCTACCACAAGACCGCGATCGGCCACGCCGCCGCGGCCGAGGTGGAAAGCGACATCACCTGGCATGGCGACCGTGCGGCGCATTTCGTCGCCAACATGATGAGCCAGGGCGCGGTGCTGGTCGATGACCTCGGTGTCGTGCGGATGCGCGCGGCGGAATAGTCGCGGATGCGCGCGGCCGAGTGAGGTGTGAAAGCCCTCTCCCCCTGCTTGGGGGAGAGGGTTGGGTGAGGGGGCTAGCTGCGTCCCCCGCCTCGAAGCCCCCTCACCCTGCCCTCTCCCCCATGCGGGGGAGAGGGTTCTTCATTTCCATTCTCCCCAGATACGGACGGACAAGATGGCCCTCACCGCCCTCGCGCTCTGCTCGCGCGCCCTGCTGCGCATCGGCGCCCAGCCCGTGGCCTCGCTCGACGAAGGCACGGCGGAGGCGGAGGTGGCAGCCAACCTCTATGCGCCGATCCGCGACGCACTGCTCTCCGCCCATCCCTGGTCCTTCGCCACCGGCCAGGCCGCGCTGCCGCGCCTGGTCGCGCGCCCGCAGGCAGACATGGCCTATGCCTTCCAGCTGCCGCCGGGCTTCCTGCGCGCGCTCTCCGCCGGCACGGGCGATCGCGGCCGCGGCGTGCCCTATCGCATCCAGGAAGATCGCCTCCACGCGGATGCCGAAGCCGTGGTGCTGACCTACATCTTCCGCCCCGACGAAAGCGCCTTCCCGCCCTTCTTCGCGCAGGCGCTGGCCGCGCGCCTCGCTGCCGAATTCTGCCTGCCGCTGACCGAAAGCGCCTCGCGCGCCGAGATGCTGTTCCGCCTGGCGGAGAGCGAGCTGCGAAGCGCGCGCCAGATCGACAGCCAGCAGGACACGCCGCGCGGCATCGAGGACTTCCCCCTTGTCTCGGTGCGGGGCTGACGCGCCATGCCCGTCGCGACCCGTCGCACCAAATCCTCCTTCGCCGCCGGCGAACTCGCACCCGAGCTGCTCGGGCGCGGCGATCTGCGCGCCTTCGAGAATGGCGCGCGCCGTCTGCGCAACGTGGTGATCCAACCGACCGGCGGCGTGGCCCGCCGCGCGGGGCTGCTGCACCTCGCCACCCTGCCGGGCCCGGCGCGCCTGATCGCCTTCGAGTTCAACACGGAACAGACCTACCTGATCGTGCTGAATGCCGGGCGGCTCGCGGTGTTCCTCAACGATGCCGAGGTCGCGGTGCTGGGCGCGCCCTGGAGCGAGGCCATGCTGCCGCAGATCGCGCATACGCAGAGCGCGGATACGCTGCTGCTGTTCCACCCGGACATGCCGCCGCAGCGCCTGACGCGCAGCAGCCACACCGCCTGGTCGCTCTCACCCTTCCCCTTCTCGCGGGAGCCGCTGCACCCCTACACCTCCGGCACCAGCCTGACGCCCTCGGCCACCAGCGGGGCGATCACGCTCACCGCCTCAGCGGGCCTGTTCCAGCCGGGCCATGTCGGCGCGCGCTTCGCGCTGGCGGGGCGGCGCGTGCGGATCACCGCCGTGCTCTCCGCCACGCAGGCGAATGCGATGGTGGAAGAGGCACTCACCGATACCGCGCCGACCACCGACATCCGCGAGAGCGCCTTCAGCAGCGTCCATGGCTGGCCCGTCAGCGGCTGCTTCCACCAGGCGCGCCTCGTGCTCGGCGGCTCGCGCGACCTGCCGAACCGGCTCTGGCTGTCGCGCACCGGCGATCTCGGCAATTTCGATCCCGGCACGGGTTTGGATGATGAAGGCATCGACTTCGCGCTGATGTCCGACCAGGTGAATGCGATCCGCGCCGTCTTCTCCGGCCGTCATCTGCAGGTCTTCACCAGCGGCGCGGAATGGATGGTGACGGGCGATCCGCTGACCCCCGCCTCCATCCAGCTCAACCGCCAGACGCGGGTGGGCAGCCCGGTGGACCGGATGGTGCCGCCCGTCGATGTCGATGGCGCCACGGTCTTCGTCGCGCGCAGCGGGCAGGGTCTCTACGAATTCGCCTATACCGACGTGGCCGACACCTACCAGGCGAACGATCTCGCGCTGGTGGCCCGCCACCTCGTGCGCGGCGCTGTCTCCATGGCCTATGACCAGGCCAGCCGGCTGCTGCACACGGCGATGGCGGATGGCAGCCTGGTCACGCTCACGCTCTATCGCGCCGAGCAGGTCATGGCCTGGACGCGCTTCGAGACCGCGGGCGCCTTCCGCGCCGTGGCGGAGAGCGAGGGGCGCGTCTATGCCGCGGTGGAGCGGCTCGGCACGCTGCGGCTCGAACGTTTCGATGCCGGCATCGGCCTCGACGCTGCCATGACCGGCAGCGCCATCGCACCACAGGACGAATGGAGCGGCCTCGCCCATCTCGAGGGCCAGAGCGTCGGCGTGCTGGCCGATGGCGCACCGCGCGCCGCCGCGGTGGTGCAGGGCGGGCGTGTCACGCTCGATCCGCCGGCGCGCAGCGTGCAGATCGGCCTGCCCTTCCGGCATGTCATCGAACCGCTGCCGCCGGCGCTGAACACGGCCTCCGGCGCGGCCAGCGCGCCGCTGCGCCTTGTGCGCGCCACCTTCCGGATCCTGGCGACGCCGGCGCTGGCGGTGGATCTGGGCCGCGGCGTGCAGCCGGTCTCCTTCCGCCGCTTCGACACGGCGGTGCTGGATGCCGCGCCGCTGCCCTTCACCGGCGATGTCGCGCTGCGCGGCCTGGGCTGGTCGCGCGATGCCTTGGCCCCCCTCTGGCGCGTGGAGGGCGACACGCCGCTGCCCCTCACGCTGCTTTCCGTCACGACCGATACGAGGATGACCGACTGATGGCCCAGCTCGCCCCCATCGCGACCGCCATCGGCGCGGGCGCGTCGCTCTACGCCACGGCGCGCCAGGCGCAGGCGCAATCCGCGCAATCCCGCGCCCAGGCGCAGCAGGCGGAGGCGCAGGATCGCGCGCGCACCGAGCAGGCCGCGGTCGAACGTGCCGCCGCCGAGCGTGCGCGGGAAGCGCGCCTCGCCGGCACCATCGCCTCGGCCCGCGCGCGGCTCGCCGCCGGCGGCGTCGCGCCGGATGAAGGCTCGGCCGCTGCCCTCACCGCCGGGCTGCAGCGCGATTCCGCCGCCGCGGCGGCGGATAGCGAGGCGCTGTCGAATGCGCGCCTCGCCGCCGGGCGGCGCAGCCTGCTCAACCCGGATGGCTCGCTCACCACCTGGCTGCGCGCCGGGGCGAGCTTCGGCAATTCGTTGCGCAACCTGCTGGACTGACGCCCCGCGTCCCGCCCCCTTCCTTCCCTCATTCCTGTGGAGCCCACGATGGCCGAGCACATCCGCATCGGCGACGTCGCGCCGCGCGTCCAGTACGTGGGCGACGGCGCCCGACTCGCCTTCACCTACCCCTTCCCGATCTTCCAGGAGGATGAGCTGGAAGTGCGCGTCGATGGGTTGGTGCTGCATGGCGGCGTCAGCGTCTCCGGCGCGGGCAGCAGCGAGGGCGGCACCGCCACCCTCGCCACGCCGCCCGCCATCGGCAGCACCGTGACGCTGCGCCGGCGCATCCGCATCGAGCGCAGCACGGATTTCCAGGACAATGGGGTGCTGCGCGCGCGCACGCTCAATGACGAGCTCGACCGCCTGGTCGCCGTGCTGCAGGAACAGCAGGAAGTGCTGGACGGCACGCTGCGCCAGGACCCGGCCGAGGTCGGCGGGCAGTTCGTGCTGCCGCTGCGCCCCACGCGCGCCAACCGCCTGCTCGGCTTCGATTCGACCGGCAATGCGGTGGTCTTCCCGCGCGATTCCGGCCTGCTGACCGCGCCCTTCCCGGGCGCCGTGCCGCGCACGGTGGAGGACAAGCTGGCGGAGCATCTCTCGGCGCGCGATTTCGGCGCGACCGGCGATGGCGTGAATGATGACGGCCCCGCGCTGCAGGCCGCGATGAACGCGGCCGGCGCTTCGGGCAAGCGGCTGCTGATCGGCGAGGGCAGCTATCGCACGCTGCAGCCGCTGAGCATGCCTGGCGCCTCGCCGGGCCTGACCATGCGCGGCGCCATTCTCTATGCCGGCCCGGCCGGCCAGGTGGCGCTGACCATCGGCGATGGCGGCACGGCGCGCAACGCGAACAAGTCCCATGAGGGGCTGACCGTGCTGCGCGCCACGCAGTCCGACTGGAGCAGCGAGGGCGATATCGGCCTGCTGCTGCGCAACCACGATGCCTCGGTGATCGAGATCCGCGAGGTCACGGGCTTCACGCTCGGCATCCGCACGCTCGGCGATGAGCGGGGCTTCGAGGACACGACGCTGATCCTCAACCGCATCGTCAACAACAAGATCGGGCTCGACGTGCATTGCGCGACGGCGGGGGCGTGGAACACCTCGATCCGCTACTATGGCGGGCATGTCGCGGTGGGCTCGACCGTGCATACCGACAAGGACCGTTTCGGCATCCGCTTCTCCGCCGCGCCGGGCGCCTATGTCGCGCATAACCGCCACGTCTTCGACGGCACGAATTTCGAACTCAACGCGAAGGACCGCCCGATCACGGGCATCCCCTTCCTCTGCGAGGTGAATTCGCGCGCCGTGGTGGCGCGCGCCATCCGCATGGAAGGCTGCTCGGGCTTCGTTGCGCGGCACACGGCCGGCGCGCAGGACCATCTCTACGAGGTGGCCTGGGCCAGCCAGGGCTATGCGGTGGAGATCGAGCACGCCACCACGGCGACGCGGCTCGGCGGCGTGGTGCGCGCCTGGCACCAGGCGCTGGCGCATCGCGAAGCGACGCGCGAGGTCGCTGCCGTGCCCTCGCTGCGCGCCGCCGCCATCCGCTGGAACGCGACCGAGACGGGCTTCGAGAAGCTCGCCTGCCTGTCCTCCAATGTCGGCGGCAACCCTTCGACCATCGCGGATTTCGCCTTTCCCGCGCTCGATTCCTTCACGCTCACCAATCGCGGCGTGATGCTGACCGGTGGGCGCGCGCTGGGCTTCGTGGTGGATGCGCGCGGCTGCCGCGATTTCGCGCTCGCGGTCGATGCGGATGCGCCGCGGCTGATGGTGATGACCTTCGATGCCGCCGGCAACCTGCTGACCAATGCGGGCGGCGCGCTGGTGCTGGCCTCGGGCCAGTCCATGGCCTGGAACGCCGATGCGCGCTGGTGGCAGGGCGCGGCCGACATGACCGATGAGGGGCTGACGCGGCTGCAGAGCCTGCGGCTCGCCCCCTCGGTCGCCACCGCGATCATCGGCGTGGCGCGTGTGCAGCAGGATTACGAGCTGCGCGCCATGCGCCTGTCCTGCGACCCGCGCCACGCGCCGGCGCTGCTCTATGGCCTGCCGGATCTCCGGCATGGCGTGCGCGAATTGCTCGCCGAACAGGCCTGGGACCCGGCCTCGATCGCCGCCGGCGCCAGCGCGCAGACCAATGTGCCGGTGGCCGGCGCGCGGCCGGGCGATTTCGTGCAGGCCGCCTTTTCCCTCTCCACCTCGGGAGTCGTCTTCATGGCCCAGATCGGCGCGCAGGATACGGTGACGGTGACGGCGTGGAACCGCAGCGGGGCGCCCGTGGATCTCAACCCCGGCACGGTGCGCGTGCGGGTGCTGAAGGCATGAGCACGCCCAAACGCCCGCGCCGCAAATCGCCCTCCGGCGATCCCGGCGCCATCCCCGAGCATACGATCGAACACGCGCTGCCGCTGGTGGCGGAGGACTACGCGGCGCTGATCGCCAACAGCCCGAAGGGCGAACCCGCGCCGGATCCGAAGCAGGTGGTGGCGCATTACGCGGCCGCGCATGCGGTGCTCGCGCATCTCGTCGAACTGTCCGAACTCGCGGGCCGCAAGAGCGAGGAGCCGAGCGCCGGCGCGACCGCCGACGCGGCGCTGGTGCAGGCGCGCGCCGGCATGAAGCGGGAGGCCGATGAATCGCCGTCCGGCGAAGAGGCTTGAGCGAACGCCCCGCCGACCTGCTGGAATTCGCCTGGATCTGGAACAACCTCGCCGGGCTCGCCACGCCCACGGTGCACCGGCGGATGCTGCGCTGGCTGGCTGCGCGCGTGGCGGCGGAGGATCATCGGCTGCTGCTGATGGCCTTCCGCGGCTGCGGCAAATCCACGCTGGTCGGGCTGTTCTGCGCCTGGACGCTGTACCGCGCGCCGCAGACGCGCATCCTGGTGCTGGCCGCCGACCTCGCCCTGGCCACGCGCATGGTGGCGACGGTGCGGCGCATCCTGGGCCGGCATCCGCTCTGCGGTTCGCTGTTGCCGGACCATAACGAAGGATCCTGGGCGGCGGATCGCTTCACCGTGGCGCGGCAGGCGGTGCTGCGCGACGCCTCCATGCTCGCGGCCGGGATCAGCGGCAACATCACCGGCGCGCGCGCCGACCTCATCATCTGCGACGATGTCGAGGTCGCGGGCAATTGCGACACGCCCAGCAAGCGCGAGGCGCTGCGCGAGCACCTGACCGAGGCCGAATTCGTGCTCGTCCCCGGCGGCACCATGCTCTTCGTCGGCACGCCGCACACGAATGAGAGCCTCTATGCGGAGGGACCGGAGGGTTTCCTCGCCGGCTATCACCGCCTGGTGCTGCCGCTGCTCGACGCGGCCGGCAATTCCGCCTGGCCGGAGCGCTTCCCGGCGCATCTGGTCACGGCGCTGCGCGACCGTGTCGGGCCGCTCGCCTTCAAGCGGCAGATGCTGCTGCAGCCGGTGGCGGAGGAGGCCGCGCGGCTCGACCCTTCCGCCATCGCGCGCTACGCCGCCGAGCCCGACTACCGCGAGGCGAATGGCCGCGGCGTGCTGACGCTGCTCGGCCAGCGCATCGTCTCGGGCGGGGCCTGGTGGGACCCGGCCTATGGGCGGCCGGGCAGCGGCGATGCCTCCGTGCTGGCCTGCACCTATGCCGATGCGCAAGGCCGGCACTACCTGCATCGCCTGGCCTATCTGCTGCACGATCCGAATGCGGCCGAGGACCCGGCGACGCAGCAATGCCGCGCCGTGGCGCAGCTCGCGCAGGATCTTCTGCTGCCGGTCGTGCGCGTCGAGACCAATGGGCTGGGCCGCTTCCTGCCCGCGCTGCTGCGGCGCGAAGTCGCGAAGATCGGCGCCGCTTGCACGGTGCAGGAAGTCGCGAGCCATCGTTCCAAGACCGAACGCATCCTCGCCGCCCTCGATCCCGTGCTCGCCGCGCGGCGCCTCTCCGCGCATGAGAGCATCTGGCGCACGCCCTTCCCACGCGAGATGGCGGAGTGGCGCCCCGGCGCGTCGGGCGTGCGCGACGATGCGCTGGACGCCGTGGCCGGCTGCCTGCTGGCCGAGCCGGTGCGCCTGCCCTCCGTGATCGCCGCGCGGCCCGGCACGCTGCCCTGGCGCGGCGGCTGATTCCCCGTTCCGAGACCGAGATTTTTCCCTTCCTCGCAAGGAGTAGATGCGATGCTGCCCGAAATCCCGCCCCAGCTGCTGGCGGCCGCGGCGGATGCGCCGCTCGCGCTGCTGATCCTGTGGATGATGCATGTGCTGCGGCGCGACCTCGCCCAGCGCCCCGAGCGCGAGGCACCGCCGCCCATGGCCGCGCCGGCGCGCGACGAGCTGGCCGAGTTCAAGCTGGAAGTGGCGCGCACCTATGTGCCGCTGTCGCTGATCCGCGACCTCGATTCGCGGCTCTCGCTGCACCTGATGCGCATCGAGGAGAAGCTCGACGAGGTGAGCCGCGCGGCGACCACCGCGGCGGCCGTCTCCGGCCAGGCGCTGCCGAACCGCAAGATGGGCTTCGCCACGCGCGGCCAGGGAGAAGAGGCATGAGTGCGGCCCTTCAGCACACGCCGCTCGGCGTGCAGGATATCCTCGCCCTCACGCTCTGGGGCGAGGCCGGTGAGCGCCCGGTGCGCGGCATGGAGGCGGTGGCCGCGGTGGTGATGACGCGCGTGCGCCTCGCCCTGCAGGCGGGCGGCCCGCAGCATCTGGGGCGCGGCGTGGTGGGCGTATGCCGCGCGCCCTTCCAGTTCGCCTGCTGGCACCCGCGCAGCCCGCGCCACGCGCTGCTGAACCTGGCGGCGACGCTGGCGGATCCGGGCTTCGAGGCCGCGCGCCGCATCGCCGCGCGCGCCCTGGCCGGGGCGCTGCCGGACCCGACGAAGGGGGCGACGCATTACCACGCCGCGGAGCGCCTGCCGCGCTGGGCGCTCGGCCTCGTGCCCTGTGCCGCGCTGGGCGGGCTGGTCTTCTATCGCCTGCAAGGGTGATAAGGCGCCCCGAGTGCAGGAGGCGCAGCATGGAAAGCCGGATCTACACCCTGGTGCTGGGCGCGGAGTGGCGCGCGGCGGAACTGGCCGGCGCCTACAAAGGCAGCGCGCATGACCAGCGCGACGGCTTCCTGCATTTCTCCACCGCGGCGCAGCTGCGCGCCACGGCGGCGAAGCATCGGCGCGGCGTGGCGGACCTGGTGATGGTAGAGGTCGATGCGGCGCGGCTGGGCGAAGCACTGAAATGGGAGCCGGCCGCGGGCTCCTCGCGGCCCGGGTTGTTCCCGCATCTCTACGCCGCGTTGCCGTTGAGTGCGGTCCTGTCAGCCACGCGGCTGACGCTGGGCGAAGACGGGCTTCACGTCTTTCCCGACGAGGTGCCGTAGCCGTCCGATCGGCGGAAGGGCGCAGGCGCAGCCAAGCACCGGGCGCCGTGAATCGGCCGGCCTATTTGTCTGTGGCACGCTCGCTCATCACGCAGGCAAACACCACCACCGCCGCCCCCGCCAGCGTCGCCAGCGCCGGCACCACGCCCCAGATGGCGAGGTCGAAGGTCAGGCTCCAGACCAGCCCCGAATAGCCGAAGGGGGCGAGGCGCGCGGCACTCGCATGGCGAAACGCCTCGGCCAGCGCGATGGTCGCCAGCGCCACCATGAAGGCGTTGAGCAGCATCTGCGCCAGCGTCACCGCCGAGGGCGTCACCCATTGGCTCAGGCCCAGCGGCAGGCAGACCACCGCCCCCAGCACCGCCGGCCAGACCAACACGCGCGCCATGCCCGGCTCGCCGCGCAATTGCCGGTTCAGGACGAAGACGGCCGAGTAGCAGAAGGTGCCGAGCAGCGCGTAGAGATACCCCAGCAGCGGCGCCCCCGCCGCGCCGGAAGCGAGCCCGGGTGCCAGCCCCAGCGCCACGCCCGCGAAGCCCACCGCGCACCAGGCCCAGGCGATGGCCGGTGGCGGTTCGCGCAGCAGCAGCGCCGCCAGTGCGAGCACGATGAAGGGCGAGGTGAAGAACACCAGATAGCCCTGCGCCAGCGGCAGGTGGCTGAAGGCGAGGAAGAAGAACATCGCGCTGCCCAGCATCACCGCCGCGCGCGCCGCATGCAGGCGCGGATAGCGCGTGCTGAGCGCCCCGCCCCAGCCCGGCCGCAGCGCGCGCAGCAGGGCCACGCCCGCCAGGATGGCGAGGAAGCGCACCAGCAGCACCTGCCAGACGCCATGCGTCTCCGACAGCAGCTTGCTGTTCGCGTCCAGCAGGCCGAACAGGCCGATCCCCGCCAGCATCAGCGCCGGGCCTAACAGAGCACCCTCCCCAGAATGGTCGCGCCTTGTGGCGAGGCCCCCTCACCCGGTCAATGGCTTCCCAGCGCCCCCGGTTCGGGGCACAAGCGCGCGACCATGACCCCCCGCCTTGCCTCCGTGCTGATGCCGCTGATGCGCGGCATGGACCCCGAACGCGCGCATGACCTCGCGCTGCGCGCGCTGCGCTTCGGCCTGGCCGGGGCTGATCGTTCGGCGGATGACCCGATCCTGGCGATTCGCGCGCTCGGCCTCGATTTCCGCAACCCGATCGGCCTCGCCGCCGGCTTCGACAAATCCGCGGTCGCCCTGCCGGCGCTGATGCGCCTGGGCTTCGGGCTGGTGGAGGCGGGCTCGGTCACGCCGCGCCCGCAATTCGGCAACCCCAAGCCGCGCCTGTTCCGCCTGACCGAGGACCGCGCGGTGATCAACCGCATGGGCATGAACAATGCCGGCCTGCCCGCCTTCTGCGCGCGGCTCGGCCGGCTGGCGCGCCCCCATCCGGCGGTACTCGGCGCCAATATCGCGATCAACAAGGAAGGCGCGGCCCCGCTCGGCGACTATCCGGCGATGTATGCCGCCGTCGCCCCCTTCGCGGATTACGTCGCCATCAACGTCTCCTCCCCCAATACGCCCGGGCTGCGCGATTTGCAGGGCGAGCGGCAATTGGCCGAGATCCTCGCCGCCGTCGCGGCGACGCGCGATTCGCTCACCGGCCCCCGCCCGCCCGTGCTGGTGAAGATCGCCCCGGACCTCGCCCCCGCCGCGGTCGAGACGCTGGTGGAGACGGTGCTGGCGCAGGGTGTCGCCGGGCTGATCGTCACCAACACGACCATCGCCCGCCCGGCGCTGCGCTCGGCCGCGCGCAGCCAGGCGGGGGGGCTTTCCGGCCCGCCGCTCTTCGGCCCCGCCACGGAATTGCTGCGCCGCGTGGCGCGCCTCGCCAAAGGGCGCGACCTCACGCTGATCGGCTGCGGCGGCGTGGGCAGCGGCGAGCAGGCGCTGGCGAAGATCAAGGCGGGGGCCAGCCTCGTGCAGCTCTACGCCGCCTTCGCCTATGACGGGCCGGCGCTGATCCCGCGGATGAAGCGCGAATTGGCGGCGGCGTTGCGGCGCGAGGGCTTCGGCTCGGTACAGGAAGCGGTGGGAGCCGATCTGCGATGATGATGCTGGACGGGATCGCGGGGCTCGCCGAGCGCTATGACGGCTTCATCCTCGACCTCTGGGGCGTGGTGCATGACGGCCATAAGCCCTACCCCGAGGTGGCGGATGCGCTGGGCCGACTGAAGGCGCGCGGCAAGCGCATCGCCTTCCTCTCCAACGCGCCGCGGCGGGCCTCGGTGGTGGACAAGCTGCTGACCGGCATGGGTCTCGACCGCGCGCTGTGGGACGGCACCATGACCTCGGGCGAGCTGGCCTGGCGGCACCTCAAGCGCCGTGACCGCGCGGATTTCGCCGCGCTCGGCACCCGCGCCCTGCATATTGGCCCCGAGCGCGACCTCTCCGTCGCCGCCGACACGGGCGTGACGCTGATGCCGGACGTGGCCGAGGCCGAGTTCGTGCTGAACACCGGGCCCGAGCCCGCGCGCGGCAATGGTGATGTCGGCCCCTATCGCCCGGCGCTGGAGGCCTGCGCCGCCCGCCGCCTGCCCATGGTCTGCGTCAACCCCGACCGTTTCGTGATGGTGGGCGATGAGCGCGTGATCTGCGCCGGCGCGCTGGCGGACCTTTATGTCGAGCTCGGCGGGCCGCGCGCCATCGAGATCGGCAAGCCGGACCCGACCGCCTATCCGCCCGTGCTCGAACTGCTGGGCATCACCGACCGCGCCCGGGTGCTGGCGATCGGCGACAGCCCGCACACCGACCTTGCCGGCGCGCAGGCGGCCGGCATCGATTCGCTCTGGGCGCTGACGGGCCTTGCCGCCCATGCCCATGGCGATGCCCCCGACCCGGCCCGGCTTATGGCGGAGGCCGCGGCCGAGGGCGTGCGCCCGATCGGGACGCTCAGCGCGCTGCGCTGGTAGGCGTCACGCCGCCAGCGCCCGCAGCCGCGCGCGGCGCTTCATCCGCTGCCGCCGCAGCCAGATCCAGACGCCCGTCCCGGTCAGGCCGAGCAGAGCCACCGAGACCAGCAGATTCACGGCCGAGCCCAGCAGGCCCAGCCAGGTGCCCTCATGCAGCAGCCGCACCCAGGGGCGCGGCTGCGCCACAAGCCCCTCGGCCCCCACGCGATACATTTGGGTCGTGCCGGAGCCATCCAGCACCCGCACCATCGGCGCCCCGCCCAGCGGGCGCACCCAGTCGAGCCCGGCGATGTCGTGCCGTTCCGCCACCAGGCGCAGCGTGGTGCGCAAATCGGGCGCGGGGCCGGGGGCGGGGATGCCGGGCGCGGACAGGCTCAGCCCCAAGGCGAGGAACAGCCCGGTCAGCGGGCTGCCGACCAGCAACGGCAGCAGCGCCCAGCCGGTGACGCGGTGCCAGCCCCCCACCGTGTTACGCAGCTTCGGCCAGCCGAGCAGCAGCCCGAGCGGCGCCAGCGCCACCAGCGCCGCGGTGCTCAACGTCACCAGCCAGCCGAGGTCGAGCAGCAGCGTCTCATGCGCCCGCCGCGCGGTGAGGAAGATGCCCGGCCAGGCGCCCGGCGTGGCGGGGGTGGCGGTGGCGATGTCGAAGACGCGCTGCGCGCCCCGCCCGCCGATCACCGCCGTGCCGTCATAGGCGCGGAGCATCAGCCCGGCATTGGGCGGCAGCGGCCCGGCGGCATCCAGCACGGCCTCGAGCCGCGGCAGGGTGACGAGGCCCGGCGCGGCGAGCTGCTTGGCCGCGGGCTCGAAGGAGAGGATCAGCCCGGTCAGCATCACCGCCAGCAGCGGCAGGGAGAATCCCAGCGCGATCCAGCGGTGGAGACGGAGCAGGAGAGGCTTGTTCATCATCGGGGTCCGGCGTGCTGCGATGCACAAACCTAGACCTGCCGCGCGCGGCTGCGGATGACGAAGGGTGACGGGGCTTGGCGCCCCGGGGTCGCAGAAACGCCGCATTCCGGCCCGGTCCCTGCCGGGCCGCAACGCGGCGTCACATTTTGCGCGGGATCGTCGGGGAAGGCCCGCGGGCCTCAGCCCTCTTCCTCGCGGTCGCTCTCGACCTCGATCTCGGCGTCGATCGCCTCATCGGCGTCGTCGAGCTCCTCGGCGTCCTCGATCGCCTCGTCGCCCTCGGCCTCCTCGACCTCCACGCCGTCCTCGGCATCGGCCTCGGCGGGCACGGCGCGCTTCTTTAGCCGGTCATCGGCGGGAATGGGCGAGCGTTTCAGCTTGGGCTGCTCCGCCGGCTGCTCCGTGCCGCATTTCGGGCAGACCGCCGGCGTGCGGGTCATGTCGTAGAACTTCGCGCCGCAGGAGACGCAGACGCGTTTCAGGCCGAGCTCAGGCTTCACCATGGCGATAGGGCGCCTCGTATCGGGCCGTGGCCCGCGGGTGAGCCGCGGGGCCATGGCGTTTGGGGTGCGCGCGATTGCCACTTCGCGCCCTGCATGTCAAACGCCCGCGCATGGAAGATGCCAAATCCCAGCCCGTCCGCGCCCGCGCGGCCGCGCAAGCCCTGACCGGCACGGCCGGCGTGCCGGGCGACAAGTCGATCAGCCACCGCGCGCTGATGTTCGGCGCCCTGGCCGTCGGCACCACCGAGATCTCCGGCCTGCTGGAGGGCGAGGACGTGCTGCGCACCGCCGCCGCCATGCGCGCCTTGGGGGCGGAGGTCGCCAATCTCGGCGGCGGGCGCTGGCGCGTGGCCGGCCAGGGCATCGGCGGGCTGACGGAGCCCGCGGATGTGCTCGACATGGGCAATTCCGGCACGGCGGCGCGGCTGCTCTGCGGCCTGCTGGCGGGGCACCCGATCTTCGCGGTGATGACGGGCGATGCCAGCCTGCGCAAGCGCCCGATGAAGCGCGTGACCGAGCCGCTCTCGGCCACCGGGGCCCGCTTCACGACGCGCGGCGGCGGGCGGCTGCCGCTGGCGGTGGAAGGGGCGGCGGACCCGCTCTGCCTGGACTACAAGGTGCCGGTGCCCTCGGCACAGGTGAAATCCGCCGTGCTGCTGGCGGGCCTGTGCGCGCGCGGCGTCACGCGGGTGATCGAGGCCGAGGCCACGCGCGACCACACCGAGAACATGCTGCGCCATTTCGGCGCCGTGGTGGACGTGGCCGAGGAAGGTGCCGGCCGCGTCATCGAGCTGCTCGGCCAGCCGGAGCTTTTCGCCGCCCCCGTGGTGGTGCCGGGCGACCCCTCTTCCGCCGCCTTCCCGGCCGTGGCGGCCACACTTGTGCCGGGCTCTTCCATCACGCTCACGGGGGTGGGCCTCAACCCGCTGCGCGCCGGCATCTTCCTGACGCTGCGCGAGATGGGCGCCGACATCACCGAGACCAACCGCCGGATCGAGGGCGGCGAGCCGGTGGCCGACCTCGTCATCCGCGCCGCGTCCCTGCGCGGCATCGCCGTGCCGGCCGCACGCGCGCCCTCGATGATCGACGAATACCCGGTCCTGGCCGTGGCCGCGGCCTGTGCGAGCGGCATCACCCGCATGCAGGGGCTGAAGGAGCTGCGGGTGAAGGAGAGCGACCGCCTGGCCGCCACCGCCGCGCTGCTGGCCGAGAACGGCGTGCGCGCCGAGATCGAGGGCGACGACCTGATCGTGCATGGCGCGGGCGGCCCGCCACCCGGCGGCGGCTTCGTGGCGACGCATATGGACCACCGCATCGCCATGTCGGCGCTGGTGCTGGGCCTGGCGGCGCAGGCGGCCGTGACGGTGGACGACGCCGCCTTCATCGAGACCTCCTTCCCCGGCTTCGCCGCGCTGATGAACCGCCTGGCCGGCGGGGAGGCCATCGGGCCGGCATGAGCGGCGCGGTCGTCATCGCCATCGACGGGCCGGCGGCGGCGGGCAAGGGCACGCTGGCACGGCGCCTCGCGGCGCATCTCGGCCTGCCCTATCTGGATACCGGCCTGCTCTACCGTGCCGTGGGCCGGCGCGTGCTGGAGGCGGGCGGCGAGCCCACCGACCCGGCCGCCGCCGAATCCGCCGCCCGCAGCCTGGCCCCGGCGGATCTCGACCGGACCGATTTGCGCGGCCCGGCGGCGGATCGCGCGGCCTCGGCAGTCGCGGCCATTCCCGGCGTGCGCGCGGCGCTGGTCGATTGGCAGCGCGATTTCGGCCGCCGCCAGGGCGCGGTGCTGGACGGGCGGGACATCGGCACGGTGATCTTTCCCGACGCCACGGCCAAGCTCTTCGTCACCGCGAGCGTCGAGGCCCGCGCGGCGCGCCGCCATGCGGAGCTGCAGGGCCGCGGCGTGGCCATCGGGCTCGACCAGGTCATGGCCGAGATGCGCGCGCGCGACGCGCAGGATGCCGGCCGCGCCGTGGCGCCCATGCAGGCCGCCCCGGATGCGATGACGCTCGACACCTCCGATCTTGATGCCGAAGCCAGCTTCCAGGCGGCGCTGGCGCTGCTCGCCGGGCGAATTCCACGGGATTCCGCTTGACTCGCCGGGTCCGGCAGCGTTAACGCCCCCCCCGGAACGTCGCGCCGCAAGGCCGGCGGTGTCCTCATTGGCACGGTTTCGGGGCGGTTTCCTGCCCCGCGCGCGCCGCAGGGGACCGGGACCGGCGGACCGCCTTCCGCTTTCATCCGAAGGGTGAAGTTCACTCCGCCAGGGGGTCTTCGCCACGTCGTGTCCGAGGCCCCCGGCAGCGCCGGCCCGCGGAGGCGCATACCCAGTGCCCCCCAGGGGCAGCTCCGGGAAACAGATACTGCATGGCAAACGCCAACCCCCTCGCCGCGCTTGAAGCCGGTGAGGATTTCGCCGCGATGCTCGACGCGACCCTCGGCGAGAACTCCTCCTTCCACGGCTCGGTCATCACCGGCAAGGTGATCCGCCTGGATGACGATTTCGCCGTCGTCGATGTCGGCCTGAAGTCGGAAGGCCGCGTCCCCCTCAAGGAATTCGCCCCCCAGGGCATGAAGCCCGAAGTCCAGGTCGGTGACGTCATCGAGCTGTTCGTCGAGCGCTACGAGGACCGCGACGGCTCCATCGTGCTGAGCCGCGAGAAGGCCCGCCGCGAGGAGGCCTGGACCAACCTCGAGAAGCAGTTCACCGCCCAGACGCGCGTCAACGGCGTGATCTTCGGCCGCGTGAAGGGTGGCTTCACCGTCGATCTCGGCGGCGCCGTGGCCTTCCTGCCGGGCAGCCAGGTCGATATCCGCCCGGTGCGCGACGTGACGCCCCTGATGGGCAGCCCGCAGCCCTTCCAGATCCTCAAGATGGACCGCGCCCGCGGCAACATCGTGGTCTCCCGCCGCGCGGTGCTGGAAGAGACCCGCGCCGAGCAGCGCAGCGAGCTGATCCAGGGCCTCAAGGAAGGCATGATCCTGGACGGCGTGGTGAAGAACATCACCGACTACGGCGCCTTCGTGGACCTCGGCGGCGTGGACGGCCTGCTGCATGTCACCGACATCGCCTGGCGCCGCATCAACCACCCCTCCGAGGCGCTCACCATCGGCCAGCAGGTCAAGGTGCAGGTCATCCGCTTCAACAGCGAGACGCAGCGCATCAGCCTCGGCATGAAGCAGCTGATGGCCGATCCCTGGGATGGCGTGGCGATCAAGTACCCGGTCAACGGCAAGTTCTCGGGCCGCGTGACCAACATCACCGACTACGGCGCCTTCGTGGAGCTGGAGCCGGGCGTCGAGGGCCTCGTGCATGTGTCCGAGATGTCCTGGACGAAGAAGAACGTGCATCCGGGCAAGATCGTCGCCACCTCGCAGGAAGTGGACGTGATGATCCTGGATGTGGACGGCCCGAAGCGCCGCATCTCGCTCGGCCTGAAGCAGGCCCAGGGCAACCCCTGGGAGCTCTTCGCCGAGGCGCACCCGCCCGGCAGCACGATCGAGGGCGAGATCCGCAACATCACCGAGTTCGGCCTGTTCATCGGCCTCGGCCCGGATCTCGATGGCATGGTGCACATGTCCGACCTCAGCTGGGACCTGCCCGGCGAGCAGGCCATGGCCAATTTCCGCAAGGGCGAGACGGTCTCCGCCAAGGTGCTCGACGTCGATGTGGAGAAGGAGCGCATCTCGCTCGGCATCAAGCAGCTTGCCGCCGACCCGGCGGCCGAGGTGCTCGATCGCATCCGCAAGGGCGACATCGTGACCACGGTCGTGACCAAGATCGAGGCCAATGGCATCGAGGTGAAGGTCGATGAGGTCCTGACCGGCTTCATCCGCCGCGCCGAGCTGGCGCGCGACCGCGCCGACCAGCGCCCCGACAAGTTCGCCATCGGCGAGAAGGTCGATGCGAAGATCACCGCCGTCGACCGCGCCGGCCGCCGCCTGGCCCTGACCATCAAGGGCAAGGAAGTGGAGGAGGAGCGCGAGGCGATGAAGGAGTTCGGCTCGACCGACTCCGGCGCCTCGCTGGGCGACATCCTGGGTGCGGCCATCCGCCGCCGCAACCAGAACCTGGACGAGTAAGCGGCCCTCCCTCACCCGGAAGGCTTGGGGAACCCCCGGAAGGCGCAGGCCTTCCGGGGTTTTTTCTTGGCCCGGATCGGGCCACATAGGCGCCATGGCCCTCGAACCCGATCTGCTGCTCGACCGCCGACGCCTCAAGCGCCGGCTTTCCCTCTGGCGGGCTGCCGCGGTACTGGCGGTGGCTGGCCTCGCCATGGCGCTCGCCCTGTTCCGGGAGGAGACGCGCGGCTTCCTGCCCGGCGGCGGGCCGGAGATCGCGCGGCTCAACGTCACGGGCTTCATCGGCGACGACCGCAAGGTGGTCGAGGCGCTGGAGCGCCTCGGCAAGGATGCGGAGATCCGCGCGGTGATCCTCGCCATCGACAGCCCCGGCGGCTCCGTCGCGGGGGGCGAGGCGCTGCACCATGCCCTCGCACGGGTCGCCGCGCTCAAGCCGGTGGTGGCGGTGATGGGCGGCACGGCGACCTCCGCCGGCTACATGGTCGCCCTGCCCGCCGCCCGCATCTTCGCGCGCGACTCCACCGTCACCGGCTCGATCGGCGTGATCCTGCAGAGCTTCGACGTCTCCTCCCTGCTCGCCTGGCTCGGCGTGCGGGCGGAGAGCCTGGCCTCGGGCCCCTTCAAGGCGAATCCCAGCCCCTTCGCCCCGATGACCGAGGCCGGGCGCGCCGAGCTGATGCGCGTGGTCAACGACCTGCATGAGCAATTCGTCGCGATGGTCGCCGCCGGGCGCCGCATGGAGCCCGAGGCGGTGCGCGCCCTGGCCGATGGGCGCGTCTTCACCGGCCGGCAGGCCCAGCACCTGGGCCTGGTGGACGCGATCGGCGGCGAGGCCGAGGCGCGCGCCTGGCTGGTGGCCGAGCGCGGCCTGCCCGAGGGCCTGCCCGTGCGCGACGTGGAGACGCGCAGCCTGGCTGAGCGCAGCTTCGGCGCCTTCTGGGGCGCGCTCACGAAAAACATTATGGATGAATGGGTTGGCGTTGACCGGCTGCGCGCCCTTTGGCAGCCTGTCGGCCCATGAACCGAGGATGGCGGGTGTCCCATGACCCGATCTGAACTGATTGCCCAATTGGCCGCCGCCAACCCGCATCTGCGCCAGCCGGATGTGGAGCTGATCGTGACCACCATCTTCGACGAGATCATCGCCGCCCTGTCGCGCGGCGACCGGGTGGAGCTGCGCGGCTTCGGCGCCTTCTCGACCAAGCGGCGCGACCCGCGCACCGGGCGCAACCCGCGCACCGGCACCGCCGTGGCGGTGGAGGGCAAGGCCGTGCCCTATTTCAAGCCGGGCAAGGAGTTGCGGGAACGCGTGAATGGCGGGCCCCTGCAGGAATCCACCCGCCGCGCGCGCAGCGCCTGAGGCACCTTCCGCCGACCGCTTGCGCGTCGTAAATCAGCCGCCCGATCCGGAGGCGACGCCATGCGCTGGCTCATGTTCCTGCCCCTTGTCCTGCTGCTCTCGCTGTTCGCCCTGTCGAACACGGCGGAGGTCGAGCTCACGCTCTGGCCCTTCGACCTCGCCTGGGCGGCGCCGCTCGGCATCGCCGTGCTGGTGCTCTGCGCCGTTTCCTTCCTGGTCGGCGCCCTGCTGGCCTGGGGGGCGAGCTTCAGCGCGCGCCGCCGCGCCCGTGAGGTGGAGGCCGCCGCGCGGCTGCTGGAAGCCGAACTCGCCACGCTGAAGGCGCGTGAGGCCGAGCGGCAGCGCGCCGCCAATCTCGGGCGCCTGCCCGCCCCAGTCGCGTGACGGGCCAAGTCGCGTGACGGGCCTCTGCGTCGCGCTCGACGCGCCGGACCTCGCCACCGCCGAGGCCTGGGCGCGCGCCACCGCGCCCCATGCCGGGCTGCTGAAGGTGGGGCTGGAGCTGTTCTCGGCCGAGGGCGGGGCCGCCGTGCGGCGCATTGCGCAGCACCGGCCGGTCTTCCTGGATGTAAAGCTGCACGACATCCCCAACACCGTCGCCGGGGCGATCCGCTCCCTCGCCCCCCTGGGCGCGGCCTGGATCACCATCCACGCCGCGGGCGGGCCGGCCATGGTGGCGGCGGCGCGCGCGGCGGCGGAGCAGGCGGGTGGCGCGGCGCGGCCGAAGATCCTGGCCGTGACCGTGCTGACCAGTATCGACGCTTCCACCCTGGCCGAGACCGGCGTGGCGGGCGGGACGGTGCAGCAGGTGCTGCGCCTCGCGCGGCTGGCGGTGGCGGCGGGCGCGGATGGGCTGGTCTGCTCGCCGCGCGAGGTCGCGCCGATCCGCGATGCGCTCGGCGCGGGCCCGGCGCTGGTCGTGCCCGGGGTGCGTCCCGCGGGCAGTGCCGCCGATGACCAGGCGCGCACCGCGACGCCGGAGGAGATGAAGGCGGCCGGGGCGAGCTGGGTCGTGGTGGGCCGCCCCATCACGCGCGCCCCCGATCCCGCCGCCGCAGCGCGTGACATCGCGGCGGCGTTGGCGTGAAGCAGACGAAAATCTGCGGGATCAACGACCCCGCGGCGATGCAGGCGGCGGCCGCGGCGGGGGCGGATTTCATCGGCTTCGTCTTCTTCCCGCCCTCGCCGCGCGCCGTGACACCCACGCAGGCCGCCGCGCTGTCCGGCCTGATCACAGGCGGGCCGCTGCGCGTGGGGCTCTTCGTCGATGCCCCGGACGCGCTGATCGAGGCGGTGCTGGCCGCCCTGCCGCTCGACATCCTGCAATTGCATGGCGAGGAGACGCCCGCGCGCTGCGCCGCATTGCGCGCGCGCTTCGGTCGGCCTGTGATGAAGGCGCTGGGCATCGCTCAGCCCGCGGATTTCGCCGCGCTCGATGCCTATGCCCCCGTGGTGGATCGCTTCCTGCTCGACGCCAAGGCCCCGCCCGGCGCGCCTTTGCCCGGCGGCAATGCCGCGCCCTTCGACTGGACGCTCACCAAGGGTCGCGCCATCGCCCGCCCCTGGCTGCTCGCGGGCGGGCTCACGCCGGGCAATGTGGCCGAGGCCATCGCGGTGTCGGGCGCGCCGGGCGTCGATGTCTCCTCCGGCGTCGAGCGCGCGCGGGGCGTGAAGGATCCGGCGCTGATCGCCGCCTTCGTCGCGGCGGCACAGGCGGCGTGATCCGCGCGGCCACCCGCGCGGACGCAGCCGCGCTCGGCGAGATGCACGCCCAGGCCTGGGAAGAGACCTATGCCGGCCTGGTGCCGGACGACCTCTTCGCCGAGATGACCGACCCCGCCCGGCGCCGCGCCGCCTGGGCGCGCAACCTGGCCGAACCACCCCTGCCCGGCGGCGTGCTGCTGGCGATGGAGGGGCCGGCGATCCTGGGCTTCATCGCCGTCTGCCGCGCGCGGGATCCGGGGCTGGGCACGCAGGGCGAGGTCTCGGGGCTCTACCTGCTGCAGCGCGCGCAGCGCCGGGGGATCGGCCGCGCCCTGCTGGCCGAGGGTGCGGCCCTGCTGCTGGCCACGGGCTGCGCGGATGGCGGGGCCTGGGCGCTGGATGCCAATGCGCCGGCGCGCGCCTTCTACGTCGCCACTGGCGCAATCGAAGGCCGGCGCCAGATCGGGCATCGCGGGCCCTTCTCCATGCCCGAGACGGCCTTCGTGTGGGGTGATCTTCGCGCCCTGCTGCGCTAAGAGACGTTCAAATCAGGACAACGCCCGTGAACAAGCCCCTTCCCAATTCCCTTCGCCCCAATTCCTTCAAGCAGGGTCCCGATGCGCGCGGCCGCTTCGGCGATTTCGGCGGCCGTTTCGTTGCCGAAACTCTCATGCCCCTCATCCTCGAGGTCGAGGCCGCCTATGAGGCGAGCAAGAAGGATGCGGCCTTCCAGGCCGAGTGGCGCCGGCTTCTGACGCATTATGTCGGCCGCCCCAGCCCGCTCTGGTATGCCGAGCGCCTGACCGCGCATCTGCGCAAATCCGCCGCGCCCGGCCTGGGCGCCAAGGTCTATTTCAAGCGCGACGAGCTGAACCACACCGGCGCGCACAAGATCAACGCCGTGCTCGGCCAGATCCTGCTCGCGAAGAAGATGGGCAAGACGCGCATCATCGCCGAGACCGGGGCGGGCCAGCATGGCGTGGCCACCGCCACCGCCTGCGCGCTCATGGACCTGCCCTGCGTGGTCTACATGGGTGCGACCGATGTCGAGCGGCAGCAGCCCAACGTCTTCCGCATGAAGCTGCTGGGTGCGGAGGTCGTGCCCGTGACCTCGGGTGCCGCCACGCTGAAGGACGCGATGAACGAAGGCCTGCGCGACTGGGTCGCGAATGTGCACGACACCTACTACTGCATCGGCACCGTCGCCGGCCCGCACCCCTACCCCGCCATGGTGCGCGACTTCCAATCCGTGATCGGCACCGAGGCGCGCGCGCAGATGCTCGAGGCCGAGGGCCGCCTGCCGGATACGCTGATCGCCGCCGTGGGCGGTGGCTCCAACGCCATGGGCCTGTTCTACCCCTTCCTCGACGACAAGGATGTCGCGATGGTGGGCGTGGAGGCGGCGGGCCGTGGCCTCGATACGCATGAGCATGCGGCGGCGCTCTCGCGCGGCCGGCCGGGCGTGCTGCATGGCAACCGCACCTATCTGCTGCAGGATGGCGACGGCCAGATCACCGAGGCGCATTCCATCTCCGCCGGGCTCGACTATCCGGGCGTGGGGCCGGAGCATTCCTGGCTGCATGAGATCGGCCGCGTGCAATATGTCGGCGCCACGGATGACGAGGCGCTGGAAGCCTTCCAGCTCTGCTCGCGGCAGGAGGGGATCATCCCCGCACTCGAGCCCGCGCACGCTCTGGCGCATGTGATGAAGATCGCCCCCACCCTGCCGGCCGAGCACATCCTGCTGATGAATCTCTGTGGCCGCGGGGACAAGGACATCTTCACGGTCGCGAAGCACCTGGGCGAGAAGATCTGAGATGAGCCGCATTGCCACCCGTTTCGCGGCGCTCAAGGCTGAGGGGCGCGGCGCGCTCGTCACCTATCTCCAGGCCTTCGATCCCGACCGCGAGACCTCGCTCGCCATCCTCTCGGGCCTGCCCGGCGCCGGGGCCGACGTGATCGAGATCGGCGTGCCCTTCACCGATCCGATGGCCGATGGCCCCTCCATCCAGAAGGCCGGGCAGCGCGCGCTGAAGGCGGGTGCGACGGTGGTCGGCGTGCTGGAGATGGTGCGCCGCATCCGCGCGACGGAAGCCGACACGCCGATCGTGCTGATGGGCTACTACAACCCGATCCTGACCCATGGCGTCGAACGCTTCTGCGCCGAGGCCGCCGCCGCGGGCGTCGATGGCCTCATCATCGTCGATGTGCCGCCCGAGGAAGCCGATGAGGTCGAGCCCCATGCCCGCGCGCAGGGCCTCGATCTGATCCGCCTGGTCGCGCCCACCACGGAGGAAGCGCGGCTGCCGCGCGTGCTCGGCGCCACCACGGGCTTCATCTACTACGTCTCGATCACCGGCATCACCGGCACGCGCAGCGCGGACTACGCCTCGCTCGCGCCCGCCATCGCCGCGCTGAAGCGCCACACCGACCTGCCGGTGGCGATCGGCTTCGGCATCCGCACGCCCGAGCAGGCGGCGGTCGCGGCCGCGGTCGCGGATGGCGCGGTGGTGGGCACGGCGCTGGTCGACACGCTGGCCGCGACGCTGGACGCCGAGGGCCGCGCCACGCCCGCCACCGTGGGCGCCGTGCTCGACAAGGTGCGCGGCCTGGCCGCGGCGGTACACGCCACGCCCCGAATCCCTGCCTGAAGGAGAGCGCCATGGCCCGCCAGCTCTACGAACTCTGCGGCCGCGACCCGGCCCTGGTGTTCAGCCCCTATTGCTGGCGATCGCGCATGGCCCTGGCACATAAGGGGATCGACTTCGTCTCGGTGCCCTGGCGCTTCACGGAGGTCGAGAAGCTGGCCTTCGCCAAGCACGACAAGGTGCCGGTGCTGGTCGATGGCACGACGGTGGTGCCCGACAGCTGGGCCATCGCGCAGCACCTGGACGCCGCCTATCCCGAAACGCCCGCCATCCTGCATGGCCGGCCCGCGAGCTACCGCTTCATCACCGCCTGGACCGATGCCGTGGTGAGTGCGGGGCTGGTGCGCTTCATCGTCAGCGACATTCCCGCGCTGCTGGATCCGAAGGACCGCGCCTATTTCATCGCGAGCCGCGAGAAGCGCTTCGGCAAGCCGCTGGCCGAGGTCACCGCCGACCGCGAGGCGCAGCTTCCTGCCTTCCGCGCCAGCCTGCAGCCGCTGCGCATGACGCTGAAGCTGCAGGCCTATCTCGGCGGCGAGGAGCCCGACTACGCCGACTACATCGTCTTCGGCAGCTTCATGTGGGCGCGCTGCGTGAGCCCGCTGCGCATCCTGGAACCGGACGACGCGATCCATGCCTGGCATGAGCGGATGCTCGACCTGCATGGTGGCGTCGCGCGCAGCGCGCCGGCTGTGGGCGCCTAACCCAGCCCGTCGCGCTTCAACTGACGCAGATTCGCCGCCACCCGGCGGCGTGAGGGGCGCAGCGCGGCGGCGGCCACCACATCGGGCCGGCTGCCGAGCAGCGCGGCCTTGCCCGCGGCCATCATGCCATCGGCGAAGGCCCGCTGCTTCTCCGCCACCATCTCGGCCAGCGAGCCGGCCGCATTGCCCGGCTGCAGCGCGAGTTGCGCGCTGCGCAGCGTGAAGACCCAGCCCGACTGCCAGGCGAACATCGCAATGGCAGCCGGGCCGAAGGGGTCCCGCGCCATCAAAGCGCGGCCAGCACGGCCTCCGCCTTGGAGACCTCGAAGGCGCCCGGCGCCTCGACGGCGACATGCGTCACCTTGCCGTCCTTCGCCACCAGGGCGAAGCGCTGGCAACGCAGGCCGAGGCCGCGCGCCGTCAGGTCGAATTCCAGGCCCATCGCCTTGGTGAGGTCGGCCGAGCCATCGGCCAGCAGCAGCACCTCATCCGTGATGCCCTGGTCCTTGCCCCAGGCGCCCATCACGAAGGCGTCGTTCACCGACATGCAGGCGATCAGGTCCACGCCCTTGGCCTTCAGCGCGGCGGCGTTCTGCACGAAGCCGGGCAGGTGCTTGGCCGAGCAGGTCGGGGTGAAGGCGCCGGGCACGCCGAACAGCACCACGGTCTTGCCCGCGAAGATCTCGCCGATCGCGGCTTCCTTCGGCCCCTCTGCCGTCGCCTGCATGATCTTCACCGCAGGCATGCTGTCACCGACCTTGATCGTCATCTCAACTCTCTCCCGTTGGGTGGGTCTCCATAGGGCAGAATCCGCCCTGCCGTCCATGCGGGCGATACGCTTGCGGGCGCGGCCCGGCACCGCCATCTTTCCCGCATGGCCCGACGCGCCCCGAAACCCTTTCCTGCCTCCACCACGATCCTGGAGGGCTATCTCTCCGGCCAATTGCTGGTGGCCATGCCCAACATGCAGGACCCGCGCTTCGCCCGCACGGTGATCTGCCTCTGCGCGCATTCGCCCGATGGCGCGATGGGCCTCGTGCTGAACAAGCCGATGCCGGGCATGACCTTCGATGATCTGATGAAGCAGCTCGATGTCGCCCCCACGCCGCCGGCGCGGCGCATCCGGCTGATGCAGGGCGGGCCGGTGGAGGGCGGGCGCGGCTTCGTGCTGCACACCGCCGATTGGGAGACCGAGGGCAGCCTGCGCGTGAGCGGCGAGATTGCGCTGACCGCGAGCGTGGACATCCTCAAGGCCATCGCTGGCGGCGGCGGGCCGACCGAGGGGCTGCTCGCTCTCGGCTATGCCGGCTGGGGTCCCGGCCAGCTGGAGGATGAGATCCAGCGCAACGCCTGGCTCTCCGTCCCCGCCGACCGCGCGCTGCTGTTCGAGGAAGCGCCCGAGCGGCTGTGGCGCGAGGCCCTGGCCCGGCTGCGCATCGACCCCGCCGCGCTCTCGGTCAACGCCGGCCGGGCTTAAGCCAGAAGCCTGTCGAAGGCGGCGCGCCATTGGGCGTCGTCGCCCTCATGGTCCGTCGCATCGGGTTCCAGCACCGCCAGCGGAAAGCCCGCCTTGTGCGCATCGGGCGTGAGCCGGCTGGCATAGGCGAGGAAGAGCAGCGTGTTGCCGTCCCGCCCGAAGCGCCCGGCGATGGCCGCCGCGATCGCGCCCATGCGCTGCGCGCTCAGCCGGAAATCGAGCCGCTGCGGCGCGGCATGGGCAACGCGCAGCAGGTTGTTCTGCGTGTTCGCCACCACGAAGACCCGCCGCTTGAGGCTCGCCAGCGCGTCGAAGCGCGCCCAGCGCCGCGCCTGGCGGTCCTGCATCGCGGCGAAATCGGCGTCGGACGCGATCGGGTCGTGCCAGAGCCACAGCCCATGCCGAGCCCAGAAAGGCTGCTCGGCACGGATCAACTCGCCCCGCTGGGGCGGCACCCGCACCGGGGCGGCGATGACCCGCGCCGCGGCATCGGGGGGCGCGAACATCCAGTCCAGCGGCAGGGTCTGGGGATGCAGCGCATCGCCCAGCCGGGCCGAAAGCAGATCCTGGTTCAGCCGGATCTGCCGCGCCGGCTGGCAGGAGGCGCCGAGCGAGACCACGGCGCTATGCGCGCCGATCAGCGACATGCAGGGCGGGGCGAGATGCTCATGCCCCGTCCGTTATCACGCCGCACGCGGGGCAGCCATCGGCCCTGCGTCTGCACGCCGCAGCGCGATGGCCTGGAGCAACGCGAAGCCCAGCACCAGCGCCGCCTGCCCCAGCACGAAGGCGATTCCGAGCGCGCCGGGGGCGAGCCCCAGCAGCGGCCGGGCGAAGGCCGCGAACAGCAGGCTGTCCACCACCCAGATCAGGTTGAGCAGGATCACCGCCTGCACCGCGCGCCGCGCCGGGGCCGGGCGGGTGCCGAGATAGGCCACGCCCGCCGCATAGGGCAGGAAGAACAGCCCCACCCCCTGCACCAGCCCCGGCGGCAGGCCGAACAGCCCGCCGAGCGGCCCGGGCAGGGCGGCCATGAGCAGGCCGGTGGCGCCACTCGCCACGGCATCGATCATCAGGGACAGGCGCAGCAGGGGGGTGGCGGGAAGACGGTCCATCGGGGCTCTCCTTCTCGGTTCCGATGGCCGGAGCATCCGCCCGGCGCGTCAGCGGCGCGATGACCTCCGAGGTCATGGCGGCGCCGCGCCGGCGCGGCCTATCCTCCCCGCATGGCCAGCCTGACCCTTCCCTCCCCCGCCGCGCCGGTCGGCGAGTTGCTGCGCGCCTGGCGGCAGCGGCGCCGGCGCAGCCAGCTCGACCTCTCGCTGGCGGCCGAGGTCTCGCAGCGCCATCTGAGCTGGATCGAGAGCGGCCGCGCCGTGCCGAGCCGCGAGATGGTGCTGCGCCTCTCCCGCCACCTGGAGGTGCCGCTGCGCGAGCGCAACGCGCTGCTGGTCGCCGCCGGCCATGCCCCGGTCTTTCCCCGCCGGGCGCTGAGCGACCCGGCGCTGCAGGCGGCGCGGGCGGCGGTGGAGCAGGTGCTGGCGGCGCACATGCCCTTCCCGGCCCTCGCCCTGGATCGCGGCTGGCACATGGTGGCGGCGAATGGCGCGGTGGCGCCGCTGCTGGCCGGCGTCGATCCGGCGCTGCTCGCCCCGCCGGTGAATGTGCTGCGCCTGTCGCTGCACCCGCGCGGCCTGGCGCCGATGGTCGTGAACCTGCCGGAGTGGCGCGCGCATATCCTCGAACGGCTCGCGCAGCAGGCGGCGCTGAGCGCGGATGCCGAGCTGCTGGCCCTGCTCGAGGAGCTGCGCGGCTATCCCGGCCCGCTCGGCCACGCGACGGTGGACGCCAACGCCGTGGCACTTGCCTTCCGGCTGCGCGTGCCGGGGGTGGGGGAACTCGCCTTCCTGACCACGACCACCGTCTTCGGCACGCCGGTGGATGTCACGCTGTCGGAGATCTTCGTCGAGGCGCTGCTGCCCGCCGATGCCGCCACCGCCGCGGCGCTGCGGCGGATGGCGGAGAGCCTCAGCCCACCGTGATGCGCGTGCTGGCGCGCGCGCTGCGCCCGGCCTCGTCGGTCCAGGTGAAGTCGATCTCGCTGGTGCGATCGAGGCGAAGGAAGAAGACGTGATAGGGGTTGGCGGCGGTGCCGTTGCGCAGCTCCGCCTGCAAGGCGACCGCGCCATTCACCCGCACGGTGAGGCGGTTGAGCATGTCCCGCGGGACGGGGCGCGCACCCTGCTGGCGCAGGCCGGTTTCCATCGGGTGCTCGATGAGGGTGCGGATCTCCACCACCTCGCCTGGCCGGGCGGAGCGCGGCGCGCGGATGCGTGGCGTGGCGAGCGACCCGCTCATGTCAGGCACCCGCCGGTCGTCACGCGGATCTCGGCACTCGCCTGCCGCACGCGGCCATCGTTGAACTGGGCCAGCACGATCAGCCGCTGTTCCTCCGCGAGGCGGATGCGCGTCTGCACCTCCGCGCGGGCGAGCAAGGGCGTCAGCCGGAAACTCGCCACCCCGGCGGTCGGGTTGCGCGGGGTGAAGAGATGGATGGCGGTGACGTGATTGGCCTCGGTCTGCGGGCTGTCCACCAGCACCGTCACCGGCACCTGCCCGCCATTCTCCGCCACCACCGGCACGCGCAGCGTGATGCCACCCTCTTCCGGCACGGCATCGCCGATCTGCTCACGGATCGCGGCGGCGAGCTCGGCCTCGGTCGGCATGGCCGCCGCCGCGACGGGCATCAGGGCCAGGGCAAGCACGGCACGGCGGCCAGGCCGGAAGCTCACGCAAACATGTCCTTCGTGATGGAGGCGTACCAGGCATCGGCGTAGAGCGCTTCCAGCCGCCGCTGCTCCGGCAGGTTTCCGCGCGGCGAGACGCCGCCCGAATTCGCGACCTCGACGATGGCATTGCCCTCCGCATTCGGGCGGAAGATGCCGACCACCGAGATCCCGTATTCGTCGCCCACATGGGAATAGCAGGTGTTGTAGTAAACCCCGGCCGAGGGGGCGGTGCCCCGCAGCGAGGCCGCGGCCGAGGCCACCGCCTGCTTCGCCGTGGAATTGGCGATGTAGCCGGATTTCGGCATGGGGCCGGGGATGTTCGCATCGCCGACGACATGGATGCCCGGCGCGGCGCGGCTCTCGAAGGTGATGGGGTTCACCGGCACCCAGCCGGAATTGTCGGCGAGCCCTGAATCGATCGCGATGCGGGCAGCCGATTGCGGCGGGATGACATTGGCCACCGCCACCTTGTGCTTCTCGCCGAACTCGCTCTCCAGCACGCGCTCGGTGGCGTCCACCTTCACGATGCGCCCGTCGCGGCTGGCCGGCACCCACTCCACCAGGCCGGGATAGAGCGCCGCCCAGCCATCCTGGAACAGGCCCTGCTTGCTGAAGGCCTCCTTCGCGTCGAAGGCCAGGATCTTGGAGCGCGGCTTGTGGCGCTTGAGGTAGGCCGCGATCATGCTGATGCGTTCATAGGGGCCCGGCGGGCAACGGAAGGGGTTGGCCGGGATCGCCATGCCCACCACGCCGCCATCGGGCATTTCCTCAAGCTGGCGGCGCAGCAGCAGGGTCTGCGCGCCGTCGCCGGGGACCCAGGCATGGGGCATGATCTCGGCGGCGGCCTCGGTATAGCCCTCCAGCGCGCCCCAGCGCAGCGCGATGCCCGGCGAGAGGATCAGCCGGTCATAGCCCAGCGTCTCGCCGCCCTGCAGGCGGACGGTGCGGGCCGTGGGGTCGATGCCCGTGGCCCAGTCATGCACCACCCGCACGCCGCGCGCGCGCAGCCCGTCATAGCTGTGCGTGATCTCGCCGATCTGGCGCTTCCCGGCGAGCACGAGGTTGCCATAGGGGCAGGTGACGAAGCGCGTCTTGGGCTCGACGAGCGTGACCTCGAGCCAGGGATAGGTGCGGCGCGCGAAATTCGCCGCCGAGGCGCCGCCGAAGCCGCCGCCGATGACGAGCAGGCGGGCGGTGCTGCCCTGGGCGCGCAGCGTGGCCGGGGCGGCGAGGAGAGCGGCGGCGCCGAGCAGCGCGCGGCGGGAGAGATGGTGCGTCATGATCCGGCTCCTCAGCGCGGCAGTCGGGAAAAATGCGCGGCGATGGCGGCGATCTCGGCCTCGGTGTAGCCGCGGGCGACGCGGCCCATGATGGTCCCGGCGCGCTCATTGCTGCGGAAGGCGGCCATGGCGGCGACGAGTTCGGTCTGGTCGCGCCCGGCCAGCGACACGATGGGGCCCATCCCGGTCCCACCCGGGCCGTGGCAGCCGAGGCATCCCTCGGCGGCGATCGGGCCCGGCGTCTGGGCGAGCGCGGGGGCGCCGAGCGCGAGCAGGGCGGCGGTGAACAGGGCGCGGATGGTCATCTCTGGCGTCTCCGGCAAGGCGGGAGCGCGTGGCTAATCGCTGCGCCCACCGCCGTCAAACGAACCCAGGGCGGGCGCAAGCGCCTCTCCGGGCGGCTTCGGCAAGGCCATGCCAAGCGGGCAAGGTAGGGGAGGATGGCATGGCAGGGCGGCCCGGCGCCACAGGAGGAATTCGCCTCGGCGCCCCCCGAAAAAATTTACGCGGGCCGGCCGAGCCCGAAGGCCGGGCGCAGCTTCAGCCCCACCCAATTGCCGATCAAGGCAGGCACGATCCAGACCCAGCCATGCAGGCTGCCCGAGGCGATGCCGCCGAAATAGGCACTGACATTGCAGCCGAAGGCCAGCGTCGCCCCAACCCCAAGCAACACGCCCCCGACCACCGAGCCCGCCAGCGGCCCGAAGCCCGGCCAGCGCCACTCCGCGGCCCGCCCCGCCAGCGCGGCGGCCAGGAAGGCGCCCGCCATCAGCCCCAGATCCATCACCGTGATGCGGTCCGCCAGCAGGGGGCGGAGCAGCGCCTCGGTGCGGGTCGGGTCCTCCCAGAAGGGCCAGAAGGCGGGGTCGTCCAGGCCGAGCGCCTCGATCCCACGCGAGCCCCAGAGCGGGAAGGCCGCGGTGATGGCCCAGGGCCGCCCGGCCACGGCCAGGGTCGCGAAGTTGAGCAGCGCGAGCGCGACCGCGCCCCAGACCAACGGCCAGGGCCCGCGCAGCAGCGCCCCGCCGCGCCATTCCAGCCGCTCCACCCCGCCCGTCGCGCGGCGCTCGAGGACGACGGAGACCGCCCAGACCAGCGCGAAGACGCCAAGGCTCAGGCCCAGCGCCGGCCAGGTGCCGAGCCTCGCGGGCAGTGAGACCGCCGGCAGCGCCGGCCAGGCGCTCCAGGATTCGGAGAGATAGGCCGCCAGCGTGGCCCCGGCGATGAAGCTCGCCAGCGTCACCCACATCCGCGCCCCCTGCCCGCCCGCCGCCGTGTAGAGCGTGCCGGAGCCGCAGCCCCCGCCGAGTTGCATGCCGATGCCGAACAGGAAGGCGCCCACCAGCAGCCCGATTCCGACCGGAAAGACGAAGCCGCGCACCGGCTGGCCGAACAGGCTGCCGGCCTCGAGCGCCGGGAAGAACAGCAGCACGGCCAGGCCGAGCATCACCATCTGCGCCCGCAGCCCCACGCCGCGCCCCTCGCCCAGCAGGCGCCGGAAGGCGCCGGCGAAGCCGAAGGCGGCGTGGAACAGGCTCAGCCCGAGCGCGGCGCCCAGCCCCCAGAGCAGCGCCATCCGCCCGCCCTGCTCGGCCAGCAACCAGCCCGCGCCGCCGAGCAGCAGCGCGAGGGCAAGGGCGATGCGCAGGGTCGGGCCGGCCATGCCGGCGCGATAGCCGAAACGCTGGCGCGCGGAAAGCGCCGCTCAGACCGTCTTGCGGATGTTCCAGGGATAGGGCGCGGCCCCCTCCATCGGCGGGCTCATGCTGCGGCGGAAGGCGGTGCGGTTGAACACGATGCCGAGCGGCAGGGTCGAGACCTCATCCATCGCGATCCGCCCCGCGGTATCCGCGGCCGCGCGGCGCGAGGCCTCGTCCGGCGCGTCGAGCCAGGCGGTGACGGCGGCCTCGACCTCGGCGTTCTGGTACCAGCCGGGCCAGCCGCGCTCGCCCGTGCCGCGGACCAGCAGATTCACCAGCGGATTGGCGAAGAGCCCGCTGGCGCCGAAGGTGTGGAAGGCGCTCCAGCCGCCGCGCTCGGGGATCTCGCGGTTGGTGCGGCGCTGCACCACCGTGCCCCAGTCGCTCTCCGCCAATTCGCTGTTCAGGCCGAGCCGGCGGAACAGGTCGTGCGTGACCACGCCCAGCGGCTGGATCAGCGGAAAGTCGGAGGGGTTGAGCACCACGATGCGCTCGCCCGCATAGCCGCTGGCGCGGATCGCGGCGCGCGCGGCATCGAGGTTGCGCGGCGCCTGCATGCGCGCGAGGCCCGGCCCGGCCTTGGTCTCATAGGTGGTGCCGCAGGGGAACAGGCTCATGCATTCGCGCCAGGCATCGGCCTCTTGCCCCGCCGAGGCGCGGAGATAGTCGGGCTGGCTGACCGCCATCTGGATCGCCTGGCGCAGCGCCTTGTTGGCGAAGGGGCCGGAGAGGCTGTTCATGCGCATGAACACGAGCTGCCCCGTGGGATCGATGACGCGCACGGCGATGTTGCGGTCGCGCTGCAGGGCAGCGAGCAGGTCCACCTGCGGCAATTCCCACCAATCGACCTCGCCGGTGCGCAGCGCGGCGGCGGCGGTGGCGGCATCGGGGATGATCTGCCACTCGATCCGATCCACCATCGCCACCTTGCCGCCCGCCCCCCAGGAGGGCGCCTCGGCGCGCGGGCGATAGCCCTCGAAGCGCTGATAGGCCACGCGGCTGCCGGAGACGTATTCATTGGCCAGGAAGCGATAGGGGCCGCTGCCGATCACCTCGGTGATGGCGGTGTTGGGATCGGTGCGCGCGATGCGCTCGGGCATGATGAAGGGGATGCCGGCATAGGCCTTGCCCAGCGCGGCGAGCATCAGCGGGAAGGGCCGGTTGAGCCGGATCTCCAGCACCCGGTCCTCGGGCGCGGCCCATTCCGCCACGCGCCCGGCCAGCACCTGGCCCAGCCCGTCGCGCGCCGACCAGCGGCGCAGGCTGGCCGCGCAATCCACGCCGCGCACCGGCGTGCCGTCATGGAAGGTCAGGCCCTCACGCAGGGTGATGCGCCAGGTCAGGCCATCGGCGGAGACGCTGTGCCCCTCGGCCATCTGCGGCTGGTAGGCGCCCTGCGCATCCTGCGCGAAGAGCGTGTCGTAGACGTAGTAGCCATGGTTGGAGGTGACCGTCGCCGTGGTCCAGACCGGGTCGAGGCTGGCGAGGTTGGCCTGCGGCACATAGCGCAGCACGCGCGGGTCCTGGCGCTGCGCGCGGGCGGTGGCGACGCCGAGGAAGGGGGCGGCAACCGCGCCGGCCATCAGGGCGCGTCGGGGCAGGGTGGGACGGTACGACATGGCATTCCTCCTGTTTTCTTGGGCGCGAGGCTAGCGCAGGATGGTTCCATGTGGAACCAAGATTCCGGCCCGCTCGACCGCATGCTCGCCACAGCCCCGGTGCTGGCGGGCTACCGGATTTCCTGGCTGGCGAACACGCTGACCGGCCCGCTCTACCGCGCCTGGGAAGCGCGGGAGGGGCTGAGCCGGCCGGAATTCGTGGTGATGCTCTGGCTGGCGGAGATGCCGGGGCTGACCGCGCAGCAGATCGCGGGGCCTTCGAGCCTGCCCAAGAACAGCATCAGCCGCGCCGTGGGGCGGCTGATCCGGGCCGGGCGCGTGCGCCGCCGCCCGCACCCGGAGGACAGCCGTGCCGCGATCCTCGACCTGACCGAGGCCGGCCAGGCGCTGCTGGCCCGGCTGCTGCCCGAATTGCAGGCGCGCGAGGCGGCGATGCTGGCGCCACTGTCGTCAAGGGAACGAACGCAACTGCTCGCGCTGCTCGGCAAGCTGACGCTGCGCGACGATGGCTGGGGCCGCGGCGAGGGCACATGAAAAAACCCGCCGGCTTGCGCCGGCGGGTTCTCCAGACCAACCGTCCGAAGGACGATCAGACCGAGTAGTACATCTCGAACTCGACCGGGTGCGGCGTGTGCTCGAACTTGTAGACTTCCGTCCACTTCAGCTCGATGTAGCTCTCGATCTGGTCCTTGGTGAACACGTCGCCGGCGAGCAGGAACTCGTGGTCGGCGGCGAGCGCACCCAGCGCCTCACGCAGCGAGCCGCACACCGTCGGGATGCCCTTCAGCTCCTCGGGGGGCAGGTCGTAGAGATCCTTGTCCATGGCGTCGCCCGGGTGGATCTTGTTCTTGATGCCGTCGAGGCCGGCCATCAGCATCGCCGCGAAGGCGAGGTAGGGGTTCGCACCCGGATCCGGGAAGCGCACCTCGACGCGCTTGGCCTTCGGGCTCGTCGCGTAGGGGATGCGGCAGGAGGCCGAGCGGTTGCGGGCCGAATAGGCCAGCAGCACGGGGGCCTCGAAGCCCGGGATCAGGCGCTTGTAGCTATTGGTCAGCGGGTTCGTGAAGGCGTTCAGCGCCTTCGCGTGCTTGATGATGCCGCCGATGTAGTGCAGCGCCATCTCGCTGAGGTCCGCATAGCCATTGCCCGCGAACATCGGCTTGCCGGCCTTCCAGATCGACTGGTGCACATGCATGCCCGAGCCGTTGTCGCCATAGATCGGCTTCGGCATGAAGGTCGCCGTCTTGCCGTAGCTGTGGGCAACGTTGTGCACGCAGTACTTGTAGATCTGCATGAAGTCCGCCTGCTGCACGAGCGGGCCGAACTTGGTGCCGAGCTCATGCTGGCTCTGCGCCACCTCATGGTGGTGCTTCTCGATGGGCAGGCCCATCTCGCCCATGGTGGAGAGCATCTCGGCGCGCAGGTCGCTCTCGCTGTCCACCGGCGGAACCGGGAAGTAGCCACCCTTGACGACCGGGCGATGACCCATGTTGCCCTCGGGGTAGTCCTTCATGTTCGCACCCGGGCCCTCGATGCTGTCGAGGGAGAAGTGGCCGAAATTGCCGCCCGTGCCGAACTTCACGCTGTCGAACACGAAGAACTCGGCCTCGGGGCCGAAGAACGCCGTGTCGCCGATGCCCGTGCTCTTCAGGTAGGCCTCGGCGCGCTTGGCCGTGCTGCGCGGGTCGCGCGAATACATCTGGCCGGTCGAGGGCTCGACGATGTCGCAGAACAGGATCATCTGCGGCTTGGCCGAGAAGGGATCCATCACCGCGGTCGCGGCATCCGGCATCAGGATCATGTCGGACTCGTTGATCGCCTTCCAGCCGGCGATCGACGAACCGTCGAACATGATGCCGTCGGAGAACACGTCCTCATCGATGGTGGAGACGTGCTGCGCGGTGTGCTGCCACTTGCCGCGCGGATCGGTGAAACGGAAATCGACGTATTCGACGCTGTGCTCCTTGATCATTTCCATGACCTTGGAGACGGCGGCGTTGCTGCCCCCGGCTGCCGGCTTCTTCGCCATCGTGTGCGGTCCTGTTCCCTGCTCGTCCCGGTCCAAGTGCCGCGCGACGGAGACCGGCCTCCGCCACGCGCCCGGATGCCGGCGACCCTCCCGCTGCGGGAGACGCCCTGCATCCAGCCAGCCTTCCCCGGCCCATGCCGGTCCGGCCCGTCTCGCGCTGCCGCCACGATGCGTGGCGGCAACGTGAAGCTTGCGCCTGCGATTCAGACCTCCGGGTGCTCGCGGCCCCTGGCCGCTGCGCCCCTTCGGTCATCGCCGGCGGTGCCGCCCTCAGACGGCGTCGTCGCCCCGCTCGCCCGTGCGGATGCGGATCACTTCCTGCACGTCACTGACGAAGATCTTGCCATCGCCGATGCGCCCGGTGCGCGCCGCGGCGGTGATCGCCTCGATCGCGCGCTCGCAAAGCTCATCGGGGCAGACCACCTCGATCTTCACCTTCGGCAGGAAATCCACGACGTATTCGGCGCCGCGGTACAGCTCCGTATGGCCCTTCTGCCGGCCGAACCCCTTCGCCTCCACCACCGTCAGGCCCTGCAGCCCGATCTCGTGCAGCGCGTCCTTCACCTCGTCGAGCTTGAAGGGCTTGATGATCGCCTCGATCTTTTTCATCGGCTCCGTCACTCCGCCTGCTGCTTCGAAACCCTGGCCCGGATGGCCAGGGCCCGCGCGCAAGCCTGTCTCCTGCCCGCAACCCACTCGGTTCACGCCTCTCGGCGCGGGAGGGGTTTTGCATGGGCCATGCCAGGACGGCAACGCCACCGGCCGCGGATTCTGACAGGCCCGCCACGCAATTCTGCCATAAATCGTGCAAACTGCCAAAATCATGGGCAGATGCGCGAAACGCCCCGGGGCCAGAGGTTGCGCCCCCCGGCCTCCCCCCCCATTGTCTGGCGCTGCGATCGAAAACTGCGCCCAAGGCCCCGCCCGTGAAGCCCCAGAACGACCTGCTCTCCGCCACCGGCACCACCATCTTCACCGTGATGTCGGCGCTGGCCGTCGAACACGGCGCCATCAATCTCGGCCAGGGCTTCCCCGATTATGACGGGCCGGAAGACGTGATCGAGGCCGCCGCCGCCGCGCTGAAGGACGGGCGCAACCAATACCCGCCCATGCCCGGCCTGCCCGAGCTGCGCCAGGCCGTCGCCGCCGCCAACAAGCGCTTCTACGGGCTCGAGGTGGATGCGATGCGCGAGGTGATCGTCACCTCGGGTGCGACCGAAGCCATCACCGCCTGCCTCATGGCCGTGCTGAACCCCGGCGATGAATGCGTGCTGATCGAGCCGCTCTACGACACCTACCTGCCGGTGGTGAAGCTGCTGGGCGCCATCCCCAAACTGGTGCGCCTCAGCCCGCCGAAATGGGAGCTGCCGCGCGCCGAGCTCGCCGCCGCCTTCGGGCCGAAGACCAAGGCGATCCTGCTCAACACGCCGATGAACCCGGCCTCCAAGGTCTTCACCGCCGCGGAGCTCGCCTACATCGCGGAGCTTGTGCAGAAGCACGACTGCTACGCGATCTGCGACGAGGTCTATGAGCACCTGACCTTCGACGGCTGGAAGCACATCCCGCTGATGACGCTGCCCGGCATGCGCGAACGCTGCATGCGCGTGGGCTCGGCGGGCAAGACCTTCAGCCTCACGGGCTGGAAGATCGGCTACATCACCTGCGATGCCGGGCTCTATCCCAACGTGCTGAAGGCGCACCAGAACCTGACCTTCACCACGCCACCCAACCTGCAGCGCGGCATCGCGGTGGGCCTCGCCAAGGACGACGCCTATTTCGCCGGCCTCGCCAGCAGCCTGCAGGCCAAGCGCGACCTGTTGGCGAACGGGCTGGCGCGCTTGGGTTTCGGCGTGCTGCCGACCCAGGGCAGCTACTTCATCACCACCGATTTCCGCCCCCTCGGCTTCACCGGCGACGATGTCGCCTTCTGCCGCACGCTGACCACCGAGGCGAAGGTCACGGCGATTCCTGTCACGGCCTTCTATGCCAGCGCCGACGCGCCCAACCACTACGCCCGCTTCGCCTTCTGCAAGAACGAGGCGGTGCTGACGGCAGCACTCGAGCGGCTCGAGGCCTGGCTCGCACGCCGCGCCGGCACGCCGCGCGCGGCGGCGGGCTGAGTGACGGGTTGACGCCAAGGCCGCGCCCGCCCTATCCAGCGCCTCCGATGTGGCGGTCGTAGCTCAGCTGGTAGAGCGCCAGGTTGTGGTCTTGGATGTCGCGGGTTCGAGCCCCGTCGATCGCCCCATCGGAAGCCTTTCCAGCCCTCAGACGCCGGGCGCCGGCATCCGCCGGCATGGCTTCGCGGCATAGGCCGCGGGCCGCGTTCGCGGCCTCGCCCCGCCAGACAGGCGGCGGGGCGCCTGTCGCGGGCGGCCGGTCCCCGCGAAGGACGCCCCCATGCAGATCCGCCTCGATGGCCACACCGCCCTGATCACCGGCGGCTCCAAGGGCCTTGGCCTCGCCATCGCCGATAGCTTCGTCGAGTCCGGCGCCAGGGTCGCCCTCGTCGCGCGCGGGGCCGAGGCGCTGGACGCCGCGCGGGCCCGGATCGCCGGGCGCTTCCAGGGCGCGCAGGTCATCGCCATCCCGGCCGACATCGCGACCGCCGAGGGCTGCGCCCATGCCGTCGCCACCGCCACCGCCGCGCTCGGGCCCATCGACATCCTGGTGAACAACGCCGGCACCAGCCAGCGCGGCCCCTTCATGGAGGTGGACGACGCGCTCTGGCAGGCCGATCTCGACCTCAAGCTTTTCGCCGCCATCCGCCTGATCCGCGCCGTCTGGCCGGGCATGCAGGCGAAGAAATGGGGCCGCATCATCAACGTGCTGAGCACCCAGGCGAAGACGCCCGGCCCCGCCGGCGCGCCCACCGCCGTCTCCCGCGCCGCCGGCATGGCACTGACCAAGATCCTGGCCGGCGAGGGCGCGCCGCATGGCATCCTGGTGAATGGCATGATGGTCGGCATCATCGAATCCGACCAATGGGTGCGTCGCCACGCCGCCGATCCGCGCGGCATCACCTGGGAGGAATGGAAGGCTGAGCAGGGCAAGGGCGTGCCGCTCGGGCGGATCGGCAAGGCCGAGGAATTCGCGGCGCTGGCCACCTTCCTCGCCTCCGACCAGGGCGGCTACATCACCGGCACCGCCATCAATGTCGATGGTGGCCGCAGCCCAGCGATGTGACGGGCGTCCCGCCACGCCGCCACCCGGCTTGCCATCGCCTCTCCCAGCCTTTCCAGTTCCATCGAGGTCTCGACACATGCGTGAAATGACGGTTGCCATCGGCGGTCTCGGCGCCATCGGCCTGCATCTGGCCCGTGCGCTCGACCAGGGCGTGCAGGGGCTGCGCCTGGTTGCCGTCAGCGCGCGCGACGAAGCCAAGGCGCGGGCCAACATGGCCGGCTTCCGCAGCATGCCTGACTTGGTCGACCTGCCGAGCCTCGCCCAGCGCGCCGACATCGTGGTGGAGGCGGCGCCCGCCGCCGTCTTCGAGCAGATCGCCACCAGCGCCATCGGTCTGGGCAAGATCTTCGTGCCCTCTTCCGTGGGCGCGCTGCTGCCGCGCATGCATCTGGTGGAGGCCGCGCGCCAATCCGGCGCGCGCATCATCGTCCCCACTGGCGCGCTGCTCGGCCTCGATGCCGTGCGCGCGGCGGCCGAGGGCGAGGTCGCCTCCGTCACCATCGAGACGCGCAAGCCGCCGCGCGGCCTGGTCGGTGCGCCCTATCTCGAGCAGCACAGGATCGACGTTACGACCATCACCGCCGCCACGCTGGTCTTCAAGGGCAATGCCTTCGACGCCGCGCAGGGCTTCCCGGCCAATGTGAACGTGGCCGCCGCCCTGGCGCTGGCCGGCATCGGGCCGGAGCGCACGATGGTCGAGATCTGGGCCGATCCCGGGGTCACCCGCAACACCCACACCATCCGCGTCGAGGCCGCTGCAGCGCGCCTGACCATGACGATCGAGAACGTGCCGAGCGAGGAGAACCCGCGCACCGGCAAGATCACGCCGCTCTCCATCCTCGCCTGCCTGCGCGGCCTGACCAGCACGCTGAAAGTGGGAAGCTAGCGGGATGTTGGAGAGCTTCGGCTTCACCCTCGTCGCATTGCTGGTGATCATCGATCCGCTGGGCACGGCGGTCATCTTCGCCTCGATGACGACGAACAACACCGAGGCCGAACGCCGCCGCCAGGCGATCCGCGCGACCATCATCGCCTCCATCATCCTCGTCGCCTTCTCGATCGCCGGCGGCTGGCTGCTGCGCGCCTTGGGCATCGGCCTGCCGGCGATGAAGGTGGCGGGCGGGTTGCTGCTCTTCCTGCTCGCCGCCGACATGGTGATGGGCCAGACCTTCCTGCGCGCCACGCCCGATGAGCAGAAGGCCGGCGCGGAGGAGAACGACATCTCCGTCTTCCCGCTCGCCATCCCGCTGCTGGCCGGCCCCGGCGGCATGACCAGCATGATCCTGATGCGCGAGCAGGCGCGCGGCAGCGTCGAGGAATACCTTGCCGTCATCGCCGCGCTGGTGGTGGTGCTGGTGCTGACGCTGGTCTGCCTGCTCGGCGCGGGCACGGTGGCGCGGCTGCTCGGCAAGACCGGCGGGCATGTGATCGGCCGCGTGCTCGGCGTGCTGCTGGCGGCCCTCGCCGCGCAGATCGCCCTCGACGGCGTGCGGCAGAGCTTCGCGGCTACCTGATACTGCCGAAGCCGGGCGTCTGGTTCAGCGCGCCGGCATTCGGATCGAGCCCCCCGGCGATGCCGCCGAGGCGGCTGCGGCTCAGCGCCTCCACCTCCTCCCGCACCAGGGAGGTTGCGTTGCGGGTCTGCGGCAGGCTGCCCGGCTGGGCGAGCCGCGCGAGCGTCACATTGCCGCCGGGCTCGAACAGCGCCGCGTCCAGCGCCGCGGCGGCGGCGGCCGTATCCGCACGCTCCAGCGCCACCAGCACCCCGGCCAGGGCGCGCACCACGGCGTCGGGATCGGCATTGGCGCGGGTGCCGAGTGCGGCGCGCAGTTCGGTCCGCGCCGCGCGCAGTTCGAAGCGCACGCCCCCCGGCAGTGCCGCCCAGCGCGGGTCACGGGCGAATTCCACGCCGAGCAACTCCACCTGCGCCACGGCGCGCGCGGTGCGGGCGGGCTGGTTGTTGAGGCTGCGCCCGGCATCGGCGAAGGCCTCCGCCGCCTGGTCCACGGCGAGGCGCACGGGATCGGCGCTGCCCGCCACCAGCGCGGCCGGGATGCGCGTGGCCGGCGCGGGGCCGCGCAGCTCCGCGCAGCCGGCCAGGGCCAGGAAAGCAAGGCAGCACAGGCCGGCGCGCATGGCGGTATCCCTTGCCAGGAAGCGGGTCAGGAGAGGGGGTCGTCCTGCATCAGGCGCAGCATCTCGCGATCCGCGAGCGAGGTGGCCTCGGCCGCGCGGGGCAGGCGGGGCAGCGCCTCGAGCACGCGCAGCGCGCCATCGGCGCCGCCCGGTGCGACGGGGGCGAGCGCCCCGGCCGCCGCGGCGCGATCCTGCCGATCCAGCGCCACCGCGGCCTGGCCGAGCGCGGCGGCGACGCGGTGCGGCGGCGCCGCGCCGTCCAGCCCGAGGGCCGCGCGCACCTCATCCCGGCCGAGGGCGAGCTGGCTGAAGGTGGCCGGGTTGGCGGCGATCCATTGCTGCTCGAAGGGCAGGGTCGCGGCCATCCATTCCAGATCGGCCACGGCACGGGCGGCCGCGGCGGGGTTGCCGTGCAGGCGCTCAGGCCGGGTGAAGGCGTAGACGGCGGCGAGCACCGCCCCGCGCCCCGGATCACCGGCGGTGCTCGGCGTGCCGGGCGGTGGCGGCGGCAACGGCACCGCGGGCCCCTGCACGAGGCGCGGCGCGCCGGTGCAGGCACCGACCGCGAGCAGGGCCAACAGCGCGAAGCGTCGGAGATGGTCAGAACAACGGGCGGCGGCCATTGCCTCGATCCCTCTGCATCAGCGCGCGGTTCGCCCGCGCCGTGGCCTGGGCTGTGCGCGGCAGGGGCGGCAGGGCGGCCAGGCGCGCCAGCGTCGCCGCTTCCGCCCCCGGTGCCAAGGGGGAAAGGGCGCGCAGCGCCGCCTCCCGGTCGTTCCGCCGCAGCGCGGCGGCCGCGCCGAACAGCGCATCGATCGCGCCCTGGGGCGGCAGCAGCGGCGCGAAGCCGAGCGCGGCGCGGAGTTCCGCCCGCGCCTCGGAGAGCATCGGCACCACCAGCGGATCGAAGCCGATCCAGCGCGGGCCGGCGAGTTCCACCGCCAGGAACTCCACCTGGCCCAGCGCCGTGGCGCCGGCGGCCGCGTCACCGGCGATGCTGGCAGGCTGCGCGAAGGCGAAGGCGCTGCCCAGGATCGCCGCGCGCACCGGGTCGCCGATCCCCTCCGGCAGCGCGCTGTCGGGCAGGGTGACGGGGGTGGGCGGCGGCGGAACGGCGCAGGCGGCGAGCAGCGGCAGCGCCAGAAGGGCGCGGCGCCTCACGTCGCGCTGAGGCTGGCCCGGTGGCGCCGGGCCAGCTCCACATAGTGCACGGCGGTCTTGTCGAAGCGCGCGCGCTCCTCCGGCGTCATCACCCGCACCAGCTTGGCGGGGGATCCGGTCCAGAGCTCATTGGGGCCGATCACCTTGCCGGGGGTGAGCAGCCCGCCCGCGCCGAGCATGCCACCTTCCTCGATCACCGCGCGGTCGAGCACGGTGGCCCCCATGCCGACGAAGGCGCGGTTCTTCAGCGTGCAGGCATGCACGATGCAGGCATGACCGATGGTGACGTCGTCGCCGATGATCAGCGGCTCGGCGCCGGCGTTCAGGTGCAGGATCGAGCCGTCCTGGATGTTGGTGCGCGCGCCGATGCGCATGATGTTCGTGTCGCCGCGCAGCACGCAGTGATACCAGACCGAGCTGTCGGGCCCGATCTCGACATCGCCGACGACGACCGCGGTGGGCGCGACCCAGGCGGTCTCGTGGATGGCGGGCAGCTTGCCTTCGAAGGGGTAGGTTGACAAAGGTGGTTACTCCGCTGCGAGCGGCAGGGCCGCGTTGATGTCCAGGCCGAGCATCAGCCCGATATTCTGCACGGCGGCACCCGAGGCACCCTTGCCCAGATTGTCGAGCCGCGCCACCAGCACCGCCTGGCCGTGCTTGTCGGAGCCGAAGACGCGCAGCTCCAGCCAGTTGCTGCCGTTGAGATCCTCGGGCGCGAGCCGCGCCTTGCCATCCGCGGCCTCCACGCGCACCCAGCCCGAACCCGCATAGGCGGCACGCAGGCAGGCCTCGATATCCGCCACGCGCGGGCTGCCGTTCAGCGTGGCGAGGTGCAGCGGCACGCTCACCAGCATGCCCTGCGCGAAGGCGCCGACGCTGGGGACGAAGATCGGCCGGCGCGTCAGCCCGCTGTATTTCTGCAGCTCCGGCACATGCTTGTGCTCGAGCGTCAGGCCGTAGAGGAAGAAGGGCGCCGCGCTGCGCGTGGGCTCGAACTCCGCGATCATCGCCTTGCCGCCGCCGCTATAGCCCGAGACGGCGTTGACGGTGACCGGATGGTCCGGCGCCATGATCCCGGCCTCGACCAGCGGGCGGATCAGCGCGATGCCGCCGGTGGGGTAGCAGCCCGGATTGGCGACGCGCATCGCCCCCGCGACGGCGGCGGCCTGCGCCGCGCTCAATTCGGGGAAGCCATAGACCCAGGCGGGATCGGTGCGGTGCGCGGTGGAGGCGTCGATCAGCTTGGGCGCGGCGGCGCCGAGGCTCGCGGCCATGGCCGCACTCTCCTTCGCCGCGTCATCGGGCAGGCAGAGAACGACCAGATCGACTTCCGCCATCAGCGCGCGCTTGGCCTCCGCGTTCTTGCGATCGGCATCGGCGATGGAGCGCAGGACGAGGCCCGGAAAGCGGGCGAGGCGCTCACGGATCTGCAGGCCGGTGGTGCCGGCTTCGCCATCGATGAAGACGGAGGGGATGGGTCCCTTGGGCATGGTCATGCTCCTGTCGCGGAGGGCCAAGATAGCAAAAGGGGCGGGTCCCTGCGGACCCGCCCCCTTCGGAAAAACGTGAAGGTATGACGACGCAGGTCAGCGCTTGCTGAACTGGAAGCTGCGTCGCGCCTTCGCCTTGCCGTACTTCTTGCGCTCGACCACGCGGGGGTCGCGCGTCAGGAAGCCGGCCTTCTTCAGGATGCCGCGCAGGCCGGGCTCGTAGTAGGTGAGCGCGCGGGAGATGCCGTGGCGCAGCGCGCCGGCCTGGCCGGAGAGGCCACCCCCGACGACGGTCGCGAAGACATCGAACTGCTGGTAGCGGTCGGCCACCAGGAAGGGCTGGGTGATCAGCATGCGCAGCACGGGGCGGGCGAAATACTTCGCCGCCGGCTTGCCGTTGATCTCGATGCTGCCCTTGCCGGGCTTCACCCAGACGCGGGCCACGGCGTTCTTGCGGCGGCCGGTGGCGTAGGAACGGCCCAGCGCGTCGCGCTTGGGCTCGACGGGCAGGGCGGCGGGCGCGGCGGCGGGGCCACCGGCGGCGTTCACCAGGTCCTTGAGCTCAGCCAGGGAGCCGCCGGTCCGCGGGGTCGAGGTCTCGCTCATCTCAGGCAACCTTCTTGGCCGGGCCACCGGCCACGTTCTTGCGGTTCAGCGCGCCGACATCGAGCAGCGCCGGGGTGTTGCCGGCATGCGGATGCTCGGGGCCCGCATAGACGTGCAGGTTGCGCATCTGCGCGCGGCCGAGCGGGCCGCGCGTGATCATGCGCTCCACCGCCTTCTCGATCACCCGCTCGGGGTGCGGGCTGGCCAGGCGTTCGGCCACGGTGCGGCCCTTGATGCCGCCGGGGTAGCCGGTGTGCCAGTAGAACACGGACTGCTCCGCCTTCTGGCCGGTCACCTTCACCTTCTTCGCGTTGATGACGACGACATGGTCGCCGCAATCGACATGCGGGGTGAAGGTGGCCTTGTGCTTGCCGCGCAGGCGGTTGGCGATGAGCGCCGCGAGGCGACCGAGCACCAGGCCGTCGGCGTCGATCAGCACCCAGCCCTTGGTGACGTCCGCCGGCTTCACCGAGGTTGTCTGTCTCGTCAACATGGTCTTGTCAGGCTTCCGAATGAAAGGTCGCGCTGTATCGCGGCGAGGCGCGGGAAAGTCAAGCACGGACATGGGTTTTCCGGTGACGGTAACCCGATACCGCAACCCCGCCCCGCCCCCCTGGACAAGCCGGCCCGGGTAGCCTTCGCTGCACCCATGACCGATGTCCCAAAGCCCCCCGCCCCTTTCGGCCTCGCCCGGAACAGCTCCAACTACGGCGATCGCGACTTCGCGCTCTATCTGCGGCGCTCCTTCGCGAAATCCATGGGCTATTCCCAGGCCATGCTCGACAAGCCGGTGGTGGGCATCGCGGATACCGCCAGCGACTACAACAACTGCCACCGCACCATCCCCGAGCTGATCGAGGCGGTGAAACGCGGCGTGCTGGCGGCCGGCGGCCTGCCGCTGAGTTTCCCCACCGTGTCGCTCTGCGAGCCCTCGCTCAGCCCCTGCTCCATGCACTACCGCAACCTCATGGCGCTCGACACCGAGGCGATGCTGGCGAACCAGCCGATGGACGCCGCGGTGCTGGTCGGCGGCTGCGACAAGACCGTGCCGGCGCAGCTCATGGCCGCGATCAGCGCGGGCACGCCCAGCGTCATGCTCGTGGTCGGCCCCATGCTGGCCCAGGCCTTCGAGGGCGAGCGGCTCTCCGCCTGCACCGATTGCCGGCGCTACTGGGCGCGCTATCGCGCGGGTGACGTGTCCGCCGAGAAGATCAGCACCCTGGAGGGCAAGCTCGCCACCACGGCGGGCACCTGCGGGGTGATGGGCACGGCCTCGACCATGGCCTGCCTTGCCGCCACGCTGGGCTTCATGCCGCTCGACGCCGCCTCCGCCCCCGCCGTGCATGCCGACCGGCTGCGCATCGCGGAGGAAGCGGGCGCGCAGGCGGTGCGGCTGATCGGCAAGCCGGTCAGCCCGCTCTCGCTGATGACGCAGGGCAACCTCGACAACGCCACGCGCGTGCTGCTGGCGCTGGGTGGTTCGACCAATGCGGTGGTGCATCTGGCGGCGATCGCGGGCCGGGCGGGCCTGACCCTCGACCTCGCGCGGCTGGACGCGCTGAGCGAAACCACGCCCGTGCTGGTGGACCTCAAGCCGACCGGCGAGGGCTACATGGAGGATTTCCACGCGGCGGGCGGCATGCGCGCCCTGCTGTGGGAATTGCGGGACCTGCTGGACCTCGACACCCTTGATCTGGATGGCGTGACGCTGCGGGATCGGATCGGGGACGGATCGCATTTCGTGGACCGGAAGATCATCCGCGCCCGGAGCGAGCCGGTGAGCCCGGTGGGCGGCCTGGTGACGCTGCGCGGCTCCCTCGCGCCCGATGGCGCCATCCTCAAGCGCAGCGCCGCCACGCCCGGGCTCTTCGAGACCGAGGCGCGCTGCCTGGTGTTCGACGGCCTCGCCGACCTCGCCAATCGGATCGACGACCCGGATCTGGACGTGCTGCCGACCGACATCCTGGTGCTGAAGGGGGCCGGCCCGCGCAGCCCCGCCGGCATGCCGGAGGCCGGCTACCTGCCCATCCCCAAGAAGCTCGCCCGCCAGGGCGTGAAGGACATGGTGCGCATCAGCGATTGCCGCATGTCCGGCACCGCCTTCGGCACCATCGTGCTGCATGTCGCCCCCGAGGCCGCGGTGGGCGGGCCGCTCGCCCTGGCGCAGACGGGCGACCGCATCCGGCTCAGCGTGAAGGACCGCCGGCTCGATCTGCTGGTGGATGACGCCACGCTCGCCGCCCGCCGCGCCGCCTGGGCGCCCGCCCCCGCCCCGGCGCGCGGCTGGGACCGGCTGGTGCATGAGCAGGTGACCCAGGCGCCGGAAGGGGCGGATCTGCGCTTCCTTCAAGCAGCGCCATGATCGCTGTCCTGGGTGCCGCCAGCCCGGCCGGGGCGGCGCTCTGCCGGGCGCTGAAGGCGCAAGGGCGGCCCTTCCTGCCCGTGGTGCGCAACGCCGCGCATTGGATTTTCACCTCCATCACCACCGAGGCGGTCTTCGCCGACCTGGAGGATGCGCCGACGCTCGCGAAACGCCTGGAGGGCGCGGAGATCGTCGTGCATTGCGGGCCCGCGCGCTTCGTGCCGGAGGTGCTGGCCGCCGCCCCCGCCGCGGCGCGCTTCCTGCTGCTTGGCTGCGTGAAGGAGGATGCCGCCGCCTTCGTCGCCAGCGGCCGCGCGGGCCTGCTGCTGCGGAGCAGCGCCATCCACGGTTTCCCGGGCGATGGGGTCGCCGCGCTGGCCAACGCGCTCAAGGCGAATCCGCTGGTGCTCCTGCCGCCCGGCGTGGCGCAGCCGATCCATCTGGCCGACCTCACCACCTGCCTCCTCGCCGGGCTCGACAGCCTGGGCGATGCGCCGGAGGTGATCGACATCGCCGGGCCCACCGCGATGCCGGCGCTGGACTTACTCGCCGCCATCGCCCGCGCCGCCGGCGCCCCGGCCCCGCGCACCGAGGCCGGGCTGCTGGATCGCCTGCCCTTCCGCAAGCCACTGCAGGCCGCCACCATCGCCCCCTTGCTGCAACCGGGCGCCATCGATATCGCGCCCCTGGTCGCGCGCTTCGGCCTGACCCCTCGTCCCTTCGCCGCCTGACCGGCGCGCCGCCCCGGAGATCCCCATGCCCATCGTCAACCGCATCGCCGAATTCCACCCCGACATGACCGCCTGGCGGCAGGATTTCCACCAGCACCCGGAGCTCGGCTTCGAGGAGGTGCGGACCTCCGCCATCGTCGCCGCCAAGCTGCGCGAGTTCGGCTGCGACGAGGTCATCACCGGCATCGCCAAGACCGGCGTGGTCGGCGTGATCCGCGGCACGGGCAATTCCACCCGTGCCATCGGCTTCCGCGCCGACATGGACGCGCTGCCGATCACCGAGGAGACGGGCAAGCCCTATGCCTCGCAGACACCGGGGCTGATGCATGCCTGCGGCCATGACGGCCACACCACCATGCTGCTCGGCGCGGCGCGCTACCTGGCCGAGACGCGCAATTTCGACGGCACCGTCTACCTGATCTTCCAGCCGGCCGAGGAGAACCTCGCGGGGGGCGAGGTGATGGTGAAGGAAGGCCTGTTCCAGCGCTTCCCGATGCAGCGCGTCTTCGGCATGCACAACTGGCCCGGCGCGCCGGCCGGCATCTTCCTGCACGCGCCGGGGCCGGTGATGGCGGCGGTGGCCAATCTGGAGGCCACCATCACCGGGCGCGGCGCGCATGGCGCCATGCCGCATAACGGTGTCGATCCCATCGTCATCGCCGCGCAGATCGTCTCCGCCTTGCAGAGTGTCGTCGCGCGCAATGTCAGCCCGCTGGAATCGGGCGTGCTGACCATCGCCCACATCACCGGCGGGCATACCTTCAACGTGATCCCCGAGACGGTGTCACTGCGCGGCACGGCGCGCTGGTTCCTGCCCGAAGTGGGCGACCTGCTGGAGAAGCGCTTCACCGAGACGGTGAAGGGCATCGCCAGCGCCATGGGCGGCGCTGCCACCTGCAGCTTCACCCGCGCCTATCCGGCGACGGTGAATGAGGCGGAGAGCACCGCCATCGCCGCGCGCGCCGCCGCGGCCGTGGTGGGCGACTCCCGCGCCCGACCCCTGCCCCAGCCCACCATGGGCGGTGAGGATTTCAGCTTCATGCTGAACGAATGCCCCGGCGCCTATCTGTTCCTGGGCGGCGGCAAGGGTGAGGGCGACGCCATGGTCCACCACCCGAAATACGACTTCAACGACGAGATCCTGCCCATCGGCGCCTCCTGGTTCGCCACCCTGGCGGAGCAGGAACTGCCGCGCGGATAGCCGGCCCGCCCTTGCCTTGCGGCAGGGGCGCTTCCCGCTAGAGCACGCTGCGTTCTGATGAACGCAGCTCGTGCTCTGCAAATCATTGAATCTAGAGCAAGAAATGCGTTCAGATGATTCCATCTGAACGCATATTGCTCTAAGCTTCGCGGGACGGTCGCAGAGCCGTTCGCAAAAGAAGCCACGAGGAAGCCCCATGTACCCGACGCGCCGCACGCTGCTGGCCAGCGCGCTTGCCACGCCCTTCATCGGCACGCGCGCCGGCGCACAGGGTGTGCCGGCGCGGCCCATCACCATCCTGATCCCCTTCGCCCCCGGCGGCGGGACGGACATGATCGGCCGCCTGATCGCGGACGGCATGGCGCGCGACCTCGGCCAATCCGTGGTGGTGGAGAACGTGACCGGCGCCGGTGGCACCATCGCCGCCGCGCGCGTCGCGCAATCCCGCCCCGATGGGCAGACGTTGCTGATCCACCATATCGGCCTCGCCGCCGCGGCGACGCTCTATCGCCAGCTGCCCTTCAACATCGAGCGCAGCCTCGCGCCGCTCGGCCTCGTCTCGCACACCGGCATGGCGATCGTCGCCCGGCCCGACTTCCCGGCGCGTGACCTGCCCAGCTACCTCGCCGTGATGCGCGAGCAGGGAGACCGGCTCAACCTCGGCCATGCCGGGCTCGGCGGGTCGAACCAGCTCTGCGGGATGCTCTTGCAGGCTGCCGCCGGGCGCAACGCCACCACCATCGTCTATCGCGGCAGCGCGCCCGCCATGACCGAGATGATGGCCGGGCGGCTCGACATCTCCTGCGACCAGGCGACCATCGCCGCGCCCTTCGCGCGCGACGGGCGGATCAGGGCCTTCGCCGTGACCACCACCGAGCGCATCCCGGGCTTCGACGTGCCGACCGCGCGCGAGCAGGGTGTGGATCTGGTGATGTCCGCCTGGCACGGGCTCTACGCCGCCGCCGGCACGCCGGCCGAGATCCAGCAGCGCCTGGCCCAGGCGATGCGCGCGGCGATGCGCGAGGACAGGCTGCGCCAGCGCTACGCGGAAACCCTCACCACCACGGCCACGGATGCGGAGGCGACGCCGGACTACCACACCCGCTTCCTGGCCAGCGAGATCGCGCGGCTGCGCCCGCTGATCGTCGCCGCGGGGCAGTTCGCGGATTGAAGCGCCCTACCGCCTGAGCCCCGGCGCCTCCACCGGGAGGCCCGTGGCCCGGGCGGCGAGGAACAACTCCAGGGCGAGGTATTCCGGCCCGCCAAGCTGGAACTGCGTCGCCCGCACGCCGAGCGAACAGGCGCGCAGCCGGCGGTGCAGCGAGCCCATGCCGTTCCATTCCAGCCGATAGGCCGGATAGCCGGTGCCGAGCCCGTTGGAGATCACATCGCCGCGCAGCCGCCGCCCGGCATTGTCGTCATGGCATTGCCCGCAGGCGAGGTTGAGCTGGCCCTGGCGCGTCTCGTAGAGCCGCCGCCCCTCGGCGAGGAAGGCGGCCGCCGGGCCGTCGGTGGGCACCGACATCGGCATCCCGCGCGAACGCTGCGCGATGGCGGCGGTGAGCGAGAGCAGGGGCTCGCTTTCATAGCCGAAGGGCGCCTCGTTCTGCTGCTCGGTGCGGCAGCGCTCGATCCGCGCCTCGAGGTTCAGCAGCGCGCCATCGGCGGCGACGGCCGGGTAGCGCGTGGCAACGCCGGCCATGCGTTCGATGCCGCCGTGGCAGGATTGGCAGGATCTGGCGCCGCGCTGCCACAGCGCCTCGCCCTCATCCACAAAGAGCCAGCCCGGATGGCGGGTCGGGTCCTCCTGCTGGGCGCGCATCGTGGGGGGCAGGAAGTCGCGGCTGGGGCGGAGGTCGGCGGCGACGGCGGCGGTGCACAGGCCGAGCACGAGCGCCACGAGCGCAGCCTGGAACCCTCTCCCCCCCTTGGGGGGAGAGGGCTGGGTGAGGGGGGAGCGTCGGGCGATGAACGCCTTCAGCTTCCGGGACGTCCCCCTCACCCAGCCCTCTCCCCCATCAGCGGGGGAGAGGGTTTCCCGATCGCTCACGTCACAACCAGCCGCGCGCTGCGCTGATAGACCGCGCCGCCATCCTCGACCCATTCGAAGACCATGTCGCCGGTCTCGACCGCGACGGTGGTGAAGGCGATGTAGGGGTTGGCGGTGATGCCGGTGGAGAGCGCCATGCGGAACACCTCCGCCCCCGCATAGGTCACGCGCATGCTGTGCAGGATCCTGCGCGGCACGCGCACCAGGCCGGGCGCGTCGATGCCGCGCTCCATGTCGTGGCGCACCAGCACGCGCACGGGCACGACCTCCCCACGCTTCGCGCTGGCGGGCAGGGTGATGCGGGCGGTGATCGGGTTCACTTGGCGTGCGCGAAGGATAAACCTTCGCGCCCCTCAGACGCCGGGCGCCGCGCATCCGCGCGGCTTGGCTTCGCCGCATCAGCGGCGGGCGCCGTTCGGCGCCTCGGCCCTGCGGGCCGCAGGCAGGACTCTTCGATACGCCTTTGCATATCAACCTCCGTCCACGCAGGCGCCGAGGATCACGATGACCTCCTGCGACGCGCGATGCACCTCGCCCCGGCTGGTCTCGGCCAGCACCACGATGCTCTGGGTGGTGGCGAGGCGGATGCGGGTCGCCACCGCCGCCTGGCCGGCGCGCGGCGTGAGGTCGAAGCGCGCCACCCGCGCCACCGGGTTCTTCTCGGCCAGGATATGGATGGCGGTGACGTGGTCGGCCGGCGTGGTCGGGCTGTCCACGCTGAGTGCGATGTCCACCGAATTGCCGTTCTCCGAAAGCTGCGCCATGTCGATGGTGATGCCATCGGCGCGCGGCCTGCGCCCGGCGAGGATGGCGCGCTGGGCAGCCTCGAAGCTCTCCTCCGGCTCGCTCGCCCCCGCCACGGCGGGCAGGGCGGCCAGCGCCAGGGCGGCGCGGCGGGTGATCGCGTGCATCCCCTTACTCCTTCAGCGTCGCGAGATAGGCGACGACATCCTCGATCTCCTGCGCGCCCAGCACCGGGCGGCCCGCGAAGCGCGCATCGACACGGACCAGGCCCTCGGTGCGGTGATAGGCGGGCATCACCGCGCCCGGATTCAGCAGCGTTGCATCCACCAGGCGCAGGCGCATCTGGCCCGGCGTGAGCCGATCCGCAACGCCCGCCAGGGCCGGGCCGACATCGCCCATGAAGCGCTCAGCCGTGCCGGGGATGCTGTGGCAGATCAGGCAATTGGCAGTCTCGCGGTTGCGCACCACGGCCTCGCCCCGCCGCGCATCGCCGATGAGGCCCGCGAGCGGGGCCTCGATGGCATCGCCCGTGACGGTGAAGGGCGCCACCTCGCTCGCCGCAACCGGTGCGGCGAGCAGCAGCAGCGCCCACCAATGCCTCACGCCCGGCGCAGATCCTGGTCCTTGATCGGCAGGTTGCGGATGCGCTTGCCGGTGGCCGCGAAGATGGCGTTCAGCACCGCCGGCGCCGCCACCATGATCGTGGGCTCACCCACCCCGCCCCAGAACCCGCCGGAGGGCATGACGATGCTCTCGACCTTCGGCATCTCCTCCATGTGCAGGACGCGGTAGGTGTCGAAATTCGTCTGCTCGATGGCGCCGTCCTTCACCGTGCACTCGCCATGCAGCAGCGCGGAGAGGCCATAGACGAAGGAGCCCTCGATCTGCATCGCGATCTGCTGCGGATTGACGGCCACACCGCAATCCGTGGCGGCGACGATGCGATGGATCTTGAGCTCGCCGCGCGCGCTGACGGAAACCTCCGCCGCCGCCGCGACATAGCTGCCGAAGCCCATCTGCTGCGCGATGCCGCGGAACACGCCCGCCGGGGCGGGGCTGCCCCAGCCGATCCTCTCCGCCACCGCATTCAGCACCGCCAGATGCTTCGGGTGGTTGCCCATCAGCTTGCGGCGCAGCGCGAGCGGATCCTGGTTGGTGGCGTGCGCCACCTCGTCGAGGAAGCACTCCAGATAGACCGCGTTCTGGTTGTGATTCACGCCGCGCCAGAAATGCGGCGGCACATGCGTGTTGCGCATCGCATGGTCGATCAGCAGGTTCGGGAAGGTGTAGCCGATCGCGCTCTCCGCCCCCGAGGCGTTGAGCCCCTGGAACTGCACCGGATCGCGCCCGTTCTGCAGCGCGGTGGGGAAGACGAAGGACAGGATCGACTGGCCGGAGATGCGCATGTGCAGCCCGGTGATCTCGCCATTCGCATCGATGCCGGCGGTCATCTTCGCCTTGGTGACGGGGTGGTAGCGCCCCTGCACCATGTCCTCCTCGCGCGTCCACTGCGTCTTCACCGGGATGCCGGGAAGCTGCTTGGCGATGAGCACGGCGTCGATCAGCCAGTCATGCGTGGTGCGCCGGCCAAAGCCGCCGCCGAGATCCATGCGGTGGATGTCGCAGGCGGTCTGCGGCAGGCCGGCCGCCCCGGCGGCGGCGACCAGCGCGGCCTCGCCATTCTGGGTCGGGCACCAGACGTCACACCGTGTCGGCGTCCAGACCACGGTCGCGTTCATCGGCTCCATCGGCGCGTGGTTCTGGAAGGGGTAGGAGTAGACCGCCTCCACCTTGCGCGGCGCGGCGGCGATGGCCGCGCGCGCATCGCCGTTCTGGTTGCCGATGAAGGCTTCCGCCGCATCCAGCCCCTCGGTCAGGCGGGCATCGATGGTGGCGGAGGAGACCCGCGCATTCTCGCCGCCATCCCAGACGATGGGCAGCGCATCCAGCGCCTTCTTGGCCTGCCAGAAGGTGTCGCCCACCACGGCCACGGCGCCGTCATTCACGCGCAGCACATGGCGCACGCCGGGCATGCCGCTGATCTTCGCCGCATCGAAGGAGACCAGCTTGCCGCCGAAGACCGGGCAGCGCCGCGGCACCGCCACGAGCATCCCCGGCATCTTGAGGTCCGAGCCGTAGATCAGCTTGCCCGTGGTCTTCTCCGCCGTGTCGAGCCGAGGCTTGTTGGTGCCGATCACGGTCCATTCGGACGGTGCCTTCAGCGCCACCTCGGCGGGGGGCGAGAGGCGCGCGGCCGCGCCCGCGACCTCGCCATAGCGCAGCGTGCGCCCGGTCGGGCGATGGGTGATCACGCTGTCCTTCGCCACGCATTCGCCCACCGGCACGCCCCATTGCGCGGCCGCCGCCTGGACCAGCATGGTGCGCGCCACCGCCCCGCCGCGGCGCACATAGTCCTGGCTCTGGCGGATGCCCTGGCTGCCCGCGGTCAGGAAATTCCCCCAGGCGCGGTTGCGCGCCAGGCTCTGGCCGGGGGTGACGTATTCGGTCGTGATCTTCGACCAGTCGCAATGCAGCTCCTCGGCGATCATCTGCGCGAGGCCGGTGCGCGTGCCCTGGCCCATCTCGGCGCGCGCCATGCGCAGCACCACGCGGTCATCCGGGTGGATCACCACCCAGGCATTGATCTCGGGCGTCGCGCTCGGTGCGGCCGCCTGCGCCAGCGCGCCGCGCGGGGCGAGGTGGAAGCCCACCGCGAGCGCGCCGGCGGCCTTGAGAACGCCACGGCGCGAGGCGCGCAGATCCTGGTGCATGGTCATGGTCCTGCCCCCCTCAGCCCGTGATGCCGCCGGCGGCGCGGTGGATGCCCGCCCGCACACGGCTATAGGTGCCACAACGGCAGATGTTGCTCATCGCCGCGTCGATGTCGGCGTCGGTGGGGCGCGGCTTCTCGGCCAGCAGGGCGGCCGCCGCCATGATCATGCCGGACTGGCAGAAGCCGCATTGCGGCACATCCAGTGCGCGCCAGGCGACCTGCACGGGGTGGTTGCCCTCGGGCGAGAGGCCCTCGATGGTCACGATCTGCTGGCTTTCCGTCACCGCCGAGACCGGCAGGGAGCAGGAGCGCACGGCCTGGCCATCGATATGCACGGTGCAGGCGCCGCAGGCGCCCACACCGCAGCCATATTTCGTGCCGGTGACGCCGACATGGTCGCGCAGCGCCCAGAGCAGGGGCGTGTCGGGGTCGATGTTCAACTCCACGGCACGGCCGTTCACGTTGAGCTTCTGCATCTCGGATGTCTCCCTGGGGGGCGCCTTGGGCGGGGCTGCGCTTATGCCAAGCATGGGAGGGTCGCGGCCGCGCGGTCAAGCGCCGCGCAGCGCGGCCGCTGGCCAGCGGATCACGGATCGGCGATAGGCTCGCGGCCATGAGCACCCGTCCCATCCCCCGCCTGATCGCCCTCGGCGCCGTCTGCGCCAGCACGATCTACCGCATCGACGCCATCCCGCCCCTGCCCGCCAAGGTGCTGGCGCGGGAGGGCTGCCGGCTGGTCGATGGCATGGCGATCTCCGCCGCCTGCGCCTTCCGGAAGCTGGGCGGGCAGGCCGCCGTCTGGGCGCGGATCGGCGCGGATGCGCCGGGTGGGCAGATCCGTGCCGAGCTTGCGGCGGAGGGGCTCGACGTCACCGGGCTGCACGCCATCCCCGGCGCCGCCTCCTCCCACGCCACCATCCTGGTGGACGCCACGGGCAACCGCCTGGTCGTGCCCTTCCACGATGCATCGGTGGACGCATCCCCCGCCTGGCTGCCGCTGGAGCGCCTGCGCCAGGCCGATTTCCTGCATTGCGACGTGCGCTGGCCCGAAGGTGCGGAGGCCGCGCTGCTGGAGGCCGCGCGCCTCGGCCTGCCGCGCATGGTCGATGGCGACGTTGCCCCGGTGGAGATCCTGCGCCGGCTGGTCCCGCTCGCCGACCATGCCGTGTTCTCCGATGCCGGGCTGCTCGCCTATACCGGCGAGGCCGCGGTGGAGCCCGCCCTGCGCCGCGTGAGCGCGCAGCAACAGGGCCATGTGGGCGCAAGCTGCGGGCCGGATGGCTATCTCTGGATCGAAGGCGGCGCGCTGCGCCACATTCCCGCGCCGAAGGTCGAGGTGGTGGATACGCTCGCGGCCGGCGACGTCTTCCACGGCGCCCTCGCCCTCGCCCTGGCCGAGGGTCGGCCGACAGAGGCCGCCATCGCCTTCGCCATCGCGGCGGCGAGCCTGAAATGCACGCGCTTCGGCGGCAGGCTCGGCTGCCCGGACCGCGCCGAGGTCACGGCGCTGCTGGCGGCCGGATGGCCGGGCTCTATTCCGCGTTGAGGGCGGCGCGACGGGCGGCGAAGCCCTCCGGGTCGGTCGTGGCGGCGAGGCGCGTGGCGGCGACCATCGCATAGCGCAGCGTCAGCGCCCGCCGGCGCGCCGGCGGCAGGGGATGGCCCGGCGCCTCGCGCAGCAGGGCGCTGTCCTCGGCGGAGGCGACCAGGAGGCCGACATCCTCGGGGAGCAATTCCTGCGGGAAATCGGGATCGACGGCGAAGTAGAGCGCATCGCAATAGTCGCGATAGTCGGGCCATTTGCGGTCGGCGAGGAAATCCCGCGCGCAGGATTTCACCTCCAGGATCAGCAGCCGGCCCTCTTGGGTCAGCGCCAGGATGTCGGCCCGCCTGCCATTCGGCAGCGTGACCTCGCTGAGCGGCGCCCAGCCGAGTTCCGCGCAGAAGCGCGCGGCGGCGCGATGGATGGCGAAGGTGCGCTCGGGGGCGGTAAGGCTGGCGGACATGCCGCCATGTTCATGCTGTGTTCAGGGTCGCGTCAAGCAACCTGGTCAAGGCCCGCGCGCAGCCGCGCGGCGGCCGCCTCGCCCGGGGCGATCACGCCGTGGCGGAGGAAGAAGTCGATCAGCACGAGGTTCACGTTGAACTTCACGCGGCTGCCCTCCAGCACCTCGTCCAGCACATCGGCGACCGGGCGCAGTTCGAAGCGCTCGACCTCGTCGTCATTCGGCCGCGGCGTGAAGCCCTCCGGCAGTTCGAGGTCGTAGCAGTGCAGCACGTCGCGCCGCAGCCCCTCCTCATTCGCCATGACATAGGAGACGCGGCCAACGGGGCGCGCCTGCACGGCGAGTTCGGCGGGCAGCGAGGCCTCCTCCGCCGCCTCCTTCACCAGGCATTCGGCCGGGGTCAGCCCGGCGGGGATGCCGCCGGCGATGATGTTGTCCATCTGCCCCGGCGCCACCGGCTTGGCGCGGGAGCGCCAGCCGCACCACAGATGCAGGCCCCCTGGCCGGCGCACGAAGCCGTTCACATGCACGCCCTGGGAGATGACGCCGAAGGCCGGCAGCGCGCCGCGATCCAGCGTGGCGAGGACGGGGCCGTCGGGGGTGGCGCGCACATCGAAGGCCTCATTGCGATGGCGCAGCGCGCCCTGCGCGGCCAGCGCCTTCACCGCCGAATCGAGCGCCAGGCTGCGCGCGTCCGCGGCACGCAACCGCCCGGCCATGGCCACGCCCGCCGCGTCGAAATGGAAGTCGCGCGGGCGGAAGGCGAGCCAGCGCGCCAGTTCGAGGCCCAGCCAGCCGACCTGCTCGGCGCCGAGCCGGAAGGCGATGAGGTGCGCGGGCGAGGCGATGTTGTTGCAGGCGCGGATATGCGCCTCGAGCCGGTCGAGGAGGGTGTCACCCAGGGTCATGCAGCCCTGTAGCGCGCTGGGGACATACCTAGGAAGCCGGCGCGGCTTTGCGGCGCGGCCATCAGGCCCCATTTTGTGGGCAACCCGTTCTGGAGTCCGCCTTGTCCCCCCCTGCCCCGACGGCCGCCGCCAAGGCGGGCGAGCAGAATCACCTCCGCACCCTGATCACCCTGCTTCCCTATCTCTGGCCCGAGGGCGAGGCCGGGCTGCGCTTCCGCGTGGTCGCCAGCCTCTCGCTGCTGGTGGTGGCCAAGGCGGTGAACGTGCTGGTGCCCATCGCCTTCGCCCGCGCGGTGGATGCGCTGGCACCCCAGGACGGCGCGGGCGCGATGCTCGCCATCCCGATCGCCCTGGTGCTGGCCTATGGCCTGATGCGCCTGACGGCCAGCGGGCTGAACGAATTGCGCGACGCGATCTTCGCCAAGGTGCAGGCCCGCGCCTCGCGCCGCATCGGGCTGCGGGTGTTCCAGCACCTGCACGCGCTGAGTCTCCGCTTCCACCTGGACCGGCAGACCGGCGGGCTTTCGCGGGTGCTGGAGCGCGGCACGCGCGGCATCATCTTCGTGCTCGACTTCCTGCTGTTCAACATCATCCCCACGATCTTCGAGATCCTGCTGGTCTCGGCGATCCTGTGGTGGATGTTCGAGATCTCCTTCAGCCTGATCGTGCTGGTGACGATCGGCATCTACATCACCTTCACGCTGATGTTCACCAATTGGCGCCTGCGCTTCCGCCGCGCGATGAACGAGCAGGACACGGAAGCCAACAACCGCGCCGTGGACAGCCTGCTGAACTACGAGACGGTGAAGTATTTCGGCAATGAGGCGCATGAGGCGCGGCGCTACGATGCCAGCCTCGAACGCTATGAGCGCGCCTATGTGCGCAGCGAGATCAGCCTGAACGGGCTGAACTTCGGCCAGCAATCGATCATCGCCTTCGGCCTGACCGCGGTGATGATGCTCGCCGCCGGGCGCGTGACGGGCGGGACGATGAGCGTGGGCGATTTCGTGCTGGTCAACACCTACATGATCCAGCTCTCGCTGCCGCTGAACATCCTCGGTTTCGCCTATCGCGAGATCAAGCAGGGCCTGACCGACATGGAGGCGATGTTCCGCCTGCTGGGCGAGGGCGCGGAAGTGGCCGACAAGCCCGGCGCGCCGCCGCTCAAGGTCACCGAGGGCACGATCGCCTTCGAGGATGTGCGCTTCGGCTACCGGCCCGACCGCACCATCCTCAAGGGCGTGAGCTTCGCCGTGCCGGCGGGCGGCACGCTCGCCATCGTCGGGCCGACGGGGGCGGGGAAATCCACCATCTCGCGCCTGCTGTTCCGCTTCTACGACACGCAGTCGGGCCGCGTGCTGATCGACGGGCAGGATGTGCGCGACGTGCAGCAGGGCAGCGTGCGCGCCGCCATCGGCGTGGTGCCGCAGGACACGGTGCTGTTCAACGACACGATCCGCTACAACATCGCCTATGGCCGCCCCGGCGCGACGCAGGAGGAGGTCGAGGCCGCGGCGAAGCTCGCCCAGGTGCATGACTTCGTGCTGCGCCTGCCCGATGGCTACGACACGCGGGTGGGTGAGCGTGGCCTGAAGCTCTCGGGCGGCGAGAAGCAGCGCGTGGCCATCGCGCGCACGCTGCTCAAGGACCCGAAGCTGCTGATCCTGGACGAGGCGACCAGCGCGCTGGACACCCGCACGGAGCAGGAGATCCAGTCCGCGCTGCGCGACGCGGCGCGCGGGCGCACCACGCTGGTGATCGCCCACCGCCTGTCCACCGTGGTCGATGCCGATGAGATCATCGTGCTGCAGGACGGGCTGGTGGCCGAGCGCGGCAACCACGCCGCGCTGATCGCCGCCGATGGCCTCTACGCCGCCATGTGGCGCCGGCAGTCGGAGGCCGTGGCGGCGGCGGAGGAAGCGGCCCGACTCGCGGCCGCCGCGGCGGAATAGGGGCTTTCCCTGCGCGCCCGCGCAACCTAAATGCCCGAGGACAGGAGTACGGCATATGCAATTCGACCCCGAGGGCATGGCCCCCGAAGATCTGAGCCATGCCGGCTCGGTGGTGGACAAGGCGATCGAGTACATGCTCGAGCAGGGGATCATGCCGATCTCGGTCGCCTCTGCCCTGCTGGGCGGTGCGCTGGGCATGCTCAGCCGCACCATGAACGACCAGGCCGTGGCGCAGGTGCTGCGCAGCGCCCTCGCCTCGGTCGAGGCCGGCGAACTGGCGGCGATGCGCGAGGCCCAGGGCGGCGCCCCGGGCCCCGGCGGCAGCCCGGGCTGAGGCCGCCGCCGCCCATCCAAGCCTTGACGCGCCGCGCGCTTTCCGCGATACGGCGCCCCTTCGGATCACACTGCGAACGGCATTCGGGGCGGTCTCTTCCCCCTCTGTCGGCTGCTTTTTCGGGAATTGAGCATCATGGCCCGCCGCTGCGGTATCACCGGCAAGGGCGTGCTGACGGGCAACAACGTCAGCCACGCCAACAACAAGACGCGCCGCCGCTACCTGCCGAACCTGCAGGATGCGTCCTTCTTCTCCGAGATCCTGGGCACCCCGGTGCGCATGCGTCTGACGGTGAACGGCATGCGCACGGTGGAGCACAATGGCGGGCTCGACGCCTTCCTGCTCGGCACGCCGGATCGCCGCCTGCCGACCGAGGCGAAGCTGCTGAAGCGCCGCCTGGAAAAGGCGCAGGAAAAGCGCGCCGCGGGCTGAACCCCGCGCTGTCAGGCCGGGCTGACAGGGGTTGACGAGGGTTACCGTCGCCCCTGTTTTTTTGTCCAGCGCCGGCGGCACAACGATGCGGCGTTAACCTTTCCGCAAGAGATTCGGCGCCATCATCCCTCACATGATGGATGGCTCGATTCCCCTCATTGTTCTTCAGCTTGCCGTTGTGCTGCTCGCGGCCCTGGCCTGGCACCAGCGCGCCTCCCTGCGCGCAGCGCGGGACCAGGTGGCCGCGGCGGAACGGCTGGCCGCGGCGCGCGGGCGCTGCCTCTCCCTTGCCGCGCAGGAGTTGCGCGGGCCCGGCCTGGTGCTGATGGGCCAGCTCGACCTGCTGCCCCCCGAACGCCGGCTGGAACGCGAAGCGGCGACGCTCGATTCGGTCGCCCAGCAATTGCTCCGCCTCGCCGACGACCTCGCCGACTTCGCCACCGAGGCCACGGCGCGCAGCCTGCATGACGCCCCCGCCCAGCTCGGCCCGCTGATCGACGCCGCCGTCGCCTCCGTCGCCGCGCAGATCCGGCCCGGCCGTCGCCATTGGCAGGTCGACCCGGCCCTGCGCACCTTGACCGTGCGCGCCGATCGCCGCGCGCTGGAAGGGGCCATCGGCGCCCTGCTGCGCCGCGCCGCCCGCCACTCCCGCGAGAATGACGTGATCGCGCTGCGCCACGTCATGGCGGCCGAGACGGTGGCGATCATCGTGGAGGATGAGGGCGACGGCATGCCGAGCCAGGACCTCGTCGCCGAGACCGCGGGGCCGGTCAGCGGCACGCGGGGACTCGACCTCGGGCTCAGCCTCGCGCGGTCGCTGGCGGCGGCGCATGGCGGGGATATCCGGCTGGAGAGTGCGCCCGGGATCGGCGCCCGCGCCTGGCTCACCCTGCCACGGGCGCGGCTGCTGGAAGCCTACTGACCCCGCAACTCCAGCAGCAGGAACAGGCTGCGCTGGAAGAGGCTCTCATTGTCGTCGGAGACCAGCGCCACCAGCCGCCGGCCGCGATAGTCCAGCACCGCCACGCCCTCCCAATTCTCCGCCGGCAGGGGGTCGCTGAGCGAAAGCAGTTCCTCCCCCTCGGCCAGGGCGCCGGGGCGCAGGGCAGCTTGCGGCACGCGGACCAGCCGGGCGCGGAAGCCGCCGAGCAGGGAGAAGGCGCGCTCCAGCACCAGGGCACCGCCCTCCGACAGGCCCGCCGCATCCACCGGCGCCATCTCGGGGCCGGCGCGCCAGGCGAGGGGGCCCCAGGCGCCCGGGGCGCCGATCCAGCCCCGTGTCGCGCCGGGATGCTCGGGGGCGGGCAGCGCCTCAGCCAACGCCAGGAAGCGCCCATCGGCGAGCAGCGCCAGCGCCTCCAGCCCGCCATTGCGCGGCGCGGCCTCAAGCCCCTCCGGCGCGGCGACATAGGCGCCCGGGCCGGCGAGGTCCTGGTAGCGGCGGATGCGGTGCCAGCGCTCGAAGCCCACCAGCCAGCCATCGGCCAGCCGCACCAGGGATTCGGCATCGCCCGCATGGCCACGCGCCAGCGGCCGGCCCCGCCCATCGCCAAGCCCCCCGCGCCGCAGCAGGTCGAGCCCCTGCGGCCGCAGCGCCGCATCCAGCCGCAGCCGGAATTGCGCGAACTGCGCGAGGTCGCTGATCACCGTCACGGTCAGGTCGGGGGCGAGGTGCAGCCCCGACAGCCCGCCGAAGCCCAGGCCCGCCCGGTCGATCTCCAGCCCGCCCAGCAGTCGCAGCGCCCCGCCCTCCGGCAGGGGCGCCAGCGGCAGCGGGCGGGTGAGCGGCGTCTCCGCCGCCGCGCAGCCCGGCAGGGCCGCGAAGAGGCCGAGCAGCCCGCGCCGTGTGAGCGCCCGGCTCAGCCGATCGCGGGCGCGCGTTCGGCGGCGGCCCTTTGCGTCATGCCGAAGGCATGCGGGCAATGCGTGCCGAAGGCATGCGGGAAACAGCCGCGTGGCAAGGGGCCGCGGCTAGTCATCCGATCGCAGGCGCGCGTTCGGCGGCGGCCCTTTGCCACGCCATGCCGGCATCCTCGTCGAAGAGCTCGGCGAGCTTCTTCATCATCGTGCCGCCCAGCTCCTCGGCATCCACGATGGTGACCGCGCGGCGGTAGTAGCGCGTGACGTCATGGCCGATGCCGATCGCGATCAGCTCCACCGCCTCGCGCCCCTCGATCTCGCCGATCACCTTGCGCAGATGGCGTTCGAGGTAGTTGCCCGGGTTCACGCTGAGCGTCGAATCATCCACCGGCGCGCCGTCGGAGATCACCATCAGGATGCGGCGATGCTCGGTGCGCGTCAGCAGCCGGCGATACGCCCATTCCAGCGCCTCGCCGTCGATATTCTCCTTCAGCAGCCCCTCGCGCAGCATCAGGCCGAGATTCTTCCGCGCGCGCCGCCAGGGGGCGTCGGCCGCCTTGTAGACCACGTGCCGCAGATCGTTCAGCCGCCCCGGATTGCGCGGCTTGCCTTCCGCCACCCAGCGCTCGCGCGATTGCCCGCCCTTCCAGGCGCGGGTGGTGAAGCCCAGGATCTCCACCTTCACCGAGCAGCGTTCCAGCGTGCGCGCCAGGATGTCGCAGCACATCGCCGCCACCGTGATCGGCCTTCCGCGCATCGAGCCCGAATTGTCGATCAGCAGGGAGACCACCGTGTCGCGGAAATCCGCCTCGCGCTCATGCTTGTAGGAGAGCGACTGCATCGGGTTGACGACGACGCGGGCGAGGCGCGCGACATCGAGCAGCCCTTCCTCGAGGTCGAATTCCCAGGCGCGCTGCTGCTGCGCCATCAGGCGGCGCTGCAGCCGGTTCGCGAGCTTCGAGACCACGCCCTGCAGGTGGGACAGCTGCTGGTCGAGCTGCTGGCGCAGCCGGGCGAGTTCCTCGGCGTCGCAGAGATCGTCGGCCTCCACCACCTCGTCGAAATTCTTCGTGAAGGCGCGATAGACCGAGGCATCGTCCACGGGCGGCGTGTCGCGGCGCTGCTGCGGCCCGCCGGGGCGGTCATCGCCCTCGGCCGCGGCGCCGTCCTCCTCGCCCTGGTCGGTCTCTTCCTCCGAGGCGTCGCCCTGCATGGTCTCGGGCTGGGCGCCGAGCATGCTCTCCTGGTCCTGCGCCTGGGCCTCGCCCTCGCCGGACTGGTCCTGCTGGCTCGAGGTCTCGCCACCCTCGCCCTCTTCCTCGTCCTGTTCGGATTCGGCCTCGACCTCGGCTTCCGCCAGGTCGAGCGCGGCGAGCAGCTTGCGCGCGGCGCGGCCGAAGGCGTCCTGGTCGGCGCGGGCCTCGGCCATCTCGGCCAGGGCAAGCTCGCCCTTCTCGCCGAGGGAATCGCGCCACAGCTCCAGGATGCGCTGCGCCGCGGCGGGCACGGCCTCACCGGAGATACGCTCGCGCGCCAGCAGGCCGAGTGCCGCGGCCAGCGGCAGCTGGTCCTTGCGCGTCATCCGGTCATAGCCCTCGGCCTCGCATTGCTCGGCGAGGCGGGCGCGCAGATTGGCGGCGACCCCGGACATGTGCTGGCTGCCGACGACCTCGACGCGCACATCCTCCAGCGCGTCGAAGACCTCCTTGGCCTCGCGTCGGGCCGGCAGGCGCGCGGCGTGCACGCCCTCATCATGGTGGCGCAGCTTGAGCGCGATGGCATCCGCCGCGCCGCGCAGCTTCGCCATCTCGGCGGGCGGCAAGGCGCGGGTGGGCAGCGGCAGGCGCGCGCGCTTGCCGGCGAGGCCCGAAGGGCCGGGCTGGTAGGCGACCTGCACCTCGGGCTGGCGCGCGATGGCGCGCAGCACGCCGGCGGTGGCGCGCTTGAACTCTTCCTGCCGCGTCTGGTCCTTCGGGTTCGCCATCGGCGGGCTCAGCCCGCCTTGCGCAGCAGGCTGCCCGTGTTCAGCTCCTCGTTGAAGCAGCGCTGGTAGTATTCCGCCACCGTCGAGCGCTCGGCCTCATCGCACTTGTTCAGGAAGGACATGCGGAAGGCGAAGCCGAGATCGCCGAAGATGCGCGCATTCTCGGCCCAGGTGATGACCGTGCGCGGGCTCATCACGGTGGAGATGTCGCCGGCGATGAAGCCCGCGCGGGTGAGGTCGGCCAGGGCCACCATCGCCTCGGTCTGGCGCTTCAGCTTCGCATCCTTCTCGTCGAGGCCGAGCTTGGCCATGACGATCGCCGTCTCCTGCGCATGCGGCAGGTAGTTCAGCGTGGCCACGATGTTCCAGCGGTCCATCTGGCCCTGGTTGATCTGCTGCGTGCCATGATAGAGGCCCGTCGTGTCGCCCAGGCCCACCGTGTTCGCCGTGGCGAAGAGGCGGAACTGCCTGTGCGGGCGGATCACGCGGTTCTGGTCGAGCAGGGTGAGCTTGCCCTCCACCTCCAGCACGCGCTGGATCACGAACATCACGTCCGGGCGGCCGGCATCGTACTCGTCGAAGACCAGCGCGCAGGGGTGCTGCAGCGCCCAGGGCAGGATGCCCTCGCGGAATTCGGTGATCTGCTTGCCGTCCTTGAGGACGATGGCGTCCTTGCCGATCAGGTCGATGCGGCTGATGTGGCTGTCGAGGTTCACGCGGATGCAGGGCCAGTTCAGCCGTGCGGCCACCTGCTCGATATGCGTGGACTTGCCGGTGCCGTGATAGCCCTGGACCATCACGCGGCGGTTGAAGGCGAAGCCGGCCAGAATCGCCAGCGTCGTGTCGCGGTCGAACTTGTAGGAGCTGTCGAGCTCCGGCACATGTTCGGTGCGCACCGAATAGGCGGGCACGACCATGTCGCTGTCGATGCCGAAGACGTCGCGCACGACGACCTTGGTATCGGGCATGTCGATCGCGCTGGTCGGCTGGATCTCGGCAACACTGGCGAGCTTGGTCATCTCTCAGTCCGTCTGTGGCTTGGGGGGCAATCTAAGGCGGCTCGGCGAACCCGGCTACCCGGGCGCGCGCAATTACGCGGAGGCCGCGGCGCGGGCGCGTTCGGACAGCGCGGCGGGCAGGCTGCGGCGCAGCAGGCTGTAGGCGCGGTTGATGTCCTTCAGCTTTTCCTCGGCCGAGCGGTCCCCGCCATTCGCATCCGGGTGGTAGCGCTTGGCAAGCTCCTTGTAGCGGTCGCGCAGCATCGTCGCATCCAGCGGCCAGGCCAGGCCGAGCAGGTCGAGGGCGGCGCGCAGCTCGGCCGGGGGTTCGTCCGGCCGCTTCTGGCGCTCGCGCCGCGCCTGGTGCAGGGGGGTGGCCCCCAGCACGCCCAGCGGGTCCACCAGGTGTTCGCTGTCGAAGGGGTTGGCGCCGCCAAGGCGCCCGAGCGGCCAGGTCGGGCGCTGCCAGCCGGCATCGGCGCGCAGATTGGCCTCGATCTCGCCCGGGCCCATGCCCTTGTAGTAGTCCCAGGCGCGGTTGTAGGCGCGCACATGCTCCAGGCAGAACCAGCGATACTCGTTCAGCGCCCTGCGGTCGCGCGGGGCGCGATACTCGCCGGCGAGGCCACAGCCCGGTTCCTCACAGAACCGTGTCGGGGCTTCGGGCGCGCTCGCCGCCAAGCCGATCCTCTCGCCCTTTCGTGCCATCGCGCGGTTATGGCCACGCTCCGGCAGGTGCGCAAGGCAAAGGGGCGTGCGGAATCTGGCGCCGCGGCGCGATCTGGGCGAAACAGCAAGACATGAGCCCGACCTCCTCGATTTCCCGCGCCGACCGCATCGCCGCCCTGCTGCGCGCCCATTTCGGGCCCGCCGAGATCCAGGTGGTGGATGACAGCCATCGCCATGCCGGCCATGCCGGCGCCGCGCCGGGGGGCGAGACGCACTACACCATCACGGTGGTGAGCAAATCCTTCGCGGGGCTCGGGCGCGTGGCCCGGCAGCGCGCGGTGAACACCGCCCTGGCCCATGAATTCGCCACCGGGCTGCACGCGCTCTCGATGAAGCTCCTCGCCCCCGGCGAGGGCTGAGGCCGGGCGCCGCGCGGGACCCGCCGCCGCATCCTCATCGCCCGGGCGGGGGACCACCGCCCGCTCGCCCTGCCCAGGATTGGTGACAGCGCCCTCACGCCGACGGCGTGCGGCAAGGCGAGCCGATGCGCCACGCCATCGCGGGGTCACGCCATCACGGGGGCGGCGCTGTCCTGTCTGCGCCCAAAATATTGCGGGCGCAGACCGCAGGACCGATCACGATCATCGTACCTTTTGCCTCTGGTGGGCAAATTGATTTCGTTGGGCGTCTGCTCGCCGGCCGTCTCGCGCGCATCCTGGGCGAGCCTGTGGTGGTGCGGAACCTGCCCGGGCAGGGCGGCCTGGCGGGCAGCTGCCTGGCCGGGGAGGCCGCCCCCGATGGGCGCACGCTGCTGCTCGCCCCCAACGGCGTCTATGCCGTCGCGCTGAAGATTGCCTCCTGCCGCTTCGGCTTCCGGGACACCTTCGCCCCCCTCGGCCTGCTGGCGACCACGCCGCTGGTGCTCTGCGTCTCGGCCGAGTCCGGCCTGCGCAGCCTCGGGGCGCTGACCCGCGCCGCCCGCACCGCCCCCGGCGCGCTGCGCTACATCACCACGCAGCGCCACCACCTGCCCATGCTGCTGCTGGCGGACACTCTCGAGATCAGCCTGACCGGCGTCTTGGTCGGCGGCGCCCAGGCCGGGCTTGAGGCGATGGCCAGGGGCGAGGCGCAGCTTGCCCTGCTGGAACTGGGGGCGGCGATGCCGAATGTGAGCTCCGATCGCCTGCGCGCCCTGGGCATTGCGGCGGCGGCGCGCGTGCCGCAACCGCCGGAAGTGCCCGCGCTGGGCGAGGTCGGCCTGCCCGGCTTCGAGGTCGCGACCGACTACGCGCTCTTCACCCGCGCCGGCACGCCCGAGGCCATCCTCGATCGCCTGGAACGGGCCAGCATCGCCGCCTTCGCCGGCCCGGATGTCCAGGAACTGCTCTCCCCGATCGGCGTGCAGGTGCTGGGCGGCAATCGCGCCGGCTTTCCGGCCTATTTCGAGGCAGAGAACAGCCGATGGCTGGCCCTGATCCAGCAATTCGACATCACCTCCATGGAGCAACCGCGATGAGTGGCGCGGCACACGCGGCCCTGGGCGACCTGATCCGGCGCCGGTCGGCACTGCGGGGGGGCGGGCTGCTGGTGCTTTCGACCGCGATGGCCGGCGGCGCCGCAACATCCCAGCCGGTACCCTCCGCCGCGCCACCCGGCACGGCCCGCGACCCCGCCGCCATCGCCGCGCGCCTTGCGGCGCTGCTCGACCGGCAATGGGACCACCTGCAATGGGTCGCCCGCGCGGTGCAGGAATTCTGGCCGCCCCAGGATGCGGAGGAACTGCGCTTCATCGTCGAGACGGCGCATTACAACGCCCCGCACATCGTCTGGATCGGCGTGGCGACCGTCGCCGATGGCCGGGTCTTCGCCGCCATCCAGAATCTGCTGGAGGGCATGGATGTCACCCAGCGCCCCTGGTTCATCGAAGGCACGCGCCACAACGCGGCCGTCGATGTGCACGATGCCGTCCTGCTGCAGCGCGCGCTCAATCGCGACCCCGCCCTGGGCATGCTGCGGCTGATCGACTTCGTCAGCCCGATCCGCGACCGCGCCGGGAACATCGTGGCGATGATCGGCTGGCACATCCTCTGGGACTGGGTGGTGGAGGCGATCCGGCGCGAGGAAGCGCAGTCGGGCCTGCGCCTCGGCCTCGTCGCGGCGAGCGGCGAGGTGCTGCTCGCCCCGCGCGGCGTGCCGGAGGCGCGGCTGCGCGACGCCCCGCGCTTTGCCGTGCGCCAGCGCGGCGACACGCCCTCTTTCGGCTGGCAGATCATGGTGGTCGGCGATGCATAGGCGCAGCGACATGCTTCAGCCCCTGGAGCGCCGGGGGCTGCTGGGCCTCGCTGCCCTGCCATGGATCCGCCCGGCGCGCGCCGCGGCGACCTATCCCGATCACCCGGTGCGCCTGGTTGTGCCCTTCGCGGTCGGCGGATCGACACATTTCGTGGCGCAGCTCCTGGCCCGCCGCCTCGGCGCCGCCCTGGGCCAGCCCTTCACCCTCGAGGTCATGACCGGGGAGAGCGGGCTGCTCGCCATGGCGGATGTGGCGCGTGCCGCACCCGATGGCTATCGGCTGGTGCTCAGCCCGAACAGCACCTTCGCCATCGCCGTGCACTATCACCGCACGCCGCTGCGCATCGTGCGCGACTTCGCGCCGATCGGGCTGGTCGCCAGCAACCCGATGGTGCTCTGCGTGCATGCCGATTCCGGCTACCGGGCCTTGCCGGACCTGATCGAGGCGGCGCGGCACGCGCCGGGGCGCATCCGCTACGCCATGGCCGGCGCCGGCGTGTCCAACCACCTGGCGGTGGAGCTGTTCGCGCGGGGCTTCGGCCTCAGCTTCCAGGCCGTGGGCTTCAGCGGCGGCGCGCCGGCCATGCACGCCCTGCTGCTGGACCAGGTGCAGTTCTCCTTCGTGGACCTCGTCACCGCCATTCCGCGCGTCGCGGGCGGCCAGTTGCGGCCGCTTGCCCTCACTTCGGCGCGCCGCGCGGCGCAGATGCCCGATGTGCCGACCATCGCGGAGTCCGGGCTGGAGGGCTTCAGCGCCACCACGGATTTCGCGCTCTTCGCGCCGGCGGGCACGCCCGAGCCGGTGCTGGAGCGCCTGTCGCTGACGACCCGGACGATCATGGGCGCGGCCATGAGGGGCCTCACCCGTCCCGCCACGCCCAGCCCCGCCATCCTGCGCGTGCAGGTGCAGGCGGGCCGGGAGATGGCGCCCCAGCCGGCCGATTGGGTGGCGTTCAAGCGGCGCTACCTCGGTCCGGACGGGCGCGTGGTGGATACCGGCAATGCCGGCATCTCGCACAGCGAGGGGCAGTCCTACGGCATGCTCTTCGCCGTCTTCTTCGATGACCGCGAGGCCTTCGGCCAGATGTGGACCTGGCTGTCGCGCACCCTGCGGCGGCCCAATGATTCGCTCTTCGCGTGGAAATACGTCCCGCGCGGGAACCCGGTGGTGCCGGATTCCAACAACGCCACCGATGGCGACCTGCTGGTTGCCTGGGCGCTGCTCGCGGGGGGGGCGGGGCACCCGGCCGCGGCCCAGCCCGACCCGGCGCAGGCCGCGCAGATGGAGGTGGTGGTCCAGGCGCCCCCCAGCCTCGGCATCCCGGCCTCTGGCAATGTGCGGCATGAGGGGCTCGCCGGGCTGACGATCCGGCGCCAGCGCGAGGATCTGCTGGCGCTCATGGGCCCGCTGCGGGAGAACTGCGCCGACGTGTCGGGCGCCTATTTCGCCGGGCTGGACGTGGCGGGCATGGCGCCTTGGGATGTGCGCTGCTCGAACCGCTCCGCCTGGCGGATCAGCGTGCCGCGCGACCCCGCGGTGGCGCCCACGGTGATTTCCTGCTCCGTGCAGACGGAGCTCTGCTTCCTGCCCGCGCCGCGCGTCCCGGGCGACCTGGGCATGCTGCGCACCGCGCGCTGCTCGGCCGCCTGCGAACTCACCCTCGGGGCGGAGCGCCGGGCCTGCATGGCACGCTGCCTCGCGGGGACCGAGACGGTCGCAGCGATGGGCGAGGCCGGGAAGGACCGACACATCGTCATCGACGTTGCCGATCTCGGCCTGATGAACGAGGGCTTCCTGGCCGGGGCGAGCACCTCCGCGGCCGCGCTCGCGGTGTCCACCATCAACCATTGCGCGGCGGTGGTGCAGGCCCCGGATGGGCAGGTCCTGGCCGGATATGGCATTGAGCTCGATGATGCGGAGCGTGAGGCTCGGCGAGTCTGCGGCGCGGGAGAGAACTGTCAGGTGATCGTCTCGGGCTGCTGAGGTCGGGGACAGCATAGAGGCGCAGGAGGCCAGGTCTGACCCTCTGGAGCGGATGTGCGGGATGTGGCGCGGCGACCCGGGCGTGGGGGCCGGCGCTGCTCCGCGTCCTGCTCCTGCTCGCGGCGCTGCTGCCCGGCCCGGCCGTCCGGGCGGAGACGCCGGGCGAACGGCGGGTGCTGCGCGTCGTCACGATGGAGGTCATGCCGCCGCTGGTCTTCCGCGACGTGGATGGCATGCCGCGCGGCCTGGTGCCCGATCTGTGGTCGGCCTTCGCGCGGGAAACCGGCGTCGTGATCGACCTGCAGGTCCTGCCCTGGGCACAGGCACTCGCGCGCATGCGCGCGGGCGAGGCGGATGTCATCGACACCATCACGCCGACCGAGGAGCGACGGCAATGGCTCGCCTTCTCCCCGGCGCAGACGGCCTTCAGTGTCTCCCTGTTCTTCCATGAGAGCATCCGCGGCTTCCGCGACGCCAGCTCGGCGCGCAGTTTCCGGGTCGGGCTGCAGGAGGGCGATGCCTGCGGCAGCCATCTCCGCGCCGCCGGCGTCACCAACCTGGCCGCGTATCGCAACTACGAAACGATGGTCGAGGCCGCGCGCCAGGGTGAGATCCTGGTCTTCTGCGGGCATGAACAGGTCATCCACTACCTGCTCGGGCGGCTGGGCGGCGGCGCGACCTTCCGCCACACCGAGCCGCTCTACCTCGCGACCGGCCATTGGGCGGTGCGCCGGGACGAGGAGGCAACGCTCGCCCTGGTGACGGAGGGCATGGCGCGCATCCAGCCGGGCGAGCGCCATGCGCTGGAGCGGCGCTGGATGGGCGATGGGGGCCTGCCGCCGCCGCCCTCGACCCTGCCGCCCTATGCGCTGCCGGTCTTCGCCGTGCTGCTGGCAAGCCTCCTGGCGCTGCTGGTGCTGCAGGGGCTGCTGCGCCGCTTCGTGCGGCAGCGGACGCGCGAACTGGAAGAGACCCAGGCCGCGCTGCGCGAAAGGGTGAAGGAGCAGACCTGCCTCTACGCCGTGTTCCGTGAAAGCGAGGACCTGACCAAGCCGCTCGGCCAGCTGCTGGAGGATGTCGCCCGCTGCATGCCGGCGGGCTGGTTCTACCCCGACTCCGCCATCGCCAGGATCGAGGTGGATGGCGTGGCCTTCGAGACCGGCCGCCTCGCCGGCACCACGGCGCGGATGAGCGCGCCGATCCTGGTCGACGACCAGCGCCGCGGCCAGGTCACGCTGGCCTATCGCGACCCGCTGCCGCAGCGCGACGAAGGCCCCTTCCTGCGCGAGGAAAGGCTGCTGCTGGACGCCATCGCGGCGCGGCTCGGCAGCAAGCTCGACCGCCGCAGCTCCGACCGGCTGCTGCGCGACAGCGAGAGCAAGTTCCGCACGCTGTTCGAGGAAACCCGGCAGGCCGCCTTCCTGGTCGAGGAAGGGCGCATCGTGGCGGTGAACAAGGCGGTGCTGGCCATGCTGCGGGCGCGCTCGGCCGATGAGGTGCTGGGCCGCTTCCCCACCGCCTTCACGCCCGCCTTCCAGCCCGATGGGCGGCGCACCAGCGATCTCGAGGCGGAGGTGAACGCCGCCGTACTGGCCCAGGGCTCCTACGAGTTCGAGGCCGCGCACCGGCGCATCGATGGCGAGCCCTTCATCGCCCGCGTGATGCTGACGCGCATGCAGCAGGAAGGGCGCCCCCTGCTGCACGCCGTCTGGACCGAAATCACGGCGCTGCGCCAGGCGGAGCAGGAGCTGACCATCTACCGCCAGCGGCTGGAACTGCTGGTGGAAGAACGCACGCGGGAGCTGGATGCGGCCACCGCCTCGCTGCGCGCCAGCAATGACGAGCAGCGCGCGATCTTCGATGCCGCGCCCTACGGCATCATCCTGGTGCGGGAGCGCATGATCATCCGCTGCAACCGCGCGGCCGAGCAGATGTTCGGCTACGAGCCCGGCGGCATGGTCGGGTGCTCGACCCGCATCTGGTACGCCGATGACGCGGATTTCGCCGCGGCCGGGCAGGCGGTGGGCGCCGAGGTGCGCGACCACGGGATCTACATGGGCGAGCGCGAGCTGCTGCGCCGGGACGGCTCGCGCCTGTGGGTGCGCAGCACGGCGCGGGCGATCGACCCGCAGGACCTGACCAAGGGCCTCGCCGGCGTCTTCATCGACATCACGACAGAGCGCCTCGCCGCCGATCGCCTGCGCCTCGCCGCCGAGGAGCAGGAGGCGATCTTCAACACCGCCACCTCCGGCATCGCCCTGCTGAAGGACGGCGTGCTGATCCGCTGCAACCGCCGCCTGCACGAGCTGTTCGGCGTGGCGGAGGGAAGGATGGTGGGGCAATCCGCCACCAGCTGGTTCCTCGACCAGCAGGCGCTGCCCGCCGAGATGCCGTGCCTCATGCAGACGCTGACCGAGGGCCGGCTGTGCTCCATCGAGCGGGAGTTGCGCCGCGCCGACGGCAGCGTGTTCTGGGGCCGGCTCAACGGCATGGCGGTGGATCCCGCAGATCGCGCGAAGGGGTCGGTCTGGGTGATCGACGACATCAGCGCCGAGCACGACCTGCTCGAGGAGACCTCGAAGGCGCGGGCCGCGGCCGAGGAAGCCGCCCGCGCCAAGTCGGACTTCCTGGCCAATATGAGCCATGAGATCCGCACGCCGATGAACGCCATCATCGGCCTCACGCATCTGCTGCTGCGCACCGAGCTCTCCGCGCGCCAGCGCGACCTGCTCGGCAAGGTCCAGGCCGCGGGGCAGCATCTGCTGGGCGTGATCAACGACATCCTCGATTTCTCGAAGATCGAGGCCGGCAAGCTGACGATCGAGGAGACCGACTTCAACCTCGAGCGCCTGCTGGCGCAGACCACGACGCTGCTGACCGAGAAGGCCAGCGCCAAGGGGCTCGAGATCATCCTCGAGATCGGCCCGGACGTGCCCACCGACCTGCGCGGCGATCCGCTGCGGATCGGCCAGATCCTGCTGAACTTCGCCTCCAACGCCGTGAAGTTCACGGAGCGCGGGGGGGTGACCATCACGGTGGAACGCGCCGGGAGCGACGGCCCGGCGGCGCTGCTGCGCTTCATCGTGCGCGACACCGGCATCGGCGTGGAGGACGCCCAGAAGGGGCGGCTGTTCCAGAGCTTCCAGCAGGCCGACATGTCGACCTCGCGCAAGCATGGCGGCACCGGGCTCGGCCTCGTCATCTCGAAGCGGCTGGCCGAGGCGATGGGCGGATCCGTGGGCTTCGAGAGCAAGGCGGGGGAGGGCAGCGCCTTCTGGTTCACCCTGCCGCTGCGCCTCGCCGCGCCCTCGCGCGCCGCGCTGGTCCCGCGGGCGGATCTGCACGGGGTGCGCGTGCTGGTGGTGGACGACAACGCGCAGGCCCGCGCCAGCCAGCGCGCGATGCTGGCGGCCCTGACCTTCAGCGTCGCCACCGCTGCCTCGGGGGCGGAGGCGATCGAGGCGGTGCGCGCGGCGGATGCCGAGGACCGCCCCTATGCCATCGTCTTCCTCGACTGGCGGATGGCGGGGATGGATGGGCGGCAGGCCGCCGCGCGCATCCGTGCCCTGCCCCTGCGCCACCCGCCCCATCTCGTGCTGGTCGGCGCCCATGGCCGGGAGGAGAGCCAGCCGCAGGCCGAGGATCTGGCATCCGCCCGCGTGCTGACGAAGCCGCTGACGCCCTCCCTGCTCTTGGACACGGCGATGGCGTTGCTCGCCATGCCGGGGGGCGCGCCCGCACCGCCGCGCGCGCCCGCGGCGGCGGGGGCGAGCCTCGTCGGACGGCGCGTGCTCGTCGCCGAGGACAACGCCGCGAACCAGGAGGTCGCGCGCGCCCTGCTGGAAAGCCTCGGGCTGGTCGTCGATGTCGCCGGCGATGGCGCGGCCGCCCTGCAGATGGCGATCGCGGCCCCCTATGATCTGGTGCTGATGGACGTCCAGATGCCCGTGCTGGATGGCCTGGCCGCGACGCGGGCGATCCGGCGCATCCCGCACCTCGCCTCGCTGCCCATCATCGCGATGACGGCGAACGCCACGGCGCAGGACCGGGCGGAGTGCCTGGCGGCGGGGATGAACGACCACATCGCCAAGCCGATCGAGCCCGAGCGCCTGCCCGCCGCCCTCGCCCTCTGGCTGCCCGACGCCCCGGCAGCGCCCGCCCCCCCCGCCGCGCCGCCCGAGCGCGCGCGCCTGCCGCAGGGCATCGAGGGGCTGGAGGTGGAGACCGGGCTTCGCCGGGTGGGTGGGGCGGCGGCCACCTATCTGCGCCTGCTGCGGATGTTCGTGCGGCAGGAGGCCGAGGCCGCGTCCGAGATCCGCGCCGCCCTCGCCGCCGCGGACCGGACCACCGCGCAGCGCCGCGCCCATACGCTGCGCGGCCTCGCCGGAAGCCTGGGCGCCCGCAGCCTCGAAGCCGCGGCCGCGCGGCTGGAGCGGGCCATCCGGGAGGGTGCGGAGGAGCCCGCCCTCGCCCCCGCCCTGGAGGCATTCACCCACCTTCTCGGCGCGCTGGTGCCGGCGCTGGCCGCCTTCCTCGATCAGCCCACCGGCGCGCCGGCAGGGACGGGGGCCGTGGATCCGCAGCACCTCGCGGCGTTGTGCGACGACCTCCGCCGGCTGCTGGCGGATTCGGATGTCGCGGCAGTGCGGCTGTTCGAGGCCCATGCCGAGGAGCTGCGCGCCGCCTTCCCCGACTGCTTCGCCGCCCTGGCCGCGGCGATCGGCGCCTTCGAATTCACCGCCGCGGCGGCGCTGCTGGCGCGGGCCGTGGCGCAGGACCCGCCGCCACCCGAAACCGCCCCCGGCGCAGGAGATCGCCCATGCCCCCTCCCCTAGAGCAATATGCGTTCAGATGGAATCATCTGAACGCATTTCTTGCTCTAGATTCAATGACTTCTAGAGCACGAGCTGCGTTCATGAGAACGCAGCGTGCTCTAGCGGCGGAGGAGACCTCGCCGGCGCGCACCATCCTCATCGTCGACGACGCGCCGGCGAACCTCACCGTGCTGAGCGAGATCCTCGCGCCCCATTTCCGCGTGCTGGCCGCGACCTCGGGCCCGGCGGCGCTGCGGATCGCCGCGCGCGACCCGCCGCCGGACCTCATCCTGCTCGACGTGATGATGCCCGGTATGGACGGCTTCGCGGTGATCGCGGCGCTGCAGGGCAATCCCGCGACGCGCGGCATCCCGGTCATTTTCGTCACCGCCCTGGATGCGGAGGCGGATGAGGCGCGGGGGCTTGGCCTCGGCGCCGTGGATTACCTCACCAAGCCGGTGCAGCCGGCGCTCGTGCTCGCGCGCGTGCGCACGCATATCGAGCTCAAGCTGGCGCGCGACCGGCTTGCCGACCAGAACGCCTTCCTCGAGGCGGAGCTGGCGCGGCGGATGCAGGAACTGCTGCTGGTGCAGGATGTCACCATCCGCGCGCTGGCCCGGCTGGCAGAGGTGCGCGACGAGGAAACCGGCAGCCATGTCCGGCGCACGCAGCTCTATGTGCGCCTGCTGGCGGAGCGGCTGCGCGCGCATCCGCGCTTCGCCGCCGTGCTGACGCCGGCGGGCATCGAGAAGATCGTGAAATCCGCGCCGCTGCACGACATCGGCAAGGTCGGCATTCCCGACAGCATCCTGCGCAAGGGCGGCCGGCTCACGGCGGAGGAATGGGCCATCATGAAGACCCACACCACGCTGGGCAGCGACGCCATCGAGGCCGCGGAACGCGATGCGGAGCGCCCGGTCGAGTTCCTCTCGACGGCGAAGGAGATCGCCCATTGGCACCATGAGAGATGGGATGGCAGCGGCTACCCCGACGCCCTGGCCGGGGAGGCCATTCCGATCAGCGCGCGGCTGATGGCGCTGGCCGACATGTTCGACGCGCTGGTCTCACGCCGCGCCTACAAGCCGGCGATGCCGATCGAAGAGGTCGCGGCGCGGATCGCGGCCGAGAGCGGCCGCCATTTCGACCCGGATGTGGTCGACGCCTTCCTGGCCGAGCAGGACCGCTTCGCCGACCTCGCCGCGCGCCACGCCGAGCCCTGAGGCGAGCGGGCCGTGGCGGGCCCTATTCCTCCGCCTGCGCCAGGTGTCGCTGCACCACCGGGCTGTCCGGCGCATAGGCGAGGCAGGAGCCGATGGCGAGGCTGCGGCGCGGCGGCAGGGGTTCGCCGGCGGCCTTGGCGACGGCGCGGGCGGCCTCGGCGCGGCGCCACTTCACCGGGCCGATGGTCTGGTAGGCGACCGTCGCCATCTGGGCCAGCACCTCGCGCAGATGCGTGCAGCCCAGCACGCCGCCCACGCGTTCCTTCACCACCCGGTTGAAACCGACGCCGATGGAAGCCCCGATCAGCGCGCGGAAATTCGGCGCGGCCTGCGGACAGACATTGTAGGGCGTGAAGTCGGACACCGCCTCGACGTCGCGGATCACCATCGCCTCATCCACCGTCAGGCGCAGCCACATGCCGTGCAGCGCCTCGCCGGGCTGGATCTGGCCGCGGTCGAAATTGCCGAAGGCGTAGGTCTTGGTGTCCTCGAGATGCGCCTCGATGTCGAACATGCCGTCGTCGCGCTGGTAGCCGCGCATGTCGATCGCGCGGGTGTGCAGGTGCTGGCGGCCGGCAGGCGGGGAGAGCGGCATGGCGGCATCGCTAACATGCACCTCGGCGCGCGGCCACCCGCAGATACGGAAGGACCGCCCCGCGAAAATCGTCTATGCCCCGGGCGAGCGGCACGGGAAGGAACGCGCGGATGCAGGGGCGGGTGGTTGGCCGGGTGGCGGAGCTGTGGCGTTTTCCGGTGAAGTCCATGGCCGGCGAACGCCGCGACGCCTTGGAACTGCGCTGGACCGGGCTGCTGGGCGACCGGCAATACGCCTTCCACCGCGCCACCAATCCCAGCCGCTTTCCCTGGCTGACGGGGCGCGAGGTGCCGGCCCTGGTGCTGCACCGCGCCGCCTTCCGCGACCCCGAGGATCCGCGCAACGCCCCGGTCGAGGTCGAGACACCGGCGGGCGAGCGCCTGCCCCTGAACGCCCCCGCGCTCCACGCCGCGCTGGAGGCGGCGGCCGGCGAGCAGGTGGCGCTGATCCAGATCGGCCGCGGCGCCTTCGATGCCATGCCGGTCTCCATCGGCACCACGGCAGGGCTTGCGCAGGTGGCGGCCGCGCATGGCAGCGCACTCGACCCGCGCCGCTTCCGCCTCAACATCCTGATCGAGAGTGATTTGCCGGAATCCGCCCTGGCCGGGCTGCGGCTCGGCTTCGGCGCGGCGTCCGACGCCCCGGCGCTCCTGGTGGCGGAGGGCATCCAGCGCTGCGCGATGATCACGCTGGATCCCGAGACGGCCACGCGCGATGCCTCCGTGCTGCGCACCGTGGCGCAGCGTTTCGACAACGAACTCGGCGTCTACGCCGCCGCCGCGCGGCTCGGCGTGATCCGCGAGGGCGATGTGGTGCGCGTGATCGACTAGAGCAATCTGCGTTCAGATGGGTCGCGGCGCTGCCGCGACGCTGAACGCATTTCTTGCTCTAGATTCAATGATTTTCAGAGCACGAGCTGCGTTCATGAGAACGCAGCGTGCTCTAAGCGCGGTCCGCGCTCAGGGCGCGCAGCCCTCGTCGCGCAGCAGCGCGAGCACCGCGGCCTCGGGCACGTCGCCCGCCGTGAAGCACTCGCCCGCGCCGCGCAGCAGCACGAAGCGCAGCGCGCCGTCACGCGCCTTCTTGTCCTTGCGCATCCGCGCCACCAGCGCCGCGGCCGAGAAGCTGCGCGGCAGGTCGCCGATGCGCGCGGGCATGCCGCAGGCCTGGAGGTGGGAGATCACGCGCCCCGGCCACTCCTGGGCGCAATGGCCGAGCCGGGCGGAAAGGGCTGCAGCGAGGCCGAGGCCGATCCCCACCGCCTCGCCATGCAGCAGGCCGCCGCCATAGCCGACCTCCGCCTCCAGCGCATGGCCGAAGGTATGGCCGAGATTGAGCAGGGCGCGCCCGCCTTCCTCGCTTTCCTCGCGCTCATCGGCGGCGACGACGGCGGCCTTGAGCCGGCAGCTTTCCAGCACGGCATGGGCCAGGGCGGCGGGGTCGCCGGCCACGGCGCGCGCGCCCTCGCCTTCGCACCAGTTCCACAGATCGCCCTGCAGCAGCCCGTGCTTGGCGACCTCGGCATAGCCCGCGCGGAGTTCGCGCGGCGGCAGGGTGGCGAGCACGCCGGTATCGGCCAGCACCATGAGGGGCTGGTGGAAGGCGCCGACGAGGTTCTTGCCGAGCGGCAGGTTCACGCCGGTCTTGCCGCCCACGGACGAATCCACCTGCGCCAGCAGCGTCGTCGGCATCTGGATGAAGGGCAGGCCGCGCAGCGCGATGGCGGCGACGAAACCGGCGAGATCGCCCACCACCCCACCGCCGAGGGCCACCACCGCCGTCCGCCGATCGACGCCCGCGCCCAGGAACTGCTCCAGGATGGCCCCGACCTGGGCGAGGTTCTTGGTCGCCTCGCCCGGCGGGACGATGGCGGTGGCGAGCACCGCCACGCCGGCCTCGGCCAGGGCGGCCTGCAGCCGCGGCAGGTGCAGCGCGGCGACCTGCGAATCGGTGACGATGGCCACCCGCCGCGCCGGCAGATGCGGGGCGATCAGCGCCCCGGCGCGGCCCAGCAGCCCCTCGCCGACCAGGATCTCGTAGCTGCGCGTGTCCAGCCGCACCGGCAGGCGCAGCGGCTCGCGATGCGCGGCGATGGCCTCGGCGACGCGGCGGGTGGTGATCTCGGGCGGCTCGTCGGTGCAGTCCACGATGACATCGGCCTCGGCAAAGGTGGGGTGGCGCGCCGCCAGCAGGCGTTCCAGCACCTCGCGCGGGTCGCGGTTGAGGAACATCGGCCGGTGTTCGCGCCCGGCCACGCGGCGCAGCAGCGTGGGCAGCGCGCAACGCAGCCAGACCGAGGTCGCCGCTGCCTCCCGCACCGCGGCGCGCGTGCGCGCATCGGTGAAGGCGCCGCCGCCGGTCGCGAGCACCAAGGGCGGGCCGGCCAGCAGCCGGGCGATGACGCGGCGCTCGCCATCACGGAAATGGGGTTCGCCATAGCGGGCGAAGATCTCGGTGATCGGCAGGCCGGCCGCGGTCTCGATCTCGGTGTCGGCATCGACGAAGGGCAGGCCGAGTCGCTGCGCCAGGCGCCGGCCGATGGAGGATTTCCCCGCCCCCGGCATGCCCACCAGCACGACGCTCCGCCCCGCCGCCACGGCAGGTGCGGCGGCGGTTTCGGGGTGCAGCGCGGCGGTCTCGGACCAGTCCGGCAGGGTGAGGTTGCGTGACACGGCGGCGAAGGTTAGCACAGGCCACGCCGCGCGAGGATCCGCCCCCCCGATGTTCCGCAACCCCATCCTGCTGCTGGTCGCGATCCTGATCGGCCTGGTGCTGGTGGTGCTGCTCGGCATCGGCGCCTTCCCGCCCTCCGTCACGCCCCAGCCCGTGGAGCGGACCATCCCGGCCGAGCGCTTCGGCCCGCGTAGCTAGGGCGCGTGTCGCACCGGATCGAAGCCTTTCTGGAGATGCTGGCGGCCGAGCGCGGCGCGGCGCGCAACACGCTGGCCGCCTATGCCGCCGACCTCGCGGATTTCGCCACCCATGCCCGCGCGCGCGGGGTGGCGCTGGAGGCGGCCGGCACGGCGGAGGTGCAGAGCTACCTGGCCGGGCTCGACGCCGCGGGGCTTTCGGCCCGCACCGCCGCGCGGCGCCTCTCCGCCCTGCGCCAGTTCTTCCTCTTCGAGGTGCGGGAGGGCCACCGCAGCGAGGACCCCACCGCCCTGCTGATGAGCCCCCGCCTGCCCGCCAGCCTGCCCAAGGCGCTCAGCGAGGATGAGATCACGGCGCTGATCGAAGGGGCGCAGACCCTGCCCCGGCGGGGGGCGATGGCGGTGGCGCTGATCGAACTGCTCTACGCCTCCGGCCTGCGGGTGAGCGAGCTGGCCACACTCCCCGCCGGCGCGCTGCGCGCCGATGCGCCGCTGATCGCGGTGCGCGGCAAGGGGGGCAAGGAACGGCTGGTCCCGATCTCGCGCCGGGCGCGGGAGGCGGTGCGCGCCGCGACGCCGGAGAAGCCGCGCGGGCGCTTCCTGTTCCCCTCGCGCGGCGCGCAGGGGCATCTCACGCGCCAGGCGATCGGGCTGATCCTGAAGGATGCCGCGCTGGCCGGCGGGATCGACCCCGCGCGCGTCAGCCCGCATGCGCTGCGGCACAGTTTTGCCACCCACCTTCTTGGCCATGGCGCGGATCTGCGCAGCCTGCAGATGCTGCTCGGCCATGCCGACATCGCCACCACCCAGATCTACACCAAGGTGCTGCAGGAGCGGCTGACGAAGCTGCTGGAAGAGCACCACCCGCTTTCGGAGAGCGCCGCATGACCAAGATCCGCCTGCACCGAAGCGAACTCGCCGTGCCCGGCATCCGGCCCGAACTCTTCCCCAAGGCCGCCGCCGGCGCCGCCGATGCGGTGTTCCTCGACCTCGAGGATTCCGTGCCGGAGGCGCAGAAGGAAGCGGCGCGGGCCAATGTCGTCGCCGCGCTGCGCGACATCGACTGGGGCCGCAAGATCCTCGCCGTGCGGATCAACGGGCTGGATACGCCGCACGCCTATCGCGACATCATCGCGCTGCTCGAGCAGGGCGGCGACCGGCTGGATGTCATCATGGTGCCCAAGATCGGCGATGCGAAGGAGGTCTTCGCGGTCGACCTGCTCTGCACGCAGATCGAGATGGCCGTCCCCCGCGCGCGCCCCGTGGGCCTGGGCCTCGTCATCGAAACCGCGCGCGGGCTGGCCAATGTGGAGAGCATCGCCACCGCCTCGCCGCGCAATGAGAGCCTGCATCTGGGCGTGGCGGACCTCGCGGCCTCGCTGGGCATGCGCACCACGGCGATCGGCGGGCTGAACCCGGATTATGCGAGCCCCGCCGGGCTGCTCGACCCCTGGCATTTCGCGGTCGCGCGCGTGATCACCGCCGCGCGCGCCGCCGGGCTGCGCCCGATCGACGGCCCCTATGGCGATTTCCGGGATGGCCCCGGGCTGGAGGCCGCCGCGCGGCGCGGCCGGGCCATGGGCGCGGAGGGCAAGATGGCGATCCATCCCGGCCAGGTCGCCGCCATCAACGCCGCCTTCGCCCCGGGCGAGGCCGAGGTGGCGCAGGCGCGGCGCGTGCTGGCCGCGATGGCCGAGGGCCAGGCGGCGGGGCGGGCGGCGGTGGCGCTGGACGGCAAGCTGCTCGACATCGCCTCGATCCGCCAGGCCGAGGGCATCGTGGCGAAGGCCGAAGCCGCGGGTTAGCCCAGCTTCGCCCCTACTCCTCGGCTTCCAGACGGTCGATGTCGTCGTCCGAGAAGCCGAAATGATGCGCGATCTCGTGGATCAACACATTGCGAACCAGGCGGAACAGATCCTCCCCGGTCTCGACCCATTCCAGCAGGATGGGCTCGCGGTAGAGGGTGATGCTGTCGGGCTGGGTCGGGGTGTCCATCACGCTGCGCTCGGTCAGCGGCGTGCCGCGATAGAGGCCCGTCAGCGCCCAGGGGCTGTCGAAGCCCAGCTCCTCGGCGGTTTCCTCATCGGCCACCTCCTCCACCACCACGGCGGCGCCGCGGACGAGGTCGCGCAGCTCCTTGGGGATGGCGGCGAAGGCCTGTTCGGCCATCTCCACGATGTCCTCGATGGTGGGCGGGTGGTGGAAGCGGGTCATGGGCGCATCCACATCGCTGTTGCCATCGCCGTCAAGCCGGAGAGCCCCGGAGAACCCATGAAGATCGCCCCCCTCGATGCCGCCGAACGCGCCGCCCTGCCCGAATCCCTGCCCGGCTGGCGCCCCGTGGCAGGGCGGGATGCCCTGGCGCGCAGCTTCCGCTTCCGCGACTTCTCCGAGGCCTGGGGCTTCATGAGCCGCGTCGCCCTGCTGGCGGAGGCGCAGGACCATCACCCGGAATGGTCGAATGTGTGGAACCGGGTGGAGATCGTGCTGACCACCCATGATGCGGGCGGGCTTTCCGAGCGCGACCTCCGCCTCGCACGGGCGATCGACGCGCTCATCGGCCTATAAGTGGTGGCGGCCAGCCCCGCTGGCCGAGCGGCCGGATGGCCGCCGCGCCAAGTGGCGCGCAGCCAAGCGGCCGTATGGCCGCGCCCGGCGCTTGAGGGCACGAACAAGCCAAGCGGCCGGATGGCCGCGCCCGGCGCTTGAGCGCACGAACACTTTGCACGGCACCGCTGCCTCGCCTACCGTTGCGCCACACGCCAAGCCGGCGCAGCAAAAGGGAGTGACTCGCATGATGAAGCGCAGGACCATGATCGGCGGCGCGCTGGCCGCGCCGCTGGTGCTGACCAGTGGCCGGGGCGCCCTCGCCCAGGCGGGTGGGCCCATCCGCATCGCCACCGCCGGGCCGATGACCGGCCAATACGCCGCCTTCGGCGGGCAGATGCGCGCCGGCGCCGAGCAGGCGGTGGCCGACATCAACGCGGCGGGCGGCGTGCTCGGCCGGCAGCTCGCGCTCGAGATCGGCGACGATGCCTGCGACCCGCGCCAGGCCGTCTCGGTGGCCAACCAGCTCGCCGGGCGGCGCGTGGCGCTGGTGGCGGGGCATTTCTGCTCCGGCTCCTCGATCCCGGCGCGCGACGTCTATGCCGAGGAAGGCGTGCTGCAGATCAGCCCGGCCTCGACCAATCCGCGCTTCACCGACGAGGGCAAGTGGAACACCTTCCGCGTCTGCGGGCGTGACGACCAGCAGGGCCTGGTCGCCGGGCGCTACCTCGCGCAGAACATGCGCGACCGGCGCATCGCCATCCTGCACGACAACTCCGCCTATGGCCGTGGCCTGGCGGAGGAGACCAAGAAGGCGCTGAACGCGGCCGGGGTGCAGGAGGTCCTCTACAGCGCCTATACGCCGGGCGAGCGCGACTATTCGGCCATCGTCTCGCGCCTGCAGCAGGCGAATGTCGGCGTGGTCTATGTTGGCGGCTACCACACGGAATCGGGGCTGATCCTGCGCCAGGCGAAGGAGCGGGGCATGAACCTGACCCTCGTCGGCGGCGATGCGCTGGTGACGAACGAGTTCTGGCAGATCACGGGCGCGGCCGGCGAGGGCACGCTCATGACCTTCAGCTCCGACCCGCGCAAGCGCCCGACGGCCGCGCGCGTGGTGCAGACCTTCCGGGGCCGCAACATCGATCCCGAGGGCTATGTGCTCTACACCTATGCCGCGATCCAGATCTGGGCGGCGGCGGCAGCGCGCACCAATGGCATCGATCCGCGGCGCATCGCGGCGGCGATGAAGGCGAACGGCCCCTGGGCCACGGTGCTGGGCGACATCTCCTTCACCGAGAAGGGCGACGTCACCGTGCCGGACTACGTCTTCTACGTCTGGCGCAACGGCAGCTACGCGGAGATGTAAGTCCCGCTGAACAGTCGGGACCAAGCGGGCCGGGGCAGAAATGCCCCGGCCTTTTTTGTTGCCGTGCTACCCGCGTAGCGCGGCGCGCACGCGCTCCGGCGTGAAGGGGATCTCCGGCACATGCCGCCCCGTCGCCGCCAGGATGGCGTTGGCGATGGCCGCCCCGGTCGGGGCCTGGCTGCCCTCCCCCACCCCCAGCGAGGGCAGGTCGGGCCGGTCGATCAGCACGGATTCGATCGGCGGCGTGTGGCTGAAATCGATGATCGGGTAGCTCTGGTAGTCCTCGCTGAGCATGCGGCGCGAATCCCACCGCCCTTCCTCCAGCAGCGTCCAGGAGGTGGCCTGCACCATGCCGCCCTCGATCTGGTTGGTGACGCCATCGGGGTTCACCAGCCGCCCCGCCTCCGTCGCCGCCCAGAGCTTCTCGACCTTCACCGCGCCGGAGCCGACATCCACAGCCACCTGCGCGACAACCGCCACATGGCTGTCGCTGTTCTTGTACTTGGACAGCCCCACGCCCGTGCCGCGCAGCACGCTGCCCGCGGGCACGGCGCGGCCCATCGTCACCGCGCGCGGCTGCCAGCCCGAGATCTCCACCGCGCGCCGCAGCACCGCGATGAGCCGCGGGTCGCGCAGGTGTCGCAGCCGGTAGGCGACCGGGTCCATGCCCGCCAGCGCCGCACATTCATCGAGGAACATGTCCGCCGCGACGGCGTTGAAATACCCGCCCAGCGTGCGCAGGGCCGAGGTCCGCACCGGCATCGCCGTGTGGAAATGCGTGGTCACGCGCTGGCCCGGCACGGCGTAGATCGGCACCGCGTTGCGCCCCGCCGCCCCGTTCGGCAGCGGCCCGTCCACGATGGGCGAGATCGGCACCGGGTTCTCCAGATACCAGGCGCTGCGGAGGTTGCTGCCCTGGGTCCCGCCCGGCCGCGTGGAGTGCGGGAAGGACCAGACATCATGGCCCCAGGAGGTGATGGCGCCATCCGCCGCCATGCCCGCCTCGAGCCGCACCACCATGGCGGAGCCCCAGGGCTCCCACACCATTTCCTCCTCATGCGTCCAATGCACGCGGATGGTCCGCCCGGGCATGGCGCGGGCGAGCAGCGCGGCGTCCAGCGCCACGTCGTCGGCGCCGTTATGGCCGTAGCAGCCCGAGCCCTGGGCATGGATCACGCGGATCGCCGCCGGCTCCATGCGCAGGCTGCGCGCGAGGTCGCCGCGCAGCGGGAAGGGCCCCTGCGCATGCGACCAGACGGTGAGCCTGCCTTCCTCGAACTTCGCCAGCGCGCAGGAGGCGCCGATCGAGGCATGGGCCTGGAAGCCGCGGCGGTATTCGGCGCGATGCGTGCGCGCGCCGGGCGTCGCCCCTTCGGTGGTGTGGATGGTGCGCGTCAGCGCGGGCTCGGTCAGCAGATGGTCGAACACCGACTTGCCGCCGAACAGCGCCGCGCCGTCGCGCCATTGCGCGGCCGCGACGATCTTCCGCGCGGCGTCGTTGGCCTGTTCCTCGCGCCGGGCGATGACGCCCACGAAGCTGCCATCGCGCACCACCTCCACCACGCCGGGCAGGGATTTCGCCCAGGCGAGGTCGAGGGAGACAAGCCGCGCCGCATAGCCGGGCGGGCGGGCGATGGCGCCGAACAACATGCCCTCGGGCCGCAGATCATGGATGAAGACCTGCTGGCCGAAGACCTTGGCCGGCAGGTCGGTGCGCGGCAGGGAGGTGCCGATCACCGTGCCCGCCGCGGCCGGCTTGCGCCGCGCGGTGAGATCGACCGGCCGGGCGAGGGAGATGCGCGCGGCAGCCTCGCCATAGGTCATGCGCCGGCCATCCACGGCCTCGATCACGCCATCCTTCACCGCAAGCGCCGCGCGCGGCGTGCCCCAGGCCTCGGCGGCCACGCCGATCAGCGTCGCCCGCGCATCGGCGCAGGCCACGCCCAGCGCCTCGCCGCCGAAACGAATGGATTGGCTGCCGGCGGTCACGCCCTCATTCGCCGTCTCGGCCGTATCGCCCGACAGCAGGGTGAGCCGCGCGGGGGCGACATCCAGCTCCTCCGCGGCGATCTGGCGCATCGCCGTCAGCACGCCCTGGCCGAGTTCGACGCGGCCGGTCAGCACGGTGATCGAGCCATCCGGGGCGATGCGCAGCCAGGATTCCATGCGCGGATTGGCGCGCAGCATGGCGGGGCCCTGCGGCGCCTGGGCCTCGGCATCCCAGCGGAAGCCGATGGCGAGGCCCGCCGCGCCGAGCAGCGCGCCGAAGCCACGGCGGGAGATCGGGGTTTGCACGTTCATGGCTCAGGCCCCCTGCTGGCGGGAGGCGCGGACCACCGCGCGCACCACGCGCGGCTGCGCGCCGCAACGGCAGAGATTGTGATCCAGCGCAGCGGCGACCTGCGCCTCGTCCAGCGGCCCGCGGCGCTCCGCCAACAGGGCGGCGGCCTGCATGATCATGCCGTTGGTGCAATAGCCGCACTGCGCCGCCTGCTCGGCCAGGAAGGCCGCCTGCAGCGGGTGCGGCTGCTCCGGCGTGCCCAGGCCCTCGAGCGTGGTGATGCGATGGGGCGCGGCGGCGGCGGCGGCGCGGGTCGAGCAGGAACGCACGGCCTGGCCATCGACCAGCACGGTGCAGGCGCCGCACTGGCCGCGCGCGCAGCCGAGCTTGGGCCCGTTGAGCGCGAGGTCGTTGCGCAGCGCGTAGATCAGCGGCGTCTCGGGATCGATGTCGAGCGCCGTGGTGCGGCCATTCACGCTGAGGCTCAGCATGGGGTTTCCTCCGTCGTGCCCTTCTGGCGCGCGGCAGGGACCGGGCCGGGGCGATGGGCGAAGGCTAGGACAGATTCTGTCGCCGGGGGAATGCCTCTTCGCGCCCCGGTTGCGCCGTGGCAGATTCCGCCCGTTGCGGAGGCTGGATCGATGATGCGCGCCGGGCTGTTTCTCCTGCTGCTGCTGGCTGCCATGCCGGCCATCGCCCAGCCCTCTTTTGACTGCGCCCGCGCCCAGGCCTGGGATGAGCGCGCCATCTGCGCCGACCCGGCGCTGGCCGCGCTTGACCGGCGCATCGCCGTCGCCTGGGGGGCGCGCGATGCCGGCATGCCGGAAGCCCAGCGCCAGGCGATGCTGGCCGAGCAGCGCGCCTTCCTGCGCGACCGCCGTGCCTGCAACACCGGCACCGAGAAGCCTGAAGCCTGCCTCCTGCGGCGCATGACCCAGCGCGCCCAGGCGCTGGAGAGCACGAAGCGCGGCGACTCCACCCCCGCCCCGCTCGCGGCGCCGCCCACCCCGACCGGCCCCACCCGCATCCGCGCCTGCGGCACGGCCGGCGCGGACCCCGTCGGGCAGGTGCTGTGCGGTGATCGTTCGCTGCGCGCGCAGGAGGCCGAGCTGGTCGCCCGCACCAACCGCCTCGCCGCCCAGCCCGCGACGCGCGAGGCGCTGCTCGCCGCCCATGCCGCCTATGAGGCCACGCGCGACGCCTGCGTCTTCGAAAGCGTCGCGCCCGAGATCGCGCGCTGCCTGGGCGAGGTGATCGCGGACCGCATGGCCGCCCTGCCGCGCTGATCCGGCCCCACCGCAGCCCGGCGCAGCTTCACAGGGCCGGGGGCGTCAAATCAGGTCGATGTTGCTGGCGGAGAAGGCCGTCACCGGCGCATCGATCACCGCCATCAGCCGCAGATCGTCGCCCAGGCCGAGCAGGCCGTTGGCGTTGGTGTCGGCCCAGCGATAGAGGCCGGTGGCGTTGCCCTGCCCGATCAGCAGCATGGCCGGCGCGTCGCCGCTGGCTTTCAACGCGGGATTCAGCAGGCCCTGGGCGATGGCGTTGAGCACGCTGAAGCCTTCATTGAACGGCACCCCGCCGGCCGCCGTGCTGAGCCGGACCTCGGGGTGGAAAACCATGACGCTGCCCGTCGGCCGCGCCACGCCCACCTGCACCACCCCGCCATCGCCCAGGCCCAGATCCTCGCGGTGCAGCACGAGCCGGTCATTGGCGGTGTTGAACCCGGTCACCCGGTCCGCCCCCGGCTGCGCCTGCCCCTGCGCCGTGCGGCCATTGGCCAGCAGGTTGCCGGTGCCGTCCGAAATCGAGCGATAGGCCACGCGGTCGATCGCCGAGAGCGCCTCCGCCAACTCGATCAGGTCGCCGCCCGCGCCCCCTTCGTGATAATCCGCCCCGTCGCCGCCGCGCAGGCGGTCCGCCCCGAGGCCACCGACCAACACATCGTCACCCTGACCGCCGAGCAGGAAATCCTCGCCCGAATCGCCCACCAGATGGTCGTTGCCCTGGCCGCCATTGATCGTGTCGTTGCCGGCCCCGCCGCGCATCCCGTCATTGCCCTGGCCGCCGAGGATGCTGTCCGCGCCACGCAGGCCGATGCCGCCATCCGTCACCGAGAGCACGCGCGTGGCACCCAGCGCGCTGCCATCGATGGTGAGCGAGAAGCCGGCCAGGGATTGGCTCGCGACCTGCAGCATCGGCTGCCCATTGCCCAGCGCTTGCGCCCCCTCCGCCAGCCCATCCGTCAACACCAGGCGCAGCGATTGTTGTTGGCTGGCCGTCGAATCGATCAGGATGCGGTCGATGCCCGTGAAGTCGGCAGCGCGCAGGGTCAGCACCGTGGCGCTGGTCGCGTCATGCGAGATGGAGAGCTGGTCCCGCCCTGCCCCGCCATGGGCGGTCATGCGCCCGGCGCCGAGCTGCGCCATGGCGCGGCTGCCGAGGATCAGGATGTCGTCGCCATCGCCCCCATCGAGCGCCGCTGGCCCGCCCTCGGCGCGCAGCGTGTCGTTCCCCTCCCGGCCGAAGGCGCTCCCGCCCTGGCGCAGGGTGATCAGGTCCGCCCCGCGGCTGCCAACGACTTCCATCGGCCGGGCGAGGGTGAAGAGCTCGTTGCGCGCACCAGGGGCGGCGGCCTGGGCGAGCGAGACGGCCTCGACCTGCACCACGCCGACCTGGCGCAGATCCAGCGTGCCGGAATCGGTCAGCACCAGCCGATCCCGCCCGCTGCCGCCCGAGACGCGGCTGCCGGCCAGCAGATCGGCCATGCCGACGTAAATCAGGTCGTCGCCGGCGCCGCCGAAGGCCGATTGGCCGGCGGTGGTCAGGGTGATGCTGTCATCCTCGTCGCTGCCGCGCACCACCTGCCCGGCATGGCTGCCGGCATGGACCCAGGCGGCACCGTTGAGTAGCAACTCCACCGCCTCGCGCCCCAGCCAGACCTCGACCGGAATGGCGAAGGGGTCCGGCGGCACGTCCGAAAGATCGAGCAGGATGCGCTCGAAGCCGCTTACCAGCACGCCACCGCGCAGATCCCACCGTCCCGCGCCCTGCAGCACGAGCGTATCGCGCAACGTCTGCGCCCCTCCCTCGACCACGGCGCCATCCAGCGCGGCCTGGGTCAGGGTGATCACATCATCCCCGCCTTCGCCGAAGGCGGTCTGCCCGGCCGCGGTCAGGGTGATGCGGTCCCGCTCGTCGGAGCCGACGACCTCGACGCCCTCTTCCGCCATGGTCTGCACCGTGGCGCCGCTGAGCAGGTCGATCCGCTCGAAACCGGTGAAGCGGGCGAGGTCATAGCTGCCGCCGCCGACGATCTCGATCCGGTCGAAGCCCAGCCCGCCATCGAAGGCGCCGGCGGCCGCCATGGTGTTGAGCAGCCGCAGCAGGTCGCGCCCGGCGCCCAGCGCGCCCTCACTGGCGCTGGCAGCCTCGACGGTGTCGGCACCGAGCGCCGTGAAGATGGTATCGGCACCGCTGCCGGTCACCACATGCAGGCGCGCGGTGATCCCGCTGTCGGCGACGATCGCGCTGCGATCGGCACCGCTCTCGATGCGCAGCCGCCCGCCGGCGAGCAGGCCCGAGCCTGCCTCCAGCCGCAGATCCGTGCTGCCGCGCGCGGAGAGGCGCAGCACCTCGAAGCCGAGCAGCCCGATGAAGGCGCCGGTGGTCACGAAGCCCTCGCCGCTGAAGGCGAGCGTATCGGTGCCGGTGCCGGCATCGACATCGGCCGCGCCGAAGAGATCGAAGGGGTTGGCGATCAGCGTGTCGTCGCCGGCGCCGAGGCTGGCGACAAGGCTGCCCAGGCCATCCATCTCCACCACATCGGCGCCATCGCCGCCGATGAAGCTGTCCGCGCCGCCGCCGGTGCGGAAGGTCACGGCACCCGCGGCGCCGGCGGGCGCCACGACGCGGTCATCGCCAACCCAGCCCACGACCTCGATCCGCCCGCCGAGTGCAGTGGCGAGCATGCCTGCCGTCAGCAGCAATTCCGTGCTGCCCGCGGCGGCGAAGACCACGCGCTCGATCCCGGTGACGTTGACCAGCATGTCATCCGTGAACAGGCCGGCGGCGGTGAAGCGCAGCACGTCCAGGCTCTGGCCTGCACCACCCTCGACGATGTCGAGCGGGCCGAGCGTGGCCGTGGTGAAGCGGAACTCGTCGCCTTCGCCATCGGCACCCACGAAAGTGTCCGCGCCCGCCGTACCCGTATAAATCGCCATCGAATCCTTCCTTCGCTGGCCGCACGCTGTGACAGGGAAGCGGCCAGGGAAAGTCGGTGCGGGCGCCGAACCCAAAACGACGTGCGGCGAAGCCTTGCCGCGCCTGGCGCTATCGCCGCGCCAGCAGCGCCGTGCCGACCGCGCCGAGCAGCCCCGCCAGCACAACCGGCAGGGCATGGTCGCCGCACAGGCCGATCCCCGCGGCCAGGGCCGGCGGCGCCAGCAGCAGCGCCACGCCGCGGCTGGTATAGAGCAGGCCCAGCACCCGCCCCAGCGCGCGGGGGCCGAAGCGGTCGGCGATGAAACTAGGCAGCAACGCGACGAAGCCGCCCTGCAGCGCGCCGAAGAGCAGCGCGAAGGCCTGCAGCCCCGGCGCCTCCCGCGCCAGGGCCCAGAGCAGCAGGCTTACCGCCATCGCGCCACTGCAGGCCAGGAAGGTCAGCCGCCGCCCGGCGAGGTCGGCCAGCGCCGCCAGCAGGAAGCGCCCCGCGATGGTGCCGAGCCCGATCAGCCCGAGCAGCGCCACCGCCTCATGCCAGTCGAGGCCGAGGTCGCGCGCCGTCGCCACCAGCATGGCATGCGGCAGCGAGGCCGGCAGGGAGACCAGCAGGATGCCGCCCCAGGCGCGCAGGAAGGCGCGCCGCGGCAGGGCGGCCGGCGCGGCGGGCTGGGCGCGCGGCCCCGGCCCGCCAGCGCGCAGCAGCAGCGCCCCCGCCACGCCGATCGCCCCTGCCAGCGCGCCGAAGATCAGGAAGGCCAGGCGCCAATCGCCGCCGCGCAGCAGGGCCTCCGCCACCGCCGGCACCAGCGCCGTGCCCACGCCGATGCCGCTCACCGCGATGCCCGAGGCGAGGCCGCGATAGGCCACGAACCAGCGCTGCACCGCCGCCATCGCCGGCACATAGGCGAAGCCCGTGCCGAGCCCGACCAGCAGCCCGTAGCCGGCATAGATCTCCACCAGGCTGCGCGCCGTGCCCGCCAGCACCAGCCCGCCACCGACCAGCGCCATGCCGATCACCGCCGGCACGCGCGGGCCGATGCGGTCCGCCAGCGGGCCGGTGACGGCGCTGACGAAGAAGCAGGCCGCCCCGCTGAGGGCGAAGATCAGGCTCACCGAGGCCTGGCCGGCGCCGAACTCGCCGCGGATCGCCTCGGCGAAGGCGGCATAGGCGTTGATGGCGCCGAAACCCACCATCAGCACCAGGAAGGCGCCGATCACCACCAGCCAGCCGGGAAAGATCCGCGCCGCGGCGCTCATCGCCGCGCCAGGCGCAGCGCCAGCGACCGCAGCGTGTCGAAAAGGTGCCGCCAGGCGCGGGCGCGCGTCGCGCGCTCGGCATGTTGCCAATCCCCGTGGGCGAGGGCGCGCGCCAGGGCGGCGCGATGGGCCGCCGGGCTCATGGCCGCACCGCCGGGCTCACGCTGAATTGCTGGGCGAACCAGCCCGCGACCAGAACGGCGGCGCGCGCCGTGGCCTGCGCATCGGGCCGGGCGAGAAGGCGCCCCTCGCCATCCGGGGCGGGGATGCGGTCGCCCCTGCCCTGCGCGCCGGGCCGCGCATCCCAGGCATGGCCGGCGCCGCGCAGCAGCTGGATGCTGGCCGCCGGGGGTTCCTCCAGCGCCGCGCAGGCGGGCGCATCGGGGGCGTCATCGCCCTGCAGCACCAGCACGGGCCGCCAGGCGGGCAGTTCCAGCCCGGCGCAGCCCGGATAGAGTGCCACCGTCGGCCCGGCCCCGGGCGCGGCCAGCGCGCCGCGCGCCCCGGCGCCGAAGCCGAGCACGCCGATCCGCCCCTCCGCGATCAGCCCGGCCTGGCTCAGCGGCCAGAGCTGCGCCCAGCCTTGCACCACGGCGACCACCGCGGCTTCGCTCGCCCGGTCGCGCGGCGGCTGGGGCAGTTCGGGGTCGCCATCCAGGCCGAGCACCAGCGTGGCGATGCCACGCGCGGCGAGGGCGGCGACATAGGGCTCCGCGCGCCCTTCCTCGCCCAGCGCGTCGGGCATCACCAGCACCAGCGGCACGGGCGCATGGCCTTCCGCCGGCAGCACAAGCTGCGCCGTGCCGGCCGGGGCGGGCAACTGCAGGAAGCTGGTGGCCTCGGCCCGCGGCGCCGCGGGCTGCGCCAGCCCCAGGCAGGCCAAGAGGGGCAGGGTGGTCAGGTGGCGGTTTCGCATCGTCCTCGCTCCGTCCTTGCCGGGCGCATTCCCGGCGGGCGGAAGGGAGCAGCGACGGGCCGGCAGCGTCCCGAAGCCGGGCCGAAAGAGCGGCGAAGCGACGCCGAAATCCGCGGCGCACATTGTTGCGCGGCGCCGGCGCGCGTTATGCTGCGGCGCAAGACGCTTCGTTGAGGCACGCCTTGACCCTGATGAAACACCCCGCGCGGCTGCGCTTCGGTGGCGTCACCCTTGATTCGGCGCGCGGGGTGCTGACCGCGGCGGATGGGACGGAGACGACGCTCCGCCCCAAGACGCTCGAGCTCGCCCTGCTGCTGCTGCGCAATCCGGGGCGGGTGGTGAGCCGGGCCGAGATGCTGGACACGGTCTGGGCCGGGGTCTTCGTCACCGATGACAGCATCACCCAATGCGTGGTCGAGCTGCGCCGGGCGATGGGGGCGGAGGCGACGGCGCTGAAGACCGTGCCCAAGCGCGGCTACCTGCTGGAGGCGGAGGTCGAGGTCTCACTCGACCCGCCGCCGCGCCTGCTGGTGACCCCCGAGCCGCCGCTGCCCGAGCGGCCTGCGCCCGCATCGCCGTCAGCCGCCCCTCCCCCCGCCCCGGCGCTGCGGCGCTGGGGGCCGGGGCTGGCCGCGCTGGCCGCCGCCGCGGGGCTGCTCGCCTGGCTCGCCCGGCCGGAGGCGCCCCCGCCCCCCGCCGCCCCCGCCCCGCCTGCTGCGCAGGTGGCGCCCCAACCTGCCCCCCTCGCCGCGGCCGTGCCGGATCCCCCCTCGCCCGAAGAGCAGGCGCGGCTGCTGGTCGAGGAAGGCCGGCGCGTGATGCGCGGCGCCGGGCCGATCCAGCAGCGCCGCCTGGAGGCCCGCGCCCTGTTCGAACGCGCGGTCGCGCTCGACCCGCGCAATGTCCGCGCCCTGGCCGAGGCCGCCGTCACCTACACCAATGCGATCCTCGCCGGGGACAGCGCCAACCCGGCCGCCGACCTCGCCGCCGCGCAGGCGCTGGCGGAGCGCGCCTATGCCATCAATCCGGGCCAGGGGGCGTCGCTGACCGTGATGGCGGCGGTGCTGCGCCTGCAGCGGCGCCATGCGGAGGCGCTCGATTTCTACGAGCGCGCCGTGGCCCGCGACCCCAGCGCGCATGCCTCGCGCGCCAATATCGGCTTCATGCGCCTGATGCTTGGCCAGGGCGAGGACGCCGCCGCCCCGGTGCTCGCGAGCCTCGCGGCCGAGCCCTCGCTGCTCTTCGCGGGCACCTGGAACACTTATCTCGGCCTGATCGCGCTGCACCTGGGCGAAGGCGACCACGGCGTCGCCCGGCTGCGCACCGGGCTCGACCATGACGCCTTCATGCCGCGACCGGAGCGGCTGACCTATCTGGTCGCGGCGCTGCAACTCTCAGGCGAGGCGGCAGCGGCGCAGGCCCTGGCGGCGGAGGTCGCGGCGCGCCATCCCTGGATCACGCGGCGCTGGTTCGCGGGACGCGCCCTGTCCGACCACCCGACCTACCAGGCGCAATTCGCGCGCATCCTGGCCGCGCTGGGGGAGGCAGGGCTGCCGGAGTAGCGGGCGCCCTCAATCCCCACCCGGGCCGTCGCCCTCACCATCATTGCCGTCGGTGAAGGTCTGTATGTAGAGGTCCGGTCCCGATTCGGGTTTCTGCAGGAAGCGCTTCAGCACGCCTTCCAGCGCCACGATTCGGGCCTCGAGCTGCTTGACCTTGCGCGCCAGTGCGGCGGGGGCCGCAGCCGGTGCCGCCTTGGCGGCCGCCTTGGGCTTGGCCGGCGCCTTCGCCTTCACGGCCTTGGCCGCCGCCTTCGGCTTCGCGGCCTTGGGCTTCGCCTTCGCGGGCTTCGTTGCCTTCGCCATCTTCGACTCTCCCCTCTTTTCTCCCCCGCCCTCCGGGCGGCATGACCCCGCAACGATCCGCGAGGCACACTTCTGCGGTCAAGCGGGAAACTCTAGGGTAACGCCACCTCAACAGGGCAGTCGGCATGGCCATCCGCAACGTGCTGTTCATCATGGTGGATCAGCTGCGCTGGGATCACCTCGGCTGCGCGGGGCATCCCTTCCTGCGCACGCCCAACCTCGATGCGCTGGCGGCGCGCGGCGTGCGATTTTCCCAGGCCTATGTGCAGTCGGGCATCTGCGGGCCGTCGCGCATGTCCTACTACACGGGCCGCTACGTCTGCTCCCATGGCGCCACGCATAACCGCGTGCCGCTCTCCGTTGGCGAGGTGACGCTGGGCTGGCATCTGCGGGAGGCCGGGCGGACGCTGGCGCTGGCCGGCAAGACTCATGTGCTGCCCGATGCGCGCGGCATGAAGCGCCTGCAGCTCGATGGGCAGAACGACCTCGCCGCGCTGCTGAAGGAAGGCTGGTTCACGCTGGTCGATCGCCATGACGGCCACCATGCCGAGCCCGACAGCGCCTATGCCCATTGGCTGCGCGCGCAGGGCTATGACAGCGCCGATCCCTGGACCGACTACGTCATCGCCGTGGAGGATGAGCAGGGCGCCGTGCGCTCGGGCTGGAAGATGCGCAATGCCCGCCTGCCGGCGCGGGTGCGCGAGGAACACAGCGAGACCGCCTACACCACCGATCGCGCGCTGGAGTTCATCGCGCAGCAGGGCGAGCAGCCCTGGGTGCTGCATCTTTCCTATGTGAAGCCGCACTGGCCCTACATCGCGCCCGCGCCCTATCACGCGATGTATTCCGCCAACCAATGCCTGCCGGTCGCCCGCCACGAGGCGGAACGTGGCGAGGGCGCGCATCCGCTGCTGCGGGCCTGGCAGGATGAGGAAGTCTCGCAGAGCTTCCAGAAGGATGATTGCATCGCCACGGTGCGGCCCGCCTATCAGGGGCTGATCACGCAGCTCGACGACCATCTCGGCCGGCTCTGGGCGGCGATGGAGAAGATGGGGCGCTGGCGCGACACGATGGTCGTCTTCTGCTCCGACCATGGCGACTATCTCGGCGACCATTGGCTGGGCGAGAAGGAGCTGTTCCACGACTGCGTGCAGCGCGTGCCCTTCCTGCTCTACGACCCCTCGCCCGCGGCCGATGCGACGCGCGGCACCACCGATGCGCGCTTCGTCGAGGCGATCGACGTGGTACCGACCATCCTCGACGCCCTGGGCCTCGACCGCGCCGAGCATCTGCTGGAGGGGCGCTCGCTGCTCGGCCTGACGCGCGGCACGGCGGGGGCGTGGCGCGACAGCGTGGTGAGCGAGTTGGACTGGACCTTCCGCGGCGCCAGGCGGCGGCTCGGCCATCCCACGGGCCAGCACCACGCCTGGATGCTGCGCGATGCGCGCTGGAAATACGTGCATTGGACGAGCGGCCATCGCCCGCAGCTCTTCGACCTTCAGGCCGACCCCGAGGAATTCCACGACCTCGGCGCCGATCCGGCGCTGGAGGGCGTGCGTGCCGCGGCGCGGGAGAAGCTGCTGGCCTGGTTCACCGGCCTCAAGCGCCGCACCACGCTCACCTGGGCCGAGGCCGAGCTGCGCACCGACCGCCACAAGGCGGCCGGCGTATTCTATGGGGAGTGGTGAAGCTTGGCGCACCCGCCGCAGGCTCCTGCGAGGGAAACGCCGCGACGATGCCGGGTAGCAAACCCGGTGGTGCGCCAAGCCGTGAGAGGCTAGCCTAATCGTCCTCGTTCCGCAACGAGTAAGTGGTCCTACCCCTGGCGCGGCGGCGCGGGCTCGGCCACCTGCTCGATCATCGCCTCGGCCTCGGCCTTCAGCCGGATGTAGGAGCGCAGCGAGAAGGGCAGCATGCCGAGATAGATGAGCCCGCCCATGGCGAGTGCCGCCCAGGGCTCGGTCACCAGCAGCGCCACGAACAGCCCCACGCCGATCAGCAGCGGCAGCACCGCGCTGCGCGGCACCTTGAAGTTCTTGAAGGACCAGGTCGGCAGCGTGCTGACCATCAGCCCCGCCACCACCACCAGCAGGGTGCCGATCAGCACCGGGTGCTGCAGCGCGCCGGCGAAGCCCAGCCAGCCCCATTCCTTGAAGGCCAGCGCAGCGAAAAGCGGAAACAGCGCCACGCCCGCAGCAGCCGGCGCCGGCACGCCGGTGAAGAAGTTGTAGGCATAGGCCGGCTTGGGCGCCGGCCCGATATCGAGCGCGGCGTTGAAGCGCGCGAGACGCAGCGCCATGCACACGGCGAAGAGCAGGCAGGGCATGAAGGCCAGCGGCCCGCCCGCCTGCATCGACCACAGATAGAGGATGAAGGCCGGGGCGACGCCGAAGCTCACGAAATCCGCCAGCGAATCGAACTCGGCGCCGAAGCGCGAGGTCACCTTCAGCAGCCGCGCCAGCCGCCCATCCAGCCCGTCGATCACCGCCGCCACCACGATCAGCGCCGCCGCCTGGGGCCAGCGCTCGTCGATGGCGAAGCGGATCGCCACCAGCCCGGCGCAGAGGCCGAGCATGGTCAGGATGTTGGGGATCAGCCGGTTGAAGGACAGGCCATCGAAGCGCGGCCGCGTGCGCGGGCGGAAGCGACGCCGGAAGCGATGCAGGGGCTGCGGGCGGCGGGCGGGTTCGCTCATGTTGTCTCCACCACAGGGCCAAGCTCGGCGATCACGCTCTCGCCGCCGATCATGGTCTGGCCCACCGCCACCAGCGGCTTCACGCCATGCGGCAGGTAGACATCGGTGCGGCTGCCGAAGCGGATGATGCCATAGCGCTCGCCCGCCTGCAGCACGTCGCCCTCCCGCGCATGGCAGAGGATGCGCCGGGCGATCAGGCCCGCGATCTGCACCACCGCCACGTCGCGCCCATCGGTCAGGCGGATCGCCATGGCGTTGCGCTCATTCAGCTCGCTCGCCTTGTCGAGGCTGGCATTGAGGAAGGCGCCGTGGCGATAGGCGATGCGCGTGACGCGCCCCTCGACCGGGGAGCGGTTCACATGCACGTCCAGCACCGAGAGGAAGATGCACACGCGCCAGCGCGGCGTCTCGCCCAGGCCGAGCTCGACCGGCGGCACGGCCTGGCCGACCATCACGATCCGTCCATCGGCGGGGGCCACGACCAGTCCGGGCCGGTCGGGCGCGACCCGTTCGGGGTCGCGGAAGAAGTAGAGGCAGAACAGGGTGAAGGCGAGGCCCGGCCAGAACAGCCAGCCGCCCAGGATCAGGCCGCCGACAAGGGCCACGGCGACGCCGCCGGCGATGAATGGGGTGCCAGCCGAGTGCGGCTTGGCGAGGACCATCTGGAGGCTCGAGATCAGGCTCATGGCGCGCTTATGGTCTTTTCATTCTTCGCGGACAACATGGGGTCATGCAGCACCTGACCCATGGCCCCTTCCTGGTGGATCCGGCGGGGGGGCTCACGCCCCTGCGCGCCCCGGCCCTTCGCTTCTCCTGGCGCGGCCGCGGCTGCGAGGCGCGGATCGAAGAGGGGCGGATCAGCCTGACCGCGCAGGCCGGGCGCATTCCCTTCACGGCCGAGGACCGCGCGGCCCGGCCGGGCGCCTTCGCGATGCTGGGGGAGATGCCGGCGGCGCTGCCGGCGGGCTGGCGGCTGCGCCTTGCCCCCGACCACCGCGTGCATCTGGCGACGGAGCGCCCGATCGACACGGTGGCGACGGCCACGCAACTGGTCGGCGCGATGGTGGCCTTCGCGCTGGCCCTCGACCCCTATCTGGACCGGCTGGAATCCGCCGGGGTGACCGGCGCGGCGGGCACGGTGAAGACCTGACCGGGGAAGATCCGGTTCGGGTTGCGGATCTGGTCGCGATTGGCCTCGTAGATCACAGTGTAGCGGATGCCGCGACCATAGGCGTTGCGCGCGAGCCGCCAGAGATTGTTGCCGGGCTGCACCACCACCCGTCCCTCGGGCACCGAGCCGGCGGGCAACTCGTCGCGCTGGAAGGGCAATTCGATGCGCGCCGCCACGGCGCCGGCGGCGGCAAGCATGTCCACGCGCAGCGTGTGGCGCCCGACCGCGAGGCGCTCGCTGGGCGAGAGGCTCCAGCGCCCATCCTGGCCGGCGCGGGCATCGCCGGCATGGCGATCGTTCACATAGATCCGCAACTCGGATTCGGGCTCGGCCGTGCCGGCGAAGCGGATGGCGCCGGACTCGTCGTAATCGACGGATTCGAGGCCCAGGCGCTGCGCCGGGGCGGGCTGGGCCTGGAGAACGCGCGCGGGCGCTTCCGCCTGGCTCGGCAGCAGCACCACCAGGGGCTGGCGGGGTGCGGCGGTCTGGCGGGCCGCCTCGGCCGCCTGGCGCGCCGCCTCGGCCTGCGCGGCAGCCTCGCGTGCCGCCGCTTCGGCGCGGGCGGCGGCTTCGGCACGGGCCGCGGCCTCGGCGCGGGCCGCGGCTTCGCGCGCAGCCGCCTCGGCACGGGCGGTTGCCTCGGCACGGGCGGCGGCCTCGGCACGGGCAGCGGCTTCGGCACGGGCCGCGGCCTCGGCGCGCGCGGCAGCCTCAGCGCGCGCAGCGGCTTCGGCACGACGGGCGGCCTCGGCCTCGGCGGCGCTCTGGCTGGCATCGGCCTGGGCGATGGCCTCGGCCAGGGCACGGCTCTCGGCCTCGATCCGGGCGACTTCCGCGCGGCGGGCCGCCTCGGCGGCTTCGGCGGCGGCGCGGGCCTCGGCCTGCTGGCGGGCGAGCGCCTCGGCCTGACGGGTCGCCTCGGCGAGCGCGGCGGCGGCGCGGGCAGCCTCGGCGGCACGGGCCTCGGCCTCGGCGCGCGCGGCGGCCTCGGCCCGGGCGGCAGCTTCGGCGGCGGCCTCGGCGGCTGCCTGGGCGGCAGGATCGGGGCGGGGGGCCTCGGCCAGGGCGGGCGCGGGCTCTGGCACCACCACCACCACCGTGTCGGGGCCGAAAACGTCGTCGCCGCCGATCCGGGCGCGCAGCGTGAACTGGCGGCTGCCGGGACGCAGCGGCTCGGCCGGCAGGATCACCCACTCGCCGCGCGCATCGGCGCGGGCGCGGCCGATCTCCCGCCCATCCTCGAGCAGCGCGACCTCGGCCCCGGGCGGGGCGCGGCCGGCCACCACGGCGCCGCCGCGCTGGCCGATGCGCACCACGTCGAAGCGCGGCGGCTCGGGCGCGGGGGCCGGGGCGGGCGTGGCGACAGGCGCGGCAGGCGTTGCGGCGGGGGCCCCAAGGGGCGCAGCAGGGGGCGTGGCCGGCGTCGCGGCGGCCTGGGGGGCGGGCCGGGCGGGCTCGGTCTGCGGCGGGCGCGCATCGGCGACCGGCGCCGGCTCCCGCGGGCTGAACCGGGCGGCGACAAAGGCGGCTAGGCCGGCAAGGACCACCACCACGATGAGAAGAGCACGCCGACTGGCCGTCATGTCGCGGTAACTAGGCCGCTATTGGCTTTGGCCGCAAGACTCCGCACGTCAAGGGGGGCGTCAAGCGGTTGGGCGCGGGCTTGACCAGGGCCGCACGGCCAGCAGCGCCGCCCCTGCCGCGAGCCAATCCAGCGCCCCGCCGCGGGCCAGGATCGGCAGCAGTGCGACCCCGCCCAGCGCGCCGGCCAGCGGCAGGGCGAGCAGTGCGGTGGCGGGTGCCCGCACCCGGCAGGCGCCGAGGCTCGCCGCGAGCAGGATGGCCGCCAGCATCGCCTGCGGTCCCGGCAGCCCGCCCGCCAGCAGCCCGGCCAGCAGCGCGGCGGCGGCCTGCGGCGCGCGGGCAGGGCTCAGCCCGCGCGCCAGCAGCCCGATCAGCGCGGCGCCGAGCAGCCAGGACGGCAAGGCCAGCCAGATGTCAGGCAGCGGGCGCGGCGCGCCGGCCATCCACCACCCGCCCAGCAGCGCCCCGCCAATCACCAGAGGCGGCCCGAACCCGGCCCGCCGCGCGGCCAGCGGCGCCGCAAGCGCCGCCAGCGCCAGCAGCCCGGCCAGCAGCAGCGGCAGGCGCTCGGCCAATTGCCGGGGCGAGGCTGGGGGCAGGCCGAGCAGCCACCACCACCCCGCGAGCGCCCCGAGCCCCGCCGCCAGCCCCGCCAGCAGGGGCCTGGCCCGGCCCAGCCAGGCCAGGACCAGCGCCAGCAGCCCCGCCAGGGCGAGCGCAGGCCAGGCCTGGAACAGCAGCGTCACCTCTGCCATGCGGCGCGTGTCACCTTCCGAAACTTGCCGGGCTGGCCGCGGGGCGGCCTAATCGGCGCGACTTCACCGAGACAGGATGGCCCATGGCTGATGCCGCGACGACAACACCCACGCGCCGCCTGCGCGTCTGGGATCCCTGGGTGCGGCTGGTGCATTGGACCATCGTCCTTCTGCTGCCCTTCTCCTGGTGGACGGCCGAGACCGATCGCTGGGAGTGGCACTTCTACTCCGGCTTCACCATCCTGACCCTGGTGCTGTTCCGCATCGCCTGGGGCCTTGTCGGGTCGGATACGGCCCGGTTCAGCCGCTTCCTGAAAAGCCCCATCGAGGGGCTGCGCCATCTGGGCCATTTCCGGCGCCGCGCCGCGGCGGCCGAGATCGGCCACAACGCGGCCGGAGGCTGGATGGTGCTGGTGATGCTGCTGGCGCTGCTGGCGCAGGCCGCCTCGGGGCTCTTCGCTGACGACCTGATCTTCACCCGCGGGCCACTGGCGCGCTGGGCGGGCGAGGCGGTGAGCGACCGCGCCACCACCATCCATCTGCGCGTCTTCTGGGTGATCGTCGGCGCGGCGGCGCTGCACATCCTGGCGATCATCGCCTATCGCGTGCTGCGCGGGCAGAACCTGGTCGGGCCGATGATCACGGGCGATCTCAAGCTGCCGGTGCTCTACAACGGGCCACGGCCGCGCATGGGGCACCCGCTGCTGGCGGTGGGCCTGCTGGCGGCGGCGGCGGCTTTCGTCTGGGCGATCAACCAGCTGGGCGGCTGAGGGGGGATCCCCCCAGCCGCCCTGTCTGGTTCAGCGGGCGCGGAACTGCTGGTGGCAGGCGCCGCAAGTGCCGCCCGTGGCGCGCAGCACATCGGTGGTCACGCTGCCCGATTCGGCCGCCGCCTTCAGCGTGTTCAGCGCCGTGATCATGTTGGTGGAGGCGGTCTGGAAACCGGCGCGGTTCGTCTCGATCACCGCCAGCGCGCGGGTCTGGCCCTCCTGCGTGCCCTGCGCGACGGGGGGCGTCAGGCTCGCGGTGGGGAAGCGGGCGGGGAAGCTCTGGTAGAAGGCGATGGTCTGGTCGATCCGGCCGACCAGGGCGCGCGTATCGCCGCGCGACTGCACGGCCTGCTGCACGGCTTCCATCGTCGCCCCGGCGGCCCGGAGGCCGGCGCGCCGCTCGGCGATCACATCGCCCTGCGCCAGGGCGGCGCCGGCCATGCCGAACGCCATCACGCCGCAAGCGGCCAGAAACAATCCACGCATCATGCTCGATCCTTGTGCCATCTAGCAGGGTGAAGGTTGCAGCCCGCGCGGCACGACGCAACCGGGCGTGTTGTGACAAGCTGTGACAGGAGCCGCCCCCCTGGCTTGCCGGGCCGCGACGCCTTCGCTATACCCCGCGCCTCGCCGACGCCCACGGAGTGTAGCTCAGCCTGGTAGAGCACTGTGTTCGGGACGCAGGGGCCGGAGGTTCGAATCCTCTCACTCCGACCAGTCGATGCGAGACAGGACGCCCCGCCGGGATCCCCGGCGGGGCGTTCTGCTTTTCGGCTGTGCGGGATTTCGGGTGTGCGGGGCAGCCGGGGTGCAGGCCGCGCCGGCTTCTTTACAAATTCGCCATAAATTGCTGCAGCGCGAAATCTGGCGTCCGCCTTGCAGGGCCAGGGGTGTCCAACCCGGCTTGGAGGCCCAATTTCCATGCAGATTCTCTCCCGCATCGCAACCGCAGCCCTGATCGCAGGCACGCTGCTTGGCACGCAGGCAGCCAACGCGCAGCAATCCATCGACAGCCTCGGCCTGACGGTGACGACCACCCCCGCCATCGTCACGGACTACATGTTCCGCGGCATCAGCCAGACCCGCTCAGGCCCGGCGATCCAGGGCACGGTCGATGTCGAGCACAGTTCGGGGCTCTACATCGGCGCCTTCATCTCCAACGCCACCTTCCGCAACACCAATGTCCGCCAGGAGGTCGACGCGAATTTCGGCTATCGCTTCGCCATCGGCGACCTGAAGCTCGACATCGGCGGCACCTATTTCGGCTATCCCGGCTATGAGGCGCCAACCGGCGGCTTCGAGGTGGCGTGGTGGGAAGCGACCGTGCGCGCCAGCTACGAGATCGCGCCCGTGAAGTTCCTGGGCCAGCTCGCCTATTCGCCCAATTTCAGCGGCGAATCCGGCGCAGCGATCTATGCCGAGGTCGGGTTCGACTGGGCGCTGGATTTCGGCGTCACCATGTCCGCCCGTGCCGGCTACCAGTGGATCGAGCGCAACGTCGCGCCCGCCACCTGGAACGGCCGGGACGGCTATTTCGGCACGCCGGACTACGGCGTCATCTCCTTCGGCTTCTCGCGGGAACTCTTCGCCGGCGTGATCGGCAGCGTGACCGGAATCTACAGCACGCTCAGCGAGAATGACTGCTTCGGCGGGCAACAGATCTGCGGGATGCGCGTGGTCGGCAGCCTGACCCGTCCGTTCTGATCCGGAAGGGCCGCGCGCCGGTCAGGACCCGCGCGCGGCCCAGAACATCAGCGCCTTCGCCGGCCAGGCCCAGATCACGCCGGCGACGACGAAATAGACCAGCTGGATCAGCCAGTGCAGCGCCAGCACATGGTCGGCCAGGGCCACCACGGCCATGACGTAGAGGATGAAGCCCAGGGTGCCGCCCAGGGCGGCGAGGGTGATGCGCGACATGGCGCCGATGTGGCCCGCCCTGGCGCCCGCGCCAAGCCCCGCCCCCTCGCCCTCCTGCCCCCTCGGCCAGCCGCGCGCAGCCTTGTTGCCCCCGCCCCCTCCCGGGCGTAGCTTGGCCCGTGAGGAAGGCAGGTGCTGCGGCATCGCCGGGCCCTGTGCGGGACCGGCGATGCACGGCGCGTGCGCCCCTCCCCAGCCCGTTGCCCTGGCCGCTGCCGCGAGACCGCCATGACCGATGCCCACCCCCCTGCCGCGCCGATCGACCTCAAGGCGCATATCCGCGGCATCCCGGATTTCCCGAAGCCGGGCATCCTGTTCTACGACATCTCCACCCTGCTGAAGCATGGCCCCGCCTGGCGCGAGGCGATGCGCCGCCTGGCCGCGATCGTGGCCCCGCATCGCCCCACCGTGCTCGCCGGCATCGAGAGCCGCGGCTTCCTGGTGGCCGCGCCGCTGGCGCTGGAACTCGGCCTGGGCTTCGTCATGCTGCGCAAGCCGCGCAAGCTGCCGGGCCTGACCATCGGGCTGAACTATGCCCTGGAATACGGCACCGACCGGATCGAGATGCAGGCAGATGCCATCAGCCCCGGCGACCGCGTGGTGCTGCTGGATGACCTTCTGGCAACGGGCGGCACGCTCGCGGCCGCCATCAACCTGCTGCGGCAGGCCGGCGCCGAGGTGCCCCTGGCCGCCTGCCTGATCGAACTCACCTTCCTCGGTGGCCGCAAGCGGCTCGACGTGCCGTTCGAGTCGCTGATGGCCTACGACGATTGAGGGCAGGCGCCGTGGCGCCGCCCCTGCCCCCGATCCTGCCGGCGGAGAGCATCAACCCCGCCTCCCTCGGCGCTGCCTTCAACGCGGCGCCGACGGGGATCGTGCTGTCGGACCCGAACCTGCCCGACTGCCCCATCGTCTATGCCAACCCCGCCTTCCACCGCATCACCGGCTACCCGCCGGAGGAAGTGCTGGGCCGCAATTGCCGCTTCCTGCAGGGCCGCGGGACGGACCCCGATGCGGTGCATCGCATCCGCCGCGCCATCGCCGCCGCCCAGCCCATCGACATCCGCCTGGTGAACTACCGCCGCGACGGCAAGCGCTTCGTGAACGAACTGCACATCTCCCCGGTCTTCGACGCCACCGGCAAGCTCGTGCACATCCTGGGCATCCAGCATGACGTGACCGAGCGCGTGCGCGCCGAGGAAGCGCGCGCCCGCGCCCAGCGCAAGGCCGAGGCCGCCAACGCCGCCAAATCCGACTTCCTCGCCTTCATGTCGCATGAGGTCCGCACGCCGCTGAACGGCGTGATCGGCACGCTCTCCCTGCTCGCGGACACGCCGATCGACGCCGAGCAGCAGGCCTATGTGGAGACCGCCCGGCGCTCGGCCGATACGCTGCTCTGGACGGTGAACGAGGTGCTCGACCTCTCGCGCATCGAGGCCGGGCAGCTGGCACTGGAGGACATTCCCTTCGAACTCGCCGGCCCGGTGGGCGAGGTGCTGGCCCTGATGCGCGCGGCAGCGCAGGACAAGGGCCTGACGCTGAGCGCCGAGATCGAGGAAGGCCTGCCCGCCTGGGTGATGGGTGACCCCTCCCGCATGCGCCAGGTGATCCTGAACCTGGTCGACAATGCGGTGAAGTTCACCCGCGCCGGGGGGGTGACGGTGCGCCTCGCGGCCATGGCCGGGCGGCTCGCCGTCGCGGTCAGCGACACCGGCGCGGGCATCCCGCCCGAGCTGCGCAAGCGCCTGTTCCGCCGCTTCCAGCAGGCCGATGCCGGCACGGCGCGGCGGCATGGCGGCTCGGGCCTCGGGCTGATGATCTGCCGCCAGCTGGTGCGCCTGATGGGGGGCACGATCGGGGTGGAGAGCACGCCCGGCGCGGGCAGCGTCTTCCGCTTCGACCTGCCGCTGCGCCCGGCCGAGCCCCCGCCCGCTGCCCCGCCCGGCACCCCTGCCGCCGAGGAAGCCGCCCACGCCCTGCCCGGCGCGCTGCGGCGCGGCCGGCTGCTGCTGGCCGAAGACAGCGAGGCGAGCCAGCTTGTCGCCGCCACCATCCTTCGCCGCGCCGGCTACACGGTGGACCTCGCGCGCGACGGGCATGAGGCCGTGGCCGCGGCGAAGAGCGGCAGCTACGACGCCATCCTGATGGATATCCGCATGCCGGGGCTGGATGGCTACCAGGCCACGGCGCAGATCCGCGATTTCGAGGGCCCGGCCGGGCGCGTGCCGATCATGGCGCTGACCGCCTATGCCATGCCCGGCGATGCCGAGCGCTCGCTGGCGGCGCGGATGGATGCGCATCTGCTCAAGCCCATCGACCGCCCCCGGCTGCTCGCCGGCGTCGCGGCGCTGCTGAACGGCGTGCCGCAGCGCCCGCGTGTCGCCCCCCTGCCGGCCGAGCCGGGCGCCACCCTCGCTCTGCTCGGCCGCGAGACGCTGGAGGAACTGCGCGCCGCGCTCGGCCCCGGGCGGCTGCCGGACCTGATCGGCGTCTTCGCCGCCGAGACCATCGCCCGGCTCCGCCGCCTGCATGAACGCCCCGGCGCCGAGGCGGTGGTGGCGGAGGCACACGCCCTGCACGCGGCCGCCGCCACCTTCGGCGCGGCGGCGCTGCGCGATGTCGGCCTCGCGCTCGAACGCGCCGCCACCGATGGCGACGAGGTCTCCATCGCCGCGCTGATCGCCGCCCTGCCGCCGCTGGTGGAACGCACGCTGCACGCGATGTACCGCGCCGTGGGGATCCACGCCGGCTCCAGCGCCTGAGGGCCGCTCACGCGCACCGCCACGGTTCTGCCTTATTCGGCCGGCTAGGTGACGCCGATGGAAAAGACGGAGGGGATGGACACGCCGCGTCCAGGCCGTCGCGGCGTGGCGCGGGGGATCATCGGGGGAGCCGTTATGGCGGCCCTCGGCCTTGGCGCGCGCCCGCTCCTGGCCGCGAGGGCGGTGCCCGAGGCCGCGACGCTGCTGGTGCCCGGCACCGAGACCGGGGAGGTCGCCCGCTTCGCCACCCAGACCGCCGCTGCCCTGGCACGCGGGTTGGTGCAGGCCGCGGCGCTGCGCGTGATGCCGGTGGGCGGGGCCGATGGCATCACCGCCGCGAACCGCTTCGCCGCCGCCGCCCCCGCCGAGGGGCGCGCGATGCTGCTGCTGCTGCCCGGCGCGGCGGCCCAGGCCCATCTGGTGGGCGACAGCCGCGCCCGCTTCGAACCCCGCCAATGGCCCGCCATTTGCGGCAGCGTGCAGCCCGCCCTGCTGGCCGGGCGTGGCCAATTGACCGAGGCCGGGCCGCTTCGCCTCGCCCTGCCCGGCCCCGGCGCGCCCGAAACGGCGGCGTTGCTGGTGCTGGAACTGCTCGGCCGGCGCGTGCAGCCGGTCTTCGCCGCGCAGCCCGAGGCCGCCCTGGCCCAGGGCGCGGCGGACGCGCTGGTGCTGTGCGGTCCGATGGTGCATCGCGCTGCGGCCCTGGGCGTCTCGCCCTGGCTGGCCTTCGACGGGCCGGAAGGCGGGCGCGACCCGGCCTTGCCGCAAGTGCCGGGGCTGGGGGAATTGCTCGCCGATCATGGCCGGCATGAGGGGGTGGTGGCGGCGCGTGCCGCCGGCGCCGCCTTGCGCACCCGCGCCCTACTGGTGCTGCCGCCGCTGACCTCCGCGGATTCGGTCGCGCTGTGGCGCAATGCGGGGCAGCGCTGGGCGGAGAGCGAGCCGGATGCGCTGGATGGTGGGGCACGGCGCCTGGGCGGGGCGGGCGCGGCGGCGCTGCTCGCCACGCTCTGCCCGAACCCCGAGATCGCGCTGACCTATCGGGAGTGGCTGGAGCGCCGCCTCGCCTGGCGCGCGGGCTGAGACCTGCGGGCTGAGACCTACCGGTCCAGCCGCAGCTTCTCCATCAGTGTCCAGGCCGGGCCGACCAGCAGGTTGCAGGCGAGCGTGCGTACCAGGTGGAACCCCAGCACCAGGGGCACGCCGACCTCCAGCGCCTTGGCCGTGATCGTCATCTCCGGCATCCCGCCCGGCGCCATGCCCAGGATCGCAGCCCCGACCGGCAGGCCAGAGACGAGGCCCAGCGCCACGCCCAGCGCCGCCAGGACCGCCACCATGAGCACCGTGCCCGCCACCGAGGCCAGGGCCAGACGCTTCGAACTCAGAAGGAAGCTCCGGCTCATGCGCGCACCCAACGCCATGCCCATGCCGATCTGCGCCACGTCGATCATCCACAGCGGCACGCCCGAGGGCAGGCTGCCGAAGGCGGAGAGCAGGATCACGAGGCCGCAGGGCCCCAGCATCCAGGGGTTCGCAAGCTTCAAGGCACGAATGAGCAGCGCCACCGCAAGCCCCGCCGCAAGCAGGAAGGCGAGGCCGGGCAGCCAGACCTCGGGCCGCTCGGCGAAGAAGGCGCCCGCGCCGCCGCGCGGCGCGAGCCAGGTGATCAGGGGCGGCACCACGGCCACCACCACCATCACGCGGATGGTCTGCGCCAGCGTGACCGACGCGACCGAGACTCCTGCGCGCTGCGCGAGCACCGCCATGACGATGACGCCGCCCGGAACGGTCGCGAAATAGCTGGTCTTGGGATCGGTGCCCGCGGCGCGTGCGAAGATCCGCGCGACCAGCATGCCGACCAGGATGCTGATCACCGCCGCCACCAGCAGCCAGGGCAGCGCCACGGCCAGGGCCGCGATCACCGGCGTGGTGAAGGTCTGCCCCAGCCCGAGGCCGAGCATCAGCAGCGCGGTAGGGCGCGTGGGCGGCGCGACGGCGGCACGGTCGAACCAGGCGAGCAGGCCGGTCGCCGCCATGGCGCCCAGCATCCAGGGCAGGGGGACATGCAGGGCGCTGGCGATGGCCCCGCCGAGCGCGGCGCAGGCGCCCGTGAGCAGCAGGCGCAGGCGCCTATCGGCATCGATGCGCGCGAACAGGGTGCGAAGGAGTGACACTGCGGGCAGGATCATCCGCCCTGGGTGGGTGCGTCAAACCCCACTCCGGTCATGGCAACCATGCGGCCGCGCGCCATTAACCCGATCGAAACGCCTGTCGCGCAATTCTGGACCGCGTCTGCGGTGCGCTCTTCCGGCGCCCGCCGGAGGATCCGTCATGATCGCCCCGCTTCGCGCCGCGCCGCCATCGCCACCCCCCGCCCCCGAGGGCGCGGCCGAGGGCGCGGCGGCACGCCTGCCCGATGCCGCCCCGCCGCGGCAGGCCCCGCCCGTGATCAGCCCCCGGCTGCGCATCGACGGCGCGCTCAACCTCGTGGTGCTGGAATTCCGCGCCCCGGACGGCAAGGTGCTGCACTCCCTGCCCACCCCGCGCGAGATCGCGGCCTATCGCGACGAGCCACGGCGGGAACCGGCCACGCCCGCGCTCGACCTCACCGGCTGAAGCGCCCGCGCCGCGTCACGCCCGCAGCGAAAGCGTGCCGCCGATCAGCGAATTGAGCGAAGGCCCGCTGCCGCCGAACAGCGCCGCGACGGGCGAGGAGCCGGCCACCTGCGGCGCGGCCAGCGCGAGGTAGCGGCCGATCATCCTGTCCACCGCACGGCCATCCTTGAAACTCTCGAGGTCGATGCGGCGCGTGAGCATGTCGCGCTGCTGCTCGAAATCCAGCGCCGCGAAACTCTCCGGCAGGCCGAGCGCGCCGCGCGCCACGCTGACCAGGGCGCGATCCGCCATCAACCCCTCGATCGTGGTCACGCTGCCGATCATGCGGCGGAAATACAGCGCCTCACGCAGGCCGGGATTGGACTCGCCCATCGCCTTCTCGAAGCGGTTGGTCATCGCTCCCTCGACGATGCGTTCCACCAGCGCGGCGTCGGCGAAGGGGCGCGGCGCAGTCGCCACACGTTCCTCCGCGCGCAGCGGTTCGGCCGCGAAGGCACCCAGCGCCCCGCGCTGTACGGGGCTGAGCGCGCCGCGCTGCGTCTCGCTCAGCCCGGCCGACTGGAACCGGTTCAGGACCGAAAGCTGCTCCGTGCTCAACGCCTGGAGCTGCTGCGTGGTGAGTGCGGCGAGCTGCGTGGACTCGAGCGCGCGGATCTGGCTCGTCGCCAGGACGGCGATGTCCTGTGTCTCCAGCGCGCGGATCTGCGCGGTGCCCAGCGCGGCGAGCTGCGGCACGGTCAGGGCCGCGACCTGCGTCGCCGAAAGGGCGGCGACATCGCGCGTCTCGAGCCCGCCGATCGCCGCGACCGAGATCGCCGCCACCTGCGTGCTCGCCAGGGCTGCGACCTGGGTGGTGGAGAGCGCGCCGACCTGCTCGGCGGTGAGGCCCGCGATGCGGTTCATCGCGAAGCCGGCGAGCGTCGTGGTGGTGATCAACTCCACCTCCGCCGGCGCGATCGCCAGGGGCTGGCTGGTCGCGAAGGCCTGCGCCAATTGCCGCCAGCGCGGGTCCACCATGCGATTGGCCAGGCTGGTGCGCTCACCGGGCGGCTCGGTCAGCACCTTGCGGATGATGCCGCGCTTGTCGATCTCGCCTTCGAGCTGGAAGGCCTCGAGCACGGTCTGCAGGGCGCGACGGTCACGCAGCAGGGCTTCGATGTCGGGGGTGTTGGCGGCGATCTGGCGGAAGCGCGCCATCGCCGCCTGGTTGTCCTTGCGGGATTCGAAACGGTCCTGCAATGCCTCGCCTTGCCGCTGGGTCACGCGGAAGGCATTCAGCGCGCCCAGGCCCGGCAGCATGTCAGACCGCCGCGGCGGCGAAGCGTGGCGCGGGCGTCGCCGGGCGGGTGGCAGGCGCGCCAGCCCCGCCCTGGGCCTCCAGCGCCTCGATCATGTCGCGGTGCAGCGCCATCAGCGGCTCCAGGCTGGCCCGATCCTCCAGCCGGGCATCGCATTCGCGCTGCGCCCACAGCCCGAGGGAGACCAGCCGCGCGCGCAGTTCCGCCGGCAACGCATTGCCGGGCGAACCGAGGTCGCGGATCAGGATCGACCAAAGACGGTGGGTCTTCTCCAGCGCGATGGCCCTGCCGCGCATGTCCGCGGCGGCGGCGAGCAGGCCGTTGACGTAGCGGAAGGCGCGCAGCTCGATCTCGCGCGGCGAGGCTGCGGCGTTCTGGGTGGCGGCGTAGCGCGCGACGCTCATTCTGCCTCCGGTTCAAGAAGCGGCGCGGCGCCGGAGCCTCCGGCGCCGCGCCTGTCGTCTGCGCCGATTACCGGAACAGGGAGAGCAGGGACTGGCTCTGCTGGTTGGCGATGGAGAGCGACTGCGTGGCCAGCTGCTGCTTGGTCTGCAGGCTGGTCAGCCGTGCGCTTTCCTCGGCGAGGTCCGCATCGACCAGTGCGCCGAGACCTTCCTTGATCGAATCGTTCAGCTGGGTGGTGAACTCCGCGAGGCCGGCGACCTGACGCAGATTGGCGCCGATGTTGGACAGGCGCGTGCCCATCGTGTCGATCGCACCTTCCACCAGCTCGATCGCCTCCGCCTGGCCGGTGCCGGCGGCGGGCGCGGCCTCAACCGTCGCGCCGGTGATGTCGGTGGTGACATCGGTGTTGGCGCCGCGGATCACCAGCGCGCCCTCATTGTTCAGCCCCGCATCGATGCCGGCCTCCTGCAGGCGCGTCACCAGCGCGCTGACGCGCGCGAGCGGGCTGTCGGTGGCGTCGAACTGCACGTCGAAGACCTGCGTGGTCGCACTCGGCGTGGTGCCGAGCGCGGCCGAGCCGTCGGAGAATTCGAACACGAGGTCCACCGCCTCGAGCGCCGTGGTGGGGTCGCCATCCAGGTCGCGCTCGACCGCGATGGTCAGCACCTCCCCGTTCGCGGGCGCGAAGGTGTCGTCGAAGGTGATGGTTCGCGACGCGCTGTCCACGTTCAGCCCGGTCAGGTTCAGGCCCGCCGAGGTGCTGTCCGTGCCCTGGATCGAGGTGGTGGCCCCGCGGATGTCGCGCACGATGTCGAGGTTGGTGTCGTTCACGCCATCGACGGTCAGGCCCGAGGTCAGCAGGTTCACGCCGTTGAAGGTGGCAGAGCGCGCGAAGGCGTCGATGTTCTGCAGCGCGTTGGTGATCTGGTTGTTGATCTGGTCGGCATCCAGGCCCTGCTGCTGGCCCTGCGTCATGGTCTGCTTCAGGCGGCCGAGCTCGTTCGAGATCTGCGTCGCCGCATCGCGCGCCACCGTCAGCGCGGATTTGCCGAAGTTCAGGCTGTCCTTCACCGCCGTCATGCCGTTGAGGTCGGCACGCATGTTCTGCGCGATGGCGAAGACGGCCGGGTCGTCATTCGCCTTGCCGATGCGCAGGTTGCTCTCGATGCGCTGCTGCGTGACGCCGAGATCGCGGCCGATCAAGGCCAGCGAGCGGACAGCCGCCATCGCGGCGACATTCGTGTTGACGGAGGACATGGTCCCCACTCCTTATCCAGTCGTTCCGCGAGGGGTTGGGCATTTTGCCGCCCACCCGCGGAGCCGGGGGGGCACAGCCCGCCCCGGCCGCCTGGCGCCGCCTTTGCGGCACCTGGACTTTCGCCGGCGCCGCAAGGGGCGGCGCCGTCCATTCCGATCCTGCCCGATCCGGGTGAAAGGGCGGTAAAGGCCGGCCCCTTCCGCGCGGAAAATCAGGCAGGAATTGCTACTCGGCGTGCGGCCGAAGGGCCGCCACCGCGGCCGCCATGCCGGCGATCGGCATAGGCAGCGGCAGGCCGGTCTGGACATCCAGGCCCAGCACCGTCGCCTCATGGCGCATCACGTGCCGCACCAGGCGCAGCGCCTGGTACCACTCATCCTGCTCGGCCATCGCCAGCGCGCGTTCCAGAAGCTGGCGCGCCATGACCGAGGTCGTCGCCTCCTGGAACTCGCCCACCAGGCGATGCGCATCCGCCAGCGCAGCCTCACGCTCCTCCTCGGGGCCCACATAGGCGCATTGCAGCGCGAAATAGATCCGGCGCGAGGGCGTGTTCGCGCTCTCCGGCGTCATCACCTGCTTGCCGAACAGGAAGCGCGCCTTCGCCACCAGTTCCACGCGCGTGCGGCTGCGAAACCGGAGCGAGGCACCATTCACCACCATCAGATCACCGGGCCGCAACTCGAGCACCAAGGTGGACATGCCAGTCTCCCAACGCATCGGCCCTGCGGGACGCAACCGGTCCCGCCGGGCCTCGTGGCCAGCGCGTGCCGGCCGTCGCGATTCTTTCGCCACCACGCGGCACCCGCCGCGCGCCCGAGTCCTTCGATCCTGGCTTGCATCCGGGCCACTCCCCGCGGCCCGATGCCCTGCCATGACCGCATTGTGCCTGAGGCCCCTTAATCGGGCCTGAAGGACGCGCGCTTCTTCGCGGCTTTCGTGCCGCGGCGATCACGCCCGCGCGAGCCTCACCGCAGCAAGGCGGCCAGCGACAGGCGCGAGAGCATCCCGGTCGACTCATAAGAAGCCTCGAGCCGCGCCTGCATCTGCCGCATGGCGGAGGAGGCGGCGGCGAGGTCCACCTCCTCCACCGCGCCGAGCTGGCCGCGCAGCACCACCATGCTGTCGCGGTGGCGCTCGCGCGCCGCCTCGATCCGCCGTTCGGCGCTGCCGAGCCTGCCCTGCTCGGCCGCGAGCCCGGCCGCGGCACCCGAGAGGCTGTCATGCACGCCCTGCAGCAGGTCCTGGAAACCCTCGCCGGCCGCGGCCTGGCCGGGGCCGAGCGCCGCGAGGATCGCGAAGCCGCGCAGCAGCTCCCGCCCCCAGCTATCGGCCAGCCCCTCATCGGCGCCGCGATTGGCCAGCACGCCGAGGACCACGCGCTCGCCATCCCCCACCTGCACGCCGCGCCGCGCCTCGGTGGCACCCGCGCCCTCGAGGAAGGCGGAGAAGGGCGTGGTCGCGGCATCATTCGCCACGCTCACGCTGGTGCCCAGGATGGTGGCGGCATTGGTGGCGTCCAGCGTCGCGACCTCGGCGGCGATCGCGCTGGCCATCGGCCCGCTCGCGATTCCCGCCGCGCCGGGCACCGGGGCGCCGGCGACGTCGGAGCCGGCGAAGAGATATTCGCCGGCATGGCGCGTGTTGAGCAGCGCTGCCGCTTCCTCCAGCCCCGCGCGCGCGATCTGCGCGAGCGAGCTGACTCCGGTGGCGCCGATGGTGCGCGTGCGCAGCGCCTCGGCCGCCAGATCGGCGGTCAGCGATTGCAGCCGGCCAAGCACTTCCTGGCTGGTCGCCGTGCGGCCAAGCGCGCGGTCGGCGGCGGTGGCATAGGCCTCGCGCCGCGCGATCTCGCCGCGCAAATCCAGCGCGCGGCGCGCATCGATGCCCAGATCGCCATGCAGCGTGCTCTTCTGCCCCGTCGCCACCTGCCGGCCGAGCGTGTCGAGCCGCGCGCGCAGCTGCGCCTGGTCCACGCTGAGCGCCCCCACCGTGCCGATGATCGACATGCTCAGCGCACCGCGCCGAACAGCGCGTCCCACATCGCCTGGATGGTCGAGATCACGCGCGCATTCACGCCATAGGCCGTCTGCAGCTCCACCATCGCCGCCACCTCCCTGTCCACATCCACGCCCGAGCGCTCGGCCAGCCGCGCGCCCAGCACCTCGCCCAGCGATTCCGCGCGGCCGCGCTGCTCGGTGGCGGCGGCGCGCTGCGCGCTCTGCTCGGTGACCAGCGCGGCCGCGTGGTCCTCCAGCGCGACCAGCCCGCTCAGTGTCGTGCTGAGCGTGCCATCCGGGCCCAGCCCCGTGGCCGGAATGGCGGCATGGGCCACGCCGGGTGCGAGGGTGGTGCCGAAGACATGGTCGAGCACGCGCTCGGCCATCGTGGCGAAGCCAGCCGGGCCGCCAGGCGGGTTCGGCGTGAAGGCGGTGGGCTCGCCGGGCAGGCCCGGCACCGCATCGGTGCCGTCGCGCAGCAGCGCCGGGTTGTCGACCACCGCCTGGTTCACCCGCATCACGCCCGCGAAACCGAGCTGCAGGCTGCCCGCATAGGGCTGGGTCACATCCGGCACCGCGCCGGCGCCATCGGTGAACAGCGTCAGCCCCTGCGCCTGGAAGCGCTGCGCCGTGTGCGCGGCGGCGAGGTCGAGCTCCGCCTGCAGGCGGGGCAGCGTCGCATCGCGCGCCGTGGCGGCGGCGGCCATGCGCCCGCCGGCGAGCTGGCGCGTCACATCCTGCCCGTCCAGCAGCACGCCGGGCAGCCCGCCCCCATGATAGGCAGCGGGGCCCACCGTGGCCGGTGCGATGGCAAGCGCCGGGCCGTCGGCGCGCAGCGGCAGCACCAGCCCGCCGCGGGCGAGCAGCGTCACCTCCCCGCTGGCGCGGCGGACGACGCGCAGCTCCAGGCTCTCCGCGACGCGCGCGATGGCCTGATCGCGCTGGTCCTCCAGCGCCGCGCCGCCGCGCCCGGCGGCGATCTCGCGCCTGATGTCGATGCTCAGCCGCGCGACGTCCGACAGCGCGGCATTCACCGCGCCCACCTCCTCCACCAGCGCATCCTGCGCCGCCTGCCGGGCCGCGCCGATTTCCGCCGCGACGGTGTTGAACTGCGCGGCGAGCGCGCGGGCCGATTCCAGCGCCCCGGCGCGACGGTTGGAATCGGCCGGGGCTTCCTGCAGCAGCACGAAATCGGCGCGCAGCGCGCCGAGCCGCCCGGCCAGGCTGTCGCCATCCTCGGGCCGGCCATGCACGCTCTCGACGCCGCCCAGCAGCCGCTCGGTGAGTTCGGCGGCCGCTCGCTCGCTGCGCGCGCGATCGGCGGCGGCGATCAGGGCCAGGTCCACGTCGCGCGCCACCGCCTGGCCGCGCACGCCGATGCCGCTGCCATCGGCTTCCAGCGAACGCCCCTGCAGCACCTTGCGCGTATGGCCCGCGGTGCCGGCATTGGCGATGTCGTCCGAGGCGCGGGCCATCTGGCGGTCGAGCAGGCGCAGCCCGCTGCGCGCGACGACCAGGGCGGCGTCGAGGCTCATGGCCGGCTACTCAGCGCTTCATGTTGATCGTGTCCTGCAGCATCTCGTCGCTGGCGGTGACGATGCGGGTGTTGGACGTATAGGCCCGCTGAGCCAGGATCAGCTTCGAGAACTCGGCCGCGATGTCCACGTTCGAGCGCTCGACCGAGCCGGTGACGAGCTTGCCCACGCCGTTCGAGGCCGCATCCGTCACCCGCGCCTCGCCGCTTTCGACCGTGCGCAGGAAGGCCTGGCCATCCAGGCGCTGCAGCTTGTCGGGATCGTTGAAGGCCACCACCGGCACGCGCGCGACGATGCGGGTCTGGCCGTTGTCGTAGTTCACGGCCACGTCGCCATTCTCGCGCACCGTGACCCCCGAATAGGCACCCAGCGGCACGCCATCCTGGGAGAGGTCGCGCACGCTGTATTCGGTGCCGGAATAGAGCGTCAGCCCCGTGGGCACGCCATAGCCGCCCAGGCGCAGGGAGACGTCCTGGTTGCCGAAGCCGTAATCGGCGGTGAAGCCGATGAAGGCCGGATCACCCGCCAGGACCGGCGAGGAGCCGGTCGTGCTCTCGAGCGGCGTGATGGCCGAGATGGTGCCCGGCGGGGCGGTCACCACCGGCGGGCCGGCGGCGATGGTGCCGCCGAAATCGATGTCCACGAAGCGCCCATCGGCCGGGGCCAGCGTATCGCCGGCGGGTTCGATGCGCAGGCGCCAGGTGTCGGTGTCGAGCCGCCACCAGTCGAGCGTCACCTGGCGCTGGTTGCCGAGCGCGTCGAAGATCTGGATCACGCTGCTGACCGGCGCCTCGGCCGGCGCCCAGGGGGCGGCGGCGGGCACGGTGGCCACGCTGTTCACATTGGCCGGCAGGTTGGCGGCCAGGTCGATGCGGCTGGTCGGCACCGGGTTGTAGACCAGTTCGCTGATCCGGATGGGCGCGAGCGAGGTGCGGTCCGGCTCGCCCGCCTGGTCCACGCGCCAGCCTTCCAGGTAGTAGCCGGCGCCGTTCACCATGTAGCCGTCGCGGTCCATGCCGAAATCGCCGGCGCGGGTGAAGAACTGCCGCTCATCGAACAGCACGTCGCTGCCCTGCCCGCCGCGCGCCTGCGCCACCGAGAAGAAGCCCTGCCCGGCGATGGCCATGGCCAGCGGGTTCTCGGTCTGCTCGATCGTGCCCTGCACGGTGTTGGTGTAGTCGGGCCGCGCCTCCACCGAGCCGGGCATGTGCAGCCGCAGCGTCGAGCGGGTGAGGTAGGAGGTGAAGTTCGTATCGACGCGCTTGAAGCCCACCGTCTGGCTGTTGGCGACGTTGTCGGAGACATGGCCAAGGGCGCGCGCCTGGGCGGCGAGCCCGCTGATCGCGGTGGTCATCGAGCCGAGCAAGGACATCGGCGGCATCTCCTGGACAGGGGCGTTCGGCAGGCCCGGCGCAAGGCTTGTGCCAGCCCGCGGCGGCCGCGCGGGGCGCAGGCGCTGCCGGGGGCGGGCAATCCTTGCCGGGCTGTGACGCGGCCTTGCCGGTCGCGGCCCCTCCCGCGGCCTGGCATGGGCTGGCATGGGGGTTGCTGCCCCGCGGGCCAGGCATTGCCCGGCACATCGACCCATGGATCTCCAGACAGCCAGCCTTCCCCCCCTCGCCGTACCAGCGCCCGCGCCGGCGCCTCCGGCTGGCCTGGGCCCCGAGGTCACGCAGGGTGCGCCGCATGGGTTCTTCGCCGGGCTGGTGGCGACGGCGATGGGCCTCGCCCTGCCGGAAGGCGAAATTCTGCCGGAGAGCACGGCCGAGACGCCGGCGGAGGGCGGGATGGCCGCCGAGACGCTCGGCGAGATGGCCAGGGAGGCCGCGGGTGGGTCTCTGCTCAGCCTGATGCAGCCACCGCCGGCCGCGCCTCCCGTGCTCGCCGCCCCGGCGCCCGAGGCCGCGCCGGCCATGGCGAGGCCGGTGCCCGCTCCGGGGACGGGTGCCGCGGCACCGATGGGAGCCACGCCCCTGCCGGTCATGCCCGCGACCCCGGCGGATGCGCGGGCCACGCCCGTCACGACCGCAGGAGGGACCCCGTCGGCCCCGCCTGCTGCGCCCGCCCTGCCTCGCGCTCCCGAGGCTCCGGCGACGTCGCCGCACGGCACGCGCCCCTCGGCACCCCCGCCAGCGCCCGCACATGCCATCGGCGCCCCGGCGGTGGCGGGCCCTCTGTCTGCACCGCAGGCCGAGACTGCCGGGGCGATCGCCGCCCCGTCCCCAGCGCAGCCGGCCCTCGCGGCCTCGCCCCCACCTCAGCCAGGCGCGCCGGCGTCGCCCGAGACAGTCACGCCCGGTGTCACGCCGCCCACCCTGCCCCAGCCTGACCCGGCCCTGGCAGCCGCAGCGCCTGCCGCATCCCAGACCGAGGCCTTGGTCGTCCTCCGGGCAGGGAGCATGGCAGGGTCGGCGGCAGGACCAGCGGCAGGCACGGGCGCCGCTTCTGCGCGAACCCTGCGGACGCCCGCCGCGCCGCCCGCGCTCAGCCCAGGCCCCAACCCGGCCGAGGCCTGGCCACGCGACGCCGAAGCGACGCCCATTGACTCCCCGGGCGTCCCGCCCCCGCCCCCGCCTGCGCCTGCGCCTGCACTGCCTCAGGCCGGGCCGCAGATCGGCCTGCCACCGCCAGGCACACCGGCTGGCGGCATCGCCCTGGCCCGGGGACCGGGCGAGGAAGCCGTTGCCGCGACCTCGCTGCTCGACCCGACAAGCGCCACTTCCCCCCCGGGCACCCCCGCGCCGCAAGCGCCCGTGCACCCAACCCAACCATCGGCTGCCCCCGCGCCGCGCCCGGCCGCGCCCTTCGCCCTGCCGGCCCGCCAGATCGCGCCCTTCGCGGTCGCGCTCGCCATGGGCGCGGATGCGAGCCTCACCGTGACGCTCGACCCGGTCGAGCTGGGCCGGGTGGAGGTGGCGATCGAGCGCAGCGGCACCGAGGCCGCCATCCGCGTCACCGCCGAACGGCCCGAGACGCTCGCTTTGCTGCAACGCGATGCGCGCGAGCTGGAGCGCGCCCTGGCCGATGCCGGCGTGACCGGCGGCGGCACCAGCCTCTCCTTCAGCCTGGGCGGGGGCGATGCCTCGGCCCGCGAGCCGCGGCAGATGCCGCAGCGGCGCGGCGGCGAGGGCCAGGGCCTGCCGGCCGCCGCCCTGGGCCCGGCCCTGGTCCCCTCCCCGCAGCCTGGCGCCGCGCGCGGGCTGCTCGACCTTGCCCTGTGAAGGAGTGACCGCATGAGCGGCAGCATCGGCGCCACCGCCACCCCCACCGGCGCCCCCACCGCCGCCGGCAGCGCCCGGCAGGGCAACGCCACCGGCCTTTCCGGCGACTTCAACACCTTCCTGACGCTGCTGACGACGCAGCTGCGCAACCAGGATCCCTCCCAGCCGATGGATGCGAACCAGCTGACGCAGCAACTGGTGCAGTTCGCCACGGTCGAGCAGCAGATGAACACCAACCAGACGCTCGAGCGCCTCTACGGCCTGCAACAGGCCGGGCTGATGGCGGAGGCGGGATCCCTGGTCGGGCGCAAGGTCACCGTGGCGGGGGAGGTGCTGCCGCTGCAGGGGCGCAGCGCGCAGGTCAACCTGCCCGCCGCCGGCCAGGCGCGGTCAGCGCGCATCGAGATCCGCGACCAGGCCGGCACCCTGGTCCGCAGCAGCGAGGTGCGGCTCGACCGCGAGGCCACCAGCTGGACCTGGGACGGCAAGGACCAGCGCGGTGCACAGCGCGCCGATGGTCCCTATCGCGTCACGGTCAGCGGGCGCGCCGCGGATGGCAGCGCCGTGCCCATCGCCGCCACCGTCAGCGGCCGCGTCACCGGTGTCGGGCGGGAGGGCAACGACCTCGTGCTGCGCATGGGCACGGCGAACATCCCCATTGCCCAGCTGCGCGATCTTCCGCAGCAGCCTTAACCACTTCCACACCGCTTACCCGGCAAAACCTGCCCTGCCGGCTTCGGCCGCCAGGACAAGGGTTTGTTGAGCACGCGATCCGCCCCGCAGGCGGCGCGTGCTCCCGGGGAAGAGCAGGATGCGGCGCGGTTCGGGTTGCGCAGGATGCGCAGATGAGGGCGGGGTGCCGGCCATGGCGCCGCCATGGCCCTGGCTGCGGGGGGCCGCATGGGCGGCATGATCGCGCAGCTGCGCGCCTTCGGCTCGCTGCGCCTCGCCGCGCTGGCCGGGGTGGGGCTGGCCGTGCTCGGCCTCGTCGTGATGCTCGCGCTGCGCGCCAGCGAGCCGCCGATGGCCCTGCTCTATGGCGATCTCGACCCGCGCGAGGCCGGGCAGATCGTCGCCCAGCTCGACCGCGCCCGCGTGCCGCATCGGCTGGCCAGCGGCGGCGCGCAGATCCTGGTGCCGGAGACCGAGGTGCCGCGGCTGCGCCTGATGCTGGCGCGCGAGGGCCTGCCCTCCGGCGGGTCCATCGGCTACGAGATCTTCGACCGGGGCGAGAGCCTGACCACCACGCCCTTCCAGCAGGATGTGAACCGCCTGCGCGCGATGGAGGGCGAACTGTCACGCACCATCCGCGGCCTGGCCGGCGTGCGCCAGGCGCGCGTGCACCTGGTGCTGCCCCGGCGCGAACCCTTCGCGCGCGAGCGCGGCGAAGCCCAGGCCAGCGTCGTGCTGACCATGCAGGGCGCGCAGCGCCTGGACCGGGAGGGCGTGCAGGCGGTGCTGCACCTTGTCGCCGCCGCCGTGCCGGGGCTGCGCCCGCAGCAGGTCTCGATCATCGACAGCCGCGGCGAATTGCTGGCCCGCGGCGGCCAGGCGCTGAGCGGCCCCGCCGCCGCCCAGACCGGGGAGGAGCTGCGCCGCACGGCGGAGCTGCGCCTCGCCCGCGCGGTGGAGGACCTGCTGGAACGCTCCCTCGGCGCCGGGCGCGTGCGGGCCGAGGCCTCGGTCGAGATGGATTTCGACCGCATCCAGACCACCGAGGAACGCTTCGACCCCGAGAACCAGGTGCCGCGCAGCACGCAATCCACCTCCGAGAGCAGCCGCAGCGGGGAGGCGGGGAACGTCTCGGTGGCGAACCAGCTGCCCGGCGCCGACGCGCAGGCCGGCGGCAACCGCACCGAGCAGTCGCGCCAGGAAGAGACGACGAATTTCGAGATCGGCCGCGTCACCCGCAACACGCTGCGCGAGCAGCCGGCCCTGCGCCGCCTCTCCGTCGCCGTGCTGGTGGACGGGATCTGGGAACCCAATGGCGATGCCCCGCCGCGCTTCCGCGAACGCACGCCGGAGGAGTTGCAGCGCATCACCGCGCTCGCGCGCTCGGCGGTGGGCTTCAACGAACAGCGTGGCGACCGCGTGGAGGTGGTGAGCCTGCGCTTCGCAGAGCCGCCGGTCGCGGAGGTGCCGCCGGCAGGCTTCAACATCCTGGGCCAGACCGTCCCGCCCGCGGTCATGGGGCGCGTGATCGAGAGCGCGATCCTCGCCCTGGTGGCGCTGGCCGCGATCCTGCTGATCGGCCGCCCCGTGGCCACGCGACTTGCCCTGGTGCTCGCCCCGCAGCCCGCCCTGGCGGGCATCGGACCCGATGGCGTGCCGCTGGTCGCCGGCACGCCCGCGGGCCCGCTGCCCGGCGGCAGCGCCGGGCTTGCCGCGGACGGCACGCCACTGCTGCCCGGCGAGGCCGGCGCGGCGGGCGCGATGAGCGAGGAGGACAAGATGGTCGAACTCGCCAATGTCGCGGGGCAGATGCGCGCCTCCGCGCTGAAGCAGCTGGCCGACATCGTCGAAGAGAACCCCGAGGCCGCGGTCGGCGTGATCCGCCGCTGGCTCGCCCCCCAGGATCCGATATGAGCGGACGCCTCGAACTCACCGGGCCTCAGAAGGCCGCAACCCTGATGCTCGCCCTGGGCGAGGAGCAGGCGGCGAAGGTCTTCAGCCGGCTGCATGAGGATGAGATCCGCGACCTGTCGCTGGCCATGGCCGCGCTCGGCACCGTCTCGGCCGAGATGGTCGAGCAGGTCGCGCAGGAATTCCGCACGCAGCTCGGCCAGGCCGGCCACCTGATCGGCAGCTACGAGAGCACGGAGCGGCTGCTGCTCAAGACCATGCCGAAGGAGCGCGTGGCGCAGATCATGGAGGAGATCCGCGGCCCGGCGGGCCGCACCATGTGGGACAAGCTCGGCAACGTGAATGAGGCCGTGCTCGCGAACTACCTGAAGAACGAATACCCGCAGACCGTCTCCGTCGTGCTGTCGAAGGTGCGGCCCGACCATGCGGCGCGCGTGCTCTCCCTGCTGCCGGAGGGCTTCGCGATGGAAGTGGTGATGCGGATGCTGCGCATGGAGACGGTGCAGAAGGAGGCGCTGGAAGGCGTGGAGCGCACGCTGCGCATGGAGTTCATGTCCAACCTCGCGCGCAGCTCGCGCCGCGACGCGCATGAGGTGATGGCCGAGATCTTCAACAACCTCGACCGCGCCGCCGAGGGCCGCATCCTCGCCGCGCTCGAGGAACGCAACCGCGAGAGCGCCGAGAAGATCCGCGCGCTGATGTTCACCTTCGACGACCTCCAGCGCCTGGACGGGGCGGGCATCCAGGTGCTGCTGCGCGCCGTGCCGAAGGACAAGCTCACGCTCGCGCTGAAGGGCGCGTCCGAGCCGCTGCGCGACCTGTTCTTCCGCAACCTCTCGGAACGCGCCTCCAAGCTGCTGAAGGACGACCTCGCCGCGCTCGGCCCGGTCAAGCTGCGCGACGTGGATGAGGCGCAGGCGATGATCGTCGGCGCGGCGAAGGACCTCGCCGCGCAGGGCCAGATCCAGATGAGCGACGGTCGCGACGATGAGATGATCTCATGAAGCTCGCGCTCAGCCTGCCCGATCTCAACCGCCCGAAGATCCCGCCGCCCCCGCCGCCGCCCGACCCCGCGCTGGTCGAAGCGATCCGCGCGGAAGGACTGGCCGAGGGCTTCGCCCAGGGCCGTGCGCAGGGCCATGCGGAGGGCCTGGCCGAGATGGCCGCCTCGCTCGAAGCCGAGGCGGTGCGCACCCTGGGCGCCATCGCCCAGGCGCTCGAGTCCGCGGCCGAGGCCGGGCGCGCAGCGGCGGAGGAGTCGGCCCAGGCCCTGGCCAGCCTGCTCTTCGCCACGGCCGACCTGATGATGGCGCGCACGGTCGAGCGCCATGGGGCGAGCATCATCGCAGGCGTGATGACGCCGCTGCTCGATGCGCTGGCGGACCGGCCGGAGGCCGAGTTGCGCGTGGCTCCGGCGCTGGTGGAGGCCGTCGCGGCTCGGCTGCCGCCGGGCGCGCCACCCGTCATCGGCGATGCGCAGATCGCCCCGGGCGACGCGACCATGCGCTGGCAGGGCGGGGGATGGATCATCGCCCTCGCCCAGCGCCGTGCCGCCGTGCGCGAGGCACTGCGCGAGGCAGGCTTCGAGATCGAGGGGGTGGAACAGGATCAATGAGCGGGCAGGATGGATTCGAGGCCGTTCCGGCCAATGAGGCGCAGCAAGGTGGCGGCACCGGCACGCCGCGCGACCTGGATGCGGTCTATGACATCCCGGTCCAGGTCAGCGCCGTGCTGGGCCGCGCGACGATGCAGGTCTCGCAGCTGCTCAAGCTCGGCCGCGGCGCGGTGGTGGAGCTCGACCGCAAGCTGGGCGAGGCGGTGGACATCTACGTCAACAACCGCCTCGTCGCGCGCGGCGAGGTGGTGATGGTGGACGACAACCGCCTCGGCGTGACCATGACCGAGATCGTCAAAGCCGATCGCGGGGGCTGAGGCGCATGGCGAGGCTGCTCATCATCGGCTCGCTGGAGGGCGAATTGGGCGCGGCGGCGCGCATCGCCATCGCGCGCGGCGCGCGGCTCGGCTATGCGGAAGGGGCCGTGGCGGGGCTGGCGCGGCTGCGCGCGGAAGGTGCGGACCTCGTGCTCGCGGATCTGCGCCACGACGTGGCCTGGCTGGTGCAGGCCATGGCGACCGAGCGCATCGCCTGCCCCGTCGTCGCCTGCGGCCGCGCCGAGGATGCGGATGCCGCCGTGCGCGCGATCGAGGCCGGCGCGCGGGACTTCCTGCCGCTGCCGCCCGATGTGGACCTCATCATCGCCATGCTCCAGGCCGCGGGCGCGGCGCCGCCGGCCGAAGGCCCGATCGCGCGCGACCCGGCGATGACGACGCTGCTGGCCCGCGCCGCCCAGGTGGCGCGTGCCGAGGCCTCGGTGCTCATCGCCGGCGAAAGCGGCACGGGCAAGGAAGTGCTGGCGCGGCACATCCACGCCACCTCGCGCCGCGCGCGCGGGCCCTTCGTGGCGCTGAACTGCGCCGCCCTGCCGGAATCGCTGCTGGAGAGCGAGCTCTTCGGCCATGAGAAGGGCGCCTTCTCCGGCGCGCTGGCGGCACGGCGCGGCAAGTTCGAGCAGGCCGATGGCGGCACGCTGCTGCTGGATGAGATCGGCGAGATGGACCCGCGCCTGCAGGCCAAGCTGCTGCGCGCGATCCAGGAGCGCGAGGTGGATCGCCTGGGCGGCAGCGCGCCGGTGAAGGTGGATGTGCGCCTGCTGGCGGCCACGAACCGCGATCTGGTCGCGGAGGTCGCGCGCGGGCGCTTCCGCGAGGATCTCTATTTCCGCCTCAACGTCGTGGCACTCCATCTCCCGCCGCTGCGCGAGCGCCCGGCCGACATCCTGCCGCTCGCCGCGCATTTCTGCCTGCGCTACGCGCGCGCCAATGGCGTGCCGGAACGCCCGCTCTCGGCGCTGGCGCAGCAGGCGCTGCTGGCGCATCCCTGGCCGGGCAACGTCCGCGAGCTCGAGAACGCGATGCACCGCGCCGTGCTGCTGGCCGAGGGGCGCGAGGTGGGGCCGGAGGCCATCGAACTCACGCCGCCGCGCCCGCCCGAACAGCCTGCCGCCGCGCCGCAGGCCGCCCTGCCCGCCGTCCCGGCCGCCACCGCCACCAGCCGCATCGCGCCGCTGGTGGGCCGCCGGATGGAGGAGGTGGAGCGCGACCTGATCCTCGAGACCCTATCCCACTGCCTGGGCAACCGCACCCGCGCGGCGGAGATCCTGGGGATTTCCATCCGCACGCTGCGCAACAAGCTGCAGGATTACCGCGCCGCCGGGCTCGCCGTGCCGCCCGCGCCGGGCCAGGGGCCGCTGTCGCTGCCGGCGCTCGGCTGACACATGAACAGCCTCACCATGCCGATCTGGCTGGGCCGGATCCGCCTGACCGGCGACGTGATCCTCGGGCTTGGCGTCGTGCTGCTGGTGGCGGTGCTGGTGGTGCCGCTGCCGGGCTGGCTCCTCGATGCGGGGCTGGCGCTGTCGATCACCAGCTCGGTGCTGGTGCTGATGGTGGCGCTGTTCATGCGCCGGCCGCTCGACTTCACCTCCTTCCCCACGGTGCTGCTGCTCTCGACGCTGCTGCGCCTCGCGCTGAATGTCGCCACCACGCGCGCCATCCTGACCGCGGGGCATGAGGGGCCGCAGGCGGCGGGGCAGGTGGTCTTCGCCTTCGGCGGCTTCCTCATGGGCGGGGATGTGCTGGTCGGGCTGATCGTCTTCGCCATCCTGCTGCTGGTGAATTTCGTCGTCGTCACCAAGGGCTCGGGCCGCATCGCGGAAGTCGCCGCGCGCTTCAGCCTGGACGCCATGCCGGGCAAGCAGATGGCGATCGACGCCGATCTCTCCGCCGGCGTGATCACCGAGGACGAGGCGCGCCGCCGCCGCCGCGACCTGGAGGAGGAAAGCGCCTTCTTCGGCGCCATGGACGGTGCCGCGAAATTCGTGCGCGGCGACGCGATCGCGGGCCTCGTCACCACGCTGATCAACCTGCTCGCCGGCATTGCCATCGGCACGCTGCGACACGGCCTGCCCTTCAGCGAGGCGGTGACGACCTTCTCGGTGCTGACGGTGGGCGATGGGCTGGTGGGGCAGATCCCCGCACTGCTCGTCTCGCTCGCGGCCGGCATCGTGGTGACCAAGAGCGGCGCGGAAGGCCGCGCCGACCAGGCGCTGGCGCTGCAGCTGGGCGGGGCGAAGCCGCTCGCCATCGCCTCGGGCGCCTCGGTGCTGATGGGGCTGATGCCAGGCATGCCGCTGCTGCCCTTCCTGGGCCTGGCGGGCGCGGCGGGCTGGGGCGCCTGGCGGCAGCACCAGGCGGATCTCGCGCGGGCCATCGCCGAGCTGCCGCGCCCCGCGCCGCCGCAGGAACCGCCGGCCTCGGACGCGCTGCGCATGGACCTGCTGCGGCTCGAGCTCGGCTACGGGCTGCTCAGCCTCGCCGCCGGCGATGCGGCGCGGCTGTCGGAGCAGATCCGCACGCTGCGCCGGCAGACGGCGCAGGAGATGGGCTTCGTGCTGCCCTCGGTGCGCATCCAGGACAATCTGCAGCTGCCGCCCGACACCTATGTGATCCGGGTGAAGGAGATCGAGGCCGCGCGCGGCGTGCTGAAGCCGCCGCTGCACCTGGCCATCGATCCCTCCGGCAATCCGCCGCCCCTGCCCGGTGAGCGCGTGGCCGAGCCCACCTTCGGCCTGCCCGCCGCCTGGATCGAGGAGGTACAGCGCGAGGAGGCGCTCGCCATGGGCTGCACCGTGGTCGATTGCGCGGGCGTGCTGGCGACGCACCTCACCGAGGTGACGCGCGAGAACATGGCCGAGATGCTCTCCTTCGCCGAGACGCAGAAGCTGGTCGATGAACTGCCGCCCGAGCACAAGCGGCTGGTGGCGGATCTCATCCCCACCCAGGCCAGCCTGGGCACGGTGCAGCGCGTGCTGCAGGGGCTGCTGAGCGAGCGGGTGTCGATCCGCGACCTGCCGACCATCCTGGAAGGCGTGCAGGAAGCGGCCGCCGGGGGCGCGCGCAGCCTCGCCCCCATGCTCGCCGCCGTGCGCGCGCGGCTTGCGCGCCAGATCTCGGATGCGGCGCGCGGGCCTGCGGGGCATGTGCCGATCATTGCGCTGTCGAATGACTGGGAGCAGGCCTTCGCCGAGGCGCTGATCGGCCCCGGCGAGGAGAAGCAGCTGGCGATGCAGCCCTCGCGCCTGTCGGCCTTCATGCACGCGCTGCGCGCCGCCTTCGACGCGGCGGCGAGTGCGGGGGAGCCGGCGGTGCTGGTCTGTTCGGGCGGCATCCGTGCCCATGTGCGCGCGGTGGTCGAGCGCTTCCGCCCCGCCACCGCCGTGCTGGCGCATAACGAGATCCATCCGCGCGTGCGGATCCGCACCATCGGCACGGTCTGAGCATGCGCCTGAAGGTGGTGCGCGCCGCGCGGATGTCGGACGCCCTGGCGAGCCTGCGCGCCGAACTGGGGGAGGAGGCCGTGATCCTTTCCACCCGGCGGGTCCAGGGCGGGGTCGAGGTCACGGCCGGCGAGGCGCCGGACGACGAGCCGCTGATGATCGCGCCCGAGGCCGCGCCCGCGGCGGTGGCGATCCCGGCCGCGCTGGCCCGGCACAATCTGCCGCGCGAGCTTGCCGCGGCCCTGGCCGGCGGCGGCCTGGCCCCGGCGCTGGCCGGCACGCTCGGCTTCCAGCGCCTGCCGGAGGGTCCGCTGCTGCTCGCGGGCCCGCCCGGCGCGGGCAAGACGCTGACGGCGGTGAAGCTCGCCACGCGCTGGGTGATGGCGGGCGCGAAGCCGCTGCTGGTCACGGCCGATGGCAGGCGGGCCGGGGCGACCGAGCAGCTTGCCGCCTTCGCGCGCGTGCTCGGCCTGCCGCTCGCGGTCGCCGCCACCGCCTCGGCCCTGCGCAAGACGATGCAGCGCCGCGACGTGGCGCAGCCCGCCATCATCGACCTGCCCGGCTGCGACCCCTTCGACCCCGCCGCCGCGCATCACCTCTCGGCCCTGATCGAGGCAGCGCAGGGCACGCCAATCCTGGTCCTCCCCGCCGGGCTGGATGCCGAGGAAGCGGCCGAGACGGCGCGCGCCTTCGCGCTGCTTGGCTGCCGGCACCTGCTGCCCACGCGGCTCGACATCGCGCGCCGGCTGGGCAGCGTGCTGAGCGCCGCGGCGGCGGGGCTGGCGCTGACCGAAGCGGGCACGGGGGCGGAGGCGGCCGATGGCCTCACCCCCCTCACGCCGGAGTGGCTGGCCGCGCGGTTGCAGAAGGGAGCGACGCCGTGAGCGGACGCGTGATCGCCGTGGCCTCCGGCAAGGGCGGCCTGGGCAAGACCTGGCTTGCCATCACGCTGGCGCAGGCGCTGGCGGCGGCGGGGCGGCGGGTGCTGCTCTTCGATGCGGATTTCGGCCTCGCCAATCTCGACGTGCAGCTCGGCCTCGCCCCGGCGCGCGACCTCGGCGATGTCATCGCGGGCCGGGCCGAGGCGCGGGCGGTGGTGATCCGCCATAGCGCGGGGTTCGACCTGCTGCCCGGCCGCGCGGGCTCGGGCCGGCTTGCGGGGCTGGCCGGGCCGGGGCTGGAGGCGCTGCTCGCCCTGCCGCGGCAACTCGCCGCCGAATGGGATGAGGTGGTGGTGGATCTCGGCGCGGGGGTGGAGCCGCCGCAGCGCCGCCTCGCCGCCGCCGCGGACCTGCTGCTGGTCCTGGCCAGCGAGGAGCCGACCAGCCTGACCGACGCCTATGCCGTGCTGAAGCTGCACGCGCAGGACGCGCCGGCGGGCGCGGCGCGGCTGGTGGTGAACCTCGCGGCGAGCCAGGCGGCGGGGCTGCATGTGCATGCCACGCTGCGGGCGGCGATGCAGCGTTTTCTCCAGCGTGACCTGGTCCTGGGGGGCATCCTGCGGCGCGACCCGAAGGTGCCCGACGCCATCCGCCACCAGGTGCCGCTGCTGACGCGCCACCCGGGCAGCCCGGCGGCGTGCGACGTCACCGCGCTGGCGCAGGCGCTGCTGCGCGGCTGAGGAAGCCGCGCCAGCGGCGCGCCAGCAGGCCATAGGGGCGGATCGAATCCGCCAGGGGCTGGCGCGTGTCATAGGTCGCATCCGGCGCGCCGAGCTGCGCGGGTGGGGCGGCCTGCCAGAGCAGCGTGCCGAACAGGCGATCCAGCCAGGGGAAGACGATGGCGAAGTTGCGGTCATGGTGCCGCACCTCCGTGCTGTGGTGCAGCCGGTGCAGATGCGGGCCCACCAGCACCCAGCGCTCGACCCAGCCGGGCATGGGCAGGGCGGAATGCGTCAGGCTGCTCGCGAAGGCGGCGCAGGCCATGGCCCAGGCCAGGGCGTCGGGATCCGGGCCGAGCAGCAGCAGGGGCAGGAAGCCGGTGGCGATGCGCGTCAGCACATTCTCCAGCGGATGGCTGCGGAAGGTGGAGAGCACGGTCAGCTCCTCCGCGGCGTGATGCATCGCATGGATCGGCCAGAGCCAGCGGCTGTGTAGCGCGCGGTGGCACCAGTACTGGCAGAAATCGCCCAGCAGGATCAGCGCCAGCACCTGCGCGGGCAGCGGCAGGCCGGCGACGAGGCGCCAGCCCTCGGCCTCGGCGAAGGCCATCTCGAAGGCGATGAGCAGCCCGGCACTCGCCACCACCATCAGCGCGATGCCCAGGCCGGAGACCTCGATCAGGAACCACAGCAGATCCGAGCGCGTGGCGAGGTGACCCTCATCGCTCAGCCGGCCGAGGCTGCTCGGCGCCAGGCCCACCCAGGCGGCCTCGGCGACCAGCATGGCGCCGACCACCATCAGCATCACGCCCGAGCCTTCCTCGAAGGGGGAGAAGGGCAGGCTGGCGAGGTCGAGCGGCGCCTGGGCCAGCACTCGTCGCGCGGCTTCCAGCGCCGCCGTCATCATCGCTCCCGCGCCGAACAGCGCGGCGAGGAGCAGCAGGAAGCGAAGGGGGCGCTGGCGCATGGCGATGAGGGCCGGCGCTGCCCGCGACGGGGCGGCGCCGGCCAGCCCTTCAGCGCGCGGCGCCGGGCAGGGTGATGCCGGTCAGGCGCTGCGCCTCGATCGGCTGGGTCGCCTGGTCGGCGACACCGGATTCGGAGACGCCCTGGAAGCGCATCCGCGCCTCGGCACCGAGGCTCATGGTGCAGGCGATGGCGAGGGCAGCGAGGGCGAGGGAAAGGCGCATCGGGGTGATCCTTCTTTGGGTCCGTCCGGGCGCTGCGGAAGTGCAGGCTGCGGCGACGAAGCGAGGATGGTGTTCGGATGTTGCAATCCGACTGCGCTCTGTGGTGCGTCGTTGCGTCAGGTTTCGCTCTGCTTCGCGACCAGCAGCAGCGCGCCGGCGACCGGCACGCCCTGCTCCTGGCGCAGCACCGCCGCTTCCTGCGCGCGCAGCCGCAACCCGGCGGCCTGCGCCAGGGCCACGACATGCGCCGGGTCGTGGCGATAGCGCAGCCCGGCGCCGAGGGCGAAGGGCTGTCCCTCGCCCACCTCCAGGCTGAACACGGCAAGCCCGCCCGGTCGCAGCGCGGCAGCGATGGCGGCCAGGGCTTCGGTCAGGTCGCCCAGGTAGTTCAGCACATCCACCGCCGCGATCAGGTCGAAGCGCGCCTTGTGGCGGGGCAGGAAGTCCAGCAGGTCGGCCTCATGCAGCGCGTCGTAGAGGCCGCGCGCCCCGGCCTGCGCCAGCATGCGCGGCGAGAGGTCCAGACCCTCCAGCCGCCGGGCGAAGGGCCTGAGCACAAGGCCCGACAGCCCCGTGCCGCAGCCGAGGTCGAGCACCTGCAGCCCGCCCGCCGCCGCCACGCCCTGGGCACGCAGCAGATCGGCGATCAGCTGCGGCGTGCGGTAGCCAAGCCGGCCTTCGAGATCCGCGTCGAAGCGCGGCGCATACTGGTCGAACAGGTCGCGCACATAGGCCGCTGGCGCGCGGGCCGGCGCGGGTTCATCGCCCAGCCCCGCCAGCAGGAAGCGCGCCTGCTCGGCCAGCGCTTGCGGCACGCCTGGCAGGGCGAGCAGGCGCTGCGCGGCGGCGGCGGCGCCGGCCCGGTCGCCCAGTTCGCGCCGGGCATGCGCAAGGCCGAGCCAGGGCTCGGCCGCCCCGGGGGCGAGCTGCGTGGCGCGCAGCAGCGGTGCCAGCGCCGCCGGCGCCTCGCCCTTCGCGCAGAGCGCCTGGCCCAGGTTGCGCAGCGTCGTCGCATCCGCCGGCCGCAACGCCAGGGCGGCGCGGAAGGCGGCGATGGCCTCATCGAGTTGCCCGGCCTCGGCCAGGGTGGCGCCGCGGCTGGCGAGGAAGACCGGGCTTTGCGGCATGCGCGCGAGCGCCTGCGCCGAGAGATCGAGCGCCGCGGCAATATCGCCACGCTGCCGCGCCAGGACGGAGAGCAGGTTCAGCGCATTGGCATCCCCGGGACGCAACTTCAGGACGCGGCGATAGAGCCGTTCCGCCATCGCAAGATCGCCGCGCGCATGGCGCGCGCCGCCCTCGCGCAGCAGCTCGTCAGCGGATGCTTGCGCCATGGCCCCCTTCTCCGCGATGGTGTCGTTGCATGTCGGTTCCTCGCATTCCACTCGTCCGGCCGGGGCGGGACCTTCGGGTCGATTTCTTCCGGGGACTCGCGCTGTGGATGATCTTCGTGAACCACACGCCCGGCAATGTCCTCAGCTACTTCACGCTGCGCAAGATCTCGCTGGGCGATGCGACGGAGGCTTTCGTGCTGCTCGCCGGCTACGCCGCGGGCATCGCCTATGGCAAGGCGCTGGAACGCGATGGCTGGCTGCGCACCGGGGCGCGGGTGCTGCAGCGCGTCGGCACGCTCTATGTCGCGCACATCTTCCTGTTCGTCGTGTTCACGGCGCAGGTCGGCTTCTCGGCCGCGGCGCTCGACCAGGCGGCCTTCCTGGACGAACTGGCGCTCGATCCGTTCAGCCAGGAACCCTACCGCGCGCTGTTCGAGGCGCTGCTGCTGCGCTACCAGCCCGCCTTCCTGGACGTGCTGCCGCTCTACATCGTGCTGCTGGCGATGTTCGCCTTCACCATGCCGCTGATGTTGCACCTGCCGGCGATGCTGGCCTGCTCGGCGCTGCTCTACGCCGCCACCCGCTTCTACGACCTGCAATTGCCGAGCTGGACGGGCGACACCTGGTTCTTCAACCCCTTCGCCTGGCAGCTGCTGTTCGTCATCGGCATCTGGATGGGCCGCACCCCGCCCGAGACCATGGCGCGCTGGTTCCCCTGGAACCGCTGGCTGGCGGTGCTGCTGGTGATCCTGCTGGCGGCCAATGCCGTCGCGCTCAACCTGTTCTGGGGGGTCGCGCCATCGGGTTTCGAGACGCCGGAATGGATCTATGACTGGTACTCGACCATCGACAAGGCGGGGCTGCACCCGGCGCGGCTGGCGAGCATCCTGGTGCTCGCCTGGCTGCTCGCGCATCTGCTGCCGATGGGGGCCGCCTGGCTGAACGGGCGGGTCGCGGGGCTGTTCATCCTGATGGGCCAGCACGGGCTGCCGGTGTTCTGCCTGGGCATCTTCCTGTCCTTCCTCGGCCGCGTGGCGATCGAGATCTCGGCCGGCTGGGAGATGCAGCTGGCGGTGAACCTGCTGGGGCTGGCGGCGCTGATCGGCATCGGTGCGCTCTCGGCCTGGTATGACGGGGCGGAGGGCAAGCGCCGGCCGCCCGCCTTGCCGGCCAAAAGTGACATGGCTAAAGTTTCATGATGCCTCGGGGAAAGCTGCTCGCGACTGCGCTGCTCGGACTGCTCCTGGCCCTGCCGGCCCGGGCAGAGGGCCCGGGCTGTGGCGCCCCGCCCGATGCGCTGCAGGCCACGGCGCTGAAAGGCACGCAGGTCGCGGTGGATCGCGGCACGCTGCGCGTGATGGTGGTGGGCTCGGCCTCGACGCAGACGGGCGGCACCTCCGGCACCAGCTCAACCTGGCCGCATCGCTTCCACCGGCTGATGGAAGCGCGCCTGCCCGGCGTGCAGGTGGATCTGCGCAATGAGGGCGCGCGCGGCATGACGGCGGCCGAGCATGCGCGGGTGCTGGCCGATATGGCGCCGGATTTCCGGCCGCATCTGGTGATCTGGCAGCTCGGCACGGTGGAGGCCGCGCGCGGGCTCTCGGCCGACGAGATGGCCGACACGGTGAAGGTGACGGCCGGGCACATCCGCGCCGCGCGGGGCGAACGCACGGATGTGGTGCTGATGGACCCGCAATTCTCGCGCTTCCTGCGCGCCAATGCCGATGTCGATCTGTATCGGGACCGGCTGAAGATGGCCGGTGCGGCCGTGGGCGCGCAGCTCTTCAGCCGCTGGGCGATCATGAAATACTGGTCGGAGAATGAACGGCTCGACCTGGAGCGCGCGCCGCGCGGCATGCGCGTGGCGGTGGCGGATGAGCTGCATGATTGCCTCGCCCGCGCCCTGGTGGCCTTCGTGCTGGATGGCGTGAACGAGGCGCGGTAGGGGCGCCGCCGCCCCTCAGAACAGCCCTTCGATCTGCCCCGCCGCGTTCAGGCCGATGGTCTCCGCCGCCGGGCGGCGCGGCAGGCCGGGCATGGTCATGATCTCGCCCGCCACCGCCACCACGAAGCCCGCCCCGGCCGAAAGCCGCACGTCGCGCACCGGCAGCACATGGCCGCTGGGCGCGCCCAGCGCGGTCGGGTCGGCGGAGAAGGAATACTGCGTCTTGGCCACGCAGACCGGCAGATGGCCGAAGCCCTCTTCCTCCCAGCGCTTGAGCTTCTGCATCACCGTCGCCGGCAGGGAGACATCGGCGGCGCGGTAGATCTCGCGCGCGATGGTGCGCAGCTTCTCGGCCAGCGGCATCGCATCGGCATAGAGCGGCGCGAAGCGCGCGGCCCCGGCGGCGATGCGCGCCTGCACGGCCCGGCCCAGCTCCATCGCGCCGGCCGCGCCATCGCCCCAATGCGTGCACAGGATGGCCTGCGTGTCGAGCCGCGCCATCGCCGCCTGCACGGCCTTGATCTCGGCCTCGGTGTCGGAGGTGAACTTGTTCAGCGCCACCACCACGGGCACGCCGAATTTGTGCAGGTTCTCGACATGGCGGGCGAGGTTCACCACGCCGCGCTCGACCGCGGCGACATCCTCGGTACCGAGCGCGGCCTTGGCCACGCCGCCATGCATCTTGAGCGCGCGCACCGTCGCAACGATCACCGCGCAGGCGGGGTTGAGGCCCGCAAGGCGGCACTTGATGTCGAAGAACTTCTCGGCGCCGAGATCCGCGCCGAAGCCCGCTTCCGTCACCACCACATCGGCGAGGCCCAGCGCGAGGCGCGTCGCCACCACCGAGTTGCAGCCATGCGCGATGTTGGCGAAGGGCCCGCCATGCACCAGCGCCGGGCTGCCCGCGATGGTCTGCACGAGGTTGGGCGAGAAGGCGTCGCGCAGCAGCGCGGCCATGGCGCCATCCGCCTTCACGTCGCGCGCCGTCACCGCCGAGCCGTCCCGCCGCCGCGCGACGATGATGCGGCCGAGGCGTTCCTGCAAATCGGGCAGGTCCTTCGCGAGGCAGAACACCGCCATGACCTCGGAGGCCACGGTGATGTCGAAGCCGTCCTCGCGCAGGATGCCCTGCGAGGCGCCGCCCATGCCGACGACGCAATCGCGCAGGTTGCGGTCGTTCATGTCGAGCGCGCGGCGCCAGCTCACCCGGCGCGGATCCATGCCCAGTTCGTTGCCCCAGTAGAGATGATTGTCGATCATCGCCGAGAGCAGGTTGTTGGCGCTGGTGATGGCGTGGAAATCGCCGGTGAAATGGAGGTTGATGTCCTCCATCGGCAGCACCTGCGCATAGCCGCCACCCGTCGCGCCCCCCTTCACGCCGAAGCAGGGGCCGAGCGAGGGCTCGCGCAGCGCGATCATGGTGCGGGTGCCGAGCGCGTTCAGCGCATCGCCCAGGCCGATGGTGGTGGTGGTCTTGCCCTCGCCGGCGGCGGTGGGGTTGATCCCGGTGACCAGCACCAGCGCGCCGGGCGGGCGGGCCGAGGCTTCGGCCACGAAGCCCGCGGCGACCTTGGCCTTGGTCTTGCCATAGGGCTCGAGCGCGGAATCGGGGATGCCCGCCTTGGCGGCGATGGCCGCGATCGGCTGCAAGGTGGCAGCGCGCGCGATCTCGAGGTCGATGCTCATGGCGGATCCTGTCTCCCTGGTCGCCCGCGCTTATCGGCAGGCGCGCGCGGGAGCAAGACCATCCGCGATCAGTGATCGACCATCCCGCGATCAGTGATCGACCACGAACAGCTCCTGGAACCCCGCCGTCAGCCGCTCACCGCCACCGGGCCGCGCCACCACCACATCCTCGGTCCGGGCGCTGAAGCCGCGCTCCTGCAGGATGGAGGGCTCGACGGTGAACAGCATGCCCTCCTGCAGCACCGTGGCGTTGCCCTTGGTCAGGAAGGGGGGTTCGTGCACGTCCCAGCCGATGCCATGGCCGAGCCGGTGCCGGAAGGCCGGCCCGAGCCCGGCGTCGAGGATCACCTGCCGCGCCGTCGCATCCACCTGCTCGCAGGTATCGCCCACCTTCAGCGCGGCGATGCCGGCGCGCTGCGCTTCCATCACCAGGGCATGCACGCGGATCTGCTCGGAAGAGGGCGCGCCGAAGCTCACCGTGCGGCCGTAATCATAGCAGAGCCCCTCATGCGAGGCGCCGAAATCGAACAGCACGGAGACCGGCGGCACCACCTTGCGCTTCCAGCTCTCGAGCCGCCGGCCGAGCAGCAGCGGGTGGGTGGGCCCCGAATTGTAGAGCGTGGTGGTGAAGGTGGGGCCGAGACTGTCCTGGCGCTTCATCTGGTAGTCGATCTCGGCGACGATATCGAGCTCGGTCATGCCGAAGCGCAGCTTGGGCAGCACCTCCGCGAAGGCCGCCTCGGTGCGCCGCCCGGCCTCGCGCATCAGGGCGATCTCTTCCTCGCTCTTGATCAGGCGCAATTCGCGGATGATGGCGGTGGCGGAGACGAAGCGTGCCTCGGGCAGCAGCGCCTGGAGATGGATCAGGCTCTCCGCATGGGCACGCTCGCTCACCGCGATGCGCGGCTTCGCGGGCAGGCGGAAGCGGGCGATGATGTCGCGCACCAGCGCGGCGGGGTCATCCCAATCGCCGAGCACGCGCACCTCGATGCCCTCGGCCGCGCCCCTGCCGCCGAATTCCGCCGTCATGCGCGGCAAAGCGAGCACCGGCGCATGGCCCGGCGCGACCCAGGCGCCTTCCAGCCAATCGCCCGGATGCAGCGTGACGCCGTATTTCGGGATGTCGCGCGCGATGCCGGCCAGGTAGTGCAGGTCGGTCGAAAGAGGGATGAAGGCGAGGTCGGCCCGGCCTTCCAGGAGACCCTGGAAGGCGAGCAGGCGGGAGTTGTTCACGCTCAATCCACCGTCGCACCCGAGGCGATGACCAGCGGCCGCCAGGTCTCGACCTCCTGCGCCACGAAGGCCTGCGCCTCGGGCCCGAAGCGCGTGCCGGTGTCGATCGCGAGCTGCTGGTAGCGCGCGATGATGGCGGGCAGTTCCAGCACCTCCTTCAGCACGGCGGTGAAGCGCTGCTGGATGGGCAGCGGCGTGGCGGCGGGCATCGCCATGCCGGCCCAGCCCTCCGCCACCAGCCCTTCGAAGCCATGCTCGACGAAGGTGTGCATGTCGGGGAAGGAGGTCTGGCGCGTCGGCGCGGTGATGCCGATGCCGCGGATCTGCCCGGTGCGGATCTGGTTCACGCTGCTCGCGATGCCATCGAGCGTCACCGGCACCACCCCCGCCATCGTGTCCGTCACCGCCTGGCCGCCGCCGCGATAGGGCACATGGGTCAGCTCGATCCGCGCCGCCTGGGCGAAGCGCAGCATGAACAGATGCGGCAGCGAGCCGACGCCGGAGGTGGCATAGGCGATGCCCGGCGTGCGCCGCGCGGCGGCCGCCAGCTCACCCGGATTGCCGAAGGGCGCGTTGCGATAGGCCATCAGCGCGTAGTAGCCGGACTGGATCATGCCCAGATGCGCGAAGCTGCGCACCGGGTCCCAGGTGATCCGCCCGCGATAGAGCGTGCTGCCGACGCTGAAGGCGCTGATCACGCTCAGCAGCACCGTATAGCCATCGGCCGGCGCCTCCGCCCCCAGCCCGGTGCCGAGCGTGGCCCCCGCGCCGGGGCGGTTGTCGATGATGAAGGGCTGGCCGAGGCGCGGCGACATCTGCTCGGTCAGCAGCCGGGCCAGCACATCGGTGGACCCGCCGGGCGCGAAGGGCACGATCAGGCGGATCGGCCGGTTCGGCCAGGTGCCAAGGCCCTGCGCCTGCACCAGGGCGGGCGCGCCGAGCAATGCGGCGGCGCCGGCCAGCAAGGGGCGACGCCCGAGGGGCGGCAGCTTCGGCTCGGTCATGGGTCAGCCCTTTCTTCGGCAAAGGTGATTCGAAAGTTAATCAGGCGGTCAGCTTGGCGACAATCGCGTTCCAGCGCTTTTCCTGGCGTATCAGGGCGCAAGGCGCGTGTTGCCTTGGCACGGATGACATGGAAGAAGCGAGCCGAGGGCGCGCCTCCCCGCGCCGGAACGCTCGCCGCCGGAAGGATTCCCTGGAGATGCGCCTGTTGCTTCGCCCGTTCCTGGCCGCCGCCGCCCTGCTGGCGAGCGCCGGCGCCAGCCTCGCCCAGACCGGGCTTGCGCCGCAGGCGCTGCCGCAGGTGACGCCGCAGGGGCAGACCGGCTGGCGCATGTCGCTCGGCGCCGGCTCGATCTTCGGGCCGGCCTATCAGGGTTCGGACCAGTTCCGCCCGGTTTTCATCGTGGCCCCCGATGTGCGCTACGGCGACGACACCTTCTTCCTCTCGATCCGCGACGGCGTGGGGCTGACGCTGCTGCGCCAGGGCGGCTTCAGCGCGGGGCCGCTGGTGCGCCTGCGCATGGGCCGCGACCAGGATGACAACACGGCGCTGAACGGGCTCGGCAATATCGACCCGGCAGGCGAGGCCGGCGTCTTCCTGCGCTACCAGGAAGGCGCCTGGGTGGGCCGCGCCGAGTTGCGCCAGGGCTTCGGCGGGCATTCGGGCGTGCTGGGCGATCTCAGCCTCGACCGCGTCTTCCGCGTACGGCCGGACGTGATCATGACGGCGGGGCCGCGCCTCAACTGGGGCAATCGCGACTTCGCCGACACCTATTTCGGCATCACGCCGAGCCAGGCGGCGCGCAGCGGCTACCAGACCTATCGCGCCGACGATTACTGGTTCGCCGGCGCCGCGGCGAGTGCGACCTGGATCATCAACCGCAACCTCGCCGCGACGATGTTCGGCGAGGTCGGCCAGATCATCGGCAGCAGCGCCGACAGCCCGCTGGTCGACCAGCGCGGAAGTGCGACGCAGGGCGTGCTCGGCATCGTGCTCGCCTGGCGCTTCCTGAACTGAGGCAGGGCACTAAAGCAGGCGACCGATGAGGTCGCCGAAGCCCCACACCAGCGTGCCCAGCACCAGCAGCGCGAAGCCCGCCCGTTCCATCACCTGACGATCCAGGTCGCGCTGCAGGCGCTTGAAGCTGTCCAGCCGCGCGGTGCGCTCGGCGCCGTCCACGCGCTCCATGTCGGCGAGCAGCGCCAGCAAATCGGCGCGCGCGATCAGCACCTTGCGGCTGGTCAACACGAGGCCGAGCGCGGTGAGGATCGCACCCGAGCGCGCGAACCACGTCCAGTCCGCGCTGGCGAGGCTGAGCGCCACGCCGCCGGCCATGGTGAAAAGGCTCGCCAGCGCGAAGCCGCGCACGACGCGCCGCAACGCGCGCGAGCCTTCCTCGGTCACCGGCATCCGATCAGCCGATCCGCAGCAGGGCCGGACCTTCCCGGGTCAGCCAGGCCACGGCCTCCTCGCGATGCGGGGTGAGCTTCGCCAGATGCGCCCAGAAGCGGGGCGAGTGGTTCAGCTCCTTCAGATGCGCCACCTCATGCGCCACGACGTAGTCCATCACCCATTCCGGTGCCATGACGAGCCGCCAGGAGAAGGCGAGCGTGCCATCCGGCGCGCAGGAGCCCCAGCGGCTGCGCGTATCCTTCACGCGGATCGGCCCCGGCTCCACGCCGAGCGCGGCCGCATGGGGGGCGATGCACGCGGTGATGCGCCGGCGCGCCTCGGCGCGCATGAAGTCCATGGTGCGGCGGCGGAACATCTCCACCGCGCCGGGCACCACCAGCGCGCGGCGATGCAGGAAGGGGCCACCCTTCGCATCAGGCTCATGCAGCAGGCGATGCTTCACGCCGCCGATCGGCACGCGCGCGCCCGGCACGAAGGGCATGGCGGGCGCCAGCGCGGCCAGGCGATCCATCACCCAGGCGCCATGCTCCTTCAGCAGCGCGAGCCCCGCGCGCCGTCCCTCGCCGGGCGGCAGCGTGACCAGCACCGTGCCGTCGCGCGGGCAGACGCGCAGCGACACGCGCTGCGCGCGGGTGGAGGGACGCCAGCAGACGGTGAATTCCATCGTGGGCGCGAGCGCGCCGCGCGGCGCGGGCAGGAGGATGCGTTCGGAGTCGGGCAAGGCCATGCGCGCAGATTTGCGCGCGCCGGCGCGTCGCATCAACCGCTTGACAGCGCAGGCCGGTCATCCGTTGTTGAATGTGATGGTCCGCACCCTGAAGATTTTCGGCGCGCTGCTGCTGCTCGGTGCGGTCTGGGGGCTGATGCCCTCGCTCGCCAAGCTCATGATGGGCCACGGCATGCGGCCGCTGGGCATCGTTGCAATCGCCGCGAGCCTCAGCATGATCGCCTTGTTGCTCGTGGCGGCCTGGCAAGGCCATCTGCCGCGCTTCACGCCGGCGCATCTGCGGCACTACCTGCTGGGTGGCTTCGTCGGCATGGCGCTGGCGAATCTCTTCGCCTTCACAGGGCTGCAGCGCGCGCCGGCCGGCCTGTTCGCGCTGATCGTGCCGCTGGCGGGGCTGTTCAGCGTGCTGCTCTTCGCGCTCGCCGGGCTCGACCGCGCGACGCCGCGGCGCATCCTGGGTTCGCTGGTGGGCCTCGCCGGCGTGATGCTGGCGATGGCGCCGGGTGCGGCGCTGCCCGATCCGGCCGTGCTGCCCTGGGCGGCGCTGATGCTGCTGACCCCGCTCTGCTATGCGCTGGCGAATCTGCTGTCGGTGAAGCTCGCCGTGCCGGGCAGCGCGCCGGTGGCGCAGGCGGCGGGGACGGTGATGGGGGCGGCGCTGACCTCGGTGCTGCTCGCCTGGCCGATGGGGCATCTCAGCCTGCCGGCGAATGGCACGGTGGCGCTGCTGCTGCTGGCGCATGGCCTGCTGAATGCGGCCGGCTACCTGCTCTATTTCCGCCTGCTGGTCGGCGTGGGCGGCATCGTCACCAGCCAGACGAGCATGACGCTTACGCTCTGCGGGCTGTTCTACGGCTTCGTGGTGTTCGGCGAGGTGCCGGGATGGCTGACCATCCCGGCGGTGGTGCTGATCTTCGGCGGGCTCGCGCTGGTGACCATGCCGCCGCGGCGCAAGATCACCCCGGCAGGTTCTTGAGCTCGACCTCGACGAAGGAGAGCTTCTGCGCGCCGCCATTGACCACATTGTGCTCCACGCCGGCATCGCGCGTATAGGCGACGCCCGCCTTGAGTTCCGCGGTCATGGTCGCGCCGCCGGGCAGTTCCAGCAGCAGCGTGCCGTCCGTGATCGGCACCACGACATAGCCGAAGCCATGCCGGTGCCAGCCCGTCTCCGCGCCGGGATCGAAATCCCAGCGCGTGACGCGCATCTTCGCATCATCGACCTGCACCGTGCCGACCGCCGGCGCGCGGCAGGTAAGGGGCTGGTTCATTCGGCGGCCTTCGCGAGCCCGAGGCCAGGCAGCGGCAGCGCGCCGGTGGCGTTCATCGCATCCCAGGCCTTCTGCGCCTGCTCGGCCGTGAGCGGCATGTTGGGCGGCCGCACATTGCGCCAGCCCGCATCGCCGGTCGCGCGCGCGAAGATCTCACGCAGGCCGGAGATCAGCGGCACGGAGGTGGCGGCCTTGCGCGTCGCGTTCAGCACCGCCTGCGCGGCATCGGCCTCGGGGCCGGTGCGGTGCTTGTAGACGGTCGCGCCGAAGCGCGCATTCACGTTGGAGGCGGCGGTGATGCAGCCCGCGCCACCCTCGGCCAGGATCTTCTGGATGAACTCGTCGCTGCCCGAATAGACCTCGAACCCGTCCTTGGCGAAGGCGTCGATCATCGCCTTCATGTTGGCATAGTCGCCCGAGGAATCCTTCACGCCCTTGATCGTGCCCGGGAAGGCCTTGAGCAGCCGGCCGATGAGATCCAGGCTGAAGGGCACCGCCGATTGCTGCGGGAAGTGATACAGGTAGATGGCGATGCCGCCGCCGACGCGATTCACGACTTCGCTGAAATAGGCGAAGATCCCGTCATCGGAGGGGTTCTTGTAGTAGAAGGGCGGCAGCACCAGCACGCCGCGGCAGCCCGCATCGCGCGCATGCTTCGTCAGCGCCACCGTGTCGCCGAGGCTCGCACAGCCCGTGCCGGGCATCAGCGCCGTGGCGGGCACGCCGCGTGCCAGGATGCCTTCCAGGATCTCGCGCCGTTCCTCATAGCCGAAGCTCGCTGCCTCGCCGGTCGTGCCCAGGATGCCCAGGCCGTTGCAGCCATTGGCGAGCAGCCATTTGCAATGGGCCGCGAAGCGATCGAGGTCGGGCGAGAGATCCGCCTTCATCGCCGTCAGCGCCGCGGCGTTGATGCCGCCGAACAGGGCGTCCTTCATGGGGTGATGTTCCTTCCTTCGGTGTCGTCGCGACGGACTCGCGGGTGGGGCCGCGCGCTGCGCGGGATCTTGCCGGGCCAGTCCACGGCATGGCTTTCGAGCGGCCCGGCCTCACGCTCCGCCACCACGCGCCCGGCCACGGCGATGCCGGCCTTGGCGACGGTGGCGGGATCGCCGGAAACGAGGGGGTGCCACCAGGCCAGGTCCCGCCCCTCCGCCAGCATGCGGTAGGCGCAGGAGGGCGGCAGCCAATCGATGGTGGCGAGCTTCTTCGGCGTCAGCTTCACGCAATCGGGCACGCGCGCCTTGCGGTTGGCGTAGTCGCTGCACCGGCAGGTGCTGGTGTCGAGCAGCCGGCAGGCGACCTCGGTCCAGATCAGCTCCTGCGTCTCCTCATTGCGGAGCTTGTGCAGGCAGCAGCGGCCGCAGCCATCGCACAGGCTTTCCCACTCCGCGCGCGACATCTCGCCGAGGGTCTTGGTGCGCCAGAAGGGGGCGGCGTCGGTCATCGCGGGCAACCTAGCGCCTGGGGCGTCGGGCGCAAGCTTGACCGGGCGCGGCGCTCACGCGACCAAGGCGCATGGCTCTCCCCCGCCGCGCCCTGCTGGCCAGCCTGCTCGCCGCGCCGCTCGCCGCACCTTTGGCCCCACGCGCCCAGCCACAGCCGGTGGCCGTGGGCGCGATCCGCTGGGATGCCTGGTACGCGCCGGGCTCCGTGCCGACCGAGGCGGTGGTGCGCAGCCTCTCGCCCGCGCCCTGGCGCGCCCGCGCGCCCTTCTTCGCCGAGGTGCCGCCCGGCGAGGCGCCGATCCGCTTCCCACCGCCTTCCCAGGCGGTGATGGACCGCCAGATCGCGCTCGCCGCCGCTGCCGGGCTCGATTACTGGGCCTTCCTCGCCTATCCGCGCGGCAGTTCCATGAGCGAGGGGTTTCGCCTCTATCGTGCCAGCGCCGATCGCGCGCGCGTAAAATTCTGCTTCATCACCGAGCTGGTGCGCTGGGGCCGGGCGGAGGCACCCTCCGACATCCTTGCGAGCCACCCGGCCCTGCTGGCCGACCCGGACTACCAGACCGTGGCGGGCGGGCGGCCGCTCTATTTCCTGGCCTTCCTTTCCGATGAGATGCTGGTCGAGAACTGGGGCGGCATCGAGGGGCTGCGCCGCGCGCTGGCCGATTTCCGCCGCCGCGTGCGCGCCGCCGGCGCGCGCGACCCCTACATCGTCATCATGACGCCCGTGCCCGACCAGGCGCGGCGCTGGGTGCCGCTGCTCGGCGCCGATGGCGTCTCGGCCTATGCGCTGCAGGCGGGCGCGCGCGCCGCCCCCTATGCCGCGCTGGCGAGCCATGCGGAGCGCGCCTGGGCGCAGCAGGCCGCCCTCGGCCTGCCGGTGATCCCGACCGCGATGTCGGGCTGGGACCGCCGCCCGCGCGTGCAGAACCCCGTGCCCTGGGAGAGCTGGCAGCGCCCCGGCGAGGGCATGGCCCTGCACTACGCCGCGCCAACCCCGGCGGAGCTTACCGCGCATCTCGGCCGCGCCGTCGCCTTCGCCGCGGGGCAGCCGGCGCGGGCCGCGCTGATCTATGCCTGGAACGAGAATGACGAGGGCGGCTGGCTGCTGCCCACCCATCCCTTCGACGACCAGCGCCTGCGCGCACTCCGCACCGCGCTGTGTCAGCCCCAGCCCGCGACCGCCTGCGTCAGGCGAGCCGCCTGAGCGCCAGGTTTCAGGAAAGCCGCCGCAGAGCGGCGAGAAACCGCGCGGCGGCCACCTCCGGCGGCCAGGGCTCCCAGGGCGTGCCGCCGAACTCGGCCTGCAGCGGGTCCTCGCGCAGCACGGGGGCGCGGATGCCCAGCGTGGCGCGCACCTCCACCGGCGCCCAGCCCGCCACATGCACCGCCTCGGCCGCCGCCATCACGATGTCGAGCCGCTTGTGCTGCGCGCGTTCGGGCGCGCGCCAGGGGGGCAGCGCGTAGCGCGCCGCGATCACCACCGAAAGGCGATGCTGCAACTGCAGGAAGCCCTCGCCCAGGAAGGGCTTGAGCGGCGAGATGCAGTCGAAATTCGTCAGCCCCTCCTCCGCATCATGCAGCAATTCGCGGCGCAGCTCGTCGCGCGTCGCGGGCGTGCGCTGGCGCAGCGCGAGCACCGAGAGGCTGTGCTGCGCGACGGAAAGCGGGCTCGGCCAGATCGAATGCCCGCCCCAGCGGAAGGTGCGCGACAGGCCGATGGCCAGATCCTCATCGGTCCAGTCGAGCGGCGTGGGCGCCAACAGGTCGAGCCGTCGCCCCGAGGGCAGTCTGATCCAGGCCCGTGCCTCACCCGCCGCCATCATTCCTCCTGCCTGCCATGAAGCTGCAACATAGGCGGAAGGGGAATCGCGCGCCACGCCGGGGGGCGCTAAGCTCGGCCGACCGGAGGAATCGATCATGGACGCCCACACCCTGCCGCCCACCATTCGCCTTGCGCCGGAAGATGGCGTGGTGATCGCCCGCATCGCGCTCCCGCCCGGCACGCCGGTGGCCGATGGCGTGCGCGTGGGCGCCCGGCGCGTGCCGCCGGGCCACAAGGTCGCCACCCGCGCCCATGCGCCGGGCGAGGCGATCCGCCGCTACGGCCAGATCATCGGCTTCGCCACCGAGGCCATCGCGCCGGGCGATTGGGTGCACACCCATAACTGCGCCATGGGCGAATTCGCCAAGGACTATGCCTGGGGCGCCGAGGTGAAGCCGCTGGAGCCGGTCGCGGCCCCCGCGCATTTCATGGGCTATCGCCGCGCGGATGGGCGGGCGGCGACGCGCAACTACATCGGCATCATCACCTCGGTGAACTGCTCGGCGCATGTCGCGGACCTGATCGCCGATGCCTTCAAGCGCAACCCCTTCACGGGGGCCGATCCGCTGGCGGATTTCCCGAATGTGGATGGCGTGATCGCGCTGACCCACAAGACCGGCTGCGGCATGACGATGGGCGAGCCGCTGCGCCTGCTGCGCCGCACGCTCGCCGGCTTCGCGCGCCACGCCAATTTCTCGCACGTCATCGCCATCGGCCTGGGCTGCGAAGTGAACCAGCTCGGCCCGATGCTGGAAGAACAGAAGCTGGCGGGCCGGCTGCGCAACATGGACATCCAGGAGATGGGTGGCACGCGCAAAACCGTGGAAGCCGGCATCGCCTTCGTGCGCGAGGTGCTGGCCGAGGCGAACCAGGCGAAGCGTGAGCCCATCCCGGCCAGCGAGTTGATCGTCGCCCTGCAATGCGGCGGCTCGGACGGCTATTCGGGCATCACCGCCAACCCGGCCCTGGGCGCGGCGAGCGACCTCGTGGTGCGGCATGGCGGCACGGTGATCCTCTCCGAGACGCCCGAGACCTATGGCGCGGAGCATCTGCTCACCCGCCGCGCGACCTCCCGCGAGGTGGGCGAGAAGCTGGTGGGCCTGATGCGCTGGTGGGAGGACTACACGGCGCGCGAGGGGGCGGAGATGAACGCCAACCCCTCGCCCGGCAACAAGGCCGGCGGGCTGACCACCATCCTCGAGAAGTCGCTCGGCGCCATGGCCAAGGCGGGCACGACGAACCTCACCGCCGTCTACAACTATGCCGAGCCCGTCACGGAAAAGGGGTTCGTCTTCATGGATACGCCGGGCTACGACCCGGTGGGGGCGACGGGCCAGGTGGCGGGAGGTGCCAACCTCATGTGCTTCACCACCGGGCGCGGCAGCGTCTTCGGGATGAAGCCCGCGCCTTCCATCAAGCTCGCCACGAACACGCCCATGTATGAGCGCATGAGCGATGACATGGACATCAATTGCGGCACCATCGTCACCGGCGAGGAGACGATCGAGCAATGCGGCCAGCGCATCTTCGAGATGATGCTCGCCGTGGCGAGCGGCCAGAAATCCAAGAGCGAGGCCTATGATTTCGGCGGCTCGGAATTCGCGCCCTGGATCCTCGGCGCGACGATGTGAAGTGTCACAAATCTGACCATTGAGAGGGGGCCGAGGCTGCCTGTAGCACACGGACGAATCCGCCCGGAGATATAGCACGATGAGTCTGCGCGCCCTCGCCCTCGCCACCGTCTTCTTCCTGCCGTTCGGCGCGCAGGCGCAGGCGCCGCAGCCGCCGGTCTTCAACCGCGTCGCCACCATCGAGGCGGTGCGCATGCTGCCCGCCGAGCGGCCGCGCAGCGGCAAGTCCATCGCCGAGATCGTCGCCGCCTCGGCCGATGGCAACACGCTGGTCTATGTCGATGGCGACCAGCGCGGCCTCGGCTTCGTCGACATCACCGACCCCGCCCGGCCGCGCCCGGCGGGCTTCGTGCCCCTGGCGGGCGACCCGACCTCGGTCACCGTCTCGGGCGGGCGCGCCTATGCGGTGGCGGATACCTCGCCCGACAAGGTGAATCCCTCGGGCATCCTCGTCGTGGTGGACATGGCGACGCGCCGGATCGAGGCCACCTGCCAGCTCGGCGGCCAGCCGGACAGCACCACGGCCTCCAGGGACGGCCGCTTCCTGGCCGTGGTGATCGAGAATGAACGCAATGAGCAGCTCAACCGCGGCGCCATGCCGCAGCTGCCCGGCGGCAACCTCACCATCATCCCGCTGACCCCGGCGGGCGCCGATTGCGCGGCGATGCGCGTGGTGGACCTCACCGGCCTCGCGGCTGTCGCCCCCACCGATCCCGAGCCGGAATTCGTGGACATCAACGCGCGCAACGAAGCCGTGGTGACGCTGCAGGAGAACAACCACCTCGCCATCATCGACCTCGCCACCGGGCGCGTCACGGCGCATTTCAGCGCCGGCACGGTGACGCTCGAGCAGGTGGATGGGCGGCGCGACGGCATGATCCGCCCGACCCAGCGCCTGGAGAATCTGGTGCGCGAGCCCGACGCCGTGCGCTGGCTGGACGAGGAGCGCTTCGTCACCGCGAATGAGGGCGACATGGTCACCGGCTCGCGCGGCTTCACCATCTTCCGCCGCGACGGCACGGTGGAATGGGATTCGGGCAATCTGCTGGAACACCTCGCCATCCGGCTCGGCCATTTCCCCGAACTGCGCGCCGGCAATCGCGGCAATGAGCCCGAGGGCGTGGAGGTCGCGACCTTCGGCGATCGCCGGCTGATCTTCGTGGGCAGTGAGCGCGCGAACCTCGTCACCGTCTGGCAGGACAATGGCCCGAACCAGGCGCCGAGCTACCTTCAGGCGCTGCCGACCGGCGTGGGGCCGGAGGGGCTGCTGGCCATCCCGGCGCGCGGCCTCTTCGTCGCCGCCGCCGAGGTGGACAATGCCGAGACCGGGCTGCGCTCCGCGTTGAGCATCTACCGCCTCGGCGCCGGGCCGGTGGCCTATCCGACGATCGAATCCGGCAATGGTCCCACGGGGCTGCCGATTTCCTGGGGCGCGCTGTCGGGCCTCGCTGCGGATCGCACCGTGCCGGGCCGGCTCTATGCGGTGACCGACAGTTTCTACAGCGAGGCCCGCATCCTCACCATCGACGCCACCGTGACACCCGCGCGCATCACGAGCGCGACGACGGTGGCCCGCCCCGGCGCGCCGGCCGCCAATCTCGACATCGAGGGCATCGCCACGCGCGCGGGCGGCGGCTTCTGGCTGGTCAGCGAGGGCAATCCCGAGCGCGAGCAGAACAAGACCGCGAACCTGCTGCTGCGCGTCGCCGCCACCGGCGAGATCGAGGAAGAGATCGCCCTGCCCGAGGCGCTGGCCGCCCAGGCCAGCCGCTTCGGTTTCGAGGGCGTGACAGTGACCGGCGAGGGCACGGAGGAGACGGTCTGGATCGCCGTGCAGCGCGAGTGGCGCGATGATCCGCGCGGCCATGCCAAGCTGCTGCGCTACAGCGTCGCCACCGGGGCCTGGGGCGTGCTGCACTATCCGCTCGGCGCGACGCCTGCGGGCTGGATGGGCCTCTCCGAGATCACCGCCACGGGCCCCGACAGCTTCGTGGTGATCGAGCGCAACAACCAATGGGGCGAGGGCGCGATCAAGCGGCTCTACGCGGTCTCCGTCGCCGGCCTCACGCCGGCCGCGCCGGGGGCGGCGAGCGTGCCGGTGGTGAGCAAGCGCCTGCTGCGCGACGTGGTGCCGGACCTCGCCGCGCCGGGCGGGGTGGTGCAGGAGAAGCTGGAAGGCTTCGCCATCGACGCGGCCGGGAACGCCTTCGCCGTCACCGACAATGACGGCGTGCAGGGCAGCCCGGGCGAGACGCAATTCCTGCGCCTGGGCCGCCTGCTGCCGTGACCGAGGCCGCGGCCCGCAACGAATTGGTGCGGGCCGCGCAGGGGCTGGATGCAGCGGGCATGATGCCCTCGAAATCCGGCAATTTGTCGTTGCGCTGGGGCGCGGGGCTGCTGATCACCCCCGCTGCCCTGCCCTATGCGCGGCTGACGGCCGCCGACATCGTCGCGGTGGCGGATGGCGCGCCGCGCGCCGATGCCCGGCACCGGCCGAGTTCCGAATGGCGGCTGCATGCGGCGATCTATGCGGCGCGGCCGGAGATCGGCGCGGTGGTGCACACGCACAGCCCGCGTGCCACCGCGCTCTCCTGCGCCCGGCGCGGCCTGCCGCCCTTCCACTACATGGTGCTGCTGGCGGGGGGCGAGGTGCGCTGCGCCGCGCACGCCACCTTCGGCACGGCGGCGCTGGCCGCGAATTGTGTCGAGGCGCTGGAAGGCCGGCGCGCGGCGCTGCTCGCCAATCACGGCGCCGTGGCGGTTGGCGCCAGCCTCGCCGCGGCCGAGACCCTGGCGCGGGAGGTGGAGAACCTCGCCGGCCAGTATCTGGACCTGCTGGCGGCGGGGCTGACGCCCGTGCTGCTGGATGCGCAGGAATTGGCCGAGGCCGCCGCGCAATTCGCGGAGTATGGGCGAGGCTAAACTGCGGGTATCGGCGCGCGGTCGATCAGGCTGAGCGCCGCGTTCACGCCCCGATAGGTCGCCTCGATGCCCGTGACGCCGCGCGCGGCCAGCCGCTTCGCATGCATGGCGTGATAGGCCTCGGCCGCTTCGCGCGTGGCGAAGAGATAGACGCCACCGGCGCGCTGCGCGGCGGGTTCCTCGGTCCAGATCTTCCACAACAGCCCGGCCTCGCCGGCGATGCTTTCCGCCATCGGGCGCAGCGCCTCGGTCCGGTCGGGACCGAAGGCGCTGTTGGGGAAGTCGAAGATGAGGACCGTCAGGTCACTCACCGGGGGTTCAGCCCGCCGGCGGGGCGGCCGGGGCGTTGAGGTCGAGGAACTTCAGCGGACGCCAGCCGGAGACGTTGTTCGCCTCGAAGCTCAGCTTCCAGGACCGGCCATTGGTGCTGTCCACCAGCACCACGAACATCCCCGTGCCCACCGGGCAGGCGACAACCTGGTAGCGGCCCTTGTCGGTCGTGTCGGACATGAATCTTTTCCCTGTTCTGCGCTTGCTGGTTCAGCCGTAGGCGACGGTGCGCTGCACCTGCTCGCCCAGGCCCTGGATGGAAAGCCGGATGGACTGGCCCGCCTTGAGGAACATCGGCGGCTTCTTGCCGAGGCCCACGCCAGGCGGGGTCCCGGTGGAGATCACATCGCCCGGATGGAGCGTAATGAAGTGGCTCACATAATGCACGAGGTGGCGCACGCCGAAGATCATGGTGCGCGTCGAGCCGTCCTGCATGCGCACCCCGTCGATGTCGAGCGTCATCGCCAGGTCCTGCGGGTCGGCGATCTCGTCCTTCGTCACCAGCCAGGGGCCGAGCGGGCCGAAGGTGTCGCAGCCCTTGCCCTTGTCCCAGGAGCCGCCGCGCTCGATCTGCCACTCGCGCTCGGAGACGTCGTTGCACACGGCGTAGCCCGCGACGTGGTCCATCGCCGCTTCCTCGGAGACGCATTTCGCGGTCGACCCGATGATGATGGCGAGCTCGACCTCCCAATCGGTCTTCACCGAGTTCTTGGGGATCATCACGTCGTCATTCGGCCCGCAGAGCGCGCCGAGCGACTTCAGGAACACGATCGGCTCCTTCGGGATGGCTGCACCCGTCTCCGCCGCATGGTCGGCGTAGTTGAGCCCGATGCAGACGAAGTTCTTCATCCCCGAAACGGGCGGGCCGAGCCGCGGGTTGCCGCCGACCACCGGCAGGCTGGCCGGGTCGAGTGCGGCGAGCTTCGCGAGGCCGGCCGGCGAGAGGGCGGCGCCGCTGAGATCGGCGATCACGCCGGAGAGGTCGCGGATGGCCCCGGAGGCATCCAGCAGGCCGGGTTTTTCCTGGCCCGCAGGGCCATAGCGAAGGAGTTTCATGGGGTTCTCCCTAATCCGTGCAACCTAGAGTGTCCATCCGCCATCGATGACGATGGCCTGGCCGGTGACGAAGGCGCTCTCATCCGAGGCGAGGTAGACGGCGAGCGCGGCCATCTCCTCCGCCGTGGCGAGCCGCCCGAGTGCCTGGCGCGCCACGAAGGCCGCCCGCGCCGCCTCCACGCTGCCCGCGGCCGCCGCATTGGCCGCGATCCGCTCACCCAGCGAGGGCGTATCGACCGTGCCGGGACAGATCGCGTTGCAGCGGATGCCCTGCGCGACATAGTCGGTCGCGACCGACTTGGTCAGCCCGATCACCGCCGCCTTGGTGGTGCCGTAGATGAAGCGGTTCGGCGCGCCTTTGATCGAGGAACAGGCCGAGGACATGTTCACGATGGTGCCGCGCTTGCGCTCCAGCATCCCCGGCAGCACCGCGCGCAGCACGCGCCACATGGCGCGCACATTCAGGTCGAAGGCGAAATCCCACTCGGCCTCGGTCGCGCTCAGCACCGTGTTCTGGTGCACGAAGCCCGCGCAGTTGAACAGCAGGTCGAGCGGCCCGGCCTGGGCCACGGTGGCCTCGATCGCCGCCACGTCCAGCACGTCGAGCGCGGCGACGCGGATGCCCGGGCCGGCGAGGTCGGCAAGCTTCGCGCCGTCCTTGTCGGTGGCGAAGACCTCCGCCCCCTCGGCGGCGAAGGCCAGGGCGGTGGCGCGGCCGATGCCCTGCGCCGCGGCGGTGATGAAGGCGCGTTTCCCCGCGAGCCGTCCGGCCATGTGTTTCGTTCCCCTCCGATCTTCAGCGGGCGCGACCTTGGGCAGGCCCGCCCCCGGCGTCAACCGGGCGCCGTCAACCGGTGAGGGCGCGCGCGGGGTCGGGCCGGCCGCGGCGGTCCGGCCCCTCGAAGAAGGGGTCGATGCGCCGGCGCCGGCAGGGGCCGAGATAGTGCCGCGCGCGGATGAAGGGGCGCGGGCGTTCCAATATCGCCAGCAGCCGGCCCGCGAGGTCGAGGGGGCTGACGGGCCGGGCCAGCACCTCATTCACGCCCGCGTCGCGCAGCGCGGCGACGCGCCAGGCCTCGGTCTGGCCGGTGACGGCCAGCACCGGGATCATGCGCAGCCGCGGATGCGGCAGGGCGCGCAGCGCGCGGAGGAAGGCAGGCGCCTCCATGCCCCCAAGCGTCCAGTCGAGCACGATGAGGTTGGGCGGGCGGCGGCGGATCTCGGTCAGCGCCGCCGTGCCCTCCGCCAGGTCCCGCAGCCGGGCGAGGCCCAGCTCGCGCAGCTGGTCGCGCAGCGCGCGGCGCGCGCCGCGATGCGCGTCGAGCAGCAGCACGTCGAAGCGCGCGAGGGCATCGAGCGGGGCGGTCATGGCCCCGCCAGTCTCGCCGGCGCGCGTTAACGCGGCGCCAATGCGCGGTTCAGAAGCGGTCGAAGAGCGCGGCGATCCCGGCCGGCTCGGCGGTGCGGGTCAGCGCCAGCATCAGCAGGATGCGCGCCTTCTGCGGGTTGAGGTTGTCGGCGTTGAGGAAGCCCTCCGCCGTGTAGCGCCGCGCCGGGAAGGTGCGGCCCGAACCGGCCCGCGACGACAGCACCACGACGCAGCCCTGCCCCATCGCCGCGACCAGCGCGCGGCGTTCCTCGGGCGTGGTGAAGCCCGGCGCGAAGGCCGCCGCGACGATGCCCCGCGCGCCCGCCGCCAGATAGGCCGGCACGGCGACGCCATCGCCCCCCGCGACAGAATAGAGCACATCGACCCGCGGCGGCGCGGCGAGGCCCGTGATGTCGAAGCGCTCCGCCAGCGGCACCAGGCGCGTCGGCGCGCGCCAGAAGCTCACGCGATCCGCATCGACATGGCCGAGCACGCCCACATCGGGGCTGCGGAAGGTCTGCATCCGGCCGGTGGAGGTCTTGGTGACTTCCCGCGCCGCATGGATCTCATCGTTCAGCACCACCAGCACGCCAAGCCCCCGCGCGGCGGGCGACCCCGCGACGCGCACGGCGGCCACGAGATTCATCGGCCCGTCCGAGGACAGGCCCGTGAAGGGCCGTTGCGCGCCCGTGACCACCACGGGCAGGTCGCCGGGCAGGCTGAGCGAGAGCGCATAGGCGGTCTCCTCCAGCGTCGCGGTGCCATGGGTGATGACCACGCCGGCGAGGTCGGGGTGCTGCGCCTGCACCTGGGCGATGGTCGTCACCAGACGCTGCCAATCGGCAAAGCCCACGGCGGTCGAGGGAATGGCCGAGAAGGGCACGGCGACGATCTCCGCCACCCGCGCCAGCGCCGGCACGCCGGCAACAAGCTGCGCCGCGTCCAGCAGCGGCAGGCCGGAGGAGGCATAGTCCTGCACATCCAGCGGATGCGTGCCCTGGGAGGCGATGGTGCCCCCGGTTCCGATGACAGCGACCTTTGGTAGCGCCATGCGATTCAGACCTCCGGTGCTCGCGCGCACAGCGCGCTGCGCCCTGCGGTCATCGCAGGGCTGGTGGGTAGCGCCATGCGATTCAGACCTCNGGTAGCGCCATGCGATTCAGACCTCCGGTGCTCGCGCGCACAGCGCGCTGCGCCCTGCGGTCATCGCAGGGCTGGTGGGTAGCGCCATGCGATTCAGACCTCCGGTGCTCGCGCGCACAGCGCGCTGCGCCCTGCGGTCATCGCAGGGCTGGTGGGATGCTTCACGTCGGGTCTCCGATCACCTGGCAGGTCAGGCGTGACACGCAGGCGAGCTTGCCGTCGGCGCGGTGGATCTCGGTCTGCCAGACCTGGGTGGTGCGCCCGGTATGCAGCGGGCGGCAGATGGCGGTCACGGTCTCGCCGATCGCGACACTGGCGACATGGTTGGCGTTGACCTCGATGCCCACGGCGCGCTGGCCCTCGGGCAGGGTCAGCAGGCAGGCGGCGGTGCCGAGCGTCTCGGCCAGCACCACGGAACAGCCGCCATGCAGCCTGCCCCAGGGCTGGGCGTGGCGCGCATCCACCGGCATCTCGGCCAACAGCGCATCGGGGCGGATCTCGGTGATGCGGATGCCGAGCAGGCCGGGCATGCAGCCCGCGAGGCGGGCATTCATCTGGTCCGGCGTCGCCACCCGCTTCCAGAGACTCATCCCCACCCCCCCTTTCTTCGCCGCCACTCAGGCGCGCAGCCGGCGCATCGTCAAGCCGCCACTGGCCGAAAGGCGCATCCAGCGCGCCAGCATCAGCCCCGCCACCAGCAGCAACCCGACCGCGAGGCCCACCCAGATGCCCACTGCCCCCAGCCCCGCCCAGAAGGCCAGGACGATGCCCAGCGGCAGGCCCACCACCCAATAGCCGAAGCCCGCCAGCAGCATCGGCACCTGCGTATCCTTCAGCCCGCGCAGCGCCCCGCCCGCCACCGCCTGCACGCCATCCGCCAGCTGGAACAGCCCCGCCACCACCAGCAGGCTCGCCCCGAGCGCGGCCGTCTCCGCCGCGCCGGGATTGTCGGCATCGAGGAACAGCCAGGCCAGCGGCGCGGCGAAGACCAGCAGCGCCAGGCAGGAGAGCGCCATGAAGCCGGCGCCGAGCGCGATGCCGATCCAGCCCGCCTGCGCGGCCTCCCGCAGCCGGTTGGCGCCGGCCATCAGCCCGACCCGCGCCGTGGCCGCCTGGGCGATGCCCATCGGCACCATGAAGGTCATGGAGGCGATCTGCACCGCGATGGCGTGCGCCGCCACCGGCACCGCGCCCAGCCAGCCGATCGCCAGCGCCGCTGTCGCGAAAACCCCAATCTCCAGCGCCATGGTACCCGCGATCGGCAGGCCGATCCGCACCACCTCCCGCAGCCGGGCCGCATCGAAGCGCCAGAAGCGGCCCAGGATGCGAAAGCGCCGCAGATGCCGCTGCCGCCCGATCAGCGCCAGCAGCCCCGCGAAGGTCGCCACATTGCACAGGCTCGAGGCCAGCCCCGCCCCCACCACGCCCAGCGGCGGCACGCCAAGCCCGCCCCAGATCAGCCAGTAGTTCAAGGGCACGTTGAGCGCGATGCCGGCGAAGGCCATGACCAGCGCCACGCCCGGCCGCTGCTCGGCCGCGAGGAAGCCGCGCAGCACCACGAAGGCGCAGAAGAAGGGCAGGCCCCACATCAGCGCGCGCACATACTGGCCCGCCAGCGCCGCCAGCGCGGGCTCCTGGCCGAGCGCCAGCAGCACCGGCTCGGCGAACCACAGCACCGCCCAGACCGGCAGGCAGGCGCCGAGGCAGGCCCAGAGCGCGGCCCGCACGTCCCGCCGCTGGCCGCGCACATGCCCTCGCCCCCGCCCGCGCGTCTGCGCGCACATGGGTGCGGCCGCCAGCGCGAGGCCGAAGGCCGGCGCCATGGCCGCGAAGAAGAGGTTGCCGCCGATCGTCGCAGCCGCCAGCGCCTCGGTCCCGACACGGCCGAGGAACAACGCATCGGTCAGGCTCAGCGCGAACTGGCTGAGATTGGTCAGCACCAGCGGCCAGGCGAGGGCCAGGGTGAGCCGCGCCTCGGCCAGCCATCCGCCGCTTCGTGCCGGTTGCGTTGCGATCGATCCGTCCATGCGGGGGCTGTAGCGGAAGGCGCGGGCCAGCGCATCCATCCCCGGCGCGGATCGGCTTTTGGTAGCGCGCCTGTGTTGGGCTATCCTTGTGGCAACGCTGCCGGAGACGCCCTGATGCACCGCCGCCCCTTCCTCGCCGCCCCTGCCCTGCTCGGCCTTGCCGCTTCCCTGCCGGCGCGGGCCCAAACCAGCGCACCGGCGATCGAGACCGAGGAATTCATGGTCCCGGCCACGGATGGCCAGGGCGAGATCTTCCTGCGCGCCAAGCGCCCGGCCGGCCTTGCGCCCTCGCCCGGGCGCACGCTGCTCTTCGTGCATGGCGCGACCTATCCGGCGCATACCGCCTTCGACCTGCCGCTCGCCGGCCTGTCCTGGATGGACTACATCGCCGGGCGCGGCTTCGATGTCTGGGTGATGGACCTGCGCGGCTATGGGCGCTCCACCCGCCCCGCCGCCATGTCCCAGCCGCCTGAGGCCAACCCGCCGGTGATGCGCGGCGAGACGGCGGTGGCCGATGTCGCCGCCGCGGCCGCCTTCATCCGCGCCCAGCGCGGCGTGCCGCGCCTGGTGCACATGGCCTGGTCCTGGGGCTGCTCGCTGATGGCGCGCTACGCCACCGACAATCCCGGCACGGTCGAGCGCCTCGTGCTCTACGCGCCGCAATGGCTGCGCGAGGGCGCGAGCCCGGCCGCCACCGGCGGCAATGCGCTGGGCGCCTATCGCACCGTCACCCAGGCGCAGGCGCGCACCCGCTGGATGAACGGCGTGCCCGAGGCCGCGCGCGCCGGGCTGATCCCGCCCGGCTGGTTCGAGCATTGGGCCGGCGTCACCTGGGCAACGGACCCCGAGGGGCTGCGCCGCAACCCCGCGGTGCTGCGCGCGCCGAACGGCGTGCTGGCCGACAGCGCCGAATACTGGCAGTCCGGCCGGCCCTTCTGGGACCCGGCGAAGGTCACGGTGCCCACGCTGCTCGTCGTCGCCGAGTGGGACCGCGACACGCCGCCCAGCATGGCCACCACCATCTTCCCGCTGCTCACCGCCAGCCCCGGCAAGCGCTGCGTCATCCTCGGCGAGGGCACGCACACGATGTTGATGGAGCGCAACCGTGGCGCGCTGTTCCAGGCGGTGCAGGTCTTCCTGGAGGAAGGCGCGGCCTGACCCTGGTCGTGGTGACGTCCTGTCGCCGCGCCCATTGATGTCATGGCGAGATAGGCGCTGAGATAGGCTTGTCTGAACGCTTCTTGCTTCAGCAGCAACGCCGCGAGGTCACGCCATGTCGCGCACGCCGATCTTCGCTGCCCTGGCCCGCGCCTTCGCGCTGGCCCATGCCGCGCAGCGCCCCGGCGCGCCGCCGCTGGATGAACTGGCCGATCCGGCCCGCCTGACGCGTCGCGGCGTGCTGGGCGCTGCCGCCGCGCTCGCGGCCGCGCCGCGCTTCGCGCAGGCGCAGATCGCCTCGCCCCTCGCGCGGCGGGAGGCGCGGATCGCGGTGGTCGGCGGGGGTCTCGCCGGCCTCGTCGCCGCGCATCGCCTGGTCGAGGCGGGGGCGGTGAACGTCACGCTCTACGAGGCCAATACCCGCGCCGGCGGGCGCGTGCTCTCGGGCCGCGGCCTGCTCGGGGAGGGCGTGGTCAGCGAACTCGGCGGCAGCTTCATCAATGCCGAGCATGGCGACATGCTGAACCTCGCGCGTGAATTCGGCCTCGCCCTGGAAGACGGCGCCGCCCCGGGCGGGCCCGATCTGCGCGGGCGCTTCTTCTTCGAGGGCAGCGCGCGGAGCCTGGAGGAGATCGCCACCGCTGCCGCGCCCTTCCTGCCGCGGCTGCGCACCATGCGCGCGAGCAACGAGGCCGCGAAGGTGGCGCTCGACCGCGCCTCGGCGGCGGCGCTGCTCGACCGGCTGGGGGCGAGCGGCTGGGTGCGCAAGCTGCTCGACATCGGGCTGACGCAGGAGATGGGCCTGCCGCCCGATCGCATGTCGGGGCTCTATCTGGTCGAGACCTTCGCGCCCGATCCGCGCCGGCCGCAGGCGGGGCTGTTCTCCTCCGACCAGCGTTACCAGATCGCCGGCGGCAATGATGCGCTGCCGGCGGCCATCGCGGCGCGGCTCGGCGCGCGGCTCCGGCTCGGCCATCGGCTGCTGTCGGTGCGCCGCCAGGGCAGCGCCTATGCGCTGGCCTTCGAGGCCGGAGGCACGGGCGTGGCGGTGCCGGCCGACATCGTGATCCTCGCCCTGCCCACCACCATGCTGCGGCAGGTGGAGCTGGCCATCGACGCGCCCGCGCTCACGCGCCGCGCGATCCGCGAGCTGACCTATGGCACCAACGCCAAGCTCTTCGCCGGGCTCGACCGCCGCCCCTGGCGCGACCAGGGGGCGAGCGGGGAATGCCTGAGCGACCTCGGCATGCAGACGGTGTGGGAGGACCATGCGAAGCCCGGCAGCGGGCCGGGCGGCATGACGATCTTCGCCGGTGGCGACACGGGAATCGGCTTCGCCCAGGGCCGCGCGGCGGATCGCGCGCGATTCGCCACCACCGCGATCGACGTGGCGCTGCCCGGCGCGGCGGCGGCCTTCAATGGCCGCGCGGGGCGGATGGACTGGCCGGGCAACCCCTATGTCGGCGGCAGCTACAGCTGCTTCGCACCCGGCCAGTGGATGGGCTTCGGCGAGGCCTTCAACACGGTCGGCCGCGTGATCTTCGCCGGCGAGCACACCAGCGAGGAACATTCCGGCTACATGGACGGCGCCGCCGAATCCGGCCGCCTCGCGGCGGCGGAGGCGGCGGCGCTGCTGCGGTGAGACCTTGCTTGATCGTGTGATTCAGCCCTCCGGGGCCTTCGCCCCTGCCGCCATCACACTCAGTGGTTGTGCCGGGATTCGCCGCGCGTCTCGAGGATGTTGAGATAGAGCGTGGCGGCCTCCAGGCAGGCCCCATTGCCAAGCTGTCCCACCGAATTGCGGTAGATCTCCTCCCAGGGCGTCTTGTTCACCAGTGTGGGCGGCACCCAGGCGGCGCGGCGCGCGGCGAGTTCTTCTTCCGGCACCAGCACATCCACGCGCCGGCTCTTGAGATCGATGCGGATACGGTCGCCATGGTGCAGCAGCGCGAGACCCCCGCCCACCGCCGCCTCGGGCGTCACGTTCAGGATGGAGGGTGAGCCCGACGTGCCGCTCTGCCGCCCATCGCCCATCGTCGGCAGCGCCTTGATGCCGGCTTTGATCAGCGCGGCGGGCGGCTGCATGTTCACGACCTCCGCACTGCCCGGATAGCCCACGGGGCCGCAATTGCGGATGACGAGGATGGTCTTCTCGTCGATGCCCAGCGCCGGGTCCTCGATGCGCGCGTGGTAGTCCTCCGGCCCTTCGAAGACGGCCGCCTTGCCCTCGAACACGTCGGGGTCGTCGGAGAAGAAGCGCTTGCGGAACTCGGCGTCGATCACACTCACCTTGATGACGGCACTGTCGAAGATGTTGCCGGTGAGCACCAGGTAGCCGGCCTGCTCCTTCATCGGCTTCGCATAGGCGCGGATGACCTCGCGATCCGGCGAGAGCGGGATGGCCGCCAGGTTCTCCGCCACCGTCTTGCCGGTGACCGTCATCACATCGCCATGCAGGCGCCCGGCCTCGAGCAATTCGCGCATCACGGCGGGCACGCCGCCGGCGCGGTGGAAGGCCTCGCCCAGGAAGCGGCCGGCGGGCTGGCAATCGACCAGCAGCGGGATGTCGGCGCCGACGCGCTGCCAATCCTCCAGATTGTGGTCCACGCCCATGTGGCGCGCGATGGCGATCATGTGCGGCGGGCAGTTGGAAGAGGCGCCGATGGCGCTCGCCACCGCCACCGCATTCTCGAAGGCCTTCTTGGTCATGATCTTCGACGGCGTCAGGTTCTCCCGCACCATCTCGACGATGCGCCGGCCCGACCAATAGGCCATCTGCGCGCGTTCCCGGTGCGGGCCCGGAATGGCGGCGCAGCCGGTCAGGCTCATCCCCGCCGCCTCGACCAGCGAGTTCATCGACAGCGCCGTGCCCATGGTCGAGCAATGGCCCCAGGAGGTCGCACTCGCCGCCACCATCTCCATGAAGCCGCGATAGTCGATCTCGCCGGCGGCGAGCATGCGCCGCGCCTCCCACACCACGGTGCCGGAGCCGACCAGCCTTCCCTTGTGCCAGCCATCCAGCATCGGCCCGCCGGAGAAGGCGAGGGCGGGGATGTTCACCGTGGCGGCCGCCATCAGCCCCGCGCCGGGCGTCTTGTCGCAGCCGATGGTCAGCACCACGCCATCCAGCGGATAGCCGTGCAGCACCTCGACCAGGGAGAGGTATTGCAGGTTGCGGTCCAGCGCCGCGGTCGGGCGCTTCAGCGTCTCCTGGATCGGGTGCACCGGGAATTCCAGCGGCACGCCGCCCGCATCGCGGATGCCCTCCTTGATGCGCTGGGCGAGGATGGTGTGGTGGCGGTTGCAGGGGGCGACATCGCTGCCGGTCTGGCTGATGCCGATGATCGGCCGGCCCGATTGCAGCTCATCGAAGGTCATGCCGAAATTGAGCTGCCGCTCGCAGTAGAGCGAGGTCATGCCGGGATCGGCGGGGTCGTCGAACCAGCGCTGGCTGCGCAGCTTGAAGGGCTTCTTCGTCTGGTCGTGGTCGTCCATCGGGCGCTTCCTCGTGTCCTTGGGGCGAAGTGACGCGCCCCGGGCGGCGCCTGTCAATCATGCGCGCTGTTGCGTTGCGCGCCCCGGCGGGCTTTGCTGTCGGCGGGGGCTTCAAGGGGGATCAGGCATGGCGGAAGGCCCGGCCCTGGTGGTCGTCGATGACGAGACCGACCTGCGCGAGGCGGTGGCGGAATACCTCACCCGGCGGGGCCTGGATGTGCGCCAGGCGCCGGACGGCATGGCGCTGCGCCGGCTGCTGGCCGAACGCCCCGCCGACCTCGTGGTGCTGGACATCTCCATGCCGGGCGAGGACGGCCTGACCATCGCGCGCTGGCTGCGCGCTGAATCCGATGTCGGCATCGTCATGCTCACCGCGGCCGGCGATGTGGTGGACCGCGTGGTGGGGCTCGAGGTCGGGGCCGATGACTACATCGCCAAGCCGGTGGATCTGCGCGAACTGCTCGCCCGGCTGCGCGCCGTGCTGCGCCGGCGCGAGGCGATGGCCGGGCTGCTGGCCCCGGAACCCGCCCCCCCTGCCCCCGCCGCGCCCCCGCCGCCCACGCCCAACCCCACCATCCGCATCGGGCGCAACCGGCTCGACCTCACGGCGCGGCGTCTCTTCGGGCCCGAGGGACGGGAGATCGCGCTCGGCGCGGCGGAATTCGAGCTGCTGAAGGTGTTTGCCGAGCGCCCGGGCCGCACCCTCTCCCGCGAAAGCCTGCTGGAACTGGCGCATGACCGCGGCGAGGAGCGCGTGGACCGCTCGATCGATGTCCGCATCGCCCGGCTGCGGCGCAAGATCGAGGCCACGCCCGACCAGCCGCAGGTCATCCGCACGGTGCGCGGCATGGGGTATGTCTTCGACCCCACAGCGGATGCCTGAAGCCGCCGCCGCGCATCTGCGCGCCATCCTCGCCAACATCGCCGATGGCGTGAACATCGTCGGCCCCGACGCGCGGATCGTGCTGTGCAACGCAGGCTTCCTGCGGATGTACGACTTCCCCGAGGAACTCGGCCGCCCCGGGACGCCGCTCGCGGATTTCGTGCGGCACCGCCTGCGCCGGCGCGAGCACTACCCCGGCGAGAACCCGGCCGAACCGGAAGAGACATTGGTGCAGGCGCGCGTCGCCGCCATCATGTCCGCCCCGGCCGGACATTTCGAGGAGGAGCGGCCCGGCGGGCGCACCATCGCCGTGCGGCGCGAGCGGCTGGAGGACGGCACGCTGCTCAACACCTATCGCGAGACCACGGCCGAGCGCGAGGCCGCGCGCGCGCGCCGCGCCAGCCGCGATGCGCTGCGCCGCAACGAACGGCTCTCCGCCATCGCCTCCCTGCTGGCGGGCGTGGCGCATGAGATCAACAACCCCCTCGCCGTTGTCGCCGCGCAATCGACGCTGCTCGCCGAAGAGGCCGAAGGCACGCCGATGGAAGGCCGGGCCGAGAAGGTGCGCCTCGCCGCCGAGCGCTGCGGTCGGATCGTGGCGAGCCTGCTGGCCAGCGCCCGGCAGAAGCCGCCGCGGCGCGATCTGGTCGCGGTGGAGGCGGCAGTGGAGGCGGGGCTCGATCTCGCCACGGAATTGCCGCGCGAAGGGGCAGCGGAAGTGCTCCGCCGGATCGATTCCGACCTGCCGCGGATCCGCGGCGATGCCGACCAGATCGCGCATCTCGTTGCGAACCTCGTCGGCAATGCCCGCGCGGCGCTGGCCGGCACGCCCGGGCCGCGCATCGAGGTCGCGCTCAGCCGGGGCGACCACTGGCTTGAGCTGCGCGTCGCCGACAACGGTCCGGGCATTCCCGCCGCGCTTCGCGAGAAGGTGTTCGACGCCTTCTTCACCACCAAGCCGGAAGGCGAGGGCACGGGGGTGGGCCTCGCGCTCTGCCGCACCATCGCCAAGGCGCATGGCGGGAGCATCACGGTGGCGGAGACGCCCGGCGGGGGCGCGACCTTTACGGTACGACTGCCCTTGCAGGGCTGAGGCAGAGCGGCCCAGCCTTGCGTGCCCTGCATCGCCGGCGCTAATGACGCACCCGCCGCGCATCGGACGTGGCCGGTGCGGAGGCGCGCGAAGCTTGGCGAATTCGGTTCATTCCCTCCTGGGTCGCCTGACCGGGCTCGGGCGATCAGTGGGTGCCTCGGTCATGCGCCTCGGTCGTGGGGAGACGCAGGGTCCCGGGGCCGCCCCGCGCCCGGCCCCACAGGGGCATCTCGGCATCACGGGCTTCCCGACGCGCAACGCCTATCTGGGCGACCATACGGCGCTGGCCCTGCTGCATGGGAACTACCTGATCTATGTGGATACGCGCGGGGTGGACATCGCACCGCACCTGATGATGCACGGCGATTGGGAGCCGGTGGACCTGCAGCTTTTCTCGCGGCTGATCCGCCCGGGCGATACCGTGTTCGATGTCGGCGCGCATCTGGGCGTCTACACGCTGATCGGTGCCGCTGCGGCCGGGCCGGAAGGGCATGTCCACTCTTTCGAACCCAATCCGCGCCTGTCGCAACTGCAACGCAAATCGGTGCTGGTGAACGGTTTCGGAGGCCGGGTGAGCGTCCATGAGGTCGCCGTCGGCAGCCAGGAGGGCATCGCCGAGCTCGTCTTTTCCGACGAGTGGGCGGGCGGTGGCCATCTGTCGAAGAGCAATCGTCAGGGGCAAGGCCAGCCGGTGCGCGTGGTTGCCCTCGACGATCTCTTCCCGGATCCGGATTTCCGCCTCGGCGTGATGAAGATGGACGTGGAGGGTACGGAAGGCCGCGCCCTGACGGGCATGCGCGGCATCCTCGCGCGCTCCGACCAGGCGCGCATCATGATGGAATTCGCGCCGCAGATGATGGCCTCGCAGGGTTTCGCGGGGCCCTATGTGCTGCAGTTCCTGGCGGAGCTCGGCTTCGCCTTCTGGAACGTCACCCCGCAGGGCACGCTGCTGCCCGCAAGCCTGGACGAACTCGCCGCGCTGCAGGACGGGGTGCGGAACATCGTCGTCTCCCGTACCCCGCCCTTTCCCGGCTAGAGCACGCTGCGTTCTCATGAACGCAGCTCGTGCTCTGGAAGTTATTGAATCCAGAGCAAGAAATGCGTTCAGATGATGCCATCTGAACGCATATTGCTCCAGAGCAATTTCCGATCGAACGGAATCGTTCGATCGGACTTCTGGCGCGAGAAACAAGAAGTCACGGAACACCAGGTCCAGCCACACTGCCTAGGTGTGACCGGATGATGCTGCAGGGGCGCCCCGTCGTGCCCCTCAGTTCAGGTTCACATCCGTGAGCTGGCAGGTGTTGATCTGCATCCGCTCCATCGTCTGGCCGTTGGCATAGACCACCTTGATGTCGTTCAGGCATTGCCCGGCCGGGATGCGGATGGTCAGCGTCTGGCCATTCTGCAGGACGTTGGCGCCCAGCAGGTCACGACCCCAATCGCTCAGCCGCGAGGAGGAGACATAGACCTCGTTGATCGTCTGCCCGGTACGGTTGTTGAGGCGGAAGGAGGGATCCTGTGCCATCGCGGGCCCGCCAGCCGCAAGCAGAGGCAGGGCGAGGGCGGCCATCGGGAGCAGGCGGCGAAACAGCGTCATCGGAAGGGCTTCCATCAGGGCCGGCGGGACTGCCGGCATCGAATGTTGCGGGCGGCATCGCGGCACCCGCAAGGCCAAGAATGGCGGAACCGAGGCCGGATGACAAAGAATCCACACCCCTCCCCCGGAAGGCCCACCAGGGCGGACGACGCGCATGACCCAAAGGTCAGGGTTTCCGCTTGACGGGGGGGATGCTCGACCGCCACCTTGTTACTTGCGGGACATGTTGCCCAAGAACGGCAGCAGCGACGCAGGAAACGATGGCGTAGCCGGGCCCGACGCGAAACGGCGAGGCCCGGCAAATCGTCCAGACGGGAGGAAAGAAATGCAGTGGAGTAAGCGGTCTCTCTTCGGACTGGTCGGCGCCGCCGCGCTGTCGCTTGGCTTGGCCGGGCCCGCGGCCGCGCAGACCCAGCCGCCGATTCGCATCGGCATCCTCGTCGCCCTTGAAGGCGCCTTCGCTGCCGGTGGCGCGGATGCGGTGCGCAATGTCGAGATGGCGCTCCGCGAAGTGAACAACACGGCGGGTGGCCGGCGGATCGAGACCGTCGTGGCGCCGACCGACACGCGCCCGGACACGGCGGTGCGCCAGGCGCGCAAGCTGATCGAACAGGACCGCGTGGACTTCGTGATCGGCCCGCTCTCCGGCTCCGAAGGCATCGCGATCCGCGACTACGCCAAGACGGTACCGAACCACACCTTCATCAACGGCATCTCCGGCGCGCTGGAGATGACCTGGGTTGATCCCGCGCCGAACGTCTTCCGCTTCAACCTGGATGGCGCGCAGTGGGGTGCCGGTCTGGGCAGCTATGTGGTGCGCAACCGCAACATCCGCCGCATCGCCGCCGTCTCCGCCGACTATTCCTTCGGCCACACCAATTTCATGGGCTTCGCGGCCGATTTCTGCCGCGCCGGCGGCACGATCGTGCAGCGCTTCTGGGTGCCGCTCGGTGCCTCCGACTTCGGTGGCGTGATCGCGCAGCTGCCGGACAACATCGACGCCGTCTATCTCGGCCTCGGCGGCACGGATGCGATCAACTTCCTCAACCAGTGGCAGCAGGCCGGTGCGGGCACGCGCATCATCGGCGGCACGATCATGGCCGACCAGACCGTGCTGACCGCGCGCGGTCGGGCGCGCAACGCGCTGGTCGGGGCGCTGACCTCCGGCCCCTTGGCTGAAGACAACCCCGATCCGGCCTGGCGCGCCTATGTCGCCCGCTATCAGGCGGCGTTCCCGGCGAACCAGCGCTTCCCGAGCCCGACGCTGTTCGGCACGGGCTACTACATCGCCACCCAGGCGGCGATCGCCGGCCTGAATGCGGTGAATGGCGACCTGAGCGACGGCCAGCGGCGCTTCAACGCGGCCCTGTCCTCGCTGCGTCTCGCCTCCCCGCTCGGGGAGATCGCGCTGAACGAGAACCGCCAGGCCTCCGGCACCGTGTTCATCAATGAAGTCGCCGAAGGCCCTGGCGGGACGCTGGTGAACCGCAACGTCGGCAAGGTCGAGGGCGTGACCCAGACGCTGGGCATGACGCCGGCGGCCTTCCGCGCGATGGGTCTTCCCTCGCGCACCACCCCGGATTGCCGGGCTCTGGGCGGCGGCTGACCCTTCCAGTCTGACATGGGGGCGGAGGCAGGAGGGATCGCGTGACCCTCTCCTGCCTCCGTCGCCGGTTTCGCACAGCGTGATCGGGCCGGGCACCGGCGCTGCGCGCCAGTCGTGACCTTCGCCAGCAAAAGCATCCGCATCGCCGTTTCTTCCTGGCCCGCCTCTCTTGCCGGAGACGCTAGATCCATGCCGGACGTCACCCGACGTCATCCCATCTGGACGCTGGTGATCGTCGTCCTGGCGGCCGCCCTGCTGTGGCTCATTCTCGCTCCCTGGACGCCGGGGGTGGAGAATGTGCTCGGGCGCAAGCGCGTTTTCCTCAATGCCGTGTTTGGCGGGCTGACGCTTGGGGCGCTCTATTTCCTTGTCGCCTCGGGCTTCACCCTGATCTTCGGCCTGATGCGCAACGTGAACCTGGCGCATGGCTCGCTGTACCTGCTGGGCGGCTATCTCGGCTACATGACGGTGGGCATTGTCGGCTACTGGGTGATCGCCCTGCCCATCGTGTTCATCCTGGTGGCGCTTCTCGGACTTGTCCTGCAGCATCAGGTGTTCCGCCGGATGGAAGGGCAGGAACTGCGCCAGACCATGGTCACCATCGGCCTTTCCGTGGTCTTCGCGGACATCATGCTATGGATCTGGGGCGGGCAGTCCTACACGATCCAGGGACCGGAATGGCTGGAAGGCCCGGCGATCCTGCCATTCATTGTCGGCCTCGATCGTGCCGGGAACCCGATCTACATGCGCTTCCCGCAGGTGCGCATCGCCATCCTGGTCATGGCCATCGTGATCGGCGTGGGCATGTGGCTGGTGCTGAACCGAACCCGCCTTGGCATGCTGATCCGCGCCGGCGTCGATGACCGTGAGATGCTGACCGCCTCCGGCATCCCGATCCAGTATGTGTTCCTGGCGGTCTTCGGCTTCGGCGCCGGCCTCGCTGGCCTCGCGGGGGTCGTGGGCGGCACCTTCCAGTCACTCTCCCCGGGCGAGGATACGCGCTTTCTCCTGGCCAGCCTGGTCGTGGTGATCGTGGGGGGCATGGGATCGATCCCCGGCGCCGCGCTGGGGGCGCTGATCATCGGGCTCGTCGAGCAGATCGGGCTTGTCTATGCGCCAACCTACTCGGTGGTCTTCACCTTCCTGATCATGGCGCTGGTCCTGGCCTTCCGTCCGCAGGGCCTCATGGGCTCGCGGCGTTGAAGGGATGGCGGACGTGTCTGTGACCAATTCCCCTCCCGCCCCGCAGGCCCTGAGCCTTTTCGGAACAAGCCAGCAGGATCGCATCAACCCCATATGGCCGGTCAGCGGACTTGTCCTCCTGATCCTGCCGCTCTTCGTCGGGAATTTCTGGCTGTTCCAGGTCTTCGGCTGGTCCTTCTGCCTGGGGATCATCGCGCTGTCGCTGATGTTCCTGGCAGGCTATGGCGGCATGGTGAGCCTGATCCAGATGACGGTCGCCGTGCTCGCCGGCTACATGGTCGCCATATTCGGCAATTCGGGGGTGCAGCAGATCAGCATCGGCTTGCCGTGGTGGCTCTACATACCGATCGCCATCATCATCGCCACCGCCTTCGCGACGGCGGTTGGAGCGCTCGCCGTGCGGACCGAGGGCATCTACACCATCATGATCACGCTGGCGATCGCCAGCGCCTTCTTCTATTTCACGCGCCAGAACTACGACATCTTCAACGGCTACAACGGCTTCAACCTGGTCGTCCCGCCGCCGCTGTTCGGGGTGGATTGGCGGCAGCCGACCGCCTTCTACTACCTCTCCCTGGTCTTCGCGGCGCTGTGCTTCCTGGCCGTCGTCTATGTCTCGCGCTCGCCCTTCGGCCTTGCCCTTCAGGGCATCCGCGACAATCCCCGACGCATGGCCGCGATGGGCTTCAACGTCACCGCCCACCGCATCGCCGCCTACAGCTTCGCGGGCGTGCTGGCCTCGATCGGCGGCATCCTGCTCGTCTGGCAGACCACCCAGGTCGCCGCCTTCAGCGCCGGCACGGGCGCGGTCATCGACATCCTGATCATCGCCGTCATCGGCGGGCTTCGCCGGCCCATCGGTCCCTTCATCGGCGCCTTCATCTATGTGCTGCTCAGCACCTTCAGCCCCGATGTGCTGTCCAGCTTCGGCATGTCGAATGAGCGATTCAAGCTGCTGATCGGCCTGGGCTTCCTGGCTTTCGTCTTCTTCTCGCCCGACGGCGCGCTGGGCCTGTGGGATCGCTGGCGCGACAGGAGCCGGCAAAAGGCGGACCCGCTGACGGGCCTCGCGCGCAAGGATGGCGCGCGGTGAGCAGCGCCGGCACCACAGCCCCGCCCGGCGGCGCCGCCGATCGCATCGGCGCGGCGAGCTCGGGCAACGCGCTGGAGTTGCGGGGCGTGACCAAGATGTTCGGCGCACTCGCCGCCATCGCCGACGTCACCATGACCGTTGCCGCCGGCGAGCGGCGTGCCGTGCTGGGCTCCAACGGCGCGGGCAAGACCACGTTGTTCAACTGCGTGACGGGCGATTTCCTGCCCTCTTCCGGCACCATCCGCCTCTTCGGCGAGGAGGTGACGAACTTCCCCGCGCATGAGCGGATCCGCCGTGGCCTGCGTCGCACCTACCAGATATCGCTGCTGTTCGGCGGGCTCAGCGTGGCGGACAATGTCTACCTCGCCTGCCGCGGGGTCAGCCGCAATCGCTTCTCGCTGCTGCGGCCGCGACGCGGCGATGCGCTGGTCACGCGCAGCGAGGAACTGATCGAGGCTGTGCACCTCACCGAGGTACGCAACCGCCTGGTGAGCGAACTCAGCTACGGCCAGCAGCGTCAGCTCGAGATCGCGCTGGCCCTGGCCGGCGCACCGAGGCTCATCCTGTTCGACGAGCCCGCCGCCGGTCTCTCGCCCACCGAGCGGGCGGAACTCGTGGCGATCCTCACCAACATGCCCGGCCATATCGGCTTCGTCATCATCGAGCACGACATGGACGTGGCGCTGCGCGTCGCCCAGCGCGTGACGATGATGCACAACGGCCGCGTCTTCAAGGAAGGCACGCCCGCCGAGATCGAGGAAGATCCGGAGGTCCAGGAACTCTACCTGGGGGATGGTCGCCATGCCCACACCTGACCGCCCCGCGCCCGGTCGGCTCGCGCCTGACAGGGCAGGCCCGCCGGCGCTTGAAGTGCGCGGCCTGAACGTCTTCTACGGCGCAAGCCATGCGCTGCAGGGCGTCGATCTGCGCCTTGTCTCGGGCGTGCTGTCCGTGGTCGGGCGCAACGGCATGGGCAAGACCACGCTGTGCAAGGCGATCATGGGCATGGTGCCCGTCGCGGGTGGTTCCATCTCCTTCCGCGGCCAACCGTTGCTCGGCCGCTCACCGGCCGATATCGCGCGCCTGGGCATCGGCTATGTGCCGCAGGGCCGCCGGCTGTGGCGTTCGCTGACGGTCGATGAACATCTGCGCATGGTCGCCCGCAAGGGCGGCGCCTGGACCATCGATCGGATCTACTCCACCTTCCCGCGCCTGGCGGAACGGCGCGGCAATGGCGGCGCACAGCTCTCGGGTGGCGAGCAGCAGATGCTGGCCATCAGCCGCGCGCTGCTGATGAACCCGAAGCTGCTGGTGATGGACGAGCCGACCGAGGGCCTCGCCCCCGTGATCGTCGCCCAGGTGGAGGAACTGCTCGTCGCCCTCGCCGAGGATGGCGAGATCGACGTGCTGGTCATCGAGCAGAACATCGGCGTCGCCTGCGCGGTGGCCGATACCGTGGCCATCATGGTGAACGGCCGGGTGAATCGCAGCAGCCCCGCGCGCGATCTCGCGGCCGATCGTGACTTGCAGCAGCGCCTGCTCGGCGTGGGCCGGCACGGGCATGAGGATACGCCCGCTTCGCCCGAGGCGCCCGGCGCACTGCCTGCCGCCGCAGCCGCCACGCAGGCCGCCGCCGCCAGCGCGATCAAGATCTACATGTCCAACCCCACGCCGCCGACGCGCTGGTCGAAGCCCACGCCGGTCGCGGTGATCGAGCGCACGGCGCGCCTGCTCACCGCCCAGCCGCTGGCACGCGCCGGCGCGGAGGCCGAGATCCGCCCGCTCGCCGCCCCGGGCGGCGAGGTGGTGCTGGTCGCCGGCACGCTCGACACCAAGGGTGCCGAGCTGCGCTTCATGCGCGACCTGCTGAAGGAGGCCGGCGTCCCCGTGCGGCTGGTCGATCTCTCGACCTCGGGCGGTCACTCGGGGGCGGACATCCCGGCGCACCAGGTGGCGGCCTTCCATCCGCGTGGCGCGGCGGGTGTCTTCACCGGCGATCGCGGCGCCGCCGTCGCCGCGATGACCGAAGCCTTCACCCGCTGGATCTCGCGCCAGTCGGGCATCGCCGGCGTGCTCTCGGCCGGCGGGTCGGGCGGCACGGCGATGGTCGCCCCCGCCATGCGCGCCCTGCCCGTGGGGGTGCCCAAGCTGATCGTCTCCACCGTCGCCAGCGGCGAGGTGCGGCAATATGTCGGCACGGTGGACATCACGCTGATGCACTCGGTCGCCGATGTGCAGGGGCTCAACGTCATCACCGAGGATGTGCTGGGCAATGCCGCCCACGCCATGATCGGCATGGTGCAGGCGCGCCGCGCCGCCCGGCCGCGCCGTGCGCTGCGCCCGGCCATCGCGCTGTCCATGTTCGGCGTCACCACGCCCTGCGTGCAGCAGATCGCCGGCGCGCTGCAGGCGGAGTGGGACTGCCTCGTCTTCCACGCCACCGGCATCGGCGGCCAATCCATGGAGCGCCTGCTCGATGAGCGCCGCATCGCGGGGCTGATCGACATCACCACGACCGAAGTGCCGGACATGCTCTTCGGGGGCGTCTTCCCCGCCACGGAAGATCGTTTCGGCGCCGCGATCCGCACCCGCCTGCCCTATATCGGCTCGCTCGGCGCGGTGGACATGGTGAATTTCGGCCCGCCCGAGACGGTGCCGGAACGCTATCGCGGGCGGGTCTTCTACCGTCACAACCCGCAGGTGACGCTGATGCGCACGACGGCCGAGGAATGTGCCGAGATCGGGCGCTGGATCGGCGGGCGGCTCAATCTCATGGAAGGCCCGGTGCGCTTCTTCCTGCCAGAGGGCGGCGTCTCCGCGCTCGATGCGCCGGGCCAGGCCTTCCACGATCCGGCGGCGCGGCAGGCGCTGTTCCGCGCGCTTGAGGCGACGCTGCGCCCCGCGCCGAACCGGCAGGTGATCCGCCTGCCGCACAACATCAACGACCCGGGCTTCGCCGCCGCGGTGCTGGCCGAGTTCCGCCAGTTGCACGGCGCCGCGCGGGCCAGCCGCCAGAGGAAGGCCAAGCCGTGACCACCCATCCCCAGAGCCGCGCCGAGATCCTCGCCCGCTTCCAGGCCATGATCGCGCGCGGCGAGCCCATCATCGGCGGCGGCGCCGGCACGGGGCTGTCGGCGAAATGCGAGGAGGCCGGCGGCATCGACCTCATCGTCATCTACAATTCCGGGCGCTTCCGCATGGCCGGGCGCGGCAGCCTCGCCGGGCTTATGCCCTATGGCGATGCGAACGCCATCGTCATGGAAATGGCTGGCGAGGTGCTGCCCGTGGTCAAGCGCACCCCCGTGCTCGCGGGCGTCTGCGCGACCGATCCCTTCCGCCGCATGGATGTCTTCCTCGATGAGGTGAAGCGCATCGGCTTCGCCGGCGTGCAGAACTTCCCCACCGTTGGCCTCATCGACGGCACCTTCCGCGCCAATCTGGAGGAGACCGGCATGTCCTTCCAGCTTGAGGTGGACATGATCGCCCTCGCCGGGCGCAAGGGGCTGCTGACCACGCCCTATGTGTTCAACGAGGCCGATGCGAGGGCGATGGCCCGTGCGGGGGCTGACATCATCGTGGTGCATCTGGGCCTGACGACGGGCGGCAGCATCGGCGCCGAGACCGGCGTGAAGCTCGCCGACTGCCCGGCCATCGTGGACCGCCTCTCCGCCGCCGCGCTGGCCGAGAAGCCCGACGCCATCGTGCTGGTCCATGGCGGGCCGGTGGCGATGCCCGCGGATGCCGAGTTCGTGCTGAAGAACACGAAATCCTGCCACGGCTTCTACGGCGCCTCCTCGATGGAGCGGCTGCCGGCCGAGATCGCACTGACCGAACAGACCCGCGCCTTCAAACGCATCCAGGGCCGTTGAGCCGAAAAGGGAACGAGCATGACCGGGCAATTCATCGGGCAACTCATCCTATTGCTGATCGTCGCCGTCATCGGCATCGCCATCATCTACTGGGTGATGCAGCGCCTGTACCGGCGTTCGACCAAGGAGATCGCCTTCGTCCGCACCGGCTTCCTGGGCGAGAAGGTGGTGATCGACGGCGGCGCCTTCGTCTGGCCCATCGTGCACGACATCACGCCGGTCAACATGAACGTCGTGCCGCTGCAGGTCTCCCGCGCGAAGGGCGAGGCGCTGATCACGCGCGACCGCATGCGAATCGACCTCGAGGCCGAATTCTACGTGCGCGTGCAGCCGGAGAAGCGCGCCGTGGCCATGGCGGCCTCCACGCTTGGCCGACGCACGCTCGAACCCGAGAGGCTGAGCGCCCTGCTCTCGGGCAAGTTCGAGAGTGCGCTGCGCGCCGTGGCGGCCGAGATGGACATGGCCGGGATGCATGAGAAGCGCTCGGACTACGTGGCGCGGGTGAAGGCCCTGGCGCAGGCGGATCTGGAGAAGAACGGGCTTGAGCTCGAGAGTGTCGCGATCCTGGACATCGACCAAACGAGCCTGGAATTCTTCAACCCCTCCAACCGCTTCGACGCCGAGGGCCTGACCGCGCTGATCCGCGACATCGAGGACAAGCGCAAGCTGCGCAACGACATCGAACAGGATGCGATGATCAAGATCCGGGCGCGCAACCTGGAATCCGAGAAGCAGGCCCTGGATATCGAGCGCGAGAGCGAGGAAGCGCGGCTCGACCAGGAGCGCGAGATCGAGTTCCGCCGCGCCCAGCAGCGGGCACTTCTGGCCCGCGAGCGTGCAACCCGCGACACCGAGGCGGAAGAGGCGCAGATCACCGCGCGCGAGGCGATCGAGAAGGCGCGCATCGCCAATGAACGCGCCATCGCCGAGGCGCGCATCGCCTCCGAACGCGAGGTACGCGGCCGCGAGATCGCGCGCCAGAAGGCGATCGACGCCGAGGAGATCGCCGCGCGCGAGGAGATCGAGAAGCAGCGCAGCCTGCAGGAACGCAATGTCCGCGAGGCGCGCATCGAGAATGAGCGCGAGACCCAGGCGCGCGAGATCGCCAAGCAGCGATCGCTGCAGGAGGCCGAGATCGCGGCGCGCGAGGCGACGGAACGCGCGCGCATCGCCCAGGAGAAGGCGATCGAGGAAGCGCGCATCGCCAAGGATCGCGAGACCCAGGGGCTGGAGATCGAGCGCCAGCGCAGCGTCGAGCAGGCCGAGATCGTGGCGCGCGAGGAGACCGAGAAGCGCCGCATGGCCCAGACCCTGCTGCTGACCCAGACCCGCATCTCGGGCGAGGAGAAGGTCCGCCGCCAGGAGATCGAGCGCCAGAAGACGCTGGAGGAGGCCGAGATCGCCGCGCGCGAGGCCGTGGAACGCGCCCGCATCGCCCAGGCCGCCGAGGTGAACGAGGCCCGGATCAGCGAGGATCGGCGCATCCGCGAACTGGAGATCGAGCGCCAGAAGGCGGTCGAGGCGGTGGAGATCGCGGCGAACCAGGCGACCGAGGCCGCGCGCATCGCCGCGGCGGAGACGATCCGCGCCCGCGAGATCGCCCGCGAACAGGCGCTCGAGGGGGCCGAGATCGCCCGGCGCGAGGAAGTGGAGAAGGCGCGCATCGCCGCCGAGCTCGCACTCGAGCAGGACCGCATCGCCAGCCGCCAGACGCGCGAGATCACCGATATCGAGCGCTCCCGCATCGTCGAGGCTGCGGAGCAGTCCAAGCTGGTTGCCCTGGCGGCGGAGAAGGCGCGCGCCGCCCAGGCCGATGCCGCGGTGCGTCAGGCGCAGATCGCCGCCCAGCGCGATGTGGAATCGGCGGAGGTCGAGCGCGAGCGCACCGTGGCCGCCGCGCAGGTCGAGCGCCGCCGCGCACTGGAGCAGATCGAAATCGCCCGCGTGCAGGCGCTGCGCGAGGCCGAGATCGAGAGCCGCGAGGACATCGAGCGCGCGCGCATCGCCTCCGAACGGCAGCTCGACGAGATCCGCATCGACCACGAAACCATCCGCCGACGGCTGGAGGTCGAACGCGAGCGCACGGTCGAGAGCGTGCAGATGGACAAGGCCATCGCGCTCTATCGGAAGTCTCTGGAGGAATCCGCCGCGCGGGCCGAGGCCGAGATGGCCAGGGCGCTGGCTGCGGCCTCCGAGGAGAAGGTGCAGACGGCCCGCGCCACCGAGGTCGCTGCCCGCCAGAAGTCGGTCGATGTGCTGCTGGCGGAAAAGGCGGCGGCCGAGGCGCGCCTGATGGCCGAGGCCGAGCAGATTCGCGCGGCGGTGATGGCCGAAGCACAGAAGCTGATGAACGAGGCGGAGAACATCCTGACCGACGAGGCGCGCAGCTCGCTGTTCCGGCGCAAGCTGCTCGAACATGTCGAGGGGATCGTCGCGGCCAGCGTCAAGCCGCTGGAGAAGATCAACGACATCCGCATCGTGCAGATGGATGGCCTGGGTGGCGGCTCTGGCGCCGGCGGCTCGCCGACGGACGAGGTCATCAACTCCGCGCTGCGCTACCGCGTGCAGGCGCCGCTGATCGACAGCCTGCTCGGCGACATCGGCATCGAGGGCGGCAGCCTCGCCAAGCAGGGTGGGCTGATCCGCGAGGCTTCCGACATGCAGCGCATCGCGGAAGGCGCGCGCAAGGCCGGCAAGGGGGACCAGAAGTAGATGCCCCGCGTCTATGTGAGCTCGGTGATCGAGGCACCCGTCGCGCGCGTCTGGGAACGCGTGCGCGACTTCAACGGCCTGCCGCGCTGGGTGCCGGCGGTACGTGAAAGCCGCATCGAGAATGGCGAACCCGCGGACCGGGTGGGCTGCGTGCGCGACTTCCGCCTGCAGAATGGCGACAGGTTGCGCGAACAGCTGCTCGGCCTGTCGGATTACGAGTATTTCTGCACCTACTCGATCCTCGAAAGCCCGATGCCGCTGACCAACTACGTGGCAACGCTGCGACTGAGCCCGATCACCGATGGCGACCGCACCTTCGCGGAGTGGTCGGCGGAATTCGACTGCGCGCCGGAAGCGACGGACGACCTGGTGAACGGCATCGGCCAGAACGTCTTCCAGGCGGCCTTCTCGGCGCTCAAGCGCCAGATGGCGGCGTGACATGCCCAAGGTCGTGCGCAGCACCGTGATCGCCGCGCCGGTCGAGACGGTCTGGGCGGTGCTGCGCGACTTCAACGGGCATGACCGCTGGCACCCCGCCGTGGCGCAGAGCCAGATCGAGCGCGGGCAGAGCGCCGATCGCATCGGCTGCGTGCGGCGCTTCACGCTGCAGGATGGCTCGGAACTGCGGGAACGGCTGCTCGCCCTCTCGGATGCCGACATGGCCTTCAGCTATTGCCTGCTGGAGACACCGATTCCGCTGCTGAACTACGTCGCGCATGTGCGCCTCGCCCCGGTGACGGATGGCGACCACACCTTCTGGCACTGGGAGAGCCGCTTCGATACGCCGGCGGGGCGTGAGGCGGAGCTGGCGCGGATGGTCGGCGAGAACATCTACAATGGCGGCTTCGCGGCGATCCGCGACCACCTGGCACGGGGGGGCGGCTGATGGCCGTGACGGTGGAGAGCTTCGCCTCGATCACGGAGGCGCAGCGCGCGCTTGGCACCGGCGACGTGTATCTTGGCGGCGGCACGCTGGTGATGCGCGACCTGAATGCAGGGCTGGTGCAGGGCCGCATCCTGCGCAGCACGGATCCCGCGCTGGCGCAGATCCGCGCGCAGGGCGATGGCTTCGAGATCGGTGCGGGCGTGACCATGGCGGCGATCGCCGCGCATCCGGACCTCGCCTTCCTGCACCCGGTGGTGCGCGCCGTGGGCGGGCCGCAGATTCGCAACATGGCAACGATCGGCGGCAATCTCTTCGCCGCCCATCCCTATGGCGACCTCGCCGCCGCGCTGCTGGCGCTCGGGGCGCGGGTGGTGATGGCGGGCGGCATGCAGCGCCCGATCGAGGACCTGCTGCGCGATCGCGCCCGCGCGGGCCTGGTTGCCGCCGTGCAGGTGCCGCGCCCGCGCGATGCGCGCGCCTTCGGCTTCCACAAGGTCAGCCGCGTGAAGCCGAAGGGCGTCTCGGTGATGTCCTTCGCCGCGCATCTGCCGCGCGAGGGCGGGCGGCTGCGCGGCGTGCGCATCGCCTGCGTCGGGCTCGGCCCCCTGCCGCTGCGCGCGCTCTCGGCCGAGCGCGCGCTGGAGGGCGGCACGCTGGATGCTGCCGCCATCGCGCGCGCCGCGCAACTCGCCACCGATGGGCTCGACCCGCCGACGGATGCGCTGGCCAGCAGCTGGTATCGGCGCGAGGTGGCCGGCGTGCATCTGCGTCGGCTGCTGGAAAGGATGGCGTGAAATGGCGCTGAAGCCGGTCACCTTCACGCTGAACGGTGAGGCCAAGGCCGCCTTCACCGAGGATGGCCAGAACCTGCTTGACCTGCTGCGCCGCGGCGTGGGGGATCTCTCGCCGAAATATGGCTGCGGCCAGGGCAGTTGCGGCGCCTGCACGGTGCTGATCGATGGTGCGCCGCACCTCGCCTGCCTGACGCTGGGCGAGGCCGCGCAGGGAAGGCGGATCGAGACCGCGGCGGGGCTCGCCACGCCGGCGCTGCATCCGCTGCAGGATGCCTTCATGGACCGCTTCGCCGCGCAATGCGGCTATTGCACGCCGGGGATGCTGATGGCGGCGAAGGCGCTGCTCGACCGCAACCCGCGCCCGGACCGCGAGGCGGTGATCGAGGCCATCGCCGGCAACATCTGCCGCTGCACGGGCTATGAGCCGATCATCGCCGCGATCCTCGACGTGGCGGAAGGGAGGAAGCGGGCATGAGCGGCACGCTGACGCAGCAGGCGATGATCGACTTCCGCAAGGATCTCTTCGCCGATGAGCGCGACGACAACCTCAACGAGGTCGGCCGTCCGACGCGCCGGCAGGACATCACCGGCCATGTCACCGGCCGCTCGCCCTTCTATGACGACCACCTGTTCGAGGGGCTGTTGCACATCCGCTGCGTGCGCTCGCCCCACCACGCGGCGCGGGTCCGGCGCATCGATACGCAGGCGGCGGCACAGATGCCGGGCGTGGTGCGGATCCTCACCGGCAAGGACGTGCCGCGCAACCTGAACACGCTGCTCTCGCTGCTCGATTTCGGCCTCGATGACGAACCACTGCTGTCCACCGAGCGCGTGCGCTACCGGGGTGAGCCCGTCGCCGCCGTGATCGCGACCAGCGAGGCGCGCGCGCGCGACGCGGTGGCGAAGGTGATGGTGGAGTGGGAACCCCTGCCCCATGTGCTCGACGTGGAGGAGGCGATCCGCCCCGGCGCGCCCACCGTGCTCGACATCTATCCCGGCAACAAGTTCGTCTATCACGGCAAGTACGATCACCAGAAGCTGCGCTTCGGCGATGTCGAGGCCGCCTTCCGCCAGGCCGACCATATCGTCGAGGGCCGCTACCAGATGTCGCCGATCGAGCAGGCGCCGATCGAGACCTGCGGCGCCATCGCCGCGCCCGAGCAGAATGGCCGCTATGTCTGCTACACCTCGACCCAGGCGCTGTTCTTCTCGCTCGCCACCTCCTCGAAGGTGCTGGAGATGCCCTCCTCGCGCCTGCATTTCATCGGCGGGACGGTCGGTGGTGGCTTCGGCGGCAAGGTGGACAGCATCCACGAACCGCTTGCCATCCTGGGCGCGATGCTCACCGGCCGCCCCTGCAAGTACATGTGGGACCGGGAGGAGGAAATGCAGGTCGGCGCGCCACGCGGGGCGGAGCGCTGGTACCTGAAGGATGGCGTCATGCGCGATGGCCGCATCGTCGCGCGGCACTTCACGGGCTACTTCGATTCCGGCGCCTATACGCGGCTTTCCTCCTACGCGATCATCAAGGGCGTGGGGCATCTGCCGGGTCCCTACACCATCCCGAACGTCTCGGCGAACGTCTATTGCGTGTTCACGAACCGCACGCCCGCCACGGCGATGCGCGGCTTCGGCATCACCGGTGTCGATTTCGCCATCGAGGCGCATATGGACAAGGTGGCCGAGGCGGTCGGGATGAATCCGATCGAACTGCGCATCCTCAACGCCTATCGCGACGGCGACATGAAGGCGCATCGGCGCCTTGCGAAGAACTGCGCGCTGATCGAATGCGCGCAGGTCGTGGCGGAGAAGGCGGGCGTGAAGCTCAGCCCCGCCATGCAGGCGGCCTCCTCGCGCCGCGATGGCGGGGGTGAGCGCGCGCGCCTGCCGGCCTTCACCGCGACCGATGAGGGCGGGCGCGTGCAGGGTTTCCAGGCGGGCTCCTACGCGCGGAAGAACCTGCGACAGCCCACCTCTCCGGGCGTGCCAGCCGCCTACGCCACGCCGTCACGTGCCACGCCGCCCGCCCCCTCGCCCATGCCGACATCCAACTCGACGCCGGGCGGCCCACCACCGCCGCCCGCACCGCCCGCCACGCCGCGCGCGGGGGCGATGCGCTTCTCCTCCCTCTCCGGCTTCCGGAGGCGCTGAGCATGGCGCTGCATCGCGGCCGCGGTTTCGCGGCGATCAACTATCCCATCGGCATGAATCTCGGCGGTGATCCCAGCCAGGCGCTGATCCATTCGAACCCCGACGGCAAGTTCACCGTGGCGCTCTCCGCCATCGATCTCGGCCAGGGCATGAAATCCGTCACGCGCCAGATCGCGGCCGAGACGCTCGGCGTGCCGGTCGAGGATGTCTATGTCGACACCGCCGACAGCGACACGGGGCCCCATGACATGGGCAGCTTCGCCAGCCGCGGCACGCATCGCATGGGCAATGCCGTGATCATGGCGGCGCGCGAGGCCCGCGCGGTGATGCTGGAAGCCGCTGCCGAGGAGTTGGAGGTCGATGCCGGCGACCTCGTCACCGATGGGCGCGGCAACATCCATGTGCGCGGCGCGCCGGGGCGTTCCATCACCACCATGGCGGCGGCGCAGGCGGCGCAGTTCAAGCAGGGGCGCACCATCGCCGGGCGCGGCATCTTCCTGATCCCGCTCAGCGATGTCGATCCCGACACGGGCGAGATGTCGCCCGTCACCACCTTCGCCCATGCCGCGATGCTGGTGGAGGTCGAGGTGGATGACGAGACCGGCGAAGTGACGGTCGTTGACATGAAATCGGCCTATGAGGTCGGCCGCGCACTGAATCCGCGCTTGGTCGAACAGCAGCTGCGCGGCGGCGCCTGGATGGGCATGAGCCACGCTGCCTGGGAAACGACCGAGCCCTACTACCCGGCGCGAGAGCACGGGCCGGTGGATTTCAACACCTACCTGATGCCCGGCCCCGGGGACCTGGCGCCGCACCATATCAGCGTGCTGGAACGCCCCGCCGAGGATGGTCCCTATGGCGGCAAGGGGCCGGGCGAGATGTGCGCCAACCCGGTGCTGCCGGCCGTCGTCAACGCGGTCTATGACGCCATCGGCGTGCGCATCGATGAGCTGCCCGTCACGCCGGAGAAGGTGCTGCGCGGCCTGCGTGCCAATGGCGGCGCCAAGCCGCGCCGCCGGCTGTGATGGCTGGGCCGATTCACGCTGCTGTCGAAATCCGACAGCAGCGACCGGGCCAGTAGCATGGCGATCCGGCGCAGCATCGGCGGCATCGACAGCCCCGAGGCGCTCGCACGCGCGCTGCGCGATGCGCAGTACCTTGCCGATGAGGGCATCGCCACCGCCGCCTACCTGGCGCTTGCACTCGGCAAGCCGCTGCTGCTGGAAGGCGCGCCCGGCGTGGGCAAGACCGAGGCCGCCAAGGCCATCGCCGCCGTGCTGGGGCGCGAACTCGTGCGGCTGCAGGCCTATGAGGGCATCGACGCCGCGGCGGCGATGTATGAATGGAATTTCCCGCGCCAGATGCTCGCCATCCGTCAGGCCGGCGATGCCTATGTGAACCTCTATGGCGACGAGTTTCTCATCGCGCGCCCGCTGCTGCTGGCGCTGCAACGGCCGAAGGAACGCGTGCTCCTGATCGACGAGATCGACCGTTCCGACCATGAATTCGAGGCCTTCCTGCTGGAATTCCTCTCCGATTTCAGCCTCTCCATCCCGGAACGCGGCACCATTCGCGCGGCCGAGGCGCCGGTGGTGATCCTCACCTCCAACCGCACGCGCGAACTGCATGAGGCGCTGCGCCGGCGCTGCGTCTATCACTGGATCGGCTATCCCGAGCCGCAGCTTGAGGCGCAGATCGTCATGATGCGCGCCTCCGCCGTGGCCCGGGAGACCGCACATAAGGTCGTGGCGGCGGTCGGGCGGTTGCGCGCGGAACCCCTCGCCAAGCCGCCAGGCGTGGCCGAGACGGTGGAATGGGCCGAGGCCGCGACGCTGCTCAACGCGCAGGGCGCGCCCTGGCCGGCGGCCTTCGCGCGGTCCATCGGCGTGGTGCTGAAGGACCAGGACGACCTCGCCTTCATCGCGCCGCGGCTTGATGCCGTGCTGAAGGGCGCCGCGTGATCCCGCCTGCACTCGCCCCCTTCCTGGCCTTCGCCCCGGCCCTGCGCGGCGCCGGCTTCGCGGCTGCACCGGAACAGGTACAGAGCTTCCTCGCGGCGGTGGGTCTGCTCGGGCCGCGCTCGATCCGCGACGTGCGGCGCGCCGCCCATGCGCTGTTCGGCCCGTCGCCCGATCGGCGGCAGGACTTCGACGATGTGTTCGACACCATCTTCCTCGGCCGCGCCTTCATCGCACCCGGCGAGGCGCAAGGCGAGGAGATGCCCCGCGCCTATGATGCCGGCACCTTCGAACTGCTGCCCGAACCGCAGGAGGAGGAGCCCTCCGGCGCCGAGGCCACGACCCAGGAGAGGCTGATCGCGCGCACGCTGCAGGCGCTGGATGAGGATGCGGTGCTGCGCGCCTTCGCGCGCGCCCTGCCCGATGCAATGCCGCGGCGCAGGTCGCGGCGCATCCAGGCCGGGCGCGGGCGGCTGGCCGATCCGCGCCGCGCCTTCCGCGACTTGCTGAAGCGCGATGGCGAACTGGCCCGGCTGCCGACACGCCGCCGCCAGCAGCGCCAGCGCCGCCTTCTGCTGCTGGTCGATGTGTCGGGCAGCATGAAGGCGGGGACAGATGGTGCGCTGCGCCTCGCCCACGCCATGGTGCAGTCGGCCGAGCGGGCGGAGGTCTTCACCCTCGGCACGCGGCTGACGCGCGTCACGCGCCCGCTGCGGCATCGCTCTCGGGAACAGGCGCTGACGCTGGCCGCCGGCCTGGTCGCGGATTGGGATGGCGGGACAAGGCTGGGCGAGGCACTCTCGGTCTTCCTCGCCGTGCCGCGCTTCGCGAGCTTCGCGCGCGGGGCGGCAGTGGTGATTCTCTCCGATGGGCTGGAACGCGGCGGTCCGGAGGCGCTGCTCGGCGCCATGCGGAAGCTGCGGGGACTCGCCTGGCGGGTGATCTGGCTCACACCGCTCGCCGGCGACCCCGGCTTTCGGCCAGAGACAGGGGCGCTGCGCGCAATCCTTCCCTTCATCGACGAGTTGGGTGACGGATCAAGCCCGCTTGCCATCGCCCGGCACCTGCTGGGCCCGCGCCCCCTGGCGAGGATCGGCGCATGAGGATCGTGGACAGCCACTTCCATACCTGGCGGCAGGCCGACCTGCCCTGGCTGAGCGGACCGATGCAGCCGCGCATCTTCGGCCCCTATGAGGCGATCCGGCGCGACTATCCCATCGCCGAGTATCGCACCGATCTTGCCGGCACGGGCGTGGAGAAGGCGGTCTACGTCCAGGCCAATTGGCCGGTGGATCGCGCCTTCGAGGAAGCTTCCTGGATCGAGGGGCTCGGGCGGGAAACCGGCTGGCCGCACGCGACCATCGCCTATGCCGACATGACGGTGGCGGATGTGCGGCCCGCGCTGGATCGGCTGGCGCGCCTGCCGCGGGTGCGTGGCATCCGCCAGCAATTCCATTGGCACGCCAACCCGCTGTACCGCTTCGCACCGCATGCGGATCTCTGCGCGGATCCGACCGTACGGCGCAACATCGCGCATCTGGCCGACTATGCCTTCAGCTTCGACCTGCAGGTCTTCCCCGGGCAGATGGAAGGCGCGGCTGCCCTGGCCGCCGCCTGCCCGCGCGTGACCTTCGTGCTTCAGCATGCGGGGATGCTGGAGGACCTCTCCAGCGCCGGCCGGAATTCCTGGCGCTCGGGCATGGCCCGGCTCGCTGCTTGCTCCAATGTGATGGTGAAGCTCTCGGGCTTCGGCACCTTCATCCACCGCAACGATCCCGACCACATCGCCTGGCTGGTGCGCGAGACCCTGGCGCTGTTCGGCACCGCGCGCTGCCTCTGGGGCTCCAACTTCCCCATCGAGAAGCTCTGGACCGGCTATGCGCCGCTGCTGGCCGCGCATCTGCGCGCGACCGACACACTGGACGACGCCGCAAGGCGTGCCCTGTTCTTCGACAATGCCTGCCGGGTCTACCGGCTTTAGGGAGGAAAAGATGGCCCTGGAGATCAAGCTGCTCGACTACGGAGACATCGAACTGGAATCGAGCTTCCTGGTTCTGGCGCGCGATTGCGGACGCATCCGCCGCGTGCCCGTCTATGGCTTCCTGATCCTGGGCGGGCGCTATCCCATCGTCGTCGATACCGGCTATCGCGACAATGCGATCATGGAGACGCTGGGCATGCGCGGCCTGCAATTCCACGAGAACATGATCGAGCGCCAGCTCGCCCGCCACGGCGTGAAGGTGGGCGATGTGCGCTATGTGCTGCACACGCATCTGCATATCGATCACGCCGGCAAGGACGACCATTTCCCGATGAACACCACCGTGGTGGTGAACCGGCGCGAGATGGAGTGCTCCGTCTCGGGCCTCATGCATCCGCAATATCCCAAGCCCGACATCCAGCACCTGATCGAGCGGCTGCACACGCGCCACGCGCTGCGCTTCGAGGATCTGGAACTCTCCGGTCCCGTCGAGATCATGCCCGGCGTGGTGCTGGAGGCCGCGAACGCCCATACCGAGGGCTCGATGAACGTGCATGTCGAGACGGCGGAAGGCCTCGCCACCATCTGCGGCGACGTGATCTACGACTTCAACGACCAGATCGTGGAGCCGCTCTACCAGATCAGCGCCAATGAGCCGCAGGTCACGGGCAACCATGCGGGCTCGAAGCGCAGCGAGAAGGCGGCGATCAAGAAGCTGCTGAATTCCTCCCGCTTCCTGCTGCCGGTGCATGACAAGCCCGCGAAGATCGAGCGCGGCCAGGTGGTGGGCCGGCTCGACCTCGCCGTGCCGGGGCCGGTGACGCAGACCGTTGCGCGCCGGGACTGGTTCCCGGTCTGAGGAGTCCAGCCATGGCCCATGCCGCGCTCGATCCCGCCTTTCGCCGCCTGATCGACGAGCACGCACCCGTGCGCCAGGCCGGCAGCGGCTTCACCTTCACCGAAGGGCCGATCTGGCACCCGACGGAGCACTACCTTCTGTTCTCCGACATGCCGGCGGATGTGCGACGGCGGCTGGATCGCGCGGGGGTGCGTGATGCGACGCGCCCTTCGAACAAGGCCAATGGCCTGACCTATGATGCCGATCTCAACCTGCTCGCTTGCGAACACGCGACCTCCTCGGTCGTGCGCATCCGGCCGGATGGAACGCGAGAGACTTTGGCCAGCCATTTCCAGGGGCGCGAGCTGAACTCGCCCAATGATCTCTGCGTGCATTCCTCCGGCGCGATCTACTTCACCGATCCCTGGTATGGCCGCATGCCGGTCTATGGCGTGGAACGGCCACGCCAGCTCGGCTGGCAGGGCGTTTTCCGCATCCGCCCCGGTGCAAGACCAGGGGAAGAGCCGCAACTGCTGGTCGATCGCTACACCTACAGCCAGCCCAACGGACTGTGCTTCTCGCCCGATGAATCGCTGTTGTATGTGAACGACACCGACCAGGCCAATATCCGCGTCTACGAGGTCGCCCCGGATGGGACGCTCAGGAACGGGCGCATCTTCGCCTCCGGCCTGCGCGATGCGCTGCTGCCCGGCGTGCCGGACGGCATGAAATGCGATGCCGAGGGCAATCTCTGGGTGACGGCACCGGGCGGGCTTTGGGTCTATTCACCGGGGGGCCGCCTGATCGGGAATGTTTCGATTCCAGAACTCGCGGCCAACCTGCACTGGGGCGGGCCGGATTGGCGCACGCTCTATGTCTGCGCCTCAACCTCGGTCTATGCCATTCCGGTCAAGGTCGGGCCGCGCAGCGAGCCCTTCATGCAGGCGCGCCCGCAGCACGGCGCCACGCCGGCCGGCGGCGAAGAGAGGCTGCGGCTCGACCCGGCGCGCTGCGCGCTGATCATCCAGGACATGCAGAACGACGTGGTCATGGATGGTGGTGCCTTCGCATCTTCCGGCAGCCCCGATCACTGCCGCCAGCAGAACGCCATCGCGAACATCGCGCGCCTTGCCGCGGCCTGCCGCGCGCGCGGCGTACCGGTGATCCATGTCTGGTTCATTCGCCGCGCGGATGGCCGCGACATGACGCTGAATGCGCCGCTCTTCGAAGGCTGCATCGATGCCAATGCGCTGGTCGAGGGCAGTTGGGGCGCTGAACCCGTGCCGGGGTTGGAGGCGCAGCCGGGCGACCACATCATCCGCAAGGCCCGGATGAGCGCCTGGGAGGGGACCTCGCTTGAGCGGATCCTGAAGGCGGAGGGCCGTGACCTCATCATCGAGACCGGCGCCTGGACAAACATGAGCATCGAGCACACCGCCCGCACCGGCGCCGACAAGGGCTATGTCATGGTCATCCCCGAGGATGGCTGCTCGACCATGAACGCCGATTGGCACCGCGCCTCGATCGACTACGCGATGCGCAACGTCGCACTTGTGACCACGACCGAGGAGGTGATCCGCGCGCTGGGCTGAAGCAGCATCGCCAGGCACCAGAACGAATTTCTGTTCGGACGGCACCATCTGAACGCGTTCCCGAGCCCGGATTCAACGGGTACCAGAGCACCGGGTCCATCCGACGGGATCGATCTGGCGCTTCTGGTCGCGGGCATGGCGCGTGGCGTCGGCTGGCCAGGCAGACGCCCGGGCGGATGCCCAGAGCAATACGCGTTCAGATGGGTCGCGGCGCTGCCGCGACGCTGAGCGCATTTCTTGGCCTAGATTCAATGATTTCCAGAGCACGAGCTGCGTTCATGAGAACGCAGCGTGCTCTGGTCCGCCGGGACGGGAAGATCGAAGTACAGCCGCTCCATCGGCACCCTGTGGCGGGATCGGGCGGCAGCCAGCGCCAGCTTCGCCGGGAGTGATCGAACCGCTGGAGACGCGCAAGCCACGCATCCGTCCGCACAGCGTGCCGCGCTGATGGCGGCGTCCGCCGGATTTCCCGCGTTGACCGCTGTCAGAAGGGATTGCTAACGTTTGATCGCCGCGCTGTGCAGAGCAGGAAGATCCTCATGATCCATCCGACGACGCGACGTCGCCTCATCGGCACCTCCGCAGGCGCGGCTGCCGCCCTTGCCGCGCCCCGCGTGATGGCACAGGCGAACTTCCTGGAACCCGCACGCATCCGGATGGGCTACGCGCCCTACATCTCGGCCGGTCCCTACCTGATCGCCGAGGCGAAGGGCTATTTCCGCCGCCTGAACATCGAGATCGTGCCGACCTCCCATGTCGATGGCAGCCTGTCACTGCCCTCGCTCGCGGCCGGCGAACTCGACGTGACCGGGGCCACGATCAGCGCCGGGCTGTTCAACCTCATGGCGCGCGGACTCGGCATCAAGCTGTTCATGGAGCGCGGGCGCGAAACGCCGGGCATGGGCTCCAACGCCATCCTGGTGAGCAACGAGATGTGGGAGCGCGGCTTCCGCGGCAAGGAGGGCTACCGCCTCGCGCGTGGGCAGGCGATCGGCATCTCCTCGCGCGGCAGCGTCGCGCAATACCTGCACACCATCGGGCTCGAGGCCGCCGGGCTTTCGGTGAACGATGTGGACTGGCGCTGGGGCATGGCGCCGGCCACCTCGCTGCCGCTGCTGCAGCAGAACCGCATCGGCCTGATGAACCTGCCACTGCCCGGCGCCTACGCCGCGCAGAATCGCGGCGTCGGCCGCGTCGCAACCTGGAGCGACGAGCTGGCACCCGGCATGGTGCTGGCCTGTTCGCTGGCGAGCGAGCGCTTCCTGCAGGAACGGCATTCGGCGGCCGTGCGCTTCTGCATGGCGATCATGCAGGGCAACCGCGAATTCATGGCCGCGGCGCAGGACGGCAACCCTGAGATCCTGCGCATCCTGGCCGAAGGCACGCGGCTGACGCCCGAGGTCATCGACAGCACGCGCCCGCGCTGGACCTTCATGCAGATCAACGGCATGCCCAACCTCGACTCCATCGTCGCGCAGCAGCGCTTCTGGCGCGAGCGCACGGACCTGGTGGCCCGCGCCGTGCCGGAGGGCCAGATCTTCGACACGCGCGCGATCACGGAGGCCTGGCAGAGGCTGGAGAACGCAAATCCCTTCGGCTGAAACGACCTTCACCGGCATCACGATCGAGCGGCTCTCGCACCGCTTCGAGACCGCGAGCGGCGCGGTGACGCAGGCGCTGCAGGATGTCTCCTTCGAGTTCCCGGCCGGCAAGGTCACCGCCATCGTCGGCCCCTCCGGCTGCGGCAAATCCACGCTCCTGCTCATCCTGCGCGGCCTGCTGAGCGCGAGCGAAGGCGCGGTGCGTTTCCATTATGGCGAAGGCGCATCGCGCATCGCCGGACCGCCGCCGCGCATGGCGACGGTCTGGCAATCCTTCAACCTGCTCCCCTGGCGCAACGTGCTCGACAATGTCGCCTTCGGCCTGGAACTCGGCGGGATGCCGCGCGCGGAGCGCGAGGCGCGCGCGCAGGAGGCGATCCGCGCCGTGGAGCTTGCGGGCTTCGAGAAGCACTTCCCCGGCCAGCTCTCCGGCGGCATGCGCCAGCGCGTGGGCCTGGCGCGCGGCCTGGTGATGGAGCCGGAGATCCTGTTCCTGGACGAGCCCTTCGGTGCGCTCGACGCGCAGACGCGCCTCTACCTGCAGGAACAGCTCGCCAGCCTGGTCGAGAGCAGCCGCCGCACCGTCGTGCTGGTGACGCACTCGATCGAGGAGGCGATCTTCCTGGGCGACCGCGTGCTGGTGATGACCGCACGGCCGGGCCGCGTCGCCGCGACGCTCGATGTGGAGCTGCCGCGGCCGCGCGCGCTGGATGTGCAGAAGTCGCCGCGCTTCGGCGCGCTGTTCGACGAGATCTACGGCCTGCTGCGCGACGAGGTGCGCCGGACCATGCTGGAGCGCCTATGAGCGACATCGCCGCCGGCTCCGCCAAGCCCGCCTCGCGCCGCGCGGCCCGCCGGCGCGACGAGACCTGGTTCTACGGTCCCCTCGCCATGGCGGTCTTCCTGCTGGGCTGGGAGGCGGCGGTGCGTCTCTCGGGCATCCCCGAGCTGTTCCTGCCCGCCCCCTCGGCGGTGGTGACCTCGCTGGTGCGGCTGTTCCTGGAGAAGGGCCTCGCCTACGACATGGGGCTCACGCTCTGGCGCATCTTCGGCGGCTTCCTGCTCGGCTCGGTGGTCGGCGTCATGCTCGGCGTGCTGATGGGCACCTCGCGCAAGTTCTTCGCCGCCAGCGACATCTTCGTCGCGGCGATCTATCCCGTGCCGAAGATCTCGCTGGTGCCGCTGCTGGTCATCTGGCTCGGCACCGGCGATTTGTTCCTGATCGTGCTGGCGGCGCTGGGGGGGCTCTTTCCCGTGCTGGTCAGCACCATGACGGGCGTGAAGCAGACCGACCCGGGCCTGATCCTCGCGGCGCGCGACCTCGGCGCCTCGCGCGCGCAGATCCTGCGCCATGTCGTCATCCCCGGCGCGGTGCCGGCGATCTTCGCCGGGCTGCGCCTTGGCCTGGGCATCGCCATCATCCTGATCGTGGCGGCGGAGATGCAGACGGCGCGCTACGGGCTGGGCGCGAAGCTGCAACTCGCCGGCCAGATCCTCGAGACCGGCGACGTCTTCGCCATCCTGCTGCTGCTCTCGATCATCGGCGTCGTGCTGACCAAGGCGCAGGGGCTGGCGGACCGCTTCGTCAGCCGCTGGCGCGCGACCTGACACCGGCCTGGAGGCCATGACCATGACCCGAACCCTGATCCGCTGCGGCTGGATCGTGACCGGCGATCCCGCGCTGGGCGAACTGCGCGACGCCGAGATCCTGGTGCAGGACGGGCGCATCGCCGCCATCGGCCGCGCGCTGGGCGCGACGGCGGAGACGGTGGTGGAGGCCGGCGACATGATCGCCATGCCCGGGCTGATCGATGCGCATGTGCATCTGTGGCAGGCGGGGCTGCGCGCCATCGGCTCCGAATGGCTCGGGCCCGACTACCACGCGACGATGCACGCCAACCTCGCCACGCGCTACGGGGCGGAGGACAACTATCTCGGCAACCTTCTCTCCTGCCTCGCGCATCTCGATGGCGGCGTCACCACCGTGCTCGACTGGTGCCACAACATCACCTCGCTCGAGATGGCGGAACGCTCGGTCGATGGCCTCGTCGAAAGCGGCATCCGCGCGGTCTTCGCGCATGGCACGGCGAAGCCGCCGACGCGGCCCGGGGAGCTTCCCTATACCCACGTCCCGCACCCGCGCGATCGCGTCACGGCGCTGCGCCGATCGCGCTTCGCCTCGGATGAGGGGCTGGTCACCCTCGCCCTCGCCATCCTCGGGCCGCATTGGGGCACGCTGGAGGTCGCCGAGCAGGATCTGCGGCTGGCGCGCGAATTGGGGCTGCTCTCCACCTCGCACGCCACCAAGCCGCGCGCCGCCTGCGTCGCGCCCGGCGGCTATGAGGCGCTGGCCAGGCAAGGGCTGCTCGGCCCCGACCACAATATCGTGCACGGCAACTACTTCAGCGACGAGGAACTGCGGATCATCCTCGACACCGGCGCCTCCATCACCTCGACCGTGATGACGGAGCTGCACGGCCATGCCGCGGAACCGCTGCTGGTGCGCGTGCGGCGGCTGGGCTTCATGCCCTCGATCGGCATCGATGTGGAACCGATCAACAGCGGCGAGATGTTCCGCGAGATGCAGGCCGCGCTGCTCTTCGCGCGCTTCAGCGAGCACCGCGACAACGCTGCCGCGAACCGGCCGCCCTTCAGGCAGATGCCCGTCCGCTCGCGCGAGGCGCTGGGCTGGGCGACGCTCGGCAATGCGCGCGCCATCGGGCTCGAAAGCCGCATCGGCAGCCTCACGCCCGGCAAGCAGGCGGATCTGATCCTGCTGCGCGGCGAGGATCTCAACCTCTTCCCGGTGCATGATCCTGTGCACAGCGCCGTCGAGCAGGCGGGCGCGGGCAATGTCGATTCCGTCATGGTCGGCGGCGCCTGGCGCAAGCGGCATGGCCGGCTGCTCTTCCCCGAGGCGGTGCTGCGCCAGCGCAAGCAGCAGCTTGTCGCCAGCGCCGCGCGCATCCTGGAGGAAGGCGGCTACACGCCGAAGGCGCTGGAGCACGCCGCGGTCCCATGAACGCGGCTCCTGCTCCAGAAACCCTGGACTCCCGCGGGCGGCGCAAGCTGCTGCGCTGCGGCTGGCTGGTCTCGATGGACCCGGCCATCGGCGATCTGCGCGATGCCGAGATCCTGGTCGAGGGCCACACCATCCGCGCCATCGGCCATGGCCTGCAGGCCGCGGATGCGGAGGTGATCGGCGGGCCTGGGTTCATCGCCATGCCGGGCCTGGTCAACGCGCATCTGCACACCTGGCAGACGGGGCTGCGCGGCATCGCCGCCAATTGGGGGCATGGCGGCTATTTCCGTCACATCCATGCCGACATGGCGACGCGCTATGGGCCGGAGGACAACTACCTCGGCAACCTCCTCGGCGCGCTGGCGCAGCTCGATGCCGGTGTGACCACGCTGCTCGACTACTGCCACAACGTCACCTCGCTGGAGCAGGCGGAGCGGTCGATCGACGCGCTGGAGGAAAGCGGCATCCGCGCCGTCTTCGCGCTGGGCGCCGGCAAGCTGCCGCCGGCGCGCGAGGCCGCCGAGCCCTTCGAGCAGCGCGTCAACCCGCGCGAACGGGTGGAGCGCATCCGCCGCGGCCGGCTGGCCGCGGAGGACGCACGGGTGACGATGATGCTCGGCATCGCCGGCCCGCATTGGGCGACGCTGGAGGCCACACGCATCAACCTGCGCCTGGCGCGCGAGCTTGGACTGCGCTCTTCCTCCCACGCCACGAAGCGCCCGGCGGAGGCGATCGCCGTGGAGGGCTACCGCGCGCTCCTCGCCGAGGGGCTGATCGGGCCGGATCACAACATCGTCCATGGCAACTACCTCGGGGATGATGAGCTGCGGCTGCTGCTCGAGGCCGGCGTCAGCACGACGGCGACGGTGCAGACCGAACTGCGCGGCTATGCGGTGGAACCCATCGTGCGGCGCGTGGTGGAGATGGGCTTCGTGCCCTCGATCGGCGTGGATGTGGAGCCGCGGGTGAGCGGGGAGATGTTCCGCGAGATGCAATGCGCGCTGCTCAGCGCGCAGCACGGCCAGCAGCGCGCCGATGCCGCTGCCGGCGGGGCGCGGCCGGGCATCGCCCCCATCGGCTCCCGCCACGCCCTGTCCTGGGCGACCATCGGCGGGGCGGCCGCGATCGGCCTCGATCGCGTGACGGGCAGCCTCACGCCCGGCAAGCGGGCGGACATCGTGCTGTTGCGCGGCACCGACCTCAACCTCTGGCCGGTGCATGACGCCGCGACGGCCATCGTCGAATGCGCGCAGGCGGGGAATGTGGACACGGTGATGGTCGATGGCGTGCTGCGCAAGCGCGAGGGCCGCCTGCTGGAGGACCCGGCCCGCCTCGACGCCTTGCGGCGCCGGCTGGCCGAGTCCGCGCTGCGGCTCATGACCGAGGCCGGTCTCGCCCCCGGCCGCGGCTGAAGGCGCCGCCCTTCCCCCCTACGCGGCCGGCACCACCACGCCGCGGCAGGGGCCGAAGCCGATCGGCACCGCGCCCGGCGCCGTGCAGCGCCCGGCCAGTACCAGCTCGTCGCCATCTTCCAGGAAGGCGCGGCGCTCGCCGCCCGGCAGGGCCAGCGGCGCGCGGCCATTCTCGGTGATCTCCAGCAGGCAGCCATATTCCCCCGGCCCGAAGCCGGAGATGGTGCCTGTGCCGAACACATCGCCCGGCCGCAGATCGCAGCCATTGGCGGTGTGGTGCGCGAGCATCTGCGCCGGCGTCCAGTAGAGCCAGCCGGCATTGGCCGCGCCCAGCAGCACCGGGGCGGCGCCGGCCGCGCGCATCGCCGCCGTGGCGATGGCGGCCGAGACGGCGATGCCGAAGCCGCCGCGCGCCGCATTCGCCGCGTCATCCAGATAGGGCAGCGGCGGCGGCTCCTCCGGCCCCGTGCGCGGGCGGGCGGGCTGGCGGAAGGGGGCCAGGGCCTCCAGCGTCACCACCCAGGGCGAGAGCGTGGTCATGAAGCTCTTGCCCTGGAAGGGGCCGAGCGGCTGGTATTCGAAGCGCTGGATGTCGCGCGCCGACCAGTCGTTCAGCAGGCACAGGCCGAAGAGATGCGCCTCGGCCTCGGCCAGCGGCACAGGCTCGCCCAGCGCATTGCCGGGGCCGAGGATGCAGCCGATCTCGGTCTCGTAGTCGAGCCGGATGCAGGGCGCGAAGACCGGCGGGGCCGAAGCGTCGTCCCGCCGCTGGCCGACCGGGCGGCGCAAGGGCGTGCCGCTCACCCGCAGGCTGGAGGCGCGGCCATGATAGGCGATGGGCATCCAGCGGAAATTCTCGCCCACCGCCGGCTGGCCCGGGCGCATCACCCGCCCGGCATTGGTCACATGCTCCACCGAGCAGAAGAAATCGGTGTAGTTGCCCGGCGTCACCGGCAGGTCGAATGCGGCGCCGCCCATCGGCACCAGCGCCTCGGCCGCGCCCGGGGGCGGGGTGGACGCCGCCAGCAGGCCAGAGAGCGCGGCGCGCAGCGCCACCCAATGCGGCCGGCCCAGGGCGGCGAGGCCGTTCAGATCCGGCCCCCGCCCCGCCACCGCCGCGGCCTCCGCCGCCAGCCCGGCGAAGAGGCCCAGGCGATGCCAGACGGCGAGGTCCACCACCTGGTCGCCGATCGCGACACCGCCCCGCCAGGGCTCCTCCGTGCCGCTGCGGCGGAAGATGCCGAATGGCAGGTTCTGGATCGGGAAATCCGTGCCCGTGTCGTGGGCCGAGGCGACCCAGCAGCGCAGCGCGGGGTCGTGGGTGGCGTCCAGGCCGTGCATGTCCATCCTACTCCGGCTTGATGCCCATGGCGGCGGCCAGGCTGCGGAACTCCGCCACCTCGCGCTGCATCAGGGCGCGGAACTCGTCCGGGCCGAGCCCCACCGGCTCCGCGCCCAGCGTGGCGAGGCGCCCCAGCACCCAGGGGTCGCGCATCACCTCATGGAACAGCCCGGCGATGCGATCGACCAGCGGGCGCGGCATGCCCGCCGGCCCCGCCAGGCCGAACCAGGTGTCGGAGCGCACATTGGGCACGCCGCCCTCGGCGAAGGTCGGGATATCGGGCAGGAAGGAGGTGCGGCGCTCGGTCGCCACGCCGATGGCCCGCACCGTGCCGGCCTGGATATGCGCCAGCGCCGAATTCACCGAGGAGAACACCACCGGCAGCGTGCCCGCGATCACCGCCTGGATGGATTCGTTCGAGCTTCGATACGGCACATGGCGCATGCGGATGCCCGTGGCCGCTTCCAGCATGCCGGCGGTGAAATGCACCGTCGTGCCGATGCCCGAGGAGGCATAGGCGATGTCCTCCGGCCCGCGCGCCCGCGCATAGGCGAGGAATTCCTGCATGGTCCGCGCCGGGAAGGCGGGGTTCACCACCATCACATTGGGCGAGGTGGCGAAGAGGCTGATCGGTTCCAGGTCGCGCAGCACATCGATGGTCTGGTTCGCCATCACGGCCGGCACGATGGTGATGGTGCCCGGAATGGCGATCAGCGTGTGCCCGTCCGGCGTGGCGCGCGCGACCTGCCCGGCGGCGACCATGCCGCTGGCGCCGGCGCGGTTCTCGATCACGATGGGCTGCGGCAGGCGGTTGCGCATGGCCTCCGCGAAGAGGCGGATGACCACGTCGGTGACGCCGCCGGCGCCGAAGCCGACCATGATGCGCACCGGGCGCGCCGGCCAGGCCTCCTGCGCCCGGGCGGGGCCGGCGAGCAGCGCCGCACCGGCCGCGGCCAGCACGCCGCGCCGGTTGAGAATCCCTTGCTGGGTCATGGTGTCGTTTCCTCCTGGATGTTGTTCTTGTCGCGGAGCTTGCTGCGCCGCGTTTCGGTGGCGATGGGGTCGAGCGTGCCGTCCGGGGCCAGGACCACGCCATAGAGATCTTCGGCCTGCGCCGGCGTGACATAGCCGGCGGCGAGGTCGTCCAGCACGCGCGCGGGCTCGCGCTCCCAGGCCGGGCCGTAGCCGCCGCCGCCCCCGGCCACGATGCGCAACAGGTCGCCGGGCTCGAGCGCATAGGTGCCCTTCCAGACGCGCAGCACCTCGCCCCCCCCGGCGCGGGCGATCTCGACATGGCCGGTGGCACCCGCCTGCCCACCCGCGAGGCCCCAGGGCGGGCATTGGCCGCGCTCGAACTTCAGGCTGACCTTGCAGGGATGGAGGATGCGGTAGGTCTTCTCCACCCCCAGCCCGCCGCGCCGCCGCCCTGCCCCGCCGCTGTCCGGGCGCAGCGCCTTGCCGAGCAGCCGGAAGGGATACAGCGCCTCCTGCATCTCCACCGGGATGTCCGGCACATCGCCATGCGCGTTGGAGCGCAGCGGGAAGGCGCCGTCCTCCTGCGCGCTGGCGCCCCAGCCGCCGGTCGCTGTGTCGAGGTTGGTGAACAATTCGCCGCTGCCCGGCAGGCGGCCGAACAGCGTGTGCACGCCATAGGTGCCGTGATGCGCCGCCGCCGCGCGCTCGGGCAGCGCCTCACCCAGGGCGCGCAGGATGGTGTCCACCACCGTGGGGATGGTGTTGCCCGAGCCCCCGATCGGCGCGTCGGGCCGGGCGGTGAGGAAGGTGCCGTCCGGCGCCTCCACGGTCAGCAGGTCGAAATCGCCCTGGTTCACGGGCTCGTCCGGGGTCAGCACGTATTTCGCCGCGATCCGCGCCGCCGCCACCGCCCCGCCGTTGCGCCCGGCATTGGAAGGCCCGGCCATCTGCGGCCCGAGGCCCGAGAGATCGACCGTGAGCCGACCCTCTTCCACCCGCACCGCGACGCCGACGGGCACGCGCAGGCCGCCCTCGCCGTCGAGGAAGCTCTCGGCGCGGTATTCGCCGGGCGGGATGGTGGCGATGACGCGCGCCGCCGCCGCCCGCGCCTGCCGGCGCATCGCCGCCAGCGCGCCGCGCAGCAGCGCCGGGCCGCGCCGCGCGGCCAGGTCCAGCACCATGTCGCGGCCGAGCAGGCAGCCCGCCAGCTGCGCCTCCAGGTCGCCCAGCAGCAGGCGCGGGAAGCGCGAATTCGCCGCGCAGAGGCGGAACACATCCTCGTTGCGGCGGCCTTCCTGCATCAGCCGCATGCTCGGCAGTTGCAGACCTTCCTGCCAGACATCGGTGGTGGAGGTGCCGGTGGAGGAGCCCGGCGTGGACCCCCCCACATCGATCCAATGCACCAGCACCGCGAAGAAGCCGAGCAGCGGGCCATTCGCCGCGCCGCCCTCGCGCACCGGGGTCGAGAGCACCACGTTGTTGAGATGCTGGCCGAGCGTGGCGGCGGAATTGGTCAGCACCGCATCGCCATGGCGCAGGGCGTCCGCGCCATGCACCTCCAGCGCCTCGCGCACCCCGGTGCCGAGCGCATTCGCGACGAAGATCGGCAGGCTGCCGCGGGATTGCGCGACCAGCGCGCCATCCGGGTCCACCAGGCCGACGGCGTAGTCCTTGTATTCCTGCACCAGCGGGCTGAAGGCGGTGCGCTCGATGTTGCGCTCGATCTGGTTCGGGATCGAGAGGATCTCGTGGCGCAGCACCTCGAGCTCGATGGGGTCGTGGCGCGGGGTCTGGTCCATGCCGGGCCTCTCCTCAACCTGCCGCGACGCGGATGGTGATCTCGCCCAACGCGCCGATGGTCGCGGCGTCGCCGGGGCCGAGCACGGTGGTCGAGCCATATTCCTCGATCACCGCGGGGCCGGTGAGGCTGAAGCCCACGGGCAGGCTCTCGCGCTGCCAGACGGGGGCCTCGGCCCAGCCCGCGCGCGTGTGCAGGCGGCGATGCGCCACGGGCACGGGATCACCGGCCGGCGGCGCCTGGGAGAGCGCGGCGAGGTCCGGGCGCGCCCCGGCGGCCTCGGCCACCACGCGCAGGCCGACGATCTCGGGCGTGAAATCCTCGCCCAGCGAACGGCCATAGCGGCTGCGGTAGACGGCCTCGAAGGCGTGGCGGAGCATCGCGGCCTCGGGCGCGCCGGCGAAGCCGACCATCACCGTGTGGCGCTGGCCGCGATAGCGCATCTCCGCCTGGTGGCTGAAGCGCGCCACGGCGCCGCTGAACTCGCGCGCGGCCATGGCCCGCGCCTCGGCCTCCAGCGCGACCAGCGCCTCGGCCAGGCTCGCAATGCCCTCCGGCGAGAGGTCGATCACCAGGGAGCGCGCGACATCCAGCCGCGCCCCGGCGAGCAGCATGCCGATGGCCGAGAAATTGCCCGGCTGCGGCGGCACCACCACCAGCGGGATGCCCAGGCCCCGCGCCAGATCCGCCCCGAAGAGCGGCCCGCCGCCGCCGAAGGCCATCAGCGCGAAATCCCGCACGTCGCGCCCGCGCGCCACCGTGATCTCCTTCACCGCGCCTGCCATCAGCGTGACGGCAAGGTCGAGCACGCCGCGCGCGACGCGGGGTGCGGCATCCGCCCCGTAGCCGAGCGGCAGGGCCAGCCGGTCGCGGATCGCTGCCGCCGCGCCGGCCGCATCCAGCGCGAGGCGCCCGCCGAGGAAGCTCGCCCCCCCGATGCGCCCGAGCACGAGGTTGGCGTCCGTCACCGTGGGCTCGGTGCCGCCGCGGCCGAAGGCGACCGGCCCGGGCTCCGACCCCGCGCTGCGCGGGCCGACGCGCAGCCGCCCCTGCGGATCCACCCAGGCGATGGACCCGCCCCCGGCGCCGACTTCGACGATGTCCAGCACCGGGCTGCGGATGGGGAAGCCGCGCGCATAGCCGCCGACCCAATAGGTCGAGAGCACCGAGAAGCCGCCGGCCTCGACCAGCGCGCATTTCGCCGTGGTGCCGCCCATGTCGAAGGCGACGCAGCGCGGCAGGCCGAGCGCCTGGGCATAGTCCACCGCCGCGATGACGCCGCCGATCGGCCCGGATTCGACCAGCGAGACCGGGCGCGCCACGGCCGCGGCGAAGGGCATGATCCCGCCATTCGAGCCCATCATGGCCAGGCTGCCGGCGAAGCCCTCGGCCCCCAGCCGCGCGGCGAAGCCCGCAGCGTAGCTGGCGATGGCGGGGCCGACATAGGCATTGGCGGCGGCGGTGGCGCTGCGCTCATACTCGAACCACTCGCGCGTCAGCGAGGTGCCGGTGGTGACGTAGCAGCCCGGCAGCCCGGCGCGCAGCAGCGCCGCCGCGCGCTCCTCATGCGCCGGGTTGGCATAGGCATTGAGGAAGGAGACCGCGACGGCGTCCACCCCCGCCGCGCGCAGGGCGGCAAGCAGTGCCGCGCATTCCGCCTCGGCCAGGGGTTCCACCACGGCGCCGTCGGCGGCGATGCGCTCGGTGAGTTCGAAGCAGAGCGCGCGCGGCACCAGCGGCGGGTCGCGGCGGAAGCCGAGCTCGAAGGGCACGGGGCGGTTGCCGCGGCCGACCTCCAGCACGTCGCGGAAGCCGCGCGTGGTGACCAGCGCCGTGCGCGCGCCGCGGCGCTGGAGGAAGGCGTTGATGACATGGGTTGTGCCATGGCGGAGCGAGGCCGTGCCGGCCGGGGTGGCGCCGGCCTCCGCCATGCCCTGCGCCACGCCATCCACCAGATTGGCATAGGTGGTCAGCGTCTTGCCGAAGCGGATGCGCGCGGCGGCGGGGTCATAGACGGCGATGTCGGTGAAGGTGCCGCCGGTATCGGCGGCAACGAGAGACGGCACCCGGCTTCCTCCAGCATTCTTGGGCGGAAGTCTGGGCCGCAGTCGGGCGGCGGGCCAGCGCGGGGTTGGTCCGGCTTTCGTGCGGATCACGCACGAATGGGGCGGCCTATTTCCCCTGGCTGCGATGCAGCGCCAAGAGCCGCTCGGTGACGAAATCGGCGAAGAGCCGCGTGCGCAGCGGCAGCCGCCGATGCGCGAAGAGCACCCACATCGCCGGCGGATCGCCATCCGCATAGACCGAGCGCAGGGGCGCGAGCAGTTCCACCAGCCGCCCTTCCGCCAGATCCTGCCGCACCAGCGACTCCGACAGCCGCGCGATGCCCGCCCCGGCCAGCGCCATGGCGCGCAGCATGGTCCAGCTGTCGGCCGCGACCTGGGAGCGCACGGGCTGGGCGGTGATGGCCCCCTGCGAATCCTCGAAGCACCATTCCTGGGGCTCGCTGACCGTATGCGTCAGGCAGGCATGGCCGGCGAGGTCGGCCGGCGTCGCCGGGGCCGGGCGCCGGGCGAGATAGGCGGGCGAGGCCACCAGCCGGCGGCGGTATTCGTAGATCCGCCGGCCCACCAGCGCGGCATCCGGCCGGCGCCCGGCATGGATGGCGAGGTCGCAGGCCCCCTCCAGCAGCCGCGCGGGATCCTGCGCCAGGGAGATCACGACGCGGATGTCGGGGTGCAGCGCGACGAAATCGGCCAGGATGGCGGGCAGATAGGCCGAGGCCGCGTAGTCATTGGTGGCGAGGCGCACCAGCCCCGCGGCATGGCCCTCCAGCGCGCCGATCTGCTCGCGCACGCGGGCCCAATCCTCTGTCGCCTCCCGCGCCCAGGCAAGCAGCGCGAGGCCCGCCTCGGTGGGGGCCAGGCTGCGCGTGGTGCGCAGCAGCAGCCGCGCGCCCACGCTCTGCTCCAGGGCGGCGATGCGACGGCTGGCGAAGGAGGGCGACATGTCGAGGCTGCGCGCCGCGGCGGCGATCCGCCCCTGCTCGACCACCGCGACGAAGAGACGCAGCGCATCGAAATCCATCGCGCCCCCCCCCCGGCATGGCGGTGGTCAGCCTCGCATGGATCAGCGCGGCAGGACCAGGGAGGCGGGAGGCTGTGAAGGGGAAGGAAGCTCGTGCGCCTTACCGGCGGCGCCCTGCGGTGGTGGAGCCCCCGGTGGTGGAGCCCCCGGTGGTGGAGCCCCCGGTGGTGGAGCCAAGGGGAGTCGAACCCCTGACCTCTTGAATGCCATTCAAGCGCTCTACCAACTGAGCTATGGCCCCGCACCGTGGGAGGCCGGCCGTATAACCGCGCCGGAGGAGGTGCGCAAGCCTACCTCCCCCCTCTTCCTGCAGGGCGCGCAGGCGAATAGGTTGCGCCCGCAACACCGCACGGGACCGGAGCCCCAGCCACCATGCGAAAAATCTACCCGGATGCCACTGCCGCCCTGGCCGGGCTGCTCAAGGATGGCATGACCATCATGTCCGGCGGCTTCGGCATTTCCGGCATCCCCTCGGTGCTGATCGAGGCGATTCGCGAAAGCGGCGTGAAGGGGCTCACCGTCATCTCCAACAATGCCGGCGTCGATGATGCGGGGCTGGGGCTGCTGCTGCACACGCGCCAGATCGCGAAGATGATCAGCAGCTATGTGGGCGAGAACGCGACCTTCGCGAAGCAGTACCTGGCCGGCGAGCTCGAGATCGAGTTCAACCCGCAGGGCACGCTGGCCGAGCGCATCCGCGCGGGCGGCGCGGGCATCCCCGCCTTCTTCACCAAGACCGGCTACGGCACGGATGTGGCGAAGGGCAAGGAGACGCGCGAATTCGACGGCGAGCACTATGTGATGGAGCGCGGCCTGTTCGCCGACCTCGCCATCGTGCACGCCTATATGGGCGACCACGAGGGCAACCTCGTCTATCGGAAGACGGCGCGGAACTTCAACCCGATCATGGCCACCGCCGCGCGCGTCACCGTGGCGCAGGTGGAGCACCTGGTGCGCCCCGGCGAGATCGACGCCGACCACATCCACACGCCGGGCATCTTCGTGAAGCGCATGATCGCGCTGCCGCCCGGCTTCGAGAAGCGCATCGAGCAGCGCACCGTCCGCAAGCACCCGGCGGCCGCTGCCGCCGGCGCCGAATCCCAGGCGTAAGGAGACCCCCAACATGCCCTGGACCCGCGACCAGATGGCCGCCCGCGCGGCGCGCGAATTGCAGGATGGCTTCTACGTCAATCTCGGCATCGGCATCCCCACGCTGGTGGCGAACCATGTCCCCGCCGGGATGACCGTGCAGCTGCAATCCGAGAACGGCATGCTCGGCCTCGGCCCCTTCCCCTATGAGGGGGAGGAGGATCCGGACCTCATCAACGCCGGCAAGCAGACCATCACCCAGCTGCCGACCTCCAGCTTCTTCGACAGCGCCCAGAGCTTCGGGATGATCCGCGGCGGGCATATCGACCTGTCGATCCTGGGCGCGCTGCAGGTGGCGCAGAATGGCGACCTCGCGAACTGGATGATCCCCGGCAAGATGGTGAAGGGGATGGGCGGCGCGATGGACCTCGTCGCCGGGGTGAAGCGCGTGATCGTGCTGATGGAGCACAATGCCGGTGCGTCCAACAAGCTGCTCAAGGCCTGCAACCTGCCGCTGACCGGCCGGCGCGTGGTGGACATGGTGGTGACGGATCTCGGCGTCTTCGCGATCGACAAGAAGGGCGGCGCACCGATGCGCCTGCTCGAGATGGCGCCCGGCGTCACCGCCGAGGAGATCCGCGCCAAGACGGAAGCCGAATACGAAGTGGCGCTCCGCCCCGCGTAAGCGGGGCGGCGCCTGCCGTCCCTACCGAAGCTGCGGCTGACGGGCCTGTTCGTAGCGCAGCCGGTCCTGCTCCAGGATCTGGCGCAGGCGGGCGAGTTCACGCTCGCGCTCGGCGAAGGAGCGCTCCCAGTCGCTCTGGCTGATCGGCTGGGCCTGCGGCGCCGCGTTCAGCGGCGGCAGGGTGGCGGCGGGCAGCGGCGCGGGGTCGCGCATCACCGGATCCTGGCGCGGGCGCGTGGTGCGCCGCGGGGCGCTGCGCGGGCGCGGGGCGGGCGTGGCGCTGACCGGAGGCGGCGGCACCCAGTCGATGATCGGGATGGGCCCGCGCGCATCCGCGGCCTGCGGGGCGGCGCCCACGGCACCGAAGCTCGGCGTGCCGGGCAGGCGCTGGCGCAGCGCGTCGAATTCGAAACCCGTGGAACTCAGCAGGTCACGACCCGGGCCGGCATCGTTCCAATGCTGCGCGCCGGCCGGAGGGGCCAGCAGCAGGGTCGCCAACGGCAGGAGCAAGGCAAAGCGGCGCATGGGGGGTCCCGATCCGGACGAGTCTATTGCTGCGAAGATGGACGCGCCTGCCGCGCCGCACAAGCGTTCAGCGCAGCGCGAGGAACACCAGCATGAAACTGCCCAGGGCGATGCGGTACCAGCCGAAGGGGGTGAAGCCGATGCGCCCGATCACCCGCAGCACCCAGCGCACCACCAGCAGCGCCACCACGAAGGCCGCCGCGAAGCCCACGCCGATCTGCCCCAGCGCCGAGACATCGAGATCCGCCCGCGCCTTGTAGAGGCTGTAGGCGGTGGCCGCGGCCATGGTCGGGATCGCCAGCACGAAGGAGAATTCCGCCGCCGTGCGCCGCTCCACCCCCACCAGCAGCGCGGTGATGATGGTGGCGCCCGAGCGCGAGGTGCCCGGGATCATCGCCAGGGCCTGGCCGAAGCCGATGATCAGCGCCGCCAGCGGGCCGATCTGCGGCACGGAGAGGATGGTGGGGGTGCGGCGGTAGCGCTCGATCGCGATGATCGCGACGCCGCCGACGATCAGCGCCACCGAGACGACATAGGGGTTGAACAGGGCGCGCATGATGGGCCCGTGCAGCGTGGCGCCGATCGCCGCCGCCGGCAGGAAGGCGAGCAGCAGGTTCTGCGCGTAGAACCGCTCCGGCCCCGGCCGCCAGGCCTTGGTGACCAGCGAGATCAGCGTCGGCCAGAACACGATCACCACGGCGAGGATGGCGCCGAGCTGGATCGAGATCTCGAAGGTCTTGCCCGGCGGCCCCTGGAAGCCGAGCAGCTCGCCCAGCAGGATCAGGTGGCCGGTCGAGGAGATCGGCAGGAACTCGGTCAGCCCCTCGACCACGCCCATCACCAGGGCATTGAGAAAGCTGTCGAGGGTCATGGCGGGCCTGCGCTGCGGGGGATCTCGTCCCCGCTATAGGCCGAAGACGCGCGGAGGGCGACAGCCCCCCGCGCGCGCTGCTCAGCGGACCGTCTGGGCCGCCGAGAAGGCGAAGTTGTCGAAGCTGTTCTCGGCCACGCGGAACCACTGGAACTGCTCCGTGCGGAAGCGCAGGTAGCTCTCCATGATGGTGCGGAAGCGGGCGTTCTGGCGGCCGAGATCGGCGTTCAGCTCCTCATTCGCGCGCCAGGCGGCTTCCAGGATCGGGCGCGGCCAGAAGCGCAGCTGCGCGCCGGCGGCGACCAGGCGGCGCAGCGCCTGCGGGTTCAGGTGGTCATAGCGCGCGACCATGTCCGAATCGGCCTCGGCGCAGGCGACGTCGAGCGCGTGCTTGTAGAGGTCCGGCAGCGCGTCATAGGCGCGCTTGTTGGACATGAAGTGCAGCCGCGCGCCGGGCTCCCAGAAGCCCGGGGCGTAGTAGAAGCGCGCCACGCGCACGTAGTTCGCGCGCTCATCATCGTGCGGGCCGACGAACTCGGCCGCGTCGATCACGCCGCGCTCGAGCGAGGGGTAGATGTCGGCCGGGGCGATCAGCGTGGGCGCCGCGCCCAGGCGGGTGAAGAGCTGGCCGGCGAGGCCCGTGATGCGGAACTTCAGGCCGCGCAGCTGCTCGACCGAGGTGATCTCGTTGCGGAACCACCCACCCATCTGCGCGCCGGTGTCGCCGGCGGGGATGCCGTGGATGTTGTAGCCGTTGAACAGCTCGTTCGCGAGCTCATTGCCGCCGCCGAAGCGGAACCAGGCGGTCATCTGCCGCGTGGTCAGGCCGAAGCTCATCGCGGTGAAGGGGGCGAAGGCCACGTCCTTGCCGATGTAGTAGTAGCTGGCGGTGTGCCCGGCCTCCATCGTGCCGGCCTGCACGGCGTCGAGCACCTGCAGCCCGCCGACGATCTCGCCGGCCGGGAAGGGCTGGATGCGGAACTTGCCCTCGGTGAGCTGCGCGACGCGCGCGCAGATGCGCTCGAAGGTGCCGTAGAGCACGTCGAAGACGCGCGGGAAGGAGGATTGGGCGCGCCAGCGTACCTCCGGCATCGCGGTCTGCGCGAGCGCCGGCGTGGCCAGGCTGGTGAGGGCGACGGGCGCGGCCGCGGCGGCGGCGCCCACAAGGGAACGGCGGTTCATGGAAAGCTCCTCCCGGTTTCGTCTCGCGGCCTTTGCCGCGTCTGCGGCGCGGTTTTAAGCCATTGCGTGGGCGGCGCAAAGTGGCGGGCGGCCTCAGATCACGAAGCCGGCCAGCACCACGCCGGCGGCCACCAGCTGCGCCACATTCGCCCAGACCGAGAGCTTGTGCGCCCGATCGAAGGCCTGGGCGGCGGCGGCGTCGCCGGCCTTGGCGGCGTCCGACAGCGCGTTGATGCGCGGCATGAGCACCCGGCGCAGCCAGAAGGCAAGGCCGGCCACCACCAGCAGGATGCCCGAATCCGGCTTGGAGAGGGGGAACAGCGCCACGCCGCCCGCCGCCGCCATGGCCATGACCCAGACATAGTAGGGCGGGAAGATCGCGCGCACGAAGCGCCCGGCCATCTCGGCGGGCAGGGCCTTGAAGGTCAGGGGCGCCACCAGCGCGGCGAAGAAGGCCATGCCGCCGAACAGGCAGGCCGTGGCAAAGAGGGCGATCAGGGCGAGGATGCTCAAGGGGCGGGTCTCCGTTTCGCCGCACATGTCGGCCTCGCGCGGCCCCGCGCAAGCCAGCGGTTGCGCGATCCGCGGAGCGCCCCATCTGCGGTGCCGAGGAAGGCGCCCCGAAGCGGTAGCGCCACAGAGAGCACCACCGCCTGCGACGCCATAGGAACCTGGACGTGAACATCCTGACCCCGCCGACCCTGGCCACCCCGGCCGCTTCCGCCATCGCCCGCCCGACCCGTGAGGAGGCCGAGGCCGCCGTGCGCACCCTGCTGCTCTGGGCCGGCGACGATCCCGACCGCGAGGGGCTGGTCGACACCCCCGCCCGCGTCGCCCGCGCCTATGAGGAATTCTTCGGCGGCTACGCCGTCGATCCCGTCGAGCTGCTCGCCCGCTCCTTCGAGGAGACGGACGGCTATGACGAGATGGTGGTGCTGCGCGACATCCGGCTCGAGACGCATTGCGAGCACCACATGGTGCCGATCATCGGCCGCGCGCATATCGCCTATATCCCCGATGGCCGGGTGGTGGGCATCTCCAAGCTCGCCCGGGTGCTGGAGGCCTATGCCAAGCGCCTGCAGATCCAGGAAAAGCTGACCGCGCAGGTCGCCAACACCATCGAGCAGGTGCTCAAGCCCAAGGGTGTCGCCGTGGTGATCGAGGCGCAGCACCAGTGCATGACCACGCGCGGCATCCACAAGCCGGGCGTGAGCATGGTGACCAGCCGCATGCTCGGCGCCTTCCGCGACAATTCCGACACGCGGCGCGAGTTCCTCGCGATGATCGGCGCGCCGCGCCAGGGCGCCGAGGCCTGAGCCGCGGCCCATAAAAAAGGCCGGCCGCGTTGCCGCGGCCGGCCGAAGCGGCCCCCCCTGGCCCCCGTGCCGGCCCGGCGGGGCACGGCAGGGGGATGGGGGGCCTGGACGGCGACGGCCTGCCGGGATGAGGCCGCCGCCAAAAACCTCCCGCGCTTCAGCCCTGGGCGGGCCGGCTGCGACGCGAATTCGTGCGCTGAGCCGATTGCCGATTCCGGCGCTCGCTCCGGGCGTGTTCACGCCGATTGCGGCGCGTGCTGCGCGCCTGGGGCCGCGTCTCGCGCGCGGCGGCGACCTCCTGATAGGGCACGGCGGGGCCATTGGCGGCGGCCGGGGCCGGTGTCAGCAGCAACGGCGCGCAAAGCGTGGCAGCGCCGAGGAACAGGCGGAACAGACGGGTCATGACGTGCATCCTCACGGGCGTGATGGCGAAAGGCCTTTGCGCGCGGGGGGAACGACGCCAGGTGCCGCACCTTGCGCCGCGTCCCGTGACCACGCCGTGGGGCGGCGCTGAAATCGCCGTAATGGCGCCGATCCGGTGCCCGGTTCAGATCAGCCCGGCTCAGATCAGGCAGAGCGCCTGCAATTCGGCGCGGAGCGCCGGCGGCAGGCTCTCGAGCCCGCTGGTCCCGGCCGGCCCGGCGCCGGGGCGCAGCAGGTCGGGCGGCGCGGCCTCGGGGCTGAGGTAGCGCCAGCCCTGGAAGGCCTTCTGCGGGCGCGGCTCGACCAGCACCAGCTCGGGGTCCAGCACCAGCCCGGCGCAACTCGTGCCGTCGTCCCAGCGATCCTCGGTGATGTCCAGCAGCCGCTGGCGCACGCGCACATGGCCGGCAATCACCCAGTAGATCGAACCGCCTTCCAGCAGCTCGTCACGCCGCTTGGGCACCATGCGCGTCTGGTGGCGCAACGGCGGGTCCAGCTTCGCCCGGCGCGCCTGGATGGCAGCGAGTTCCGCCACCTCCTTCGGCCCGACGCTGAGTTTGATAAGGTGCAGCACGGCACCGCCATGTGGCCGCTTGCCGAGTCCGCGCAAGCCCTTTTGCGGCTCCGTTTTCCAGGACGATGCTTGCCGGATGCGGCGAGCGCGCGATAAAGCTCCCGGACAACAAGCCGGAGGAGAACGTCATGCGTCGTCGCCACATCCTTGCCGCCTCGCTGATCGGGGCGGGTGCGCCGCTGCTCGGCAGCCCGGCCATCGCGCAACCGCGCAACGCCGCCTGGCCGCGTGCGCTGACCATGGGCACCGCCGCCCCCGGCGGCACCTATGCGCTCTATGGCCCGGCCTGGGGCCAGATCGCGCAGGAGGCGACGGGGGTCGCCATCTCCTTCCGCACCACCCAGGGCCCGAACCAGAACATCATCCTGGTCAACCGCCGCGAGGTCGAGCTCGGCATGGTGACCATGGGCGTCGCACTCCAGGCCTGGAACGGCCAGGGCGAGTGGACGCAGGGCAACCGCTTCCGCGACATCCGCGCGCTGTTCCCGATGTATGACACGCCCTTCCACGGCATCGCGCTGAAGCGCAGCGGCATCACCGGCCATGGCCAGCTCGGCGGGCGCTCGGTCGGCGTCGGCCCGCGCGGCGGCACGCCGGGCACCTACTATCCGCAGATCCTGAACACGCTCGGCGTGCGGCCCTCCGCCGTGCGCTACGGCTCGGCCTCCGACCTCGTGGGGCAGATCCAGGACGGGCTGCTCGATTGCTTCCTCTTCGCCTCGGGCGTGCCGGTGCCGGCCTTCAGCGAGATCGAGGTCCAGGCCGATGTGAACTACCTGGATTTCACCGCCGCCGAGGTCACGCGCCTGACCGCGCAATTCCCGGAACTCGCCCCCGGCACGCTGCCCATGGGCACCTATCGCAAGCAGGAGCGCCCGCTGAACGTGGTGGGCATGTTCAACTTCGCCATCGGGCACCGCAGCCTGGGCGAGGACCTGGTCTATGAGATCACCAAGTCGGTGCTCAGCCAGAATGCGCGCTTCAAGCAGGTGATCTCGGCGGCGTCGGAGACGCTGGCGGAGAACTGGAACAAGAACACCTTCCTGCCCTTCCACCCCGGCGCCGCACGCTACCTGCGCGAAGTCGGCCACGCGGTGCCGGACAGCCTGGTCGCCGCCTGAGGAAAGCTGTCCGGGCCGTCATTCACGGCCCGGCAAGGCTTCCACGCTAGAGGGTGTTTCCTGCCCACGCCAGGAACACCCGATGCGCCTCTTCCTCGACATGTCCGTTGGCCGCAAGCTTGCCGCGACGGCCACCCTCACTGTCCTGATGCTCACCGGGCTGGTGGCCTTCGCCTGGCAGGGCACCAGCACCATCCTGGACGCGCAGCGCATGCTCGCGCGCAGCCAGCAGACGATGGACGGCATCGAGGCTGGCGCGGATCGCCTGCGCCAGGTCCCGGAGCTGGAACGCGACCTGCTGCTGCGCCATGACCGGGAAGGCCAGGGCCCGGCCTGGGCCTCGATCGCCAGCGCCATCGAGGAGGGGTCGCGCGCCGTGACGGTGGCCGTCAACGGCTCCGGCGACCCGGCCCTGGTCGCCGCGGCCGCCGCGACCACCCAGGCGGCGGAGGCCTATCGCCAGGCGCTGGAGGCGGTGTCGCGGCAGCGGCTGGCGCTGATCGCGGCCCGCGACGAGGAGCTTTTCCCGCGATCCGGCGAATATGATTCCATCTTCGAGGCGGTCTCCGCCTCCATCGGCTTCGACCTGCCCGCCGACCAGCAGGATGACGCGCGCCAGCGGCTGATGACCGTGCATGCGGCGGTGAACGACGTGCGGCTCGGCACGCAGCGCATGCTGGCGACCGGCGAGGTGTCGGAAGTGCGCCGGGTGCGCCGGGGCATCGCCCAGGCGCGCGTGCATGGCCGCGGCCTGTCCAACCTGGAGGCGCCGGCGCGGCTGAAGGATGACCTCGCCCGGCTGGCCGAGAAGGCCCAGGCGATCGGCGAGGCGGCGTCCCGGATCCTCACCGCCGGGGAGGAGATCGCCAGCACCCGCGCCGAGCAGGTCGCACCCGCCCGTGCGGCGGTGGAACGTCAGATCGCCGCGCTTGCCGCAGCCGGCGGCGCCATCACCGACCTGCATGAGACGCAGGTGATGGCCACCGCCGTCGCGGTGCGCGACGCCACGCTCTATGCCGGGCTGGGCATCGCCCTGGTGCTGGTGCTGTCGGGCGTGCTGGCCGCGCGCACCATCGGCGCGCCGCTGCGCCGCCTCTCGGCCGAGGTCGCGCACATCGCCGCGGGGCGCGCCGACCGCCCCGTGCCGGACCGCACCCGGCGCGACGAGATCGGCAACCTCGCGAACGGGCTCGAGACGCTGCGCGGCACCGTCGCGCGCGCCTTCGCGCAGGGCCAGATGATCGAGCAACTGCCCACCGCGGTGATGAGCGCCGACCCGAATGACGGTTTCCGCATGACCTACCTGAATGCGGAAACCAGGCGCCTGCTCGGCAAGCTGCGCCACCTGCTGCCCTGCCCGCCGGAGGAGATGCTCGGCCAGAGCATCGACATCTTCCACAAGAACCCCAGCCACCAGCACGCCATGCTGGGCGACCCGGACCGGCTGCCGCACACCGCGCGCATCACCCTGGGCGACGAGGTGCTGGAACTGCGCATCAGCGCGATCCGCGACGCCGCCGGCGCCTACAATGCCGCGATGCTCACCTGGATGCTGGCGACCGAGAAGGTGCGCCTGGCCGACACCTTCGAACACGACATCGGCGCCGTGGTGGATTCCGTCGCCAGCTCCGCCGCGCGGCTGCAGGCCTCGGCCGAGGCGCTGAGCGGCACGGCCGCGACCTCCGGCCAGGAAGCCGCCGCGGTGGCCGATGCCGGCGGGCGGGCGCATGGCGATGTGCAGGCCGTGGCCGCCGCCGCCGAGGAGATGGCCGCCTCGGTCGCCGAGATCTCGCGCCAAGTGGCGGAAGCCGCCGCGGTGGCGGGCCGCGCCGTGGCGGAAAGCCGCGCCACCGACACCACCGTGCAGGGCCTGTCGGAAGCCGCATCGCGCATCGGCGACGTGGTGCGCCTGATCGGCGACATCGCCGGCCAGACCAACCTGCTTGCGCTGAACGCCACCATCGAGGCCGCGCGCGCGGGCGAGGCCGGCAAGGGCTTCGCCGTCGTCGCCAGCGAGGTGAAGTCCCTCGCCGGCCAGACCGCCAAGGCGACCGAGGAGATCGGCGCGCAGATCGCGCAGATGCAGCAGGCGACCACCCAGGCCGTCGCCGCCATCCGCGGCATCGGCGCGACGGTGGAGCGCACCAGCGAGATCGCCACCGCCATCGCCGCCGCGGTGGAGGAACAGGGCGTGGCCACGCAGGAGATCGCGCGCAGCGCCGCCCAGGTGGCGGAGGCCACGCAGACGGTGGCGGGGCGCATCGCCGCGGTGCGCAGCGGCGCGGACAGCACCGTCTCCGCCGCCGGCGCGATGCGCGAGGACAGCTCGACGCTGGCCGGCCAGGCCGGCGTGCTGCGCGACAAGGCCGCCAGCTTCCTCCACTCCGTGCGGGCGATGTAGGGCAAGAAGGGCGCTGACCGGACCGCGGCGTGCCCTGGGCTTGTCTCCTGCCGCTGCTTCCGGGCCGCCCGGGGGCTGCCCTCGGCTCTCGGCTGAGCCTACCCTGCGGCGGTGACCCTGACGCCCGCATCCCCGCCGACCGCGCCCCGTCCCGCCATCTGGCTGCTGGTGGCGATGATCGGGATCGGGCCATTCACCATGCAGATCCTCGTGCCGTCCCTGCCTGCGATGGGCCGGGATCTCGGGGTGAACACCGCAACGCTGCAGCTCACCGTCACGCTCTACCTTCTGGGCGTCGCGATGGGGCAGCTCGTCTATGGCCCCCTGTCGGACCGCTTCGGCAGGCGGCCGCTGCTGATGGGTGGCCTCGCGCTTTATGCCATCGCGAGCCTGGGCGCGGCGCTGGCCGTCGGAATCGGCACCCTGGTCGTCGCACGGGTCGCGCAGGCCTTGGGCGCTTGCGCTGGCGTTGTGCTGGCGCGGGCGGTGATCCGCGATGTCTGGGCGCGCGACGAGGCCGCCAGCGTCCTTGGCTACGTCACCATGGGGATGACGATCGCGCCGATGCTCGCGCCCTTGCTGGGCTCGCTGCTCGAAGAGAGCCTCGGATGGCGGGGCAGCATGTGGGCCTGCCTCGCCGTTGGCTTGCCGCTGGCGATCGCGGCCTGGGCTCGACTGCCCGAGACCCTGCCCGCACCGCAAGCCTTGCCGGGCCTCTTCGCGATCGGGCGAGCCTTCGGCTCCCTCTGGGCCGTCCCCGCCTTCCGGGCCTATTGCGGCGTCACCGCCTGCGCGACGGGCGTCTTTTTCGCCTTCCTGGGCGGGGCGCCCTATGTGGTGGTGCAGGGCATGGGGTATTCGCCCGTCACCTTCGCCCTGGCCTTCGCGAGCATCTCCGTGCTCTTCGCGCTGGGCAACTTCCTGGCCGGGAAGCTGTCACGCCGGCTGGGCGTGCTGCGCATGCTGGCACTTGGCACGTCGCTGACGACCGGCGGTGCGCTGCTTGCGATCCTGGTCCTGCTGGCATTCCCGCCACATCTGATGACCTTCTTCGTACCCATGGGCATCGTTGCCATCGGCAATGGCATGACCAACCCCAATGCGATTGCGGGCGCGCTCAGCGTGAGGCCGAAACTGGCGGGCACCGCTTCGTCGCTGATCGGCGCCCTGCAGATGGGGATCGGCGCCTGCCTCACCTTCATCGTCGGATGGGTCGAGTTCGGCGCGGGCATCGGCACTGCCGTGACGATGGCGTTGACGGGAATCGGCTCGGCGCTCGCGCTGCACGGTGTCTGGCGTGCCGAAGGATCCTGACGTGCCCTCCCTGCGGTGCCGGGACCTGACCCTGGCGCGTCCTTCCGTGCCTGGGAAAAGACTGCGCCATCACGCCCGGGGACCAGACACCTAGGCGGCCTCCTGCTTCACGGCCAGGCCATAGGCCCCGCGTTCGCCGCTGATGGGGCGCAGCCGCTCGGTCAGGCCGAGCACCGTCTCCGCGCCGCCGAGATAGAGCACGCCATCCGGGTTGAGCTGCCGTGCCATCGCTTCAAGCACACGCGACTTGGTCGGCGCATCGAAGTAGATCAGCACGTTGCGGCAGAAGATGGCATCGAACCGGCCGAGGCTGCTGACGTCGGCAAGCAGGTTGCGCTCCTCGAAGCGAACCATGGCGCGCAGGTCGGCGGATACCCGCCAGCGGCCCTCCTCCTGCTTGAAGTGCTGCACCAGGGCGCGGATCGGCAGGCCACGCTGCACCTCGAACTGGCTGTAGAGTCCCTCCCGCGCCCGCGCCAGGACCTCGCCCGAGATGTCCGTGGCCAGGATCTCCACGCGGCGGTTCCGCCCGGCCAGCACGTCCGAGACGATCATCCCGATCGAGTAGGGCTCCTGGCCGGAGGAGCAGGCCGCGGACCAGATGCGCAGCGGCTGTCCCGGCGGGCGCAGGCCGGCCAGCTTCGGCAGAAGCTGCGCCAGGTGGTCGAACGGCTTCTGATCGCGAAAGAAGCTGCTCTCGTGGGTCGTGAGCGCTTCCACCACAGCCCGTTCGAGCATGTCATCGGGGCGCTCCCGCAGGCGCCGCCCCAGTTCCGCCTGGCTGGACAGGTTGAAGCGCGCCAGCACGGGACCAAGGCGTGTCTCCAGCAGATACGCCTTGTCCTCGGTCAGCACGATGCCCGCACGCCTGCGCACGAGGCCCGAGATCTCCGCGAAGCCTGGGTTGTTCATGGCCTGCCACCGCCTCCACCCGCGGCCAGGATACGGCCGGCGATGTCCTCGAGGGTTGTCGTCGCACTCGCCAGCCCCGCCTTCGAGACGGCGCCCGGCATCCCCCACACCACGCTGCTGGCTTCATCCTGCGCCAGCACCTGCGCTCCTGCGGCCACCGCGGCCTTGCATCCCATGAAGCCGTCCTGGCCCATTCCCGTCAGGATCGCGATCAGCAGCCGGCCCTGGCAGGCGCCCACCAGGCTGCGCAGCAGGGGATCGACGGCCGGACGGCAGAAATTCTCCGGCGGGTCCTGCGTGAGGTGCGCCACCAGCGCGCCGCCCTGCTCCCGCACGAGCAGATGGCGGTCCCCGGGCGCGACATAGGCATGGCCCGCCTGCAACACCTCGCCATCCCGTGCTTCATGGCATCGCAGCCGTCCGAGCCGGTCCAGGTGCTCGGCCAGCAAGGTCGTGAAACCCGCCGGCATGTGCTGCACGACGATCAGGGGCACGCCGAGCGGCGCCGTCAGCCGCGCGATCAGCGTTGCCAGGGCCTGGGGTCCGCCGGTCGAGCTGCCGATGGCGATGGCGCGCGGCCGCTGCGGCATGGCGGCAGGCCGCAGCGGCGTGACCGGCGCCGATGGGGCACTCACGCGCGGGGCCTGCAGGCCGGTGGCAGCGACACCACGCGGCGCCGCCTGCTTGCGCGCCCAGCCTTTCACCTTGGCGATCAGTTCGGCCTGGAAGCGTTCGTCATGGATGCCTCCTGCCGCCGCAGCCGGCTTCGGGATGTAGTCCACCGCGCCCGCGGCAAGCGCGGCCATGGTCGCACTCGCCCCACGCTGGCTCAGCGCGCTCGCGACGATGACAGAGATGCCGGGGGCTGCCGACAAGAGCAGCGGCAGGGCGGTGATGCCATCCATGACAGGCATCTCGAGATCGAGCAGCAGCACATGCGGCCGCTCGGCCGGGGCCATCGCGCGCAACAGGCTCAGCGCCTGCTGGCCGTCGGCAACCTTCGCCACGACCCGGATGGCCGGATCGGCGGCCAGCAGGCGCGACAGCGCGCCGCGCACCACCACGCTGTCATCGCAGAGCATGACGCGCACCGGCTCCGTCATGGCGGAAAGAGCATTCACGTGCCGGTGCTGACCAGGCCAAGCCGGGCCAGCTTGTCGCCCAGGATCTCGGCGTCGAAAGGCTTCATCACGTATTCCTGGGCACCGGCCTCCAGCGCCTGGACGATTCGCTCGAACGCGTTCTCGGTCGTGCAGAGCACGACGACCGGGCGGCTCGGCCCGTGCTCCGCGCGCGCCGCCTTCAGGAAGCTCAGCCCGTCCATGACCGGCATGTTCCAGTCGAGCAGCACCAGATCTGGCAGGGAATCACGGCAGGCGAGAAGGGCCTCCTGGCCGTCGCCGGCTTCACGGACCTGGAAGCCGAAGCCCTCGAGAAAGCGGCGCGCAGCCTTGCGCACGACCCGGCTGTCATCCACCACCAGGCAGTCGCGATGCGACCCATCGGCAACGGTCAGGCTCATCGCACACCTCCGATCGTCAGCACGCGCTCGACATCCAGCAGGATCAGGAGCTGGTTGTCGCGCCGATGCACACCGCGCGAGACCTCACGCCACACCGGATCGAGCGTGGGCGGGTTGCCGACGGCATCGCAGGCCTGCAGCGGCACCACCTCACCGACCGCATCGGCGAGCAGGCTGTAGAGCTCGCCCGCCATCTCGACGACGATGGACATCGGCTGCTCCGTTCCTGCGCGTGGTGGCAGGCCGAGCCGGCGGCGCAGATCGACCGCCGTGACGATGCGCCCGCGCAAGTTCAGGCCGCCCGCCACCTCAGGCGGCGCCAGGGGGATCCGCGTGATGGTCTGCGGCCCGAGCACATCGCGCACGACGAGCACGGGCACGCCACAAGGCTGGCCGGCGACTGTCAGGGTAAGGACAAGGTCAGTCTCGACGACGGCGGCCTGGGTGGTCTGGGTCTTCATGGCTTGGATCCCCTGGGGCGCCCGCGCGAACGCCGCTCATGGCTGGAAAGGAAGGAAGCGAGGCGCAGGAGGCACCCACACCTCGATCACGGGTGGACGAAGCCGGACGCTCAGGCAGCCAGCGCCGTGTCGAGGACCTCGGCCAGGCTCGTGAGCAGCGCATCACGGTCATACTTGCCGACATAGTCGGTGAAGCCCGCCGCGCGGCCCTTGGCGACCGCGGCCGAATCGACCCGCCCGGACAGCGCGACGAGCGGCAGATCCCGCCAGATGCCCTCGGCGCGCACCTCCCGGGCGAAAGCGAACCCATCCATCCCGGGCATCTCGATGTCGGAGATGATGGCATCGAAGGCCACGCCCTGCTCGCGCAGCTTCAGGGCCTGCGCAGGGTGTTCCACGCCCACCACCTCATAGCCCGCCGCCCCGAGCGCCGGGACAACAAGCTCGCGGAAGAAGGTGCTGTCCTCCACCACCAGCAGGCGGCGCGCGGCGCGTGGGCCGTTGCCTGGCTGGAACCAATCCGCCCCGGCCTGGCGCAGCCACCAGCCGGTGTCGATCACGTCCGTCACCTTGCCCGAGATCACCGCCGAACCGAGGAAGCCGGGCCGCCCCTGGCCGGTCTGCACGTCCAGGCGCTCTTCCACAACATCGAGGATGGCGTCGACCATGAGGCCCAGGCTGCGGTCGCGCTCGCTGAACACCAGCACCGTCTGTCGCCCCCGCCCGGCTTCATCGGCAGGCGGGGCGCCGCTCATGGAGATCAGGGGCATGAGCTGCCCGCGATACTGCACCACGGGCTGGCCACCGGAGTATTCGATGCTGTCGAAGGGCAGGTCGTCCAGGCGCGCGACGAGGCCGAGCGGCACCGCCTTGGGCGTCGGCTCGCCGGCGCGGAACAGCAGCAGGGCGGTACGTTCGGAGGTACGGAAGGCCGACGACGCCGCCCCGTCTGCGCCGCGCGCCGCATTGCCCTCGGCCGCGACGGCGGTGGCACGCGCGATGCCATTGGGATCGAGGATCATGATGACGCTGCCATCGCCCAGGATCGTGTTGCCGGAGAACATGCCGATGTGGCGCAGGATCGGCGGCACCGGCTTCACGACGATCTCCTCGGTGTCGTAGAGCCGATCGACGATGATGCCGAAGACCGCGGCACCGACCTGTGTGACGACGATGAAGCGCTGCTGCAGCGCCTCGGCCGCCAGGGCCGTCTCCTCCTCCTCCGCCAGGCCGAGCACGCGCGCCAGGGAGACAAGCGGCAGCAGACGGTCGCGCAGGCGCAGCACGGGGGCGTTCTTGATGTGCTCCACCTTGGCGTCCGAGCCGCCGCCGACTCGCACCAGTTCCAGCACACCGATCTGCGGCACGGCGAAGCGTTCGCCCGCCACCTCGACGATCAGCGCCGAGACGATGGCGAGCGTGAGCGGGATCTTGATGGTGAAGCTCGTGCCGCGCCCGAGGGCGGAGGTGACGTCGATGGTGCCGCCGATGCGCTCGACATTGGTCTTCACCACATCCATGCCGACGCCGCGCCCCGAGACGGCCGTCACCGCGGCGGCGGTCGAGAAGCCGGCGCGGAAGATGAAGCGATGGATCTCGCTCTCCGCCATGCCCGCGACCTCGCCCTCCGAGGCAAGGCCCTGAAGGATGGCCTTCTCGCGGATGCGCGCGGTGTTGAGCCCCTTCCCGTCATCGGCGATCTCGATGAGGATGTGGCCGCCCTCATGATACGCATTCAGCATGATCCGCCCGGTGTCGGCCTTGCCGGCGCGGCGGCGCTCTTCCGTGCTTTCCAGCCCGTGATCGGCGCTGTTGCGGACCATGTGCGTCAGCGGATCCTTGATCAGCTCCAGCACCTGGCGGTCGAGCTCCGTGTCCGCGCCGCGCATGTCGAGCTCGATCTTCTTGCCCAGCTCATGCGCGAGGTCGCGCACGAGGCGGGGCAGCTTGTTCCAGGCATTGCCGATCGGCTGCATCCGGGTCTTCATCACCCCGTCCTGCAGATCCGAGGTGATATGGGACAGGCGCTGCAGCGGCACCGTATAGGCGCCATCGCCCCGCGCGCGGGAGAGCTGGAGAAGCTGGTTGCGGGTCAGGACGAGTTCGCTCACCAGCATCATCAGATCCTCGAGCACATCGACCGAGACCCGGATGGATTGCGGCGCGGCGTGGCTCGCCGGCGGGTCCTGCGGCGGTTCGGCAGGGCCCGCGACCGGCTGGGGAAGGGCGACAGGGGTGGCGGGCGGCATCTCGGCGGCCGCCACGGCAAGCTCCGCCGCCGGCGCGACCGGCTGCTCCTCCGGCGGGGCCGTGACATGGCCCTCGGCCATGGCGTCGAGTTCGGCGATCAGCGCCGCGTCATCGCCGGCCGGCTCGCTGCCCTGGGCCTCGATACCGGCGATGATCAGCTTGATCCGGTCCAGCGCGCGCAGCACCAGCGTCACCCCTTCGGGTGTCACCGCCAGAAGGCCGTCGCGGTAGCGACCGAGGATGTTCTCCCCGGCATGCGCCACGGCTTCGAGACGCGACAACCCCAGAAAGCCGCAGGTTCCCTTGATGGTGTGGACCAGTCGGAAGATCTCGGAGAGTGTCGGCTTGTCGTTGGGGGATTTCTCCAGCCGCAGCAGCGCCACATCGAGCGCCGCCAGCCCTTCATGGGTTTCGGTCAGGAAGTCGGCGATCAGGTCGTCCATGGTGGCTCCGCAGCTTCCAACGTCGGGCGAGAATGCGGTCGGGCCACCAAGATTCCGTAAATGGCGCGCAGAAATCAGGGGCGATCCGGCCCGCTCAGCAGCAGCGGCGCCGCCCCGGGTGTACTACCCAGCAGAAGGTCCAGGCGCAGGCCCGCCGCCTGGCTGTTCGCGATCAGCAGCGGCACCGCCACGCCACGCGCCGTGAGAGCCACCTCATCACCCGCAAGCGCGGCGGCCAGCCCCACCGGCCAGGCCGAGGACGGGCCATCGGGCCAGATCGAAAGGCCCGCCGCCAGCGTGCCACCCACGCGCACGGTGCCGCCGCGCGGCAGGGCGTCGATCCCGATCCAGAGCGCCAGGAGAAGCGACTGCGCCATCGCGGCCGGCACCACCATGTCGGCACTCAGGGCGGAGAGGTCGATATTCGCCCGACGCCCCAGGGTCAGCCCCTCCGCCGCCTGGGCCAGGTCGTCACGCCGGCACTCTCCGGCAGCCCCCCCGACCGCGGCACGGAAGAAGCGGATGCGCCGGTCGATGATCCGTGCCGCATCGCGCGCGACCTCAAGCGCGTCATCACCCTCGCCCTCCAGCAGGTCGAGCGCGCCGGTCAGTGCCCCGGCAGGGCCGCCGAGATCGTGGCAGAGCCGCGTGCAGACCATCTGCGCCAGGCCAATCTTCACAGCTACCATCCTGGTTCTCCGTCTCGCAGCGCATTCTGCCCTGCGCCTTCCTCACGCGGCTGCCCAAAAAAGCGGCTGCCGAAAACAGGCCGCACGATCCCATGCAGCAGGAATGGGGCTGCCCCGTGACGGCCAGAGGGCGGGGAGGCTAGGCGCAACCCGCTAATGATTGGTAACTGGCGCGCATGGCGAGTGAGATCTTCCCCGGGCTGCGCGTGCGCCATCCGGCCTTCCCGGACTGGGGCATCGGGCAGGTGCAGTCGGTCGCGGGCGAGCGCATCACGGTGAATTTCGAGCATGCCGGCAAGAAGACCCTGATCGGCCCGGCCGTGGTTCTGGACATCCTGCCGGAGGAACGGGCTTGAACGTGGTGATGGCCGATCTCGCGGTGCTGTTCGCGGATTGGCGGATCTGGGCGGCGATCGTGGTGACCAGCATCGCCGGCGTGATGCGCGGCTATTCCGGCTTCGGGACGGCGGTGCTGCTGGCGCCGGCCTATTCGGTGCTCTGGGGGCCGCGCATCGGCGTGCCCGTGATGCTGCTGATGGAACTCGCGGTTTCGCTCCAGCTGCTGCCAAAGGCGTTCGGCCAGGCGGATCGGCGGGTCATCCTGCCGATCGGCGCTGCCGCCTGCCTGATGACCCCCTTCGGTGCCTTCGTGCTGCTGACCGCCGACCAGGATGCACTCCGCCGGGCGATCGGCGCGCTGGTGCTGGTGTTCGGCCTGCTGCTGGCGAGTGGCTGGCGCTACCACGGTGCGCGGCCGCTGCCGCTCAACCTCGCCGTCGGCGGGCTGGCGGGCTTGCTGAAGGGGGCCACGGGCATCAGCGGGCCGCCGGTCATCCTCTACATGCTGGCGGGGCCGGAGGCGGCGAAGCAGCACCGGGCCAACCTGATCCTGTTCTTCGCCACCATTTCGGTGATCTCCATCATCCCACCCGCGCTCGGCGGGCTGATGGGGTTCCAGGTGATCGCGAAACTCCTGATCCTGCTGCCGGTCATGCTGCTCAGCGTCCCGATCGGCGTGCGCCTGTTCCACGTGATACCGGAACGGCTCTACAAGCGGCTCGCGCTGATTTTCCTGGTCGCGACCGGGCTGGTCACCGTCCTGGCCTGAAGGGCTTGCAATACCGAGGGGGGGCGGACCAAATGCCCCTGGGGACGGCCCCGATCGGGCCGATGATTGGGGAAAGCCTGCCATGATCGATCCGTTCGGCCGACGGGTCCGCTATCTGCGCGTCTCGGTCACCGACCGCTGCGACCTGCGCTGCGTCTATTGCATGGCCGAGGACATGACCTTCCTGCCAAAGGCAGAGGTGCTGAGCCTGGAGGAGCTGGACCGCCTTTGCGGCACCTTCATCGGCCTCGGCGTCGAGAAGATCCGCCTGACCGGGGGCGAGCCGCTGGTGCGCAAGAACGTCATCAGCCTGTTCCGCAGCCTGGGCGCGCGGCTGGGCGCGGGCGGGTTGCAGGAGTTGACCGTCACCACCAACGGCACCCAGCTGACCCGGATGGCCACGGAGCTGTACGCGGCCGGGGTCCGGCGCATCAATGTGAGCCTCGACACGCTCGACCCGGCGACCTTCGCCGCCGTGACTCGCTGGGGCAAGATCGAGCAGACGCTGGACGGCATCTTCGCGGCCAAGGCCGCCGGCCTGCACGTGAAGATCAATGCCGTGGCCCTGAAGGGCGTGAACGAGCACGAATACGACCGCATGCTGGCCTGGTGCGGCGAGCACGGCTTCGACCTCTGCCTGATCGAGACCATGCCGCTCGGCGACATCGGCGGCGACCGCACGGACCAGTACCTGCCGCTCTCCCTGGTGCGCCAGCGCCTGCAGCAGACCTGGACGCTGGTGCCCTCGGACCACAATACCGGCGGGCCTGCGCGCTATGACACGGTGGCGCAGACCGGCCAGAAGATCGGCTTCATCACGCCGATGACCCATAATTTCTGCGAAAGCTGCAACCGCGTGCGGCTGACATGCACCGGCACGCTCTACATGTGCCTGGGCCAGGACGATGCGGCGGATCTCCGCCGCCCCTTGCGTGACCCTTCCGTGGATGAGGAAGGCCTGCGCCAGGCGGTGCTCGACGCCATCGCGCGCAAGCCGAAGGGCCATGACTTCGTCATCGACCGCACCCGGCGCGCGCCCGCGGTGGCACGGCACATGAGCGTCACGGGCGGCTGAGGGGATGTTGGAAGGCATCCTCGCGGCGCTGACCATCCCGGGCCTGCCCGAATGGGCCAGCCTGGTGCTGCTGCTGGTCGTCGCGCTCGTGGTGCTCGCCTATCTGCTCATGCCCTTCAGCGTGTTCGGCGTGAAGGGCCGCCTGGAAGCCATCGAGGCGCAGCTCGACGACATCCAGACGGAAATCCGCAGCCTCACCCTCCGCCTGCCGGAGCCGGGCCGGCGCCGCGCGCCACCCGTCGAGGAGGATTGGGTGGAACCGCCGCGCTTCGAGGAGCCTCCGCCCCGCGGCGCCCCCCCGGTGCCGCCCCCCGCCGCCTGGCCCGATCGTGGCGCGGGCCGTGCGGAGCCGCGCCTGGACTGGCCGCGGGATCGTCGCTGAACCGGGGTTGCCGACCCGACCTGTCCGATTATCATGCGTTCCGGTCATCAATCGGCAATATCGGGGAACGCCATGGCGGTTTCGAGAAAGGGATTCATCACGCGGGCCGGCCTGCTGGGCTTCGCCGCGCTCGGCCTGGTGGCCTGCACCGAGGACAACCGGCGCCCCGTGACCACCAACACCGTGATCGTGCCGGGCTGCGACACCTCCTTCCGCGTCGTGAACCAGTCCTCCCTGACGGTCGCGCAGCTGTTCTTCAGCCACGCCAGCTTCGGTTCCTGGGGCAATGACCAGCTTGGCACCAATGTCCTGCCGCCGGGCCGCTTCGTGAACTACCGGGCCGCCAATACCGGCGCCTATGATTTCCGGGTGGTCTGGCAGAATGGCCGCAGCGCCGAGCTGCGCCGCGTGGACATCTGCCGCGCCAGCCAGATCATCGTCACCAATAACGGCCTGCAGGCCATCTGACGCCTGAGCGGGCCGGGGCCTTGCCCACGGTCCGCCGACTGGGCTTGATGCGGGCTCTTCGCAAGGAGCCCGCATGCGCGTCGCCGTCATCCAGATGAACCAGGGCTCCGACAAGCCCTCGAACATCGACCAGGCCCGCCGGCTGATCGAGGGCGCCATCGCCGCCGACCGGCCGGACATGGTCAGCCTGCCCGAGACCTGGACGAATCTCGGCGGCGGGCGCGAGGCACGCAATGCCGCCGCCGAGATCCTTCCCGAGCCCGGCGGGACCGGCGGCGCTGCCTATGAATTCCTGCGCGACCTCGCACGCACCCATGCCATCCATGTGCATGGCGGCTCGATCATCGAGCAGGGGCCGGACAAGCTCTACAACACCACGCTGGTCTTCGACCCGACAGGGCGTGAGATCGCGCGCTATCGCAAGATCCACCTGTTCGACATCACCGCCCCCGACGGCACCGGCTACCGCGAAAGCGCGCTCTACGGTGCGGGCACGGAGCTGGTCGTGGTCGAGGCCGGCGGCGTGAAGCTGGGCCTGACCATCTGCTACGACATGCGCTTCGCCGAGCAGTTCGTCGCGCTTCGCCGGATGGGTGCCGAGGCCATCCTCGTGCCGTCCAACTTCACGCTCCAGACCGGCAAGGATCACTGGGAGGTCCTGCTGCGCGCGCGCGCCATCGAGACCCAGTGCTGGATCATCGCCGCCGCCAGCCACGGCGCCTATGAGGAGCGCGGCGCGACCCGCCAGGTCTATGGCCATTCCTTGATCGCCGACCCCTGGGGCCATGTCGTGGCCAAGTGCAGCGACGGCACCGGCTGGGCCACCGCACGCATCGATCCGGCCGTGACGGCGCGCGTGCGGCGCGACATGCCGGTGCTGGAACACCGCGATGCCCGGCGCGTGGACACGCTGGCGTGAGCCCAGGCATCGCCTTCCTCGCCGCCGGCACGGAACACGCCCTGGCGGCGCAGGCGCGGCTGGTCGCGCGCTACGGCGAGGCGGATCCCGAGACCGCCGCCTTCATCGTCGCCCTGGGCGGCGATGGGCTGATGCTGGAGACGCAGCATCGCCTGCTGGGCCGCAACCGGCCGGTCTATGGCATGAATTGCGGCTCCGTCGGCTTCCTGATGAACAGCTACCGCGAGGATGACCTGCCCGCGCGCCTCGCCGCCGCGCAGGCAGCCACGCTGCACCCGCTGCGCATGAACGCCTTCGTGGGCGAGGATGACCAGCCGGTCCAGGCGCTGGCCATCAACGAGGTCTCGCTGCTGCGCGAAACCCGCCAGGCCGCCAAGATCCGCATCGTGGTGGACGGCAAGGAAAGGCTGGAGGAGCTGATCTGCGACGGCGTGCTGGTCTCCACCCCCGCCGGGAGCACCGCCTACAACCTCTCGGCGCATGGCCCGATCATCCCGCTGGGCGCCAATCTGCTGGCGCTGACGCCGATCTCCGCCTTCCGCCCCCGCCGCTGGCGCGGCGCGCTGCTGCCGGCCGAGGCGCGGGTGGTGTTCGAGGTGCTGGAGCCCGAAAAGCGCCCCGTCGCCGCCGTCGCCGACTACACGGAGGTGCGCGACGTGCGCCGCGTCGAGGTGTGGGAGGACCGGGGCGTCTCGCTGACCATGCTCTTCGACCCGGACCACGGCCTGTCCGAGCGGATCCTGGCGGAACAGTTCACCGTTTAGCCCTCAGGCGCCGGGCGCCCGCTCCGCGGGCTTGGCTCGCCGCATGAGCGGCGGGCGCCGTTCGGCGCCTCGGCCGGCTTCGCCGTCCGCCAGGGTGGCTGCCATTGCCGGAGGCTAGCTTGGGGCCCCACACGCACACGCGCGCTCCCTTCCGCGCGCCCTTCCGGGGTGCTACCCCGCGCGCATGACCGCCACCCCCTATCCCGCCGATCCGGCCACGCATAGCGAGGCCGCGACGCCGCTGATCCTCGCGCTGCCCAAGGGCCGGATCCTGGCCGAGCTGGGTCCGGTGCTGGCGCGCGCCGGCATCGTCCCGGCCGCCGACTACACCGATGAGGACAGCCGCCGGCTGCGCTTCGAGACCAATGATCCGGGGCTCGACGTGGTGCGCGTGCGCCCCTTCGATGTCGCGACCTTCGTGGCGCATGGCGCGGCGCATATCGGCGTCTGCGGCGCCGATGTGCTGATGGAATTCGACTACGACCAGATCTATGCGCCGCTCGACCTGGGCATCGGCCGGTGCCGTGTCTCGGTGGCCGAGCCGGTCTCGCCGGCTTCGCGCATCGACATCGCCGCGGCCTCGCGCATCGCGGTCGCGACCAAATACCCCACCATCGCGCATCGCCATTTCGCCACCCGGGGCATCCAGGCCGAGATCGTGCACCTGAACGGCGCCATGGAGCTCGCCCCCTCGCTCGGCCTGTCGCGGGTGATCGTGGACCTGGTGCAGACCGGCTCCACACTGAAGGCCAACGGCCTGGTCGAGACGGATGTGATCGCGCATGTGACCTCGCGCCTCATCGTCAACCGCACCGCCCTCAAGACCCGGCCCGAGGCGATCGGCACCTGGATCGTCCGCTTCCGCGCCGCCCTCGCCGAGGCCCACGCAAGATGAAGCGCCTGTCCACCAGCCATCCCGATTTCGAGCCCTTCTTCCGCACCCTGCTCGAATCCGGGCGCGAGGAGGGCGCGCGGGTGGATGCCGCCGTCGCCGCCATCATCGCGGATGTCCGCGCCGAGGGCGATGCCACGTTGCTGCGCCTGACCACGCGCTTCGATCGCTGGCAGCCGCAGGGAATGGCCGGGCTGCGCGTCAGCGAGGCCGAGATCGCCACCGCCGTCGCCGCCATCCCGGTGGCGCAGCGCGAGGCCCTGGCACTCGCCGCGCAGCGGATCGAAGCCTTCCACCGCGCCCAGCTGCCGCAGAACCTGGAACGCACCGATGAGGTCGGGGTCACCGCCGGCATGCGCTGGGGCGCGCTGGATGCGGTGGGCATCTATGTGCCCGGCGGCAAGGCGGCCTATCCGTCCTCGGTGCTGATGAACGCGCTGCCGGCCCGGGCCGCGGGCGTCGCGCGCATCGCCATGTGCGTGCCCACGCCGGACGGCGTTCTGAACAACTTGGTCCTCGCCGCCGCTCACCTGGCCGGCGTCACCGAGATCTGGCGCCTCGGTGGCGCGCAGGCGGTGGCGGCGCTGGCCTATGGCACGGCGTCCCTCGCCCCGGTGGACCGCATCGTCGGGCCGGGCAACGCCTATGTCGCGGAAGCCAAGCGCCAGGTCTTCGGCCGGGTCGGCATCGATTCCATCGCCGGCCCGTCGGAGGTCGTGGTGCTGGCCGATGCCAGCAACGACCCCGCCGAGGTGGCGCTCGACCTGCTCGCCCAGGCCGAGCATGACGAGGCCGCGCAGGCCATCCTCATCACCGATGACGCGGCCTTCGGCGAGGCGGTGGAGCGCGCCGTCGCCACCGCCCTGCAGCGCCTGCCACGCGCCGCCATCGCCGGCGCCTCCTGGGCGGCGCATGGTGCCATCATCGTCGCGCGCGACTTCGACGAAGCCGCCACGCTGACCAACCGCCTCGCCCCGGAGCACCTGCAGATCATGGTGGCCGACCCCCGCGCGCTGTTCGGCCGGATCCGCCATGCCGGCGCGGCCTTCCTGGGCCGCTACGTGCCCGAGGCGCTGGGCGACTACGTCGCCGGGCCCAACCATGTGCTGCCGACCTCCGGCACGGCCCGCTTCGCCTCCGGCCTCTCGGTGTTCGACTTCCTCAAGCGCACCACCTGGATCGAGGCCGATGCCGCGGCGCTGGCGGCGATCGGGCCGGCGGCGGTGACCCTCGCGCGGGCCGAGGGGCTGGACGCGCATGGCGACAGCATCGCCCTGCGGCTCGGCTTGCCGCTTTCTGCGCCTTGACCCGCGCGCCGGTCACGATCATGTTCCGCGCGCCGCGGCCAGCCGCGGTTTCCCGTCTCCATGCCCGAGAAGCCAGAGATGAATAATCCGCATGTCTAAAGAGGACATGATCGAGTTCAGCGGCCAGGTGGTCGAGCTGCTGCCCAACGCGATGTTTCGCGTGAAGCTCGACAACGAACACATGGTGCTCGCCCACACCAGCGGGAAGATGCGCAAGAACCGCATCCGCGTCCTGGCCGGCGACCGCGTGAACGTGGAAATGACGCCCTACGACCTGACCAAGGGTCGCATCACCTTCCGGTTCAAGTAGATCGGCGCCACCGTGGCGCCGCCGCTTGTCCTGGCCTCGGCCAGCCCGCGCCGGATCGAATTGCTGGCCCGCCTCGGCATCGTGCCGGATCGCGTGCTGCCAGCGGATATCGACGAAACCCCCCTGAAGGCCGAGGTGCCGCGTGCCCTGGCCATGCGCCTTGCGCGCAGCAAGGCCGATGCGGTGGCGTCGCTCGCGCCGGAATCCCTCGTGCTCGCCGCCGATACGGTGGTGGGGCTCGGCCGGCGCATCCTCGGCAAGCCGCGCGACCGGGCCGAGGCCCAGGCCTTCCTTGAGGCCCTTTCCGGCCGCCGGCATCGCGTGATGACCGGCGTGTGCCTGCGCCGGCCCGATGGCCAGCGCACCGAAAGGCTGGTCACCACCATCCTCACCTTCCAGCGCCTCACCCCGGGGCAGGTCGCGGCGCACCTGGACAGCGACGAGTGGCGGGGCGTGGCCGGCGGCTACCAGATCCAGAAGAGCGCCGAGGCCTGGGTGCGCTTCCTCTCCGGCAGCCACTCGAACGTGGTCGGCCTGCCGCTGTTCGAGACGGCGCAGATCCTGCGAGGCGCGGGCTGGCTGAGGCCGTGACCCGCGCCCGATCGCCGGAGGGCGCATGCCCGGAAGCGTGAATCGGCCGCGCGACGCCACGGACGTCCCCGAGATCATCAGGGTCTCCGTCTCGCCCGGCGAGCATCGCCTGGCGCTTCTCCGCGACGATGTGCTGACCGAAGCGGTCGTCGAGCGCCCTGGCCGCCCCGATGGCGTGGGCGACCTGCACATGGCCCGCGTGAGCGCCCTTGCCCCCGCGATGAGCGGCGCCTTCCTGCTGCTCGGCGATGGCAGTACCGCCTTCCTCGCGGAGAATGAAGCGGCGGAGAGCCGGCAGCCCATCGGCCGGAGCGTGCAGGAGGGACAGATCCTGCCGGTGCGCATCACCCGCGCCGCCCTGGGCGGCAAGGGGCCGCGCGTCACGGCGAAGCTGAGCGCCGCGGAACGTGCGCTCGCCACGGATCGTCTCGGCCTGCTGGCCCGTGGCCCTGAGGCCGCGCTGCGACTCGCGCATCGGTGGCCCGGCGCGATGGTGCTGACCGATGGCGCCCCCCTCGCCGCGCGCCTGGCCCGGCAGATTGGCGCCGCGCGGGTGCAGCGCGTGCCGCGCGCCTTCGATGCCGCGCTCGAGGAGGCCTTCGCGGGCCTGACCGAGGCCGAGGTCCCCCTCCCCGGCGGCGGCCGTCTGCTGATCCACCCCACCCCGGCGCTGACCGCCATCGATGTCGATTCCGGCACCGGAAATGTGCAGACGGTCAATCGCCGCGCGGTGGAGGAAGCGGCCAGGCAGATACGCCTGCGCAACCTCGGCGGCGCCATTCTGCTCGATCTCGCCGGCCTGTCGCCGAAGCAGCGCGGCGCACTGGAACAGCCCTTCGCCGAAGCCCTGTCTGGCGACCCGCTCGGCCCGCGCCTGCTCGGCCTGACGCGGCTGGGGCTGATGGAGGTGGTGCGCCCGCGCATCCACCCCGCGCTGCATGAGGTGCTTGGCCTGCCGGCCTCGCCCCTGACCCATGGCCTGGCCGCGCTGCGCCGCGCGGCAGCGGAGGCTGCCGCCCAGCCCGCCCAGGCTCTGGCGCTGCGCGCCCATCCCGGCGTGCTGGCCGCACTCGACTCCCTGCCCGCCGCGCTGGCGGATTTCGCGGCCGGGGCCGGGCGCGCCTTGCTGCTGCGCCCCGATCCCCTGCTGCGCCCCGGGCAGGAAGTGCTGGAACCCGCATGAACAAGCCCGCCGCACCCCGGCCGCGACGCTGCCCGATCTGCCGCCAGCCGATCCTGCAACCCCGCGCCGCCTTCTGTTCCGAGCGCTGCCAGCAGGTGGATCTCGGCCGCTGGCTGCAGGGCGACTACGCCATCCCGGCCGCGCCGGAGCCGGAGGAGGAGCCGGAGTAGAGCCAGCCGCGCGGACTGCTCTTGATGAGAACGATTCTCATTCTCATATAACGGGCAAGGAGACCCCGCCATGCCCCTCGCACGCCGCGCCTTGCTCACCGCCTCCCTCTCTGCCCTCGCCAGCCCTGCCGTGCAGGCGCAGACCCCCCGCCCCATCCGCCTCATCGTCGCCTCCGGCGCCGGCGCCAATGCCGACGTCGTGGCCCGGCTGGTCGCCGCCGCCTGGGAGGAGGCCGAGGGGCGGCGCATCCTGGTCGAGAACCAGCCCGCCGTGGCTGGCAGCCGCGCGGTCGAACTGGTGGCCCGCGCCGAGCCGGATGGCGAGACGCTGCTCTTCGGCACCGTCTCGCAGCTGGTGATGAACCTCGCCCTCTTCGATTCCCTGCCGGTGGACGTCGCCACGGCGATCCGCGGCCTCGCCTTCATCAACCATGTGCCGATGGCGCTGGTCGTGGGCGCCGATCCGGCGGTGCCGGACCTTGCCACCTTCCTCGGCAGGCTGCGGATCGAGCAGGGGCCGATGCAGTTCGGCTCCGGCCCCACCGGCACCACCACGCATGTGGTAGGCGCCCGCTTCGCCCAGGCGGCGGAGATCACCCGCGGCGACCTGGTGCATGTGCCCTATTCCTCCAGCGCCCTGCCGCTGACCGACGTGATCGCAGGCCGGCTGACCTTCATGTTCGACGCCGCCGTCACCGCCCTGCCGCATCATCGCAGCGGGCGCGCGCGCATCCTGGGCGTGGCGGCCACGCAGCGCCTGCCGGCCGCGCCGGACATCCCCACCCTGTCGGAGTCCGGGCTGCCGGGCTTCACCGGCGGCACCTGGAATTCCATTGCCGCCCCCGCCGCGCTGCCGGAGGCAACCGCACAGCGGCTCAACGCCTCGCTGACCGCGGTGCTGGCCCGCCCCGCGCTGCGCGACCGGCTGGAGGCCATGGGCAGCGCCCCCGTCGGCCCGGCGATGAGCCCGGCCGAGGTCGATGCCTTCTACGCGGCCGAACGCGCGCTCTGGGTTCCGATGCTGCGGGCCTCGGGCATCCGCGCGCTGTAGGCCGCCGCCGCTCGGGCCGGACAGCTTTCCGAATTTTCATCCGGGCGTCTCAGCCTCCGCTTGCCAGCGCGCCGTGCTTCCCTGAGTGTCCTCGTAACGGGGCAACAGGGGGATGGCGCGTGGCCTATGCGCTGCAACAGCTGATCAACGGCATCAGCCTCGGCATGATCTACGGCCTGATCGCGGTCGGCTACACCATGGTCTATGGCATCATCGGCATGATCAACTTCGCCCATGGCGACGTGTTCATGGTGGGCGCCTTCATCGCGTTGATCTCGGTGGTCATGCTGATGTCGGGCGGGCTGATGGATGGCCCGGCCGCGCTGCTGCTGGTGCTTGCCATCTCCATGGCCTTCACCGCGCTCTATGGCTGGAGCGTGGAGCGCATCGCCTATCGGCCGCTCCGGGGCAGCTTCCGCCTCGCGCCCCTCATCTCCGCCATCGGCATGTCGATCGTGCTGCAGAACTTCGTGCAGGTCAGCCAGGGCGCGCGGGTGAAGCCGACCGAACCCCTGGTCACCGGCGGCATCGAGATCATGCGCGAGGGCGACTTCATCGTGCAGCTCTCCAACATGCAGATGCTCATCATCGGCTCGACGCTGACGGTGCTGGCGATCTTCACCTGGCTGGTGACCAAGACATCCCTGGGACGTGCGATGCGCGCCTGCGAGCAGGACCGGCGCATGGCCTCGCTGCTCGGCATCGACACGGACCGCACGATCAGCCTGACCTTCGTGATCGGCGCCGCGCTCGCCGCCGTGGCGGGCACGCTCTACCTGTTCCGTTACGGCGTCATCGATTTCTATATCGGCTTCCTCGCCGGGGTGAAGGCCTTCACCGCGGCGGTGCTGGGGGGCATCGGCTCGCTGCCGGGCGCGGTGCTGGGGGGCCTGCTGATCGGCCTGATCGAGACCTTCTGGTCCGCCTATTTCAGCGTGCAGTACAAGGATGTCGCGGCCTTCTCGATCCTGGCGCTGGTGCTGATCTTCCTGCCGACCGGGCTGCTCGGGCGGCAGGAGGTCGAGAAAGTATGAGCGCGTCCGATCGTCGGAGGGCCGAAGGGCCCGGAGACGTGAATCGGCCGCGCCGGAATTTCCTCTACATCGCGCTGCGCGAGGCGCTGATCGCGACGGCGGTTGCCTTCGGCCTCTTCGTCCTCATGGTCGGCCTGCGGACCGATGTCTCGCCCAGCGGCGCGCTGTTCCTGCGCACGCGCTGGCCGGAAGTGGCGGGGCTCTGCGCGCTGGTCTTCGTGGGGCGGTTGATCCTGTCGCTGTGGCAGGCGCGCGAGGCCAAGCCGCCCTCGATCGCGCTCGGCAGGCTCGGCGGCAAGGCCGCTGTCGTCTTCGCCCCGGCGCTGCTGGGGGCCGCGCTGGTGCTGCCGATGATCCCGGGCATCGGGCGCTATGAGCTCGACCTCGGCATCCTGGTGCTGACCTATGTGATGCTCGGCTGGGGGCTCAATATCGTCGTCGGCCTCGCGGGGCTGCTGGACCTCGGCTACGTCGCCTTCTACGCGGTCGGCGCCTATTCCTATGCGCTGCTGGCGCAGTATTTCGGCCTGTCCTTCTGGGTCTGCCTGCCGCTGGCGGGCATCCTCGCCGCCTTCTGGGGCATCCTGCTCGGCTTCCCGGTGCTGCGGCTGCGCGGCGACTACCTCGCCATCGTCACACTCGCCTTCGGCGAGATCATCCGCATCGTGCTGCTGAACTGGGTCGAGCTCACCGGCGGGCCGAACGGCATCGGCGGCATCCCGCGCCCTTCCTTCTTCGGCCTGCCATTCAACATGTCGGGCGACCCCAACAGCTTCGCGGGTTTCTTCGGGATCGAACCCGACCCCGTGCACCGCGTGATCTTCCTCTACTACCTGATCCTGGCGCTGGCGCTGCTGACGAACTGGGTCAGCGTGCGCATCCGCCGCCAGCCGATCGGCAGGGCGTGGGAGGCGCTGCGCGAGGATGAGATCGCCTGCCGCGCGCTGGGCATCAACGTGACCACCACGAAGCTGACGGCCTTCGCACTGGGGGCGATGTTCGGCGGCTTCGCCGGCGCCTTCTTCGCCACGCGCCAGGGCTTCATCAGCCCCGAAAGCTTCACCTTCATCGAGAGCGCCATCATCCTCGCCATCGTCGTGCTGGGGGGCCTCGGCAGCCAGATCGGCGTGGCCGTGGCCGCGCTGGTGATGATCGGCGGCTTCGAATTGTTCCGTGACCTGGAAGAGTGGCGCATGCTGGTCTTCGGCGCGGCCATGGTGGTGATCATGGTGGTGCGCCCGCGCGGGCTGGTCGGCAGCCGCACCCCCACCGTCGCACTCGGCACGCGCCGCGCGATCGGTGCGGAACATGTGGGAGAGGGCCGCGGATGAGCGCACCGATCCTCAAGGTCGAAGGCCTGACCATGCGCTTCGGCGGTCTGCTGGCCGTCGACACCGTGAGCTTCACGGCGGAACGGGGCGCGATCACGGCGCTGATCGGACCGAACGGCGCGGGCAAGACCACGGTGTTCAACTGCATCACCGGCTTCTATCGCCCGAGCGGCGGCACGCTGCGCCTCACGCGCGCGGATGGCAGCACGGCGCAGCTGGAGAGCCTGAAGGACCATCTGATCGCGCGCGCCGGCGTGGCGCGCACCTTCCAGAACATCCGTCTCTTCCAGGGCATGACGGTGCTCGAGAACCTGCTGGTCGCACAGCACCTCGCCCTCAATGCCGCGACGGGCTTCGGCATCGGCGCGCTGCTCGGCCTGGGTGGCTATCGCCGCGCGGAGGCCGCCGCCATCGAGCGCGCCAGCGCCTGGCTGCGCGCCATCGGGCTGATCGAGCGCGCCGATGATCCCGCCGGCGCGCTGCCCTATGGCGCGCAAAGGCGGCTCGAGATCGCGCGCGCCATGTGCACCAACCCGCAGCTTCTCTGCCTCGACGAACCCGCCGCCGGGCTGAATCCACGCGAATCCGACGAGCTGTCCGAACTGCTGCTGGCGATCCGCGATGGGCGCTCCGCGGCACCGGCGCCGACCTCGGTGATCCTGATCGAGCACGACATGGGCATCGTCATGCGCATTTCAGACCATGTCGTCGTGCTCGACCACGGCAGGAAGATCGCCGAAGGCACGCCCGAGCAGGTGCGCAACGACCGCCACGTCATCGCTGCCTATCTGGGCGAGGAGGAGGAGGCATGAGCAACCTTCTCGAGGTCGAGTCGCTGGTCACGAATTACGGCGCGGTGCAGGCGCTGAAGGGCGTTTCCCTGCATGTCGCGAAGGGCGAGATCGTCACGCTGATCGGCGCCAATGGCGCGGGCAAATCCACCCTGCTGATGAGCCTGTGCGGCGATCCGCGTGCGCGTTCCGGCCGCGTGCTCTACGATGGGCAGGACATCACCCAGCGCCCGACGCATGAGATCATGCGCATGGGCATCGCGCAGTCCCCGGAGGGCCGCCGCATCTTCCCGCGCATGAGCGTGCTCGAGAACCTGCTGATGGGCGCGCAGGCGCAGGGGCATGATCCGGGCGGGGATCTCGAGAAGGTCTTTGCCCTCTTCCCGCGGCTGAAGGAACGCGCGGCGCAGCGCGGCGGCACGCTGTCGGGCGGCGAGCAGCAGATGCTTTCCATCGGTCGCGCCCTGATGTCGCGCCCGCGCCTGCTGCTGCTCGATGAACCTTCGCTGGGGCTCGCGCCGCTCATCGTCCGGCAGATCTTCGCCGCGATCCGCGACCTGAATGCGCGGGAGGGGCTGACCGTCCTGCTGGTGGAGCAGAACGCCAACCAGGCGCTGCGCCTTGCGCATCGTGGCTACGTGCTGGTCACCGGGCGCATCACCATGGAAGGCACGGGCGCCGAGCTGCTCGCGCGGCCGGAGATCCGCGACGCCTATCTCGGCGGCGGGCATTGAGGGCGATCGCTGCAACCGATTGTTGACCTGCCCGCGGCGAGTCACGATGATGCGCGGACAAGAACATGATCGGGGAAAACGTGCCATGCGCCTCACTCGCAGAACCGCGCTCGCCGCCGGCCTGGGCAGCCTCACCCTGGCCCGCCCTGCCCTCGCCCAGGCCTGGCGCCCGACGCGCGACGTGGAATTCGTCATTCCCTTCGCCGTCGGCGGTGGCGCCGACCTCATGGCCCGCGTCATCCAGAAGATCATCACCGATGAGCGGATGGTGCCCGTCGCCGTCAACCCGGTGAACCGTCCCGGCGGCGGCGGCGCGGTGGGCATCGCCTATGTCGCGGCCAGCCGGCGCACCGATCCGCACACGCTGGTGCTCATCAACGGCACCACGCAGATCACGCCGATCATGGTGCCCAATGTCCGCACGCTCTCCGAAGTGCGGCCCATCGTGAACGTCATGCTCGACGATTTCCTGCTCTTCGTGCGCGCCGACAGCCCGCATCAGAGTGCGAGCGCCTTCGCCGCCGCGGCCCGCGCCGCGCCGGCGCGCAGCGTGAACTTCTCCACCGGCGGCACCACCGACCAGATGGCGATCACCGTCTTCGGCCGCGCCATCGGCGCCGAGCTGAACATGGTGAACTTCAATTCGGGCGGCGAGGCGCTGACCGCGCTGCTGGGCGGGCATGTGCAGGCCTCGATCGGCAATCCGCTGGAATTCATGGGCCATCTGAATTCGGGCGCGGTGCGCGCCATCGGCGTGTTCCGCGACACGCGCTTCGCCGACCTGCCCAATGTGCCGACGATGAAGGAACAGGGCATCAACGCCGAGAATTTCCAGATGTGGCGCGGCGTGGCCGTGCCGCGCCAGGTGCCCGATGCCGCCGCCGCCTACTGGACCGAGGTGATGCAGCGCGTGGTCGCGACCGATGCGTGGAAGAAGTATCTCGCCGACAATGTGGCGAGTGCGGCGACCATGGTGGGCACCGATTTCACCAACTTCCTCGCGGCGCAGGAACGGCTGTATCGCGAATTGCTCGGCCGCCCGGCGTGAGGCAGCGGATCGGGGGGGGCGACCTCCTCGTCTCGCTGATCTTCGCCACCCTCGGCCTCGTCTGGGTGATGGGGGCGGCGGAACTGCCGCGCTGGGATCGGGAGACACCCGGGCCGGGCTTCCTGCCGCTGGTCTTCGGCGTGCTGCTGCTGGGCTTCGCAGGATTGTCGGCGGCGCAGGCGATCTTCGCACCGGCCGCGCCCGCCGAGGATCAGGGCGGGCTGCGCAAGCCGCTGCTGGTGCTGGTGATCACGGCGGCAGCCGTCACGGCGCTGGAAGTGGTGGGCTTCGTGCTGACCATCTTCGCCATGCTGCTCGCCCTCTACGCGCTGGTGGAACGCAAGCCGCCCGTCGCTGCCTTCATCGCGGCCGCGGCGGTGACCGGCGCGCTGCACGTGATCTTCGCGGTGTGGCTCGCCGTGCCGCTGCCGCTTGGCCCCTTCGGAGGCTGACGCGGCATGGATGCGCTTGCCTCGCTGATGGCCGGCTTCGCGGCCGCGCTCACCCCAACGCATATCGCGCTGTGCTTCCTCGGCGTGCTGCTCGGCCAGATCGTCGGCGTGCTGCCGGGAATCGGGCCGGCAGCGGCCATCGCGCTGCTGCTGCCGATCACCTTCGGCATGGACGCGACCGGCGCGATCATCATGTTCGCCGGCATCTACTATGGCAGCCAGTATGGCGGCACCCTGACCTCGGTGCTGATCTCGGTGCCGGGCGAGAGTTCCACCGTGATGACCGCCATCGATGGCTACCAGATGGCGCTGCAGGGGCGTGCGGGCGTCGCACTCGGCATCGCCGCCATCGGCAGCTTCATCGCCGGCACCATCGGCACGATCGGGCTGATGCTGATCGCCCCGCCCCTGGCCAAGATGGCGCTGGCCTTCGGCCCGCCCGAGTATTTCTCGCTCGTGCTGCTGGGGCTGATGGCGCTGGCGGCGGTCGGCGGATCGCTCATCAAGGGGCTGACGGCGGGGCTCGCGGGGCTTGCGCTCGGCACCATGGGCATCGATCCGCAGGTGGGCATCCCGCGCTATGATTTCGGCCAGGTCTGGCTGCTGGACGGGTTGGAATTCATCGTGCTCACCGTTGCCCTGTTCGGGCTGGGCGAGGTGCTGGGCGGGTGCAATGCGGGCGTGGCGCGGCCGGTGGCGAAGGTGGCGAATGTCCTGCCCTCCCGCGCCGAGTGGCGGCAATCGCGCCTGCCGATCCTGCGCGGCAGCGTGATCGGCTTCATCATCGGCGTGCTGCCGGCCACGGGGGCCACCATCGCCTCCTTCGTCGCCTACATCGTCGAGAAGAAGCTGTCGCGCGACCCCTCGCGCTTCGGCAAGGGCGCCATCGAGGGCGTGGCCGGGCCTGAGGCCTCGAACAACGCCGCGGCCGCGGGGGCGATGGTGCCGATGCTGAGCCTCGGCGTGCCGGGCTCGGGCACCACGGCGGTGATCCTCGGCGCGCTGATCATGTTCGGCGTGCGGCCAGGGCCCGAGATGTTCACCACCAACGCCAATCTCGTCTGGGCGTTGATCGCCTCCATGCTCATCGGCAATTTGCTGCTGCTGATCATGAACCTGCCGCTGGCCGGCTTCTTCGCGAAGCTGCTGACGGTGCCTTATTCCTGGCTCTACCCGCCGATCCTCGCGCTGTGCATCGCGGGGGTCTATTCGCAGTCCAACAGCGTCGAGGATGCCTGGCTGCTGGTCGGCTTCGGCGCCCTGGGCTGGCTGATGAAGCGCTACGACTGGCCGATGCCGCCGATGATCCTGGGCCTGGTGCTCTCACCGCTGTTCGAGACATCGCTGCGCCAGTCGCTGACCTTGAGCCTGGGCGACCCGGCCATCTTCGTCACACGCCCGCTCTCGGCCACGCTGCTGGCCTGCGCGGCGCTGGCGCTGGTGGTGCCCATCCTGATGATCCTCTGGCGCAAATGGCGGAGTGGCCTGGCATGAGTGGCACGCTGATTCTCGCGAGTGGCCGGTGGGACAACAACATCGCGGTGATCGATGCCGAGGCCGCGCGCGATCCGGCGAATGACGCCACGGATCGCGCCGTGCTCTCGCGCCCGCGCGTGACCCCAGATGTGCAGGGCGCACCTGCCTCGGGCCAGCCGGTTTCGGTGCTGGTGCCGCGCAGCGGGCAGCATGGCTATGTGGTGAATCATTCCGGTATCGTGCCCGCCGCCGCCGCGCTGGGCTACCAGCACGGGCACCCAGGCACGATCACGGTGCTCGACCTCGCCAAGCTGCGCGACCCGCGCATCGATGGCACCACGGCCGCGATGGCCGGCATCATCGAGACGGGCACGAGCGGCCCTGTCGGCTCAGCCATCACGCCCGATGGCGCCTATCTGCTGGTGGGCTCGGCCGAGGCGCCGGGGGCGGAGGATGGCGGCGTGGAGATCACCGCCATCGATCGCGCCACGCAGCGTGTGGCGCGGCGCATAAGGCTGCGCGATGGCGGTGGCGCGCCCTGCCGGCACGACAATCCGCACGCCGATTACGGGCGCTTCCCCAACCCCAACGGCATCGCCGTCAGCGCGCTCGGCACGGGCTGGCTGTTGAGTGCCAATGGCGGGACGGATGATGTCTCCCTCATCGATCTCGCGCGCGCCCTGGCCGGGGAAGAGGATGCGGAGGTGGCGCGGATTCCCGTGCAGTCCGGCGGTTTCGGCATCAGCGTCTCCCCGGACCAGAGGACCGCCGCGGTGGCATCGCGGGAGAGCATGCGCACCGGCGCCTATGGCAACACGATCAGCCTGATCGACATCGCCGCGCGGCGTGAGAGCGCGCGCATCCAGGTCGGCACCGATGATCCCGGCACCGGCACGCGGCCCTTCGTGGCCGCCTTCACGCCCGATGGCGCGCATCTGGTGGTGACGTGTTTCGCTTCCGACACGGTCTCGCTGGTGCATGTGGCGAGCGCGCGGGAGGTGAAGCGCCTGCATCTTGTCGATCCCTCCGGCGGGCCGGCGCGGCCGCGCGGGGTGGCGATCAGCGCCGATGGCGCCTGGGCCGCGATCACCGGCGGCAAGAAGACCGGGCCGCGCAGTTCCGTGCTCTGGATGCTCGACCTGCCCGGCTTCACCGTGGCGTCGCGCGTCACCGGCATCGGCAACGAGACCTACCTGCTGGACATCCTGCCCGCCGGGCGCTGAGCCATCGCGCGCGCCTCCTCGGGCGTCACACCGCGGGCGCGCAGGTCGCGCAGCGTGGCGGCGCCGTCGCGCTTCGCCAGGCGCCTTCCCTGCGCGTCGGTCAGCAGCGGGTGGTGCTCATAGAAGGGCTCGGGCCAGCCGAACAGCGCCTGCAGCAGCCGGTGCAGATCGGTCGCGGCACGCAGATCCTCGCCCCGCGTCACCAGCGTGACGCCCTGCAGCGCATCGTCATGGGTGACGCAGAGATGGTAGCTCGCGGGCGCATCCTTGCGCGCCAGTACGACATCGCCGAAGCGCGCGGGGTCGCATCGCAGCCGGCCTTCACCTTCCTCATGATAGGTGAGCGGGCCCGGAACCTCGGCCAGGGCGCGCAGCATGTCGAGGCGCAGCGCATGCGGCTCGCCCCTGCCGATCCGCTCCGCGCGCTGCATCGCGGACAGTCCACGGCAGGTGCCGGGGTAGAGCGGACCGTCGGGGCCATGCGGCGCGTTCAGGCTCGCGGCAATGTCGCGCCGCGTGCAGAAGCAGGGGTAGAGCAGCCCGCGCGAGTCCAGCACGGCCAGTGCGGCGCGGTATTCGGGCAGATGCGCGGATTGCACCCGCACCGCGCCATCCCAATCCAGCCCGAGCCAGCGCAGATCTTCCTCGATGGCGGCGGCGTATTCCGGGCGGCAGCGACCGGGGTCGATATCCTCCAGCCGCAGCAGGAAGCGCCCGCCCACCGCCCGCGCCCGCGTCCAGCCCGCCAGCGCCGAGGCCGCATGGCCCAGATGCAGGAACCCGGTGGGGCTCGGCGCGAAACGGGTGGTCAGCGGCGCGGTCATCGCCATGTTGTGCCGTGCAAGCGGCGCGAAGGGGAAGAGGCAGGCATGACGCTGGATGGACCACGCTGGGGCCCCGCCGATGGCGGCACCCCGCGCAAGCTGGTGGTGCTGCTGCACGGCGTGGGCGCGGATGGCTTCGACCTGATCGACCTCGCGCCCGGCTGGGGCAAGGCGGTGCCCGGGGCGCTGTTCATCGCCCCGCACGGGCCCGAGCCCTGCGACCTCGCCCCCTATGGGCGGCAATGGTTCAGCCTGCAGGACCGCACCCCGGCGCGGATCGAGGCCGGTGCGGCGGCGGCAGCCATGGTGCTGATGCCGTGGTTGCGGACGGAGCTGGAGAGCCTCGGCCTCACCCCGGCGGATCTGGTGCTGATGGGCTTCAGCCAGGGGGCGATGACGGCGCTGTTCACGGGGCTGCGGCTCGCCCCCGGCTGTGCCGGCATCCTGGCCTATGCCGGGGCGCTGCCGGGGCCGGACAGCCTGGCGCGCGAGATCACCGCCCGCCCGCCCGTGCTGCTGGTGCATGGCGAGGCCGATGAGGTGGTGCCCGCCGCCGCCAGCCGGCAGGCCGAAGCTGTGCTGCGGCGCCTCGACGTGCCGGTGGAGACGCTGTTCCGGCCCGGGCTCGGCCATGGGCTGGATGAGGCCGGGATCAGCCTGGGCGCCCTGAGCCTGCAGAAGATGCTCAGCGCTGCCGCATGACCGCCCCGTGAATCCTGCGCAGGCGCCGGTTGCGCCGCAGCGAAGCGGCTGGCATGAAGGAGTCCGTAACGCGGCGATGCCACAGAATCTGGGGCTTCACTAACGTTTTCGGCCCCAGGGCTTGGTGTGCTGCTTCCGAGAGGAGTGGCGCTTGCCTGATGGCGGACACTTCAATGGCGGACAGGGATATCCAGCGCTCGTCCTGAACGCGGATTTCCGGCCCTTGTCCTATTTCCCGCTCTCCATCTGGGCCTGGCAGGATGCGGTGAAGGCCGTGTTCCTGGACCGGGTCTCGGTCCTCTCCGAATACGAGACCATGGTGCACTCGCCGCGCCTGACCATGCGCCTGCCCAGCGTCATCGCCTTGAAGGACTACATCCCCGCGGCGCGGCGCCCGGCCTTCACGCGCTTCAACGTGTTCCTGCGCGACAGCTTCGAGTGCCAGTATTGCGGCCAGCCCAAGCCCACTCCGGACCTGACCTTCGACCATGTCATCCCGCGCTCGCGCGGCGGGCGGACGAGCTGGGAGAACGTCGTCACCGCCTGCGGCCCCTGCAACCTGCGCAAGGCCAACAAGCTGCCGCGCGAGTGCAACATGCAGCCCCGCATGGAGCCCCGCCAGCCAACGAGCTGGGAGCTGCAGGAAAACGGCCGCAGCTTCCCGCCCAACCACCTGCACGAGAGCTGGCGGGACTATCTCTACTGGGATTCCGAGCTGGAGGCCTGACCTCCCGCTCTGGCATGGTTCCTGCCTCCTGACCCTTGGAAGGCGCACCCGTCGCAAAATGCGATTGCATTCTGCAACGGCATCGGGTCGCGCCCCGAGGAGACTGGTCCATGTCACGCGTCATCGCCCGCGGCACTGCGCAAAGCGACTGGCTGCACTTGCAGAATGCGACGGACGCCCACGAGGCGCTGCTCGGCGCCGGCGACGACGGTGCCTTCGGCTCGCGCTTCGGCGACCTGCTCGATGGCGGGCTGGGCCATGACAGGCTCTGGGGCGAGGCCGGCGCCGACACGCTGATCGGCGGGGCGGGCAATGACCTGCTCTATGGCGGCGAGGGCGCGGACAGCCTCGACGGCGGCACGGGCAATGACCAGCTCTGGGGCGGGTCTGGCGACGACTGGATGCATCTGGGCGAAGGCAATGACCAGGCCTGGGGCGAGGCCGGGGCCGACCGGATCCTCACCGGCGGCGGCCATGACAGCGCCTATGGCGGCGAGGGCGATGACCACATCGACGCCGGCGCCGGCGATGACAGCCTGCAGGGCGATGCCGGCAACGACACGCTGCTCGCCGCCGAAGGCCGCAACACCGTGGTCGGCGGCGAGGGCCATGACAGCATCCGCGCCGGGTCAGGCCATGACAGCCTGACCGGCGATGCCGGCGACGACACGATCGAGGCCGGCGGCGGCAACAACACCATCTGGGCGGGCCAGGGCGATGACAGCGTCACCGCCGGCACCGGCCACGACACCATCGCCGCCGATGACGGGCGCGACACGATCAGCGCCGGTGCGGGCAACGACGTCGCCTGGGGCAATGGCGGTGACGATCTGATCGACCTCGGCGCGGGCCATGACCTCGCCACCGGCGACATGGGCGCGGACACCATCCTCGGCGGCGACGGCAATGACACGATCCATGGCGGCGAGGGCGATGACCGGCTCTTCGCCGGCGCCGGCGCGGACCGGGTGCATGGCGATGGCGGCAACGATGTGGTGGTGATGACGGTCGGCACGGCGCGCGGCGACATCTATGATGGCGGCGCGGGCTTCGACACGCTCGGCTTCGAGATGACCCGTGCCGAATGGCTCGATGGCGGATTCCAGGCCAATCTTGCGCGCTTCCTGCTGCATGCCGGCACCACCCCCTGGGCGGATTTCCGCTTCGCGCCCCAGAACCTGACCGTGCGCAGCTTCGAGGCCGCCGCCGTGACGGTCGATGGCATCGCGCGCACGGCGGCCGATGATGCGGTGCTGGCCGTGGCGGACAGCTTCACCGTCAGCGAGGATGCGGCGCGGGTCAGCGGCAACGTCACGGCCAATGACAGCATCGCGGATCTGCTGGCGGCGGTGACACTCACCGCGCCCCCTTCCGCCGGCTCCCTGGTGCTGGGCGCGGATGGCGGCTTCACCTGGGATGGCGGCGCGGCCTTCCAGTCCCTGACGGCGGGCGAATCCCGCACCGTCAGCTTCACCTATCGCGCCACCGACGCGGATGGCGACACCGGCACCGCCGAGGTCACGCTCACCATCCTCGGCGCCAACGACACGGCCAGCATCGGCGGCAGCGCGACCGGCAGCGTGGCCGAGGATGGGGTGCTGGCGGCGAGCGGCCGGCTGACCATCGCCGATGCCGATGCCGGCGAGGCGCGCTTCGCCGTGCCCACCGCGCTGGAGGGTGCCTATGGCCGCTTCACCTTCGACGCCGCGAGTGGCGATTGGGGCTACACGCTCGACAACGCGGCGGCCGCCGTGCAGGGGCTGGGCGCCGGCGAGACCGTGGTGGATCGCCTGCTCGTCGCCTCGCTCGATGGCACCGCCACGCAGGAGATCGCGGTCAGCATCGCCGGGCGCAGCGACCTCGGGCCGAACCTGCTGATCAATGGCGGCTTCGAGGCGCCGGCCCTCACCGCCGGCACCTGGGCGCCGCGCAGCGACGTGCCGGGCTGGACCAACAGCGCGGGGCCGGTCGAGATCTGGTCGGCCTTCAGCATCGCCTCGCCCGAGGGTCGCCAGCACATGGAGATCGACTACGCCATGGGGCTCGACCGGATCAGCCAGAGCGTGGACGTGACCGAGGGGCGCGACTACCTGCTCACCTTCGAGGCCCGCGCCCGCCGCGCCGACATGGCGGAATCCGAGGCCTTCGAGGTGCTCTGGAACGGGGTCAGCCTCGGGCGGGTCGATCCCGGCCTGGGGCGCTGGACGACCTACAGCTTCACCGTCACGGGCGGCGCCGGGATGGACACGCTGAGCTTCGCCGAACTCGCCGCGGGCAATGACAGCCATGGCGGGCTGGTGGACAACGTCCAGCTCCGCGACCTGGTGTGGTGAGAGGACGGGCGGGGTTCAGACCCGCTCGCTCACCTTGATCGCCACCTTGCACCCCGCCTTGATGGCCGCGCTCAGCAGCTTGTAGGCGGGGGCCAGCTCGGCCTCGTTCGCCAGGCCGATGTCGCGGTGCTCCAGCTCCTCGGCGCGGAAGCGCTCGATATCGGCGCGCAGCTCGGCCTCGTCATCGCCCAGCGTCTCGGCCTGGGCGCGGTAATGCTCATCGATCGCCTCCTCCACCGCCACGGTGCAGGCCATGGCGGCGCGATGGCCGAGCAGGGCGGTGCCCGCGCCGAGCACGAAGCCCGCCACATGCCAGATCGGCAGCAGCGCGGTGGGGCGCACGCGGCGCTTGGCGATCAGCGCGGCGAAGGTGTCGAGGTGCACCTGCTCCTGTTCCTGCATGTGCTGCAGCACGGGGCCGTATTTGGTGCGGCCGAGCACGGCGCGCTGGCCCTGGTAGATGCGCTTCGCGCCGTATTCGCCGGCATGGTCCACGCGGATGGTGCGCGCCACATACTCACGCGGCGTGGGGTCGCCGGGCAGGCGGCGTTCGGCGGTCTCGGGCATCAGGCTCTCCTCACAGCGGCGTCGCGGCTTGCGCCGCGGGCGGCGCCGCGGAACACGAATCCGGCCAGCGCCAGCGCATAGATCAGGTTCATCTGCGCCATGGAAAGGGGCAGGCCCGGAATCAGATAGGCGGGCTCGTCGCAGGGCTTGGCGGGCGTCGGGTTGAGGCTGCGCAGCAGGTCATCGACGCTGACCCCCGCCCCCACCTGCGGCGCCTGGCAGGCCGGCAAGGGCGAGGGCCACCAGCCGAACTCCACCCCCACATGCAGCGCGGCGATGGCGGCCGAACCGAGCACCGCCAGCCCCGCCGCGCGCAAGGCCCAGGCCCGCGCGCGACCGGGCAGGGCCAGCGCCAGGGCGGCCAGCCCCACCGCCACCCAATATGGCCAGCGCTGCCACAGGCAGAGCGCACAGGGCGCGAGGCCGGGCCAGATCTCGCTGCCCCGCGCCAGCAGGGGCGCGGCAGCGGCCAGGATGAGGACGATGAGCGCGAAGGGCATGGAAGCAGGATCGCCCCGCCCGCGCCGCGCCGCAACTGGACCCCGCCCGCCACGCTGCTACCCTCCCCCCACCGCGAGAAAGGGAACGCCATGCTGCGCATCTGGGGCCGAGCCAATTCCTCCAACGTGATGAAGGTGCTGGTGCTCTGCGACACGCTGGGCATTGCCTTCGAGCGCATCGATGCCGGCGGCGCCTTCGGCCGCACGAAGGAGCCCGACTACCTGGCGAAGAACCCCAACGCCCTGGTGCCCACCATCGAGGAACCCGATGGCTTCACGCTGTGGGAGAGCAACGCCATCCTGCGCTACCTCGCCCGCTCCCGCGCGCCGGGCCATGGCATCTACCCCGCGGATCTGCGCGCGGCGGCGAATTGCGATCGCTGGATGGATTGGCAGACCAGCGCGCTGAACCGCCCGATGACGGTGGTCTTCTTCACCTATGTCCGCACGCCCGAGGCCGAGCGCGACTGGCCCGCCACCCACAAGGCGCTGGCCGAGGCGAACACCCTCTGGGCCATGGTGGATCGTCAGCTCCAGGACCGTCCCTTCCTGTGCGGCGAGGCCATGACGATCGCCGACATCGCGCTGGGCATCTACGTCCATCGCTGGTTCACCATGCCGATCGAGCGCCAGCCGATGCCCGCCCTGCGCGGCTGGTATGACCGGCTGCTGGCCCATCCCGCCTATACGAAGCACGCAGCCGGGCCGCTCAGCTGAGCCGCGCTGCCCTCACGCCCGGCGGCGCCGGCTGCGCAGCAGCAGCGGCGCGATGATCATGATGTTCATCGCATTCCAGGCGATGCCGTTGAGGAAGGCAGCCGCGTAGCTGCCGGTGACGTCGAAGACCAGGCCCGAGAGCCACCCGCCGAGCGCCATGCCGACCAGCGTCGCCATCAGGGCGATGCCGACCCGGGTGGCGACCTCGCCGGCCGGGAAATGCTCGCGCACGATCACGGCGTAGGAAGGCACGATGCCGCCCTGGAACAGGCCGAATAGGGCCGAGATCAGGTAGAGCGACACGAGGCTGTCGAAGAACAGGTAGAAGCCCAGCGCCACCGCCTGCAGCACCGAACCCAGCAGCAGCGTCGCCAGCCCGCCGATCCGATCCGCGATCAGGCCCGACCCGAGGCGGGAGATGATGCCGCACAGCAGCATCAGGCTCAGCATCTCCGTCCCCCGCGCCACGCCGTAGCCCAGGTCGCTGCAATAGGCGACGATATGCACCTGCGGCATCGCCATCGCCACGCAGCAGCCGATCCCCGCGACGCAGAGCAGCACGGTCAGCATGTTGGGCGACATCCCGAGCGGCCGCGCGGCTGTCGCGCCAGCGGCGCCGCGCGGGGCCGCATGCGCGCCCGTCCCGGGGGCACGCCCGCGCAGCAGCAGGGCCAGCGGCAGCATGCAGACCAGCAACGCCAGCCCCACCGTCACATGCGCCATGCGCCAGCCCTGCACGCCGATCAGCACGTTCAGGATCGGCGGCCAGACCGCCCCGGCGAGGTAGTTGCCCGAGGCCGCCAGGGCCACCGCGATGCCGCGCCGGCGACGGAACCAGAGCGAGGCCTCGGCCATCAACGGCCCGAAGGCGGCCGAGGAGCCCAGCAGCCCGATCAGCACCCCCTGGGTGAGGGCGAACATCAGCAGGCTGGTCGAGAAGCCGGCCGCGACATAGCCCAGTGCGAGCATCACCGTGCCACCCAGCAGCGGCACCATGACCCCGAACCGGTCGGCCAGCCGCCCCATCAGGATGCCGCCCGCCCCGAAGCCGAGCATGGTGAGCGTGTAGGGCAGCGAGGCCTCGGCCCGGCTCACCCCGAACTCGGCCTGCACATAGGGCAGCGTCACCACCACGGTCCACATGCCCGCCCCGCCGAGGGTGGAGAGGGCGACGATGGCCGCCAGCCGGATCCAGGCGGCGCGGCTGTCGGGTTCGGGCATGGCGGGCGCGGGGCTCACGCCTCCGGCCCGAAGGTCACGAAGTCGGACAGCGGCGCGCGCTCGCTCACCAGGGCGTTCACCGGGTCGGACTCATCGGCCACACCCAAGGACATGCCGCAGACCAGCGCGCGATCCTCGCCCAGGCCGAGTTCGCGCCGCACCACGTCATGGTGGTCGCAGAAGGCCGCCTGCGCGCAGGTGTCGAGGCCATGGCCGCGCGCGGCGAGCATCACCGATTGCAGGAACATGCCGTAGTCGAGCCAGCTGCCCTGCTCGAGGTCCCGGTCGATCAGGAAGAACAGGCCGACCGGCGCGCCGAAGAAGTCGAAGTTCCGCGCGCGCTGCGCGTGCCCGGCCGCGACATCGCCGCGCGCCACGCCCGCCAGGCGATACAGGTCCCAGCCCACCTTGCGCCGCCGCGCCAGATAGGGCTCGCGCCAGTGGCGCGGGTAGTATTGATACTCGCGCGGCACGTTCGCGCCGGCGTCATGGGCGGCGCGCAGGGCGGCGGACAGGCGGGCCTTCTCGGCGCCCATGGTCACGCGCACCTGCCAGGGCTGGACGTTGGAGCCCGAGGGCGCGCGGGCGGCGGCGGCGAGGATGGCCTCGATGGTGGCGCGCGGCACGGGATCGGGCCGAAAGCCGCGCAAGCTGCGGCGCGTCGCCAGCGCCTCGAACACATCCATGCGTCTCTCCCTCGGCTGGTCAGTCTGGCGCGCCGCGCCGGACGGCACCAGGGGGCGGTTGATTTACGATTGCGCGAAAATAGAGCAGGAAAATTCAGCTTTCGGTTGCATTTCCCGCGTTGCAGAATGGTCCGATGTCCCGCCGCCGCGCCCTGCTTGCCGCCGCTGCCCTCGTGCTGCCCCTGCCCGCCGCCGGGCAATCGCCGCAGGGCGGGCAGGTGGTGGCGGGTGCGGCGCGGATCACGCAATCGCCCGGCCGGACCGACATCGCGCAATCCTCGAACCGCGCCATCATCCAATGGCAGGGCTTCGATGTCGGTGCCGGGCACCAGGTGGATATCCGCCAGCCGAGCGCGCAATCCTGGTCCCTGCAGCGGGTCACCGGGGGCGCGCCCTCCGCCATCGCGGGGCGCGTGACCTCCAATGGCGGGGTGGCGCTGGTCAACCCGGCCGGCGTGGTCTTCCACCAGGGCGCGCAGGTCGATGTGGGCGCGCTGATCGCCACGGGTTCCGACATCACCAACCAGAACTTCATGGCCGGGCGCATGGCCTTCGACGGCCGCCCCCAGCCCGGCGCGCGGATCGAGAATCGCGGCACCATCACGGTGCGCGAGCAGGGGCTGGCCGCGCTGGTCGGCCCGAGCGTCGCCAATGCGGGCACCATCCGCGCCCAGCTCGGCCGCGTGGCGATGGCCGGCGGGGCGGAGGGCTTCGCGCTGGACCTCGCCGGCGACGGGCTGCTGCGCATCGATGTCACGCGCCAGGTGCAGGCGGATCCGGGCGGGGGTGTCGCGCTGGTGACGAATGCGGGACGCATCGAGGCCGCGGGCGGGTCCGTGCTGCTCAGCGCCCACGCGGCCTCCGGCGTGCTCGAGACGCTGGTCCTCGCGGGGGGGGAGATCGCCGCCCCGGGCGGGCAGGTTGCCCTGCAGGCGAGCGGCGGCGGGGTGCGCATCGACGGCACGGTGCAGGCCGCCAGCGGCCGCATCGCCGCCACCGCGACCGGCGAGGTGCGGCTCGCCACCGGGGGCATCCTCGACGCAAGCGGCGGCGGCGGGCGGGTGGTGATCGGCGGCGGCGCGGAATCCCGCCCCGGCGTGCCGCAGCGCCTGGCCGGCCGGGCCACGGTGGAACGCGGCGCCGCGGCCCGCGCCGATGGGCCAGGCGGCGAGGTCATCCTGCACAGCGCCACCCGCACCGCCCATCACGGGCGCCTTGCCGCCGATCGCGGCACGGTCGAGGTCTCCTCGCGCGGCGCGCTCGCCATCGATGGCGCGATGGAAGCCGCCTCGGTGCTCATCGACCCAGCGACGCTGCGGGTGGTCTCAAGCCTCTCGGGCACCGCCGAACCCGCCGAAGTGACCGCGGCCAGCATCAACGCGACCACCGGCGCGCTCACCCTGCAGGCCGAGCGCACGATCATCGTCGAGGCCGCCATCAACAAGCCGCAGGGCCCGCTGACCCTCGAGACCACGAATGCCGCCGCCCTGCCCGGGGAGGGTATCCGCATCAACCGCCCGGTGACGGTGACGGGCGACCTGACCCTGCGCTCGGCGGGCGACATCTTCCAGGACGCCTCGGGCGCGCGGGTGCTGGCCGGCACGCTGTTCGCCGAGAGCAGCGGCGGCGCGGTGCGGCTCAACGCCGGCACGAACGTCATCCGTGCCCTGGCCGGTGGCGGCGGGGCCACGGGCTTCGATGTCTCCACCACCACGCCGCTGGTCGTGGATGGCGCCATCACCGCGCCGCTCATCCGACTCGGGCCAACCGGGCTGCTGACGCTCAACGCCCCGCTCCACGCCAGCAATACCCTGCTGCTGGAGGCGCTGCGCGGCACCACCCAGGCCGCGACCGGGGCGGGGATCACCGCCGGGACGCTGGCGCTGGAAGCGCCGCTCGGGCGGGTGAACCTGACCGGCGCGGGCAACCGGATCACCAGCCTCGGCCAGTCCCTGGTCCCGCGCGGCCTGTCGCTGACGGCGCAGGGCGACCTGAACATCACGGGCGAGGTGACGGGCGGGCAGATCACGCTGACCGTGCAGGGCGGATCGCTCAGCCAGGACCCTGCAACGGCGCGCCTCACCAGCCCGGATCTCGCCGTGCGCGCCCCCGAGGGCTCGGTGCTGCTGGATGGGCCGCTCAACAGCATCGGGGCGCTGCTGGGCGGGGCGCGGGACCGTTTCGTGGTCGATGCCGGGGGCGATCTGCTGCTCTCCGGGCCGATCGCGGCCGATGTCGTCGATCTGCGCCTCGCCGGGGAGGTGGCGCAGGATCAGGGTGGGATTCTCACCGCCGGCACCCTGCGGCTGCGCGTGGTCGGCGGTGCCGCCTTCCTGGACGACCCGGCGAACCGCATCGGGGTGCTGGACGCCGCCAGCGTGGGTGGCGCGCTGAACCTCGCCACCCAGGGCGATCTGGAGGTCAGGGGCGCGGTCACCGCGCAGAGCCTCGTGCTGAGCGCAACGGGCGCGATCAGCCAGGCCAGCGGCAGCAGCATCGGCGTGGAGCGACTTAGCGTGACGGCGCTGGGCGGGGACGTCGTGCTGGACCAGCCGGGCAACAGCTTCGGCACGCTCGGCGGCGCCGGCGCGCTGCGCGACCTGCGCCTGGCGAGCACGGGCCCGCTCGGCGTGCGCGGCGCGCTGGATGCGGGACGCGACCTGAGCCTCGGCGCCGGGGCGATCGAGATCGGCGCCACCCTGCGGGCCGGGCGCGCGATGGACCTCTTCGCCGCGGCCGGCGATATCGCCCAACTGGCCGGCGGCACGATTGCCGCGCCGAGCCTGACAGCGCTCTCCCCGCAGGGGTCGGTGCGGCTGGAGGCGAGCGGCAATGCGCTGGCGGCCGTGGCCGGCAGCGCACTGTTCGAGTTCCGCATCGCCACCACCGGCAGCCCGAGCCTCGGCGCGATCGCGGCGCCCGACGTCGCACTTACCGCGGGGGGCGACCTGTTGCAGGTGGCCGCCGGGCCAGCGATCGAGGCGAACCGGCTGGAGGCCTTCGCCGGGGGGCGCATCGATCTCTCCGCCGGCAACCGCGTGACACAGCTTGGCCGCATGATCGCGCCGGGCGGGCTCGACTTCAGCACCCTGTCAGGCCTGACCTTGACCGACGCCATCACCGTGCCCCGCGCGCGGCTGGCCTCGCGCTTCGACCTGCTGCAACTGCCCGGCGCCGTGCTGTCGGCCCGGATACTGGAGGCGCACGCCTCTGCCGGCTCGGTGCTGCTGGCCGATGGCGCGAACGTCCTGCCGAACCTGCGGGGCGTCAGCGCGGCGGGCGATGTGCGGCTGTTCACGCTGGGGACCATGGCGCTCTCCGGGCCGGTCAGCGCCGGCGGCACCATGGCGCTGCTGGCCGGTGACACGCTGCGCCAGGCGGCCAGCGGCGCCCCCGTCACGGCGGCACGGCTGGAGGCACGATCGCTCAATGCCGAGGTGCAGCTTGACGGAGCCGGCAATGCCGTCGCTGCGCTGGGCGAAGGCGGCGCGCAGGGCGCCTTCCTGTTCACCCATGCCGGGGCCGCGGCGCTGCGGCTGGGGGGGCTGATCTCCGCCCCTGCCATCGGGCTGACCCTGCCGCAGGGCCTGGTGCAAGACAGCGGCGGCGCCCTGCGGAGCGCGCGGCTCACGCTCGACTCGCTCGGCGCGGTGACGCTCGACGGGCCGGGCCATGTGGTGCCCGCCCTGGGCGGGCGTGCGCAGGCGCTGACCCTGGTGAGCGAGGCGCCGCTCATGGTGGTGGAGCCGCTGACGATCACCGGGGCGCTGGCGCTGTCTGCCGAGAGCCTCGGCGTCTTCGCACCCGTGACGGCGGGCTCGGCGAGCCTCTTGGCACAGGCCGGGGACATCGGCCAGGAGCCGGGGGGAACCCTGCAGGTCGCGGGCGCCCTGCGGGTCGAGGCGCCGCTGGGGGCCGTGGCCCTGCAGGGGGGCGGCAACGCCATCGCCCGGCTGAGTCACGGCTTCGCACGGGGCGACTTCGCGCTTCGCAGCACCGAGGCGCTGATCGTTGCCGGGCCGGTGACGGGCGAGACCATCCTGCTCGCAGCGGCCCAGCCGATGACGCTGGATGGCGTCCAGCTGACCGCGGGGCGCGCGGTGCTGCTCGCCACGCCGCTGGGCCTCGCCGGCGGGCAGCGCAGCAGCCTCACCGCGCTGAACCCGGGCGGCGCGCCGGTGCTGATGGTGGATTCCCGCGCCGCCGGCCTCGTCACGCTGCCCTCCGGCGTCCTTCCGGACGTCCCGGGCCTGCCAGCGGAGCAGCAGCCGACCCAGCTCGCGGATTTCGGCCCCGCGCGCAATGCGCCGGGCGGGCCGGTGGTGCTGGATCTCACGGCCCCTGACTCGGCGGTGTTCCTGCTGCTCGATTCCGGCCCCGCCCTTGGGGTGGTGGAGGCAGGCCGGCTGGGCCTGCTGGGAACCGGCAGCAGCGCCTTCCTGCTGGGCAGCGTCGGCGGCGTGGCCGGCGCCGCTGCGGCCGAAACCGTCGGGCTGTCCGGCGGCAACGGCGCCTACCGCTTCAACGCCTGCCCGATCGGCGCGGCGAATTGTGGTGCCCTGCCGCCCGGGGCGATCGACCCGCCCGTGCTGGTGCCGCCAGGCCCACCGGGCGACCAGGCGCAGATTCCGGCGCTGCCGCCAGGATCGGCGGCCTCCGGCATCGCCTTCCACCTTGCGCGGCCACCGCTCTCCCTGCGCGTTGTCACATGGGAGGATCTGCGGGCGGCGGGGCAGGAACCGCCGCCGCCCTGGCAGGGCCACGCCGTCAGCTGGCCGCTGCCGGAACTGCTGTCGCGCCCCGCGGAAGAGTAGGACGCGAGCAGATCTCGCGGCCTCGATCCTGCCGCCGCGCCGTCAATCGGCGGATGGCAACGGCGTCCCCTGGAACGCGGACTGCCCTATGCGGCATCCCAGGGCGGCTCGCCCCGGGCGGCCACGATATTGCGGATGCCGCCCTGCCAGGCGGCAAGTTCCTCCGCCGGCAGGCCAACCAGCTGCGCCTCGGCCCCGATCTGCCAGAAGCGGAAGCCCAGCCCCTGCAGGAAGGCTGCCAGTTCCGGCGCCGGCATGCCCTGGCCCGCCAGCATCGCGGGGGCCCATTCCAGCATCAGCCGCGCCTCGGGCGAGCGTTCCAGCAACCGGCGCATCCCCAGCAGTGCCGGGCCTTCCATCCCCTCGATGTCGAGCTTGGCGACACCGAGCCGGGTCTCGGCATCGGGGAAGAGCGTGTCGAGGGCGACCACCCGCACCGTCAGCGTCTGGAAGCCATCCGCGCGCGGCACGACGGAGGGCATGGCAAGGTCGAGAAAGCCGCCGCCCTCGTATTCGGGCCGGATCATCATGGTGGAGGCGCCTGCCGCCGCCCCCGCCGCCAGCAGATGCACCTCCGCGAAGCCAGCGAAGCCATTCACCGCCAGCGAGCGCCGCAGCAGGGCTGCGCTGCGCGGGTTGGGCTCGAACGCATGGACGCGCCCGGCGGGGCCCACGATCGCGGCCGCGCTGAGGGCATAGACGCCGACATGCGCGCCGAGGTCGAGCGCAAGATCGCCCGGCCGCAGCAGGCGGCGGAAGACGCGCAGCGCCTCCGGCTCCCAGCTTCCTTGCAGCAGCAGATGCGGCGCGATGTCGGAGCTTCGCGTATCGACGAAGATCGGCAGCCGGCCCTCCAGCATCGCCAGCGCAGTGTGCTCGCCCAGATAGACGCTGCGGCTCAGCGACGGCGGGGCGCTGCGCGCGGCGACCAGCGCGGTCAGCGCCTCCAGCTGCTGCTCGAGCCGCGTCAGGCGTTCGGGCAGGGCGAGAAGATCGGCAAGGCGGCCCGGCATCGGGAACTCCTTCAGGCTGGCGTGAACCCGGCCCTGCTCTACCAGAAACGCCGACGCAGTTCGCGCCGGGTGAGCACCAGCTGCGTATCGCCCTCCCGCGCGAGCAGATCTGGGATCGTCACCGGCACCGCGCGTATGTCGGCACGCAATTCACGCAGCGGGAAGCGCCCGCCGATGGCCGCGAGCAGGCCGGCGGGATCCGCGCAGCGCGCGCGGTTGAATTCCAGCAGAAGGATCACGCCCGGGCTGCGGTCGAGCAGACGCTGCATGCCGGCCCAGGCGGCCTCCTCTGCGCCCTCCACATCGACCTTCACGAAATCCACCGGGCCCGGCACCAGATCATCCAGCGCGACGGTGTCCACCGTCACCTCATGCATCGTGCCGATGGGGCTGTCGCCGTAGCTGACGCCCGGGGGCAGCAGATGCCCGTTCTTCGAATCCGCGAGATCGAAGCGCAGGCGCCGGGTCTCGCCACCGCGCGCGGCAGCCGCGGCGACATGCACGCGCGACCAGGGGGCCAGGTTGTTCAGCGTCAGGTTGCGCTCGATGAGCCGGACCAGGGCCGGATTCGGCTCGACCGCCTCGACCCGCCCGGCCGGGCCAACCAGATCCGCCATGAGCACCGTGAAGAAGCCCTGATTGGCGCCGACATCGACCGCCACCTGCCCCGGCCGCAATTGCGCGGCGATGAAGGCAACCGTGCGGTACTCCCAGAAGCCTTCCAGCATCAGCGCTGCGGCAAGGCCGCGATCGGCGCCGTCCACCACCATCATGTAGCGGCCGAGGACGCGGCAGAGGGCGCTGCCATCCTCGAGCCGGACGACCCGCGCATGGGCCCGGATCAGCGCCATGATGCGCACCCGCCGGGCCGCGGCGGCGAAATCCTCCGGCTCCAGGCGGTAGAGCGCCTCACCCACGCCGATTCGCCGCAGTCGCCGATGGCGCGTGACGAAGAGGGCGAGCTTGCGCGACAGCCACGCGAAGCGTGTCACAGGCAGCCCGCCCAGCCCCACCCACGGAGCGATGTCACGACAACCGGTCCTTCACCTGCCACCTCACCACGCGGCGCGGAGGCTACCAGCCTGAGGGGCGCCGCGCCAAATCGGCCGCGCCTGGCCTCAGCGCACGCCGCGTCGCAGCGAGGTCTCGAGATGCATGGAATATCGGCTCATCGCGAAGCACAGCACGAAGTAGACACAGGCCGCGAAGACATAGGCCTCGGTGGCGAAGCCCAGCCATTGCGGGTCGCCAAGCGCGGCGCGCAGCGTGGTGAAGAAGTCGAACACGCCGATCACCACCACCAGCGTCGTGTCCTTGAACAGGCCGATGAAGGTGTTGACCTGGGAGGGGATGGTGATGGTGAGCGCCTGCGGCAGGATGATCAGCCGCATCTTCTGCCAGTAGGACAGGCCGATCGCGTCCGCCGCCTCATACTGGCCGCGGGGCATGGCCTGAAGCCCGCCGCGCACCACCTCGGCCATGTAGGCGGCCGTGAACAGCGTGTAGGCGACCAGCACGCGCGCCAGGCGATCCAGCGTGATGCCCTGCGGCAGGAAGAGCGGCAGCATGATCGCCGCCATGAACAGCAGGCTGATCAGCGGCACGCCGCGCACGCATTCGATGATCGCGGTGCAGAACCAGCGCACCAGCGTGAGTTCGCTGCGCCGGCCAAGCGCCAGCAGGATCGCCAGCGGATAGCCCAGCGCCAGGCCATAGACCGCGATGATGCCGGTGATGGACAGCCCGCCCCAGAGCCGCGTGGCCACCGGCGTCAGGCCGAAGACGCCGCCCGCCATCAGCACCAGCATGGCCGGGGCGGCCACCGCCCAGCCGATCAGCAGCCAGCGCCCCCAGAAGCGGCGCTGCGTGCTCAGCAGCACCATCACCACCAGGATCGAGAGCATGGAGGCCGGGCGCCAGCGCTGCTCATAGGGGTAGAGGCCGAAGATGGAGAACCAGAACTTCTCGCGGATGAAGGCCCAGCAGGCGCCGCCCGCCTCGCGGCATTGCGCCGCCGTCCCGGTCCAGGTGGCGCGCGCGAAGGCCCAGTCCCAGACCGGCGGCACGGCGTAGTAGAGCAGCACGAGGCAGGCGATGGTGATCGCGCTGTTCAGCGGCCCGTCGAAGCAGGCGCGGATGAAGGCCGTGAGGCGCGCGCCGAAGGCGGGGCCGGCCGGGGGGGCGATGGTGGTGCTCATCTCACCGCTCCTTCAAGGCCACGCGGGCGTTGTACCAGTTCATCAGCCCCGATGTGGCAAGGCTGAGCGCGAGGTAGACGGCCATGAAGATGGTGATCACCTCGATCGCCTGGCCGGTCTGGTTGATCGAGGTATTCGCCACCGAAACGAGGTCCGGATAGCCGATGACGACCGCGAGCGAGCTGTTCTTCGTCAGGTTCAGGTACTGGCTGGTCATCGGCGGGATGATGACGCGCAGCGCCTGCGGCAGGATGACGAGGCGCATGATCCGCCCGCCCGGCAGGCCGAGCGCGCGCGCCGCTTCCCACTGGCCGCGATGCACGGCCTGGATGCCGCTGCGCACGATCTCCGCCACGAAGGCGGAGGTGTAGATCACGAGGCCGACGAGCAGGGCGAAGAATTCAGGGGAGAGCGCGAGCCCGCCCTCGAAGTTGAAGCCGGCCATGACCGGCCACTCCACCGTCGGCACGAAGCCGGCGGCGAGTGCGAGGGCCGGGAAGCCCAGCAGCATGGCAAGGCCGGGCAGCACGGTGGGCCGGCGCTCGCCGGTCGCGACCTGGCGCGCGCGCTCGCGCCGCAGCAGCGCATACCAGCCGACCAGCCCGGCGATGATGGCGAACAGGAAGGTCCAGAGCGCGGGCTCGGCCAGCAATGCCGGGATCTTGAGGCCGCGCTGGCTGAGAAAGACGCCCGGCAGCGGGTTCAGCGCCTGCCGCACGCTGGGCATCTGCAGCATGACCGCGTGCCAGAACACCAGCTGCAGCACCAGCGGCGTGTTGCGGATGACCTCGATGTAGCCGCCGGTCAGGCCACGCAGCAGCGGGTTGGTGGACAGGCGCGCAAGGCCCAGCAGCACGCCGAAGACGGTGCAGAGCAGGCAGCCGATGATGGCCACGCGCAGCGTGTTGAGCAGCCCCACGGAAAGCGCGCGCTGGTAGCTGTCGGCGGGCGTGTAGGCGATCATCGCCTCGCCGATCGGGATGCCGGCGGAGCGTTCGAGGAAGCCGAAGCCGAATTGCAGGCCGCGCGCGGCCATGTTGGCCTGGGCGTTCGACCAGAACCACCAGCCCAGCGCGATCACGCCGAACAGCAGCGCCGCCTGGATCAGCAGGCCGCGCCGGGTGGTGCCCCCGGGCAGCGGAATCAGGCCGCGTGTCGGCGGCGCGGCGAGGCTCGTCGTGCTGCTCATGCGGGAAAATCCGTGGGGGATGGGCGAGAAGGGGGCGGGCACGCGGCCCGCCCCCGGTTGCGGATCCGCGCGGGATCAGCGGGCCGGCGGGGCGTAGAGCAGGCCGCCGCGGGTCCAGATGTTGTTCATGCCGCGCTCGAGGCCGAGCGGCGTGTTCACGCCCAGGTGGCGCTCGAAGATCTCGCCGTAGTTGCCGAAGGTGCGGATGATCTGGCGGGCCCAGTCGGGACGCGCCGCGCCCAGGCTCTCACCCATGTTGCCCTCGACGCCGAGCAGGCGGCGCACCACCGGGTTGGTGGAGGAACCGGCGATCTGTTCGACATTCGCCGCCGTGATGCCCATCTCCTCGGCGTCGATCAGCGCGAAGGTGGTCCAGGCCACGATGTTCGCCAGCTCGTCATCGCCCTGGCGGACGGTGACGGCGAGGGGCTCCTTCGACAGGCGGTCGGGCAGGATCACATGGTCCGCCGGGCGGGTCAGCAGCGTGCGCTGCGCGGCCAGCGCGGCGAAGTCGTTGGTGAAGACGTCGCAGCGGCCGCTGTCATAGGCGCGGCGGATCTCGTCCAGGTCCGCGATCACCACCGGGGTGAAGCGGATGTTGTTGGCGCGGAAGAAGTCCGAGATGTTCAGCTCGGTCGTCGTGCCCGGCTGGACGCAGACGGTGGCGCCGTTCAGCTGGCGGCCCGAGGTCACGTTCAGGCGGCGCGGCACCATCAGGGCCTGGCCGTCATAGAAGGTGATGGCCGGGAAGTTGAAGCGGTTGACGTTGGTGTCGCGCGTCAGCGTCCAGGTCGTGTTGTTGGACAGCACGTCGACCTCGCCCGAGGACAGCGCGGGGAAGCGCGACTGCGTCGTCACCGGCACGAACTCGACCCGGTTCGGATCGCCGAAGATGGTGATGGCGATGGCGCGGCAGATCTCGACATTGAAGCCACCCCAGCGGCCCTGGCTGTCGGGCACGCCGAAGCCGGGGTTGGAGGGGCCCTGCACGCCGCAGCGCAGCGTGTTGCGCTGCTTGATCTGGTCGAGATCGCGCCCGGCCAGCGCATCGGCCGCGCCGAAGGAAACGAAGGCCGCCGCGGCGGCGGCCAGCATGGACCACTTCATCGATGAATTCCCCTGTCTCCCGGCGGTGTCGTTGGGACATCCGCAACAGAAGCGCCACATCGCAGCATGGCGAAAGAATTGCAAGATGTTCATACGCGCCAAAAAATGCTGCATCGCATGACCAAACCGGAAGCAATGGGCCTGACATTGCGTAACGGTTGTTCATCCCCCGCCGGCCAGCCATTGCGCCAGCTGCCAATAGACCGGCAGGCCCACCAGCAGGTTGAAGGGGAAGGTCACGCCCAGCGAGGCGGTGAGGTAGATGCCCGGGCTGGCCTCCGGCAGGGCGGCGCGGCAGGCGGCGGGGGCATCGATATAGCTCGCACTCGCGCAGATCGCGCCCAGCACGAAGGCCCCGCCCACCGACAGGCCGATCGCATGGCCCACCAGCACACCCACACTGCCCCAGGCCAGCGGCGCGGCGATGGCAAACAGCGTGAGGAACCGGCCGACCGAGGCGAAATCCTTCATCTGCCGTGCTGCCGTCATGCCCATCTCGAGCAGGAAGAGCATCAGGAAGCCGCGGAACAGCTGCTCATAGAAGGGGGCGATCTGCCGCCAGCCGGCATCGCCCGCCAGCGCGCCGATCACCATGCCCCCGCTGAGCAGCAGGATGCCCCGGCCCCGCAGCGTGTCGGCCACCAGTTCGCGGATGCTCATGCCGCCATTCGTACGGCCCTTGGCAAAGCGCGCAATCATCAGCGCCACCACCACGCCCCATTCCATCAGCGCCACCACCGCCGTGATGAAGCCCTCCGCCGGGTTGCCCATCGCCCGCGCGAAGCTCAGCGCGGCGAAGAAGGTGACGGTGGAGACCGAGCCGTAATGCGCCGCGATGGCGGCCGCATTGGCGATGTCGAAGCCGCCCAGCCGGCGCACCACCAGGTAGGTCACGACCGGGATGGCGATGGTCAGCGCCATGCCCGCGGCGAGCAGCCCCGCCACTTCGCCGAAGGGCGCCTGCGCCAGCTCCCGCCCGCCGCTCAGCCCGATCGAGAACAGCAGGTAGATCGAGATCAGCTTGAGCACCGCGTCCGGCAGTTCGAGGTCGCTGCGGATGAAGCCGGCGACGAGACCCAGCACGAAGGTCAGCACGATGGGCGAGAGCAGGTTGGCGAAGAGCAGGTCGAAGCCGGGCACGGCGGGTCTCCAAGGTCACGCGAGGCGCGCCCAATGCCCGAGATACATTCGCCTTTCCAATGAGAACTCGCCGGTTATCAATAAGCATCGCTAATGCGATAGGCGCTGCTCCACCGCCCGCGCCAGCGCCTCGGCGGCCGGCGGCGCGCCCGGGCGCAGCACCAGGCAGATCGCCGTATCGGGCAGGGCCGGCAGCCCCGCGCCGCGCGGCAGTGGGACGAGCCCCTGCGGCATCAGCCGGCGCGGCAGCACCGTCACACCCAGCCCCGCCCGCACCGCCGCCGCCGCCCCGGCCAAGCTCGGGCTGGTGAAGACCACGCTCCAGGGCCGCCCGGCGGCCTCCAGCGCGCGAATCGCGGCGCGGCGATACACACAGGGCTCGGGCGAGAGCACCAGCGGCAGCGGCTCGCCTGCCGGCAGGCGCGGCGCCTCCCCGGCCGCGGCCCAGACCAGCTTCTCCCGCCACCAGAGCGGCCTCGCCCCGGGCGGCAGGGATTGCGGGTCCTGCTTGATCACCACCAGGTCATAGGCGCCGGCCGCCATGCCTTCCTCCAGCCGCACCGTGAGTTCGCAATGCGTGGTCAGGTGCACGCGCGGATGGGTCTCGACGAAGCGGGCCAGGATGTCGGGCAGGTAGGCGGTGGCGAAATCCTCCGGCGAGCCGAAACGCACCTCCCCGGCCTCCGCCGCCTCCCCCAGCCCAGCGGGCACGGCGTCGAGCAGGTCCAGCACCTCGCGCGCCATGGGCAGCAGCGCGGCGCCGGCCGGGGTCAGGCTCACCTCGCGGCTGGAGCGCGCCAGCAGCTTCACCCCCAGCAGCGTCTCGAGGCGGGCGATCTGCAGCGTCACCGCCGGCTGGGTGCGCCCGACCAGCGCGGCCGCGCGGGTGAAGCTGCGCGTGCCGGCGACGGCGGCGAAGCTGCGCAGCAGCGCGGTGTCGAGGTCGAGCCGCCGGTGCGGCACGGCTCAGCCTTCTTCCTCGGCATAGGGGTTGTCGGTGCCGCGCAGATGCAGGCGCACCGGCACGCCGGGCATGTCGAAGGCCTCTCGGAAGGAGTTCACGAGGTAGCGGCGATAATCCTCGGGCAGCATCTCGGCGCGCGTGCCGAACACCGCGATGGTGGGCGGGCGCGCCTTGGCCATGGTGGCGTAGCGCAGCTTGATGCGCTTGCCCTCGACCAGCGGCGGCTGGTGGCGCTCCTTCATCGCCTCGAACCAGCGGTTCAGCTCGCCGGTCGGCACCCGGCGGTTCCACAGCGCATGCACCTGGCGCACCGTGGGCATCAGCCTGTCGAGCCCGCGCCCATTCGCGGCCGAGAGCGGCACCACCGCGATGCCCTTCAACTGCGCGAGGCTCGCGGTCAGCACATCGTCGAGCTTCTGGCGCGTCGCCGCGCGGTCCTCGACCGAATCCCACTTGTTGAAGGCGATCAGGATGGCCCGGCCCTCGCGCTCGACGAGGCGGGCGATGCGCAGATCCTGCTCATCCATGCCCAGCAGCGCGTCGATCACCAGGATCACCACCTCCGCCTCCTTCAGCGCGCCGATGGTCGCCCCGGTGGAGAGTTTTTCCAGGTGCTGCTCCACGCGCGCCTTCTTGCGCAGCCCAGCGGTGTCCACGAGGCGCACCGGCCCCTCGGCGTCGCGGAAATCGACCGAGACGGCATCGCGCGTCAGGCCGGGCTCGGGCCCGGTGATCATCCGCTCCTCGCCCAGCAGGGCGTTGAGCAGGGTGGATTTGCCGGCATTCGGGCGGCCGACGATGGCGATGCGCAGCGGCCGTTCCCGGTCGCCCCGGTCGCGGCGATTGTCGGCGGCAAGGCGATCGCGCACCTCGTCATGCAACTCGCCCATGCCGTCGCCATGCTCGGCGCTGATCGGGATCGGATCGCCGAGGCCGAGTTCATAGGCCTCCATCGCATTCTGCAGGCCGAGCCGGCCTTCCGCCTTGTTGGCGACCAGCAGCACCTGCGCGCCCGTCTGGCGCAGCCATTGCGCGAAGGCGCGGTCGGCGGCGGTCAGCCCGGCGCGGACATCGACGACGAAGAGGCAGAGGTCGGCCTCCCGCAGCGCGGCCTCGCTGCTCGCGCGCATCCGGCCATAGAGCGTGTCGGGCGCGGCTTCCTCGAGCCCGGCGGTATCCACCAGCGTGACGGGCACGCCGCCGATCTCGGCCTCGGCCGTCTTGCGGTCGCGGGTGACGCCGGGCGTGTCGTCGGTGATGGCGATGCGCCGGCCGACGAGGCGATTGAACAGGGTGGACTTGCCCACATTGGGGCGGCCCAGGATGGCGACGGTCTGCATGCGCCTTCCTTCGGCCTCCCGAGGGGCGGCGTCAACGCATGGATGCCCTCAAGCGCTTGGCGCCCGCGTCCGCGGGCCTGGCTTGCGCGCCATAGGGCGCGGCGGCCGCTCGGCCAGCTTCGCTGGCCGGTGATGTCGCGAGATCGGCTTTGGCCTGGAGCGGTTGCTTATCGCACCGCCATCAGGGTGCCGCCATCGCCGAGGAACACCAGCATCCCATCGGCCGAGGCCGCCGGCAGCGTCACGCCCTCGGAAAGCGAGACCCGCCCGCCGATCGTGCCATCGGCCGGGTCGAGCAGCAGCAACTCGCCGCGCGAGGAGGGCACGACGATCCGCCCGCCCGCCACGATCGGCGCGCCGAAGCGCGCGGCCTCCCCACGCCGGCCGCTGGCCGGGGCGGGATCAAGCTCGGTGACCCAGCGGATGCGCCCATCCTCGCGCCCCAGCGCCACGGCGTCGCCGCCGCGCGTCACGGCGAAGACCCAGTCGCCGGCGCTGGCCATGCCGTTCTCGCCGCCGAAGGCGCGCTCCCACAGCCGCCGGCCGCTGCGCAGATCGACGGCAATGGTGGTATTGGCGAGACCCATGGCGAAGACGCGACCGCGGTCGATCACCGGCAATCCGGTGATGCCGGCGATGTCAGCCAGGAAGATGGTGCCCGCACCGCCCAGCGTCTCGGCCCAGATCTGGCGGCCATCGGCGGCGCGCAGCGCGGTGAGCTCGCCGGTGCCGAAGCCGGCGACCACGCTCTCCCCCTCCACGGCCGGGGCGGGCAGACCCAGGGCGAGGGTGGCAATGGCTTGCGCCCGATGCGTCCAGAGCCGGCGGCCATCCTCGACCGACAGCGCCAGCAGCTGGTTCTGCGTCGTGGCGACGAAGATGCGCCCGCCCGAGACGCTGGGCGCGCCACGCGCCGGCGTGCCGATGGAGGCGCGCCAGCGGATGGACCCATCCTCGGCCGAGAGCGCCAGCACCTCCGCCAGCCCGGTGGCGACATAGAGCACGCCATCGGCATAGGCAGCGCCGCCGCCCAGCGCGCCCGCGCTTTCATTCTCGCGCGAGGTATCGGCGGTCCAGCGGCGCGCGCCGGTCGCCAGCGCGAAGGCCGAGACCTGGCCGAAGGCATCGACGGTGAAGACCGTGCCATTGGCGATGATCGGCCCGGCCGTGAGCCGCTGCCGATAGCCCGAGCCGCTGCCGATCGAGGCGCGCCAGACCTGCTGCGGGCGTTCCGACCAGGCAAGGTGCCCGGGCGCGTGGTTGGAGGGCCCGCCCGCCATCGGCCATTCCGTGGGGGCGTTGGGCGGCGGCAATTCCACCGCGCGGCCCATGAGTTCAGGATCGGCGACCAGCGCCGGGTCGGCCCGCAGCACCGAGCGGCGCTCGCCCGGCAGGCGTTCCTTGCGGGTGCCGAGCAGGCCGTCGAGCGTATCGCAGCCGGCGAGCAGCCCGGCAGCGCCGAGCAGGGCGGCGCGCCGCGCCATGGGGGAGCCGAAGGGCTTGCGCATCAGCCGCGCAGCCCGGCGGCAAGGCGCTGCGCGCGTTCGCGCAAGCCCGCGGGCGTGCTGGCATCGGCGGCCAGGGCCTCGAACATCCGCCGTGCCTCCTCCGCCGCGCCGCGCCGCAGCGCGATCAGGGCCTCGATCTCGCGCGCCGAGGCGCGCCAGGGGTTGTCCGCCGCGGTCAGCGGGGCGATGCGCGCGGCAAGCTGCGCCGGGTCGCCGGAATCGACGGCGTGCGACACCGCCATCAGCGTGGCGAGGTCGCGGTAGAGCCGGTCGGCCGCGCCGTCATTGGCCACCTGGTCCCACAGCGCCAGCGCCGCGGCGGCGTCGCCGGTCTCGGCCTTCAGCGCGGCGGCGCGCAGGCGGGCCAGCACCTGGTAGCCGGCAGGGCTCTCGCGGCCCAGCGCGGCGAAGCCATTGGCGGCATTGGCGAGGTCCGCCCCGGCCTGCTCGGCGCCGCGGTGCAGCGCGATGTAGGTGGCGGCGGCGGTCGCGGCCTCCCGCGCCTGGTACCAGCGCCAGCCCTGCAGGCCGCCGGCAGCCGCCAGCGCCAGCAGCGCCACGCCGAGCGCAACCCCGCCCCAGCGCCGCGCAAGGCGGCGGGCACGGTCGGCGCGAAGGTCCTCTTCGACCTCGTCGAAGATATCGGGCACGGGGCATCCTCTGGTTCGGGCGGGGGGCGGACCATAGCCGCAGCTTCAGGGCGCGTTAAGCCCAGGGGGCGATGCTGGCCGCGTCATGCGCCGCCGCCCCCTTCACGTCCTGCTGGTCCTGGCCCTGCCGCTGGGCGGCTGCTGGATCGAGCCCGCCATCGGCCCGGCGGCGGCGGTGGGGGGGGCCTCCCTCATCCTCACCGGGGCGACGCCGGTGGACCACCTCGCCAGCCTCGCGACCGGGCAGGAATGCTCCGTGGTGCGCCTGGAACGCCGGCAGAGCTGGTGCGCGCCCCCACGCCCGGCGCCGGTGCAGCCCTTCTGCACGCGCTCCCTCGGCGCGGTGGATTGCTGGGCCTGGTCGCCGCCCGGCAGCCAGCGTCAGGCGGCGGACCCGCCGGCGCCACGCTGACGCCCTGAAGCGCGCATATTCGCGCCGCCGGCAAAAGTGTATGTAGCCCGCCATGGACCCCCAAGACCTGCGGGCCGAGGCCCCGATGGTGGGCGGCGCCCGCCCGGCTTCCGCCCAAGCCGAGGCGCCCGCGCCCTCCCCGGCCACACCGCCACCCGCGCCCAAGCCCCGCCGCAAGCGTCGCTGGCTGCTGGACGGCATCGGCCTGCTGATCAAGACCGGCTTCATCCTGGCCGTGGCACTCGGCCTGGTGGCCGCCGCCGCCGGCTATGGCCTGTACCGCACCGCGGCCGACGAGCTGCCCGATTATGGCTGGCTGGCCGACTACCAGCCGCCGCAGATGAGCCGCATCTACGCCGCGGATTCGCGGCTCATGGCCGAACTCGCCCAGGAACGGCGCGTCTTCATCCCCATCGAGGCCATCCCGGCCCGGCTGCAGCAGGCCTTCATCTCGGCCGAGGACCAGAATTTCTGGACCCATGCCGGCGTCGATCCCATCGCCGTGCTGCGCGCCGTGATGGTGAATGTCGAGCAGATGGGCACCGGCCGCCGGCCCATCGGCGCCTCCACCATCACCCAGCAGGTCGCCAAGAACATGCTGGTCGGCAACGACCGCACGCTGATGCGCAAGGTGCGCGAGGCCATCCTCGCCATGCGCATCGAGCAGGCGATGCCCAAGGCGCGCATCCTCGAGATCTACCTGAACGAGATCTTCCTCGGCCAGCAGGCCTATGGCGTGGCCGCCGCGGCGCAGAACTACTTCAACAAGTCGCTCGACGAGCTGACGCTCGCCGAGAGCGCCTTCCTCGCCGCCCTGCCCAAGGCGCCCAACAACTACAACCCCGTCCGCTTCCCCGAGGCCGCGCGCGCGCGCCGCGACTGGGTGATCGAGCGCATGGCCGATGACGGCGCCATCACGCGCGAGGAAGCCAACCGCGCCCGCGCCGAACCCCTGGTGCCGCGCCCGCAGCGCCGGCCGGACATGATCCAGGTCGGCCAGCACTTCACCGAGGAAGTGCGGCGCGAGCTCATCGCCCGCTTCGGCGCCGAGCAGACCAACATGGGCGGGCTCGTGGTCCGCACCTCGCTCGAGCCACAACTGCAGGCCGAGGCCGAGCGCGCGCTGCGCCAGGGCCTGCTGGACTATGACCGCCGCCGCGGCGGCTGGCGCGGCCCCGTCGCGCGCATCCCCGCCAGCGCCACCGAATGGCTGCCCGCGCTGCAGGGCGTGGCCCGCCCGCCCGGCGCCATGCCCGGCTGGCGCCTGGCCGTGGCGCTCGAGGTGCGCGACCGGGAAGCGCGCCTCGCCTGGCTCGAGCGCCCCGATGCCCGCAGCGCCGCGCAGCCGCGCACCGGAACACTTTATCTTGAGGAAGTCGCAAGCTGGGCGCGCCCCGTGCGCGATGGCCGCACCGGGCCCAATCCGCGCCGGCTGCAGGACATCCTGGCCCCCGGCGACGTGGTTTTCGTGGACACGCTGCCCGCCATCGCCGCCCAGGGCCGCACCCCCGCCCGGCCCGAGCGCCTGATGCTGCGCCAGATCCCGGAGGTCGAGGGCGCGGTTGTGGCGCTGGACCCGAACAATGGCCGCGTGCTGGCCATGGTCGGCGGCTGGTCCTTCGAACGCTCCTGGTACAACCGGGCGAGCCAGGCGATGCGCCAGCCCGGTTCCTCCTTCAAGCCCTTCGTCTACCTCCCGGCGCTGGAGGCCGGGATCCCGCCGAACCAGCTGCTGCTGGACGCGCCGGTCGAGATCATGACGCCGCAGGGCATGTGGCGGCCGGGCAATTACGGCGGCACGGCGCCGCAGGGCTGGGTGACCATGCGCTCGGCGCTGGAGCGCAGCCTCAACCTCGTCACCATCCGGCTCGCGCAGCAGGTGGGCATCGGCGCGGTGGCCGATACCGCCAGCCGCTTCGGCGTGATCCCCAACATGCCGCGCGTGCTGGCCATGTCGCTGGGCGCGGGCGAGACCACGGTGCTGCGCCAGGCGGCGGGCTATGCCAGCTTCGTCAATGGCGGGCGGCAGGTGATCCCGACGCTGATCGACACGGTGCAGGACCGCCAGGGGCGCCTGGTGTGGCGCACCGATGGGCGCGACTGCACGGGCTGCCAGGCCGAGGCCTCGGCCGGGCCGCCGCGGCTGGTCGATACCCGCCGCCAGATCGCCGACCCCGTCGCCGCCTTCCAGATGACCTCCCTGCTGCAGGGCGTGGTGCAGCGCGGCACGGGCGGGCGCGCGGGCGCGGGGCTGAACCGCCCCGTCGCCGGCAAGACCGGCACGACGGACGACTTCAAGGATAACTGGTTCGTCGGCTTCACGCCCGACCTCGTGGTCGCGGTGTGGGTCGGCTTTGACGACCCCCGCAGCCTGGGTTCGGGCGAGACGGGCGGCAGCAACGCCGCGCCGATCTTCCGCGACGTGGTGGCCTCGGCCCTGGCCGGCAGCCCGCCCGTGCCCTTCCGCGCGCCGCCGGGCGTGGCGCTGGTGCGCCTGCAGCTCGACAATGGCCAGAGCATCCTCGAGGCCTTCCGCCCGGGGACGGAGAACAGCGCGCGGCCGCCGGTGGATCCGCTGGCGAGCGCGCCGGGCGCGGCCGCCGCCAGCGTCGATACCGGGCTCGGCGGCCTCTACTAGAGCAATATCCGATCTGACTGTGTCAGTCAGATCGGATTTCTTGCTCTAGAAACAATAAGTTATTGAGCACGAGATCCGTCCGAAAGGACGGATCGTGCTCTAAGGCCACCGCACCCCGCGCACCCTCAGTCCAGGTTCACCCCGGCCGTGCGCACGATGCCCGGCCAGCGCGCGGCCTCGGCGCGGACCTGGGCGGCAAAGTCTTCAGGCGTCGTGCCGGTCAGCTCGAAGCCCTGGGCGGCGAGGCCCTCGGCCACTTCAGGCTTGCGCAGCGCCTCCAGCAATGCGGCGTTCAGGCGGCGGATGACAGGCTCGGGCGTGCCGGCCGGGGCCAGGATGCCCTGCCAGGTGATGACGTCGAAGCCGGGCAGGCCGCTCTCCGCCAGGGTCGGCACCTCGGGCAGCGCCGGGCTGCGCGTGGCGGCGGAGACAGCGAGCGCCCGCAGCCGGCCGCCGCGGATATGCTCGATCGCCGCCGGCAGCGTGACCAGCAGCGCGTCCAGATGCCCGGCCACGACATCGATCACGGCCGGCCCGCCGCCGCGATAGGGCACATGGGTGAAGCGGATGCCGGTGCGCTCGGTCAGCACCGCGCCGGCCAGATGGCCGATCGAGCCATTGCCCTGCGAGCCCATCGTCAGGCTCCCCTCCGCCTGCCGCGCGAGCGCGAGGAAGCCCCGCACCTCCGTGGCCGGCAGGCTGTTGCGCACGACCAGCACCTGCGGCGCGCGCACCAGCTCCGCGATCGGGGCGAAGTCGCGCACCGGGTCGAAGCCGACGCGGCGATAGAGTGAGGGGTTGATGGTCAGCGGGTCGGAGCCGACCAGCAGCGTGTGCCCATCGGGCCGCGCGCGGGCGACGAGTTCGAAGCCGAGATTGCTGCCGGCGCCGGCATGGTTCTCGACCACCACCGACTGGCCGAGGCTGCCGGTGAGCTGGCGGGCGAAGACGCGGCCCAGGATGTCCAGACTGCCGCCCGGGGCGACGGGGACGATGATGCGAACCGGCCGGTCCGGCCAGGCGGGTTGCGCCAGGGCGGCCCGGGGAAGGGCGCCGGCAAGGGCGGAGGCCGCGACCAGCCGGAGCAGGGCGCGACGACGAAGGGCGGGGGTTTTGGGCGTGTTCATGGAATTGTTTTCCTCACACAGCCTGAACTTGCGCAAGCAAAAGATTTTTGTTCTAAATCCGTCCGTGTGACGGAAGAGGGATCTCCCCATGGCTGCCCCCGCGGAGTTGGACCGCATCGATCGAGAAATCCTCCGCCTGCTGATGCGCGACGCGGCGCGCTCCCTGGCCGAGATCGCGCAGGAGGTCGGGCTGACCGCCACCCCCTGCTGGAAGCGCATCCGGCGGATGGAGGAGGCCGGCATCATCACCGGCCGCGTCGCGCTGGTGGATTCCGCGCTGGTCGGCCTGCCCATCTCGGTCTTCGTCGCGGTCGAGACGGGCGACCATTCGGCCGACTGGATCGCCCGCTTCGCCGCCGCCGTGGACAGCCTGCCCGAGATCGTCGAGTGCTGGCGCCTGGGCGGGGATGTGGACTACCTGCTGCGCGTCGTGGTGCCCGACATGGCGGGCTATGACGCCTTCTATCGCCGCTTCGTCGCCGCCGTGCCGGCGCTGCGCAAGGTCACGGGCCGTTTCGCCATGGAACGGGTGAAGGGCACCACCGCCCTGCCCATCTAGGCTTTCCGGACGTGGCCGATTTGAGGGGTGATTCCCAAGAACCGCGCGCGCTGCCGGTTTCCCCCGGCGGCGACGGCGGCTAGAAACACAGCGTCATGTCCCAGCCGCGCCCCGTCCGAATCGCGCCCTCCCTGCTCGCCGCCGATTTCGCGCGGCTCGGCGCGGAGGTCGCCGCGATCGAGGCCGCCGGCGCCGACTGGCTGCACCTCGACATCATGGACGGCCATTTCGTGCCGAACATCTCCTTCGGCCCGGGCCTGATCAAGGCGCTGCGCCGGCATTCGAAGCTGCCCTTCGACGTGCACCTGATGATCGCGCCGGCCGACCCCTACCTCGCCGCCTTCGCCGAGGCCGGCGCGGACCTCATCAGCCTGCACCCGGAAGCCGGGCCGCACCTGCACCGCTCGCTCCAGACCATCCGCGCGCTCGGCAAGAAGGCAGGCGTGGTGCTGAACCCGGCCACGCCGCTCAGCGCGGTGGAGACGGTGCTGGATCTGTGCGACCTGGTGCTGGTGATGTCGGTGAATCCCGGCTTTGGCGGGCAGTCCTTCATCGCCTCGCAACTCGCGAAGATCGCCGCACTCCGCGCCATGATCGACGCGACGGGGCGGGAGATCGCGCTGCAGGTGGATGGCGGCGTCACCGCCGCCACCGCGCCCGCCTGCATCGCCGCCGGCGCCGATGTGCTGGTGGCCGGCACGGCGGTCTTCGGCGCGCCGGATTATGCGCAGGCCATCGCGGCGCTGCGCGGTGAGGGGGCCAGCCCATGATCGGTGGCGTGCTGCGCGGCGCTCGCCGCATCCTCGCCAACCTCAAGCCGGTGCGCGTGCCCGAGGGTCCGGCACGCTCCTTCACCGATCTCTGGCCCGGCAGCGCCACCCGCGCCGCACGCCTGCTCCGCGGCGAATATGAGGTTGGCGGCACGATCCGCCCGCTCGCCCCTGGCCAGCCCCAGCTCTGGGGCCCGGACGGCGGTTCCCCCGCCTGGCGCGCCGCCGCCCATGGCTTCGCCTGGCAGCGGGACCTGCGCGCGCTCGGCACAGACCCCGCCCGGCTGCTCAGCCGCGCCCTGGCGGCGGATTGGCTGGCGGTGGGCGGCCAAGACCCCCTGGCCAAGGCGCCCGACGTCACCGGCGCGCGGCTCTCCGCCTGGCTCGGCCATTGGGATTTCCTGGCCGCCACGGCCGAGGATTCGCTGCGCCGGCAGCTCATGCAGCGCCTTGCGACGGATGCGCGCGACCTGGTGGCGAGCCTGCCGGCCGAGGCCGAGCATCGCGGCGCGCTGGTGGCGCTGAAGGGCGGCATGGCGGCCGCCCTCGCGCTGGATGAGAGCACCTGGCTCGGCCGCTGCACGCGCTTCCTGCCGACCGAGCTGGAGCGCCAGTTCCTGGCCGATGGCGGGCATGTCGAACGCAGCCCCGCCCAGCAGTTCCTGGCACTCCAGGACCTCATCGAGATCCGCAACCTGCTGCTCGGCGCCGGGCTGCCCGCGCCCGCGATCCTCACCGCCGTGCTCGACCGTGCCGCGCCGGCGCTGCGGCTGATGCGCCATGCCGATGGCGGGCTCGCGCTGTTCAACGGCACGCGGGAGGAAGCGCCGGCGCTGGTGGATCTGGTGCTGACGCAGAGCCTCTCGCGCGGGCGCGCGCCCAATGCCCTGCCTGAGACCGGCTTCCAGCGCCTCGCCGCCAACCGCACGCTCGTCATCGTGGATTGCGGCGCACCACCCGCGGCGCGGCGCGATGCCGCGCCCGGCGGCCTGCCGCGCGGCGCGGACCGCCAGGCCCATGCCGGCACGCTCAGCTTCGAGATGTCGGTGGGCAAGGACCGGCTGATCATCAATTGCGGCGCCGCCCCGGCCGCCGAGGGGGAGTGGCGCGATGCGATGCGCGCCACGGCCGCACATTCCACGCTCATTCTGGCGGACACCAACTCCTCCGAATTGCGGCCCGAGGGGCTGGGCCGGCGCGTCGAGCATGTCGAGGCCGACCGGCAGGAATCGAACGGCGCGCAATGGCTCGAGGCCTCGCATGATGGCTGGCTGAAGCAGTTCGGCCTGCGCCATCGCCGCCGCCTCTACCTCTCGGAATCCGGGGACGACCTGCGCGGGGAAGACGTGCTGGAGGCCGAGCGGGAGGTCGCGATCCCGGGCTTCGTGGTGCGCTTCCATCTGCATCCGGGCGTGGTGGCGAGCCTGCAGCAGGATGAGCAGGGCGTGCTGCTCCGCCTGCCCTCCGGCGCCGGGTGGCGGCTGCGCGTGAAGGGCGCGCGCGTGGCGATCGAGGAGAGCATCCTGCTCTCGGGCGAGCCGCGCCGCAGCCAGCAGGTCGCGCTCTATGCGGAGCCGGATTCGACCAGCCTGCAATGGGCCATCGGGCGCGTCACGCTGGGCGGGGCGCCAGGGGCGGGCACGGCGGCGGGCACGGGGGCGGAACCGGGCGCCGAGATCTAGCGCCGGTGAAGGTTCTCGAAGTCTGCAACGTCGATTTCGCGATGCGGCACTTCCTGCTGCCGGTGATGCGCGGCCTGCGCGAACGCGGCCATGAGGTGATCGGCGCCTGCGCCGAGGGCGAACTGCTCGACCTGCCGCGCGCCGAGGGCTTCCGCATCGTCCCGGTGCCGATGGCGCGCAGCATGAACCCCATCCCCCAGGCCCGCGCGCTGCGCGCGCTGGTCGACCTGATGCGCGCCGAGAAGCCGGATCTCGTGCATGCGCACATGCCGATCAGCGGGTTGCTGGCGCGCGCCGCCGCACGCATCGCGGGCGTCCCGCGCATCGCCTATACCTGCCACGGCTTCCTCTTCAACCAGCCCGGCCCTTGGTGGCGCGGGCGGCTGGCGCTGCATCTGGAACGCGCCGCGGGGCGCCTCACCCACACCTACCTGACCGTGAGCGCGGAAGAGGCCGCGGATGCGCGCAGGCTCGGCATCCATGCGAACCCCATCGCCGTGCTGAACGGGCGCGACCCCGCGCGCTTCCACCCCGATCCCGAGGCGCGCGCGCGGCTGCGCGCGGAACTCGGCGCGGGCCCGGGCGATTGCATCGTCATCGCGGTGTCGCGCCTCGTGCGGCACAAGGGCTTTGTCGAGCTGCTCGCGGCGATGCGCGACACGCCGCCGCACTGCCGGCTCTGGGTGGTGGGGGAGCGCCTCGCCTCCGACCATGGCGAGGATCTGGCGCCGCATTTCGCGGCCGCCGCCACGGCGCTCGGCCCGCGCCTGACCATGCTGGGCTACCGGCATGACGTGGCCGCCCTGCTCGCCGCCGCCGACGTCTTCACCCTGCCCTCACATTTCGAGGGCCTGCCCATGTCGATCATCGAGGCCATGCTCGTCGGCCTGCCGGTGGTGGCGACCGACATCCGCGGCCCGCGCGAACAGGTGGTGCATCAGGAGACGGGGCTGCTGGTGCCGCCGATGACCGTGGCGCCGCTGGCCGCCGCCCTCACCCGGCTGGCCGAGGATGCCGCGCGGCGGCACGCGATGGGCGCTGCCGGGCGAGCCCGCGCGCTGGAGCGCTTCGACGAGGTGAAGATCGTGTCACGCACGGTCGATCTGTTGACCGGTTGAAGCGTGCCCGGTGCGGGTCTATGCCCCGCGCATGAGCCAGACCCTGCCTGTCCGCCGCGCCCTTCTCTCCGTCTCCGACAAGACGGGGATCGTCGATTTCGCCCGCTTCCTGGCGGCGCAGGGGGCGGAGATCCTCTCCACCGGCGGCACCGCGCAGGCGATCCGCGCGGCGGGCATCCCGGTGAAGGATGTCTCCGAGCACACCGGCTTCCCCGAGATCCTTGATGGCCGCGTGAAGACGCTGGTGCCGCAGGTGCATGGCGGGCTGCTCGGCCGGCGCGACCTCGACTCGCATCGCGCGCAGATGGAAGCGCACGCCATCGCGCCGATCGACCTGGTGGCGGTGAACCTCTACCCCTTCGAGGCCACCGTGGCGAAGGGCGCGGCCTTCGAGGATTGCATCGAGAACATCGACATCGGCGGCCCCGCGATGATCCGCAGCGCGGCGAAGAATTTCGCCTCCGTCGTCGTCGTCACCGAACCGGATCAGTTGGCCGAGGTGCGTGCGGAGCTCGAAGCCGGCGGCACCACGCTTGCGCTGCGCCAGCGCCTCGCGGCGGCGGCCTATGCGCGCACGGCAGCCTATGATGCGGCGATCAGCAATTGGTTCGCCGAGCAGAACAAGGAGGCCTTCCCGCCGCGCCTCGCCATCGCGGGCGTGCTGCGCCAGACGCTGCGCTATGGCGAGAACCCGCACCAGCAGGCCGGCTTCTACGCCGATGGCAGCGCCCGCCCGGGGCTGGCCACCGCGCGGCAGGTGCAGGGCAAGGAGCTGTCCTACAACAACCTCAACGACACCGACGCCGCCTTCGAATGCGTGGCGGAGTTCGACCGGCCCGCGATCGTCATCGTCAAGCACGCCAATCCCTGCGGCGTGGCCGAGGGGGCGGATCTGGGCGCGGCCTGGGATCTCGCGCTGCGCTGCGACACGGTCTCGGCCTTCGGCGGCATCGTCGCCGCCAACCGCGTGCTGGATGCCGCCGCCGCCGAGCGCATCACGGCGATCTTCACCGAAGTGGTGGTCGCCCCCGACGCCGATGACGCCGCGCGCGCCATCTTCGCGCGCAAGAAGAATCTGCGCCTGCTGCTGACAGGCGGCATGCCGGACCCGGCGGCGCCCGGCCGCACCTTCAAATCGGTCGCCGGCGGCTTCCTCGCGCAGTCGCGCGATTCAGGGCGCGTGGAGGCCGCGATGCTGCGCGTGGTGACGCAGCGCGCGCCGACGCCCGCCGAGATGGCCGACCTGCTCTTCGCCTTCCGCGTCTGCAAGCATGTGAAGTCCAACGCCATCGTCTACGCCAAGGATTTGGCGACGGCGGGCATCGGGGCGGGGCAGATGAACCGCGTGGAGAGCAGCCGCATCGCGGCGTGGAAAAGCGAGGCCGCGGCCAAGGCGGCGGGGCTCGACCGGCCGCTGGCCGAGGGCAGCGTCGTCGCCTCCGACGCCTTCTTCCCCTTCGCCGACGGGCTCGAGACCGCGGCCGCCGCGGGTGCGACGGCGGTGATCCAGCCGGGCGGGTCGATGCGCGATGCGGAGGTGATCGCGGCGGCGGACAAGGCCGGCCTCGCCATGGTCTTCACCGGGATGCGACACTTCCGCCACTGAGCCTCGCCGCCCGATTCGGGCGCGATCCGAAGGGGTGCCCAGATGCCGGATGCTTCGATCCTCTCGCTGCTGGCGCTGCTGGTCGGCATCGCGATCCTGCTGGTGTTGCTGCTGCGCCGTGCGCCCGCCGACCCCGCCATGGCCCTGCTGCAGGGCACGCAGGAACGCCAGGGCGAGCGCCTCGCCGCCCTGCCCGGCGAGATCGCGCTGCGCAGCAGCGAAGTGGCGGAGAAACTCTCCGCCGCCATCCTCGACCAGACCAAGGCGCTCAACGCCGCGCTGCGCGAGCAGGCCGAGGCCACCGCGCGCCACCGCGCCACCCAGGCCGAGGCCGAGGCCGCGCTGAAGCGCGACATGGAAGCGGGCATCGCCACGCTGAAGCTGACCGTCGAGGGGCTGCGCACCCTGCTCGCCGAGGCCGAGACGCGCGCCCAGCAGGCCATGGCGGTGGAGGCGGAGAAGACCCGCGCGCAGGTCGAGGCCAAGCTCACCGAAATGCGCGAGGCGAATGACAAGCGCCTCGCGGACATCCAGAAATCGGTCAACGAACAGCTGCAATCCGCCGTCGAGAAACAGATGGCGGAGAGCTTCAACCGCGTGATCGACCAGTTCGCCGCCGTGCAGAAGGCGATGGGCGACGTGCAGGCCGTCACCGCGCAGATCGGCGACCTCAAGCGCCTGTTCAGCAACGTCAAGACGCGCGGCGGCTGGGGCGAGGCGCAGGTCAAGGCGCTGCTGGACGACATCCTGCCCGAGGGCGGCTATGTGCTGAACCTGCGCACGCGCGAGGATACGACCGAGGCGGTGGAGTTCGGCGTGGTCATGCCCAACCCGGGCGGTGCGAAGCTCTATCTGCCGATCGACGCGAAATTCCCGGCCGAGGATTACGACCGCCTGCTGCTCGCCGCCGAATCCGGCGATGCGGAAGGCGAGCGCCAGGCCCGCCGCGCGCTGGGGGAGCGCGTGCGCCGCCAGGCCGGCGACATCGCGCAGAGATACATCAACCCGCCGATCACGGTGGAATTCGCCGTGCTCTATCTGCCGACCGACAGCCTCTTCGCCGAGGTCGCGCGCATCCCCGGCCTGCTGGAGGAGATCGGGCGCGTGCAGCGCGTGCTCGTGCTCGGGCCGAGCCTGCTGCCGGCGATGCTGCGCACCATCCAGCTCGGCCATGTCAGCCTCGCGCTGAGCGAGAACGCGCAATCGGTGCGCGAGCTGCTCGGGGCGACCAAGGCCGAGATGCAGAAGATGGATGATGTGCTCAAGAAGCTTGGCAAGCAGGCCGGCACCTTCGGGCGCACCATCGAGACGGCGCTGGTCCGCACACGCGCCATCGGCCGCAAGCTGCGCGGCGTCGATGCGGTGAATTTCGAACGCTCGGAACAGCTGCTGGAGCTGGAGGCGGAGAGCTCCGAGGGCGAGGAGGATGAGGAGTCATGAGCCTGCTGCAACTCCAATCCGGCCTGGGCCTGCTGGCGCTGGCCGCGCTGGCCTGGATGCTCGGCGGCTGCCGGCGCGGCGTGTCGCTGCGCGTCATCCTCGCGGGACTCGGGCTGCAACTCGTCCTGGCCGCGGCGCTGCTGCAGATCGCCCCGCTGCGCGCCGGCTTCGCGCTGATCGGCGATGCGGTGGGCGCGCTGGCGGCGGCGACACGGCAGGGCACCACGCTGGTCTTCGGCTATCTCGGCGGCGGGCCCCTGCCCTTCGCGGAACCCTTCCCGGGCGCGGGCTTCATCCTGTTCTTCCAGGCCCTGCCGCTGGTGCTGGTGGTGGGCGCGCTCTCGGCCCTGCTCTATCACTGGCGCGTGCTGCCGGTGATCGTGGGCGGCCTCTCGCGGCTGTTGCGGCGCAGCTTCGGCATCGATGGCGCCACGGGCTTCGCCACCGCCGCCAATGTCTTCGTCGGCATGGTCGAGGCCCCGCTGCTGATCCGCCCCTGGCTCGCGGGCCTCTCGCGCAGCGGCCTCTTCGTGGTGATGACGGCGGGGCTCGCCACGATCAGCGGCAACATGCTGGTGGTCTATGCGGTGATGATTGCGCCCGTGGTGCCGGATGCGGCCGGACAATTGCTGGTGGCGAGCCTGATCTCGGCGCCCGCCGCGGTGCTGGTCGCGCTGCTGATGATCCCCGAGACCGCCGCAGGCCACGCCGCCGTCAGCGTCGAGACCCCCGCGCCGCGCCTCTACGACAGCGCCATGGAAGCCGTGGTGCGCGGCACGATGGACGGGCTGCAATTGCTGCTCGGCATCATGGCCATGCTGATCGTCTTCGTGGCGCTGGTGGCGCTGGTGAACATGATGATCGAGCCGGTCACGGGCCTCACCCTGCAGCGCATCGCGGGCGTGCTGTTCTGGCCGCTCGCCTTCGCCATGGGCATCCCGGCGGAGAGCGCGGGCGTGGTCGGCGCCTCGCTCGGCACCAAGGTCGTGGTGAATGAGTTCGTCGCCTATCTCGAGCTCGCGACCTCGGGCGGGCTCGGTCTGACCGAGCGTTCGCGCCTGATCCTGACCTATGCACTGTGCGGCTTCACGAATTTCGGTTCGCTGGGCATCATGCTCGGCGGAATGGTGGCGATGTGCCCGGAACGGCGCGCCGACATCGTGAAGCTCGGCCTGCCATCGCTGGTCTCGGCCAGCATCGCCTGCTGCATGACGGGTGCGGTGGTCGGGTTGCTGACGCCGCCTTGAGGGGGAGTGCGATGATCGAGTTCCTGGGCCAGCCCGAACCCGGCGAGACGCGCCCCTTCAGCCATGTCGCGCGCGCCGGCGGGCTCATCTTCGTCTCCGGCCACAGCGCGCCGCACGACCCCGCGCGCGGCCTCCATCGCGGTGCGACCGCGGCCGAGGAGGTCCGCAACGCGATCGCGGCGATGAGCGCCTATCTGCGCGATGCCGGCTCCAGCCTCGAGCGCGTGGTGCAGGTGACGATGCTGATCACCGACCCGGCCGACTACCATGAGTGCAACGCCGAATATGTGAAGCACTTCCCGCACGGGCTGCCGGCGCGCCACACCGCGCGTTTCGGCGTGCCCACCGAGGCGCGTGTCGGCTTCGCCTGCATCGCGCTGGCCCAGGAGTAACGCCATGTCCCGCCTGATCCAGCGCAGCCTGCGCGCCGACCCGCCCCGCGCGCTGCGCGGCGAGGGCATCTACCTCCATGATTCCAACGGCCGCGCCATCATCGATGGCTCGGGCGGCGCCGCCGTGGCCTGTCTCGGCCATGGGCACCCCCGCGTGCTGGAAGCGATGCGCGCGCAGCAGGAACAGCTCTGCTACGCGCATACCTCGCTCTATTCCTGCGAAAGCGCGGAGGCGCTGGCCGATCTGGTGCTGGAAGGCGAGCCGGGCGGGCTGACCCACATGTATCTCTGCTCCTCCGGCAGCGAGGCGATGGAGGCCGCCCTCAAGCTCGCGCGGCAGTACTTTTGCGAGATTGGCCAGCCGCAGCGGGCCCGATTCATCGCGCGGCGCCAGAGCTATCATGGCAACACGCTCGGCGCGCTCGCCGCCGGGGGCAATGCCATGCGCCGCGCGCTCTACCAGCCGCTGCTCTCGGACGCCTTCAGCCATGTCTCCGCCTGCTACGCCTATCGCGAGCGCGGCGAGAACGAGAGTGACGCCGACTACGTCGCGCGCCTCGCCGCGGAACTCGAGGCCGAGTTCCTCCGGCTCGGCCCCGATACGGTGGCGGCCTTCATCGCCGAACCGGTGGTCGGCGCCACGCTCGGCTGTGTCACCGCCCTGCCCGGCTATTTCCCGGCCATGCGCGCGGTCTGCGCGCGGCATGGCGCGCTGCTGATCCTCGATGAGGTGATGTGCGGCATGGGCCGCACCGGCACCATGCATGCCTGGGAACAGGAAGGGGTCACGCCCGACATCCAGGTCGTCGCCAAGGGGCTCGGCGGCGGCTACCAGCCGATCGGCGGCATCCTCATCGCGGGGCCCGTCGTGGCCGCGCTGCGCGAGGGCTCGGGCGCCTTCATGCATGGCCATACCTACCAGGCGCATCCGGTCGCGAGCGCCGCCGCCCTCGCCGTGCAGCGCGTGATCCGGGAGGAAGGACTGCTCGCCAATGTCCAGGCCATGGGTGCCCTGCTGGAAGAACGGCTGGTGGAGCGGCTCGGCAATCATCGCCATGTCGGGGATATCCGCGGGCGGGGCCTGTTCTGGTGCGCGGAATTCGTGACCGACCGCGCCACCAAGGCCCCCTTCGACCCGGCGCTGAAACTGAACGACCGCATCAAGCAGGCGGCCTACAACCGCGGCCTCGCCTGCTACGCCATGGCCGGCACGCTGGATGGCAAGCGCGGGGACCATGTGCTGCTCGCCCCCCCCTACATCGCCCGGCCCGAGGATATCGAGGCCATCGTGGCGCGCTTCGGCGATGCGGTGGATGACGCGCTGGCGGGCCTGCCCGCGTGACCATCTTGCTAGGGGCACGCCGCCGCGCCATGTGAGGCGGCATGCAACACTCCCCCGATAACGCCCAGCGCGATCCGCTGGGCTGGCATGGCACCACCATCCTCTGCGTGCGCAAGGATGGGCGCGTGGCCATGGCCGGCGATGGCCAGGTCTCGCTTGGCCAGACCGTGGTGAAGGGCAATGCGCGCAAGGTGCGCCGCATCGCCCAGGGCAAGGTCCTGGCCGGCTTCGCGGGTGCCACGGCCGACGCCTTCACGCTGCTCGAGCGGCTCGAAGCCAAGCTCGAGCGCTTCCCCGACCAGCTTGAGCGCGCCTGCGTGGAACTCGCCAAGGATTGGCGCACGGACCGCTATCTGCGGCGGCTGGAAGCGCTGCTCGCGGTCGCGGATTCGAAGCGCTCCCTGCTGCTGACCGGCCAGGGCGACGTGCTGGAGCCCGAGGACGCGGTGATCGGCATCGGCTCGGGTGGCAATTACGCGCTCGCGGCCGCGCGCGCGCTGCTGCCGGTGGAGGGCATCGCCGCCGAGGAAGTGGCGCGCCGCGCGATGAAGATCGCTGCCGACATCTGCGTCTACACCAACGGCAACATCGTTCTCGAAGTGATCGAACCGTGACAGAGACCGTGAACCTCAGCCCGCGCGAGATCGTCTCCGAGCTCGACCGCCACATCGTCGGCCAGAACGACGCCAAGCGCGCGGTGGCCATCGCGCTGCGCAATCGCTGGCGCCGCCAGCAATTGGCGCCCGGGCTGCGCGAGGAAGTCGTGCCGAAGAACATCCTGATGATCGGCCCGACCGGCTGCGGCAAGACCGAGATCGCGCGCCGCCTCGCGAAGCTCGCCAACGCGCCCTTCCTGAAGGTGGAGGCGACGAAATTCACCGAGGTCGGCTATGTCGGCCGCGACGTGGACAGCATCATCCGCGACCTCATCGAGGTCTCCATCACGCAGATGCGCGAGAATGCGCGCAAATCCGTGCAGGCGAAGGCCGAGCTGAACGCCGAGGAACGGCTTGTCACCGCGCTGGTCGGCGAGGGGGCCTCGGGCGAGACGCGCCTGAAGTTCCGCCGCATGCTGCGCGACGGCACGCTGGAATCGCGTGAGGTCGAGGTGCAGGTGAGCGACCCCAGCGGCGGGCTGCCGATCGGCATGATGGACATGCCCGGCATGCCGCCCGGCCAGATGGGCAACATGCAGGAGATGCTCGGCAAGATGTTCGGCGGCCGGCAGAAGCCGCGCCGGATGAGCGTGGCCGAGGCGCGCATCGCCCTGCAGCGCGAGGAAGCCGACAAGCTGCTGGATGCCGAGGCCCTGACCCGCGACGCGGTGGCGAATGCCGAGAACAACGGCATCGTCTTCATCGATGAGATCGACAAGGTCGCAGCCCGCACGCAGGAAGGCGGCTTCCGCGGCGGCGATGTGTCGCGTGAGGGCGTGCAGCGCGACCTGCTGCCGTTGATCGAGGGCACGACGGTGTCCACCAAGCATGGGCCGGTGAAGACGGACCACATCCTGTTCATCACCTCCGGCGCCTTCCACCAGGCCAAGCCCTCCGACCTGCTGCCGGAACTGCAGGGTCGCCTGCCGATCCGCGTCGAGCTTTCGGCCCTCACGCGCGCGGATTTCCGCCGCATCCTGACCGAGCCCGAGCATTCGCTGGTGAAGCAGTACATCGCGCTGCTGGGCACGGAGGGTGTGACGCTCGAGATCACCGAGGACGCGACGGATGCCATCGCCGGCCTCGCCGCGGAGATCAACGCCACGGTCGAGAATATCGGCGCGCGGCGCCTCGCCACCGTGATGGAGCGGCTGCTGGACGAGATCTCCTACACCGCCTCCGACCGGGCGGGGGAGACGATCACGGTGGACGCCGCGCTGGTGAACACGCGCGTCGGCCCGCTGGCGGGCAGTGCGGACCTCTCGCGCTTCATTCTCTGACCGTTTCGACACCCGCCAAGACCGGAGACCCCCCATGTCCGAGACCACCCCGGGCGCCGCCGAGCGGCCCGTCCTCGATGACCGCGCGCTCGACACGCTGTTCCGCGAGGCGCGGACGCACAACAAGTGGCAGGACCGGCCGGTGCCCGACACCAAGCTGGAAGAGCTCTACAATCTGCTGAAATGGGCCCCGACCTCGGCCAATTCCTCACCCGCGCGCTTCATCTTCGTGCGCACGGCGGAGGGCAAGGCGAAGCTGAAGGACGCGCTCTCGCCCGGCAATGTCGAGAAGACCATGACCGCGCCGGTCACCGTGATCGTGGCGAATGACAGCAGCTTCTACGACAAGCTGCCCTTCCTGTTCCCGCATGCCGATGCGCGCGGCTGGTTCGCCGACAACTACTCGCTGGCCGAGGCGACGGCGATGCGCAACGGCACGCTGCAGGGCGCCTATCTGATGCTGGCGGCGCGCGCGGTCGGCCTCGATGTCGGGCCGATGAGCGGCTTCGACAACTACAAGGTGGATTCGGCCTTCCTGCTGGGCACGAACTGGAAGTCGAACTTCCTGGTCAATCTCGGCTATGGCGACCCGGAAGGCCTGTTCCCGCGCAGCCCGCGGCTGACGTTTGATGAAGCGTGCAGGTTTGAATAACGCCTAACCGTCCGCGCGCGGCACCCAGGGGAGGCGGGCGATGTCGATGCCCTCCTCCGCCAGGGCCTCGGCCTCGGCCTGCGTCGCCTCGCCATAGATGCCCCGCGCCTCGGTCTCGCCCATGTGGATCTTGCGCGCCTCCTCGGCGAAGTCCTTGCCGACATAGTCGCAATTCTTCTCGACCTCGGCGCGCAGGCGCTGCAGCAGGGCGATGACCTGGGCGGGCATCGGCCCGGCCGCGGCGGTGCGCGCGGGGGGCGATTCCGGCGCCGCGGCGGGCGGGGCTGCCGGCGGGGCGGCGGGGGCCTCGGCCTCAGGCGCCGGGGCGGGCAGCGCCTTGCGGCGGGATTTGCGGATGGCGGGCGCCATCAGCGCGCGTTCCACCTTCGCCGTGCCGCAATGCGGGCATTCCACCAGCCCGGCCTTGGCCTGCTTGTCGAAGCTCGCACTGTCGGCGAACCAGCCGTCGAAGCCATGCCCGGCGGCGCAGCGCAGCTCGTAGTGGATCATGCGTCAGGCCGCGATCAGCGGGTCGAGCCCGCCCGAACGGTCCAGCGCGACCAGGTCGTCGCAGCCGCCGATATGCCGGCCGTCGATGAAGATCTGCGGCACGCTCGTCCGCCCGCCGGAGCGCGCGATGGCCTCCTTGCGGTTGTCCGAGCCCTGGGGGGCGTACTTCTCCTCGAAGGGCACGCCCTTCTTCTGGAACAGCCCCAACGCGCGGGCGCAGTAGGGGCAGAAATCCTGGGTGTAGATCTCGATCTTGGCCATGGGGATCACATCGGGGCGCGCGGGGTTGCGGTCAAGCCCGCTCCGCCAGGCGGGGGTCGGGCACGCGCGCGGCGGCCAGCACATCCACCCCGGCCGCGCCGGCCGCGCGCAGCACCCGCGCGCAGGCCTCGGCCGTGGCGCCGGAGGTCATGACATCGTCCACCAGCAGCACGCGCCGGCCCTGCAGCAGGGCGGCACGGCGCGGATGCAGGCGGAAGACCCCGGCGAGCAGGGCGGCGCGCTCGGCCGCGCTGCGGTCGCCCATCGGCGGCGTGGCGCGGGCGCGGGTGAGCAGGTCCGGCACGAAGGGCAGCCGCGCCTCCCGCGCCAGGCGCCGGCCGAGCAGCGCCGCCTGATTGTAGCGCCGCGCCCAGAGCCGCAGCCAATGCAGCGGCACCGGCGCCACCAGATCCGCCCGCGCCAGCAATTCGCGCCCGGCGCGGGCCATGCGCGTGGCGAGTGGCCCAGCCAGATCCGGCCGGTCGGCATGCTTGAAGGGCAGCAGCAGGCGCCGCGCGCCGTCATCGTAATGCAGCGCCGCGCGCGCCGCGTCATAGCTCGGCGGCTGCGCCAGGCAGGTCGGGCAGAGCCCGCCCGCCCCCTGGCCGGCATGCAGGAAGGGCACGCCGCAGCGCGCGCAGAAAGGCTCTGTCAGGCTGTGCGTGGCGCGAAAGCAGGCAGGGCAGAGCGTGCCCTGCACCTCCACCCCTTCGTCGCAGCTCAGGCAATGCGGCGGCAGCAGCGTATCCAGCAGCCCCGCCCCCAGCCGTCGCAAGCCGGCCGCGACGGGGCTGCCCATCTCACCAGGCGCCGAAGGGCGCGTCGCCATCGCGTTCGACGGCATGCACGAGGTCGATTTCCCAGGCGAGATAGGCGTGCATCGCCGCCTCCACGCCCTCATTGCGGTCATAGGGGCGCAGATACCAGTCGACGCAATCGGCATCGCTCGGCACGCGCCGATCGGCCGCGAGCGGATGGCCGGCCGCCTGCCAGGCCGCCGTGCCGCCCGCCAGCACCGCCACACCCCCGGCATGCAGCGCGCCGAGTTCCACCGCCGCCAGCGCCGCGAGATCGGGGTCCGGGGCCGCGATCACCGCCAGCGCGCCCGCCGGCAGCCGCGCCGCCACGGGGCCGAGCCGCGTGCGGATGCCCCAGAGGGCGCCCGGGATATGCCCGGCGCGGAAGGCGATGGAGCGCGCGAGATCCACCACCGCCGCCCGGCCCTCGGCCAGCAGCGCGGCCAGCTCCGCCACGGTGACGGTGCGCGGCGGGGCCACGCCCTCCAGGGCGGAAGGCGGCATGCCGGTCTCGCACGCGCCGCCGAGCCCGTCGCGCAGCACCAGCACCTCCCAGCCGCCCAATTGGCGCAGCCAGCCGGCGGTCATGGCCGCGCGGGTGCCGGTATCGTCCACCAGCACGATGCGGGCATGGCGCACCGCGACCCAGCCATCGGTCGCCTGCACCAGCTGCCCGCCCGGCGCGTGGCGCGAGCCCGGCACATGCCCCGCGGCGTATTCGGCCGCGTCGCGCACATCGAGCAGATAGGTCGTGCGGCCCGGCTCCGCCCGCAGCCGGGTGAGGTCGCCGGAGTCGATCCAGCGCACGCCGGCCTCCCGTGCGAAGGCCTCGGCGCGGGCACGGCTTTCCGCCGCATCGGGGGGCGTGCCCTCCGGATAGCGGTCGCGCTTGCCGGTCGCGCAGTGGAAGCCGGCGAGTTCCCAGCCCATCGTGCCGTTGCGCAGCGCGACCACCGGGTTCGGCAGCCCGGCCCGGCGCAGGCTCTCCGCCCCCAGGATCGAGCGCGTGCGCCCGGCGCAATTCACCACCACCTTCGTCTGCGGCCGCGCGAGCATGGCCGGCACGCGATAGGCGAGCTCGCCACCCGGCACGTTGATGCCGCCGGGGATCGACATGCGTTCGAACTCCGCCATCGGGCGGGAATCGACGATCAGCAGATCCGCGCCCGCCGCCTGCATCGCGGCCAGGTCCGCGGCATCGACCGAAGGCGTCCCGTAATGGTGCTCGACCCATTCGCCGAAGGCCTTGGAGGGCACGTTCACGCCCGAGAAGACCTCGAACCCCGCCGCCTGCCAGCCGGGCGTCCCGCCTTCCAGCACATGCACCGCCGTGCAGCCCAGCCCGGCCAGCACGGCGGCGAGGCGCTCCGCATGGCCGGCCCCGCCATCGGTGCAGACCACGCGCACGTCGCGCCGCGGCAGCAGCGCAGGGGCGCGCAGCTCCGCCACCGAGAGCGGGCAGGGCACCGCCCAGAACAGGTGGGAGGCGCCGAACTCGCCCTCCTCCCGCGCATCGAGGATGGCCAATTCGCGGCCATCCCGCAGCCAGGCCTTGAGCGTCGCCGGCGCGATGAGGGTCATCGCCTCAGCCCAGCGGCGCCAGGCTCGGCTTCATGTAGGCGCGGTTGTAGCCGGTGACCTTGCCGGTCTCGTCGTCATAGCCCTTGCGGTTGTCCAGCACCTCGAGCGCCAGGCCGTACATGTGCAGATGCCGGGTGGGCACGGAGCCCAGGGTGTGGATGGAGTGGATGTCCTCCGGCATCAGGCAGATGCCGCGGCCGGGCTCCACCATGATCTCCTCGCGCAGCCGCAGTTCGCAGCGCTCGGGGTCGGTGCCGTCATCGGTGCGGTCATAGACCTTGTTCAGCTCCTGCCCCTCCACCGCCACGACCACGGCCCAGGTGGTGTGGTCATGCGGCTTGGTGGCGTTGCCGGGATTCAGCGCGTTCATGTAGAGCGCGAAGCGGTGATCCGGGTCCTCCTGCAGGAAGTAGCGGTTGCCGCCCTTCTCGCCCGGCGGCGGCGGCGGGAAATGCGCGGAGGGGAACAGATGCTCCTGCGCCGCGAGCGCCATGAGCTCCGCGCGGATGGCGTCCAGCGCCGGGCGCGTCACGCCCTGCGCGGCCTGGATGGCGCGGATGCGATCGATCGTGGCGGCAACGGCAACGGTGCGTGCGGCGGAGACGTCGGCGGCGTTCATGGTCGGGCTCCCTCTGGTTATCGCGCGAGCTTAGACCCGCTTGTCGCCGGGGCGAAGCGGGCGCATCTGGCCGTTATGGACCCGATGCGGATTTTCGATCGCACCTTGCTGCGGCGCCGGCGCGACCGTGCGGCGGGCAGCGTGCACCAGGTGGCACCGATCCTGGAGGCCGCGGCCGATCTGCTGCTCGACCGGTTGGACGACACGACGCGGCGCTTCACCCGCGCGCTCGATCTCGGCGGGCGGGGCGTGGTCGCCCCCCGGCTGCGCGCGCGCGGGGTCGAGTTCGTGGTCTCGGCCGATCTCTCACCCCGCATGGCGGCCCTGGCGGGGGGCCAGCCCGTGGCGGCGGATGAGGAATTCCTGCCCTTCGCGCCGGAGAGCTTCGACCTGATCGTGGCCAGCCTCTCCCTGCACGGCGTCAACGACCTGCCCGGCGCGTTGATCCAGATCCGCCGCGCCCTGCGCCCCGATGGGCTGTTCCTGGCCTCCCTGCCCGGCCTCGGCACGCTGCAACCGCTGCGCGAGGCCCTGGCGGCGAGCGAGATCGCGCTGCGCGGCGGGCTCTCGCCCCGCATCGCCCCCTTCCCCGAGCTGCGCGACGGGGCGGGGCTGCTGCAGCGCGCCGGCTTCGCCCTGCCGGTGGCGGATGCGGAGGAACTCGACCTCGCCTGGCGCACGCCCTTCGGGCTCTTCGCGGATCTGCGCGCGGCCGGCGAGGGCAATGCCGTGCTGGCGCGCGACCGGCGCATCCCGCCGCGCGCGCTCTTCCCCCAGGCGGCGGCGGCGCTGACGCCGGGACCCCAGGGCTACACGGCGCCGCTGCGGCTGCTGATGCTCACGGGCTGGGCGCCGCATGCCAGCCAGCAACAACCGGCACGGCCCGGTAGCGCGACACACCGGCTCGCGGATGCGCTGGGCACCGTCGAGCGGAAGACGGGCGAGCGGGCCGGCTGATGGCCCTCGGCGGAGCCGCGATCACTTGATACCAGGCGCCGGGTGGGCGTCGTGGCAGCGCCTCGGCCCTTCGGGCCACAGGTCGGAACTTCGTGCGCTGGGTGCCTTGGCCATGCTCGCCGATGGATCGCCATCGGCTCCGCTGTCCGCCTTCCCAGCGCAAGAAATCCCTCGCCGGCTGCATCCCGGCCCAAATGTCCAGAGGCCCTAGACCCACGCCTCATCCTGTCCGCACACCGGCCTCCGACCGCGTGCCCGCTCCCCCGGGCAGCGGCCGCGCCGCGACTTCGGCCGCATCCGGAACGCCCAGCGCCCGCAGCACGAGGCAGGCGACGACCTCGGCATGGTCTGGCCCCGCCTCGCCACGCAGGACGCTGCGCATGCCCATGATTCCGGCGCCGAGCACCAGATCCTGCGCCGCCTGTACCGAGGCCAGGACGAAACGGCCCGTAGCGGCGCCCTCGGCGAGATCCAGTGCGAGATTGGCCCGCATCGCCGGGCCCAGCGGCGCGGCCACGAGCGCGATGCGCACGATCGCCCAGCCCCAATGCGGATCCGCCGCGGCCTGACGGATGTAGCCGCGCAGCGCGCAGGCCATCCGCTCCGCCGGATCGGCCAGGGCCTGCGCCCCGAGCCGCGCCGCCTCCATCCGTTCGGCCGCCAGGGTGGCCACGGCGATCAGCAGATCATCCCGCCCCTCGAAGTAGTTGTAGAAGGTGCCGCGCGCGACGCCGGCCTCGGCGATGAAGTCATCCACGTTTGGCGCATCAGGCCCCATCCGCGCGAAGACCCGCAGCGCCGCCTGCACCAGCGCGCTGCGCGTACGATTCCGCCGCGCCTTGCCCAGCTCGGCCCGTCTCGGATCCATCCCGGAGCCCTCCCGCCTGCGTGGCGCCCCTGCCGCGGGCCGGGACGCATGGGGCAAAGATTGAATTGACAAAATTGTCAAAATGACAACATCGTCAATCTACCACAGCAGCACCGGAAGCAGAAGGTCCAAGGGCGGTCCGATCCGCGGCGTCGCCCGCCGCTTCTGAAACAACCGGCGGAAGGAGGATGCGGCGATGGATCAGGCAAGGACGGGATCGGGCAGTTCGCGCCGCGCGGTGCTGGCCGGCATGGCCACGCTCGCAGGCGCGGCGGCCGGGCTTTCCGGACCCGCACGGGCGCAGGGCGTCGCGGCACCAGCGCTTGCGATCCGCGGGGGCGGCATGCGGCGGCCCAACCTGCTCTTCGTCTTCACGGACCAGGAACGCTACGCCGCGCGCTGGCCGGCCGGCCTCTCGTTGCCGGGGCATGAGCGCCTGGCGCGCCAGGGCGTGACCTTCCACGCGCATCACTGCCCGGCGGTGATGTGCACCTCCTCCCGCGCCGTGCTGATGACCGGGCTGCAGACACCCGACAACGGCATGTTCGAGAACACCGACGTGCCCTGGGTGTCGAAGCTCTCGCCCGACATCCCCACCATCGGCCACATGCTGCGCGCGGCCGGCTACTACACCGCCTACAAGGGCAAGTGGCACCTCAACGACAGCTTCGACGTGGCCGAGCCCGAGCGGCTCTTCACCCGCGAGATGGAGCAGCACGGCTTCGCCGACTACAACGGCGTGGGCGACATCATCGGCCATGCGCTCGGCGGCTACCAGTTCGACCACCTGATCGCCGGCAGCGCCGTGACCTGGCTGCGCCGCCACGGCCGCGTGCTGGAGGATGAAGGCAGGCCCTGGGCGCTCTTCGTCAGCCTCGTGAACCCGCATGACGTCATGTTCTTCAACACCGACCTGCCGGGCCAGGCGGTGCAGGACACGGGCAGGCTGTTCCAGGCGCCGCAGCGCGCGCCCGACCACGCCCTCTACCGCGCGAGTTGGGACACGCCCCTGCCGCCCACGCTGACCGAGCCCTTCGATGCGCCCGGCCGGCCCGCCGCGCATGGCGAGTTCCAGCGCATGTGGAACATCCTGCTCGGCCACATCCCGCCCGAGCCTGAGCGCTGGCGCCGCTTCCACGACTACTACATCAACTGCATCCGCAACGTGGACAACACGATGGCGGGGCTGCTCGCGGAACTGGATTCTCTGCGTCTCACGGATCGCACGGCGGTCGTCTTCACCGCCGATCACGGCGAGATGGCGGGCGCGCACGGGCTGCATGGCAAGGGCCCCTTCGCCTATGCCGAGACCACGCATCTGCCCTTCTACGTCACGCACCCGGATGTACGCGGCGGGCAGGAATGCCGCGCGCTGACAGGCCATATCGACCTGGTGCCGACCCTGCTGGCGATGGCCGGCGTCGCGCCCGGGCGCGTGGCGGAACTCGCGCGCCGCGCCCTGCCGGGCAAGGACCTCACGCCGCTGCTCGTCAATCCCGGTGCAGCGGACGTGCACGCAGCGCGGGAGAGCGTGTTGTTCACCTATAGCGGGCTCAGCACCAACGACGCCGCGCTCTGGGCGGCAGTGGCGGCGGCGCGTGCAGCCGGGCGCGAACCGCGCGCGGAGCTGCGCCGGCAGGGCTTCCAGCCCGATCTCGCCAAGCGCGGCAGCCTGCGCAGCGTGTTCGACGGGCGGTACCGCTTCACCCGCTATTTCGCGCCGACGCAGCGCAACCGGCCCGAGACGCTCGATGCGCTCTACCGGTCCAATGATGTCGAGCTGTTCGACCTCGCCACCGATCCGGCCGAGACACGCAACCTCGCGCTGGATCGCACGGGCAATGCCGCCCTGATCGAGACGATGCGCGGCAAGCTCGAGCGCGCGATCGCTGCCGAGATCGGCGTCGATGATGGGCGCGAGATGCCCGATTTCCCGCGCATCGACTGGACGCTGACGCGCCTGGATCTCTGATGCCGGCGCAGGCTGCGTGCCGACCAAGGTCGCGCCTGCCCACGAACCCACCGCATCCGCCGCTCGAAGACCTGCGCTGCCAGGCGGGCGGGGCGAATCAGGCGTTGCCCGATGGCTCACCGCTGCCGTGCGGGAGCAACGCCAGCACCTTGCGCATCGCGGTCGGCATCGCGGCCAGCGCCTGGCGCCGATCCAGCCAGACATGGCCCTCCGCTGCCACGCAGCCTTCCGGCGCCACCGCCACGAAGAGTTCGACGCGCAGCTCGAAATGCGTGAAGCCGTGCCGCGCCTCGCCCGGCGCCCGGCGCCACTCCAGGCCGAGGTGCGGAGCCAGGGCCAGGGCTTCGGCGGCCGACCATGGCGCCTCGCGCCAGGGCGTGCCCGGCAGTTCCAGCATCCCGCCGAGCAGGCCGCTTTCCGGCCGGCGGCGCACCAGCACCTCCTCCGCGCCGCGCAGCGCGCAGAAATGCACCCCGTGGCGCAGCGGCCGGACGCGGCGGGCGGCCTTGCGCGGCAATTCGGCGGGCGCGCCGCCGCGCCGGCCCAGGCAGCCCTCACGCCAGGGGCAGAGCACGCAGGAAGGGTTGCGCGGCGTGCAGATCCGCGCGCCGAGATCGAACAGCGCCTGCGCGAAATCGCCCGGCCGCGCGCGGGCTTCCGGCTGCGCCATCCAGCCCTGCGCCAGCGCGCCCAGCGTCGCCTTGGCCCCGGGCAGCGGCGCCTCGACCCGGTGCAGCCGGGCGACCACGCGCTCGACATTGCCATCCAGCGGCACGATCGGGATGCCGAAGGCGATCGCCCCGATGGCCGAGGCCGTGTAGGGACCGATGCCGGGGATCTCGCGCAGCCCGTCCACGCTGTCGGGAAAGCCCCGCGCCGCCAGCATCCGCGCGCCGGCATGCAGGTTGCGCGCCCGGGCATAGTAGCCCAGCCCCGCCCATTCTTCGGCCACCTCCTCCCAGGGCGCGGCGGCCAGGGCCTCGACCGTGGGGAAGCGCGCCAGGAAGCGGGCGAAGCGCGGACCCACCGTGGCGACCGTGGTCTGCTGCAGCATGACCTCGGAGAGCCAAACGCGGTAAGGGTCGGCGATGGCGGTGCCGCCGCGCCAGGGCAGCGCCCGGCCGTTGCGGTCGTACCAGTCCAGAAGGTCGCGGGCAGGTGGAGGGGTCACGGATGGCAGGTGATGCCAAGGATCGGCGGTTTCCGACAGCCCCGGTGGCGCTCGCCACGCTGATTCCGCCGCTCACGCGGGTGGCCTTCCGCAAGCGCAGCCCGGCCGGGGCGCAGCTGATGGCGGATTGGAGCAGCATCATCGGCCCCGCCTTGGCCGCCGTGACCCAGCCCATCCGGCTGAGCTCGGGCACCCTGACCCTGGGCTGCGCCGGGCCGGTGGCGATGGAGCTGCAGCATTTGGCCCCGGAGCTGATCGCCCGGATCAACGCCCATCTGGGCCGCACCGCGGTGGAGCGCCTGAAATTCGTGCAGCAGGCGCCGCAGCGCGGGCCGGCGGCCCCGCCGCCGCCGCGCGCCACCGCCCTGCCGGCCGACTTGCAGGCCCGGCTCGACGCCCTGCCGCCGGGCGAGCTGCGTGATGCACTGGCAAAGCTGGCCAGCGGAGTCTATCGAAAGCCATGAACTGATCCCCCGGCGGCGCGAGTCCCCGGGTTTGGAAGGGTGCTGACATGAATCGCGATCGTCGCCTCCTGGCCGCCAAGGCCGTCGCCGTGTTCGGGCTGGGCGGATTCGTCGCCCCGGCCCTGGCCCCGGCCGCGGCATGGGCGCAGACGCCCCCGGCCGCGCCGAACACCGACCCCCGGCTCGCGGAGCGCTCCCTCGGCCGGGCCGAGGCACCCGTGACCGTGATCGAGTATTTCTCCCTCACCTGCGGGCATTGCGCCGCCTTCCACCGGGACACCATGCCCCGCGTGAAGCGCGAGCTGGTCGACACCGGGCGCATCCGCCTGGTCTTCCGGGACTTCCCGCTCGATGGCCTGGCGCTGGCGGCGGCGCAGATCGCCCGGAGCCTGCCGCCCGAGCGCTATGACCCCTTCATCTCCACCCTCTTCGCCAGCCAGGATCGCTGGGCCTTCAACCGCAACGCCGACCCGCGGGAGGAGCTGTATCGCCTCGCGGCGCTGGCCGGCATGACCCGCCCGCAATTCGACGCGGCGGTGGCGGACCAGGACCTCGCGCGCGGGATCCTCGAGCAGCGCGTGGCCGGCCAGCAGCAGCACAATGTGAACTCCACGCCGACCTTCGTCTTCGGCACGCGCGTGGTGCCCGGCAACCTGCCCTTCGACCGCTTCGCCGCCCTGGTGGCGGAAACGCGCTGACCTGATGGAAGCCGTGCCGGCCGACACCGGCGAGCCCGCGCAGGAGCCCGAACGCAGCGCAGCCCAGGCGGAGGCCGCGCGCAGCGCGCGGCTCACGCGCCTGCGCATCGCCGGGTTCAAATCCTTCGCCGAGCCCACCGTGGTCGAGGTCCTGCCCGGCCTGACCGGCATCGTCGGCCCCAATGGCTGCGGCAAGTCCAATGTGGTCGAGGCCCTGCGCTGGGCGATGGGCGAGAGCAATGCCCGCTCCATGCGCGGGGGCGAGATGGAGGACGTCATCTTCGCCGGCACGGCCACGCGGCCGGGCCGCAACCTCGCCGAGGTGACGCTGATCCTGGAGGAAGCCTCGGGGCTGGCCCCGCCGCCGAATGCGGATGCGGCCGACCTGGAAATCTCGCGCAAGATCGCGCGCGGGGAGGGCAGTTCCTTCCGCGTGAATGGCCGGGAACTGCGCGCGCGCGACGTGCAGACCATGTTCGCCGACATCGGCTCGGGCGCGCGCTCTTCCGCCATGGTCAGCCAGGGCCGCGTCGCCGCGCTGATCCAGGCCAAGCCCGAGGATCGCCGCGGCGTGCTCGAGGAAGCGGCCGGCATCGCCGGGCTGCGCGCCCGCAAGCATGAGGCCGAGCTGAAGCTCCGCCAGGCCGAGGCGAACCTCGCCCGCGCCGAGGATCTGATCGGCCAGCTCGAATCCGGCCGGCAGAGCCTGCAGCGCCAGGCCCGCCAGGCGGCGCGCTACCGCAACCTCTCGGGCCTGGTGCGTGCGGCCGAGATCGAGTGGCTCGCGCTGCTGCGCGCCCGCGCCCAGGCCGCCCTGGCCCAGGCGCGGGAGGCCTTCGCCCTGGCACGGCGCGCGACCGGTGCGGCCGAGTTCGAGGCCGAGGGCGCGGCACGGCGCGCCTTCGCCGCCGCCCAGGGCCTGCCCGAGCCCCGCGCGCGGGAGGCCGCCGCCCGCACCGGGCTCGAGCGCCGCCGCGTCGAGGCCGAGACGCTGGGCGCCGAGGAGGCTCGGGCGCGCGAGGCCCTGGCCGCCGCCGAGGCGCGCCAGGGCGTGCTGCGCCGGGACCTCGGCCATGCCGAGGCCGCGATGGCGGATGCCGCCGGCGCCCAGGCGCGCCTCGCCCAGGAAGCCGCCGAACTCGCCGCCATGGCCGAGGGCCTGCCGGCCCGCCTGCAGGAGGCCGAGCGCTTCGAGGCCGCGGCGATCGAGGCCATGCGCCAGGCCGCCGAGGCGGCGGACCGCGCCACCGCCGCGGCGGCGGAGGCCGCCGTGCGGGTCGAGGCCCTGGCGAAGGCCGAGGCCGAGGCGGCGGCGCGGGTCGCGCGCCTCGCCACCGTGCAGCAGACCCTGGACAAGGAGCGCGAGGCCACCCTCGCCACGCTGGTGCCGGCCGAACAGCTCGGCGCCGCCAACGCCGCCGTCGGCACTGCCGAGGCCGAGCTGGCGGCCGCCGAACAGGAATTGGCCACCGCCGAATCCGCCCGCGCGGCGGCGCAGGCGGCGCATGAGGCGGCGCGGCGCGCGGCGGCCGAGGCCGAAAGCCTGGAATCGCGCGCCATCGCCGCCCTCCAGGGGGCCGAAGGCACGGCGCGGCGGCTTGCGGAACAGCGGGCGCGGCTGACGGCGGAGCGCGATTCGGCGCAGGCCTCCCTGGTGCCGGAGTCGGAGCAGGCGGCGGCGCAGGCGGAAGCGCAGGAGGCCGCCGCCCTGCTCGCCACCGCCCAGGCCGCGCTGGCCGCGAGCGAGGCGGCGCGCGGCGCGGCCCAGGCGCGGCATGAGGCGGCGCGCAGCCAGGCCAGCGAGGCCGAGGGCCAGCGCACCCGCGCGGCGGCGGAGGTCGCCGCCCTCGCCGATGTGCTGCGCGCGCGCGAAGCCGGCCTCGGCCTCTCGCCGGTGCTTGATGCGGTCTCGGTCCCGCCGGGGCTGGAAGCGGCCCTGGGGGCGGCGATCGGCGAGGCGCTGGAAAGCCCGCTGGATGAGGGCGCCGCGCGGCATTGGCGGCTGCTGCCGCCGCTCGATCCCCTGCCGGGCCTGCCGGCCGGCGCGGTGCCCCTGGCGCGGCTCGTCGAGGCGCCGGCGGCGCTCGCGCGGGCGCTCTCCCAGGTCGGCCTGCTGCCCAAGGGACAGGATGGCGCGGCGCTGATGCCGCTGCTCCGCCCGGGCCAGGCGCTGGTGACGGAGGAAGGCGCGGTCTGGCGCTGGGATGGCCATTGCCTGCGCGCCGGGGCGCCGACGCCGGCGACGGTGCGGCTCGCCCAGCGCAACGCCCTGCGCGCGGCCGAGGCCCGGCTGGATGCCGCCGAGGTCGCCGCCGCCGCCGCCACGGAAGCGCGCCGGGAAGCCGCCGCCGATGAACAGGTCGCGCGCGGCGAGGAAGCCCGCCTGCGCGAGCAGCGCGCCCAGGCCGAGCGCCGCCACGCCGCGGCGACGACGGCGCTGGAACGCATCCTCGCCCGCGCCCAGCAGGCGGAGCAGCGCCTCGCCGCGCTGGCGCCCGAGTTGCAGCGCCTGGAAGCCGAGCATGAGGCCGCGGCTGCGGCCGTCGCCGCGGCGCGCACGGCGCGCGCCAGCGCTCCTGACGCCGCCGCGGCACGGTCGCTGCGCGAGCAGGCCGCCCAGGCCGAGACGATGGCGATGCGGGCGGAAACCGCGGCGCGCGAGGCCCGCCGGGCGGGCGAGGCGCGCCTCGCCGCCGCGCAGGAGCAGGTGCGCCGCCTCGCGGCGCGGGAGGAAGCGGCGCAGGCCCGCCTCGCCGCGCTGCTGCCGGAGGCCGAGCGGCTGGCCGCGGAGCATCGCGAGGCCAGCCACGCCCTGGAACAGGCCCAGGCGGCGCGGGCCACGGCGCCCGACCTCGTCGCCCTCCGCGCCGCCGTCGAGGCCGCGCGCGCGGAGCTCGCCCGGGCGCGGGAGAATGAGGCCGCGGCGCGCGATTCGCGGGCGACGTTGGCCGCCGAGGGCGGGCGGATCGCCGCGCGGGTCGAGGCGATCGGGCCGGAACGGGCGGAATGGGCGCGCCGCCATGCGGAGGCGACGCAGCGCCACAAGGAACTCGCCGATCGCGCCGGCGAGGCCGCCGCCGAGGTGGCGGGCCTCGCCGATGCCCCGGAAGCCGCCGCCGCCCGGCGCGCGACCGCGGGGGCCGCGCTGGCCGAGGCTGAGGCGCTGCACGCCGCGGCCAGCCAGGCCCTGGCCGCCGCCGAGGCCGAGGATCGCGCCGCCACCGAGGCAAGGCGTCTTGCCGATGCCGCCTTCGCCCAGGCGCGCGAGGCGCAGCTGCGGGCCGAGGCCGCCGCCCAGCAGGCCGAGGCCGCCGCCCTTTCGGTGGAGGAACGGGTGGTGGAGCGCCTCGGCCCTGAGCACCCGGCCCTGCCCGAGGACGTGCCTGAACTCAGCGACGCGGCGGAGGAGAAGGCGCGGCGCAAGCTGGAACGCCTGGTGCGCGAGCGCGAGGAGATGGGCGCGGTCAATCTGCGCGCCGAGATCGAATTGTCCGAGCTGGATGCCCGCCGCGCCCAGATCGACAGCGAGCGCGAGGAGGTGGCGACGGCCATCGCCAAGCTGCGGGGGTCCATCGGCCATCTCAACCGCGAGGGGCGGGAGCGGCTGCGCGTGGTCTTCGACAAGGTCGATGCCGAGTTCCGCGCGCTCTTCACGCGGCTCTTCGGCGGCGGGCGGGCGCATCTGGCGCTGGTCGGCAGCGAGGATCCGCTGGAGGCCGGGCTCGAGATCTATGCCGAGCCGCCGGGCAAGAAGCTGGCCTCGCTGAACCTGCTCTCGGGCGGCGAGCAGGCGCTGACGGCGCTCTCCCTGATCTTCGCCGTCTTCCGCTTCAACCCCGCGCCGGTCTGCGTGCTGGACGAGGTGGATGCGCCGCTCGACGACGCGAATGTGGAACGGCTCTGCGACCTGCTGGACGCCATGGCCGCGCCCGACGAGCAGGGCCGCGGCGGCACGCGCTTCCTGATCGTCACGCACCACCCGCTCACCATGGGGCGGATGCACCGGCTCTATGGCGTGACGATGCAGGAGCGCGGCGTGTCGCGGCTGCTGAGTGTCGACTTGCAGCGCGCGGTGGAGCTGGTGGAAGGCCCCGCGCCCGCTTGACCTGCCGCCGGGTTCGGCGCGTCCTGGCCGGATGTTGCTGTTCCGACTCTTCGAACGCGCCATCGACCCCGTGGCCCCGCCGGGCACGCGCGCCGGCCGGGTGCTGGGCGTGCCGGTGCCGGAGGCGCCGCCACCGCGCCGGCTGATCGGCTTCTACTGGCATTTCGTGCGCCAGGCCTGGATGCTCTTCATCGGCCTGTTCCTGGCCGGCGGCGTCGTCGCGCTGCTCGACCTGATGATCCCGATCTTCATCGGCCGCGTCATCGGCCTGCTGGAGGCGCATGGGCCGGGCGCGATCTGGGCGCAGGCGGGCGGCACGCTGGCGGGCATGGCGGCGATCCTGCTGCTGGCGCGCCCGGCTGCCATCCTGGTGCAGAACCTGGTGACGCAGCAGGCGATCATTCCGGGTGTCACGGCGATGATCCGCTGGCAGTCGCATTGGCATGTGGTGCGCCAGGGCTGGAGCTTCTTCCAGGAGGATTTCGCCGGGCGCATCGCCAACCGCGTGATGCAGGCCGGGCCTGCGCTGCGGGAAAGCGTGGTGCAGTCGGTCAGCGCCGTCTGGTACATCCTGGTCTATGGCACCGGCGCGGTGCTGCTGCTGGCCGGCACGGATTGGCGGCTCGCGCTGCCGATCCTGCTGTGGTTCGTGCTCTACGCCACGCTGCTGCGGCTGATCGTGCCGAGGATGCGCGAGCGCTCCCGCAAGGCGAGCGAGGCGCGCAGCACGCTGACCGGCCGCGTCGTGGACAGCTACACCAACATCGTCACGGTGAAGCTCTTCGCCCGCGCGGAGCATGAGGACGCCTTCGTGCGGGAGGCGGTCGAGAAGCTGAACCATGATTTCGGGCGCCAGACGCGCCTGGTCACGCTCAACGGCCTGCTGCTCTCGCTGCTCAACGCGTCGATGCTGGTGGCCACGGCGGGCATCGCGATCTGGCTGTGGTCGCAAGGCGAGATCCCGCTCGGCATGGTCGCGGCGGCGCTGCCCATGGCGTGGCAGATCGCCAACATCTCCGGCTGGGTGGCGTTCAACGTCGCCGGCATCTTCGAGAATATCGGCACGGTGCAGGAGAGCATGGCGAGCCTCGCCATCCCACCCAGCGCGCCCGATCCCCCCGGGGCGGCGGCGCTCGAGGTGCCGCGTGGCGAGATCCGCTTCGAGGGCGTGCGCTTCGGCTATGGCCGGGCGCGCGGCGTGCTCGATGGCTTCGACCTCACCGTGGCGCCGGGCGAGCGGGTGGGGCTGGTGGGCCAGTCGGGGGCGGGCAAGACGACCGCGATCAACCTGCTGTTGCGCTTCTTCACGCCCGAGGCCGGGCGCATCCTGATCGATGGCCAGGATATCGCGACCGTGACGCAGGAGAGCCTGCGCGGAGCGATTGGCGTGGTGACGCAGGACACGGCGCTGCTGCACCGCTCGGTGCTGGACAACATCCGCTACGGCCGGCCCGATGCCAGCCTCGCCGAGGTCGAGGATGCGGCGCGCCGGGCGGAGGCGCATGACTTCATCCAGGCGCTCGCGGATTGGCGCGGGCGCCACGGCTACGAAGCCCATGCCGGCGAGCGCGGCGTGAAGCTCTCGGGCGGCCAGCGCCAGCGCGTGGCGATCGCGCGCGTGCTGCTGAAGGATGCGCCGATTCTCATCCTGGACGAGGCGACGAGCGCCCTCGATTCGGAAGTGGAGGCGGCGATCCAGCAGAGCCTGGACCGGCTGATGGCGGGCAAGACCGTGATCGCCGTGGCGCATCGCCTGTCCACCCTCGCGCGGATGGACCGCCTCGTGGTGCTGGAGCAGGGGCGCATCGTCGAGCAGGGCAGCCATGCCGAGTTGCTGGCGGCCGATGGGACCTATGCGCGGCTGTGGCGCATGCAGTCGGGTGGGTTCGTTGGCGGCTGAGGGGCCGAAGGCAAAGCCTTCGGCCGCACACCCTCAATGCAGCAGGAACTGCCCATTGGCGTAGCGCAGCTCGGCCGGGCGGGTGAGGGCGGTGGAGGCGACGCGCACGGAATGCAGCGGGCCGTCGATCTCGCGCTTCCAGAAATCGAGGAAGCGGGTCAGCTCGGGGAAGCGCGGCGCCAGATCATGCTTCTGCCAGATGAAGCTCTGCAGCAGATGCGGGTGGTCGGGCAGGTGGTAGAGGATCTCGGCTGTGGTGAGATGCCAGTCGGGAAGGTTGTCCGGGGTCTTTTCGAGGCGAGCGATGCGCTGGAGACCGGAGAGATCCATCGTGCTCCTTTCCGGCCCGCGAAGGGGCCTGCGGGTGCCGGCCGCCGCCGATCGACGGCCTGGGCGGTGCAGCATGACATGATGTCCGGGTGGGGATGCAAGGGAAAATCGTTTAGTATCAGCGGCTTGGCACTCGCCTCGCCGATCTGCTGCCAGGGCGTGTTAGCACTCACGCGGATCGAGTGCTTGCGGCGCTTGACGGGCCTGGGGCCATCGCCTAGCTAGCTGGCACTCCTCTGGGGGGAGTGCTAGCGGATGCCTCACGGGTCCGCTGGCGATACATTCTCCGGAAGAGCTTGCCACTCAATTGGAAGCGACAGGAGGACCACAAATGGCGTTCCGCCCTCTGCACGACCGCGTGCTCGTTCGTCGGCTCACGGCCGAAGAGAAGACCGCTGGCGGCATCATCATCCCCGACACTGCCAAGGAAAAGCCGCAGGAAGGCGAAGTCATCGCCGTCGGCTCCGGCACCCTGAACGACAAGGGCGAGCTCCGCGCGCTCGACGTGAAGGCCGGTGACCGCATCCTGTTCGGCAAGTGGTCGGGCACGGAAGTGAAGCTCGGTGGTGAGGAGCTCCTGATCATGAAGGAGTCCGACATCATGGGCATCCTGGACACCCCCGCCGTCGCGAAGGCCGCCTGAGCGCGGCGCGCGGCGCCGATCGCGCCGCGTGCCCCTGGCTAGGCTTCTTCTGCCAACCTGTTCGATGAGGAATTCAGCACATGGCTGCTAAGGACGTGAAGTTCGGCGCCTCGGCGCGCGAGAAGATGATTCGCGGCGTGGACATTCTGGCCGATGCCGTGAAGGTGACGCTTGGCCCGAAGGGCCGCAACGTCGTGATCGACAAGTCCTTCGGCGCGCCGCGCATCACCAAGGACGGTGTGACGGTCGCCAAGGAAATCGAGCTGTCCGACAAGTTCGAGAACATGGGCGCCCAGATGGTGCGCGAAGTGGCCTCGAAGACCAACGACCTGGCCGGCGACGGCACCACCACCGCGACCGTGCTCGCCCAGGCGATCGTGCGCGAGGGTGCGAAGGCCGTGGCCGCGGGCATGAACCCGATGGACCTGAAGCGCGGCATCGACAAGGCCGTGGCGCATGTTGTCGGCGAGCTCGAGAGCAAGACCAAGAAGATCTCCACCTCCGCCGAGGTGGCGCAGGTCGGCTCCATCTCCGCCAATGGCGAGACCGAGATCGGCGAGATGATCGCCGCCGCCATGGAGAAGGTCGGCAATGAGGGCGTGATCACGGTCGAGGAAGCCAAGAGCATCCAGACCGAGCTCGACGTCGTCGAGGGCATGCAGTTCGACCGCGGCTATGTCTCCCCGTATTTCATCACGAATGCGGAGAAGATGATCGCGGAGATGGACAACCCCTACATCCTGATCTTCGAGAAGAAGCTCTCCCAGCTGCAGCCGATGCTGCCGCTGCTCGAAGCGGTGGTGCAGTCCTCCCGCCCGCTCGTCATCGTGGCCGAGGATGTCGAGGGTGAGGCCCTGGCCACCCTCGTCGTCAACAAGCTGCGTGGCGGCCTGAAGATCGCCGCCGTCAAGGCGCCGGGCTTCGGCGATCGCCGCAAGGCGATGCTTGAGGACATCGCGATCCTGACCGGTGGCCAGGTGATCTCCGAGGACCTCGGCATCAAGCTCGAGAACGTGACGCTCGCCATGCTCGGCCGCGCCAAGATGGTGCGCATCGAGAAGGAGAACACCACGATCGTCGACGGCGCCGGCGAGAAGAGCGAGATCCAGGGCCGCTGCGAGCAGATCAAGGCGCAGATCGAGGAGACCACCTCGGACTACGACCGTGAGAAGCTGCAGGAGCGCCTGGCGAAGCTGGCCGGCGGCGTGGCCGTCATCCGCGTCGGTGGCAGCACCGAGGTCGAGGTGAAGGAGCGCAAGGACCGCGTGGACGACGCGCTGCATGCGACGCGCGCGGCCGTGCAGGAAGGCATCGTGCCGGGCGGCGGCGTGGCGCTGCTGCGCGCCTCGACCAACCTGGGCGGGCTGAAGGGCCTGAACAGCGACGAGCAGGTCGGCATCGAGATCGTCCGCAAGGCGATCCAGGCGCCGTGCAAGCAGATCGCGACGAACGCCGGCAAGGACGGCGCGGTCGTGGCCGGTGAGGTCCTGCGCAGCGATGTGTGGGAGTTCGGCTACGACGCGCAGAAGGACGAGTACAAGAACCTCGTCGACGCCGGCATCATCGACCCGACCAAGGTCGTGCGCACGGCGCTGCAGGATGCGGCTTCGGTCGCCTCGCTGCTCATCACCACCGAGGCGATGGTCGCCGAGCGTCCGGCGAAGCCGGCGGCTCCGGCCGGCGGCCCGGGCGGCGGCATGGGCGGCATGGGCGGCGACATGGACTTCTGATCGATCGCTTCCGATCGTCGGATTTCCCGGGGGGACGAGCCGCCAGGCTCGTCCCTTCTGCATTTCAGGCATCACGGAGATGGTTCTGCTTTCTCCGCCGGGATTCCTGACATGCATGTGAGCTTGCCGACATCTCTTTGACACCTTTGCCGAAGTGTAGGCATCATTCAGGTGCACTACGCTCTGGCTTGCCTTGCCACGCTTCCACGGACCCGTTCCGCGGACCGCTTTCAGGACCCGCCCGTCGCGTGGCGCCCATCCGGGCGATCGGCGCGCGGGTGCGAACATCTGAAGAGGAGTGGCGGTCACATGCCGATTGGCACCGTCAAGTGGTTCAACGCAACCAAGGGCTTCGGCTTCATCGTGCCGCAGGATGGCAAGAAGGACGTCTTCGTGCACATCACCGCCGTGCAGAAGGCGGGCCTGCAGGGGCTGAACGAGGGCCAGAAGATCTCCTATGAGGTCGCGGTCGAGCGCGGCAAGGAAGCAGCCATCAACCTCCGCCCGGTCTAGAGCACGCTGCGTTCTGATGAACGCAGTTCGTGCTCTAGGTGTTTGATCCCAGGGTTTGATGGTGCAGTCTTTTCCCAGGCATGGAAGGACGCGCTATGGGCCAGGTTCT
>NZ_JBXVVR010000002.1:0-809574 GCF_057219975.1 Roseomonas sp. TF40 | reverse complement strand
ATCAACCCTTCGGGCCAATAACCAAAAGATCAGAAGAACAACCTTCTTCCCTCAATCAGATGCACAGCTTGAATGAACAAGACCGCCCTTGACCGGCTACCCGATCAAGGCACCACCTTTGGGGTGATGAGGTCATCCGCCGTTTCAGCGGGGCTGCTGGTGTAGCGACTTTCGCCGCCGCCTGCAACCCCCACCGTTTCCGGCGGCCCGTCAGGACCGTGGGGTCCGTCGTGGGAGGCGCCTTCTACGTCCCACCCCCAGGGGTGTCAACGCGGAAGCACCCCGTTTCGCGCATGGCTGCCATGCTCGACCGCGCCCTGCCCAGCACCGACGATCAATCCGCCCCTGCGAGGCTCTCCGCCAACGACAACTCGGGCGAGAGGCGGCTCGCGAGCAATTCACCGCGCCGTTCCAGCAGCGGATGCGCCACCATGGCGAAATGCGCTCCGATCCGGCGCAGATCCCGCACCGCATCCAGCAGGAGACCCGCCGCGGCGCCGCCCTCCTCCGCGCTTTGCCCGGCCGTTTCGGCCATGCGCACCAGGGCGCGGCGCTCGGCCTCGCGCAGCGCCTCCTTCTCCCGCACCAGGCGGCGGGCGGCCTCGGCGTCCTCATGCAGGAAGACCGCGATGGCGAGGCGCAGCTGCGCCTGCAGCCGGCCATGCAGCGCGGTCAGTTCCGCGGTGACATCGCCCGGCAGGGCCAGGCCCCGCCGCGCCCATTTCGCGGCGAGCCCCAGCAGGTCGCGTTCCACCACATCGCCGGCATGTTCGAGCGCGACGGCGAAGGCGCGGATCTCGCCCAGCCGCCGCGCCTCATCCTCGCCCAGGTTCTCCTGCGGCAGCCGGGCGAGGTAGGCCTGCACCTGGCGGTGCAGCCGGTCCACCTGGTCATCCATCCGCCGCGCTGCCTTGGGCAGGTCCCGGTCCCCGGCCTCGAAAGCGGTGGCGGAGGCGCCGAGCATGGTCTCCACCGCATCCGCGATGCGCATGACCTCGCGCGCCGCATTCGCCAGCGCCACGGGCGGCGTCTCCAGCGCATCGGGGTCGAGGTAGCGCGCAGCGCCGGATTCCGCGCTCGGCGCGCGATCGGGCAGCAGGCGTTCGAGCAGCCTCGCCTGCGCGCCCAGCAGCGGCCAGGCGAGCAGCGCGGTGGCGAGGTTGAAGCCCAGATGCGCGGCCGCGATGCCAAGCGGCGTGGCCATGCCCTGCCCGGTCAGCGGCCAGCCCAGCGCGAGCAGGCCGAGAAAGGCCCCGGCGGCGCGGTTCATCAGGTTGCCCACGGCGATCCGCAGCCTTGCCCGCTCTGGCCCCGTATCGCCGAGCGCGCCGAGCAGCGGGTTGAAGGCGCTGCCGAGATTGGCGCCGATCACCATGGCGAGCCCGGCCTCCAACCCCAGCACCCCCGCCGCGGCCAGGGTGCCGATGAACAGCAGCGCCGCCACCGAGGAATGCGCCGCCCAGGCCAGCACCGCCGCCACCACCAGGTTCGGCAGCGGCACGGCGGCGATGGCAATCAGCGTGTCGCGGAAGGCGGGCGAGGCCTCGACCGGACCCAGCCCCTCACCCAGCAGATGCAGCGCGGTGAGCATCAGGCCGAGCCCGATCGCCACCCGCCCCAGGTCGCGCCCCTGCCCGCCGGGGCTGCGGCGGAAGGCGATGACGCCGCCCAGCACCAGCGCGGGGGCGAGCACCGAGGCATCGAAGGCCAGCGCCATGACAATCAGCGCCGAGCCGATATTGGCCCCGAGCATGGCGGCCAGCGAGGGCGCCAGCGCCAGCCCTGCCCCGGCGGCGAAGCTGCCCAGCATCAGCGCCGTCGCGGTGGAGGATTGCAGCGCGGCGGTGATGCCCAACCCTGCCAGGATCGCCCGCCCGCGGCCGTTCAGCGCCCGGCCGAGCCGGCTGCGCAGCCGCATGCCATAGGCCCGCTGCATCCCGGACTGCACCATGTGCAGCCCCCAGAGCAGCAGCGCCGCATGCCCGGCCAACTCCACCAGCAGCAACACCTGCCCCATCGTGCTTCCCCCCATGACAGGCGTGCCTGTCATAAAAGTGAAACATAGAGGCTAGGCGCCTGATCCCCCGCTGTCGAGCGGCGCGCTCAGCGCAGCAGGTCGGCCTGGGTCAGTTCGAGCGAATCGCCCACCGCCACGCGCCCGCCCTCCAGCACCTCGGCATAGATGCCCAGATCGGCATGGCCGTAATGCTCGCGCAGCGCGCGCGGCGGCCTGGCGTCGCGCTCGGCCGTCTCGGGGTTCACCTCGGTCGCGGCACAGCGCTGGGTGCGCTTGAAGACGCGCAGCCGCGCGCCGCCGAGCAGGATCTCCTGCCCCACCCAGTCGAGCTCGGCGAAGGGCAGCCCACCGGAGACGTAGATGTTGGCGCGGAAGCGCAGCGGGTCGAGGGCGACGCCCATCTTCGCCCCGAGGGCGGCCACCGAGGCCAGCCCGATGATCGAGACCGCCTTGGGCGCGATGTCGGTGAAGGCATGGCCCGGCACCTCCGCGAAGCGCAGCGCCCCGCGCGCCTCCTCGCCCAGGAAGTCGGTCATCCATGCGGCGAGGGCGGCGCGCCCGGCCTCGGTATCCACCGGCGCGCGCAAGGGCGCGGCGCCAGGGCCGCGCAGCGCGATGGTGTTGCTCACCGGGTCGAAGGCGGCCTGCACCTTCGCCACCACGGCGTTCATCATCAGGCAGGCGAAGTTGCGCTTGGGCAGCCATTTCGGATCGGCCGGGTCGAAGACGCTGTCGCCCTGCGCGAAGGCGAAGCGGCGGTCATGTTCCACGCCCTCGCCGGGGCCGAGCGTCACCGCCTCCATCGCCTCGGCGGAGAGACCCTTCATCGGGTAGCGGTAGATGTGCTCAACGCGCATGTCGAAATCCCTTGAACCTCGCCCCGCGCAGATACCACATTCGGGGAAGAGGCGAGGCCTCCCTGCCCGATCGGGGGGGAGGCCGGACCGTCCGCTCACATGAGGGACAGACAGATGGATATCGAGAAGTTCACCGACCGCGCGCGCGGCTTCCTGCAGGCTGCGCAAACCATCGCGATCCGCGATTACCACCAGCGCATCACGCCCGAGCATCTGCTCAAGGCGCTGCTCGATGATGAGCAGGGCGCGGCGGCGGGGCTGATCCGCGCGGCGGGCGGCGACCCCGCCAAGGCCAAGGCCAGTGTCGAGGCCGAGCTGGCGCGCCAGCCCAAGGTTTCCGGCGGTGGTGCGGGTCAGCCGCAATTCACGCCCGAGATCGTCCGCGTGCTCGACGCCGCGCAGCAGGCCGCCGCCAAGGCGGGCGACGAATTCACCGCGCAGGACCGGCTGCTTTCAGCGCTCGCCGCCTCCGACACGCCGTCGGCCCGTGCGCTGAAGGCCGCGGGTGTGGAGGCGCGCAAGCTCGACGCCGCCATCGCCACGCTGCGGCGCGGCCGCACCGTGGACAGCCAGAACGCCGAGGAGCAGTTCGACGCGCTGAAGAAATACGCCCGCGACCTCACGGAACTGGCGCGCGAGGGCAAGCTCGACCCCGTGATCGGCCGCGACGAGGAAATCCGCCGCACCATCCAGGTGCTCGCGCGGCGCACCAAGAACAACCCGGTGCTGATCGGCGAGCCCGGCGTGGGCAAGACCGCGATCGTCGAGGGTCTCGCGCTGCGCATCATCAAGGGCGACGTGCCGGAGGCGCTGAAGGAGAAGCGCGTCATGGCGCTCGACCTCGGCGCGATGGTGGCCGGCGCCAAGTATCGCGGCGAGTTCGAGGAACGCCTCAAGGGCGTGCTGAAGGAGGTCACCGAGGCCGAGGGTGACGTCATCCTGTTCATCGACGAGATGCACACGCTGGTCGGTGCGGGCAAGGCGGATGGCGCGATGGACGCCTCCAACCTGATCAAGCCGGCTCTCGCGCGCGGCGAGCTGCATTGCGTGGGGGCGACCACGCTCAACGAATACCGCAAGCATGTGGAAAAGGATGCGGCCCTCGCGCGGCGCTTCCAGCCGGTCTTCGTGGGCGAGCCCTCGATCGAGGACACGGTCAGCATCCTGCGCGGCATCAAGGAGAAATACGAGCTGCACCACGGCGTGCGCATCACCGATGGCGCGCTGGTGGCCGCGGCCACGCTGTCTTCCCGCTACATCACGGATCGCTTCCTGCCCGACAAGGCCATCGACCTGGTGGATGAGGCGGCATCCCGGCTGCGCATGCAGGTGGACAGCAAGCCCGAGGAGCTGGACGCGATCGACCGCGACCTGATGCGCCTGAGGATCGAGCGCGAGGCGCTGAAGCGCGAGGAAGACACCGCGAGCCGCGAGCGGCTGGTGAAGCTCGAGCGCGAACTGGCCGATCTCGAGGAACGCTCGCGCGAGATGACCGCGCGCTGGGACGCCGAGAAGGGCAAGGTGGTCGAGGCGCAGAAGCTGAAGGAACAGCTCGACAAGGCGCGCACCGATGTCGAGCTCGCCCAGCGCGCCGGCGATCTCGCCCGCGCGTCCGAGCTGCTCTACGCGACCATCCCGCAGCTGGAGAAGAAGCTCGCCACCGCCGGCGATGGCGATGCGCGCCTGGTGAACGAGGCCGTGACCGAGGAAGGCATCGCCGGCGTCGTCTCGCGCTGGACCGGCATCCCGGTCGAGAAGATGCTGGAAGGCGAGCGCGCGAAGCTGCTCAGGATGGAAGAGAAGCTGCGCCAGCGGGTCGTGGGCCAGGAAGAAGCACTGGAGGCCGTCTCCAAGGCGGTGCGTCGCGCGCGTGCGGGCCTGCAGGACCCGAACCGGCCGATCGGCAGCTTCCTCTTCCTCGGCCCGACCGGCGTGGGCAAGACCGAGCTGGTGAAGACCCTCGCGGCCTTCCTCTTCGACGACGACCGCGCGATGACGCGCATCGACATGTCGGAGTTCATGGAGAAGCACGCGGTCGCACGCCTGATCGGCGCCCCGCCCGGCTATGTCGGTTATGAAGAGGGCGGCACGCTCACCGAGGCCGTGCGCCGCCGCCCCTATCAGGTGCTGCTCTTCGACGAGGTCGAGAAGGCCCATGACGACGTCTTCAACGTGCTGCTGCAGGTGCTCGACGATGGGCGGCTGACCGATGGGCAGGGCCGCACGGTGGATTTCCGCAACACCATCATCGTGCTCACCTCCAACCTCGGCAGCCAGGCCATCGCCGAACTGCCCGAGAGCAGCGACATCGAGGCCGCGCGCCCGGCCGTGATGCGCGCGGTGCGGGAGCGCTTCCGGCCGGAATTCCTGAACCGGCTGGATGAGGTGGTGCTGTTCCGGCGCCTCGCCCGCGGCGACATGGCGGCGATCGTGGACATCCAGCTCGAACGCCTGCTGAAGCTGCTGGCTGAGCGCCACATCACGCTGACGCTGGACGACAGCGCGCGGGACTGGCTGGCCGAGGCCGGCTACGACCCGACCTATGGCGCGCGGCCGCTCAAGCGCGTCATCCAGCGCGCCCTGCAGGACAAGCTCGCGGGGCTGCTGCTGGAGGGCAATGTGAAGGAAGGCACGGCGCTGCGCGTCACCGCCGGCGCCGAGGGGCTGGAGATCAGCGCAGGCTGAACAGGCGCCCGAGGCCGGCGGCCGGGGTGGGATCGAGGCCCAGCGCCTCGAGCCCGCCCCACACGCCTGCCGACGCCGAATCGATCACCGGGATGCCGGTCTCGGCCTCGACCGGCGCCATGACGGGCAGGCCGAAAAGGTTGGTGCTCCAGAGCAGGATCGCTTCGGGTTGCACTTCAGCCGCGACGTCACGCGCCAGGGCGGCGATCCCGTCCGGCGGCACGGCGGCGGCGGCGGCGTTGTCGGTCAGCGCCATCGCCCGCAGCCCGACCAGCTCCCGCCCGAGACCCGCCGCGGTGGCATGCGCCCCGTCCGCATCGCCCGGTGTCACGATGGCGATGCGCCGCGCGCCGAGCCGATCCAGCAGGCGCAGCGTGGCCAGCGCCGCCGTGGTCGCGGGGCAGCCGGCGGCCTCGGCCAGTTCGGCGCAGAGGGCGCGGTCATGCGCCAGCCCCAGCGCCGCGCCGCGCGTGCCGTTCCAGCACACCACCCCCGGCCCGGCATGGCCGAGCAGCGTCGCCGCCGTGCGGAAGGTGTCGAGCCCATAGCCGTCGCGCGGCTGGCCCAGCCCCGCGCCATGAAAGGGGATGCGCGCGACGCAGGAATCGAGCCCGGGGAAAAGCGGCAGCAGCGCCGCCAGCGTGCGCTCCACCACCGCATTGGAGGAAGGCACGATGCTGCCCATCACGGGGCGCGTCATGGCGCGGCGCTGGCACGTTGCGGTTCGGGAGGATGGCGCGGGTTCACGCGGCTCTCCCAGGGGCCGGGCACATAGTCGGGCAGGATGCGGCACTCGCCGGGGAAGCGCCGGCGCAGTGCCTCGCAGCGGCCCAGCACTTCCGCCGCGGCGGGGCGTCGGCGGGTTTCCACCCAATCGGCGAGCGCGCCGAGTGCGGCGGCATAGATCGGCGGGGAGAGCTTCTGGTGCTCGCTCTCATCCACGAAGACCTGCTGCAGCAGATGCGCGGTGCCGGCGCGCGTCAGCGTGGCGCGATAGGCCGCCTGGTGCTCGACATAGACGACATGGTCGTGGATGCCGTGCACGGTCATCACCGGCACGGCGATGGCCCCGGTCGGGTCGCCATCTGCGGCAAGGATCGCGGCCGCCGCCGGGTCGGGCGTGTAGCGCGGCACGCGGGCGTTGAAGGCCGCGTCGTCATGCGTGCCGCTGTAGCGCACGCCCGCATTGCCGAAGGCGCTGCGGCCCTGGAGCAGGTTCCAGGTGATGTCGGCGAAGATGGTGGTGGCCCACATCAAATGGCCGGGAATGGCCCAGGGCGGGATGCGGCTGGCGGCGGAGAGGTCGGCCAGCGCCTCGATCTGCGCCGGGGTGCGCGCGGCAGGGGCAAGGTCGGCGCCGGTGCAGGCGTTGAGCCGCAGCATCAGCTCCTCGCGCGTCATGCGCTCCCCCTGGGGCAGGCCGAAGACGACCGGGTATTGCGTCTCCTGCGGCCGGGGATGGGTGCCGCAGATCGCCTGGAAGGCGGCGCGCAGATCGACGCGCATGTCATAGGCGCGTGAGGGCCCGGCGAGCACGGCGGAGGTCAGCAGCGCCCCATCCCAGGGTCGGCGACCATCGGCGCGCGGCGCGTTCAGCGCCTCGATCGCGCGGGCGGCCACCGCCCCGCCCCAGCTCTGCCCATGCAGCACCGACAGGCGCGGCTCGCCGAGCAGCGCGGCGGCGGCGTCACGCGCCGAAAGCGCATCGGCCGCGCCGCGCAGGATGGCGAAGCCGGCCTTGCGCCGGCTGGTGGAGACCCAGGCCCAGCCCTGCCGGAGAAACTCCGCATAGGCCAGCAGGTCCTCATCGGTGGTGGTAGCACTGGGCGGCGCCATGCGTGGCCCGCCGAAGACATGCGTCACAAGCCGGCCATTCCAATTGGCCGGTCGCGCGACGAGGATATATGCACCTTCCTGGTCCTGGCCACGCCAGCAGGTGAGGCTCGCGGGCGCGCCGGTCGGGCAGAAGGCCGGAATCAGGGTCGTGCCCGCCCGGGCGGGTGCCGGCGCCGTGGCGGTGAGAATGCCCGCCAGCAGCGCGGCGAGGGTCAGACGCGCTCGGGCACGCGCTCCCGCTCGCGCTCCGGGGCGCGGGCGCGGTCCTGCTGCAGGGGCACGCCGGGCTTCTCCTTCGCGGTGCGGATGGTCTGCAGCGTCTGCACCCGCAGCACATGCGCGGCCGCGGTCAGGCGCGCCGTCAGCGCATTCTCGTGCGCCGTGTCCCGCGCCACCAGGCGCAGCAGGAAATCCCCGCCACCACGGATCATGTGGCACTCACGCACCTCCGGCCATTCGGAGACCATCGCCTCGAAGGCCGTCAGCACGGCCTCCTTCTGCGTCTCCAGCCCCACCAGGGCGAAGAAGGTAATCTCCCACCCCAGCACCTGCGGGTCGAGATCCGCATGATAGCCGCGGATGATACCCTGCTCTTCCAGCCGGCGCACGCGGCGCAGGCAGGGCGGCGCGGAGAGGCCGACCCGGCGCGCCAGCTCCACATTGGTCATGCGGCCATCGTCCTGCAGCTCGGACAGGATCTGACGGTCCAGGGAGTCGAGGTCCGGCAGGCGCGGTTCGGTCATGGGTAGCTTTCTTCCTCTGGCGCCGGGGGCCGGCGCTATCTGGCCTAGTAGATTAAAGTTATGCAATCAAATGCAAGAGGGATCGGCGACATAATCGGTTGAGTCCGTCCGCAAGGCGACCGATATGCGCTTTCCCGACCTCAATTTTCGTCATGGATGCCTGACACCGTGTCCCAGCCCATCGCCTGCCACCTGTTGATCCTCGGCGCCGGCCCCGCCGGCTACACGGCGGCGATCTATGCCGCCCGCGCCGGGCTCAAGCCGCGGATCGTGGCCGGGATGCAGCCCGGCGGGCAGCTGACCATCACCACCGAGGTCGAGAACTTCCCCGGCTTCGCGGAGCCGATCCAGGGCCCCTGGCTGATGGATCAGATGCGGGCGCAGGCCGAGCATGTCGGCGCCGTGATTGACCAGGATGTGATCACCGCGGTGGACCTCTCCGCCCGGCCCTTCCGCTGCACCGGCGATTCCGGGGCGGTCTACCTGGCCGATGCGCTGGTCATCGCCACCGGCGCGCAGGCGCGCTGGCTCGGCATCCCCGGGGAGGCGGCACTCTCGGGCTTCGGCGTCTCGGCCTGTGCCACCTGTGACGGCTTCTTTTACCGCGGCAAGGATGTGGCGGTGGTGGGCGGCGGCAATTCCGCGACCGAGGAGGCCCTCTACCTCGCCAATCTCGCCCGCCACGTCACCCTGATCCACCGCCGCGACAGCCTGCGGAGCGAGAAGATTCTCCAGGCGCGGCTCTTCGCCAAGCCTAACGTTTCCGTGATCTGGGACACGGCGGTGGAGGCGGTGCTGGCCGACGACTCGGGCCGCGTGCCGGTGGCGCGCGCGCTGGCGCTGCGCAACCTCAAGACCGGGGCAGCCAGCGAATTGCCGGTGCATGGCCTGTTCGTGGCGATCGGGCACGACCCGGCCACGGCGCTGTTCAAGGGCCAGATTGCGATGGATGCGGAGGGCTACATCGTCACCACGCCGGGGACGACCCGCACCTCGGTGCCCGGCGTCTTTGCCGCCGGCGATGTGCAGGACAAGGTCTATCGTCAGGCTGTGACCGCGGCCGGAACGGGTTGCATGGCCGCACTCGAGGCGGAGAAATTCCTCGCAGCCCTTGGCATGGAAGACGCAATCGCCGCCGAATAGGGCTTGATGCAAAAAAAACACGTGCCGATGGCGGCCATGCGTCCTACTCATGGCGGACGCGGTGGTGTCATAGTGCCGCGACTCGACAACAGGGATTCGCCGCGGTCATGCCGCTCGACTGGGACAAGCTGCGGGTTTTTCATGCGGTGGCGGAGGCGGGCTCCTTCACCCATGCCGGGGAGACGCTGAACCTCAGCCAATCTGCCGTCTCGCGCCAGATCCAGGCGCTGGAGGAGGCGCTGCAGGTCGCCCTTTTCCACCGTCACGCCCGCGGCCTGATCCTGACCGAACAGGGCGAGACCCTGAACCGCGCGGTGCGCGAGGTCTTCGCCAAGCTTGCCATGACGGAAGCCCTGCTGACCGAGAGCCGGGAACGCCCGACCGGGCGGCTCAAGGTCACGACCACCACCGGCTTCGGCAGCATCTGGCTGGCCCCAAGGCTGCGACGCTTCATGCAGATGCACCCCGACGTGACGCTGACCGTGCTGCTGGACGACAGCGACCTCGACCTCGCGATGCGCGAGGCCGATGTGGCGATCCGCATGCACCCGCCGCGCCAGCCCGACCTCATCCAGCGCAACCTCGGCAGCTTCGCCTGGCGGGTCTGCGGTGCGCCCGAATACCTGAAATCGGCCGGCATCCCGACGCGGGCGGAGGAGCTCGATGCCCACCGCATGATCGTCTATGGCGACTACCGCCCGCCGGTGGAGAGCGTGAACTGGCTGAGCGAGGCCGGCCGCCGGCCTGGCTCGCCCCGTCGCGCGGTGCTGGAGATGAACTCCCTGCCCGGCATCCTGGCCGCCGTGCGCTCCGGCCTGGGGCTGGCGGCCCTGCCCGACTACATGGGCGAGGAGCTGGAAGGGCTGGTGCAGGTGCTGCCCGACCTCAAGGCGCCGCGGATCGAGGCCTATTTCGTCTATCCGGAGGAGCTGCGGCACTCCAAGCGCGTCGCCGTCTTCCGCGACTTCCTGGTGGCGGAGCTGGCGGCCCCGGCCCGCGCCGGCGCGGGATGAGCGGGACCCCCGGCGCCGCGGCGGCGGCCGAGATCGTTCGTCAGGCCATGGCGGATCGCAGCGTCTATGACGCGATGGCCCGGCGCGAGAACGAAGTCTGGAGCAGCATGCTGGGCACGCGGGAGCGCAGCCTGGCCCGGGCCGAGGATCAGGCGGCGGCCCAGGCGCTGCGCATCGGGCGCAACCTGCTGAGCCTGCCCGCCTGGATGCGCCAATCCGGCCGGCGCTTCACGGATTGCCTGTCGATCGGTTGCGGCGAAGGCCGGCTCGAGCGCCAGTTGATGGCGACGGGCCTGTGCGAGCGGTTCCTGGGTCTGGACGTGGCGGAGGGCGCGCTGGCCGATGCGCGCGCGGCGGCCGCCGCCGAGGGGCTCGCGATCGACTACAGCACCGCCGACATCAACTTCGCGGCGCTGCCAGAGGCAGGCTTCGACCTGATCGTGGCGCAGACCAGCCTGCATCACGTGTTGCATCTCGAACATGTTGCCGAGCAGGTGGCACGCGCGCTGCGGCCCGACGGCGTGCTGTGGATCCATGACTACATCGGCGAATCGCAGTTCCAGTACACGGAGGCGCGCCTGGCGATCGTCAACCGCCTCGCGGCCGGATTGCCTTCCGACTTCCGGTACGACCGGGTGCACGGGCGGCAACTTGGCCCGCTGCGGCGCCGGGCGCCAGGCACACTGGTGAGCCCCTTCGAGAGCATCCGCTCGGCGGAAATCCCCGGGGTTTTCCTGGCACGATTCGACGTGCTGGAGCGGCGCGAAACCACGACGCTGCTGCATCTTCTGGTGCCGGTGGGAACCCGCGCGGCCTATGCCGCCAGCGCGGAGGGGCGTGCCTTGTTCGAGACCTTGTTCACGGTCGACTCGCTCATGGCGGAAACTGGCGTGCTCACGCCGGTGACCGGGCAGTATCTCCTCACCCCTCGGCGCGCTTGAGGGGTATTCTTATCCACCCATGCAGCAGACGCATGGCGGGCACCGAGATTTCACCCGACGCATGACCGCCGGGACATACTAAGTTCACGTCGTTCCGGCGGCGACGCCGGTTCAGGGTCCCTCGGGCCACTTCCCGAACCCCTCGTCTCCCAGACGTGAAGCCTCCCTGTTTGACTCGCCCGACGCCGCAAGGCGCCGGGCTTTCTTTTTGGGCGCTCGGCACCCGCCTACTCCGCCTCGAAGCGATAGCCCAGCAACTCGATGTCGCGCGCAAAATGTCGCGCGAAGAGACGGCGGGATTCGGCGCAGAAATAACGGCCATAGGGCATGTGCGACGTGGTGTTGATGTGCGGCAGGCGCCGGTGCCGGTGGCCCACGCGCCGGCACACCTCCTCGAAGCCATCCTGCAGCGCCTCGAAGCGGATCATGTAGTGGGTGACGAAGCGGTCCCGCGCGTCGCAGATCAGGTCGGTCTGCTGGCGCGTGAGGTGGCGGTGGTCATGGCCCTGCGCGGGCATGGCGCGCAGCACCTCCAACACGCTGCGCTCGCGCGTCGAGTCGCAGTAGCGCCAGCCGGAGATGAAGCGCTCCCACGGGTTCCGCACCACGGTGAAGACCAGGTAGTAGGGATGGAGCCGGGCGCGCTCAGCCCAGCGCGGCTTTTCCGAGAGGACGCCATCATTGAAGGCGTGCCGGTCCGGATCACCCTTGGCGAAGCCGAAGGCGCGGATGATGGAGGCGCCAGCCGCCTTGCGTTGGTGGATGAAGATGCAGCGGCGGCTGTGGGAGATCATCGGGCTGCCCAGCGCGACGCAGCCTCAGCCGGCGCCCTCGATCCGCGGGCGGTCGAGTCGCCCCGCCCGCAGCACCAACCGTGGCAGGGTGAAGGGATCGGCCTGTCCCGTCATCAGCGCCCAACTTGCCAGGGCTCGTGCCGTATTGCCGTAGCCGAGTCCCTTTTCCGGGCGCAGACGGCCCTCCGCACTGGCCGGGCCGGTACGCGTGTTGGCGCTGCCATCGAGCCGCCCCGTCGTGTCGATCCGCCCGCGCTGCCACGCGATGGAACGGCCGATCGAATCGCGCACCGCGAGGGCCCGGGAATCGCCGGGGCAGCGCATCAGCCAGCGCTGCGCCCAGAACAGCGAACCGGCATTGTAGTTCGTGTCGGGTCCGCCACGCTCAGGGTAGTAGCCTTCGGCCGCCTGGGTCTGGAGCGCATAGTCGACCAGCTCGTGCGAGCGCGCCATCGCCACCGGGTTGGCGCGCAAGTGATGGAGATTGGCGAAGCCGGCGGCCAGCAGCCAGGCCTGATGCAGCACGCCGCGATTCTGCTGCCAGTAGTCCGCCCATTCCGGCCCCGTGAACCAGGCTGCCGCCGCCTCCAGCCCGGCCAGGATGCGCCCGCGCGCCTCAAGCTCCTCGCCGGCGTAGGGCGAGGCGCGGAGCAGGCACTCGCTATGTGAGGCCGCGGCCACCAGGAACGCCGTGCTGTGGCCGCCGCGGGCTGTTTCTGGGAAGCCTCCATCGGCCGCCTGCTGGGCGAAGGCCCAGGCCAGGGCGCGAATGCCTGAGGCGAGTACCGCGCGTTCGCCCCGCAGGATGCCGGCCCGAATCAGCTTCTCGGCGCGATGCTGGTGGGAAATCCGCATCCGCCCGCGACCGGTCCTCTCCCAGGTGATGTTCACGCCCATCGCGCCCGAGTCGGCGACCTCCGGCAGGCTGCGCCCACCCAGATGGCGCGCGACCTCGAGATCCAGCGCCTCGGCCGAGAATCCAGGCCTTTGCCAGGGCTGCGACGGCAAGGGATCCGCCATGTTCATGCCCGCACGCGACTGGCGCTCAGAATTTTGCATGAGCAACGAATACCCCGCCGCCTCGAACCACGGCAAGGCGGCGGGCCGATCCCGGGAGGCCGCGGCGACAGGCCCGCCGGGCACGCGAGCACGCTTCTGGCGCCGCAGCCGCCACTTTCCCGCAGACCACCCGTGCGCCGCCCCGACATCACGTTCACGCGCGGAACGGGGAAGGGAGGCTCAACCCGCCGCGGCAGGCGATGTGGCGAAAATCGCCGAGGCGCGACCTTGCCCATTTCGGTACCTCCGCCTATTTCAGAAATTCCTGAAACGACGGATACGTCATGAACCTCCCTCCCCTGGTCCAGGCCTTCGTGCTGCATTTCGGTGAGATGGGCAGCCGCTGGGGCATCAACCGCACCGTGGGGCAGATCTATGCCCTGCTCTATGTCTCGCCCGAGCCGCTGAACGCCGAGCAGATCGTCGAGGCGCTGGGCGTGTCGCGCTCCAACGTCTCGATGGGCCTGAAGGAGCTGCAGGCCTGGAACCTCGTGCTGCCCAAGCACATCCCCGATGACCGGCGCGACCACTTCACCACGCCCGACGATGTCTGGCAGATCCTGCGCACCCTGGCCGAGGAGCGGAAGAAGCGCGAGGTGGACCCCACGCTCTCCGTGCTGCGCGAATTGCTGATGCAGACCCCGCACAGCGAGGCCGAGCGCCACGCCCAGGCCCGCATGGCCGAGATGCATGGCCTGATCGAGCGCGTGACGACCTGGTACGAGGATGTGAAGCGCCTGGAGACCGAGAACCTCGTCACGCTGCTCGCCCTTGGGGCGAAGGTCACGCGCCTGCTGGAAGCGAAGGACAAGGTCGTGGGCCTGGTCCGCGGGCGGAAGGAGGCCTCCTGAGTCATGGACGCCACCATCCTCGCCCGCATCCAGTTCGCGGCGAATATCAGCTTCCACATCCTCTTCCCCACCATCACCATCGCGCTCGGCTGGGTGCTGCTGTTCTTCAAGCTGCGCTTCAACGCCACCCGCAACGAGGCCTGGATGGAGGCCTATCGCTTCTGGGTGAAGGTCTTCGCGCTGTCCTTCGCGCTGGGCGTGGTCTCGGGCATCACCATGTCCTTCCAGTTCGGCACCAATTGGCCGGGCTTCATGGAGCGCGTGGGCAACATCGCCGGCCCGCTGCTGGCCTATGAGGTGCTGACCGCCTTCTTCCTCGAGGCCACCTTCCTCGGCATCATGCTGTTCGGCGCCAAGCGCGTACCCGGCTGGGTGCATACCGGGGCGACCTTCCTGGTCGCCTTCGGCACGACCATGTCCGCCTTCTGGATCATCGTGCTGAACAGCTGGATGCACACGCCGCAGGGCTTCGAGATGCGCGAGGGCGTGGCGCATGCGACCGATTGGTTCGCGATCGTGTTCAACCCCTCCATGCCCTATCGCTTCACGCACATGATGATCGCCTCGGCGCTGACGGTGGCCTTCCTGATGGCCGGCCTCTCCGCCTGGCGCTGGCTGCGCGGCGACCGTTCGGGCGGCGTGCGCGCCGCACTTCGCACGGGCATCGTCATGGCCGCGGTGCTGGCGCCGACGCAGCTGGTGGTGGGCGATCTCCACGGGCTCAACACGCTGGAACACCAGCCCGCCAAGGTCGCGGCGATGGAAGGCAATTGGGAGACGCGCGGGCATGTGCCCCTGGTGCTCTTCGCCATCCCCGACGAGGAAAACCGCACCAACCGCTTCGAGATCGCCATCCCCTCGGGGGCCAGCCTGATCCTGACGCACAAGCCCGATGGGGTGGTGCCCGGCCTGAACGACTTCATGGGCAAGCACCCGCCCGTGGCACCGGTCTTCTACGCCTTCCGCATCATGGTCGGCATCGGCATGGCGATGATCTTCATGGGGCTGCTCGGTGCGTGGTTGCTCTGGCGGCGCGGCGAATTGCCGAAGCTGATGCTGCGCGGCCTGGTGGTGATGACCTTCGCCGGCTGGGGGGCGACGCTCGCCGGCTGGTATGTCACCGAGATCGGCCGCCAGCCCTGGCTCGTCAGCGGCGTGCTGACCACCGCCGATGCGGTGGGCCCGGTGGCGGCGACGGCGGTGGCCGGCACGCTCGCCATGTATCTCGTGATCTATGCCGGGCTGCTGCTGGCCTATGTCGCCACGCTCTATCGCCTCGCCGCCAAGGGCGCGGTGCTGGAGCATGTGGACGGCAAGGCGCCCGCGCTGGACCAGGCGGTGCGCGCGTGACGCCCTTCCTGCCCCCGGACTTGCTGCCGGTCGTCTTCGCCGCGCTGATGGCGGCCTCGATCCTGGCCTATGTCGTGCTGGACGGCTTCGACCTCGGCGTGGGCGTGCTGCTGCCCTTCGCCACCACCGAGGCCGAGGGCGACCGCATGGTGGCCTCGATCGGGCCCTTCTGGGATGCGAACGAGACCTGGCTGGTGCTGGGCGTGGGGCTGCTGCTGGTCGCCTTCCCCACCGCGCATGGCATGGTGCTGACCGCGCTCTATCTGCCGGTGGCGGTGATGCTGGCCGGGCTCACGCTGCGCGGCGTGGCCTTCGAGTTCCGCGCCAAGGCGGCGAACGCCACCGATAAGCGCCGCTGGGACCGCGCCTTCATCGGCGGCTCGGCGCTGGCCGCGCTGTCGCAAGGCTGGATGCTCGGCCTCTATGTGCTGGGCTTCCCCGAGGGCTGGCTGCCGTTGATCTTTGCCGCCCTCTCGGCGCTGGGCGTGACGGTGGCCTATGCCTTCATCGGCGCCTGCTGGCTGATCTGGCGCACCGAGGGCGCGTTGCAGCGCCACGCCGTGCGCTGGGCGCGGCTGACGCTCTGGGGCATCGCGGCGGGGATCCTGGCGGTCTCGGTCGCCACCCCCTTCGCCAGCCCGCGCATCTTCCAGCGCTGGTTCGAATTCCCCAACGTGCTGCTGCTGGCGCCGCTGCCGCTGATGACCTTCGGCATCCTGGCGGGGCTGGCCGCGCTGCTGCGGCACATGCCCCTGCCCAAGGACGCGCTGCGCCGCCTGCCCTTCCTGGGGGCGACGGCGCTGTTCTGCCTCGCCTTCGCCGGCCTCGCCTGGAGCTTCTTCCCGTATATCGTGCCGGAGAAGCTGACGGTCTGGCAGGCGGCGAGTTCGCCGGAGAGTCTGTCGCTCATCCTGGCCGGGGCGCTGTTCGTGCTGCCGGTGATCCTGCTCTATACGGTGGTGGCGTGGCGGATCTTTGGGGGGAAGGCGCGGGATTTGACTTATTATTGACCTAAGCCATGCGGCGGCCTCTGGTGACCAAATATGAAGACAAGACCAACCATACAATAGGAAAATTTTAAATATTTCTCAGAAATAATGTGATTTTTATTGCGGTCGTTAAAGTAAGTTACGCTGCTGAAAGGTTGGGCGCATTCTTGGTAGAGAAATACTTGCAATAACATCTAAATTGTTTGAGATTCCGTTAGTGTACTCCTCAAGGCGCAGCAAAGAGACTGCCTTCCTCGCGGCTTCACCTTCCGCGGAGGGAACTTTCGAGCCGCCATCGTCGAATGTCAGGAACTCCAAGTCAGCAACGCCGGTAGCCTCCTTAACCCAGAGCGCCGAGGAAATATGGATTGCATCACCCAACGTCATGCACCTAGGCTTCTCGTTGGCCTGCAGTTCCCCTTCCTGCCGAAGCCAAAGAATATCTCGAAGGCGCGCCGCTCTGAGGCTAGATGTTGGATCAGCAGAAACCACCGTAGCGATCGATCGGATATAATTCGACAAATCCCCTATATTTCTAAACCTACTGTTTGATGAGAGAAGGCTCGGGCGCAGTTCAGCGAACAGGATACTCGAAACCCAAAGCGCTCTTGTGCCTTTTGCTCCTTCTTCAAGGATACGCTCAAGGTCGGCCTCACAGTCTCCTGAGTCATTATTTGCGTGTCTCAAGAGCACGTTCGTGTCTAGAAAATGGTTGCTGCTAGTTGAGGTTTTCAAGGTCACCCCACTCTGATACAGGCGCTACGCCACGAAGCGCGCCCCGAAGATCAACAGTTTTTTCTGGCATTGGATGAGCCTCAATCGACACTACCTCAATACGTTCTGGAAGCTGCTTCTCGCCTGTGTAAATTGCTCGCCCCGTGATCGATACGCGCTTGTTCCCAAAGCGATTATACTCATCTTCGCCTTTACTTTTGTCAAATACGCATTCGATCTGGAGTGCACTACGGGGAAGCAATAATGAACCTGTCCAAGCAGCGCCACGATAGTCAATTTGACCAAGGCGCCCATCGAAGGACCCATACGCACTACCAACGAAAAATGCAGACTTTTGCTGCGGCAACCTCATCGCGTTATCGAGTCGATCAACCTGCTGGAGGAAAAAATGATCCAATGGTAGCTCTTCGCCATCGGGAAAAACGGCAAAAGTGACAAAATTGCTGTCGCCTGCCCTACCTAGAGCAATGATTTTTTTGGCAATCCGAGGATACTTAATTGGTCGATCAAATTTACTACGAAAAACATCTAGGGCAATCTTTTGAAACAATTCAATAGATGGTGCCGTTACGGAGCGAACCGGAGAGCGCTCCAATATACCGGCTTCATTGGAGCCCATCTTCAAATGTGAGATAAGAAAAGTAGAGGAGGAAGCGCGGCGTCCATTCAGCTCCGTGTTCGCAGCTATCAGCCCGGCATGCAGTGATGAAAACGTACGCTGGAAAAGCGAAGCTGGCACGAGATCATCGGAAGCAACCGATCGACTATCCGATCGGATCACCAGCCGAACCTCATCTCGTCGCTGCGTGCTTTCCAAGGTATCCATCCAACTCTGAGTGCAGCATCACCCGAGATCGAGCAAACGCGCAACAGATAAGGGCCGGGATCGGCCTTGCCAGAGCAGTCCACCATGCCTGATTAGGCGAGACGCTTGATCAAACACAGGCGCGCGGTATCCCGTTGGGGCGCAGTGGCAGCGCCACATGAGCATTAGCCCGGCGCCAACCCCTGCCGCGCACTCGTCGCCAGCACATCCGCCCGCTCATTCATCGGGTTTCCCGAATGGCCGCGCACCCAGCGCCATTCCACGTCATGCGGCTTCGCCGCCGCCAGCAGGCGCTGCCACAGCTCGTAATTCGCCACAGGGTCGCGCGCGGCGTTGCGCCAGTTGTTGCGGACCCAGCCCTTCACCCAGCGCTCCATGCCGTTGCGCACATATTCGCTGTCGGTGTGCACCACCACGCGGCAGGGGCGCTTCAGGGCCTCCAGCGCCTCGCAGGCCGCGGTCAATTCCATGCGGTTGTTCGTCGTCGCGGGATCGGCGCCGGAAAGCTCCTTCTCCGTCGTGCCGAAACGCAGGATCGCCCCCCAGCCGCCGGGGCCGGGATTGGGCTTGCAGCCGCCATCGGTCCAGATCTCGACCAGCGGCGCATCGCGCAGCGCCGCCTCAGACACCGATGGCCCCGGGGCTCTCGACGCGGGCGAAGAAGCGCAGCTTGCGCAGGTATTCCATCGGGTCCTTGCGGGTCACCAGCGCGCCTTCGGGCGTGTGGGTCCAGTCATAGAGGCGGGTGAGCAGGAAGCGGATCGCCGCCCCCCGGCAGAGCACCGGCAGCGCCGCCACCTCCGCGGCCCCCAGCGGGCGCCGCGCCTGGTAGGCGCGCAGCAGGGCGCGCGCCTTGGTCAGGTTGAAGGCGCCATCGGCCTCGAAGCACCAGGCGTTGAGGCAGACGGCGATGTCATAGGCGAGCAGATCGGTGCAGGCGAAGTAGAAGTCGATCAGGCCCGAGACATGCGGCCGCCCGGCCGCGTCGGGCAGGAAGAAGACGTTGTCGGGGAAGAGATCGGCATGGATCTGCCCCACCGGCAGCGTCCCCGGCGCCGGCCACGCGACGAGGATTTCTTCGAGATGCCCGTCGAGCTCGGCGATCAGCCCGGGCTGCACCTCGTCGCCCCGCGCGCGGCAGCCGTCCAGCAGCGGCGCCCAGCCGGAAGGGCCGAGCGCATTGGCGCGCACGCCGGCGAAATCGCTGCCCGACTCATGCAGCCGCGCCAGCGCCTCACCCAGCGGGGCCAGGTGCTCGGGCCGCACGCGGCGCGGCCACACGCCCTCGAGGAAGGTGCAGATCGCGGCCGGCCGGCCGCACAGCGCGCGCAGGGCGGCGCCGTCGCGCCCATGCACCGGCGTCGGGCAGGCGAGGCCGCGCGCCGCCAGATGCGCCATCAGGTCGAGGAAATAGGGCAGCTCGGTGGGATCGACGCGCTTCTCGTACAGCGTCAGCACATAATCCCCGGCCTCGGTGCGCAGCGCGTAGTTGGAGTTCTCCACCCCCTCCGCGATGCCGCGGAAGGCGAGCAGCCCGCCCAGATCGTAATCGCCCAGGAAGGCGCGCAGCGCCTCGTCCGAGACCTCGGTATAGACCGCCATGATGCCTGCGCTATTCCGCCGCGAGGCCGGCCGGCAGGCGGAAGGTGATGCGCTCTTCCGCCACCACCACCTCCTCCACGTCGAGGTCGAAGCGGGTGCGCAGCTTGGCCAGAACCTCTTCCACCAGCACCTCGGGCGCGCTCGCCCCGGCGGTGAGGCCGAGCACCCTGCAGCCATCGGCGATGGCGGGGTCGAGGTCGGCACCGCGCTGCACCAGCAGGGCCCGCGCCGCGCCGGCGCGCTTCGCGACCTCCGCGAGGCGCACGGAATTGGAGCTGTTCGGCGCCCCGACCACGATCACCAGCTCCGCCCCGCGCGCCGCGATGGCCTTCACGGCGGCCTGACGGTTGGTGGTGGCGTAGCAGATGTCCTCCTTCGCCGGGCCAGCGATGTCGGGGAAGCGCGCCTGCAGGATCGCCACGATCTCCGCCGTGTCGTCCACCGAGAGCGTCGTCTGGGTGGTGAAGGCGAGGCCCTGGCCGCTGGGCGGCATGATGGTGCGCGCCTGCTCGGCATCCTCGACCAGCGTCACGGCGCCGGGCGGCAGCTGGCCCATGGTGCCGATCACCTCCGGATGGCCGGCATGGCCGATCAGCAGCGTGTGCAGCCCCTTGCCGAAATGGCGCTCGGCCTCGCGGTGCACCTTGCTGACCAGCGGGCAGGTGGCGTCGAGGGCGAACATCCTGCGCTCGGCGGCCTCGGCGGGGACGGATTTCGGCACGCCATGGGCGCTGAACACCACGGGCTGGCCGTCATCGGGAATCTCGGACAATTCCTCGACGAAGATCGCACCCTGGCGTTCCAGGCTCTCCACCACGAAGCGGTTGTGGACGATCTCGTGGCGGACATAGACCGGCTTGCCGTGGCGCTTCAGCGCCTCCTCCACGATCTTGATGGCGCGGTCCACGCCGGCGCAGAAGCCGCGCGGGCCGGCGAGCAGCACGGTAAGCCGGGGTTTGTCGGCAGGCGCGGCGGTCATGGAAGCGATCCGGTTCTCTGGTCGGCGCCCAGGGGTGGCCCTGCGCCTGTGGCAATGCGATAGACCACGGATAGGGTGGCCCTGGGGCCATCCTACCGGCCAGGGCCGCAGCTTCAAAGGGGACAGGTGGGCGCCATGACGATCCCGCAACGCCACATGGCCATTCTCGGCGCAGTGCTGGCGCTGGGCGCCTGTTCCTCGGCGCCCTCCGGCCCGCTGGGCTCCACCCAGGCGCCCTGCCCGCGAATCGCCATCCTGGCCGATGGCGCGGACATGACCGTCTTCCGCACGGGCGGCGTGCGGGACCTGACGGCAATGGTGCTGGATGCGCGGCTCACCGGCTTCGACGCCACCTGCGACTATACGGGCCGGGACCGCACCGCGCTCTCCGTGCGCATCACCCCCCGCTTCGAGGCCGAGCGCGGCCCCGCCGCGGAGAGCCGCGCCGCGGAGCTGCCCTGGTTCGTCGCGCTGAGCGATGTGGGGGACACCACGCTGCTCGACCGGCAGGCCTTCACCACGCGCCTGACCTTCCCCACCAACGTGCCGCGACTCGTCGGCCCCGGCGCAACGGCGCGGGTGAACGTGCCGCTGGGCGAGGGCGTGCGGGCGGTGGACTACGCCATCCGCATCTCTTTCCAGCTCACGCCCGAGCAATTGGCGCATAATCGGGCGCGCGGGCCGCGCTGAAGGGGATTTTCCAACCCTGCCACGGTTGCGCGGCGCGGGGGGCTGGGTCATATCCCGGGTCCCGCTGACACCGCGCGGGAGAGAGCGGGTGGTCCCCTCGGGGATGCATCCGCCGCCGAAGGCGCAACCGGCCCCCGGAAACGCTCAGGCAGAAGGGCCGCGCGGAGAGGGACCTCTGGAAAGCCCGCACCCCGAACGGGGCGTGGCACCGAAGGAGAAAGGCGCCAGCGCAGGAACCACGGTTCCGCCGCGTTTCGGCCGCTGAATCTCTCAGGTTCCGGGACAGAGGGGGGCCACGGAGACGTCCCGCGCCATTGTGGCGTGGGCGAGCCTTTGGGGGCACCGTGGCCGGACCTGTCAGCGACGAGCACCTGCTCGAAACCCCGCTTGCCGCGCTGCATCGCAGCCTGGGCGCCCGCATGGTGCCCTTCGCGGGCTATGCAATGCCGGTGCAATACGCGCCCGGCATCATGGCCGAGCACCTGCACACCCGCGCCGCGGCCGGGCTGTTCGACGTCTCCCATATGGGCCAAGCCGAGCTGGTCGGCACGGGCGCGGCCGCGGCGCTCGAGGCGCTGACGCCGGCCGATGTGCAGGCGCTCAAGCCCGGGCGGCAGCGCTACGGGCTGCTGATGACCGAATCGGGCGGCATCCTGGACGATTTCATGGTCGCCAACATGGGCGACCGGCTGTTCCTGGTGCTCAACGCCTCCCGCAAGCACCTGGACATCCCCGCCATCGAATCCGTGCTGCCCGCCGGGGTCACGCTGCGACCGCTGCCCGACCGCGCGCTGATCGCCCTCCAGGGCCCGGGCGCGGTGCCGGCCATCGCCACGCTGGCGCCGGGCATCGCCGCGCTGAGCTTCATGGGGGTGGGTGAGTTCGACATCGCCGGCGTGCCGGCCCTCGTCTCGCGCAGCGGCTACACGGGCGAGGATGGCGTGGAGATCTCCGTGCCCGCCGAGCAGGCCGAGATGCTGGCCAAGGCGCTGCTCGCCCTGCCGGGCGTGCTGCCGGCAGGGCTCGGCGCGCGCGATTCGCTGCGGCTGGAGGCGGGGCTGTGCCTCTACGGCAATGACCTCGATGAGGGCACGAGCCCGGTCGAGGCGAACCTGGTGTGGACCATCGGCAAGCGGCGCCGCATGGCCTGGGATTTCCGCGGCGCCGAGCGCGTGCGCAGCGAACTCGACAACGGCCCGAAGCGGCTGCGCGTGGGCATCCAGCCCGAGGGGCGCCAGCCGGCGCGCGGGCATACGCCGATCGAGGTCGATGGCGCCGCGGTGGGGGAGATCACCTCCGGCGGCTTCGGCCCCTCCGCCAATGCACCCGTCGCCATGGGCTATGTCGCGCGCAGCAGCGCCGCCGATGGCACCGTTTTGTCACTGATGGTGCGCGGCAAGGCCCTGCCGGGCCGTGTCGCCCCGCTTCCCTTCATCCCCCACCGCTACGCCCGCTGAGGAGTGACCCCGATGGCCGAACTGCGCTTCACCAAGGACCATGAATGGGTGCGCCTCGAGGGCGGCACCGCCACCATCGGCATCACCGACCATGCGCAGAACGCGCTGGGCGACGTGGTCTTCGTCGACCTGCCGGAAGTGGGCCGCGAGGTGGCGGAGGCCGAGGCCTGCGCCGTGGTCGAGAGCGTGAAAGCGGCCTCCGACGTCTATGCGCCGGTGGCGGGGAAGATCTCCGCGGTGAACGGCGCGCTGGCCGATGATCCGTCGCTGATCAACTCGGCCCCGACCGGCGAGGGCTGGTTCTTCAAGATGGAGGGCGTCGATCCCGCCGCCGTTGCCGCGCTGATGAGCGAATCCGACTACGCGGCCTTCGTGGAGACGCTGGCATGAGCGCGCTGCGTGAACTGACGGCGCTCGAGGACAAGGGCGAATTCGCGCGCCGCCATATCGGGCCTTCGGAAGCCGAGATCGCGGCGATGCTGAAGGTGGTCGGCGCCGAGAGCCTCGATGCGCTGACCGCGCGCACCGTGCCCGCCGCCATCCGCAGCGCGCAGGCCCTGCCGCTGCCGCCCGCGGTGACGGAGGCCGAGGTGATCGCGGAGCTGCGCGGCCTCGCCGCGAAGAACCGCGCCGACATCAAGTCGCTGATCGGCATGGGCTATCACGGCACGCTGACGCCGCCGGTGATCCTGCGCAACATCCTCGAGAATCCCGGCTGGTACACGGCCTATACGCCCTATCAGGCGGAACTCGCGCAGGGGCGCCTCGAGGCCCTGCTGAACTTCCAGACGCTGGTCACGGACCTCACCGGCCTGCCGGTGGCCAATGCCTCGCTGCTCGATGAGGCGACGGCGGCGGCGGAAGCCGTGACGCTCGCCCATGCCGCGACGCGCGGGAAGTCGGACACGCTGCTGCTCGCATCGGACCTGCACCCGCAGACCCGCGCGGTGGTGGTGGCGCGGGCCGAGCCGCTGGGCATCGAAGTCGTTGTCGCGCCGCCTGCGGAAATCGTTGCGGCGGCCGCCGCGAAGAAGCCCTTCGCGCTGCTGCTGCAATATCCGGGCAGCACCGGCCAGGTGCGCGACCTGACGCGCGAGATCGCGGCCGTGCATGGCGTGGGTGGCCTCGCCATCGTCGCCGCCGATCCGCTCTCCCTCGTGTTGCTGACGCCGCCGGGCGAGATGGGCGCGGATGTGGTCGTGGGCTCGACCCAGCGCTTCGGCGTGCCGATGGGCTATGGCGGGCCGCACGCCGCCTATATGGCGGTGAAGGACGCCTATAAGCGCCTGATGCCGGGCCGCCTGGTGGGTGTTTCCATCGACGCCGCCGGCCAGCCCGCGATGCGCCTCGCGCTGCAGACGCGCGAGCAGCATATCCGGCGCGAGAAGGCGACCTCCAACATCTGCACTGCGCAGGTGCTGCTTGCCGTGATGGCGAGCATGTATGCCGTGTGGCATGGCCCCGAGGGATTGTCCCGAATTGCGCGGCGCGTGGCGCTGCAGGCCCGCCTTCTCGCCGGGGCGGCGATGCGCGCCGGCTTCACGCTGGCGCATCGCGACTTCTTCGACACCATCGCGATCGAGGCGGGGGCGAAGGCCGAGGCGCTGATCGCCAGCGCGCTGAAGCGCGGCTTCAACCTCGCGCGGCGCGAGGATGGCATCGTCGGCATCGCGCTGGATGAGACGGTGACGCGCGAGGATCTGCTCGCGCTCTGCGCCGCCATCGCGGAAGCCGCCGGCACGGTGGCGCTGCCGCTCGACCGGCTGGAGACCGAGGGCGGCATCCCGAATTCGCTCGCGCGGGCGAGCGCGATCCTGACCGCCGAGGTCTTCAACGCGCATCACGCGGAACACGCGATGCTGCGCTACATGAAGAAGCTGGAGGAGAAGGACGTCGCGCTGAACCGCAGCATGATCCCGCTGGGGTCCTGCACGATGAAGCTGAACGCGACGGCGGAGATGATCCCGGTCACCTTCCCCGGCTTCGGCGCGATCCATCCCTTCGCGCCGATCGAGCAGGCCACGGGCTATCTGGAGATGATCCGCCGGCTCGAATCCTGGCTCTGCGCCTGCACCGGCTTCGCCGCCGTCTCGCTGCAGCCCAATGCCGGCAGCGCGGGCGAATATGCGGGGCTGCTCGCCATCCGCAGCTATCACCGCGCGCGCGGCGATACGGGACGCGACATCTGCCTCATTCCCTCCTCGGCGCATGGCACCAACCCGGCCAGCGCGGTGATGGCGGGGATGAAGGTCGTCGTCGTCGGCTGCGACAAGGACGGCAACGTCGATCTGGATGATCTGCGCGCCAAGGCCGAGCAGCACGCCGAAAAGCTCGCCGCGCTGATGGTGACCTACCCCTCCACGCATGGCGTCTTCGAGGAGTCCATCCGGGAAATCTGCGCGCTGATCCATGCGAAGGGCGGGCAGGTCTACATGGATGGCGCCAACATGAACGCGCAGGTGGGGCTCACCTCACCGGCCGCGATCGGCGCCGATGTCTGCCATCTCAACCTGCACAAGACCTTCTGCATCCCGCATGGCGGCGGCGGGCCGGGCGTGGGGCCGATCGGCGTGGCCGCCCACCTCGCCCCCTACCTGCCCTCCCACCCCATGCTGGCCGAGGCCGGCCCGGCCGCGACCTCGCATGGGCCGGTGAGCGCGGCGCCCTTCGGCAGCGCCTCCATCCTGCCGATCAGCTACGCCTATATCCGCATGATGGGCCCGGATGGGCTGAAGCGCGCGACCGAGGTCGCGATCCTCAACGCCAACTACATGGCCGCCCGCCTCGCCGAGCACTACCCGGTGCTCTATCGCGGCGCGCAGGGCATGGTGGCGCATGAGTGCATCCTCGATTGCCGCGGCTTCCAGCAGAATGGCGGCGCGAGCGTGGAAGACATCGCCAAGCGCCTGCAGGATTACGGCTTCCACGCGCCGACCATGTCCTGGCCGGTCACCGGCACGCTGATGGTCGAGCCGACGGAGAGCGAGACGAAGGGCGAGCTTGATCGCTTCATCGACGCGATGATCAGCATCCGCGCCGAGATCCGGGCGATCGAGCAGGGCCGTTCGGACCCGCGCGACAACCCGCTGAAGAACGCCCCGCACACCGCCGCCGAGGTGATGGCGAGCGAGTGGACGCATGGCTACACGCGCGAGCAGGCCGCCTTCCCGCTGCCCTATGTCGCGCGCCAGAAATACTGGCCGCCGGTGAAGCGCGTGGACAATGTGCATGGCGACCGCAACCTCGTCTGCACCTGCGCGCCGCTCGAGGCCTACGCGCAGGCGGCCGAGTAACGCCGGCCGCGCCCGGCGTCTGCGGGCGCGCTACATCATTCGGCGCGCAGCCCCGCGCGCCGGATCACCTCGGCCCATGTCGTGGATTCGCTGGCGATATGGGCCCGGAATGCCTCCGGCCCGGCCACGGCGCGCTGCACGCTGAGCGTGGTGAGCCGCGCCTGCACCTCGGGCGCGTTCATCGCCATGGTCGCGGCCTGCAGCAGGCGCTCCTGCACCGGGCGCGGCAGGTTGGCCGGCGCCAGCAGGCCCCACCAGAAGCTCGCCACGATGTCCATGCCCTGCTCGCGCAGGGTCGGGACCTCCGGCAGGTCCGGCAGGCGCTGCGCCGCCGCGATGCCGAGCGGACGCACAAGTCCCGATTGCACCAGCGCCGCGCCCGAGGCCCAGGCGAGGAAGGTGGCCTGCACCGTGCCCGCCGCCACATCCTGCAGCGCCGGCCCGCCGCCGCGATAGGGCACATGCGCCATGCGCGCGCCGGATTTGCCGATCAGCAACTCGGCCATGAGATGGGTGGTGGATCCCACGCCGGAGGAGGCGATGGAGACCGTGTCCGGCCGCGCCGTTGCCATGGCGAGGAATTCCGGCAGGCTGCGCGCCGGCAGGGCGGCGGTGGCGAAGAGCACCGCGGGCGCGATGCCCAGCTGCGTGATCGGCGTGAAATCCCGCGCCGGCTCATAGGGCGTGGGCCGCCCGGCCGCCACCTGCATCGTCGGCACGGTGGTCAGCGGCGTGTCGGCGAGCAGCAGCGTATAGCCATCGGCCGGGGCACGGAGGACCATCTCCGTCCCGAGCAGGCTGCCCGCGCCGGGCCGGTTCTCGACGATCACCGATTGCCCGAGCGCCGCCTGCAACGGTCCCGCCACGAGCCGCGCCATGATGTCGGAGGTGCCCCCCGGCGCGTAGGGCACGATCAGCCGCAGCGGCCGGCTGGGGAAGGCCTCCTGCGCCAGGCCCGGTGAAATGCCCGCGATGCCGCCGGCGGCACCGGCCAGCAGCGCACGTCGTGCGAATCCTGCCATCGCTTCTCTCCCTCACGGGTCATTGCCTGGCCCGGTGGGGAGAGCCTGCGGCGTAACGCGATCGAGGGCCAGGACAATATGCGATCCGACCCGCCATCGGCCTGCCAGCACGATTCCCCGCGCGCGACCGCGACTGCGGGGACGGATGCTCAATCACGGCCTGCGCCCGGCAATCGCATGGGTCACGGCATCGGCGGCCGCTCGCACCAGCGGGCCGAAGGTGTCGAGCTTCCCGGGCGTGATCCGCACCGTCGGCCCGCTCACCGAGACCCCCGCGATCGCCTCCCCGAACTCATTGAAGATCGCCGCCCCGACGCAGCGCATGCCCGGGTTCCGTTCCTCGTCATCGATGGCGTAGCCGCGTGCGCGCACCGCGCCGAGATCGGCGAGCAGCGCGGGCAGGGTGGTGAGGGTGCGCTCGGTGAAGCGCGGCAGGCCGGTGCGCTTCAGGCTCGCCGCCACCTGCGCCGCGCTGCGATGGGCCAGGATCGCCTTGCCGATGCCCGAGGCGTGGAACAGCGCGCGCGTGCCGGGCCGGAAGAAGGCGCGAATCGCCTCATGCGTCTCGACCTGGCCGATGAAGACCACGCCATCCTCCTCCGCCACGGCCAGGTTCGCGGTCTCGCCGCAGGCAGCCATCAATTCCTGCATCGCCCCCAGCGCGCGGTCCACCAGCTTGCGGCGGCGGAGGAAGGCGCTGCCGATGCGGAAGGTCTCGACGCCGACGAACCAGAGTTGCGTCGCCGATTCGAATTCGGCGAGGCCCCGGCGCTGCAGCGTGCCCAGCATGCGATAGGCGGTGGAGAGCGGCAGGCCGGCGCGGGCGGCAATCTCGGTGAGCGTCTGGCCATCGCCCTCGGCGAGGGCGGCGAGCAGCGCCATGGCGCGGTCGAGCGACTGGACGGGGGCATCATCGCCCGCGGCCTCGGCGCTGCGGGGGCGGCCACGGCGGCGATTGGCGGGTTCGGACATGACGATTTCCTCTGAAATCTTTTTCCGTTCTACCGCGCGCGAGACCCGTGGAAATAGGAAATCCGCGTCGATTCAGCGGTTTGGAATTTTTATGCCGCATTGCGGAAAAATATTTCGGAAAAATTGAAATAATCGGTCGCAGGGCGCATTCCCCCTCCCGTTCAGGAACGGGAGATTTGGCGATGGCGCGGATGCGGGCAGTGGATGCGGCGGTGCTGGTGCTGGAACGCGAGGGCGTGAACTGCGCCTTCGGCGTCCCCGGGGCGGCGATCAACCCCTTCTACTCGGCGATGCGCCAGCGCGGCTCGATCCGCCACATCCTCGCCCGCCATGTCGAGGGCGCCTCGCACATGGCCGATGGCTACACCCGTGCCAAGGCCGGCAACATCGGCGTGTGCATCGGCACCTCGGGCCCCGCCGGGACCGATATGATCACCGGGCTCTACACCGCGCAGGCGGACAGCCTGCCGATCCTGTGCATCACCGGCCAGGCGCCGCGCGCGAAGCTCTACAAGGAGGATTTCCAGGCCGTCGACATCGAGAGCATCGCCAAGCCCGTGACGAAATGGGCCGTGACGGTGCGCGAGCCCGCGCTGGTGCCGCAGGTCTTCCAGCAGGCCTTCCATGTGATGCGCTCCGGCCGCCCGGGCCCCGTGCTGATCGACCTGCCGGTGGATGTGCAGCTCGGCGAGATCGAGTTCGACATCGACACCTATGAGCCGCTGAAGCCCTACAAGCCCGCCGCCTCGCGCAAGCAGATCGAGCGCGCCATCGCCATGATGCAGCGCGCCGAGCGGCCGCTGATCGTGGCCGGCGGCGGCGTGATCAACGCCGATGCCTCCGACCTGCTGGTGCGCTTCGCGGAGATCACCGGCGTGCCGGTGATCCCGACCCTGATGGGCTGGGGCTGCATCCCCGATGACCACCCGCTGATGGCCGGCATGGTGGGGCTGCAGACCTCGCACCGTTACGGCAACGCCACCTTCCTGAAGTCCGACTTCGTCTTCGGCATCGGCAATCGCTGGGCGAACCGCCACACCGGCAGCATCGAGAAATACACCGCCGGGCGGAAATTCGTGCATGTCGATATCGAACCGACCCAGATCGGCCGCGTCTTCGGCCCCGATCTCGGCATCGTCTCGGATGCGCGCGCGGCGCTGGAGCTGATGGTCGAGGTGGCGGAGGACATGCGCGTGGCGGGCAGCCTGCGCGATCGCGGCGTGTGGGCGGCGGAATGCCTGCATCGCAAGAAGACGATGCTGCGCCAGACGCATTTCGACCAGGTGCCGCTAAAGCCCCAGCGCGTCTTCGAGGAGATGCTGGACCATGCCGGGCGAGACACCTGCTACGTCACCACCATCGGCAATTCGCAGATCATGGGCGCGCAGATGCTGCGCGTCTACGAACCCCGCAACTGGATCAATTGCGGCCAGGCCGGCCCGCTCGGCTGGACGCTGCCCGCGGCACTCGGCGTGCGCGCCGCCGACCCGACGCGCAAGATCGTGGCCCTCTCCGGCGATTACGACTTCCAGTTCCTCATCGAGGAACTCGCGGTCGGCGCGCAGCACAAGCTGCCCTACCTGCATGTGGTGGTGAACAACTCCTATCTCGGCCTCATCCGCCAGGCGCAGCGCGGCTTCCAGATGGATTTCGAGGTGTCGCTCGCCTTCGAGAACATCAACAGCACCGATGACCCCGACGCCGTGCCCGGCTATGGCGTGGACCATGTGGCGGTGGCGGAGGGCCTCGGCTGCAAGGCGATCCGCGTGAAGTCGCCCAACGAGTTCAAGGACGCCTTCGCCCGCGCCGAGGCGCTGATGGCCGAGCACCAGGTGCCGGTGGTGCTGGAATGCATCCTGGAGAAGGTGACGAACATCGCCATGGGCACGGAGATCGACGCGGTGAACGAGTTCGAGGACATCCTCTGCCTCGATCCGTCGTTGACGAAGGAGAATGGCTGGACGCCCGCCGGCGCGCGGTCGTTGCAGGAGCACCTGTCGGAGGAGAAGGAGCCGGCCTGATCCCGGCGACCGCTTCGTGCTGCGGTTGCGAAGGCTTCATGCGGGGGCCACGCCGCGGAGAGGCGTCGGGTGCAACATTCTGGACCGTCAAGGCAATGCCTCGACGTTTTCTCCCGGCGGTTTCGCGCGTTCCGCGCGACAACCTCGACTTGCTCCCCCGGCGCCTCGCGGCGCCGGGGGTTTTTTTGTGCGGTGCTTTCTTGTGCCCTCAGACGCGTCGTGCCGAAGGCACGCCTTCGGCGTGACGCGCGGGCATCCGCCCGCTTGGCTTCGCCGCACTGGCGGCGGGCCGCGTTCGCGGCCTCGGACCGCTTCGCGGTCCGCAGGTTACGCCGGCATGCCCAGCCTATGCCCGGCCAGCGGCCTTGTCGGCCTCGTAGCGGGCCTTGGTCTCGGCATTGGCGGGGTAGAGGCCCGGCAGGGCCACGCCGCGGCCGACCTCCTTCATGATCCAGGCCTCGAGCCGCTCCTGCTCCACCGCCATCTCGGTCACGGCCGCGACCATCGCGGCGGGGATCACCACCGCGCCATCCTGGTCGGCCACCACGATGTCGCCCGGCACCACGGTGACGCCGCCGCAGCCGATCGTCTCCTGCCAGCCGACGAAGTTCAGCGCGCTCACCGAGGCGGGCGCCACATAGCCCTGGCAGAAGACCGGCAGGCCGGTGCCGATCACACCCGCGCCGTCGCGCACCATGCCGTCCGTCACCAGCCCGGCCACGCCCTTCACCGCCATGCGCGCGCAGAGGATGTCGCCGAAGATGCCGGCCTGGGTGTTGCCCATGGCGTCCGCCACGGCGACACAGCCCGCCGGCATCGCCTCGATCGCCGCACGGGTCGAGGTGGGGGACGCCCAGCTATCCACCGTGGCCAGATCCTCGCGCGTCGGGGTGAAACGCAGCGTGAAGGCCGGGCCGACGATGCGCTTCGTCGGGCCCGCGACCAGCGGGCGGGAGCCCGCGATGTAGCAGAAGCGCACGCCCTTCTTGAGCAGCACGGTGGTCAGCGTGGCGGTGCACACGCCCATCAGGGCGTTATGGATCTCGGGGGTCATGGCGCGTCTTCCTTTGGGGAGACGCGCTTACAGCGCAGCCATGGCCCTTCGTAAAGTCACCCGGCGCGCGGATAGCCTTCCTCTGCCAGCAGCGCCGCCACCGCCTCCGGGCTGAGCTTCGTCTCGGCGCGCACCAGCCCGGTGTCGAGCGCGACCTGCACGCTGGCCCCGGGATCCGCCGCCTGGATCGCCGCGGTCACCGCCTTCACGCAATGGCCGCAGCTCATGCCCGAGACCTTCAGCTCCACCATCATCCGCCCTTCCCGCGCTCCAGCTCCGCCAGGATGGGACAATCCGGGCGGTCATCGCCCTGGCAATGTGCCGCAAGGTGCCGCAGGCTGTCAGCCACTGCCCTCAGCGAGGCCGCCTTGGCGTCGAGCGCGGCCACATGCTCCAGCGCCATGCGCTTCACATCCGCACTCGCCCGCCCCCGGTCCCGCCAGAGCGCCAGCAGCAGGCGGATATCCTCGAGCGGGAAAGCCAGGTCGCGCGCATGGCGGATGAAGCGCAGCACCGCCACGTCCTGCGGGCCGTAGCTGCGGTAGCCATTCGGCCGCCGCTCCGCACTCACCAGGCCGATCGCCTCATAGTGGCGGATCATCTTGGCCGAGACGCCCGAGCGCGCGGCGGCCTCGCCGATATTCATGCCGCTGCGCCGCGCCGGGGTGCCGGGCGCCACCGCGCGAGCAGCAGGGCGTTCCCCAGCACCGAGATGGAGGACAGGGCCATCGCCGCCCCGGCCAGCGGCGGAGAGAGCAGGCCGGCTGCCGCCAGCGGCAGGCCAATCAGGTTGTATGCGAAGGCCCATGCCAGATTCTCCTTCAGTTTCCGGCCAGTCCGCCGGGTGATGTCGAGTGCGTCCGCCACCAGCGCAGGGTCGCTGCGCATCAGGGTGAGTCCGGCGGCGGCGATGGCGATGTCGGTGCCGCCGCCCATCGCGATGCCCAGGTCGGCGGCGGCGAGGGCCGGCGCGTCGTTCACGCCGTCCCCCACCATCGCCACGCGCTGCCCGCCAGCCTGCCAGCCGGCGATGGCGGCGGCCTTGTCGGCCGGCAGGGTCTCGGCCGCGACCTGGGTGATGCCGAGCGGCCCGGCGAGGGCCGCGCAGGCGGCGGCGCTGTCACCGGACAGCATCGCGACCTCCAGCCCCAGGCCGCGCAGCGCGGCCACGCCCGCGGCGGCACCGGGCCGGGGCGCATCCTCGAAGGCGAGCAGCGCCAGCACGGCGGGCGGCTCGCTCGCCAGCAGCCAGGCGAGGCCCCGCCCTTGCGCCGATTCCGCCGCGGCCAGGGCGGCGAGCGGGCCGGCATCGGCGCCGCTCTCCGCCAGCAGGCGCGGGCTGCCCAGGGCCAGGGCGCGCCCGGCCACCACCCCCTGCACGCCCCGGCCCGGCAGGGCACGGAAGGCGGCGGCGGGGGTCACCGTTCCGCTCCCTGCGGCACCCTGGGCGGCCAGCACGGCGCGCGCCAGCGGGTGCTCGCTGCCGGCCTGGAGCGCGGCGGCCATGGCCAGCGCCTCCTCCCGGTTCACGCCCGGCGCGGGGTGCAGCGCGGCGAGGCGCGGCTTGCCCTCGGTCAGCGTGCCGGTCTTGTCGAAGGCGACCAGGGTGATGGATTGCCCGCGCTCGATCGCCTCGGCGTCGCGGATCAGGATGCCCGCGCGCGCCGCCGCCCCGGTGCCGGCCATGATGGCGGCGGGCGTGGCGAGGCCGAGCGCGCAGGGGCAGGCGATCACCAGCACCGCGACCGCGTGCAGGATGGCCTCCTCGAAGGGTGCGCCGGAGATCAGCCAGGCGATCAACGTCACCGCCGCGATCCCCACCACCACCGGCACGAAGATGGCGCTGATCCGGTCCACCAGCTTCTGCACCGGCGCGCGGCTGGCCTGGGCGGCGGCGACCAGCGCCGCGACGCGGGCGAGCGTCGTGTCGGTGCCGACCGCGGTGGCGCGCAGCACGAGGCGGCCATCCAGCACCACCGTCCCGGTGGCAAGCCGCTCGCCCGGCGCCTTCTCCACCGGGCGGCTCTCGCCGGTCAGCGCGCTTTCATCGAGGGCGGCCTCGCCCTCGGTCACCACGCCATCCACCGGCACGCGCCCGCCGGGGCGCAGCGCGACCAGGTCGCCCACCACCAGGGCCGCGACCGGCACCTCGGTCTCGGTCCCATCGGGGCCGAGGCGCAGCGCGGTGCGGGGGCGCAGGTCGAGCAGCGCGCGGATCGCCGCCCCGGTGCCGCGCTTGGCGCGGGCCTCGAGCTGCTTGCCGACCATGACGAAGAAGATGACGACGACCGCGGCCTCGAAATACAGCCCATGCGCATGTGCCGCGCCGTGCCGCAGCAGCAGGAAGAGCGAGAGGAAGAAGGCCGCGAGCGTGCCGATCGAGACCAGCAGGTCCATGTTACCGCTGCCCGCGCGCAGCGCCGCGAGGCCGGCGCGGTGGAAGCGCAGGCCGAAGCCGAAGACCACCGGGAGCGCCAAAGCGAGCTGCACCCAGCCGCCGGGCATCCAATCCTGGCCGAAGGGCATGCCCGCCATGCCGGCCAGGAAGGGCGCGGCGAACAGCCCGGCCAGCGCGATCTCCCGCTGCCCGCGGGCGGCCTTCGCAGCGTCCGCCGCCTCGGCCTCGGCGGCGCTGTCGGGAATGGCGGCCAGGCCATAGCCGGCGCGGGTCAGCGCCGCGGCCAGGGCGGAGTCCGGCACCTGGCCCAGCAGCGTCAGATGCGCGGTCTCGCTGGCGAGGTTTACGCGGGCGGCCTGCACGCCGGGCACGCGGGCCAGGGCACGCTCGACCCGCGCGACGCAGCTCGCGCAGGTCATGCCGCTGATGCCGATCTCCAGCACGCGCTCGGGCACGCCATAGCCGGCGGCCCGGATGGCGCTGGCCACGGCGGGCAGGGGGGCGGTGCCGGTGACGGCAACCGTCTCCGCGGCGAGGTTGACCCGCGCCGAGACCACCCCCGGCAGGCGGGCCAGCGCGCGCTCCACCCGACCGGCGCAGGTGGCGCAGGTCATGCCCGTGATGGGCAGGGACAGGGTGGGCAGGGCGGCCAGCGGGGCCTCGGGCATCGGCGCGGCGTGTTCCATGCCAAGCAGATGGCGTCTCCCCCTATGGGAGGGTCAAGGGCCCGGCTTGCATGCAGTGAAGCGCATATTCGACGCGCCGACATTGATCCAGCGCAGGTTCTGGAAATGTCAGGGCGAATGTCCGGCCGGGGCGGACACATTGAAGCGCCGGGGGGGCATCCCGACATCGCGGCCATGCGCAAGACCCTGCTCCGCCTCGCCCTGCTCGCCACCGCCGCCCTGCACGCCCCGGCCTTCGCCCAGACGCCCGAGCCGGGGGCGGAACCGCTGCGCATCGTCAACCGCACCGGCCAGGAGGCCGCCGCGCTGCACGCCGTGCGCAGCGGTCGGCCGGATTGGGGCAACAACCTGCTCAACCGCGGCCCGCTGCCCGCCAATGCCGCCTTTCCCCTGCGGCTGAACCCCGAGGCCGGCTGCCGCTTCGACATCCGCCTGGTGCTGGCCGATGGGCGGGAGAGCGTGCTGCGCGACCAGGAGGTCTGCGAGAACCGACGCGTCGAACTCGCCACCGCCGCCGCGCCGGCGCCAGCCGTGGCGCAGGCGCGGCCGAACCAGCAGGCGCGGCGCGTCTCCTCCGGCACCGGCTTCGTCGTGGCGCCTGATCGGGTGCTGACCAACCAGCATGTGGTCGATGGCTGCGACCGGGTGCTGGCGCGCACCGCCGATGGGCGCTGGCTGGCGGCCACACCGCCGGCGCAGGTGGACCGCGCGCTCGACCTCGCCGTGCTGACCATCCCCGGCAATCCGGGGCCGGTGCTCTCCTTCCGCACCGCCCCCACCATCCGGCGCGGCGAGGGCGTGGTGGTCTATGGCTTTCCCCTCGCCGGGCTGCTCTCCGCCGATCCGAAGCTGACGCGCGGCGAGATCAACGCCCTGGCGGGCATCCGCAACGACCCCAACAATTTCCAGATCAGCGCCGAGGTGCAGCCGGGCAATTCCGGCGGGCCGATGCTGGACATGCAGGGCAATGTGGTGGGCGTGGTGGTCTCCAAGCTCGACAGCCGGCGGGTGGAGAATGTGGACAATGTGAACTTCGCGGTGAAGGGCGAGGCCGCACAGGCCTTCCTCCGCCGCGCCAATATCCCCTTCCGCACGGCGGAGAGCCGGGGTGCTGATCGTTCCGCCGCCGATGTCGGCGACATCGCCCACCGCAGCACGGTTTTCCTGCGCTGCGAGAAGTGACATTCCCGCCACAACTGCGGGTTTGACAAAGCGCCAAGGGCGTTGTCGGCTGGTCATCATACAAGTGACCAGCGCAGGGAAGCGTCCGCGTGACAAAACCATTCGAGGGAATCGCGGAAGCGAAGGAGGCCGGCTATGCCGATGACCTCAGCGGCTTCCGCCTCTCCGGCCATGGGCCGGAGGATTGGGTCGGGCTGATCCTGCTCTGGGTGCTGGCCGGGCTGGTCTTCACGCAGTTCTTCTCCCGCTACGTCCTGAACGATTCGGTCGCCTGGACCGAGGAGGTCGCGCGCTACCTGCTGATCGTGCTGACCTTCATCGGCGCCGCGATGGCCGTGCGGCGCGGCACGCATATCCGCGTCGAGGCGCTGGAATTGGCGCTGCCGCTGTTCCTGCGCCGCGGGCTCTGGGCGCTGCAGGATGCGCTGCGGCTGGGCTTCTGGGGCTTCGGCGCCTGGATCAGCGTCGATCTCGCGGACCGCATGGGCGTGATGCCGATGGACAGCCTGCAGGCCTCCCTCGCCTGGGTCTATTGGCCGGTCGCGGCCGGCTTCGCCATGATGACGCTGCGCGAGGCGCAATGGGTCTGGCGCCGCTGGCGGCATGGCGATGCGCCGAACACGCAGCAGGTGGTGGCATGACCGCCGCGATCCTGCTGCTGGGCTTCTTCGGGCTGCTCGCGCTGGGCCTGCCCGTGGCGGTGGCGCTGGCCGGGGCCTCGATCATCTTCGCCCTGGTCGATGGCTCCATCCCGCTGCTGGCGATCGTGCACCGCATGGTCGGCGGCGTGGACAGCTTCCCGTTGCTCTGCGTGCCCTTCTTCATCTTCGCCGGCATGCTGATGAACACCTCCGGCATCACCGAGCGCATCTATGACTTCGCCGTCTCCGCCGTGGGCTGGATGCGCGGCGGCCTCGCGCAGGTGAATGTGGTGGGCTCGGTCGTCTTCGCGGGCATGAGCGGCACGGCGGTTGGCGACGCCGCGGGGCTCGGCACCATCGAGGTCCGGGCGATGCGCGCGCATGGCTATGACCCGAAATTCGCCGTCGGCATCACGGCGGCGAGTTCCATGCTCGGTCCGCTGCTGCCGCCCTCGCTGCCTCTGGTGATCTATGGCGTCTCGGCCAATGCGAGCATCGGGCAGCTCTTCGCGGCCGGCATCATCCCGGGCCTGCTGCTCGCCTTCTGCCTGATGACGATGGTCTATTACTATGCGCGGGTGCGCGGCTACGGCGCGGATGCGAAGTTCCGGCTCTATGAGCTCGGCCGGTCGTTGATGCGCGGCATCCTGCCGCTGCTGACCCCGGTGCTGATCATCGGCGGCATGCGCGCAGGCGCCTTCACCCCCACCGAGGGGGCGATCTGCGCGGTAGCCTATGCGCTGTTCCTGGGCGTGATCGTCTACCGCACGCTCGGGCTGCGGGCGATCGTGAAGGTGAGCTTCGAGACGGTGGAGATCACCGCCGCCATCCTCATCATCGTCGCGGGCTCCGAGATCTTCGGCTGGCTGCTGACCACCACGCGCGTGTCGGAACAGGTGGTGGGCTGGGTGCTGGCGATCACCGAGCAGAAATGGCTGATCCTGCTGATCGCCAACATCTTCCTGCTGCTCGTGGGCCTCGCCATCGAACCCCTGCCGGCGATCCTGATCCTGGTGCCGATCATGCTGCCGATCATGGAATCGATCGGCGTCGATCCCATCCATTTCGGCCTGATCATGGTGCTCAATCTGTGCATCGGGCTGCTGACGCCGCCCGTGGGCATCGTGCTGTTCATCCTGGCCCGGGTAGGCGGGATCAGCTTCGAGGATGCGGCGAAGGGCGTCATGCCCTTCATGGTGCCGCTGATCGGCGTGCTGCTGCTGTGCACCTATGTGCCGGAGGTCGTCATGTGGCTGCCGACCATGTGGTACCGGTAGGGGGTCTTTTCCCCCTCCCCCTGCCCTCTCCCCCCGTCACGCTGCGGGCATGCCTGCGACATGACGGGGGGAGAGGGTTCCGAGGTGGCCTCAGGCCGGGCGGCTCTCCAGCGCCTGCAGGCGGTCATACATCTGCCGGGTCCAGCCGACATTGTCGTTGTGCAGCGGCACGCAGGCGGCGCGGAAGGCGGCGCGGTCGGGGTCCTGCACCGTCTTGCCCTGGGTGCGGAACCAGCCGACCAGCTCCTGCTCCTGCGTGCGGATCGCCGCGCCGCAGCGATCGGCCGCCTGGCGCAAGACCTCGGTGAAGACCTGCTTGTCGGCCGCCGAGAGCCGCCGCCAGGTGCCCGCACCCACGATGGTCAGCAGGCTGTCCGTGATGTGGTGCGTCAGCGAGATGTGGCTCTGCACCTCATAGAACTTCTTGGCCTGGATGGTCGGCAGCGGGTTCTCCTGCGCGTCCACCGTGCCGTTCTGCAGCGCAAGATAGACCTCGGCGAAGGCGATCGGCGTGGCGTTCGCCCCCACCGCGCGGGTGAACATCAGCCAGGACGGCGCTTGCGGCACGCGCAGCTTCAGCCCGCGCATGTCGCCGGGCTGCAGGATGGAGCGGTTCGCCGTCACCATCCGGTCGCCGTAATAGGTCAGCGCCAAAGCGTGGTGGCCGGTCTGGCGGTCGTAATTGGCGGCGAGCTCGGCGTGCAGCTCGCTGGCGCGATAGGCCTGGAAATGCGCGTAGTCGCGCAGGATGTAGGGCGCGTGGCTGAGTGCCATCGGCCGGTAGCTCGCGCCCGCGAAGGCCACGCCGGTGTAGATCATGTCCACCGTGCCGAGTGTCAGACCCTGGTTGATCTGCGGCTCATTGCCGAGTGCCGAGGCGGCGAAGACCTCGATGTTCCAGCGGCCGGAGGTACGGCTGGCGATCTCGCGCGCCGCCCAGAGGGCCTCGGTGTGGTAGGGCTCGGCGACTTCATAGACATGCGCCCAGCGCAGCCGCGTGCCCTGGGCGACGGCCGGGTTGCGGATGGCGGGCGCGGCGAGCAGCGCGGCGGCCCCCGCGGCGAGGCTGCGACGACGAATCATGGACGTGTTCCCCTGTGCTTGTTCGGCAGTCCGCGATGCTGCCGAAATCCGGCACGGATGCGCAAGGGGGTAAGCATCCGGCGGGGTGGCCCGGCGCGCAGGTGGCGCCGGGCCGGAAGGCGGATCAGCCGGTCTGCTGGATCGCCGAGAGCAGCCAGGGCGAACCCGGGCGGCGCACGAAGGTCCAGAGTTCGGTGGTCATCTGGCGCTCGGTCGGGCTGCCCTCGGTCACCGTGCCGTCGGCGGCGCGGGTGACGTCGATCAGCGAGAAGCGCATCGCCACCGTGGCGTAGTCCTCGCCGTCCTCATGCCAGGCCTCGGACAGGTCGCCCTGCTCCAGGCGCACGTCGCTGGTCGTGTTGGTCCAGCCCCGCGCGCGCAGCGCGTTCAGGTCGTCGGCGAAGTAGTTGGTCATCTCCGGGGTGGAGAGCCGGCGCAGCGCGGTCAGGTCCTGACGCGACCAGGCGGCGTTCACGGCGACCAGGGCTTCGGCGAAGGCGTTGAAATCGGCCTCCTCCACCTGCACGGGGCGCGTGGCGACAGGGGCGGCGCCGCCCCCCATCGGGCGCACCGGCGCGGCTTGCTGCATGTCGCGCGCATAGGCGTTGGGCGCACCCGCCAGGGCCGGCTGGCGACGGCCGCGGATCAGGCGCAGCGCCAGGTAGACCAGGCCGCCGATCAGCGCGATCTGCAGCATCAGGCCCAGGAAGCCCATGAAGCCGGCCATGCCGCCGAACAGGCCCGAGCCCGAGAGCAGGCCGAACAGGCCGGCGCCGAGCAGGCCGCCCATCAGGCCGGCCATCATCGGGTTGCGGCTGAAGAAGCTGCCCTGCGCCGCGGCGGCGCCGGCCGGACGCGCGGCGGCGGGGGCGCCGGCGGTCTGGGCGGGCGTGCTCGGCGGGGTCTGGGTGCGCTGCATCTGCTGCGCGCCACCTGGGGCGGTCTGGGTCGAGGGCGGCGCGGTATAGGTGCGGCTGCCACGGCTGCCCGAGGAGGAAGACCCGCCGGGGCGGGCCTCGGACAGCGCGGGTGCCAGGGCCAGCGCGACCACGGCAAAGGCGGCGAAGAAGGCGGCGGGACGGCGACGCATGGTGTTTGGGGCTCCGGCGTTTTCTCTCAGATTGGTAATATGGTGTGGAAGAGGCCCATTGCGAAGTGTCCATCCCTGCGTCCAGGCTGTGCCCGTCCGATTTTGTTGGAGGGTGCGATGCGGCGAGCGGGATGGATGGCGGCGGCAGCGGCGGCGGGGCTGCTCACCGCCGGTGTGGCGGAAGCCCAGGGCCAGGGGCAGACCCCGCCGCGGGTCTTCCGCATGGCGACCAGCGTGGACGCCGCGACGCTCGACCCGCACGCCACCAATGCGCTGTTCACCTTCCTGGTGGTGCAGCAACTCTATGAGGGCCTGACCAACCGCGCCGACGACCTGAAGGTGGAACCCGCCCTGGCCACGCGCTGGGAACAGGTGGAGCCCACCCGCTGGCGCTTCCACCTGCGCCCCGGCGTGCGCTTCGCCGGCGGCGAGGCCTTCGAGGCCGATGACGTGGTGTTCAGCATCACCCGCGCCCTGACGCCGACCTCCAACTACGGCATCTTCGTCGACACGGTAGTCGAGGCCGTGGCGGTCGATGCGCTGACGGTGGACATCGTCACCCGCGTCCCGGACCCGGTGATCCCGGACAAGATGACCCGCGTGATGATGATGGACCGCGGCTGGTCCGAGGCGAACCGCGCCACCATCCCGCAGAACTTCGCCCAGCGCGAGGAAACCCACACCGTCCGCAACGCCAACGGCACCGGACCCTTCATCATCCGCACGCGGGAGGTGGACCAGCGCACGATCATGGTCCGCAACCCGAACTGGTGGGGCGCGAACGGCGCCTCCCCGGCGCGCGGCAACGTGACCGAATATCACCACATCACGCTCACCTCCGACGCCACGCGCGTCGCCGCCCTGCTCTCGGGCGAGGTGGACATGGTGCATGTGGTGCCGGTGCAGGACGTGGCCCGCATCCAGCGTGATGCGCGGCTGCGCATCCTCGAGGGGCAGGAGAACCGCACCGTCTGGATCGGCATGCGCCAGGATGTGGAGGAACTGACCGGCAGCGACGTGCGCGGGCGCAACCCCTTCAAGGACCTGCGCGTGCGCCAGGCGATGGCCCATGCGCTCGACCTCGACGCGCTGCGCCGCACGACGCTGCGCGGGCAGGGCGTGCCGACGGGCAGCATGTGGACGCAATTCGTCAATGGCTGGTCGCAGGAGACCGACCGCCGCACCCCCTATGACCCCGCCCGCGCCCGCGCCCTGCTGGCCGAGGCCGGCTACCCGAACGGCTTCTCCGTGCCGATGGACTGCCCCGTGGGCACCTATGACGAGGCCTGCCAGGCGGTGGCGGCGATGCTGGCGCGCGTGGGCATCCGCGCGCAGCTCACCATCCACCCCAACGCCGTGTTCAGCCAGCGCGTCCGGCGGCAGGAGCCGATGCTCTACATGCTCTCCTGGGGTGTCCCGACCTTCGATGCCAGCTACACGATCCGCGCCATCATGGCCTCGCGCGCCATCGGGGGCGCGGCCACCTGGAATGCCGGCGGCTGGTCGAATGCCGCTTTCGACGCGCTGATCCCGCGCATCGACCAGGAGCAGAACCCCGAGGTCCGGCGCGGCCTGATCCGCCAGGCCCATGCCCTGCACAATGCGGAGCTCGGCCATATCCCGATGTACCACATGATGATCCCCTGGGCGCATCGCGCGGGGGTCACCATCACGCATCGCGCGGATAACCAGTTCCAGGTGCGTGAGGTCAGGGTCGAATAGGTCTATACTGCGCTGCACCATCATGGAGCGGCGCGCATGACCGACCGTCGGATCTGGATCCTCTGGGGCGGTGTCTTCACCGACACCAGCTTCACCACCCTCGAGCCGGGCACGGAGGAGCTGCACGGCCCCTACCCGGACGAGGCGACCGCGAACCGCGCCTGGAAGGATGAGATGCGCCGCAAGGTGGACATCGCCACCCACCGGCTCTTCGTCATGGTCGCCCAACCCACGGGATAGGGCGGCTCAGCCGCGCAGCAGCGCACCCTGCCCGCGCAGCGCCGCCTGCAGCGCCGGGATCGGCACGGCGCGCGGCGCCACACCCGCATCGGCGGCGAGCGCGGCGGCCACCCCCGCCGCCTGCCCCGTCAGCCAGCATTGCGGGATCTCGCGCAGGAAGGAGTGGCTGGTCGCGTCGCAGGCCAGGTGCCGCCCCGGCGCCAGCAGCCCCTCCAGCTGCGCCGGCACCAGCGCGCCATAGGGTACCGAGACCGGCTGGAATTGCGGCGCGAGGCTGGGCGAGACGCCGATCTCATCCGGCGTCACGCGCCCGTCCCACATCGCCCGCGTCACGCTGCCCACGCCGCCCAGCCGCCGCGCATGGCGCACGCCGAGTTGCGGCGCGCTCAGCATCGGGAAGGCGCCCGCGAAGCCTGGCGCCTCGGCCCGGTAGACCTCCAGGTGCCGCAGCATCAGGCGGTGGGAGAGGATCTCGACCTCGCTCAGATCATCGACCATCACGGCGGAATAGCCGGCGAGGCGCGGGCCCATGAACAGCGCCACATCGTCGCGCCAGCTCGCGAAGGCCTTGTCGAAGAAGCCGACGCTCTCCTTGCCGCGCCGCATGAACTCGGCGAATTCCTCCGGCTTCTCCGCCCGCCAGCGCAGATAGGCAGGCATGTCCACCCCGGCGAAGGTCCAGGAGGTGTTCATGCAATGGTGGATGTCGCGCGTATCGACATCATCGGCGAAGGCCGCACCGGCGCGGGCGTAAAGGTCACCATCGCCCGTCGCGTCGATCGTCACCTTGGCGAGGATGGCGCGCCGCCCCTGCTTCGATTCGAAGATCACGCCGCGCACGGTGTTGTCCTCAAGGATGGGCTCGGCGCCCCAGGCGTGGAACAGCAGCTCCACCCCGGCCTCGCGCGCCATCTCCAGCGAGGCCGCCTTGAGGAATTCGGGGCACACCGTGGGCGAGTGGGTGACGATGCCGTGGAAGGCCGCGGTGCGCAGCGCCCACCAGGCGGCGGTGGCGGCGTCCCGCACCCCCCAGGCCTCGCGCGGCGGGCCGGCGATGGCCTCTGCCGGCAGGCGGTCCAACAGCTCCTCCGCCAGGCCGCGGATCAGCAACTGCCCGTCCCAGCCCGTCATCCGGTCGATCCAGACCACCAGCCCGCCGGTGGACAGCCCGCCGAGATGGTTGTGCCGCTCGAGCAGGATCACCCGCGCCCCACGCCGCGCAGCGGCGATCGCCGCCATGGTCCCGGCCGGCCCGCCGCCCGCCACCAGCACGTCGCAGGTGGCGTGCACGGGGATGTCGCGCGCGGCCTCCCGCACCACCTGCCCGGTCGGCGGGCGGGGCGTGCGCGGGGCGGGGGCGAAGACCTCCGAACGGAAGATCAGGCGTCCGCCCTCGGCGGCGCCGGGCGGCGTGTCGCTCATGGCGGGGAGTGTAGGCGCCTTCCCCACCCCTGTCGCCTCGCCCTACAATCGGGCCTCCCGGACATGTCGAGGCGCCATGCGGAACCTGTTGAGCCCGACGGATCGCGAACGCCTGCTGGCCTTGCTGCAGCGGCGCCTTGCGCGTGCCGTGACGCTGGACGGCGCGGCGCTGACGGCGCTCGCGGAATCCGAGGAAGCGCCTTTCTGCGATGCCCGCGCCAATGCGCGCGCCGCCGCATTCCTGGCCCAGCCCGAGATCCGCGACGCCGACCCCGCTTTGGCCGATGCCGTGCTCGATTTCGTCATCGGCATGGCCGCCGCACCGCTGCCCTGCCGGCGCCTCGCCCTCGGCGGGCTTGAGGTGCGGCGCGACGATCCGCGCGGCTTCGAGATCCTGACCCCCTTCCACCGCTTCGCCGGCGATCTCGGCGCGGGGCTGGTGCTGCAATGGCTGCGCGGGCCGGTAGGGGGGCAGGGGGGCGGGCTGCCGGGCACCGCCCTGCCGCCGGTGGTGCACAGCGGCAACCTCGTGCAGTTCCATATCGGCCGCCACCGCAGCGGCGTGGATGCCGAGGACGGGATCGACGCCTTCGGCCTGGAACACCAGGGCGAGGAGGTGCTGCTCTGGCATGAGACGCCGGCTGGCGGGAAGGCCGGGTGGCTGCGCGGTCGCCCCGTCGCCGCCGGTCGGCTGCGCTACGAATATCGCCTGCGCGGCGATTCCCCCCTGCTGCGCCTCACCGTGCGCTTCACCGCCAGCCATGCGCTGACCCAGCTTCGGCTGACCACCGCGCTGGATGCGCTGGGCGTGACGGGTCCCGGCTTCGCCGAGGCCATGGTGCAGGACGCCCAGGGCTGGCACCCCTTCGCCCCACCTGGCGAACCGATGCTGCGCGTGCTGGCCGAGGAGCCACCCGTGGCCCATGTCACCCTGGGCCAGCCCGGCTGGCCGGAAGGCGGGCCGACGCTGCATCTGCGCCCGGTCGCGCCGATGGGGGTGAAGGACGTGAAGGTGGTCTGCGAGGATCCCGGCGCGCTGCACTGGCTGGTGCTGCGCCACGGCCCGACCGACCTGCCGGACGGCGGCAGCGCTGAGGTGCAGGAGGTTCGGCTGCTCGCCGCCGGCATCGGCCCCGCCGCAGCGGCCCTTGCCATGCTGTCGCCGGGATTGGCGGGGATGGACCTCGAACCCTTCGCACCCTCCGGCGCGGCGCTGCTGGCAGTGGCCGACCAGCTTCTGCTCGACAGCGCCGGCGCCTATCGCGCCCCGCTCGGCCCGGCGCGGCGCGCCGTGCTGGCCGGCTTCTTCGACCGGCACCTGGCCGCGCTTCGGGACGGGACGCCGGAGGTGGAGGACCTCGCTTTGGCGCTGGCGGCGGTGGAGGCGCGGGCGCGCGATGGCGCGGCGCTGCAGCCGGTGCTCGAGGATCTCGCGGCGCGGCTGCTGGCGATGCAGGGGGATCTGGGCGGTTTCGGACAGGCCGGCCTGCCCGGCCATGCGGCGGCGCTGCTGGCGCTGGCGCGCGTCGCGGGGCGCCTGCCCGGCGGCCCGCCCCTGCACGCCATCGCGCGCGGGCTGCGCGCCCTGCAGCCGGGCGAGGCCGACATCACCGTCGCCGGCGCCGGCCCGACCGAGGCCAGCCGCCATGCCGAGGGGATCGGCCTTGCCGCCCGGGCGCTGGGCGCGCTGCTGCTGGCAGTGGAGGAGGCCGCCCTGCCCTTCACCCCCGCAGAGACCGAGGCGCTGACCACGCTGCACCGCCAGGCGCTGGCGCTGCTGCGTCCGCTGGTGCAGCCCTATGAGGGGATGCTGGAGGTCCGCGCGGCGGCGCGCGGCGGCGGCGCCACCCCGGCCGCCCAGGCCGCGGTCGCCCTGGCGCTGATGGCGCCGGAGGCGCTGATCCTGCGGCTGCCGATACCGGCATGAGGCTGCCGGCGTTGCTCGCGGTTCTGCTGCTGGCCGGCTGCGCCGGCCTGCCAGCCGCGCCACCGCCGCCCGGCCCGCCGCTCGCCTACCCGCCCAGCGTGGCCGAGCGCGTGCAGCGCATCGCCCGTGCCGAATGGCAGGAATGGGGTGGTCTGGTCCGCGACGCCTGGGAACCGCCGCCGCCAGAGATGCCCGAAAGCGCGCTGGTGAACTTCCCCCGCGTGCTCGCCTATTGGCGCGCCGTGCCGGAGGATCACGGCGCCATCCCCGACAACCGCACCCGCTACGCCACGCTGCTGGCCGGCGGCGCGCCCGACGCGCCGCTCTGGAGCAGCCCGGCCTGGTCGGCGGCCTTCATCTCCTGGGTCTTCGGCGCTGCCGGGGTGGATCGCCGGGAGTTCCGCCCCAGCGCCACCCATGCCTTCTACCTCGACGCGCTGATGGCCGATGCCGCCGCCTGGCCGGCACAGGCGCCCTTCATCCCGCTCGACCCGGCGACGGCGGAGCCTGCCCTGGGTGACCTCGTCTGCATCGACCGTTCCCCCGCGCCGCTGCCGCATTGGACGGCGCGGCTCGCCGAGACCGGCATCGCCCGGCCGATGCATTGCGACATCGTGGTCGGCCTCGCGCCGGGGGTGGTGGAGACGATCGGCGGCAACGTCACCGATGCGGTGGCGCTGACGCGCTTTCCCGCTGATGCGCGCGGCGTGCTGCGCCCCGCGCCCCCCGGCCGCGCCCCCCTGCTGGTGGTGATGCGCAGCCGGTTGGGGAAGCTCCCGCCCTGGGGTGGGTAGCGAGAAGCCCTCTCCCCCTCAAGGGGGGAGAGGGTTGGGTGAGGGGGGCTACCTACCCTCGCGGCAGTTCCTGCTCGACCAGCGTGGCGAAGAAGCTCGCCCCCACGGGCAGCAGATCGTCGTTGAAGTCGTACTGCACCGTGTGCACCGGGTGCGCGCCCTTCGCCCCCGCCGCCTGGCCGAGCTTGATGTAGGCGCCCGGCCGCTCGAGCAGCATGAAGGAGAAATCCTCGCCGCCCATCACCGGCGGCATGTCGCGCCGCACCTTGCCCTCGCCGAGGATCGCGGTGGCGACGCGCGCCGCCTTGCGGGCGTTCTCGGCGTGGTTGACCGTGGGCGGGTAGCCGCGGATGTAGGTGAACTCGGCGGTCGCGCCATGCGCCGCGGCGGTCATCTCCACCACCTTGCGCATCGCGGCCTCGACCATGTCCTGCACGCCGGGGGTCAGCGTGCGCACCGTGCCGGAGAGCTTCGCCACATCGGGGATCACGTTGTCGGCGGTGCCGGCATGGAACTGCGTGGTGGAGATCACCGCGCTCTCCAGCGGATCGACGCGCCTTGCGACGATGGATTGCAGCGCGGTGAGCATCTGCGCGCCGATCATCACCGGGTCGATGCCCATATGCGGCTGCGCGGCATGGCCGCCCTGGCCGTGGATGGTGACGGCGAAGCGGTCGGAGGCCGCCATCATCACGTCGTCGCGGATGTCGGCCTCGCCCAGCGGGAGCGAGGGATCATTGTGCATCCCGTAGACCTGGTCGCAGGGGAAACGGGTGAAGAGCCCTTCCTCGACCATGATCCGTCCGCCCGCCCCACCTTCCTCGCCGGGCTGGAAGATGAACACCACCGTGCCGTCGAAGTTCCGGGTCTCGGCCAGATACTTCGCCGCGCCGAGCAGCATGGTGGTGTGCCCGTCATGGCCGCAGGCATGCATCACGCCGGGGTTCACCGAGGCGTAGGGCAGGCCCGTGGCCTCGGGCATCGGCAGCGCGTCCATGTCGGCGCGCAGCCCGATGGAGCGGCCGGAAGTGCCGTTGCGCAGCACGCCGACGACGCCGGTGGTGGCGATGCCGGTATGCACCTCGATCCCCCATTCGCCGAGCAGCTTCGCCACCTGTTGCGCCGTGCGCACCTCCTCGAAGCGCAGTTCGGGATGGGTGTGCAGGTCGCGGCGCCAGACCTCCATCTCGGGCTGCATGGCGGCGATGCGGTTGTTGATCGGCATGGGGCAACAAATCCGTTCTTCAGCGGGTCAGGATACGGCCGCGCAGCGGCCGCGCGCGCAGGGCAACTGCTTCAACAGCGGGCCAGCGCGTGAGGGCGAAGCCAAGCGCGCGGAGCGCGCGCCCGGCGTCTGAGGGCACTATAGCACAATCGCCTCGTCGGGCGTCAGGACGCGGACCACATAGGCGTCCACCAGCGGCGCGTACTCTTCCCACAGCGCGCGCAAAGCCGGGATCGGCGTGGCGTGTCCATCCACGCGCAGATCGACCAGCGCGAAATCGTGATCGCCGAAGACGAGCAGGCTGGCCGAGCGGACATCGCCATGCTCGCCGCCCGCAGCCTCCCCGGCCTCGAGCCCGCGCAGCAGGCGCTCGGCCAGCGGCAGGTCAGGCGTTGCGGCGAAGGCGGCGGCCATGGCGTCCGGCACGCGGGCGCTGGAGAGGATGTTGCCGATCGCCACCACATCCGGGCCATGCGCCGCGCCGTGCTCGGGCTTCACCCGCGCGCCGTGGAAATGCGCGGTGCGCCCGGCGGCGTCGATCGCCGCCAATTGCCGCCAGCCATGATCCGGCGTGGAGGCGACCAGCGCCGCCACCGTCTGCGCCGCGTCGCAGCCCGAGCGCAGCAGTGCGAGCCCGCGCGGGCCGAGCCTGGGGTCCGTGCGATGCTGCGTCAGCACCGCCCCCACCCCCGGCGCGACGAATTGCACCCGCGCGCCGACGGCGAGCGAGGAGGTGGTCGCCGCCGCCCCGAACTGCCCGGTCCGCGCGCAGCGCCCAATCAGCGAGAACGTCATCTTCTTGAGCCCTCAAGCGCCGGGCGCGGCCATCCGGCCGCTTGGCTCGCCGCACTGGCGGCGGGCCGCATTCGCGGCCTCGGCGGCTGCGCCGCCGCCTTTACCACTCTGCCTCTCATCATGGAGAGGCTACCGCCGCGCCTGGGCGTGGTCCCAATAGGTGAAGTTGAAGTCCTGCTGCGCGCGGGCCTGCAGATGGCAGGTGAAGCAGGAATTGAGCGGGATGTTGCGGCGTTCGCCCGTGCCGGTGAAGGCGGCGTACTCCCAGTTCGCGTTGCGCAGATCCGGCCCGTAGCCCTCGCCCCAGCCCTCGCCCTTCTGCTGCACGCCGATCGCGATCCAGCCCGGCTCGGGGATGAAGCGGCCCGAGGTGTCCAGCAGCGGGTTGCCCGCCGCATCCAGCCGCGCGCGCGTATCCGCCATGATGATCAGCGTGCCCACGGGGGCGAGCTGCCCGGCGCGGGTCGCGGCATAGGCCTCGGGGTTCACATACATGTGGCGGATGATCTTGCGGTCTTCCTTGTCCACCGTGGCGTAGCGGATGAAGCGCGCCTGCCAGTCCGCCGGCAACTCGATGTTCTGCGGGCCCGGCGTGTAGGCCGCGCGCGGCTGGGCCAGGGCAGCGCCCACGGCCAGGACCGCCACCGCGGCGCCGGACAGCATGATCTTGCGCATGGAGCACTCTCCCCGAAACGGTTGCGCCGTCATCAGGCCATGGCGCCGCGCGGCTGCCAAATGAAAATCCTCACTCGCCCAATTCGCGCAGCCGGGAGGCGATCTCGCGCCGGTCCTCGGGCGAGGTATCGGGCAGGGCGGCGCGGGCGCGCAGCGCGGCCACCAGCTCGGCCTGCCGGCCGGCACGCGCCAGCGCGGCCTCATAGCCCCGCCGCCAGCCGGGGCCGAGCATCGCCTCCGCGATCCCGCTCACCATGCCGCGCGCCTCGGCGGGGCCGGCGGCGAGCAGCAGGAACAGCGCCTGCTCTTGCGCCGCGCGCGGCAGGCGGGGCAGCAGCGCGCGCAGGCTCGCCTCGCCCGCCGCCACGCCCTCCCCGCGCAGCCGCGCCAGCACCAAAGCGGGGCCGAAGCGCGCGGGGCTTTCCTCGGCGCGGCGCGTGAGCAGCGGCACGGCCTGTCGCGGCGCAAGCACGGCCAGCAGGGCGAGCCGCGCCGTGGCGGCCTCCCCGCTGCCCGATTCCGCCTCCTGCCGCAGCCGGGGCAGGGCGGGGTGGGCGGAAATCAGCGGTTCCGCCGCCGCCGCGCCGCCGATCTCGGGCGCGGCCGCCAGCGCCTGCACCAGCCGGTTGCGCGCCTCGGCCTCCCGCGCCTGGGCCAGCAGGTCGAGCGTGGCGACCAGCGCCGCCGGGGTCAGCGGCCGGGCCAGGGCCGCCATGGCCTCGACCTCGGCCAGGGTCCAGCCCGGCGGCAGGACCGCCCGCTGGCCGAGGGCGAAGGCCGCCGCCTCGGCCAGGGGGGCGTTGCGCGTGCGGGTGCCGAATTGCAGCGCCTCGGCCAGCACGGCGGCGGTCAGCGGGCCGCCGGCGCGCAGGAACTGCGCCACCGCCGCGCCCTGCTCCTGCGCCAGGGCCAGGCGGATCCAGGCCTCGGCGGCAAGCGGCCCCTGCAGGCGCAGCCGCTCCAGCACCGGCAGGGCGGCCGGCGCGCGGGCGGGCAGGGCGGAGAGCTCGGCGAAGAGGCGGATCGCCGGGGCGGGCGGGCCCGGCTGGTCCATCTCGCGCCGCAGCCGATCCCACGCCGCCTGGTCCTGGCCGAGTTCGCGCAGTACCGCCGCGACGCCACGCGCGCCTTCGGCCGAGGCCGGCGGCCGCTCGAGCGCCGCCTGGGCATAGCGCCGCGCCGCGGTGCGGTCCCCCCGCGCCAGGGCGATCACCGCGGCCGCATCGGGCCGGGCCGCCAGGCGCTGCGGGTCCAGCGCGCGCAGCAGATCCGGCCGGGCGCGGGCGGCCTCATGCAGGCGCATCGGCAGGGCGCCGGGCCAGCTCTCGGCCGGCAGCTGCGCGGCGGTGTCGAAGGCCTCTGCCAGCCTGCCCTCCTGCAGGGCGAGGTCGATCAGCAGCGCGCCGGCGCCGGGCGGCAGGCCCTCGGTCGCGCGCAGGGCCAGCAGCCGGGCGAGGCCGGCGCCGGGATGGCCGGCCCGCGCCTCGGCCTCGGCCATGCGGAAGGTGGTGATGGGCTCGGCCTGCGCCGCGGCGGGCATGCCCTCCATCAGCGCCAGCGCCATGTCCGGTCGGGCGGCGTCCATCAGCGCCAGCCGCACGGGCTCCAGCGCCGCCGGGTTCAGCTCGGAAAGCCGCGCGCCGAGATGGCGCAGCGCCGGGGCCGGGTCGTCCAGGCGCTGCGCGGCACCCGCCGTGGCCAGGGCGACCAGCTCGGTGGGCTGTTGCGGCAGGTGGCGGAGCAGGAAGGCGGTGGCATTGCCCGGATCGCCCTGGGCGAGCCGCGCCTCGGCCAGGGCCAGCAGCTCGCCCTCCCCGGCGGCGCCGAGCAGGGCCAGGCGCTCGGCCGCGGCGCGGGCGGCGGCGAGGTCGCCGAGCTGGCCGCGCAGCAGCATGGATTCGCGCAGCGGCGCGGGGTCGAGCGTCGCGGCGTGCAGCCGCTCCAGCGCCTGGGCGAGTTGCAGGGGCCGGCCCGAATCGCGCAGCTGCGCGGTGAGGCGGCGCAGCGCCTCGACATCCGGGGGGCGGCGCTCGGCACGTTCCAGGCTGGACAGGCTTGGTTCGCTCGCCCGCGGCAATTCGGCCAGCCGCACCCCGCGCGGGGGTGTGGGCAGGGGCAGCGCGGCACCGACCAGGACCGCCAGTGCGGCGCAGCCGGCGAAGACAGCGCCAAAGGCCAGCGTATCGGCGGCGGGGAGAGGCTTTCGCACGCGCCAGACGTAGCCGCGCAAGGCCCCTGGCGCCAAGGCCCATAGCCCGATATCACCCAGGCCCGAGGCCGGAGGCAGGAAGCCGGGCAGGAACCATGCGGGCATGAGATTGCCGAAATCGCCAGAGGGGCGGCCAGAGGGGCGTCTGGAGGGCCGGCCGGGCGCGGGACCGCGCGGGGCGACGCCGCCGCAGCGCCCCCGCCCGGTGGCGCGGCCCGAACCGCTCCCGCGGCCCGAACCGCCGCCGGCGGTGGACCCGCCCCCCGCCCCCCGGCCGGCCGCGCCGGCCCGGCGGCGCTGGCGGCGGCAGCGCCCGGCGGAGGCCGCCGCGGCCCGGCTGCGCGCCCTCGATCTGCCGCCCGAGACCGAATCGCAGCCCGAGCCCGGGGCGCCGGCCGAGCGCCCGCCCGAGGCCCCACCCGCGCCCACGGAAACCGCCACCGGCCAGACCGGCAGCCTTCGCCCGCTGCTCGAAGGGCTGGGGCTGCTGGTGCTGCTGCTGCTGATCGACCTGCCTTTGACCGGCGGCAGCTTCTACGCGCATTGGCCGGTGCATCCGGCGGCGCTGCCGGTGCTCTACGTCGCCGCGCGCTACGGGCTGGCGGCGGGCGCCGCCATCGCCGCGATGGCCGGCGTGGTAAGGCTCGGCCTTGCGCTCGCCACCGATGCGCTCAGCGCCGGCGCCTGGGTGGAACCGCTGGCCTGGCCGCTGGCGGCGGTGCTGGTCGGCGGCTTCGCCGATGCCGCGCGCCGACGCAACCAGGCCGCCGAGGCCGCCGCCGCGGCCGCCCGGGCCGACCGCGAGGCCATCGCGGAATCGAATGAGCGCCTGGCCATGCGCGCCGTGGAGCTGGAACACCGCCTCGCCGCGCGGCTGCAGGCAGCGACCGCCCTGTTCGAGGCCACGCGCGCGCTCGGCCAGGGCAGTGAGGGCGTGGTGCGCGGCGCCACCGGGCTGATCCATGCCGCCACGGGCTGCACCGCCTGTTCCTTCTGGCTGGCGGAGGGCCGCACGCTGCACCTCGTCGCCGCCAGCGGCTGGCCGGAGGGGGTGGGCCTGGCCCAGACCTTCCTGCGCGGCCGCCTGCCGGAGGTGATGGAGGAAGGCCACACCCTGCTCGCGACCCGCCCCGGCGACCGGCTGGTGCTGGGGGATGAGGGCATCCTGGCCGCGCCGCTGCGCTCGCCCTGGGATGGCGCGCTGCTGGGCATGGTGAAGATCGAGGATATCGGCTTCGCCGAGCTTGCGCTCGACACGGTGGCGACGGTGGAGGCCGTGGCCACCTGGCTCGCCCAGGCGCTGGTCGAGGCCCGGACGCGGGAGGCCTCGGTCGCGCCGGATCGCAGCGGCGTGCCCGGGATCCTGGCGGGGGAGGAGGCCTCCCAGGCGATCGCCGCCATGGCCGGGCTGGCGCGCCGCGTGGGCTTCGACCTCGCGCTGCTCTCGGCCGAGATCCCGCCCGGCCCCCGCGCCGCGGGGGCGCTGGAGGCCACGCGCGCGGCGATGCAGGAATGTTTCCGCGGCTCGGACCTGCTGCTGGAGGCGCGGCTGGAACAGCGGCGGCTGTCGGTGCTGCTGCCGGGCTCGGCGGTGCTGGGGGCGGAAACGGCGGCGGCGCGGCTGCGCGCCCTGCTGGCGGCGCGTGCCCCGGCCGCGACGGCGCAGGTGGTGGTGAGCCTCGCCGCGCTGCATCGGGCCACGCCCCGGCATGGCTAGGCGCGCGCCGAACCCCGCCTTGCCCGTGCTGCTCGGGATCGGCGCGGCGCAGGCGCTGGTAGGGGCGGCGCTGCTGCAGGGCTGGCTGCCGGCGGCGGGGTTGCTGCATCTGGCCATCTGCCTGCTGCTGCCGCTGCTGCTGCACCAGCTCGACCCGCCGCCCGCCGGCTGGCCCGGCGCGGTGCTGCGCATGAGCGCGGCGGCCCTGCCCGCGCTGGGGCCGCTGGCCGCCCTGGCCGGGCTCCTCGCGCTTGCCGCCGGCCCGCCGCGCGGCTGGAGGGACCGGCGCCCCGCTTCCCTGCCGGAAGACCCGATGGAAGCGCGCCTGACGGCCATCGCCACGCCCCTGGCGCCGGGCGGCGCCCCCCTGCCGGCGGGGCTGCTGCTGGAGGCGCTGGGTGACGTGCTGCGCTGGGGCAGCGCGGCCCAGAAGGCAAGGGCGCTGGACCTTGTGGCGCAGGGCGGGCGGCCGGGGGCGGATGCGCTGCTGCGCCTCGCGCTGCTGGATCCCGACCCGAAGCTGCGCGCCCGTGCCGAGGCCGCCCGCCCCGCCGCCGCGCGCCGGCTGGTGGACCGGGCGGCCGCGCTGCAGGCCGCGGCGCGCGGCAGCACGCCCGAGGCGGTGCGCAGCCTGGCCCGGCACCTGGATGCCGCGGCGCATTCCGGCCTGCTCGACCCCGCCCGCGCCGGGCAGTTCCGCGCCGAGGCCGCCGGGCTGTGGCAGAGCCTGGTGGAACAGACCCCCGACGATGCCGAGGCACAGGCCGCGCTCGGGCGCGACCTGCTGGTGCTGGGCAACCTGCCCGCCGCGCGCGGCGCGCTGGAGGCCGCGCTGGCGCGCGGCGTGGCGACGCCCGGCGTGCTCGGCTGGCTGGCGGAATGCCTGTTCCGCCTGCGCGACTTCGCGGCGCTCGAGGCGCTGATCGCCGGCTGGCGCCCGGTGCTGGAGGCCGAGCAGGCCGAGCCCGGCGTGCTGGCGCTCGCCTGGCGGCTCTGGCTGGCCACGCCGCGATGATGCGTCTTGTCGCCGGGGCCTGGCTCGGGCCGGGGCTCGCCGCGCTGGGGCTGCTGGCGCTGGGCCTCATCGCCGGGGCGCCCCTGGCGCCCACCCTGATCGCGCTGGTCGTGGCGGCGTCCCTGCTCGCGGGGGCGCCGGGGGCGGTGGTGGTGGCTCAGCAGGGCGTGGTGCCGGGGCCGGTCGGCCTCATCCTGCTGGCCGCCGCCGCCCTGGCCGCCGGCGGGTCCTGGCTGATCGAGGACATGACGGCGATGGAGATCCTCGCCGCCGGGCTCGCCTCCGCCGGCCTGGCCGCGCTGTGGCTCGCAGGTGGTGTCGCACCGGCGCGGCTCGCCTGGCCGATTCCCCTGGCGGCGCTGGCCGCCGGCGCGCTGCTGCTGGCGCTGCGGCGGGAGGAGGCGATGGTGCTGCTCGCGGCCGGCTGCGGCGCGGCGGTGATCGGGCTGGCCGTGCTGATGCCCAGCGCCGGCGCCCCGGCCCGGCGCTGGGGGGGGCTTCGCCCGGCGCTGCTCGGGCTGCTGCTGGCGCTGGCCGCCCTGGCCGGGCCGGCGAGCGGCGTGGCGGCGCGCGAGCAGGTGCTGGCGCTGCTGGTCGCCCTTCCCGGTCTTGGCGTGCTGATGGCGGCGCCGGCGCTGCCGCCCTTCCGGCTGGGGCTCGCGCTGCTGGCCGTGCAGGGGCTGGCGGGGTTCGCGGCGCTGCTGATGCAAGGCGCCGTGGTGGCGCTGGGCCTGCTGCCGGCCGAGGCGCTGGGGGATTTCCGCTGGGCGCTGCTCGGCGCGGCCTTCCTGCCGGTGTTCTGCGCCCTGGCCGGGGCGCTGCTGCCCAGGCCAGCGGGGCTGGCCGCGCTGGCGGGCTTCGCGCTGCTCGCGGCGGGGATGCCGCTGCTGCTGGGCGCGGCCGGGCTGCTCGCCGCGCCGATCCTGGCTATTCTCCTCGCCACGATCCTGTTGCTCTGGGGAGGAAACCGGGATGCTGCTGGCGCTTGACCAGGGAACCACCTCGACGCGCGCCATCCTGCACGCGCCGGACCTGACGCCGCGCGCCACCGCGCAGCTTGCCCTCACGCAGCACTACCCCGCCCCCGGCTGGGTCGAGCACGAGCCCGAGGAGATCTTTTCGAGTTCCCTGGCCGTGCTGCGCGAAGCCATGGCGAAGGCCGGCACGGCGCCGGGCGCCGTCGCGGGCATCGGGATCACCAACCAGCGCGAGACGACGCTGCTGTGGGACCGCAGCACCGGTCGCGCGCTGCACCGCGCCATCGTCTGGCAGGACCGGCGCACGGCGGCGCAATGCGCGAAGCTGGTGGCAGAGGGCGCGGGGCCACTGATCACCGCGCGCAGCGGGCTGCTGCCGGACCCCTATTTCTCCGCCACCAAGCTCGCCTGGCTGCTGGACAACGTGCCCGGCGCGCGGGCGGCGGCGGGGCGCGGCGAACTCGCCTTCGGCACGGTGGATTGCTTCCTGCTCTGGCGTCTCACCGGCGGGCGGGTGCATGCGACGGATGCGACCAATGCCGCGCGCACCATGCTCTTCGACATCCGCCGAGGCGACTGGGATGACGACCTGCTGCGCCTGTTCGACATCCCGCGCAGCGTCCTGCCCGAAGTGCGCGACTGCGCGGCCGAATTCGGCACGAGCGAACCCGCGCTGCTGGGCGCCGCCGTGCCGATCCGCGGCATGGCGGGCGACCAGCATGCAGCCACCCTCGGCCAGGCCTGTTTCGCGCCGGGGATGGTGAAATCCACCTATGGCACGGGCTGCTTCCTGCTGCTGAACACCGGCGATGTGGCGGTGGACTCGAAGAACCGGCTGCTGACCACGCTGGCCTGGCAGCTCGGCGGCAAGCGGACCTATGCGCTGGAGGGCGCCATCTTCATCGCGGGCGCGGCGGTGCAATGGCTGCGCGACGGGCTGCGCCTGTTTGCCGACAGTGCCGAGAGCGGGGCGCTGGCCGCCCAGGCCAACCCGGCCGAGCGCGTCTATTTCGTGCCGGCCTTCGTGGGCCTCGGCGCGCCGCATTGGGATGCCGAGGCACGGGGCGCCATCTTCGGCCTGACGCGCGGCACCGGCCCGGCCGAGATCGCCCGCGCGGCGCTGGAGGCCGTGGCCTTCCAGACCCGCGACCTGGTGGAGGCGATGCGCGCCGATTGGGGCGCACAGGGCGAGACGGTGCTGCGCGTCGATGGCGGCATGACGGCCTCGGACTGGACCATGCAGGCGCTGGCCGATGTGCTCGGCGCGCCGGTGGACCGGCCCGTGGTGCAGGAAACCACGGCGCTGGGCGCGGCCTATCTCGCGGGGTTGCAGGCCGGGCTGCTGCCCGCGCCGGGCGAGGGCGCTGGTTTCTGGAAGCTTGAGCGCCGCTTCACGCCGCAGATGGACAAGGCCGAGGCCGATCGCCGCCATGCCGGCTGGCAGGACGCCGTGCGCCGCGTGCTCACCACGCCATGATCTACGAAACCCTCGGCGTTCCCACCATAATCAACGCCGCCGGCACCAATACGCGCCTCTCCGGCGGCATGATGCACCCTGATGTCACCGCCGCCATGGCAGAGGCCGCGCGGGCCTGCGTCGAGATGCCGGACCTCCAGGCCGCGGCCTCGCGCGCCATCAGCGCGGCGACGGGGGCGGAGGCCGGGATCGTCACCAGCGGGGCGGAGGCCGCGCTGCTGCTTGGTGCTGCGGCCTGCCTGGCGGGGCTCGACCCGGCGGCGATGGACCGGCTGCCGGAACGCGCGCCGCGCGACGAATTCCTCGTCAGCCGCAGCCAGCGCAACATGTATGACCGCGCGCTGCGCGTCGCCGGGGCGAAGCTGGTCGAGGTCGGCATCCCGGACCGTTTCTCGGGCGCGGGGGTGCGCGACGCCTCGGCGGCGGAATTCGCCGCCGCCATCACGCCGCGCACGGCGGGCGTGCTCTGGGTGGCGCAGCCCTGGGCCGAGCCGCCGCTGGCCGAACTCGCCGCCGTGGCGCATGCGCATGACCTGCCCGTGCTGGTGGACGCCGCCGCGCAGCTGCCGCCGCAGGGCAATCTGCGCGCCTTCCTCGAGGCGGGTGCGGACCTCGTGTGCTTCTCCGGCGGCAAGGCGATCGGCGGGCCACAGGCGAGCGGCATCCTGGCCGGGCGGCGGGCCCTGGTGGCCTCGGCGCTGCTGCAGATGCTCGACCTCGACCTGCCGGCGGCGCAGTTCCGCCTGCCGCCTGAATTCGCCGGCAATGCCAGCCTGCCCTATCTGCCCCATCACGGCATCGGCCGCGCCTGCAAGGCGGGGAAGGAGGAGATCGTCGGGCTGATCGTGGCCCTTCGCCGCTTCGTCGCCGAGGGCGATGGCCCCCGCGCCGCCCGGCTGCGCGCGATGCTTGAGCGGGTGCGGGCCGATCTGGGCACTCTGCCCGTCGAGATCACCGAAGGCCCGCTGCCCCTGCTGCTGCTCCGCCCGCGCGATGCGCGCACCGCCGAGGCCGCCTTGCGAGACCGGGGCGTGCATGTCGGCGCCGGACGGCTGCGGGAGGGCGTGCTGGTGGTGAACCCGCTGGCGCTGGATGAGCGCGACCTTCCTCGGCTCGCTGAGGCGCTACACGCGGTGTGCGCCTAACGCGAGCAGGCCGCGCCGCCGAGCACGCAGAACTTGGCGCAATGCGGGTGGTTCAGCATCACCGCGCGCGACGCCTCGGCCAGGGTCGCGCCCAGCTCGAATTGCCGGTCATGCGGCAGCAGCGTGCAGGCCACCACGACGGGCGCGGCCGCGCCCTTGCGCTTCACCACCATGCGCGAAGTCGCGCACATCACGCTCTCGGGCGCCTTGTGCAGGATGTCCCAGCAGGCGGTGGTGATCTCGGGCACATCGACCGTCGCATCCATCTCGGGGAAGAGCATCAGCGCCGCCGGATCGGCCGCATCGATGGGGATGGCGTGCGCGGCGAAAAGCCGGGCAAAGCCCTGGCGCATCGCCGCCTCGTCGCGGCTGTCGAAGCCGGCGCGGCCGGCGACATGCACCCGATAACCCTCGCGCGCCAGCCAGACCAGGCCGTCCAGCGCCTGCGCGAAGCTGCCCGCGCCGCGTTCCATGTCGTGCGGGCCGGGTTCGTGATGGTCGAGGCTGACGCGCAGCACCAGGCGATCCGCCCCGAAGCGCGCCTTGAGGTCGCGCAGCGCCGCGGCATGGCGGCGCATCGGCTTCATCGCATTGGTCAGCACCAGGGCACGCAGGCCCACCGGCCGGGCGAGCACGTCTTCGAGCATCGCCGGCAGGGCAGCGTTCAGGAAGGGCTCGCCCCCGGTGAAGCCGACCTCACGCAGTGGCAGGGCGCGGGCCTCGGCCTCATCGAGGAAGGCGGCGACCTCGGCGGCGCCGAGATAGACCAGCGAATCATTGCGCGGGCTGCTCTCGATGTAGCAGGTGGCGCAGGTGATGTTGCAGAGCGTGCCGGTGTTGAACCAGAGCGTCTCGAGCCCGGCCAGCGCCACGCTGGCGCGGGGCTCGCCCTTCGCCGTCAGGCGCGGATCGCGGAACTTCGCCGCATCGAGGGTCCGGGTGGCGGCGATGGTGCGGACGGACAAGCGGGTCTTCCTTGCGGTGGGCGTGGCTCTGCCGAGATGGCTTCGCCACGCGCCGATCCAAGGTTACGCGCTTACAGGATGAAATCCGCCGCCGTCAGCGTCCCGCCCGTGATGACGTTGAAGGTGATGCTCACCCCCGTGCCGCCGCTGGTCGTGACCACCGCATAGGCCGGGCTCGCGCCCGTGCCCTCGCCGCCATAGCTGATGTCCAGCGCGTCGAAATCGGCATAGCCGAAGGCCGAGAGGTCGATGCGGTCCTGGCCCTGGGTGAAGTCCTGGATGCTGTCCTGGCCGTGGCCGACGGCGAAGATGTAGAGGTCGTTGCCGCTGCCGCCGGTATAGACATGCTCGCCCACGCCATCGCGGAAGGTGTCGGCGTTCTCGGTGCCGAAGAAGCCCTCGAACTCGGACATGGCATTCAGATCCGTGCCGGCGAAGGAGAGCTGGTTGGCCGCCACGTTCACCACGGCGCCGAAGCCATAGACGCTGGACAGGTCGAGCGTGTCCACGCCCGCCCCGCCGATCCAGTTGTTGTTGGTGAATTCCAGCGTCTGCGTCGCGCCGTCGAAATAGAAGGCGAGTTGCAGGATGTCGTCACCGACGCCGAGCGCGATGAAGGTGTTGCGAAGGGTGATGGTGGCGTCGCCGCGCAGCCCATCCGCGCCGTCCAGGCCGGCGATGCCGGCGAAGGATTCGGTCACGTCGGCGCCGGCCTCCGCCACCTCGGTGACGCCGATATCGATGCTGCCCGCGCCGCCCGCCCCGCCGGCACCGCCCGTCGCCGAGAGTTCGATCCGCACCCGGTCGTCGGAGTCCAGGCCCGACCACGGATCGTAATTGAACCCGTCCAGCACCGCCTGGGCATCGCCGCCATCGCCCCCCGCCCCGCCGGCCCCGCCGATGTCGCGGCCGGTCTGCGTCTGGGTGCTGCTGGTGACGTCACCCTCGTCATCGACATGCTCGGTGACGGCGCTCTGATTGGTGCCGGGCGCCCCCCCCGCGCCGCCCGCCCCGCCGGCGCCGCCGATGGCATTGATCGTGAGCACGACATCCATCCGCGGCGAGAAGCCGAAGCGGATGATGCCGAGCGAGGCCAGCGCATCGCCGCCATTGCCGCCGGCGCCGCCCGCCCCGCCTTCACCGCCATCCGGCGCGTCCGCGAGATCGGCATCGAAGCGGCCATCGCCGCCAGCACCCCCCACCCCACCGGCGCCGCCTGCCCCACCGCGCGCGGTGGCGTTGATCACGGCCTCGGTATTGGCGGTGAAGCGGCCATGGAATTCGGTCACGATGACCTGGCCGAGCCCGCCATCGCCGCCGGCGCCGCCGGCACCCCCGGCGCCGCCCGCGCCGGTCGTGTCGGCCAGCCCATCGATCACATTGCCGGTAACCCCGTCGATCACGTTCACATCGTGCTCGAAGTCGCTGTCACCGCCGGCCCCGCCGGCGCCGCCCAGGCCGCCCGCGCCGGCCACGGCCGTGAGGTCCAGCAGGCTGCGATCCCGCGCTGCCGCCTCCACATGGCCCAGCGCGATCCCGTAGAAATCGGTGCGCGCCGTGGCGTTGCCGCCCGCCGCACCGGCCACGCCGGCCTCGCCATCCCCGCCATCGGTCACCGAGCGCGTGTCGAGCGGCGTGGCGAAGAGGTAGGTTTCCTGGCCCGCCGTACCGGCGGCGCCATCCTCGCCGGCCGCACCCGACCCGGCGGTGACGGTGCCGGTGCGCAGCACCTCGTCATAGAGCGGCGTGCCGTTCGTGTAGTCGGCGCCGTCATAGAGCGTGCGGCCGATCGATTCGCCAGGATCGGCGGTGAAGCTGCGATCCTGGTTGATCGTCACCGGGCTGTCGGCGCGATCGTCGACGGTGATGGTGATGGTCTCTTCCACCACGCGGCCGGTGCCGGCATCGGTGACGCGGATGGTGACCGGCCAGCTGGGCGTCGTCTCGAAATCCAGCGTCTCGGTGGTGACGAGGCGCATGAACTCGGGAAAGGCCACGAAGGCGAAGGGCGCGTCCTCGGTCGCCACCTCCCAGGTCAGGGGACCGACGGGCACCCAGCCATCAAGGCCCCAATCGCCGACCCGCGCGCCGGCGCCGAGATTCTCCTCCACCGTCAGGTCGTCGGTGGCGAGGCCCGGCTCGCTCACCGGGATGACCAGCGTCTCGGTATAGGACAGGCCATGCTGGTCGGTCGCGGTGATGGTGACGCTGACCGTGGTCTCGTTCGCGTAGTCGAAGGGCACGCCATTCGCGATGCTCAGAAAGGCGCCAAAGCCGATGGTGAAGCGGGGATCCTCGGTGCTGAAGACCACCTGATCCAGGGGGTCCGGATCGGTCGCCCCCAGGATGCCGATGCCGAAGATCGCGGTGCCGCCCGTAGGAGAGCCGGTGATGATGGTGCCGCCAGCCGAGAAGAAGATGTCGGTCGGCGCCGAGTAGGGCGTGAAGATGAAATCCGCGGCGTCGAGCTCGGCCAGCGTCGCGCCCAGGATCAGCGTGCGCGACCCGCCGCCGAGATCGAGCCGCACGCCGTTCGCGACCTCGGTCGCGATGGCCAGCACCGCGTCGAGATCCTGGAGCGCGAAGTCGCTGACGTCGAGGATGTCGAGGCCGTTCTGGAAATCCATCACGCGGTCGAGGCCGGTGCTCAGCACGAAGGTGTCGGCGCCGGAATCGCCCTGCAGGCGGTCATTGCCCGCGCCGCCATCGAGCGTGTCGTCGCTGGAGCCGCCGAAGAGCAGGTCGTTGCCGGCGCCGCCATCCAGGCTGTCGCCGCCGCTATGCCCCTGCAGCCGGTCCTCGCCCTCGCCGCCCAGCAGCGTGTCGCTGCCGCTGCCGCCCAGCAGGTCGTCATCGCCGAGCCCGCCCACCAGGCTGTCGCGGCCGCTGTCGCCGCGCAGCATGTCGTCGCCCGCGCCGCCCTCGAAACGGTCATTGCCGGTGCCGCCACGCAGCGTGTCGGCGCCGGCGCCGCCGGTCACGGTGTCACTCGCCTGGCCCGCGAGCAGGTTCAGCGTGGTCCCCGCGCCCAGCGCAGAGGCGTCGACAAGGCCCGGCGCGCCGACCAGGCGCAGGTCGATCGCGTTGCCGAAGGCGGCGGCGGCGTCGGCACCGAGGGTGAGGTCGAAATCGGCGGCGAAGCTGGGGGCGTTCAGGCGCAGCGCCTCGAAATTGATCAGCCCGGCAAATGCGGCGTCGGTGATCGGCGCCAGCGTCGCCTTCTGGATCACCAGCGTGTCCCAACCGCCCGAACCATCCTGCGCCAGGCCCGGCTTCAGCAGCCCATCCACGCCGGTGGTGATGAAGCTGTCGTCCCCGGCCGTGCCGGTCTGCACAAGCGGCGCCCCCGTGGTGCGGCGGATGGTGAAAACAGCCAAGGGAGCCTCCACGAACGCAACTATACCCTGTGTCAGGGTATGGCCGAAAATGAGACAGGTCCAGCCGCAACCTTGCCGCAGCGGGCAGACCGGGCGGCGAAAACGGTTTCACGCCGTTTCACGCGACAGGCCGATTCACGGGGGGCCACCGCGGCATGCCTGCGGATGGCGGGATTCGAACCCGCACTCCCCGGGGGGAAGCAGATTTTAAGTCTGCTGCGGCTACCCTTTCGCCACATCCGCGCCCCCCGAAGCTGCCACAGGCACTGGCCTGCCGCTACAGGTTGACCACCGCGACCGGCAGCGAGGGCACCACATGGATCGCCACCGGGTCGTAGATCCAATCCGCCTCGAACCCGCCATCGCCACCCGAGGGGTTGAAGGCGCGCGAGGCGACGTCGAGCGAGAAGGCATAGGCGCCCTGCAGCGCGCTGCCGGGCAGGGCGAAGACCGCCGTGCGCGCCACCGCATTGTCGCCGGGGCCGGTGTGCCAATGCTCCGCGCTCGCCTCGGAGGAGGCCAGGACCGGCGCGCCGCCGCCGCAGCCGCCGCCGCGCAGGAAGGCCGAGCGCAGATGCCGCGCCGAGGCCAGCCAGCGCAGCTCGATCTCGATATCCGCCCCGGCCGGGCGGCGGATCACCGGGCAGACGAGTTCCAGCGGCGCGCTCCAGGCCCCGCCGGCGACGCGCCAGCGCAGCTGCAGGAACTGCGCGGTGGGCGCGCTGTTGTCGAGCCGGAAGCTCACAGGCGGCGCGCTGGCCAGCACCGCCTTGGCGGCGTTGCCGGTCTGCAGCGTGACCTCGTAGAGCCCGTTGGCGAAGCTGCCGGTCGGCCAGTTGAGCAGCAGATTGGCCGGGTGCCAGCCCTCCGCGCCGGGGCGCACCGGATACCAGCCCTGCCCGTCCGCGGCCTCCCACACCGTCTGCAGCGCCCCGCCCACCACCCGGTGGCGCGGCCAGCTCAGGCCGGTGAAGGGCACCTGCGGCCCGCCATCCTGCCGGAAGAGCAGCCGGTAATGCGCCGCGCCGCCGATCTCGACGCAGCCATAGAGCTGCAGCGTGCCGCAATAGGGCGCCTCGGCCGGGGCCAGCGGCAGGTCACTGAGCCGCGCGGGGTCGAGCCCCGAGGCGCGCGGCCGGTTCGGACGGCGCGCATAGCCCGTGCCCGCATCGTGATAGGGCGCGGCCGGGGCGGGCGGGGCGACCAGGGGCATCAGCCCGGCGAAGGTCACCGCCGGCACCGTGCCGCAGATCACCGGCGGCGCGTCGCAGGAAATGCCCGCCAGCGCGATGGAGGAGGCCTCGAGCGTCACCTCCGGGATGGCGCCGGCATTCCAGCGCACGTCGAAGAAGCCCTCGCTGTAGATGGTCTCGGCCTCGCCATCGCCGTTCACGTCCTGGGTGACACGGAAGGTGATGTCCGGCACGTCGATCAGCGGCACCCATTCGGGCAGCAGCACGGTGGTGCAGCGGCGGAAGGGGCCGATCCAGCGATCGGGGCGGAACTGCTTGAGGATGGCGGGCGGGATGCGCTGGCCGATGTCGCGCGCGCCCTCCCCGAATCCCTTCGGCAAGGCGGGCGGGGCGGCCATGACCGGGGTGGCGGCGAGCCGCGCCGACAGCGCCTCGCTCGGCGCGCCGAAGGCCCGCGCGCTCTCGGCCCGGGCGAGCAGCGTGGCGGTCTCACGCCCCACCAGCTCGGCGGCGCGGCGCAGCGCGAAGCCGCCATCGCGCAGCAGGGGCGGCGGGTCCGGGCGCGGGATGGGCGGATCCGGCCAGCGATCCCAGACGGGCGGGTCGATCCCCTCCAGCCGGTCGAGCAGGTCGGCGAGCGAGGGGCGTTCGAAGATCGTGCCGAAGCAGATCCGCTGGGCGCGCCAGCGCAGCACCCAATCCACGTCGAAGCGCGGCACCCAGACGCAGAAGCGCCCGCAGGCATCGGTGGTGGTGGTGCCGATCACCTCGCGCCGGCTGTGCAGCGGGAAGTGCCAGCCCCAGGGGAAGCCGGCCGGGAACCAGCCGAGGAAATTCGCATCCGTGTCCTCGACATGGACGGTGGCGAAGGGCACGGGCAGCAGCGCGCCGGTGGCGGGGTCGCGCTTCACGACGCGGCCGCAGATGCGGCGGAACAGGAAGAGCTGCGGGTCGATGCGGAAGCGATGGATCTCCGCCAGCTCGGCCAGCGGGCGCTTCACCACCTCCTTCACCGACAGGCCGGCGAGCTTCGCGAGGCGCCCGGCGGCGATCTCGCCGAGCGGCTGGCGGTCCGGATCCAGGCGTGAGTCGTCCTTCGCGGCCTTGGCCGCGCCACGGGTCGTGCCCGACATGCTGCTACCCTCCCCAGGTGCCGCGCGGTTGTTCGCCCGCGCCGGTTTGCCCGGATAGGTTGCATGAGGCTGTTACAGGGTGGGATCGCGTTCCCGTGCGCGGCGCGCACGTTTCTGTGTGCGCCGGGGGAATCTCAGGACGGGAAGCGGCCCGTCACACCCGCATCGGCATCAGCACATACAGCGCCTCGGGCTTGGCGCTGTCGGTGACGATGGTGGGGGCGGAACCGTCGGAGAAGCGGAACTCCACCTGCTCGACGATCTGGTCGGTGATGTCGTTCAGGTAGCGCGCCTGGAAGCCGATCTCGAGCGGGCCGGCCTCATAGCTCACCACATCGCCATCCAGCTCCTCCTGCGCCTGGCCGAGCTCGGCACTGGCGGCGGAGAGCAGCAGGTGGTTGCGATCGACGGAAAGCTTCACCGGGCGCGACCGCTCGGAGCTGATGCCCGCCACGCGGCCCACGGCCTCGGCGAAATCCTTCTTCTGGACCCGGAGAACCTTGTCGTTGCCGCGCGGGATCACGCGCTCATATTCCGGGAAGGTGCCGTCGATCAGCTTGGAGGTGAGCTGAACGGGGCCCAGCGTGAAGCGGATCTTGGTGTCGGAGAGCGCGACGGCGATCTCGTCCTGCACCTCCTCGGCCAGCTTGCGCAGCTCGTTCACCGTCTTGCGGGGAATGATCACGCCCGGCATGCCGGATGCGCCCTCGGGCAGCGGTTCCTCGACACGGGCGAGGCGATGGCCGTCGGTCGCCACCGCGCGCAGCACCTTCGCCCCGCCGGCCTCGGTCGCGTGCAGGTAGATGCCGTTGAGGTAGTAGCGGGTTTCCTCGGTGGAGATGGCGAAGCGCGTGCGGTCGATCAGGTCGCGCATCTGCCCGGCCGGCAGCGCGAAGCGGTGCGGCAGCTTGCCCTCGGTCATGGAGGGGAAGTCCTCGACCGGCAGGACCGAGAGCTTGGCGTCGAAGCGGCCCGCGCGCAGGGTGAGCTGGCTGTCGCCGCCCGGATGGTCGAGCTCGATCTTCGCCGTCTCGGGCAGCTTGCGGACCAGTTCGAAGAGCGTCGCGGCCGGGGCGGTGGTGCGGCCGGTGCGGGTGACGGTGACGCCGGGGACTTCCTCCACCACGGCGATCTCCATGTCGGTCGCGGTCAGGCGCAGGCCGGACTCACGCGCCTCGAGCAGGACATTGGCGAGGATGGGGATGGTGTTGCGCCGCTCCACCACGCTCTGCACATGCGCGAGCGCCTTGAGCAGAACCGCCCTGTCCACCGTGAACTTCATGGCACCCGACTTCCCAGCGTCTTGTGGCGGTGCCGCGGCACGGGGGGTGCCGCGACGGCCCGCCAGGCCCCCGATTCCCGCCGCAGGCGGTTGGCCAACATAACAGGGCGGAATCGCTTGTTGAAGGGCGCCCGTGCCGCCTTTCGAACCCCCAAGGGCCGCGAATAGCGGCCCCGCGCACAGACGACCCGTTTGCCCCGACTCAACAGCGCGTCACGCCTTGGGCGTGCCTTCGGCACGACGGCGCGTAGCCAAGCGGCCGGAGGCCGCGCCCGGCGCCTGAGGGCACCGCTAGGTCTCCAGCATCCGCCGCAGCAGCTCGACATCCTCGGCGAAGGCGGCGTCGGATTGCATCAGCTCGGCCACGCGGCTGACGGCGTGCATCACCGTGGTGTGGTCGCGCCCGCCGAAGCGCCGCCCGATCTCAGGAAGCGACCGGCTGGTGAGCTGCTTGGCCAGGTACATCGCGATCTGGCGCGGCCGGGCCACGTTGCGCGCCCGGCGCGGCGAGGACATGTCGGTGAGGCGGATGTTGTAGTGCTCCGCCACGCGCTTCTGGATCTCCTCGATCGTCACGCGGCGATCATGGGCGCGCAGCACGTCGTGCAGCACCTCCTGCGCGCCTTCCATGGTGACGGCGCGGCCGAAGAGGTTGGCGTGCGCGATCAGGCGGTTCAGCGCGCCTTCCAGCTCGCGGACATTGGTCGTGATCTTGTGGGCGAGGAATTCCAGCACCTTGGGCGGCACCGGCACGCCCTGGCCCTGCGCCTTCGCCTGCAGGATCGACAGGCGGAGTTCGTAGGTCGTGGCATGGAGGTCCGCGACCATGCCGCAGCCCAGCCGCGTGCGCAGCCGGTCCTCGATGCCCGAGAGGTCGGAGGGCGACTTGTCGGCGCTGACCACGATCTGCTTGCCGGCGTCGATCAGCGCGTTGAAGGTGTGGAAGAATTCCTCCTGCGTGTTGTCCTTGCCGATCAGGAACTGCAGGTCGTCGATCAGCAGCAGGTCCACGCTGCGCAGCGATTCCTTGAACTCCATCGTGGACTGGCTGCGCAGCGCGGCGATGAAGCGGTACATGAACTTCTCGGCCGACATGTAGGCGACCTGCTGCGGCACCTGGCCGGGCTGGCCGCCGCGCTCGCGGATCGCCCAGGCGATGGCGTGCATCAGGTGCGTCTTGCCCAGCCCGACGCCGCCATAGAGGAACAGCGGGTTGAAGCCCGGGCTGGCCGGGCGCTCGGCAACGCGGCGCGCGCAGGCATGGGCGAATTCATTCGGCTTGCCGACGACGAAGGTGTCGAAGGTGAAGCGCGGGTCGAGCGGCACGGACCAGTCGCCGCGCGGATCGGCCGGGCGGGTCTCAGCCGGCTTGCCCAGCGGCTCGGCGAGGCCGGCGGCAAGGTCGGCAGGCGGGGCGGGCGGCGGCTCGGCCACGCCGCGGCCCGGCGCGCCGATGCGCGGGCCCACGGGCGGCGGCTCGCTGCGGCGCAGCTCGGCCGCAGGCACGCCGTCGGCGGGGCGGGGCTCGGGGGTGACGCGGAATTCCACCATGCGCACGGCGGGCAATTCGGCCTGCCACATGCTGCGCAGGCGATCCCCGTAATGGCTGCGCACCCAGTCGCGCAGGAAGCGCGTGGGCAGCTGGATCACGACCTCCTCGCCCTGGACGGCGGCGAGCGTCATCTGGCGCAGCCAGGTCCGGTACTCGACTTCACCGACCTCGTCGCGCAGCCGGCCGCGGATACGCGCCCACAGCTCCGCCGTCTGACCGGAGGTCGAAGGCTGGGACGAGGGCATCGGCCCGCCAGCTTGCTCCATGGGACGCACCTGCCACCCTCAAACGCCTGTTTCTCGCCAAAGCCGCGGCCGCAAGGACCCCGACACGATCAGGGATGGATCAGACCGCCCCTGCCCGCTTCGCCAGGCGGTAGGCCGCCTGCCGCTTTTCCCTGGTTTCGAAACCGAGGCCCCCGCCTCTCCCAGGGATGAAGCTACCGCCTCCGCTCCGCCGCCGGCAAATGATTACTTTGCATCCGCAAGTCAAAACCATGCTTGACACGGAATTGCGGGGTGGCCAGCAACAATCTGACACGGACACAAAAAGAGCAGCGCTGCCGCTTCCGGCCTCGCCACTCTGTTCGGTCTCTCGTGGAACTTGGCGGCAGGCGGGGCTAGGCCCCGCCCCGGGACTCAAGCCTGCGGGGCAGCGCCCAGCGACTTGATGCGCGCGGAAAGGCGCGAGAGCTTCCGCGACACGGTGTTGGCATGGAACACGCCCTTGCCGACCGCGCGCTGCATCTCCGGCTGGGCCGCCTGCAGGGCGGACTGCGCAGCACCCTTGTCGCCACCCGCGATGGCCAGTTCGACCTTGCGGATGAAGGTGCGGACGCGAGAGCGGCGGGCGCGGTTGCGCTCGGTGCGCTTCTCGGTCTGGCGGATGCGCTTACGCGCGGAAGCATTGTTCGCCATGGGCTGTGATATCTGACCAGTCGGATGTTTCGGAACGCCGCACGACCGGGGCCGTGCACGAAGGCGCGGTTCATACCGCCCGCCCCTTCGCGGAGTCAATGGAGCACGCGGCTATCGGTTGCGGAAGGCCGGCTTCCGCTTCTCGGCGAAGGCGGCCATGCCTTCCTTCTGGTCCTCGGTCGAGAAGAGCGAGAGGAACAGCCGGCGCTCGAAGCGCACGCCCTCACGCAGCGTGCCCTCGAAGGCCATGTTCACCGCCTCCTTCGCCATGGCGACGGAAGGGGCCGAGAGGCTGGCGATCTTCTCGCCCATCTTCAGCGCCTCTTCCCGCAATTCGGCCAGGGGCACGACGCGGCAGACGAGGTTGGCGCGCTCGGCCTCGGCGGCGTCCATCATGCGGCCGGTGAGGATCATCTCCATCGCCTTCGACTTGCCCACGGCGCGCGTCAGGCGCTGCGATCCGCCGGCGCCGGGGATGATGCCGAGATTGATCTCCGGCTGGCCGAACTTCGCGTTGTCGGCGGCGAGGATCAGGTCGCACATCATCGCGAGCTCACACCCGCCGCCGAGCGCGAAGCCCGCCACGGCGGCGATCACCGGCTTCTGGATGGTCAGCACGTCTTCCCAGCGCTTGCCGATGAAATCGTCGAAATAGACCGCCGGATAGGCGCGGTCCTTCATCTCCTTGATGTCGGCGCCGGCGGCGAAGGCCTTCTCGCTGCCCGTCAGCACGATGGCGCCGATCGCCGCATCGGCGTCGAAGCCGCGCAGCGCCTGGCCGAGCTCGGTCATCAGCTGGTCGCAGAGCGCGTTCAGCGCCTTGGGCCGGTTCAGGGTGATGACGCCCACGCGCCCCACCGTCTCGACCAGGATCATCTCATAGGCCATGCGCGTGCTCCCTCATGCTCTGACAAGGCGTAGCGCGGCACGCGGGCAGGCTCAACGTCGCCGCGTGCAGCGCGGCCCAATGTCGCCGTATGCGGCGCGGCTCAACGCTGCTTCAGGCGGCAATAGAAGGTGCTGCGCCCGGATTGCACGAAGCGCGCCACACCCGTGCAGCCCGCCTCGGGCCCCGGGCAGTCGGGGCAGGGCTGGCCCTCCCGGTCATAGACGGAAAAACGGTCCTGGAAGCGCCCCAGCTCGCCATCGGCGCGGACATAGTCGCGCAGGGAGGACCCGCCCGCGCCGATCGCCTCTTCCAGCACCGCCTTGATGGCGGGCACCAGCCGCGCGGCGCGCGCGCCCACCACCGAGGCGGCGAGGCGCCGGGGCGAGATCCCGGCGCGGAACAGCGCCTCCGCCACATAGATGTTGCCCAGCCCCGCGACCACGCGCTGGTCGAGCAGGGCGGCCTTGATGGGCGTGCGCCGCCCGGCCAGCGCGGCATCGAGCACGGAAGGCGTGAAGCCTGCCTCCAGCGGCTCGGGCCCCATGCCGGCCAGGTGCTTGTGCGTCTCCTCGGCCGCGGTCGCCACCAGGTCGACGCTGCCGAAGCGGCGCGGATCGACGAAGCCCACGCGCATGCCCGAGGCCGTTTCCAGGATCAGGTGCTCATGCGCCTCGGGCGGGCCGTTATGGCCCCGCGCGTCGGAGAAACGCCCCGTTGGCCCCATCCAGGGCACGGGTGGCCCCGCCAGCGGGCGAGCCACCATCCGCCCGGACATGCCGAGATGGATCAAGAGGCTCTCCCCGGTATCGAGGCGCATCAACATGAACTTGCCGCGCCGGCGGAAGCCCGTGACGGTCGCCCCGCTCACTCGCCCGGCCAGGTTGGGCGGGAAGGGCCAGCGCAGATCGGGGCGCGTGGTGGCCGCGCGGGTGATGCGCTGGCCCTCCAGCACCGCGGCCAGGCCGCGCATCACGGTTTCGACTTCGGGGAGTTCCGGCATTTTTGCTCCAGGCTGCCGCAGTCTGGCGGCCATGTGCCGCTTCCTTGCCGGCCGTCGCGCGGCACGGCAAGGTGGCGCCATGAGCGACACCACAGATTTTGGCTACCGCGACGTGCCCCGGGAAGAGAAGGCGGGCCTCGTCAAACGCGTCTTCGAGAGCGTCGCACCCAGCTACGACGTGATGAACGACCTGATGTCGCTGGGCATCCATCGCGTCTGGAAGCGGATCTTCGTGCGCGCCATCGGCTGCTCCCCGCGGGAGACGCTGCTGGATCTGGCGGGCGGGACCGGCGACATCGCCTTCGGCGCGCTGGAGGCCGGCGCGGGCCGGGTGATCCTGACCGATGTGAACCCCGCCATGCTGGAAGTGGCGCAGAAGCGCGCGCTGGACCGCGGCATCGTGCAGGGGCTCGAGGTCGCGGTGGTGGATGCCGAGCACATCCCGCTGCCCGATCGCAGCGTGGAGAAGATCTCCATCGCCTTCGGCCTGCGCAACTGCACCGACAAGCCGGCCGTGCTGCGCGAGGCGCGGCGCGTGCTGCGCCCCGGCGGGCGCTTCCACTGCCTGGAATTCTCCCGCGTCGCGATCGAGCCCCTCGCCAAGGTCTATGACCTCTGGTCCTTCAAGGTGCTGCCCGAGATCGGCGCGCGCGTGGCCAAGGATCGCGAGAGCTACGAATACCTCGCCGAGAGCATCCGCATGTTCCCCGACCAGGAGACGCTGGCCGGCATGATGCGCGACGCCGGGCTGGAGCGCGTGGCGCATCGCAACCTCTCCGGCGGGATCGTGGCCATCCATACGGGTTGGAGACTTTGATGCGCCCTCAAGCGCCGGGCGCCCGCTCCGCGGGCTTGGCTGCGCGCCGACGCGCTGTGGTGCCGGTGCCGGCGTCCGGTCTGCGCGCGGGGCCGCATTCGCGGCCCATTCTTCCGCCCACACGCGCATGACACCTCGCGACCCGGCCTTCGCCGAGGTCGTCGCGCGCGCCTTCGCTGCCCAGGGGCTGATGCGGAATTTCGGCGCGCGGCTGGTCGAGGTCACGCCCGGCCATTGCATCCTCGCCTGCCCCTTCCGCGCGGACCTCACCCAGCATCACGGCCTGTTCCATGCCGGCGTGCTGACCACGCTCGCCGACAATGCCTGCGGCTTCGCTGCCCTGTCCTTGATGCCGCCCGGCGAGGAGGTGCTGAGCGTGGAGTTCAAGATGAGCTTCCTCCGCCCCGGCGCCGGGGTGGAAGCCATCGCGCGCGGCGCGGTGCTCAAGCCCGGCCGCACGCTCAGCTTCTGCCGCGCCGATGTGTGGATGCGCGATGCCGAGGGGGCGGAGGTGCTGGCGGCGACCATGCTCGCCACCATGATGGCGGCGCGGCCGCGGCAGACGGATTCAGCCGGCTAGCCAGCGCTCGAAGCGCGCATTCAGCGCGTCGATCCGCGCGATCCAGAAGCGGTCATCGATGGGCAGCGCCGTGCGCGCATTCACCGCGGCGGTCGGCAGGGTGGCGAGCAGCGCGCCCGGCAGGCCTTCTTCCGCCCCGCGGGCGGTCAGCCCATAGGGGATGCGCGGCGGCAGCCCCGCCTGCACCCGCGCCTGACCGGCGAAGCGCAGGAAATCGAGCGCCGCCGCGCGGTTCGGGCTGCCGCGCATGATCACCCAGGAATCCTGCGCCCGCAAATTCTGCGCCCAGACCATGCCGAGGTCGCGCCCGTCATCGAGATTGGCGGCGGCGACGCGGCCATTATAGGCCACGCTCAGCGCCAACTCCCCGCTCACGAGCCATTGGATGGGCTGGGAGCCGCGCTCCCACCAGGCGAGGCTCTCGCGGATCGTGTCCAGCTTGGCGAAGGCGCGGGCCACGCCCGCCTCGGTGGCCAGCACCGGATAGATTTGCGCCGGCGCCACGCCATCGGCCAGCAGCGCGATCTCCAGCGTCGTCTTGGGTCCGCGGCGGAAGCCGCGGCGGCCGGGGAAGCGGGCGAGGTCGAAGAGATCCGCCCAGCCGCTCGGCGCGCCCTGGGTGCGGGCGCGGTCCCAGGCCAGGACGAAGCTGTAGATCACGGCGCCGACGCCGCATTCCTGCACCGCTTCCGGCAGATAGGCGTCACGCCCGCCGATGGCGTCCCAATCCAGCCGCTCGAACAGCCCCTCGGCGCAGCCGAGCAGCAATTCCTCGCCCTCGACCTGCACGATATCCCAGGCATTGGTGCCGGCGGCGATGCGCGCGCGCAGCACCTCGATGCCGCCATCCCAGGTCTCTTCCAGCAGGCGCCGGCCGCGCGCCTGGGCCCAGGGGCGGAAGAGGATCTCGCGCTGGACTTCCTGATAGGCGCCGCCCCAGGAGACCACCGTCAGGTCCCGCAGCCCGGCCTGGGCCCGCGCGCGCGCCAGGGGCGCGCCCGCGAGTCCAGCGGCGAGAACATGACGACGTCCGAACATCCGGCGGGCTCCCTGACCCGCCCGACCTTACCCCTGGACGCGATTCTCCACCAGTTCCTGCACCACCGCCGGATCCGCCAGCGTCGAGGTGTCGCCCAGCCCGTCCGTCTCATTGGCCGCGATCTTGCGCAGGATGCGGCGCATGATCTTGCCCGAGCGCGTCTTGGGCAGGCCCGGCGCCCATTGGATCGCATCCGGGGAGGCGATGGGCCCGATCTCCTTGCGGACCCAGGCCACCAGCTCCTTCTTCAGCGCGTCGGTCGGCTCCTCGCCGGTCTTGAGCGTGACGTAGCAGTAGATGCCCTGGCCCTTGAGGTCATGCGGCATGCCCACCACGGCGGCCTCGGCCACCTTGGGGTGGGCCACCAGCGCGCTCTCGATCTCCGCCGTGCCCATGCGGTGGCCGGAGACGTTGATCACGTCATCGACGCGGCCGGTGATCCAGTAATAGCCATCGGCGTCGCGCCGCGCGCCGTCGCCGGTGAAATACATGCCCTTGAAGGTCGAGAAATAGGTCTGGCCGAAGCGCTCATGGTCGCCATAGATCGTGCGCATCTGGCCGGGCCAGCTGTCGAGCAGCACGAGGTTGCCCTCGGTCGCCCCTTCCAGGATCCGGCCCTCGCCATCGACCAGCGCGGGCATGACGGAGGGCAGCGGCAGGGTGGCCGAGCCCGGCTTCTGGGCGATGGCGCCGGGCAGCGGGGAGATGAGGATGCCGCCCGTCTCGGTCTGCCACCAGGTGTCCACGATCGGGCAGCGCTGGTCGCCCACCACGCGGTAGTACCAGAGCCAGGCCTCGGGGTTGATCGGCTCACCCACCGAGCCGAGGATGCGCAGGCTGGCGCGGGAGGTCTTCTTCACCGGCGCCTCGCCATCGCGCATCAGCGCGCGGATCGCGGTCGGCGCCGTGTAGAAGATGTTGACCTTGTGCTTGTCGATCACCTCCCAGAAGCGGGAGACGGAAGGGTAGTTCGGCACGCCCTCGAACATCAGCGTGGTCGCGCCATTCGCGAGCGGGCCGTAGACGATGTAGGTGTGGCCCGTCACCCAGCCGACATCGGCGGTGCACCAGTAGATCTCGCCATCCTTGTAGTCGAACACGTTCTGATGCGTGAAGGATGCCCAGACGAGGTAGCCGCCCGTGGTGTGCAGCACGCCCTTCGGCTTGCCGGTGGAGCCCGAGGTGTAGAGGATGAACAGCGGGTCCTCCGCGCCCATCGGCTCGGGCTCGCAGGTCTCGGGCAGGCCGGCGCAGGCCTCGTCCCACATCAGGTCGCGCCCGGCCTGCATCGGCACGGCGCTGCCGGTGTTCTTGGCCACGATGACGTGGCGGATCGAGGGGCAGGATTTCAGCGCCTCATCGGCATTGGTCTTGAGCGCCACCTTGCGCCCGCCGCGGCGGCCCTCATCGGCCGTGATCAGGATGGAGCATTCGCTGTCCTGGATGCGGCTCGAGAGGCTGTCGGGCGAGAAGCCGCCGAAGACGATGGAGTGGATGGCCCCCACCCGTGCGCAGGCCAGCATGGCGACCGCGGCCTCGACGATCATGGGCAGGTAGATGCAGACCCGATCGCCCTTCTTCACGCCGAGCTTGCGCAGCGCATTGGCCAGCTTGCAGACGCGGGCATGCAGTTCGCGATAGGTGACCTTGGCGTCGGCGTTGGGGTCGTCGCCCTCCCAGATGATCGCCACCTGGTCGCCGCGCGTCGCCAGATGCCGGTCGAGGCAGGAGACGGAGACGTTGAGCACGCCATCCTCGAACCACTTGATCGAGACCTTGCCCGAGGTGCCGCCGAAATCGACATCCTTGATCTTCGTCGGCGGCTTCATCCAGGCGACGCGCTTCGCCTCCTTCGCCCAGAAGGCGACCGGGTCGGCCGCGGCGGCGGCGTAGGCGGCGCGGTAGCCCGCCTCATCGACATGCGCCTTGGCGGCGATCTCGGGCTTCACGGCGATCAAGCTGTCAGACATGCGCAACCTCTACCCTGCTGGTTTCTTGTGGCCTCGATGGGCCTTGCTAGAGGGGGAAACTCCCCCTGACCTTGATGTGCGTCAAGCGGGCCGGGCGGCGTCAGGCGCCCTCCCGCGCCTGGGCCCGCAGCACATGCTTCTGGATCTTGCCCGTGCTGGTCTTGGGCAGCTCGGCGAAGACCACATGGCGCGGCACCTTGTAGCCGGCCAGGTTCTGCTTGCACCAGGCGATCAGCTCCTCGACCGTGGCCTGCATCCCCGGGCGCAGCTCGACGAAGGCGCATGGCGTCTCGCCCCATTTCTCGTCCGGCCGCGCCACCACCCCGGCCACCGCGACGGCGGGGTGCTTGTAGAGCACGTCCTCGATCTCGATGGAGCTGATGTTCTCGCCGCCCGAGATGATGATGTCCTTCGAGCGATCCTTGAGCTGGATGTAACCATCCGGATAGGTCACGGCGAGGTCGCCGGTGTGGAACCAGCCGCCTTCGAAGGCTTTCCGGGTCGCCTCGGGGTCCTTCAGGTAGCCCTTCATCACGACGTTGCCGCGCATCATCACCTCGCCCATCGTCGTGCCATCCGCGGGCAGCGGCGCCATGGTCTCGGGGTCCATGACGGTGAGGTTCTCGAGTGCCAGGTAGCGCACGCCCTGGCGCGCCATCAGCACGGCCTGCTGGGCGGGCGTCTGGGCATCCCAATCGCTGTTCCACTCATTCACCACCGAGGGGCCGTAGCATTCGGTCAGGCCATAGACGTGGCAGACGGCGAAGCCGGCCTCGCGCATCGCGCCCAGCACGGCGGCGGGCGGCGGGGCGCCGGCGACGACGAACTGCACCTGGCGCGTCAGATGCTTCTTCTCATGCTCGGGCGTGGCGAGTAGCGTGGACATGACGATGGGCGCGCCGCACATATGGGTCACATGCTCGCCCGCCATCAGCGCCCACATGGCCGGCCCGCGCACGGCGCGCAGGCAGACATGCGTGCCCGCCTGCGCCGTGACGGTCCAGGGGAAGCACCAGCCATTGCAGTGGAACATCGGCAGCGTCCAGAGATAGACCGGATGCTTGCCCAGCCCGGCCGAGAGCACGTTGCCGACCGCGAGCAGATGCGCGCCGCGATGATGATAGACCACGCCCTTCGGCCGGCCGGTGGTGCCGGAGGTGTAGTTCAGCGTGATCGCATCCCACTCGTCGCCCGGCAGCGTCCAGGCGAAATGCGGATCGCCGGCCGCGACGAAGGCGTCGTAGTCGGTCGCGCCGTCGAGGTGGCTGTCGCGCACCGAGGGCGGCGCCTCGGGATCGTCCACCTCGATCAGATAGGGGGTCGCGTTGCACTGCGTGAGGGCGAGCCGCGCGAGGGGCACGAATTCGCGATCGACGATCAGCACCTTCGTCTCGGCATGGTCGAGGCAATAGGCGATGGTCGCGGCGTCGAGGCGCGTGTTCAGCGTGTTCAGCACCGCGCCCGTCATCGGCACGCCGTAATGGCAGGCGAGCATGGCGGGAATGTTGGGCAGCAGGGTCGAGACGGTATCGCCACGCCCGATGCCGAGCCGCGACAATTCATGCGCCAGCTTCACGCAATGCGCGTGCAGCTCCGCATAGGTCTTGCGGATGGCGCCGTGCACCACGGCGGTGTGCTGCGGGAAGACGCGCGCGGCACGCTCGAGGAAGAGCAGCGGCGTCAGCGGCTGGTGGTTCGCGGCATTGCGCGGCAGGGCATCGTAGTCGGAAGCGGCCATTGGTCAGGTATTCCCTAGCGATCTTGCCAGATTGGTTTGCGCTTGCCGAGGAAGGCGCCGATGCCCTCGACCGCATCCTCGGCCATGAGGTTCTCCGTCATCACCGCGGCGCAATGCGCATAGGCCTCGGCGAGCGGCAGGCCGCGCTGGCAATGGAAGGCCGCCTTGCCGAGCCGCACGGTATGCGCGCTGCGCGAGGCGATCTGCGCGGCCAGCGCCATGGTCTCGCCCTGCAGGGCATCGGCCGCGACCACGCGATTGAGGAGGCCGATGCGATGCGCCTCGATGGCGGAGATCATCGCCCCGGTCAGCAGCATCTCCATCGCCGGCTTGGCCGCGACGGCGCGGGAGAGGGCCACGGCGGGGGTCGAGCAGAACAGGCCGATATCGACGCCTGGCGTGCAGAATTTCGCGCCCTCCGCCGCGACGGCCAGGTCGCAGGTCGCGACCAATTGGCAGCCCGCCGCGGTGGCGATGCCCTGCACCTCCGCGATCACGGGTTGCGGCAGGGCGACGATGGCCTGCATCACCGCGGCGCAGCGGCGCATCGCGCTGTCGAAGAAACCCCTGCCGCCATCGGCATCGGCGCGATGCGCCACGATCTCGCGCAGATCATGCCCGGCGCTGAACACCGGCCCGGCGGCGGCCAGCACCACCACGCGCACCCGCGCATCGGCGGCGATCTCGGCCAGCGTGGCCTGCAGCGCGCCGAGCAGCGCGAAATCCAGGCTGTTGCGCGCGGCGGGGCGATTGAGCGTGAGCCGCGTGACGCCCGCCGCGCTGTCCTCGCGCAGCAGCAGGGCCGCGTTTCCTCCATCGGGCATGTCAGCTCTCCGCCTCGCGCATCACGGTGGCAATCTCCTCCAGGATCATCGGGTCATCGATGGTCGGCGGCACGACATAGCTGTCGCCATCGGCGATCTTGCGGATGGTGGCGCGCAGGATCTTGCCCGAGCGCGTCTTGGGCAGCCTTGCGACGACGCGCGCCTCCTTGAAGGCGGCGACGGGACCGATACGATCCCGCACCATCGCGACAAGCTCCTTGCACACCTCCGCCTCGGCCTTGTCCACGCCGGACTTGAGCACAACCAAGCCGAGCGGCACCTGGCCCTTCAGCGTATCCTTCATGCCCACCACGGCGCATTCCGCGACATCCGGATGCGCGCTGAGCACCTCTTCCATCGCGCCGGTCGAGAGGCGATGGCCGGCGACGTTGATGATGTCGTCCGTGCGGCTCATCACCCAGACATAGCCTTCGTCATCCACCATCCCGGCGTCGGAGGTGTTGTAGTAGCCGGGGAAGGCCTCGAGATAGGCCTCGCGGAAGCGCGCCTCGGCGTTCCACAGCGTGGGCAGGCAGGAGGGCGGCAGGGGCAGCTTCACCGCGAGCGTGCCGATCTGCCCGCGCGGCACTTCCTGCCCGGCCTCATCCAGCACGCGCAGGTCGAAGCCCGGCGAGGGCTTGCCGCCCGAACCGGGGCGCGGCGGGAACAGCCCGAGCCCGCGGAAGCCGCCGCTGATCGCCCAGCCCGTCTCGGTCTGCCACCAATGGTCCACCACCGGCCGGCCCAGAAGGTCGGCGGCCCACATGGCCGTATCGGGATCGCAACGCTCCCCCGCCAGATACAGCGCGGCCAGGTTGGTGAGGTCGTAGCGCGCGAGCATCGCGCCCTTCGGATCCTCCTTCTTGATCGCGCGCATCGCGGTCGGCGCGGTGAAGAGGATCTTCACGCCGTATTGCGCGCAGACCCGCCAGAAGGCGCCGGCATCGGGCGTGCCCACGGGCTTGCCCTCATACATCACCGTCGTGCAGCCCGCGAGCAGCGGCGCGTAGACGATGTAGGAATGCCCCACCACCCAGCCGACATCGGAGGCCGCCCAGAACACGTCGCCCGCGCCGCAGCCATAGACCATCGACATCGAGTTCATCAGCGCGACGGCATGCCCGCCATTGTCGCGCACGATGCCCTTGGGGCTGCCGGTCGTGCCGGAGGTGTAGAGGATGTAGAGCGGGTCCGTCGCCGCCACGCTCACGCAGGGATGCGGCGCGGCATTGGCCTCGGCCGCCAGCAGATCATGGTCGCGCCCGGGGGTGAGGTCGCAGACATGCTCGGGGCGCTGCAGGATGAACAGCGCCTCGGGCTTGTGCGGCGAAAGCGCGATGGCGGCATCGAGCAGCGGCTTGTACTTGATCAGCCGCCCCGGCTCGAGCCCGCAACTGGCGGAGACGATGGCGCGCGGCTTGGCGTCCGCGATTCGCGCCGCCAGTTCCGCCGCCGCGAAGCCGCCGAAGACCACCGAATGCACCGCGCCCAGCCGCGCGCAGGCGAGCATGGCGATCGCGGCCTCGGGCACCATCGGCATGTAGATGATCACGCGGTCGCCCGCGCGCACGCCGCTGGCCGCCAGCGCGCCGGCCATGCGCGCCGTGCGGTCGAGCAGTTCGGCATAGGTGAAGCGCGCGCTGCGCCCGGTGATCGGGCTGTCCCAGACCAGGGCGTCCTGTGCGCCGCGCCCGGCCAGCACATGGCGATCCAGCGCGTTGTGGCAGGTGTTGAGCCGGCCTTCGGGGAACCAGCGGCCATAGGCGCCCTGCGTGGCGTCGAAGGCGCGCGCGGGCGCGACATCCCAGTCGATCGCCCCGGCCGCGCGCAGCCAATAGCCCGCGGGGTCCGCCCGCCAGCCTGCCACGACCTCCTCATAGCGGCTGCCGCCGATGCTGCCTTCCATGCCCCAACCCCGTCTGATGCGGTTTGCCTCGGGCCTAGGTTGCGCCCCTCGCGGGGGGCCGCGCAACCGTGCCAGGATGGCAGCCATGGCCAGCCGCTTCCTCGATGCCTGCCGCCACTTCGCCCAGCGCTGGGCGCTGCCTGCGAGCCTGCCCGATCGCTGGGTGACGCCCCCGCCCGGGCCGCTGCTGGCGCATCCCTATGTGGTCTTCGACCTCGAGACCACCGGCCTCGCGCCGCGCCGCGGCGACCAGCCGGTGCAGATCGGCGCCGTGCGGATGGAGCAGGGGCAGGAGGTCGCGCATTTCGCCACACTGGTGAATCCCGGCCGGCCCATCCCGCCCCTTTCCACGCGCTTCCACGGCGTGACCGATGCGATGGTCGTCGGCGCCCCCGGTATCGCCGCCGCCTTCACCGATTTCGCCCGCTTCGCCGAGGGCGCCGTGCTGGTCGCGCACAACGCGGCCTTCGACCGCACGGTGCTCGGCATGACGGAGCGCGCCGGCGCCCCGCCCCTCACCCGGCCGATGCTGTGTTCCATGCTGCTCGCGCGCTGGCTCGACCCGCAGGAGGAGGACGCCTCGCTGGATGGGCTCTGCGGGCGGATGGGGCTGGTGATCGAGGGCCGGCACCAGGCGCTGGGCGATGCGCGCGCCACCGCCATGCTCTGGCTGCATCTGCTGGCCCGCGCCAGCGCGCGCGGCATCGCGGATTTGCCGGGGCTGGTGCAGGCCACGCGCATGCGCCTCGCCCTGGATGAACGGGCGGAGGCTTTCTGACCGCTACCAGAGCTGCCCGGTGAGCCCCGCGAAGCTCGATTTCGCGAAGCCGCGCACCGCGCGCAGCGCCGCGCGCAATTCCTGCCGGCGCGGCGTGGGCAGCGCGGCCGTGTCCACCAGATTGCCCGGCCGCAGCCCGGCGGCGTGATCGGCCAGTTGCTGGCGCAGCACGGCATCGAGCAGCGTGGCGAAGGCGGACTCGAGCCGCGCGGCCTCCGCCGCGCCAAGCTGGCCGCGCGCCGCGAGGCCTTGCAGCCGCGCGGGGGTGGCGCTTGCGGTGATGCCCGCCGCCAGGGCGGAGAGCCGCGCGGCGGCGACCAGCGGCATCAGCCCATGCAGCTTGAGATCCGTGCGCGTGCCCGGCCCCGGTTCGTCATCCGCGAAGCCGCCCCAGAAGGTCAGGCCGACGCCGAAGCGGCTGTCCTGCGCGGCGAGCGCGGCCAGCAGCGCGGGCTGCGCCGCCAGCACGCCCGCCACATGGCGCGACAGCGCCGCGCCCCAGCCTTCCTCCCCGGCGACGACGCGCATGTCGAAGAAGATGTCGGCGAAGAGCAGCGCCGCGCCGGAGCGCCGCTGCGCCCAGATCTCGAACTGCCTTGCCCATTGGCTGCGCGTCTTCCGCCAGAGCGGGTTCATCGCCATCACCCCGCCGGGGCAGAGCACGAAGCCGGCCTCGGCCAGGGCCGCGCAGAATTGCGTCGCGAAGGGCCGGAACCAGGCATCCACCGCGCCATGCGCCTCGTCCGGGTAGTCCTCCAGGATGAAGCCATTATCCTGGTCCGGGGCGAGCAGCGATTCGCCGCGCCCGAGGCTGCCCATGGCGAGCAGCGCGAAGGGCACGGGCGGCGGCGTGGGCTGGCGGGCGAGCACCGCCGCCAGGACCGCCCGATGCAGGTCGAGATTGGTGGCGTTGATCGCCGCCACCACCGCACCCGCCGTAGCGCCATCGCGCAGCAGGGCGGCGGCCCGGGCGGGCTGGGCGCGCTTCAGCGCCGCGAGGTCTTCGGTCATCTCCCTCCTCCCGCCACCCCCTGGACCCGCCCCCCTGGACCCGGCCGCGTGGCGCCTTTAGACGCTCAGCATCGGAGGACAAGGCCCGCATGATCAACAAGATCGTCCAGAGCATCGCCGATGCCCTCACCGGCGTGCCGGATGGCGCCACCGTGCTGATCGGTGGCTTCGGCTCGGTCGGCCAGCCGCTGGAACTGATCGAGGGGCTGATCGAGCAGGGGGCGCGCGACCTCACCGTCGTGGCCAACAATGCCGGCTCGGGGCAGATCGGCCTGGCGAAGCTGATGGCCGCCGGGCGGGTGCGGAAGATCATCTGCTCCTACCCGCGCTCGGCCGGCTCGGTGGTGTTCGAGGAGCTCTATCGCGCCGGCAGGCTGGAGCTTGAGATCGTGCCCCAGGGCACGCTGGCCGAGCGGCTGCGCGCGGCGGGGGCGGGCATCCCGGCCTTCTTCACGCCCACCAGCGCGGGCACGAAGCTGGCGCAGGGCAAGGAGGTGCGCGAGTTCAACGGCCGCCCCCATGTCATGGAACTCGCCCTGCATGGCGATGTCGCGCTGGTCGAGGCCTGGGAGGCCGATCGCTGGGGCAACCTCACCTTCCGCGAGGCCGGGCGGAACTTCAACCCGGTGATGGCGACCGCCGCCGCGCTGACCCTCGCGCAGGTGCATCATCTGCGCGAGCTCGGCGAGATCGACCCGAACAAGGTGCATACCCCCGGCATCTTCGTGAACCGCGTCGTGCATGTGCGCCGCGGCCCGCCCTGGAGCTAAGCGCATGTGGAACCGAACGCAGATGGCCGCCCGCGTGGCGCAGGACATCCCCGAGGGCTGGTTCGTCAACCTCGGCATCGGCATCCCGACCATGGTCGCCGACCATGTGCCGCTGGAGCGCGAGGTGATCCTGCATTCCGAGAACGGCATCCTCGGCATGGGCCCCGCGCCCGCGCCGGACAAGGTGAATGCCTGGCTGGAGAATGCCGGCAAGCAGCATGTGACGCTGCGCCCGGGCGGCAGCTTCTTCCACCACGCCGACAGCTTCGCGATGATCCGCGGCGGGCATATCGACCTGTGCGTGCTCGGCGCCTTCGAGGTCTCGGAGGCAGGCGACCTCGCCAATTGGGCGACCAGCGACAATGACAGCGCACCCGCCGTCGGCGGCGCGATGGACCTCGCCGCCGGGGCCAAGCGGGTCTGGGTGGTCTCCGACCACACCACGAAGGACGGCACGCCGAAGCTGGTCGAGCGCTGCGCCTATCCGCTGACCGCGGCCGGGGTGGTGGCGCGGGTGTACACCAACCTCGCGGTGATCGACGTGGTGCCCGGCCTGGGCTTCCGGCTGTTGGACCTCGCGCCGGGCCTCACCGCCGAGCAGGTGCAGGCCAAGACGGGTGCGAAGCTGCACCTGCCCGCATGAGGGTCCTGGCCGAGCGCGCGGGCGCGGTGCTGACGCTCACCCTCGACTATCCCGCGCGCCGCAACGCGCTGGCCGTGCCGATCCGCGAGCAGCTGTTCGAGGCGCTGGAAGCCGCGCAGGGCGATGAGGGGCTGCGCGCCCTCATCGTCACCGGCGCGGGCGGCACCTTCTGCTCGGGCGGCGACATCTCGGGCATGGATGTGCGCGACGCCGAGCAGGGGCGCGAGCGCATGCGCCGCACGCATCGCCTGATCCGCCTCATGGTCGGCGGGCGGCTGCCCATCGTCGCGGCGGTGGAGGGCTGGTGCGTCGGCGCGGGGCTCTCGCTGGCCTGTGCAGCGGACACCATCGTGGCGGGTGCGGGTTCGCGCTTCATGGCGGGGTTCAACAAGGTCGGGCTGATGGCCGATCTCGGCCTGCCCTTCACCCTGCCGGCCCGCATCGGCCTGGCCCGCGCGCGACAGGTTTTTTTCTACCCCACGCCGATCGAAGCCGAGGAAGCGCAGCGCATCGGCCTGGTGGATCGGCTTGCCCCGGCGGGCGAGGCGCTCGCGCTGGCCACGACCCTCGCCCAGGACCTCGCCGCCCAGGCGCCGCTGCCGCTCGCGCTGACCAAGCGGATGCTGGCCGAGGGGCTGGACGCCGCGCTGGAACGCGAGCGCGACTGGCAGACGATGTGCTTCCTCAGCGCCGACCATGCCGAGGGGCGCGCCGCTTTCCTCGAGAAGCGCCAACCCGATTTCACGCGGAGATCCCCCGAATGACCGAGTTCTGGCGCCTGCCCGCGACCGAGATCGCGGGCCTGGTCCGCACCCGCCGCGCGAGTGCGACGGAGGTGGCGAAGGATGCGCTGGGGCGGCTGGACGCCGCGAACCCCGCGATCAACGCCGTGGTGGAACACCGCCCCGAAGAGGTGCTGGCCCAGGCGGCGGCGCTGGATGCGGCGATCGCGCGCGGGGAGGATCCCGGCCCGCTCGCCGGCGTGCCGACGACCATCAAGGTCAATGTGGACCAGCAGGGCTACGCCACCACCAACGGGCTGCGGCTCCAGAAGGATCTGGTCGCCACACAGGACAACCCCGTCGTCGCCAACCTCCGCAAGGCGGGCGCGCTGCTGCTCGGCCGCACCAACACGCCCGCCTTCTCGCTGCGCTGGTTCACGCGCAACAGCCTGCATGGCCACACCAGGAACCCGCGCGACCCGGCGATCACGCCCGGGGGCTCCTCGGGTGGTGCCGGGGCGGCGGTGGCGGCGGGGATCGGCGCCATCGGCCATGGCACGGATATCGGCGGCTCGGTGCGCTACCCGGCCTATGCCTGCGGCGTGCATGGGCTGCGGCCCACGCTGGGGCGGATCCCGGTGTGGAACGCCTCGGGCGCCGAGCGCCATATCGGCGGGCAGATCATGGCCGTCAGCGGCCCCCTCGCGCGCAGCATCGGCGATGTCGAACTCGCCTTCCACGCCATGGCCGCGCGCGATGAGCGCGACCCCTGGTGGGTCGATGTGCCGCATGCCGGCCCCGCCGCGCCGAAGCGCGCGGCGCTCTGCCTCAACCCCGACGGCATGGCCGTGACGCCCCCGGTCGAGGCCGCGCTGCGCGAGGCCGCGAAGCGCCTGCAGGCCGCCGGCTGGACGGTGGAGGAGGCCGAGACACCGCCGCTGCGCGAGCCCGCCGCGCTGCAGGCGATGCTCTGGCTGGCCGAGAGCCGGCGCGGCCTGAACGCGGCCCTGCACCAGGAAGCCGACCCGGATGCGAGCTTCATCTTCTCCGAGATGGAGGCGCTGTGCCCCATGCCGGACCTCAACGCCTTCATGGACGGGTTGCAGAAGCGCAGCCATTTCGTGCGGGTCTGGATGGCGTTCTTCGCGCGCTACCCGGTGGCGATCACGCCCGTTTCCGGTGAATTGCCCTTCCGGGACCAGGAGGACGTCGAGAGCCAGGCGGCCTTCCGCCGCATCATGGAGGCGCAGCTGACGCAGGTGGGGCTGCCGCTGATGGGCCTGCCGGGGCTGACGGTCACCACGGGCCGCGTCGGGCGCGTGCCGGTCGGCGTGCAGCTGCTCGCCGGGCGCTACCGGGAGGACCTGCTGTTTGCCGCCGGGCGCGACCTCGAAGCAAGCGGCCTGCCGACAGCGCCGGAAGACCCCGTCACGGCCTAGCGAGCGGCCAGCGCAGGACCAGCGCGGCACCAACCGGCGGGGTCGCGACCAGCACGGTTGCCTCGCCCTCCCGCGTCACCTCCAGGCGCAGCGCCGCGCCCGTCTCGCCCTGCCCGGCCGCCGCCAGGGCGAGGCGCAGCAGCGCCGCCTCCAGCGCCGCGCGATCCAGCGCCACGGCGGGCGCCTCCCCCGCAAGTTCCACTGGGGTGCGCGCGCCGAGCACAGCGCGGAGCACGGGAAGCGCGTCGCGCACCACCAGATGCGGCGCCAGCACCTCCGTGCCCGGCGTACGGCCGAGCATGCCGAGCATGGCCCGCAGCAGCGCGTCGAGCCGCTGGGCGGCTTCCTCGGCGCGCGCCACCTGCCGGCGCGCCGCCTCCGTGGCGGCAGTGCGGGCCAGCAATTCGAGATTCGAGGCCAGCACCATCATCGCGTTGTTCGCATCATGCCGCAGTTTCCCGGCTGCCTGATGCAAGGGCTCCAACGGATCCAAGCCTTCCCCCTTCATGGCGTGGCCATGCCCTCGACGATCTCCCGGAACAGCCGCGCGGGCAACGTGCCGCCGCGCACCTCGGCCATCGGTGCGCCGGAGTCATTGCCGAGCCAGACGCCGATGACCAGCCCGCCCCCAGGCCCCCCCGTCAGGCCAAGGAACCAGGCGTCGCGGAAGTCCTGCGTCGTGCCGGTCTTGCCCGCCACCGGCCGCCCGCCCGGCGGCTGCGCGGCCCGGCCGGTGCCGCGCGCCACCGCGGCCTCGAGCATCCGCCGCATGTCGCGCGCCACCTCGGCCGGGATGGCGCGCGTCAGCACCGGCGCGGGCAGCGCCAGCGCCTGGCCATCCGCGCGCGCAGAGGCGATGCCGCGCGGCTCGGGCCGCAGCCCGCCATTCGCAAACGCGGCATAGGCGGCGGTGAGGTCCAGCAGCGTCACCTCCCCCGTGCCGAGGGCGAGCGTGGCATCGTTCGGGAAGGGGCCGGCCAGGCCGAAGCGCCCGGCCGCCGCCGCCGCCGCGCGCGCCCCGCCCGCGCGCTGCAGGACGCGCACGGCCGCGGTGTTCACGCTCTGCGCGAGCGCTTCCTCGATCGTGATCTCGCCCCGGCTCTGCCAGGTGCCATTGCCGGGCGACCAGCCGCCCAGCGTGATCGGCCCATCCGCCACCATCTCGCCGGGCGTGGCCCCGCGTTCCAGGGCGGCGGCGAAGACGAAGGGCTTGAACACCGAGCCCGGCTGGCGCCGCGCCTGGGTGGCGCGGTTGAACTGGCTCGCGCGGTAGTCCCGCCCGCCGGCCATGGCGCGGACCTGGCCGGTGGCGGCTTCCAGCACCACCACCGCCCCCTGGCCCACCCGCGCCCGCGCGCCCTGCGTGGCCAGCAACGCCTCCAGCCGCGCCTCCACCACCGCCTGCAGGCGCAGATCGAGCGTGGTGCGCAGCTGGAGGTCCGCATTGCCAGGGAAGCGCGCGGCCAGATCCTCGAGCACCCAATCCGCGAACCAGCCCGAATCGCGCGACGGCCGCGGCGGGATGCGGATGTTCTCGGCCGCCTGCGCCGCCGCGCCGCTGGTGATGAAGCCGGCCTCCGCCATGGCAAACAGCACCTCCGCCGCCCGCGCCGCCGCGGCATCGGGGGCGGAGCGCGGGTTGAGCCGCGAGGGCGCCTTGGGCAGCCCCGCCAGCACCGCCGATTGCCACAGGTTCAGCCGCGTGGCCGGCACGCCGAAATAGAGCCGCGCGGCGGCATCCACGCCATAGGCGCCGCCACCGAGATAGACGCGGTTGAGGTAGATCTCGAGCAGCTCATCCTTGGTGAAGCGCTGTTCCAACCACAGCGCCATCACCGCCTCCTGCGCCTTGCGCCAGAAGCTGCGCTCCGGCGTCAGGAACAGGTTCTTCGCCAGCTGCTGCGTCAGCGTCGATCCGCCCTGGGCGACACGGCCGGTGGTGAAATTGACGTAGGCGGCGCGCAGGATGCCGATGGGATCGAGGCCGAAATGGCTGCGGAAGCGCCGGTCCTCGATCGCCAGCAGCGCCTGGGGCAGATGCGCCGGCAGGTCGCGCAGGCGCACGATCTCCCCATGCACATCGCCCGAGGTCGCGATCACGCGCCCATCCGCGGCCTCGAGCGTCACGCCCGCGCGGCGCGTGGCGGACAGCGCGAGATCGCTGCGCGGCAGGTCCCAGGTCAGCGCCAGCAGCAGCGCCCCGAGCGCCAACCCGCCCCAGATGGTGAGCAGCACCAGCCAGCGCAGCCAGCGCCAACCGCGTCGGGGCTTGGCGGCGCGCGGGGTCGGCGCGGCGGCAGGTTTCGGGGCGGCACGGGGCATCGCAGCTGCCATAGCATGGCGACTCGCAAAGTCGCTTGTCTCACCCCGGCAGCCTCCCCATCATTGCGCGGCCGGCCCGCAGAAGACCGGCGCCAACAGGCTTCACCCACCGGGACACAAGAACATGCACACCCTCTCGCGGCGCGATGCGCTGCGCCTCGCCGCCATGGGCGGACTGGCCACCGCGCTGCCGGGCGCGACCCGCGCGCAAGCCCAGGGACAAGACTGGACGCCGCCGGGCCCGGTCCGGCTCATCAACCCCTTCGCCCCCGGCGGCAGCCCCGACATCCTCGCGCGCGTCATGGCGCCGCACATGCAGGGCTTCCTTGGCCAGCCCATGGTGGTGGAGAATCGCCCCGGCGCTGGCGCGGCGGTGGGCACGCGCTCGGTCGCACGCTCGGCGCCGGATGGCACGACGGTGCTGCTCGCCCCCATCTCCTCGGTCATCGCGCCCTTCATGATGCGCGAGCCGGGCTATGATCTGGCCGATTTCCGCCCGCTGGCCTGGCTGGCGACGACGCCCTTCGTGCTGGTCGTGCGGCCCGGGCGCTTCGCCAATGTCCAGGAATTCGACCGCTTCGTGAAAGCCAATCCCGGCCGCCTCTCGGGCGCCACGGGGGGCTCCGGCACGCCGCACCAGCTCGCCGCCGAGCTGTACCGCCAGGCGAGCGGGGGCGACTTCACCCTGGTCGGCTATCGCGGCACGGCGCCGGCGCTGACCGACCTGCGCGCTGGCGTGGTGGACTTCATGTTCGCGGACATGCCGGCCGCGCTGGGCCAGATCCGCCAGGGCGGGCTGCAGGCGCTGGCGGTGAACACCACCGCGCGCGTGCCCGCCCTGCCCGACGTGCCGACCATGGCCGAGAGCGTGGCACCGGGCTTCGACGCGAATAGCTGGGTCATGTGGTGGGTGCCCGCCGCCACGCCCGACCCCATCGCGCGCCGCCTTTCCGCCGCCGCGCTGCATGGCCTCGCACAGCCCGATGTGCGCGCCCGCGCCGCCGAGGTCGGCTTCATCCTGGCCGAGGCCGGGATGGATGGCGCGGCCGCGCACATGCAGTCGGAGACGGCGAAGTGGAGCGCGCTGATTCGCGCCCGCGGCCTGCGCTTTGATGAAGGCTGAGCCTTAACGGCAGCCAGGTTTGAGGGCCGCGAAGGCAACGCCTTCGCGGCACACGCCTCACACGTCGAGGTTGGCGACCTTCAGCGCGTTGCCGACGATGAAGTCGCGGCGGGGTTCCACCACGTCGCCCATCAGGGTCGAGAAGACCTGCTCCGCATCCTCCAGATCCTCCACGCGCACGCGCAGCAGCGTGCGCACGGCGGGGTCGAGCGTGGTCTTCCAGAGCTGGTCGGGATTCATCTCGCCCAGGCCCTTGAAGCGCTGGATCGTCAGGCCGCGCCGTCCCTGCGCGATGACGCGGTCGAAGGCCAGCAGCGGGCCGTGCTGCGCGTGCTCCGGCCCGTCGAAGGAGAGCATCGCGGGGCCGCCGGCATAGTCACGCGCGAAGACCTCGCGCCGCTCATCCAGCCAGCGTGCCTCGGCGCTGCGCAGCGCGGCGGGGTCGAGCAGATGGCGCTCGGTCACGCCGCGCACCACGCGGAACAGCGACAGGCCGGCGGCATCCGCCGTGGCCTTCCAGCCGCGCTCCGAAGGCGGGGCCAGCGCATCGAGCCGCGTGGCGAGCAGCGCCGCACCGGCCAGCGCGCGCTCGGGGTCCAGCGTCAGCGCGCCGGCCACCGCCGCCTGCTCCACCACGCCCACCGGCACCTGCGTCGCGAGGCGGCGGATGCGGGCTGCGACCTGGCGCAGGCGCTCGACCTCCTCGGCAAGCTCCGGCCCGGCGACGACACGCTCATCCGCGAAGCGCAGCCGTGCGCCGGACAGCGCCTTCTCCAGCAGGAAGTCCTCGAGCGCGCGGTCGTCCTTGAGGTAGCGCTCGTCATTGCCGCGCTTGGCGCGATAGAGCGGCGGCTGCGCGATGAAGAGATGCCCGCGCTCGATCAGCGAGGGCATCTGGCGGAAGAAGAAGGTCAGCAGCAGCGTGCGGATATGGCTGCCGTCCACATCGGCGTCGGTCATGATGACGATGCGGTGGTAGCGCAGCCGGTCGGCGTCGAAGCCGCCCTTCTCCGCCGGGCCGGGGCCGATGCCCGTGCCCAGCGCGGTGATCAGCGTGCCGATCTCCGCGCTGGACAGCATCTTGTCCATGCGCGCGCGTTCGACATTCAGGATCTTGCCCTTGAGCGGCAGGATCGCCTGGAAACGCCGGTCGCGGCCCTGCTTGGCGGAACCGCCCGCGCTGTCGCCCTCGACGATGAAGATCTCGGACTTGGCCGGGTCCTTCTCCTGGCAGTCGGCGAGCTTGCCGGGCAGCGTGGAGATATCCAGCGCGTTCTTGCGGCCCACCTTCTCGCGCGCCAGCTGTGCCGCCTTGCGCGCCGCGGCCGAGAGCACGACCTGCTCGATGACCTGCTTGGCTTCCTTCGGATGCGTCTCGAACCAATGGCTCAGCGCATCCGCCACCGCCACCTGCACCACCGGCTGCACTTCCGAGGACACCAGCTTGTCCTTGGTCTGGGAGGAGAATTTCGGGTCCGGCACCTTCACCGACAGCACGGCGGTCAGGCCCTCGCGCATGTCGTCGCCGATGAGCTCGACCTTCTCCTTCTTCGCCATCTCCTCGGCGTATTTCATCACCACGCGCGTCAGCGCCTGGCGGAAGCCGGCCTGGTGGGTGCCGCCGTCGCGCTGCGGGATGTTGTTGGTGTAGCAGAGCGCCAATTCATGCGGCGAGGTGTTCCACCACATCGCCAGCTCGACGCGGATGCCGTCCGTCTCCTTGGTGACGAGGCTGATCGGCGGCTTGAACAGCGATTCCTTGCTGCGGTCGAGCCACTCGACGAAGGCGACCAGCCCGCCATGGAACTGGAAGGCGGTCTCGACGGCCGGCACATGCCGGTCATCCTTGAGCGTGATGGCGAGGCCCGAATTCAGGAAGGCCAGCTCGCGCAGCCGGCGCTCCAGCACGGCGTAGTCGTATTCGGTCCTGGTGAAGGTGCCGCTGCTCGGCTTGAAGGTGACCTCGGTGCCGTTCTTGTGGTCCGAGGGGCCGATGATCTTCAGCGGCACCACCGTCTCGCCATGCTCGAAGCGGATGAAGTGCTCGCGCCCGTCGCGCCAGATGCGCACTTCCATCCATTCGGAGAGCGCGTTCACCACCGCCGCGCCGACGCCGTGCAGCCCGCCCGAAACCTTGTAGGAATTCTGGTTGAACTTGCCGCCCGCATGCAGGCGGGTCAGCACCACCTCGGCGGCCGAGACCCCTTCCTCGGCGTGGATGTCCACGGGGATGCCGCGTCCATCATCGGTGACGGTGACGGAGCCATCGCCGTTCAGCACCAGGTCGCAGCGCGTGGCGTAGCCGGCCTGCGCCTCGTCCACCGCATTGTCGATGATCTCGAAGGCCATGTGATGCAGGCCGGAGCCATCATCGGTGTCGCCGATATACATGCCCGGGCGTTTCCGCACGGCTTCGAGGCCGCGCAGCACGGTGATCGAGGCGCTGTCATAGGCCTCCGCCCCCTCAGTCTGCGGGGTCGGCGGGGTGGCGTCGGACATGCCGGAGGATGCTCCTGGTCGAAGGGGGGCCAAACCCCGCGGTTATAAAGGTTTAGCTCAGATTCGGCACGCGGTAATCGTGCAGCGGAGTCAGCCCCTCGGGCGTGGCGCGGAAACCCTCCGCCAGGCCCTGGAGCGGGGCGAAAATATCCGGCTCCGTGCCCGTCAGGAAGACCTGCGCGGGCAGCTCCGCCAGGGCGGCGTAGAGTGCCTCGCGCCGCCGCTGGTCCAGATGCGCGGCCACCTCATCCAGCAGCAGCAGGGGCGCGAAGCCCCGCGCGCCGCCGATCAGCGCGGCATGGGCCAGCACCACCGAGACCAGCAGCGCCTTCTGCTCCCCGGTCGAGCACAGCTCGGCCGGCAGGGCCTTCGGCAGATGGGCGAGGCCGAGATCGGTGCGGTGCGCCCCCGCCTGGGCGCCGCCCGCCGCGGCATCCCGGCCGCGGCCGCGGGCGAGGTCCTCCCGCAGCCGCTCCTCCACCGCCAGCGCCGGGGCTTCGTCCAGCGCCGTGGCGATGGGGCAGGCCAGGCTCAGCCGGGCGGCGGGGAAGGCGCCGGTGGCCGTGCCGGCCTCGAGCAGCGCGTTGAGCCGCGCCACCAGCGCCCGGCGCGCGGCGACGGCGGCCACGGAATGGCGCGCCATCGCATCCTCCAGCGCCGCCAGCCAGCGCGCATCGCGCCGCCCCTCCGCCAGCAGGCGGTTGCGCCCGGCCATGGCCGTGTCATGCGCCGCGACCTCCCGCGCATGGCCGGGCTCCAGCGCCCAGACGAGCCGATCGAGGAAGCGGCGCCGGCCCGAGGCGCCTTCCTGGAACAGCCGGTCCATCTGCGGCGTCAGCCAGACGGCGGCGGCGATCTCGGCCAGCTCGGCCTGGGAGGAAACGGGCTCGCCATCCAGCCGGTAGCGCCGGCGCGCCTCCGCGCCCGCTTCGCCCCCCCCTGCTGTACTCAGCGTGCCGGTGCCGATCTCATGCGTCATCCCGCCGCGCGTGAAGCGGCCCCAGGCGGCCCAGGGGGCGGCACCCTCTGCTCCCCGGCGGCCGATCTCCGCCCCGCGCGCGCCGCGCAGGCCGCGGCCAGGGCCGAGCAGGCTGATGGCTTCCAGCAGATTGGTCTTGCCCACGCCGTTCTCGCCCGCGATCAGCACGATGCGGCCGTCGAACCGGGCATCGAAGGCGGCGTAGCTGCGGAAATCGGTGAGGCGAAGCCGGGCGAGGCGCAGCGGCGCCAGGCTCATGCCCCTACCCTCGGAAACGCCCACATGCCCGATCCTGCCCACACAGGGCGCAGATGCGGGATGGCAGGCGGAGCGTCAACCGGCGGCGAGCTGCCCGGCCAGGGCAGGCGGTGCCGCCAGCGCCACGGGGGGGGCCTCACGCAGGGCCGGGCCGGGGCGATCGAGCCCCCACCATTCGCAGGATTCGTGCCGGTCGCGCGCATCGCACCAGATGCGGCCGAGCTCGATCAGCCGCATGCCCAGCGCCCTCAGCACGGCGCGGGATTGCGCATTGTCGCTCTGCACCGCGGCATGGACATGGTCCACGCCGAGGCAGGTGAAGCCCTGCTCGAGCGCGGCGGGCGCGGCCTCGCGCATCAGGCCCTGGCCGCGATGCGCCTCGCCGACCCAATAGGTCAGCACGGCAAGGCGGCGCGCCTGGTCGTGCCGGCGCGCGCCGATCCAGCCGAGCACGGCCTGATCCTCCCGCCGGCAGATGACCAGCGGCATGGCCTGGCCGGCCTGGAAATCGACCAGCGCCCGGGCGATCCGCTGCGCGGCAGCGGCCTCATCCAGCCGGGCGGGCCAGGAGGCGAGGCGGGCGCTGATTCCGGGGGTCATCAGGGCGGCGAGCGGCGCCGCATCGGCCAGGGTCGGCAGGCGAAGATGCAGCCGGCGCGTGTGGAGTTCCGGCATTCACTCGCCTCCTGCGTTCACACGCGGAGGATGCCAGCGCTATCGAGGATTGACCAGCTTTGCGATCAACCGTTCGGCGAAGGATTTTCTAGGCAGATCAAAGAGTCGGGAAAGACTCCACCGCCCATGCCGCACCCGCGCACGGAAATGTGAGAAGGTCCGGAAACCCTGCAACCCGTGGTAGCGGCCCTGGCCCGAGGCCCCCACGCCCCCGAAGCCGAGATCGCTGAAGGCGGCGTATTCCACCGCCCGGTCGCAGACGAGGGCGCCCGAGCGCGTGGCGGCGGCCACCGCCGCCTCCTCCGCCCGGCTGGCGCCGAACAGGTAGATGGCGAGCGGCGGCGGCTGCCGCGCCATCCAGCCCAATGCCGCGGACAGATCCGGCAGCGCCACCACGCCGAGCACGGGGCCGAAGATCTCCTCCCGCTCCAGGGCCGAGCCCGGGGCGGCGGGGGCCAGCGCCAGGGCGCGCCGCCGGCCGGGCCCGTCCGGGCCGAGCCTGGTCAGCGCCACGCCCGCCAGCAGCCGGTCGAGCCGCGCCGCCTGCGCGTCGCTCGCGATGCCGCCCTCGGGCAGGGCGATGCCGGTGGCGCGGCAGGCGGCCGCGAAGGCGGCTTCGCTGTGGCCGACCAGCAGGACCGTGTCGGGGGCGATGCAGGTCTGGCCGGCATTCACCGCCTTGCCCACCAGGATGTCGCGCGCAGCCCGCGCCAGATCCGCGCCGGGCAGCACCACGGCCGGGCATTTCCCGCCCAGTTCGAGGGTGACCGGCACGAGATTCGCCGCCGCCGCCAGCGCCACCTTCCGCCCGGTCTCGGTGCCGCCGGTGAAGAACAGGTGGTCCCAGGGCTGGGCGGCGAAATCGGCGGCGACATCCGCCCCGCCCTGCACCGTGGCGGCGATGGACGGCCCGAGGGCGGCGGCCAGGATCTCGCCGATCAGGGCGGCGGTGCGCGGCGTGGCCTCGGAGGGCTTCACCGCCACGCGGTTGCCCGCCGCCAGCGCATCCACCACGGGAATGAGCGCAAGCTGCACCGGGTAGTTCCAGGGCGCCATGATGCCGACCACGCCCTTGGGCACGGGCTCCTCCCTGGCGCTCGCCGGCCAGAAGGGGAAGGGGGGGCGCACCCAGCGCGGGCGCGCCCAGCCGCGCAGCTTGCGCCGGGCGAAGCGCGCGGCATCCATCACGCAGACCACATCCGCGAGCAGCGTATCGAGCCGCGACCGCCCGCCGTAATCGGCATCCAGGGCCTGGGCGATATCCTCGGCACGGGTCAGCAGGGCCGTGACGAGCGCGGCGAGCAGCGCGCGGCGCTGGTCGAGACCGATGAGGCCGTCGCGCGCCTCGGCTGCGCGCAGGCTGGCGAGGGCTTCAGAAGGGGTCATGCCGGAGTCCTTGGCCCGGAGCCCGCGGCCGGCAAGGCCGGCCGAGCGGCCGAATGGCCGCCGCCGCCAGTGCGGCGAGCCCAGCGAAGCGCCGGCGCCTGAGGGCAGATCGCTTGCGATCTGCGCGATCTCGCGTCATGCGCGCCGCCGCAGCAGGGTGCGCGCGGCGGCCTCGCCGGAGCGGATGGCGGCCTCGATGGTCGCGGGCAGGCTCGGCACGGTCCAGTCGCCGGCCAAGGCGAGGTTGCTCAGCACCAGGCGCGGCGGCGTAGGGCGCGGGCCGACCCCGTGGCGCGGCGTGGCACGGCGTTCGCGCACCGCACGGGCGGGCGGGCTCGCCAGCGGCCATTCGCCCGGCAGGCCGAAGCGCTGCGCGGCCTCCCGCACCTCGGGCCAGATCAGGGCGGCGGCTTCGGCCTCGCTGAGGCCGACCGAGGCATCGGCGGCGCTGACGGTGACGGAGACCCCGCCCGGCCGCACCAGCACCCACTGCGCGAGGCCGCCGAGCAGCCCGATGAAGCGCACCGGGCCCTCATTCTCCAGGGTGAAATGCAGGTTGAGGATCGGCGCATGGTGCAGCGGCGTCGGCACCTCCGGCAGCAGCTTCGCGACCTCCCAGGGGGGCAGCGCCAGCACCGCGGAATCCCCGGGCTCGAGGGTGATGACATGGTCGCCGAAATCCAGCGCGGCGAGCCGCCCGCCCGCCACCACCAGGGCGCGCAGCCGGGCCCCGGTGCGTACGGTGGCGCCGTAGCAGGCGAGGGTGGCCAGTGCGGGGGCGATCATGTCCGGTCCCAGCCCCCGCGCCGCGACATAGAGCCGCGCCGCACCCGGCCGGCCCAGCCGCAGCAGCACGCTGCCGAGCAGGCGCGACGACGCCTCGGCGGTGGGGGTGTTGAGCGCGGCGACGGTCAGCGGCTCGACCAGCGAGCGGTGCAGCGCCGGGTGGCGCGCGAAGGCCGCGGCGACGCTGCGGTCGCCGCCGGGAAAAGCCAGGCGCAGCAGGGCGAAGAGGCCGCCGAAGGTCAGCCCCACTGGCCGCCGCGCCGGGCGCGTCCAGCCCAGCGGCGACAGCGCAACCTGCCGCGCAGAGTGGTCGCCGAGGTCGAGCACGGGCAGGCCCTCGGGCTCCGGTTCCACCCAGCCCTCGCGCCCGCCGATGGAAGCCAGGAAGCGCAGCGCGGCGCGGTTGGCGCCGAGCAGCGCATGGGTGCCGTTGTCGGTGCCGTCGGGCAAAGCGCGGGCGCGGCCGCCGGCGCCGGGCGAGGCCTCATGCGCCACCACGCGCTGGCCAGACCGGGCCAGGTGCAGCCCGGCCGCGAGGCCCGCGAGACCAGCGCCCACCACATGAATAGTCATAGCGACAGCAGCGCCATGCGCAGCTTCTCGGCCCGCGTCAGGCGCGGACGGGGGCGGGGCAGCGCGTAGCCGCGCGCCTGCATGCGCTCGAAGAGCCGGCGATAGCCCCACATCATCACCCGCGCCGGCTTCAGCGCGCGCGCATCGTGCTGCGCGATCTCCCGCTCGGCCTCGGCGAAACCCTCCGCGGCGCGGGCGGCCAGGGCCGCGCAGCAAGCGGGGAAGCCGGGATGGGCGACGATGCGCGCGGCCTCATTCTCCTGCACCCCATGCGCCGCCAGCAGACTCGCCGGCACATAGACGCGATCGAGCCCCGCATCCTCATCCACGTCGCGGAGAATGTTCACGAGCTGGAAGGTGCGGCCGAGCGCGAGACCGAAGCTCTCCGCCCCCGGCGCGCCGAAGATCCGCACCGCCATCGCGCCGACGCTGCCGGCCACACGGCGCGTGTAGAGCTCGAGCGAATCCTCGTCCGGCAGGCGGAGCGCGGGCGTGGCGTCGGTCTCCATGCCGGCGATCATCGCCTCGCATTCCGCCAGCGGCAACGCGAAGGCCAGGCGCGCCTGCGCCAGTTCGCGCGACAGCGCGCAATCGGGCGCGGCGAGCTTGCGGCGCCAGGCCGCCAGCGCGCGGCGCTTCTCGGCCTCGGGCATCGCGCCATCGGCGATGTCGTCCACCGCGCGGCAGAAGCCATAGACGGCAAACAGCGCGCGCCTCCGCGCGCCGGTCAGCACGCGCATGCCACGCGCGAAGGAGGATTTCGCACGCGTCACCCGCGCCAGCACCACGGCGGCGTCGGAAGGCGGGGCGAGCGCAAGCCCGGCGAAAGCGGCGGCGAAGTCGAGCTTGCCGAGCGCGACCCGCCCCGCCACCGGATCCGCCGCGCGCAGCTTCGCCAGCAGCCGCCAGGCCAGCGCCAGCGTCACCTGCGCCTGGCGCCGCAGCCGCGAGCGCAGCAGCCGCGGCAGCGCCGCCGCGACCTCGAGCTGGGCCTCCACCCGGTCGAGCGCGGCATCGAGCACGGCGCGGCGCCGCGCATTCGCCGGCGCGAAGAAAGTGGCCTCACCACCGGCGAGGTCCATCCAGGGCGTGGGCAGGTAGATGCGGTCCATCGCATCGCGATCCGGCACCAGATCCTGCAGATGGTTGAGGATCTGCAGCGCGGTGCAGAGCGCATCCGAGGCCGCCGCCGCGCCTTGCGCATCCTCGCCATGCAGGCGCAGCAGCATCCGCCCCACCGGCTCGGCGCTGCGGGCGCAATAGTCTTCCAGCGCCGCCCAGTCGGCATACCGGTTCTGCACCGAATCCTGGCGGAAGGCGTCGAGCAGCAGCGCGGCCTCCGCCGTGCCGACTTCCGCCAGCGGGCCGGCAGGATCCTCGAGCTGGCGCTGCATCGCGCCCAGCCGCGCGAGCTTCTCCGCCGGGCTCAGCGTGGCGGAATCGGCGATGTCGTCGGCGGTGCGGACGAAGCGGTAGAAGGCCAGGACCTTCGGCCGCAATTCGGGCGGCAGCAGGCGCGAGGCGACCGGGAAATTCTCGCTGTTCTCGTCGCGCGTCGGCGGTACCGGCGCGACGCCAATGGCCGCTTGCAGCGGTCCATTGGCGCTTTCTTGCGCCCTCAAGCGCCGGGCGCGGCCATCCGGCCGCTTGGCTCGCCGCATTGGCGGCGGGCGCCATTCGGCGCCTCGGACCGCGCTGCGGTCCGCCGGTGGCTCGATTGCGCGCGTGGCGAAGTGCCCTTCATCTCGTCAGGCCGCGTTGCCGGAATAGGCGCGGCCCTTCCAGCCGGCCGGCTTGCCCATCAGCCCGCGCACCAGCGCCGTCCACTGGATCGCCAGCGCCACCGCCACCGTCACCGGATGCAGCGGGATGGTCCACCAGGGTTCGCGCACGCGCAGGGTCACCGCGGCGCGCAGGGCGAAGCCGATGGCCAGCGCGAGGATCGCCGCCGTGCTGCCCGGCAGGAAGACGAAGGGCCAGAGATGCGCGCCGGCCAGCATCACCGTCCAGATCGGCAGGCCGACCGGCGTGGCCATGCCCTCCCGCGCATTCTTGATGAAGCCGCGCCAGGATTCCGCGAAGCCGGTATACATGCGGCAGGTGGCCAGCCCCGCGCCCTCGACGATCTCGGTGGCGAGGTCGCGCTCACGCATCCGGCGCGCGAGCGCCAGCCCGTCATGCAGCAGGCCCTTGATGGCGGTGTGCCCGCCGGTGGCGAGATAGGCCTCGCGCTCCACCAGCAGAAGCTGGCCGCAGGCCGCCGCCATGCCCGGGCGCTTCGTGAACGCACGGCCGCCGCCGGGCAGGTAGCAGAACAGCAGGAAATTGATGAAGGGCACCGTCGCCGCCTCACCGAAGCTGCCGATCAACTGGCGCGGCACGCCCGTGACCATGGCCGCGCCGGTGCGCGCGGCATGGCCGGCCATGTCGGCGGCGGCATTCGGCGCCAGGCGCACATCGGCGTCGATGTAGAGGAAATGCGTGCCCCGCGCGGCCTCCGCCAGGCGGGCGCAGGCATGCACCTTGCCGGTCCAGCCGGGCGGCAGGGTGGGTGCCACCTGCAGCCGCACGCGCGGATCGCGCGCCGCGATGGCCTGCACGATCGCCGGCGTGCGGTCGGTGGAGCCGTCATCCATCACGACCACCTCGATCGCCACGCCCTGAGAGGCGAGGGCAGCGTCGAGGCAGGCGGCGATGTTGGCTTCCTCGTTGCGCGCGGGAATCAGGATGGAGACGAGCGTGCCGGTGGCGGGCTTGCCCTCGGGCGGGCGCACGAGGAAGAGGTTGATCACGCCCATCGTCGCCGGGAAGGTGGCCAGGAACAGGGCGATCCACGCCCAGGTGAAGTCCATCGTCATCCTCTAGATCCGCTCCCGCCCCGGTTGTTGCGGGGATTCGTGCTGCGGGTCGTGCCGCGCGTCAAATGTTTTGCCGCGCAGGGCCGCGCGCAAGCGGCGCCAGCCATCATAGATTCCGCCCATGCCCTCCTTCCCGCGGAGCAGCGCGTGGAAACGCGCCGGGTCGCGCGCGATGGCATCCTCCGTGAGGCGATCCATGGTCGCGCCCAGCGCGGCCGAGAGCGCGCCCAGCCGCGCCTCCCGGTCCAGCGCCAGCAGCTCGGCGGCGGGGATAGCGGGGCCGAAGGCGGCCAGCATCTCGGCCTTGCGCTCGGTCCAGAAGGGATAGTCGAGCGCGAGCGGAATGAAGAGCGCCTCGGGCGCGATCTCGGGCAGGCGCGACATGCCGATGGCGATGGGCACGGGGCGCTCGCGCACATCCGAGAAACGGCCGGGCGCATTCATCCAGAGCATGTGCCCGGGCGCGGCCAGCACCTGCTTCGCGTTGCGCAGGAACAGGGCCGCGCCGCGCGGCGTGCCGGTCTCGATGCCGAAGACGCCCAGGCGCCGCATGAAGCCGTAGCGGTTCAGCGCGGCCGCATCCATCGGGATGAACATGCGCCGCGGCCTGAACAGCGCCTGGGAGAGCAGCATGAAGGCCACGCCGTCCCACCAGCCCGGATGGTTCGCGAAGACCACCAGCGGGCGCTCGCCATACTCAACCGGCATGCCCCATTGCGCGACGCGCGCCGCACGCATGTGCTTGCCGAAGAAGCGGGAAAACATGAAGTGGAAGAACGCCATGCGCCGCGGGTCGTAGAGCGCGACGGGATCCGCCGCGTTCTCCTTCCTGCCTGGCGCCACGGCGTTCATGTCTATTGCGCCCTCAAACGTCGTGCCGCAGGCACGCCTGCGGCGTGACAGGCGCCGGCATCCGCCGGCTTGCCTTCGCGCCACTTGGCGCGGCGGCCATTCGGCCGCTCGGCCCGCATCGCGGGCCGCCGTAAGTCTGTTCCTGCAATGTCGTCACTCCGCCGCGGCCAGTTCAGCCTCGCGCCGGCCTGCCTCGCGCGCCGCGTCGCTCATGCCGCGCCCGCCGCGGTCGCGGTCCAGCGCGTCGGCGGCGATCCAGCCGGACATCATCACCATCGGCATGCCCGGACCCGGATGCGCGGCCCCGCCGCACAGATAGAGCCCCTTCACATGCTTGGAGCGATTGCCCGGCTTGAAGGCGCCGGTGAAGCTGCCGTGGCTCGCCAGCCCGTAGATCGCACCATCCAGCACCTTGTAGCGGTTGTGGATATCGACGGGCGTGAGATGCCCCTCCACCACGATCCGCTCCTCGATATCCTCCATCCCCGCCGTGCGCTTCAGCTTGTCGAGGATGGTCTGGCGATAGGCCGGCAGCATCTTCGACCAGTCATGATGCGGGCGCAGATGCGGCGTGTGCACCAGCACATAGAGCGCCTCGCCCCCCGCCGGCGCCGTGGTGTCGTCGCTGCAGGAGGTGGCGGCGAGATAGGCGGTGGGGTCGGGCGCGGGCTCGCCCTTCTTGTAGATCGCGTCGAACTCCTCCTCCGCATCGCGGGAGAAGACGAAGCAGTGATGCGCGAGGTGATCGTAGCGCTTGTTGAGGCCGAGATAGAGCACCACGCCGCTGCACGCCGGCTCGAAGCCCTTCTTCTCATACTTGCGGCCCACATCGCCGCCGACCAGCTCCTTGTAGGTGCGGATCGCATCCATGTTGGAGATCACGGCATCGCAGGCGATGCGCTCAGAGCCGACATAGACGCCCTTCACCGCGCCATCCTGCACGTCGAAGCCCGTGACCTCACTGTTCGGGCGCAGATCGGCGCCCAATTCGGCGGCGAGCTTCGCCAGCCCCTCGGCCACCGCGCGCGTGCCACCCACCGGATACCACACGCCCTCGCTGGCCTGCATGTCGCCGATCGAACACACCACCGCCGGCGCCAGATAGGGCGAGGAGCCGATATACTGGCAGTAATGGTCGAGCATCTGCGCGAGGCGCGCATCCGGCACATGGCCGCGAATCACCTTCGCCGCGGTGGAGCCCATGCGCAGGCTCAACACATCGCGAATGGTGGACGGGTTGAGGTTGGCCTTCATGTCGATTGTGTCGGTCACACCCTCGACCGGACGCCAAAAGAAGAATTTCTCCGACACCCCATGCAGGTGCCGGCTCTCCTCCTGGAACTTCCGGTAGCCCTCGCCCAGGCCACGGCCCGGCGCGAACTTCTCGATCTCGGCCTGCATCGTCGCGACATCGGCCATGAGGTCGATCTGCGTGCCGTCCTCGAAGAAACAACGCCACTGCGGATCGAGCCGGATCAACGGCAACTCCCGCGCCTGGTCACGCCCGGCCTCGGCATAGATCCGGCGCAACACGCGCGGCACGGTCAGGATGGTCGGCCCCATGTCGAAACGGAACTGCCCCGAGCCATCCGGCGCATCGAGATGCAACACCGCGGCCTTGCCACCAAGCCAGGGATTCTTGTCGAGCAGCGTCACCTTGTGCCCGCGCGCCGCCGCCACCGCCGCCGCCGCGAGACCACCCAGACCACCACCGACCACCACCACACGATCCGCCATGCGCGCATCCCTCCGTAGGCTCGAACCTTAGCATGTTGGGGCGGTTCGCCAGGGGGCGCTGCCCCCTGGACCCCCGGCCGGGGAGCCTGAGGCTCCCCGGACCCCACCGTTAGTCTTAAGCGGGGAGAGGGAGGGGGGCCAAAGTGCCCCCCTCCCTCTCCCCGCTGAACTGACCGAGGTCCAGGAGGCTAAGCCTCCTGGTGGGGGTTCCAAGGGGGCAAGGCCCCCTTGGCCAGCGCCCCCAACCTGCTCAGCGTTCAGGCCTCCGCGGGGGTCGCCGTGGCGAGCGGGCTGCCGGGGACGGGCAGGCTCGAGGCGCCGGACAGGCCGAGGTCCTGGGCCAGCAGGCTTGTCGTGATGCGGGCCCCTTCGTAGATCACGGGCAGGCCGCTGCCCGGGTGTGTGCCGCCGCCGACCAGGTAGACGCCCTCGACGTCGCGGAAGCGGTTGCCCGGGCGGAACAGCAGCATCTGCGGCAATTCGTGGCTGAGGTTGAAGGTGGCGCCATAGCCCACCGCGAAGTCGCTTTCCCAATCCTGGGGGGCGACGATGCGTTCGTACTTGATGTGCTGGCGGATGTTGCCGAGGCCGAGCACCTTCAGCCGGTCAAGCGCCACTTCGCGGAAGCGGGCCGACTGGGCGGGCCAATCGGGCTGCTTGATCAGGTTCGGCACGGGCACGAGGACGTAGAGCGCGGAGTGGCCCGGGGGTGCCATCGTCGGGTCCGTCGCGCCGGCGTGCTGCACGTAGAGCGAGGGGATCTCGGGGATCGTGCCGTTCTCGATCTGGCCGATATTCTCGCGGTACTGCTCGGAGAGGATGACATTGTGGTGTGCGACATCCGGCAGCGGGATGTCGAGGCCGAGATAGAGCATGAAGGTCGAGCAGGAATAGCGCGCCTTGCCGATCTTCCTGTCCTTCCAGCCGCGGCGCAGATGGTCGGGGATGAGCTTCGGTATGGCGTGCGCGAAATCCGCGTTCACCACCACCGCGTCGTAGTCATGCCGCGCCCCGCCGATCTCGACACCCTTGGCGCGCTTGCCCTCGAAGGCGATGCGATCGACCGGGGTGTTGAGCCGGAATTCCGCGCCCATCCGTTCCGCCACGCGCGCCATGGCGTTGGAGACGGCGCCGCAGCCGCCGATCGGGTGGAAGACCCCGTGCTCGTATTCCAGGAAGGAGAGGATGGTGAAGAGTGCGGGGCATTTGAACGGGCTCATGCCCAGGTATTTGGTCTGGAAGCTGAAGGCGAGGCGCACGCGCGGGTCGCGGAAGTGCCGGCCGAGGTCGCGGTCCACGGTGGACCAGGGCTTCATCAGCGGCAGCGCCTTCAGCATGTCCGGCCGCACCATGTCGGCGGCGGTGGTGAAGGCGCGTTCCAGCACCGGCTTGAAGGCAGCGAGCTTGGCGCGGTTCTCTTCCATGAAGGGGCGCAGCCCCTTCGCATCCTCGGGCGAGAAGCGCGCGATCTGCTCTTCCATCCGCGCGAAATCGGCGCAGGCGTCGAGCATCTGGGCTTGTCCGCCCTGTTCGAAGATCAGGCGGTATTGCGGGTCGAGCCGCCGCAGATCGACTTCCTGCTCCAGATCCGCCCCGCAGCGGGAGAAGATCTCCTTCAGCACGCGCGGGTAGAGGAAGAAGGTGGGCCCCAGGTCGAAGCTGTAGCCGCCGGGAGAGGTCAGGGTGCGGGTGCGCCCGCCCACCACCCCATCCTTCTCATAGACCGTGACCCGGGCGCCGGAGGCGGCCAGCATCATGGCGGCGGCGAGGCCCCCCGGTCCGGCGCCGATGATGGCGACCTTCCGACGGGGGCGGTGCAGGGCGGGGGTGGAGAGGGCGGCTGTCATGACGGTCAAGACCAGATGCGGGCGAGCCGCTCGGCTGCAAGAGGCATGGATCGCGGGTTAGCGCAGCCCGGGCGGCGGCGCCAGCGACCCCTGGCCAATTTCCGTGCATCGCGCCTCCGCACGCGGCATCAGGCGCGCGAGGTAGAAGCTTGCGATTGCGGCATGGTCAGGCTCGGCCGCGGCGGCGCGCACCAGCATCCACCCGCCCAGCAGCCAGCCGCAGGCCTCCAGATAGGGCACGGCGAGGGAGTTCGCGGCTTCCGCGTCGCTCGCCACCAGGGCGATGAGGCTGGACGTGGCCTCGCCGACCCGCGCGGCCGTGCCGGCCAGGCGCGGATCGGCCGCGGCGACCTCGGCCAGCAGGGCGCGCATCGCCGCCCCGCCATCCTTGGCCACCTTGCGCAGCATCAAATCCAGCGCCTGGATGCCGTTCGTGCCCTCATAGATCGGCGCGATGCGGGCGTCGCGCAGCACCTGGGCGGCGCCGCTATCCTCCACGAAGCCCATGCCGCCATGCACCTGGATGCCCAGGGAGGCGACCTCCACCCCGCGATCGGTGCACCAGGATTTCACGATCGGGATCAGCAGCGCGAGTCGCGTGGCCGCCGCCTCATCGTGCAGGAGGTGATGGCGGTCGAGCGCGGCGGCGGCTTCCAGCGTCAGCAGCCGCCCGGCCAGGGTGATGGCGCGCATCTCGGCCAGCATGCGGGCGACATCGGCGTGCTGGGCGATGACCCGGCCAGATTGGCTGCGCTGCGCCGCATAGGCCTGCGCGAGTTCCAGCGCCCGCGCCCCCTGCCCCACGCCCTGCACCCCCACGCCGAGCCGCGCGGCGTTCATCATGGCGAACATGGCGTTGAGCCCGCGATGCGGCTCGCCCACCAGCTCGGCCTCGGCCCCATCGAACAGCATGATGCAGGTGGGCGAGGCGTGGATGCCCATCTTGTGCTCGATGCCGCCGCAGCGCAGCGCGTTGCGCGTCCCGTCCGGCAGGATCTTCGGCGCGGCGAAGAGCGAGATGCCGCGCGAGCCCTCCGGCGCGCCGGGCAGGCGGGCGAGGACCAGGTGCAGGATGTTGGGCGTGGTCTCGTGCTCGCCCCAGGTGATGTAGATCTTCTGCCCATGCAGCGCGTAGCGGCCATTCGGCAGCGGTTCGGCGCGGGTGCGCAGCGCGGCGAGGTCGCTGCCCGCCTGGGGTTCGGTCAGGCACATGGTGCCGTTCCAGGCCCCGGTGACGAGGTGCGGCAGGAAGCGCGCCTGCTGGTCCGCCGTGCCGTACTGCACCAGCAGGTCGATCGCCCCCGCGGTCAACACCGGCGCCAGGAAGAAGGCCATGTCGGCGGCGGAGGCGAGCTCCGTCACCGCCGTCCAGATGCTGTGCGGCAGCCCCTGCCCGCCATGCGCCTCGGGGGCGGAGACACCCTGCCAGCCGCTGTCGATCCAGGCCTGCATCAGGGGCGTGTAGTGCGGCGGCGTGGTGACGGTGCCGTTCGCGTAGCGCGCGCCGTGGCGGTCCGCCTGCTGCCAGCCCGGCGCCATCTGCTCGCGCGTGAAGCGCGACGCCTCCTCGATCAGCGCGGCGATGTCCTCGGCGCCGAGCGGCGCGCCGGCGGCCTCGGTCAGGCCGGGCAGGTCGATGACCTTGGTCAGGCCGAGGATGAGGTCCTGGGTCGCGGTGGTCATGCGGCGATATCCTCGGGGAGCAGGCCGGGGGGTGGCGGGGTGCGCCCGGCCGCCCAGCCGGGCAGGACAGCGGCCAGCGCGGGGTCGGCCGCGGCGCGCGCGACCGCGAGGCCGAGCAGCGCGCCGAACTTGAAGCCATGGCCGGAGAAGCCCGACATCACGAAGCCGCGCGCGCCGAGGGGCTCGACCACGAAATGCTCCTCCGGCTCCACATCGTACCAGCAGGCGCCGGCCGAGAGCACGCGATAGGCGCCGAGGTCGCGGATCCGACCCCGGGCGAGGCCGAGGATGGCCTCGATCTCCGCCGGGGTGACCTCGCGCGGCCCGTCCGGGTCGTGGGTGGCGGCGAATTTGTGATCGCCGATCTTGAGCGGCGTGCCCGCCACGGGCGGGACGGCGTAGAAGCCATCGGTGGTGCCGATGTCGAGCAGCATGGGCGCCCGCGCCCAGGCCTCGGCAAGGCCGGGCGGCGGGGCGAGTCGCACCACTACCTGACGCGTGGGGCGCACCCGCGCCGCAAGCCCCGGGATCAGCCTTGGCCCCCAGGGCCCGGCCGCGACCACCACCAGCTCGGCGCCCAGAACCCGCCCATCGGTGAGGCTGAGCCGCCCGGCCGCGCCATCCACCTCGCGCACCGTCGCGGTCTCGAAGGCAACGCCGCGGCGCGCGAGCAGCGCGGCCAGGATCTCGATGATGCGCCGCGCCAGCAGCACGCCGCCGCGCGGGGTATGGAAGGCGCGGGCGATGCCCTCGGGCGCGAGGAAAGGGTAGCGCGCGGCGACCGCCGCGGGGGTCAGGTCCGTGACGGCATGCCCATCCCCGGCCAGCGCCGCGTGGCTGTCGGCGATCCATCCCCCGGTGCCGCCGGCGAGCGCCAGCACGCCGGTCTCGACAAGCGGGCTCTCTCCGGCCTCGGCGAAGAGGCGCGCCCAGGCGCGATAGGCCGGGTCGATCATCCGCATGTAGCCGGTCTCGGCGCCATAGGCGTGGCGGATCAGCCGGTGGTCATCCACCGAGGAGCCGCGCGGGTTCGGCACCGGATCCTGCTCCACCACCCGCACCGCCCAGCCGGCGCGCGACAGCGCCCAGGCGGTGGAGAGGCCCATGATGCCGGCGCCGAGGATGAGTGCGGTTCGCATGGCGCGAGTGTCGCGCGTCGGGCGCCGCTTGGGGAGGGGGGCGCCCTCAGCCCAATTCGAGCCGCGCCGAAAGCGTGGCGCCGGGAGCGAGCACATGCATCGGCCCGTGCCGCGCCGCCTCCGGCCGGTTCGGCGCATCGGGGGCGTGGCTCACCGGCTCGACGCAAAGGATGCCCGCGCCCTGAGGCGCGAAGACCTGCAGGTTGCGCGCCCAGGCGCCCTCGGCGCGCAGCGTCAGGTTGAGCCCATCCGGGCGGCGGATCTCCGCCACGCCCGACCAGCCGGCGAAATGCGTGTCCAGCCCATCGAGTGCGGCATCGGCGCCGACCAGCCCGGCGCAGGGGCGTGGGTCGATCGGCAGGGTGCGGTGGTCGCGGTCGAACACCGTGGTGGCGACGAAGCGCAGCGCCGTGCCGGGCGGGCGGGCGAAGAAGGGATGCCAGCCGAAGCCCATCGGCGTCGGCACGTCGCCGGTATTGCGCAGGCCCATCCGCAGCACCAGGCCCGCGGGGCCAAGGCGGACCAGCAGCTTCGCCTCGCCATGGAAGGGCGGGCTGTCGAGCGTGACCGCGAGTTCCGCGCTGTCGGCGTCGCTGGCCAGCACGCGCCAGGGCAGGTCGCGCATGAAGCCGTGCAGCGCGGTGTTCTCATGGGGGCGGTTGATCGGCATCTGCCACAACCTGCCCGCCACGGTGATCCGCCCGGCATCGAGCCGGTTGGTCCAGGGGCCCATCCAGAAGGCGCCGTGGAAGCCCTTGTTCGGATCCGCGCCGGCCGGCACGGGCAGGATCACGTCGCGCCCCTGATGGGTCAGGGAGGTGAAGGCCGCGCCGCGCGCAGGGTCGAGGACGGCCTTCCAGCCTGCGGAGTCGAGGCGAATCATTCGAGCGAGAACTGGTCCTTCGGCGAGAAGCCGCCCTGGCGGGTGTATTCGATCGAGCAGTAGCCGCCGCCCTGGTAGCGTTCCTCGACCGGATCGTCGCTGAGGATGTGCCCGACCTCGGCACGGAAGGCCTCGGCGGAATCCTCGGGCTGCCAGCCGATGCGGTCGCGGTGGTCCTTGCCCCAGAAGCTCGCCGGATTCTTCGAAGCACCCCAGATCACGCAATGACCCGTGCGCGGGGCCTCGATGCAGCGGATCATCATGCGCGCGAGGTCGGCATAGCTCAGCCAGGTCGCCATCATCCGCGCGTTGATCGGCTTGGGGAAGCAACTGCCGATGCGGACATTGACGTTCTCCACGCCATGCTTGTCCCAGTACATCCGGCCCATCAGCTCGCCATAGACCTTCGACAGCCCGTAATAGCCATCGGGACGGAAAGCGCAGTCGGCATCGAGCAGCTCGGCATTGCCCGAGGGCCGCGCATGGAAGCCGATGGAGTGGTTGGAAGAGGCGAAGACGACGCGTGCCCCCTCGCGCCGCGCGGCCTCGTAGATGTGGTAGAGGCCGCGCAGGTTCGGGCCGATGATCTCCTCATAGGGCCGTTCCACGGCGACGCCGCCGAAATGCAGGATGGTGCCGCAGCCCTCCGCCTGGCGGACGATGGCGAGCGATTCGTTCAGGTCCGCCTTCACGAAGCGCGCGCCCGCGGGCAGCGGATCGGGGAAGGGCGCGATGTCGGTAAGCCGCAGCGTATAGCCCGCCGCCGAGAGCTCGCGCGTCAGCATCCGGCCGAGATTGCCCGAGGCGCCGGTGAGAAGGATCGGTTTGGTCATGGGTGGTGTTCCTGGTCAGCCGCCATAGCCCAGCAGAAGGCGCGGCAGGGTGAGCGAGACTTCGGGGACATAGGTGGTCAGCAGCAGCGCCACGAGGATGGCACCCCAGAAGGGCCAGATGGTGCGCATCACCTCCTCCATCCGGATGCGCCCGATGGCACAGCCGACGAAGAGCACGGCGCCGACCGGTGGCGTGGTCAGGCCCAGGCCGAGATTCATCATCATCACCATGCCGAACTGCACGGGATCGACGCCGATGGCCGTGACCACGGGCAGGAAGATCGGCGTGGTGATCAGGATCAACGCCGCCATGTCCATCACGCAGCCCAGCAGCAGCAGGCAGAGATTGATCATCAGCAGGATGACCAGCGGGTTGTCGCTGATCGCCAGCATCGCATCCGTCAGATGGTCCGGCAGGCGATACAGCGCGAGCAGATAGGCGAAGGCCGTCGCCGTGCCGACCAGCAGGAACACCACCGCCGAGGTCCGCACCGAGGCCGCGACCGCGACCTTGAAGCTTTCCCAGCTCAGCGCGCGATAGACCAGGATGGTGACCGCCAGCGCCCAGATCGTGCCGAAGGCGGCACTCTCCGTCACGGTGAACACGCCCGAGAGCACGCCGCCCAGGATGATCACGGCCGTCATCAGCCCCGGCAGCGCATCGACGAAGCGCCAGGCCAGGGCGCGGAAACCGGCCCAGCCCTCGGCCGGGTAGCCGCGGCGCACCGCCATGATGTAGGCGGCGAGCGCGAGGAAGGCGCACATCATCACGCCCGGCACGATGCCGGCGATGAACAGCGCCGTCACCGAAACCCCGCCGCCTGCCGCCAAGGAGTAGAGAATCATGTTGTGGCTGGGCGGGATCAGGATGCCGGCGATGGAGCTGGTGACCGTCAGCGCCACGGCATAGTCCACGCCATAGCCCTTGGCCTTCATGGCCGGGATCAGGATGGTGCCGGTGGCGGAGGTATCGGCCACCGCGCTGCCCGAGATGCCGCCGAAGAGCATGGAGGTCGAGACATCGACCATGCCCAGGCCGCCGCGCATCCAGCCCACGCAGGCCGAGGCCAGCGCCACCAGCCGCCGCGCGATGCCGCCATGCAGCATCAGCTCGCCCGCGAAGATGAAGAAGGGGATGGCGAGCAGCGAGAAGATGCTCATCCCGCTTGCCATCTGCTGGAAGGCGACCGCCGGGTTCAGGCCTTCCCACAGGAAGCCGGCCAGGGCGGCGATGCCGAGCGTGAAGGCCACGGGTACGCCGGCCACGATGCCGAGGACGAAGACGGCGATGATCAGCAGCAGGCCGAATTCCACGCGACTACTCCAGGAAAGCGGCGGCGATGCCGCGCTGCTCGGGGGCGCCCTTGCGCTTGATGTCGAGCAACACCTGCTCGAGCGAGAACAGCGCGATCAGCCCGCCGCAGACCATCAGCGGCACATAGGTCCAGCCCTGCGAGATGCCGAGCAGCGGAATCCGGAAGTTCCAGACCATGTCCACGAGTTCGCGCGAGTGGATCATCATCATCAGCCCGAAGACGCCGACCAGGGCATCGCAGCCCACCGCGATCCAGCGCTGCGCCTGGGCGGGCAGGCTCTCGCGGAAGCCCAGGACGGAGAGGTGGAAGCGCTCGCGCACCCCCACCGCCGCCACGGGCAGCGCGATGGAGAGGATGGCGAGCGTCGCCGCGCGCTCGATCCAGGTCGGCGTGTCGTTCAGCACGTAGCGGCCGAAGACCAGCCAGCCCATCATCGCCACCAGCCCGACCAGCGCGACGCCGGCAACGACGATGACGATGTGGCAGAACCAGTCGAGCAGGCGCGAGAATCCGGCCAGCATCGCGGTGTCCCCTCAGGATGAAGGCGGGGCGGCGGGAATGCCGCCCCGCCCGGGTGGTCTCAGGGCAGGGCGCGGATCTGCTGCACCAGGCCCGACAGGCGCGGATTGCTGCCGGTGTACTTCTCATAGACCGGCGCCATCAGCGCGGCCCAGGGCGCACGGTCGGCGATCTCGATCACCGTCACACCGGCCGCCACCACGCGCTGGCGGGACACGGTCTCACGCTCCGCCCAGAGCTGGCGCTGGAAGGTCGCACTCTCGCGCGCCGCATCGCGCAGGATGTTGCGCTCGGCGTCGTTCAGCCGCTGCCAGCGCTGGCGGGAGACGGCCAGCACCTCCGGCACGTTGGAATGCTCGGTCGTGGTGTAGAAGCGCGCGACCTCGAAATGGCGCGTGCTCTCATAGCTCGGCCAGTTGTTCTCCGCGCCGTCGATCACGCCCGACTGGAGCGAGGTGAAGACCTCGCCGAAGGGCAGCGGCGTCGGGTTCGCACCCAGCGCGCGCATCAGGTCGATCCAGAGGTCGGAGGTCTGGACGCGGATCTTCATGCCGCGCAGGTCGGCGGGCGTGCGCACCGGGCGGGTGGTGTAGAGGCTGCGCGCGCCGGCGTCGTACCAGGCCAGCGCGATGATGCCGATGGCCTCGAGATCGCGCGCGATCTCCGCCCCCGCCACGCCGTCGATCGCCGCATGGCTGTGTGCCACGTTGCGGAACAGGAAGGGCAGCGTGACCACGTTGGTCGAAGGTGCCAGGTTGTTGAAGGGCGAGAGGTTGAAATTGGCGAAGTCGATGCTGCCGAGGCGCATCTGCTGGATCGCCTCATCCTGCTGGCCGAGCTGCGCCGAGTGGTAGGTGCGCATGCGGATGCGGTTGTTGGTCCGCTGCATCACCAGCTCGCCGAACCGGTCCATGCCGCGGCCATTCGGATAGTCGGCGGCGTGGATGTTCCAGCCGCGCCATTCCTGTGCCTGGGCCTGCCCCCCCGCGAAGGGAAGCAGGGCAGCGGCGGCCAGGGCGGCCGCACGCACGAATCCAAGGGCCTTCATGGTGTTTTCCTCCTCGCGCCCACGGCCGGTTCGCCGCAGCGTCATATGACATCATACAAGTAGGTCGGGCCCGCCTGTCAAATGCCGGCCCCATCCGCGCCGGAAGGGTTGCCCCCCGCCGCGCTTGACCGCAGCATTGCGCCCTCAAGCCGGGATGGAAATCAACATGTCACACGGAACCATCGCCGAGGCCGCCGCGGATCTCGCCGCCGGACGCACCTCCGCCCTGGCGCTGGTCGAGGACGCCCTGGCGCGGATCGCCGATCCGGCCGGCGAGGGTTCCCACGCCTTCCTCGCCGTGCATGCCGATACGGCCCGCGCCACCGCCGCTGCCATGGACGCGCTCCGCGCCGCGGGCCGCGCGCCCAGCCCCTATGCCGGCATCCCGATCAGCGTGAAGGACCTCTATGACGAGGCCGGCCACGTCACGCGCGGCGGCTCCAGGGCGCTGGAGGATGCGCCCCCCGCCACCGCCACCGCCCCTGCCGTGGCAAGGCTGGAGCGTGCGGGCTTCGTCGTGCTCGGGCGCACCAACATGGTGGAATTCGCCTTCTCCGGCCTGGGCGTGAACCCGCATTACGGCACGCCGAAAAGCCCCTGGGACCGGGAGACGGGCCGCCTGCCGGGCGGGTCATCCTCCGGTGCCGCGGTGGCGACGGCCGATGGCATGGGCTTCGCGGGGCTCGGTTCGGACACCGGCGGGTCCTGCCGCATCCCGGCTGCCATGTGTGGGATCGTCGGCTGGAAGCCCACCGCCGCGCGCGTGCCGCTGACCGGCACGCTGCCGCTCTCCACCACGCTCGACAGCCTCGGCCCGATCGCGCGCTCGGTCGGCTGCTGCGCGCTGCTCGACAGCTACATGGCCGGCGAGGAGGCCTTCCGCCCGGCGCCGCCGATCCCGGTGGCGGGGCTGCGGCTGGCCGTGCTGCAGGGCTATGTGACCGAGGGCTGGGACGACACCGTCAGCGCCACCTTCGAGGCCGCGCTCTCCCGCCTCGCTGGCGCGGGCGCGCGCATCGACCTGCTGAACGTGCCCGAACTGGCCGATATCCCCAAGGTGAATTCGGCGGGCGGCTTCGCGGCGGCCGAGGCCTTCGCCTGGCACCGCAAGCTGATCGGCATGAAGCGCAGCGCCTATGACCCGCGCGTGCTCTCGCGCATCGAGCGCGGCTGGCTGATGTCCTCGGCCGACTACATCGCGCTGGGTGCGGAGCGCGCGCGAATCATCGCGGCCTTCGCGCGCGCCACCGCGCCCTTCGACGCGGTGGTGATGCCGACCTGCCCGGTGATCCCGCCCGCCATCGCCGAGGTCGCGGCCGATGCCGACTACACGCGGCTCAACATGGCGCTGCTGCGCAACCCGACGGTGGGCAATTTCCTCGACCGCTGCGCCATCAGCCTGCCCTGCCACGCCCCGGGCGAGGCGCCGGTCGGCTTCATGCTGATGGGCGAGCACCGCGGCGATGCCCGCCTGTTTGCCGTGGCGGAGGCGGTGGAAGCCGCGCTGCGTTAGTTTTTTCGCCCTCAGACGCCGGGCGCAGCCTCCGGCTGCTTGGCTTCGCCGCATAGGCGGCCTCGGACCGCTGCGCGGTCCGCCGGGCGCTCAATGCAGCGGCGGGATCACTTCCCACCCGGCAGCGTGATGCCGGTGAGCGCGGCGAAGACGCGGATGACGAAGCCATCATCGGCGCGGCCATGGCCCATGGCACTCGCCGCCGTGAACAATTGCCGCGCCTGGGCGGCCAGCGGCACGGGGTGATCGAGCGCGCGCGCCATGTCGGCCACGAGCCCGAGATCCTTCACGAAGATGTCCACCGCCGAGCGCGGCGCGTCGTCGCCGGTCAGCACGCGGGCCATGCGGTTCTCGAACATCCAGGAATTGCCCGCGGCACTCGTCACCACGTCGTAGAGCGCCTGCGGATCGGCCCCGGCGCGGATGCCCAGCGCCATCGCCTCCGCCGCGACGGCGATATGCACGCCGGCGAGGAGCTGGTGCACCACCTTCACCGTGGCGCCGATGCCGACCTCGCTGCCGAGTTCCCACACCTTGCTCGCCACCGCATCCAGCACCGGGCGCGCCGCCGCGAAGGCGGCCGCGCTGCCCGAGGCCATCACCGTCATCGCGCCCTCGGCCGCCTTGGCCGCCCCGCCCGAGACCGGCGCATCCAGCCAGAGCAGGCCCAGCGCCTCCGCCCGCGCGGCGAGCCGCTTGGCTTCCTCGGGCGACATGGTGGCAGAGGAGATCACCACCGCGCCCGGGGCGAGGCGCGGCGCGGCGCCTTCCGGCCCGAACAGCGCGGCCTCGGTCTGCGCGGCGTTGACCACCAGCACGACCACGGCCGCGAGCCCCTGCGGCAGGTCGCAGGCGCGGCCCACCGCGGCGCCACCGGCGGCGATGAAGGCATCGCGCGCGGTGGCGGAGAAATCGCAGCCCGTGGTGGCCAGCCCGGCGCGGTGGCAGGACAGCGCCGCCCCCAGGCCCATCGCGCCCAACCCGATCACACCAACCTGCATCGCGGGGTTTGCCTTCTCGTTCATCGGAAAATCAGCACCAGGATCTGCGTGATCGCGACGACCACGACGAGCACCATGACGATGCGGTTCAACGTGGACATCGGCGGCATCAGGCGGACCCCTCGATCGACACGCGCCAGCTGAAGCGGCGGCTCTCGCCCGGTGCCAGCAGCATCATGCCGGGCTTGTTCCAGAAATCCGTCTCATGCCCGGCGATGTCGGCATAGCCGGCCCAGGGCTCGATGCACAGGAATTCGGCGCCCGGCTTCATCCAGATGCCGAGCTGCTCATAGCCCTGCCAAGCCACTTCCAGCGCGGGCGCGCCCGGCGCGGTGTAGGTGACGCGACGCGAGGCCGGGTTGAGCATCACGAAGGCGCCGGCCTCGAACAGATCCTCCCGCAGGCCGAGGCTGCGCCCGTTCAGCGGCAGCGCCTGCGGCGTGGGGTCGAGCAGCCCCTCCGCGCCAGGGCGGTAGCAGGGGGCGGGCTCATCCTGTTCGAAATCCAGCCGGTGCGCGGGCTTGCTGCCGCCGCCGGGCAGCGGCCAGCGGAAGGCCGGGTGCGCGCCGATGTTGCAGGGCAGAACCCCCTCACCGGTATTCGTCACGATGGCGGTGTTGCTGTAGCTCGACCCATGCACGGCGTGGATCACCTCCAGCCGGAAGGGGAAGGGGAAGCGCGCATGCGTCGCCTCGCCATCGGTCAGCTGCAGGCGGCAGGCGGTGGCGGTCTGCTCCACCAGGGTGAAATCCAGATCGCGGGCGAAGCCGTGCTGGCCCATCGGATAGGGCGCGTCACCGAACCAGGCCGTGTCCTGGCGCAGCCGGCCGACGATGGGAAACAGCAGCGGCGCGTGGCGCGGCCAGGCCGGCCCGGCCTGCCAGAGGAATTCCCGCCCCGCCGCATCCTTCAGGCTGGCGAGTTCCGCCCCGTGCTTTTTCACCGTGACGGACAGCGCAGTGGTGGCAAGGGTGATCATGGGAGTCGTCCGGCCTCGCGGCGCTGGTCGAAGGCGCGGGCGTGCAGATGGGCGAGGTCGTGCAGGGTCGGGTCCACCCCGGCGGTGCGGGCGGCGGCGGCCAGCCAGCCCAGGATATGGTCGGCCTCCGTCCGGCCGCCGGCTTCGAGGTCACGCAGCATGGAGGCGGTGTAGAGGCTGGCCCGGTCGGTGAAAAGCGCGCGGTAGCCGGCCAGGAATCCCTCCTCCATCACATGCCCATGGGCGGCGGCGATGGCGGCGTTGCGGGCCAGCAGGGTGAGCAGGAAGTCCTCGCCGCCAGCCCGGCAGATCTCGCCCACATTGGCGCGCATCAGCACCGTGGCGGCGGCCACCGTGCCCAGATGCACCAGCTTCTGCCACATCCGGTATTCGATGTCGGGCACGGCCTCCGCCACCAGGGCCGGGCCCTGGCCGAGCGCTTCGGCCAGCGCGGCGGCCCGCCCATCCTCGTGGCCGGCCTGCGCGCCGAAGGTCAGCCAGCGCCAATCGCCCAGGTGCCGCACCTCGCCCTCCGGCGTCAGCGTCGCCTGGCATTTGGCGAGGCCCCCCCAGACGCGCTGCGCCCCGAAGGCGGCGTTGAGTGCTTCCATATGCGCGAGCCCGTTGAGCACCGGCAGCACCCGCGCCCCGGCCTCGACCGCCGGGCGGATGGCGGCGATGGCGGGCTCGAGATCATAGGCCTTGCAGCTCAGCAGCACGGCGTCATAGCCCGGCCCGGCCTGCGCCACCGTGGTCACGGGCCGGGCGATGTCGCCCAGCGGGCTTCGCACCACGAGACCCCGCTCGGCGAGTTGCGCGGCGCGGCGCGGCCGCACCAGGAAGGCGACGTCGAGGCCGCGTTCCAGCGCCCGTCCGCCGAAATACCCGCCCAGCGCGCCCGCCCCCAGCACCAGCAACCGCATCCTGCTTCCCCCGATTCGTCGCGGCCTTGATAGGCGCCCCCGCCCGCGGACGGAAATCCCCGGATGCACAGCCGACACATCGGCGTTACACCAGGGCCGCAGGATCAGGCCATGCGACGCGCGATATTCGGCATTCTCCTTCTCGGCGGGTTTGGCGGCGCGGCCTATTGGGCCAGCAGCGAGGCCGCGCCTGCATGGACCCAGGGCTGGGTTCCCGCCTTCCTCAAGGGCGGCGGCGCGGAAGGCCCGCGCCTGCGCAGCGCCGAGGTGGATCGTGGGCCGATCAGCGCCGTGGTCGCCGCCACGGGCACGGTGAACCCGGTGCTGAGCGTGCAGGTCGGCAGCCAGCTCTCGGGCCAGATCCGCGAGCTGAATGCCGATTTCAACACCCGTGTGACGGCCGGCCAGCAGGTGGCGAAGCTCGACACGCGCACCATCGAGGCCCGCGTCGCCGCCGCCCAGGCCGATCTGCAATCCGCCGCCGCCGCCGTGCTGGTGGCCCAGGCCCAGGCCGAGCGCGCGGTGGCGGACCTCGCCTCCGCCCGCGCGCAATCCATCTCCGCGGCCGCCCGCGCCGACAGCGCCGATTCGCAATTGCGCGACGCCGAGCAGGAACTCCGCCGCGCCACCGAATTGCGCAGCCGCGGGGTGAATGCCGAGCGCGACCTGTCGCGGGCGCAATTCCTGGCCGAACGCCTGCGCGCGGAGCTGGCCTCCGCCCGCGGCGCGGTGGCGCAGCAGGAGGCGATGATCCTCGCCGCCGAGGCCGCGAGCCGCACCGCCGCGGCGCAGGTCACCGCCGCCGAGGCCGCCCGCGCCCAGCGCGCGGCGCTGCTGCAGCAGGTGGAGGTCGATCTCGCCAACGCCACCATCCGCGCGCCCATCGATGGCGTGGTGATCTCGCGCAATGTCGATCTCGGCCAGACGGTCGCGGCCAGCCTGCAGGCGCCGATCCTGTTCATGGTCGCCGCCAGCCTCGATGAGATGGAGGTCTGGGCGACGGTGGATGAAAGCGACATCGGCCGCATCCGCCCCGGGCAGGAGGTGAGCTTCACCGTCGCCGCGCATCCGGGCGTGAACCTGCGGGGTACGGTGAAGGAGATCCGGCTCTCCCCCACCACGGTGCAGAATGTGGTGACCTACACCGTCGTCGTCACCGCGCCCAATGCCGGGGGCCGGCTGCTGCCGGGCATGACGGCGACGCTGCGCATCATCACCGACCAGCGCGCCAATGTGCTGCGCATCCCCAACGCCGCGCTGCGCTGGCGGCCCGCCGGCACGGCGACCGAGGGCACCGCGCCGCCGGCGGGCGGCGGCGGGCCGATCGAGCAGGCGCTGCGCGAGCTCACCGACCTCACCCCCCAGCAGCGCGCCGAGATCACCGCCGCCCAGGCCGAGCTGCGCGAGCGCCTGGCCAGCCTGCCCCAGGATGCCGAGGCACGGCGCCAGCAGGCCCAGGCGGCGCGGCAGCGCCTGATCGCGCGCTTCAACGCGACGCTGACCCAGGAACAGCGCACGCGGCTGGCGGAGCTGCGCGGCAGCGCCGGCCGGGCCGGCGCGCCAGGCACGGCCTATGTGCTGGACAGCGAGGGCGCCACCCCTCGCGCCGCCACGCTGCGCCTGGGGCTGACGGATGGCACGCTGACCGAGGTGATCAGCGGGCTGGAAGAGGGCGCGCGCATCGTCGTCGGCACCGAGCGCAGCACGGCGCCGCGCCCCACCGCCACCGCCGCGCGGCCCTTCTGAATGACCGCGCTGATCGAAACCCAGGGCCTGACGCGGCATTACGGCAGCGGCGAGAACCGCGTGGTGGCGCTGCAGGAGGTGAGCCTCGCCATCCCGCCGGGCGCCTTCGTGGCCGCGATGGGGCCGTCGGGGTCGGGCAAATCCACCTTCCTCAATCTGATCGGCTGCCTCGATCGCCCGACCAGCGGCAGCTATCGCCTGGCGGGCGAGGACACGGCCGCGCTCTCCCCCGACCGGCTGGCGGAATTGCGCTCGCGCCGGCTCGGCTTCGTCTTCCAGAGCTTCAACCTGCTGCCGCGCATCGATGCGCTGGCCAATGTCGAGTTGCCGATGGTCTATCGCGGCGTGGCGCGGCGCGTTCGGCGCGACCGGGCGGCGGAGGCGCTGGCGCTGGTGGGGCTCGGCGACCGCATGGGGCACCGCCCCACCCAGCTCTCCGGCGGGCAGCAGCAGCGCGTGGCCATCGCGCGCGCCCTGGTGAACGGCCCCGATCTGCTGCTGGCGGATGAACCCACCGGCGCGCTCGATTCCTGGACGGGGCTCGAGATCATGGCGCTGTTCCAAGGCTTGAACCGGGCCGGCGTCGCCGTGCTGATGGTGACCCACGACCCCGACGTGGCCGCCTTCGCCGGGCGCTCCCTGCGTTTCCGCGACGGGCGGCTCGTCTCGCATGTCGAGCAGGCGCCACGCGACGCCGCCGCCGCGCTGCTGGACCTCAAGGCCGATGCGCCAAGGGAACCGGCATGAACCAGACGCTCAAGCCGCAGCCCGTCGCCGCCCCCGCCTCGACCCGCCCGCGCGCGCTCGCGCCGCTGGGGCCGACGCGCGCGGGGATGGACCCGTGGGAGGCGCTGCGCAGCGCGCTCGCCGCGCTGGCCGCCAACAAGCTGCGCGCGATGCTCACTGCGCTCGGCATCTTCATCGGCGTCGCCGCGGTGATCGCGACCGTCGCGGTCGGCGCGGGGGCGCGCGAGCAGGTGCTCGCGCAGATCCGCTCGCTGGGGTCGAACCTGCTGCTGGTCGTGCCCGGCAGCGTCAATGTCGGCGGCGTGCGGCTGGGGGCGGGCGGGCGGCAGAACATGACCTGGGACGATGCCCGCGCGATCGAGCGCGACATCCCCGCGGTGGAGGTCGCCGCCGGGTCCATCCGCTCGACCCAGCAGGTGGTGGCGGGCAACCAGAACTGGTCCACCGTCGTCTTCGGCATCGATCCCGAATACCTGGTCGCGCATGACTGGGTGATCGCCGAGGGCCGCGCCTTCCTCCCCGAGGAGGCGGCGGGCGGGCGCAAGGTGATCCTGCTCGGCGCCACCGTCGCCGAATCCCTCTTCGGCGACGAGAACCCGGTGGGCCGCGAGATCCGCGTGCGCTCCACCCCCTTCGAGGTGATCGGCGTGCTGGGCCGCAAGGGGCAGAGCCCGATGGGCTCGGACCAGGATGATGTGGTGATGATGCCCTTCTGGACCGCGCGGCGCAGCGTGATGGGCGCCTCCCGCGCCTGGTTCCGCGCCGTCAACGTCATCAGCGTGAAGGTGCATGAGGGCGAGGATCTGAAGGCGACGGAGGAAGCGATCCGCGCCCTGTTCCGCCAGCGCCACCGCGTGGCGGCGAATGAGGCCGACAGCGTGCAGATCCGCAACCTCGCCGAGATCGCCGCGACGCGCGACGCCTCGGCGCGCACGCTCTCCACCCTGCTGGCGGCGGTCGCCGCCGTCTCCCTGCTCGTGGGCGGGATCGGGGTGATGAACATCATGCTGGTGAGCGTGACCGAGCGCACGCGCGAGATCGGGCTGCGATTGGCGATCGGGGCGAAGCGGCGCGACATCCTCGCGCAGTTCCTGCTGGAAGCCGTGCTGCTGGCCCTGCTGGGCGGTGCGGCCGGCGTGGCGGCGGGCATCGGGGTCAGCCATCTGATGGCCGAGGCGGCGGGCTGGCCGGTGCTGGTGCAATGGGATGCGGTGGCGCTTGCCGTGGGGGTGTCGGGGCTGACGGGGCTGTTCTTCGGCTATTGGCCGGCGCGCCGGGCCGCGCGGCTCGACCCCATCCAGGCGCTGCGCAGCGAGTAGCGTGGAGCTTCCCGTCTCGCCGCTTCGCTACGCGGCCTTCCTGCGCGCCATGCTGGCCGACCTGGCCGCCGCGCCCTGCCGGCCCGGGCGCTTCGGCGTGCTCGAGGCCGGGCTGGAGGCCGCGCCGGAAGGGATCGGCATCGAGCTTGGCGTCTATCGCGGCGCGAGCCTGACCCATGCGGCGCGCCGCCAGCCCTGGCGCCGCTTCCACGGCTTCGACAGCCTCACCGGCTTCCCCGAGGATGGGCGGCCCGATTGGCGGCATGATTTCGCGCTGCGCCGCGCCCCGCGCCTGCCGGCCAATTGCACGCTGCATGTCGGCTATTTCGAGCAGACGCTGCCGCCCTTTCTCGCCGCGCTCGACCAGCCGGTCGGCGTGGTGAACCTCGATTGCGACATCCACTCCTCGGCCCGCTTCGCGCTGCTGGCGCTGGCGCCGCATCTGCGCCCCGGCGTGGTGCTGCATGTGGATGAGGCGGTGAACTACGACACATGGCTGTGGAATGAGAGCCTGGCGCTGTTCGAATTGCTGGAGACGCGCGGCCTCGGCATCGCCTGGCTGGCCCGGCAGGGCGCGGTGCGCGGGCTGGAGACGACGCTCACGATGCTGGAAGCCGGGCGCTACCCGGCCTGGGCGGATGATGTGGCGGCGGGCTTCGCGCGTGGCGCGGTGGGGGTGCTGACGGCCGCGCCCGTGGTGCTGGACCTGGCCGGCGCGGTGCCCCTGGTGCCGCGGCTGCTGGCGCGCACGGCGGCGCATCGGACGGGCACGCAAAGGCGGCGGGATTGCCACCCGCTGGCCGCGGACCAGCCACCGCCGCCCCGCCCGAAGGCCTGGCAGCGGTGGCTTCGCCCGCGATGGGGGGTGTGAGGGCTGGGGACCCCCATCGCCCCGGAGGGTGGAGAGTTACCTCCAGGCGGCGATGTCGATGACCTCGGCCGTGGGCAGGCCGGCCACGGCGCCCAGCGCGGTCGGCGCGCCGGTCTCGAGATTCACCGTGTGCAGCGTCGCGCCGACCAGCACGAAGCCGCGGTTCATGCCCTGCGCGTCGGTCAGGATGTCGAAGGCGATGCCGGCGGGCAGGCTCATGCCGAGGCTGCCGCGCACCTGCTGCACGCCGTCATTCGGCGGCGCCTGCAGGTTGAAGACGCCGAGCAGCGTGTCGATGGTGTAGAGCGCGGTGGTCGGGGCCGGCGTCGCGCCAGCCACGGGGGCGACGCTGTTGGAATAGGCGCCGGCCGTGATGCGCGGGCGCGTCTCGGCATTCGGGCTGCCCACCGCGTATTTCAGCTCGCCATCGCGCACCGCCTCGCCGGTCTCGACATTCACGCGCAGATTGACGCCGCTCATGCCCATGAGGCGCAGGCGGTTGGCGACCGGGTTGAAATCCACCACCGCGCGCCCGCCGCTCTCGAAGGCCGTGTTGAGGCGGGAGACCTGGGTGGCGCGGCCGCTCATCGGGTCGATGGTCACGATCTGCCCGCGCTCGGTCACGCCCCAGAGCTTGCCGTCCTGCGGGCGCTGGTCGATGCCCAGCAGGCGGCCCTCGGCGCCGGTGATGCGGATGGGGGCGCCGGCGCGGCGCGTCTCGCTGTCGATGCGCACCAGCGCGTTGTCGGCGGTCAGGCCGATCAGCGTGGCGGCCGCGGCGGGCGCGGCCTGGGCGGCGGCGATCATCGCGCTGGCGGCGATGGCAAGTCGAAGGGTCGGGCGCATGCTCTGTCTCTCCGTGACATGGCGCGGGGCCCTGTGGCCTCGCTGCTGGCGTTACGGAGGAAGGGCGCGGGCTGGATGCAGCCCGGGCGAAAAAAACAATCAGGTACCCGATGCGGGTGTCAGGCGGCCGATGAACTGGATCGGCCCGGTGGGCCGGCCGGTGGGCGAGCCGCCCGGCGGTTCCAGCGTGATCTCGATCAGCATGCCCGGGCTGGGGCGGATGGTGGTGGGCCGCACGGTGACGCGCCCATCCGCCGGGATCAGGCCGAGCGAGGTCGGCACCGTCTCGCCCTGCGGCAGCGCCCAGAGTTGCAGCACGCGGTCCGGGGGCGCGGGGCGGGTGTTGAGCGAAGCCAGCCGGATGCCCTGCGTATCCGCCTGCACCAGCCAGGCCGGCTGCTCGCGATCGGTCAGCAGCACGGTCATGTAGGCCGGCTCGGGCGCCGGGCGCAGCACCAGGAAGGCGGCGAGCCCGGCCGCCACGGCGCTCGCCCCGAAGGTGCCGAGCCGCCAGGGGCCGAGGCGCTGCCACCAGGGCAGGCGCGGCGCCGGCGGCGCCAGCGCCGCCTCGATCCGCGCCCAGAGGCCGGGCGGCGGTGCCTCGGGCGGGGCGAGGTCCAGCAGGGGGGCGAGCCGCGCCTCCCATTGCGCCACCAGATCGGCCAGCGCGGCATCGCTGGCCAGGGCGCGCGCCACGGCAGCGGCTTCCCGCGCATCGAGCGTGCCGAGGACGTATTCGGCGGCCAGCGCCTCCTTCTCCTCGGGCGTCATGCCAGGCACTCCCGCAGCCGCAGCAGCCCGCGCCGGATCCAGGCCTTCACCGTGCCGAGCGGCAAATCGAGCTTCGCGGCCACCTGCGCATGGCTCAGCCCATGCACGAAGGCGAGCAGGATGCCCTGGCGGTTCTTGGCCTCCAGCGCGGCGAGGCAGGCGCGCAGCCGCGCGCCCTCGGCGGAGGCCGCCACGGCCTCCAGCGCCTCGGCCTCCACGGGCTGGTCGCCGAGCGCCGGGTCGTCGGTGGGAATTTCCCGCCCCCGCGCGCGGGCGAGATCGAGCGCGGCGTAGCGGACGATGCCGGCAAGCCAGGCCGTGGCCGGGCCACGCGACGGGTCGAACTGGTGGGCGCGCTGGGCGACGCGCAGGAAGGCGTCCTGCAGCGCATCGGCGGCCGCGTCGCGGTCGCGCAAGATGGCGTTGGCGACGCCGAAGAGCCGCACGGATTGTCGCTCATAGACCCGGCGCAGCGCCGCGCGGTCACCCGTGGCGACGGCGGCGAGCAGCTTGGCGAGGTCGGTCTCGTCGGTCATGCGCGCCAGACTTGTCCTGCCGGCGGGCGGCGCACAAGCGGCGAAAAAATAAAGTCGCGCGGCTGCATCCGGCGGCGGCGCCGGCGCGTAGCTCTGCCCTCAATTCCCCATCAGGCGCTGGAAGCGCTGGAACATCTCGGGCAGGTTGCCGCCGGTGGCCGGCGGCGGCGGGGCGGCCGCGCCTTCGGGGATCCGCGCCCGGTAGCGGGCCAGCACCTCGCGCGTGCCTTCCAGGCGCAGTTCCACCGGCTCGGCCGCGCCGCTGCCGACGCCCACGCCGACCATCCGCACCAGCACATTCGGCGCGGCGGCGAGTTCGCTGGCGGCGCGCTCGGCATCCTCGGCGCGGGGGGCGCAGACCAGGGCGCGGCCTTCCAGCGTGCAGGGCATCTCGAACAGGCGGTTGGGCGGGAAGCGCAGCTGCGCCGTGCCGGTCAGCGCCAGCATCCCGCGCGAGACCTGCTCGATGGTCAGGTCGCGCGCCACGACCATCGGCACCAGCCGGCCCCCGCGATCGGCCACTTCCAGCACCAGAGAGGAGCCGCCGGCGCTGGCCGCGCGCTCGATCGGCTCGCGGTGGCGCAGCAGGCAATCGGCGCGGTCGGTCATGCGGTCCGTCACGCAGGCAAGGCGCCAGGACCCGACCTCCTCCGGCACGGCGGCGCTGGGCGGGGTCTGGGCAAGCGCCGGCAGGGCAGCGAGCGCGAGCGGAAGCAGCATGGCGGAGAGCGTCTTCATGCCCTTAGATATAGCGCGTGACGGGGGTGATTCCATGACCACGCTATGTCTCGCGGATGGCACGGTGGTGCCGCGCCTGGGCCAGGGCACCTGGCGGATGGGCGAGCGCGGCGGGCACCACGCGGCCGAAATCGCGGCGCTGAAGCTCGGCCTCGACCTCGGCCTGACGCTGATCGACACGGCCGAGATGTATGCCGATGGCGGGGCGGAGGAGATCGTGGGCGAGGCCATCGCCGGGCGGCGGGCGGAGGTCTTCCTCGTCTCCAAGGCCTATCCGCACAATGCCGGGGCGAAGCGCCTGCCGCGCGCGCTGGAGGCCAGCCTGAAGCGGCTGAAGGTGGAACGGATCGATCTCTATCTGCTGCATTGGCGTGGCTCGGTGCCGCTGGCCGAGACGGTGGCGGCGATGGAGGCGGCGCGCACGGCGGGCAAGATCGCGCGCTGGGGGGTGTCGAACCTCGACGTGTCGGATCTGCAGGAGTTGGGCCCGGCGCTGGCCGATTGCGCAACCGACCAGGTGTTGTGGAACCTGCAGGCGCGCGGCGTGGAGTTCGACCTGCTGCCCTTCTGCGCGGCGCGGGGCATGCCGGTGATGGCCTATTCGCCGATCGGCCAGGGGGGGTCGCTGCTGCGCCATGGCGCGCTGCGCGCGGTGGCGGCGCGGCGCGGCGCGACACCGGCGCAGGTGGCGCTGGCCTTCGTGCTGGCGCGGCCGGGGGTGATCGCGATCCCCAAGGCGGCGGACCCGATGCATGTGCGCCAGAATGCGAAGGCGCTGGAGGTGGTGCTCACCCCCGAGGATCTGGCCGAGCTGGACACGGCCTTCCCGCCGCCCACGCGCAAGCGGCCGCTGGAGATGATCTGAGGAAGGTCAGGCCGGACGGCGCGCGAAGGCCAGCGCAGCGCCGAGCATACAGAGCAGGGCGCCGGAGCCCTGCCGCAGCCGACGCATCAGCAACGGCCGCGTGAGGAAACCCTGGCGCGCCCGGCTGGCCGCGAAGGCAACCACCACATCAACACCGGTGTTGAGCAGCACGGAGACGAGGCCAAGCAGCACGAACTGCGCCGCCACAGGCATCGCCAGGGCAGGATCGACGAATTGCGGAATGAAGGCCAGGAAAAAGGCCGCCGTCTTTGGGTTCAGCGCCTCCACCACCACGCCTTCGCGGAAGGCGCGCCGCGTGCCGAGGCGCGGGACCGCCTGCGCCAGAGGCAACGCGGAACCAGCTTCGCGCCCAGCCTCACGCAGCGTGCGCCAGCCGAGCCAGAGCAGATAGGCGGCCCCCGCCAGCTTGAGCAGGGTGAAGGCCTCCGCGCTCGCCAGCACCAGCGCCGAGACGCCGACAGCGCCCGCTACGACATGCACCAACCCACCGAACCCGGTGCCCACGCTGGAGGCGATACCCTCACCCCGCCCGGCCGCGAGCGTGCGGGCCGCGACGTAGAAGATACCCGGCCCCGGCGTCACCGCGATCAGCAGCGCAACGGCCAGGAACAGCAGGACCTGCTCCACCCCCATCATGTCACTGGAAGCTCGGCATGATCGGCACGTCGGGGATCTGCGGCGGTGGCAGGTCGATGACGACCGTGGAGGGATCCACCTTCGGGCCGCGATCTAGCCAATAGGTCACACTCTCCGGCCAGAAGATGACGATGGCCACCAGAATCAGCTGCAGGCCGAGCCAGGGAATCGCGCCGAGATAAATGTCGCGCGTCAGCACCGTCTTGGGCGCGATGCCGCGCAGGTAGAACAGCGCGAAGCCGAAGGGCGGATGCATGAAGCTGGTCTGCAGGTTGATGCAGATGAGCACCCCGAACCACACGAGGTCGATGCCGAGGTTCTTCGCCACCGGTGCGAGCAGCGGGATGACGATGAAGGCGATCTCGAAGAAGTCGAGGAAGAAGGCCAGGAAGAAGATGAAGACGTTGACGAAGATCAGGAAGCCGGTCTGACCGCCCGGCAGCATGGCCAGCAGATGCTCGATCCAGATGCCGCCATCCACGCCCTGGAAGACCAGCGAGAAGACCGTCGCGCCGATCAGGATGAAGATGACCATCGCGGTCAGGCGCATGGTCGTGCCCATCGCCTCGCGCACCAGCTTCCAGCTCAGCCGCCGGTTGATCGCCGCCAGGACGACGGCGCCGACCACGCCCATGGCGCCCGCTTCCGTCGGCGTGGCGAGGCCCATGAAGATCGTGCCCAGCACCATGAAGATCAGCACGATGGAAGGCACCATGCCGCGCAGCACGCGCCACCACAGCCGCCAGGTGCGGGGTTCCAGCAGGTCGTCCGGCAGGGGGGGGACCTTGTGGGGGGCGAAGATGCTGACCAGCGCGATGAAGGCGATGAACAGCGCCAATTGCAGGAAGGAGGGCCCGATGGCGCCGGCATACATGTCGCCCACCGACTGGCCGAGCTGGTCGCCCAGCACGATCAGGACCAAGGAGGGCGGGATCACCTGCGTGATGGTGCCGGAGGCCGCGATCACGCCGGTGGCGATGCGCATGTCGTAGCCCGTGCGCATCATGATGGGCAGGGAGATCATGCCCATGGCGATCACGCTGGCCGCCACCGTGCCGGTGATGGCGCCGAGGATCGCGCCGACGATGATCACCGCATAAGCGAGCCCGCCCGGCACCTTGCCGAAGATCTGGCCGGTGCCCTCCAGCAGGTCCTCCGCCAGGCCGCAGCGTTCCAGGATGGCGCCCATCAGCGTGAAGAAGGGGATCGCCAGCAGCAGGTCGTTGGAGAGGATGTTGAAGACCCGCAACGGCAGGTTGAACATCCAGGCTTCCGGGAAGAAGCCCAGCTCGATCGAGATGAAGCCGAAGAACAGCCCCACCGCCGCCAGCGAGAAGGCGGCCGGGAAGCCGATCAGGAGGAAGACGATCAGCCCGCCGAACATCAGCGGCGGCATGATGTCCTCATGCGGGATGCCGAAGAGCATTAGTTTGCCCTCAAGCGGCGGGCGCCCGCTCCGCGGGCTTGCCTTGCGCGCCGACGCGCTGTGGCGACGGGCCATGCGGGTGCGCTGTGCGCGGGCCGCCCTTGGCGGCCGGATAGGGGAGCCCTCAAACGGCGGGCGCCGGCATCCGCCGGCTTGCCTTCGCGCCTACGCGCTGTGGCGGCGGGGCAGGAAGCTGCGCTGTGCGCGGGCCGCCCTTGGCGGCCGGGAGCAGGTTGGGGTGGCTGCACTGCCTTCACTGATCCGGCCTCGCATAGCTGGCGTGCAGGCGCCCCGGCGGCAATTCGATGCCGCGCAGCATGGCGATGCGCTTGATCAGCTCGGACAGGCCCTGCACCGTCATCAGCAGGAAGCCCAGCGGCAGCAGGAACTTCACCGGCCAGCGCAGCAGCCCGCCGGGCGAGGAGGACGTCTCGTCGCGGATGAAGCTTTCGACAAAGAAGGGCCAGGTCATCCAGGCCAGCAGCGCCATGGCCGGCAGCAGGAACAGCGCGATGCCGACCACATCCACCCAGATGCGCGTGCGCTCGCCGATCCAGCCATAGATCAGGTCCACCCGCACATGTTCGTTGCGGCACAGCGTGTAGCTCGCCCCCAGCATGACGATGCCGGCGAAGAGATACCATTGCGCCTCCAGCCAGGCATTCGAGCCCTGGGAGAAACCGTAGCGCAGGAAGGCGTTGCCCGCGCTGACGATGCAGGCGAGCAGCACCATCCAGTCCGCGATGCGGCCGAAGGCGGCGTTCATGGCGTCCACGCCACGGCTGAAGGCGAGCAAGGGGGCCATCGGGCCTCGGCGCTTCCCCGGAAAAGCTGAAGCCGGCGCGGACCCGCGCCGGAGGCCGCTCGTCTAGCCGCGCGCGCGAAGGTTGGGAAGCGTCCATGATTGGCCGAAGCCCCTTCTACGCGGGGCCTGGGCTGCTAGACTCGCCGCCGTGTTGACCCTGCTCGCCCTGACCCTGCTCGGCCTGCTGGCGCTGGCGGCCGTGCCGCTGGCGGGGCTGCGGCTGGGCGGGGCCGTGGTGCATGGCGGGTCGCTGCTTGCCTGCCTGGTCTTCGCGGGCGCGGGGCTGGTGGGGCTGGTCGCGGGCGGGGCGGGACCGCAGGCGCTGCCGGTGGGGCCGGCCTTCGCGCCGATGCTGCTCGCGCTCGATGGGCTCTCGGCCTGGTTCCTCCTGCTGCTGGGCCTTGCCGGCGCCTGTTCGGCGCTTTTCGCGCTGGGGCACTACAACGCCTCGCCGGCGCGGGTGCTGGCGGCCTACCCCCTCTTCCTGGCCGGCATGGCGCTGACCCTGCTGGCGGCGGATGGCTTCACCCTGATCTTCGGCTTCGAGCTGATGTCGCTCGCCTCCTGGGCCCTGGTGGCGGCGGAGCACGACAAGGCCGAGAACCGCCGCGCCGCGCGGCTCTATCTGGTCTTCGCGGCCCTGGCCGGGGCCTGCCTCGTTCCGGCCATCGGGCTGCTGGCCGGCGGCGCGGGCGACCTCGCCTTCGCTGCCATGCGGCAAAACCCGCCCGAGGGGCTGCGCGCGGGGCTGATCCTGGCGCTGGTGGTGGCCGGCGCGGGCTCCAAGGCGGGGCTGGTGCCGCTCCATGCCTGGCTGCCGCTGGCCCATCCGGCCGCGCCCAGCCATGTCTCGGCGCTGATGTCGGGGGCGATGACCAAGGTCGCGCTCTATGTGCTGGCGCGGCTGCTGCTGGACCTCGCCGGGCCGGCGCAGCCGCTGTGGTGGGGCGTGCCGCTGCTGGTGCTGGGCGCGGCTTCCGCCGTGCTGGGTGCGCTGCGCGCGAATCTGGAGGAGGACGGCAAGACCCTGCTGGCCTGCTCGACCATCGAGAATATCGGGCTGATCGCCATCGGCCTGGGGCTGGCCGCCTGTTTCCGTGCCGCCGATCTCGGCGCGCTGGCCGCCCTCGCCGCGGGGGCGGCGCTGCTGCACGCCCTGGCGCATGGGCTGTTCAAGACCGGCCTGTTCCTCGGCATGGGGGAGGTGCTGCACGGCGCGGGCGCGCGGCGCCTGGACAGCCTGGGCGGGCTGATCGGGCCGATGCCCTGGACGGCCGGCGCCGTGCTGCTGGCGGCCGCGGCGGCGGCGAGCCTGCCGCCGCTCTCGGGCTTCGCGGGCGAGTGGCTGCTGCTGCAGGCGCTGCTCGCGGCGTGGCGGATCGGCGACCTGACCTTCCAATTGTTGGCCGTGGCGGTCGCGGCGCTGGCCGCACTCGCCGCGGCGCTGGGCGCGGCGGCGATGGTGCGACTCTACGGCATGATCTTCCTCGGCCGGCCGCGCACGCCGCGCACCGCGGGCGCGCAGGAGACCCCGGGCGCGGCGCGGCTCGCCTTGCTGCTGCCGGCGGGGCTGACGCTGCTGCTCGGCCTGCTGCCGGGCGTGATGCTGGGGCTCGCGGGCGAGGCGCTGCGCCTGCTGAGCGGCAACGACATGGACAGCCGCGCCGGGCTGCTGGGGCTTGGCGTGGGCGATGGCGCGGCGAGCTATGCGCCGCTCGGCATCGCCGCCCTGCTGGCGCTGGCGGGGCTGGCGACCTGGCGGGTGGTGCGCGCCCGCGCGCCGTCCGGCATCGCCCGCGGGCCGGCCTGGGATTGCGGCTTCGCCGCGGCGCCGCCACACCTGCCCTTCGGCGACCCGCTGACCCAGCCCTCGGCGGCGGGTCTCGGCCAGCCGCTGCGGCGCATGCTCGGCAGTTCGATCCTCGGCGCGCAGGAATCGGCGGTGATGCCGCCGCCGGGCGATCCCGGCCCGGCCTCGCTCAGCGCCAGCTTCCGCGACCCGAGCCTGCCCTGGCTGATCACGCCGCTGGGGCGCGCACGCGATGCGGTGGCGGCCTTCGCGGACCGGCTGCGCGACCTCTCCATCCGCCAGGCGCTGATGCTGCCCTTCGGCGCGCTGGTCGGGCTGCTGGCGCTGGTCGCCTGGCTGGAGGGCGGGCGTTGACCTTCATCGCTGGCCTGCTGACGCAGGCGCTTCATGTGGCGCTGATGCTGCTGGCCGCGCCGCTGGTGGTGGGGGGTATCCGCTGGTTCAAGGCGCGGCTGATGGGCCGGCGCGGGGCCTCGCCCCTGCAGCCGCTGCGGGACCTGCTGAAGCTGCTGAAGAAGCGCCCGGTGCTGGCGGAGAACGCCTCGGCGATCAGCCGCGTCGCGCCCTATCTGGGCTTCGCCGCCGCGCTGGCGGCCATCGCGCTGGTGCCGAGCTTCACGCGCGGCATGGCCTTCGCCCCGCTCGCCGACCTGATTCTGCTGGCGGGGCTGCTCGCCCTGGGCCGGGTGGCGCTGGCGCTGGCCGGCCTCGATGTCGGCACGGCCTTCGGCGGGCTGGGCGCGGCCCGGGAGATGTCCTTCGCGGCGCTGGCGGAGCCGGCGCTGCTGCTGGCGGTGCTGAGCCTCGCCATCCTCGCCGGCACCACGGGGCTGGAGGGGCTGGGCGGCGCGATGCAGGAAGGCACGCTCGGCCTGCGTGTGTCGCTGGGCCTGTCGCTGATCGCGCTGCTGGCGGTGGCCCTGGCCGAGAATGCGCGCATCCCGGTGGACAATCCGGCCACGCATCTCGAGCTCACCATGGTGCATGAGGCGATGATCCTCGAGGCCTCGGGCCGGCACCTGGCGCTGTGGGAGGCGAGTTCGGCGCTGCGGCTGACGCTGTGGCTCTCCCTGCTGGCGGCGATTTTCTTTCCGTTCGGCACGGCGCCTTCGGGCTTCGCGCCGGTCGGCTGGGTGATCGGGCTGCTGGCCTGGGGGGCGAAGATGGCGGTGCTGTGCTTCGCCCTGGCCTTCTTCGAGAGCGCCATCGCCAAGATGCGCGTCTTCCGCGTGCCGGAATTCCTGGGCGCGGCGCTGCTGCTGGGGTTGCTCGGGGCGATCCTGCTCTTCGTCTCGACGAGGCTGGCATGATGCGGCGCGCACCGCGCGCCGAGCGCCCGGTCGCGGCACTGCCGCGACGCGCCCGCCGCTTGTGCGGCGAAGGCAAGGCGGCGGATGCCGCCGCCCGCCGTTTGAGGGCACATAAAAGATGACGCCCTTCGGCAATCTCCCCTACGACGTCGCGCATGTGCTCGGCGGGGGCGTGCTGCTGCTCTCGCTGGTGCTGCTCTACCAGCGGCGGATCGGGGCGGTGATCAACGCCTTCGCGGTGCAGGGCGCGCTGCTGGCCCTCGCCGCGGCCTGGCAAGGATATGTGCAGGGCCATGCGGGGCTCTATGTCACGGCGGCCATCGCCTTCCTCGCCAAGGCCGTGCTGATCCCCTTCGCGCTGCGGCTGCTGGTGGCGCGGCTTGGCATCCATCGCAGCGTCGAGGCCGCGCTGGGCATCGGTGCCTCGCTGCTCGCCGCCATCGCGCTGGTGGGGCTCTCGGTGCTGGTGGTGCTGCCGATCACGGCGGGGCAGGCGCAGGCGCTGACGCGCGAGAACCTAGCGCTGGCGCTCTCCGTCGTGCTGCTGGGCATGTTGATGATGATCACGCGGCGCAACGCGCTGAGCCAGGTGATCGGCCTGCTGAGCCTGGAGAACGGCCTGATCCTGGCCGCGATCGGCGTGGCGGGGATGCCGCTGGTGGTCGAGCTTTCCACCGCCGCGCTGGTGCTGATGGTGGCACTGGTGGCGGGCGTGGTGGTGGTGCAGATCCGCGGCAGCCTGGAATCGCTCGACACCGCCGATCTCGACCGGCGCCGGGGCGAGGGGAGCGATCCATGAGCCGAGGTCAGCGGTTCCTCTGCCCTGGCAAGCCGCGCTCTTCGCGCGGCTTGAGCGGCCGAATGGCCGCCGCCGCAAGTGCGGCGAGCCAAGCCCGCGGAGCGGGCGCCCGGCGCTTGAGGGCGCAAGAATGATGCCGCTGCCGTGGATCCTGGTGTTCTTCCCCTGGGCCTGTGCGCTGCTGTTGGCCGCGCTGCCGCCGCAGGGCCGCCTGGCGCCGATGGCGAATATCGCCGTCTCCGCCGTCTCGCTGCTCATCGCGCTCAACCTGCTCGGCCACCCAGTTGGCGAGCAGGGCTGGACGCGCATCGATGCGCTGAACCTGCCGCTGGTCGTCGTCTCGGCGCTGATCGGCCTGACCACCGCGATCTTCTCCGCCGCCACCGTCGCGGCCGAGCGCTTCGATGCGCTGCGGGCGCGCGCCTATCACGCCGCCTTCCAGATCTTCATGGGCGCGCAATTCCTGGCGCTGGTGTCCGACAATCTCGGCGTGATGTGGGTGGCGATCGAGATCGCGACCCTCGCCTCCGTGCTGATCGTGGCCATCCACGGCTCGCCGGCGGCGGTGGAGGCGGCGTGGAAGTTCTTCATCCTCTGCGGCGTGGGCATCGCCCTCGCCCTGTTCGGCACGATCCTGCTGTATCTGGCGGCGCAGCCGGTGATCGGGGGCGGCGATCCGGGGCTCTCCTGGGCGGCGCTGCGGGCGGTGGCTTCGCGCTGCGATCCGGGGCTGCTCTCGCTCGCCTTCGTCTTCCTGCTGGTGGGCTATGGCACCAAGGCGGGCCTCGTGCCGCTGCATGCCTGGCTGCCGGATGCCGAGGCCGAGGGCCCGCTGCCGATCTGCGCCGTGCTCTCGGGCCTGCTGCTGAATGCCGCGCTGCTCGCGGTGCTGCGGGCCAAGACGATCGTGAGCGCGCATCCGGGCGCGCTGGCGCCGGGGCCCTTCCTGATGGGGCTCGGTCTGGCCTCGCTGCTGCTCGCCGCCCTCGCGCTGTGGCGGCGGCGGGATGCGCGGCGGCTGTTTGCCTGGAGCAGCATCGAGCATATGGGCCTCGCCGCCTTCGCCTTCGGGCTCGGGGGCGCGGTGGCGAGCCTCGCCGGGCTGATCCACCTGCTCGGCCATTCCCTGGTGAAGAGCGCGGTGTTCTTCGGCGTGGGTGCGGCCAGCCAGATCAAGGGCAGCCAGAAGGTGGCGGATATCGGCGGGCTCGCGGCCTCCCACCCGGCGCTGGGCTGGGGGCTGGCGCTCGGCATCGCGGCGCTGGCGGGCATGCCGCCCTTCGCGCTCTTCGCCTCGGAATTCCGGCTGGTCAGCGAGGCCGCCGCGCGCAACCCCTGGCTGATCCTCCCGCTCGGGCTCGGGCTGCTGACGGCGGCGGCGGCGCTGGTGAAGGCCTTGCAGGCGCTCTGCCTCGGCCCGCCCACGCCGGACCGGCCGGTGGCGGGCGCCTTCACCCTGCCGGGCGGGCTGGGCTGGGCCAGCGTTCCGATCTGGCTGCATCTGGTGCTGGCGGCGGTGCTGGCGCTCGCCCTGCCGGGCTTCTTCGCCGCGCTGCTGCGCGACGGCGCGGGGATACTGGCATGAGCGCGGCCTCTTCCTGGATCCGGCGCGGGCAGGCCCAGGGCGCGCGGCCCTTCGAGCGCTACCTGCTTACGCCGCAGGACTTCGCTGCCCTGCCCGAGGCGCTGCTGGCGGAACCCACCCTCGCCCTTCTCTCCCTCTGGGCCGAGCCCGGCTTCGTGCATGCCGCCTTCCTCGATGAGGCGGCGGGCGGGCTGATCCTCGCCTCCTGCCCCGCCATCGAGGGGCGCTACCCCGCCCTATCCCCGGCGCGGCCCGGCGCGGTGCGCTTCGAACGCATGATCCGCGACCTCTGGGGCCTCACCGCGGAGGGCGGGCTCGACCTTCGCCCCTGGCTCGAGCACGGCGCCTGGGCTGTCACCACGCCGATGGCGCCCCGCCCGCTCAGCCGCAGCCACGCCGCGCCGGCGCCGAGCTTCCTGCCCATCGAGGGCGAGGGCTGGCACCAGATCGCGGTCGGGCCGGTTCATGCCGGCGTCATCGAGCCGGGGCATTTCCGCTTCACCGTGCAGGGCGAGATGGTGGTGCGGCTCGAACAGCGGCTCGGCTATACGCATAAGGGCACGCTGGCGCTGATGCAGGGCAAGTCGCCGCGCAGCGCGGCGCGCTTCGCCGCGCGGATCTCGGGCGACAGCACCGTGGCGCATTCGCTCGCCTTCGCCCTGGCCGCCGAGGCCGCGACGGGCGCGACCGCCCCGCCCCGCGCCGCCGCGCTGCGTGCGGTGATGCTGGAGCAGGAGCGCATCGCCAACCACCTCGGCGATTGGGGCTTCATCTGCAACGACGCCGCCTTCGCCTGGCCCCATGCCCGGCTGGGCATGCTGCGGGAGGGCGTGCAGCGCGCCTCCGCCCTGGCCTTCGGGCACCGGCTGATGATGGACCGCGTGATCCCCGGCGGCATCGCCCTCGATCTCGCGCCCGGCGGCGCGGCGCCGCTGCTGCACGCCGTGGCGGCGGTTGAGGCCGAGTTGCCGGACCTGATCCGCATCTATGAGGACCATGCCAGCCTGCAGGACCGCGTGATCGGCACCGGCCAGCTCCGGCCCGAACTCGCGGCGCGCTTCGCCGCCGGGGGCTTCGTTGGCAGGGCCTCGGGCCGGGGTTTCGACGCGCGAAGGGCGTTGCCGCACGCGCCCTACCCCGACCTGGCCTTCGACGTGCCCGTGCTGGCCGAAGGCGATGTCGATGCGCGGGTGCGGATCCGGGTGGGCGAGCTGCGCCAGTCCATCGCCCTGCTGCGCAACCTGCTGGCCAGCCTGCCGGAGGGCGAGATCCACGCCCCCCTGCCCTCGCGCGGCGGCGAGGGGATCGCGGCGGTGGAGGGGTTCCGGGGCGAAATCCTGACCTGGATGGCGCTGGATGATGGCGGGCTGATCCGCGCCGTCTTCCCGCGCGACCCCTCCTGGCTGCAATGGCCGCTGCTGGAAGCGGCCATCGAGGGCAACATCGTGGCCGATTTCCCGCTCTGCAATAAGTCGTTCAACTGTTCCTACAGCGGAGTCGATCTTTGAAACGCGGGGAGGATCGGCGGATCAGGCGGCCGTCGCAGACGGCCGAGGCGCCGAATGGCGCCCGCCGGCAGTCCGGCGAGCCAAGCGCGCGGAGCGCGCGCCCGTCACGCCGTAGGCGTGCCTCGGGCACGACGCTTGAGGGCGCAAAACAATGAGTGGCAGGTACCCGACCAAGGCCGGCGCCGCAGCAGGCGCGAGTGGCCTGTTCACCGTCACGCTGGTGAAACCCGGCCCGGCGCGCGGCGTGATGGAGCATTGGGGCTATGACGACCGCGCCCATGCGCTGGACGATCTCGGCTGGCTGCTGGAGCGCGTGGCGCCGGGCACCGAGCTGGTGGTGAAGGACCCCGAGGGCGTGGAATTGTTCCGCGCCGCCCGCACGGCATAACGGAGAGGCCCCGCCATGCTCTGGCCGAAACTCGCCCGGCGCCTCACCGCCCGCCCGCTGACCGAGGCGGTGCCGAACCCGCCGGACAATGTCGTGGCGGCCTTGGCGGCGCGGCTGGAGGCGACGGCCCGCGCCCGGCTGGGTCGCAGCCTCGCGATCCGGGAGGTCGATGCGGGCTCCTGCAATGGCTGCGAGCTGGAGGTGAACGCCATGGGCGGCGTGCTCTACGACCTCGAGCGTTTCGGCCTGCGCTTCGTCGCCAGCCCCCGCCATGCCGATGTGCTGCTGGTCACCGGCCCGGTCAGCCGCAACATGGCCGAGGCCCTGCAGCGCACCCGCGAATGCACACCCGAGCCCTGCTGGGTGGTCGCCGCCGGCGATTGCGCGGTGGATGGCGGCGTCTTCAAGGGGAGCTACGCCGTGACGGGTGGCGTGGCGCCCGTGCTGCCGGTGGACCTCGTCATCCCCGGCTGCCCGCCCAGCCCGGCGCAGATGCTGGAGGGGCTGCTGGCGCTGCTGGAGGCCCAGGCGGCGCGGTAGGGTCCGCAGGCGCCTGAGGGCGCCCTGAACCTTACAGCGGCATGCAGCGGACGATGTCGTTGTGCCCGCGCGCGAGGGTGGCGAGCGTGCCGGCCGGGCAGTCGCGCTGGGCGTTGCTCGCGCTCGGCAGGCCCGCCTGCCAGGAGAGCGGGCGCTCCGCCGGCGGCGCGCTGCAGATGGTGCGGCCATTGCGGCGGCGGCAACTGGCCTCGCTGCGGGCGGCATTGCGCGTGGCGACGGCCGGGCCGCGCGGCAGGGTGGCGGCGGCGGCGCCGCGCACCACGACGCCCTGGCGCTGGGTGCGGACATCGCCCGGGCGCAGCGCTGCCTGACGGGAAGCAGCGGGGCGGGAAGCAGCGGGGCGGGCGGCGGCCTCGCGGGTATTGGCCTGGCGAGTGTTCGCCTGGCTCTGGCCGGCCTTGCCCGGCGTGGGCTTGGCGGCGGCGGCGCGGCTGGCGGCCGGGGCGCTGCTGCGCCCGACGGTGCCGGCGGGCGCGCTGCGGCTCACCTGCGGGCGGTCATCGCGTCGGGCGGCCTCGGCGGGGTGCGGCATCACCAGGGCAGCCATCAGCGCAGCCAGCAGGACAAACCGCATGCGTCATCTTCCCCTTCACGACCCCCCGGGCCCCTGCCCGGACGGCGGGCCCCCCGGCCCTGATCGCTTCCCCGATGATGGTTAGACGAAAGCGCCCGTGACCTGTCAACGCTGCATTTCAGTTTGTTTCAAACCGGCGCCGGGGCTCTTGTGGCCACCGAGGCCGCGCAAGCAGGCGCGCGGAGGCATCACTGCAGATGCGGCAGGGCCAGCCAATCCTGGCTCTGCATCTCGTTCAGGCGGGAGGCGGTGCGGGCGAACATCGCGGCATTGTCACCGCGCTCATAGAGCTGGTCGGGGATGGCTTCGGCGCTCGCCAGCAGCTTCACCCGATGCTCGTAGAGCGTGTCCACCAGCGTGATGAAGCGGCGCGCCTTGTCGAAATTCTCAGGCCCCAGGCGCGGCACGCCCTCCAGCAGCAGGGTGTGGAACTGCGTGGCCACCGCCAGGTAATCCGCCGGGCCGAGCGGCTTGCCGCACAGCGTCTCGAAATCGAAGCGCGCCACGCCCCGCGCCGCCTGCGGCACTTCCAGGCTGCGGCCCAGCAGGGTCAGGCGCATCGGCTTGCCATGCGCCTCCCCGGTCAGTTCGGCGAAGCTGCGGTCCAGCGCCTGCTCGGCGCGGGCATCGGCGGGGACATGCCAGGTGGGCAGGGCGCGGATTCGGTCGCGCCGGTAGTCGCGCGCGGCGTCCAGCGCCAGCACCTCCAGCCGCCGCGAGATCAGGTGGATGAAGGGCAGGAAGGCGTCGCGCCCGGGCCTTCCCTTGAACAGGTCGGCCGGCGCGGTGTTGGAGGTGGCGACCACCACCGTGCCGCGGGCGAAGAGCGCCTGGAACAGCCTTCCCAGGATCATCGCATCGGCGATGTCATGCACCTGGAACTCGTCGAAGCAGAGCAAAGCGGCCTCGGCCGAGAGGCTGTCGGCCAGCGGCGGGATGGGGTCGGAGGTATCGCCGTGCTGCTTCTTCCAGGCATGGATGCGCCCATGCACCTGCTGCATGAACTGATGGAAGTGGATGCGTCGCTTGCGCGGGACCTGGGCCGTGTCGAAGAACAAATCCATCAGCATGGATTTGCCGCGCCCGACCTCGCCCACCAGATAGAGCCCCATCGGTGTGCCGGGCGGGGCTTCCTCGGCCGCGACGGGCTTGCGGCGGAGGAAGCGGCTGAAGAAGCCGCCCTGCTCGGGCTCCTCCGGGTGCGGGTCGTAGCCGCGGGTGCGGCGCCAGAGATCCTGCAGCACCTCGGCCGCGCGGGATTGTGCCGGATCGGCGGCGAGGCTGCCGGCCGCGACGCGGGCGCGGTAGGCGGGCAGAGGGCCGTCAGCCAAAGGCGGGGCATGCTGCGGGGCATCCATGCCGGGGCGATAGCGCGGGCCGGCGCCAGGGGCAACGTATCCGCCGCCACCGATTGACGCCGACCGCGCCGCCGCCCAGCGTAACCGTGCCATGATCGCACCGACCGCCGCCCTGCTCTACGCGCCCGAGGGCTACGACACCTCCCGCCCCAAGCTCATGGGCCGCCACGCGGCGGGCGAGGGCTTCCTCGGCGGGCTGGTGCGCCATGCCGGCTTCGCGCGCATGGTGGCGATGCTGCGCAACCCCGCCGATGCGCCGGCCTTCGCGGCCCAGATACGCGCCCTCGGCGGCGCCATGCCCTGCGGCCATTTCCTGGAATCGGAACTGCACCGCGCGGCGGAATGCGGCACGCTGATGCTGCCCGGGCCCGACATCGGCACCTATGCCTGGCGGCGCCGCCGTATCGGCCCGGCGCAGGCCTTCTCCGTCGTGGGGGTGACCCACACCACCGCCTCCGAGACCGCGATGGACAGCATCGCGGAGCTGCTGACCGCCCCCGTCCAGCCCTGGGACGCGCTGATCTGCACCTCGGCCGCCGTGCGCGGCATGGTGGGAAGGCTGCTGGCGGCGGAGGGGGCCTATCTGCGCCAGCGCCTGGGGGCCACGCGCCTCGCCGGGCCGATGCTGCCGGTGATCCCGCTCGGCGTGGATGCCCCGTTCCTGGCGGCGAACGGGGCGGCGCGGACCACCTGGCGCGGCCGGCTGGGGCTGGGCGCGCGCGACGTCGCGGTGCTGCATCACGGCCGGCTCTCCTTCCATGCCAAGGCGCATCCGCTGCCGATGTTCCTGGGCCTGGCGCGCGCCGCCGCCGCCGCACCGCCGGGGGTGCGGGTGCATCTGGTGCTCTCGGGCTGGTTCGCGGACGATGTGCAGCGCGGCGCCTTCCTCGCCCAGGCCAAGGCGCTGGCGCCGAACCTGCCGGTGCATCACGTCGATGGCCGCCAGCCGGAGGTCCGGCGGCAGATCTGGTCCGCCATGGATGCCTTCACCCTGCTCTCCGACAACATCCAGGAGACCTTCGGCCTGGCGCCGATCGAGGCGATGGCAGCCGGCCTGCCGGTGGTGGGGACGGATTGGGACGGGCTGCGCGACACGATCGAGCATGGCGTGACGGGCTATCGCATCCCGACCCTGATGGCCGGGCCGATGACCGACATCGCCGCGCGGCACGAACAGGGCATCGACAGCTACGACAGCTACATCGCCGCGGCGGCGCAGTTCACGGCGGTGGATGTCGGCGCGGCGGAAGCCGCCTTCGCCGCCCTGATCGCCGAGCCCACCCGCCGCCGCGCCATGGGCGAGGCCGGGCGGCTGCGCGTGCTGGAACGCTTCGACTGGGCGCCCGTGGTGCGGCAATACCTCGATCTGTGGGACGAACTCGCGAAGATCCGCGCGCATGGCCAGGGCGAGCATGCCGCCCCCCTGCGCGGCGAGGAACGCGTGCCGCGCCGGCCCGACCCGGCCGCGGTCTTCGCCGACTATCCCACCAGGCGCCTCGCCCCCGAGACGCGGCTCTGCTTCGCCCCCGGCATCGCCGATGCGGACCAGGCCATGGCACGGGTGGCGCTGCTGGCCGGGGTGGCGGGGGTGGCGATGCGGCGCGACCTGCTGCCCGGCGAGGACAGCCTGCGCCAGGCCTTCACGGTGCTGGAGGCCGGCCCCGCCCCGGCGGCGCTGCTCTCCGCCGAATTGCCCCCGGCGCGGGCCTCACGCCTGCATCGGGGGCTGGCCTGGCTGGTGAAGCTCGACGTGCTGCGCCTCGACCCAGGAGGGTGACCCGCTACAGATGCGCCGTCACCTCGGTGAGGGAGCGGATGGCGGGCACGCCGGGCGGGCGCCAGGGCGCATCGGACTCGGGCAGCAGCGCCACCACGCGCATGCCCGCCGCCAGCGCCGCCGCGACACCCGGCTCGCTGTCCTCCACGACAAGGCAGGCGGCGGGCGGCTTCGCCAGGGCGTCCGCGGCATGCAGGAACAGGCCCGGATCGGGCTTCCAGGACCCGACCTCATAGGCGCTGAAGATCCGCCCCTCGAAATGCGGCAGCAGGCCGGTGAGACTCAGATTCAGCACGGTCTTGGCGCGCGGGGCGTTGGAGGCGACGCAGAAGGGCAGGCGCAGGCCGCGCACCAGCTCCGTCGCGCCCTGCATCTCGCGCAGCCCGGCGCGCAGCGCCTCGGCATTGCGGGCGCGCAGCCGGTCCTCGAAATCCGGGCCGAGGTCGCGGCCGAGCATGGCGGCGATCTCCGCCATCGCCAAGGCGAAGCGCCGGCCGCGAAAGGCCTGCAGCGCCTCGGCCGCCGTCATGGCCAGCCCTTCCTCGGTCAGGGCCTCGGCGAGCACGGCCGCGCCGATGCGCTCGCTGTCCACCAGCGTGCCGTCGCAATCGAAGATGATCGCCTGGGTCATGCGAGGGGGGTCATCTCAGCGCGGCAGCCGCAGCCCGGCGAAGCGGATGATGCCATCCGGGCTGGGCACGAAGCCCTCGGTGCCGGCGCGCATCGCCCAGAACCAGGTGTGGTGATAGAGCATCAGATGCGGTCGGTCGGCCTGCCAGATCGTCGCGGCCTCCCGGTACAGCGCCTGCCGGGCCGGGGTCTCGGTCACCGCGCGCGCCTGCTGGAACAGCGCGTCGAGCCGCGGATTGGCGTAGCGGCCCCAGTTCAGGAACCCGTCCGAGGCCAGCCAGAAGGCGATGTTGCCATCCGGGTCGGGCCGGCCGGACCAGATGGCGATCGCGGCCTCGTAATCCCCGCGCTGCGTGGCGGCGACCATGGTGGAGGCCTCCAGCGTCTCGATGCGGATGTCGAAGCCGCCCTCGGCCGCCATGGCCTGGATGATCTGCGCCACCTGCGATTCCTGCGGCTGGTTGGGTACCTTGAGCGTGAAGGCCACGCGCTCATGCCCCGCCGCGCGCAGCAGGGCGCGGGCGCGGGCCGGGTCGCGCGGCGGCGGTGCGAGATCCGCGAAGTGATAGGCCGTGCCCGGCGCCTCGGGCTGGTTGTTGGGGGTGAAGCGCCCCTCCATCGCCACCTGGTTGATGATGGCGCGGTCGATGCTGCGCTCGAAGGCCTCGCGCACCCGCGGGTCGGACCCCAGCGGGCGCTGCGCCAGCGGGCCATGGCCGACATTGATGCTCAGCGTCTGGTAGGCGATGGAGGGCCCGGCCACGAGGCGCAGGCGCCGGTCGCGCTCAAGCTGCGGCAGGTCGGAAGGCGCGACGCGCTCGATCAGGTCGAGCTGGCCGGAGCGCAAATTCAGCAGCCGCACCGTGTTGTCGGGGATGGGCTGGAAGACCAGCCGGTCGACATGGATGTTGGCCGCGTTCCAATAGCCCTCGAATTTCTGCATCTCGATCCGGTCCTGCGCCACCCGGCGGGTGAGCATGAAGGCACCGGAGCAGACCGGGTTGGTCGGCACGCGCTCGGCGAGGCCGAGCACGGCGGGGGAGAGCATCATGCCTGCCCGGTCCGACAGCACGGAGAGCAGCGGCGCAAAGGGCTCGCTGAGCACCAGCCGCACGGTGCGGGCATCGAGCACCTGCACCTCGGAGACCTGGCGGAGTTCGCTGCGCCGGCGGCTTTCGCGCGCCTCGCGGTAGCGGTCGAGATTGGCCTTCACCGCCGCCGCGTCGATCGGCAGCCCGTCCTGGAAGCGCGCCCCCTCCCGCAGGGTGAGCGTCAGCGCGCGGCCATCGGGCGCCCAGGCCCAGGCGGTGGCGAGCTCGGGGCGGAATTGCAGGTCCGGCCCTACATCCACCAGCTTGTCGCACATCGCGGAAAACACCACGCGCTCGACGAAGCTGCCCGACTGCGCGGGGTCGAGCAGGTTGGGGTCTGCCCCGATGCCGATGCGCAGCGTGGTCTGGCCCAGCGCGGGGGCGGCAAGCAAGGCAAGCGCGGCGGTGAGGGCGAGGCGGCGCATGGCGAAGCTCCTGCGGCAAGGAAGGGAGCCTGCCGCAGGGCAGCGCGGCTGCGAAGCCTCAGCCCCGGTGATTCAGCCGGAACACATTGCCCTCGGGGTCTTCCGCGACGACCTGCCAGGCGTGGTAGTAGGTGCGGTAGGGCGGCTTGAGGATGCGCCCGCCGAGGGCCACGACCCGCGCGGCCAGCGCCTCGATCTCGGCCTCTTCCGTCACGACGAAGGTGGCATAGGCGCGGATGCCCGCATCTTTGGGCACACGCTCGCCCAGGCCGAGCAACGCATAGGCGTCGGTCTTGTTGAAGCCGAGCTCGGCCTCGCCCAGGCGCAGGGCGCGGTAGATCGGGCTGCGCGCGGCCTCGTTCTCCGGCAGGCCGAGCAGGGCCTGGTAGAAGCCGGAGAGCGCGACCGGGTCGGCGCAGAAGAGGTTGATGTCGACAGCGAGGAGGCTCACGCCGCCAGTCCGTAGGTCTTGCGGTACATCTCGGCCAGATGCTCGCCCGCCGTGCAGGGGGTGAAGCGCGCGGCCTCGCCGGGGGCGACGGTGCCGGGCACGGCCTCGATCCGCGCGTGGTAGTTCGGGCTGTAGAAGAAGGGGATCGAATAGCGGTCCCGCCCGCCCGAGGCCGCGTTGATCACCCGGTGCAGGTTCGAGCGGTAATGCCCGTTGGTCCAGCGCGGGATCATGTCGCCGAGATTGACCACGAAGCTGGCCGGGATGGGCGTTGCCGGCAGCCAAGTGCCATCCGCCGCCTGCACCTGCAGCCCGCCGATGTCATCCTGGGCCAGGATGGTGATCGCACCCCAATCCGTATGCGCGCCGGCGCCGAAGACGTCGGGTGGTGCGTCATCCGGGTGCGGCGGGTAGCGCACGAGCCGCAGCGTGGCCATCGGCTCGGTCATGGTGGCGTCGAAATAGTCCGCGGGCAGGTCGAGCGAGCGCGCGAGATGGCGCATCAGTCGCTCGGCCAGGGCGAGCATGGCGTCCGTATAGGCCTCGCACTGGGCCTGGAAGCCCGGCAGGCCGTCGGGCCATTGGTTGGGGCCATAGCCGTTGAGCTTGGCCTGCACATTCGGATGCTCCGGCCCGTAATGCACGCCGGCGTAGAAGCTCTCCTTCCGGTCGGGCTGCGCCCCGGCATCGAGCGTCTGCGCGCCCAGGCTCTCCCAGCCGCGCCGGGCGGAGGATTTCAGCAGGTGGACCTCCTGCTTCACGGCCTCGGGCAGGGCGAAGAAACGCTCTGCCCAGTCGAACTGGCCCTGCACCGTCTCGGCCGCCACGCCGTGATCGACGACGTAGAAGAAGCCATGGCTCGTGCAGGCATCGCGCACCGCCGCCGCGATGGCGGCGTCCTCCTGCGCCAGGCTGATGACCGGGATCCCCGCCATGGCGCTCAGCCCCGCGCGGCGCGCAGCGCGCGGTCGGCCGGGGTGGGCAGGAAGGCGTCGGTGAAGATGTCCGCCGGCGTCAGGCTGCCCTGAAGGCCGAAGGCCAGCAGCGTCTCGTCGATCGTCGCCTGGAGCCGGGCGGGCGTGGCCGCGCCCCAGCCATTGGCGCGGGTATCGGCGGTGACCATGCTGCCCTCGGTGATCATGCGCAGCCGCGCGGTTTCCAGCGCCTCATCCGCCAGGCCCTCACGCGCCTTCACGGCACGGCCGCCGGCCACCGGATCGGCGATGCAGTCGAGCCAGCCGCGCGTGGTCGCGCGCACGAACCCGGCCAGCGCACGCGGGTTCGAGGTGGCAAGGGCCGGATTCACCACGATGCCGTTGCCATAGCCCTGCAAGCCGAACTCCGAGTAGCGGAAGGTGCGCATCTGATCGAGCGGCAGCCCCGCCGCCTGCAGATTGATCAGGCCGGTGAAGTAGAAGAAGGCGATGGCGTCGATCTCGTTGCGCAGGAACAGCTGGTTGCCGAGCGCGGGGTCGATCGATTGCCACTGCACGCTGTCCACCGGGATGCCCTGGGCGCGGGCGAAGATCGGGAACAGGGCGCGCGAGGCGTTGAAGGGCTGGCCGGCGATCTTCTTGCCGATGAAGTCGCGCGGCGTGCGGATGGAGGAATTCGCCTTCACGATCAGCGCGTTGGGGTTGCTGTCGTACTGGATCGCCGCGGCCAGCAGGCGGCGGCCGGGATTGGCGAGGTTGTGCTGGATCAGGCTGGCCATGTCGGCCGAGGCGCCATCATAGGCCCCCCCCGCCACCTGGGTGATGGCGCCGGAGGAGCCATTGCCGGTGTCGATCGTGACCTCCAGCCCCTCCGCCCGATAGTAGCCGCGCTCGGCCGCCAGCAGGAACCCCGCCGCCGAGGCCTCGACCCGCCAGCCGAGGTTGAAGCGGAAGCGCGCAGTCTGGGCGCGGGCAATGCCCGGCGCGGCGAGAACTGCCGCGGCCCCAAGCAGCATGGCGCGGCGCGAGGCATGGATTGGCGTGGACATGGGCGGCTCCCAGGGGATCGGCGGTGATCCCCGGGAGGCAGGCAAGGCGCGTGCCGCTACAGCACCACCAGATCATCCCGGTGGATGATCTCGTCCCGGCCGCGCCAGCCCAGGATCGCTTCCAGCTCCTCGCTGCGATGCCCGGCGATCAGCCCGGCCTCGGCGGCGTCATAGGCGGCGAGGCCACGCGCCAGCTCCGCGCCGGATTCGTCGCGCACGCTCACCGGGTCGCCGCGATGGAAGCTGCCCTCCACGCGCCGCACCCCGGCCGGCAGCAGGGAGGAACCGCGCTTGAGCGCGCGCACCGCCCCTGCATCCACCACCAGCGCGCCGAGCGGCGCCAGGCTGCCGGCGATCCAGCGCTTGCGCGCGGTGCGGCCCTCGCCCTCGGGCAGGAACCAGGTGCAGGGCGCGCCCTGCTCCATCGCCCTGAGCGGCCGGTCCTGCTTGCCGAGCGCGATGGCCATGGCGCAACCCGCACCGGTGGCGATGCGCGCCGCGATCAGCTTGGTGCGCATGCCGCCCGAGGAATAGCCGGGCGGGGGCTCGCCGCCCATCGCCATGATCTCTTCCGTGAGGTGCGGCACGACGGGGATGTGGCGCGCGGCCGGGTCGCGCCTGGGATCGGCGGTGTAGAGGCCATCGATGTCGGAGAGCAGCACCAGCGCATCGGCCTCGACCATCTCGGCCACGCGCGCCGCCAGGCGGTCATTGTCGCCGAAGCGGATCTCGGCGGTGGCGACTGTGTCGTTCTCGTTGATCACGGGGATGCAACCCAGCGACAGCAGCGTGTGCAGCGTGGCCCGCGCATTGAGGTAGCGGCGGCGATCCTCGCTGTCCTCGAGGGTCAGCAGCAGCTGCGCCGCGTTGAGCGACTGCGCGGAGAGCGCGCTGGCCCAGGCGCCGGCGAGGCGGATCTGCCCCACCGCGGCCGCCGCCTGCTTCTCCTCCAGCCGCAGCTTTCGGCGCGTCAGCCCCAGCGCGCGGCGCGCGAGCGCGATGGCGCCGGAGGAGACCAGGATCACCTCGACGCCGCGCGCCCGCATCGCGGCGACATCGGCGGCGACGCCGGCGAGCCAGGACTCGCGCGGCGCGGCGGTGGCCTCATCCACCACCAGGGCCGAGCCGATCTTCACCACGACGCGCCGGGCGGTGAGCAGGGAGGGTGCGGTCATGCCAGCCGGAACCTCAGCCTTGGCGGTCGGCCAGGATGCGCGCGTGCAGGGCGCGCAGCACCTCCGGCACGCCGGCACCGGTCGCGCCCGAGACGAGCAGCGCGGGCTGCCCCGCGGCGCGCGAGAGCGCCTTGAGGCGGGAGGCCGTGGCCTGGGGCGTCATCGCATCCGATTTGTTCAGCGCCACGATCTCCGGCTTCTCGGCCAGGCCGCCGCCATAGCCGGCCAGCTCGTTGCGGATGGTGCGATAGGCGCCGGCGGGGTCGGCAGCGGTGCCGTCGATCAGGTGCAGCAGCACCGCGCAGCGCTCGACATGGCCGAGGAAACGGTCGCCCAGGCCCGCCCCCTCATGCGCGCCTTCGATCAGGCCGGGGATGTCGGCCAGGATGAACTCCATGGTCGCATCGCGGCTGGGCCGCCCATCCGGGTGCAGCCGCACCACGCCGAGCTGCGGATGCAGCGTGGTGAAGGGGTAGTCGGCGATCTTCGGCCGGGCGGCGGAGACGGCGGCGAGGAAGGTGGATTTGCCGGCATTGGGCAGGCCGACCAGCCCGGCATCGGCGATCAGCTTCAGGCGCAGCCAGACCCAGCGCTCCTCCCCCGGCCAGCCCTTGTCGGCGCGGCGCGGGGCCCGGTTGGTGGAGGATTTGTAGGTGGCATTGCCGAAGCCGCCATCGCCGCCGCGCGCGATCACCACGCGCTGGCCCGCGGCGGTGAGGTCGGCGAGCAGGGTTTCCTTGTCCTCGTCCAGGATCTGGGTGCCGACGGGCACCTTCATGACCACATCGTCCGAGCCCGCGCCGGTGCAGTCGCTGCCCGCGCCATTGCCGCCCTTGCGGGCCTTGAAATGCTGCGCGTAGCGGTAGTCGATCAGCGTGTTCAGGCCGTCCACCGCCTCGATGACGATGTCGCCGCCCTTGCCGCCATTGCCGCCATCGGGGCCGCCGAACTCGATGTATTTCTCGCGCCGGAAGGCGACGACGCCATCGCCGCCATCGCCGCCCTTCACATAGACCTTGGCTTCGTCGAGGAATTTCATGGGTGCCTATCCCGCCCCGAAACGCAAAAAGGGGGCCTGGCGGCCCCCCTTCCTCGCGTCGCCAGGGACGAAGGTTACTCGGCCGCGACCGGCAGCGGCACGATGGAGACCTGCACGCGGCCTTCGGCCTTGCGCGAGAACTTCACATGCCCGTCGACGGTGGCGTGCAGCGAGTGGGTGCGGCCGACCAGCACATTGGTGCCGGCCAGCATCTTGGTGCCGCGCTGCGTCACGATGATGTTGCCCGCGTTCACGAGCTGCCCGTCCGAACGCTTCACGCCCAGACGCTTGCCGGCGGAGTCGCGGCCGTTGCGCGACGAACCGCCTGCCTTCTTATGTGCCATGGTTCAGATCCCTCGGATTCAGGCGGCGGCGATTTCGGTGATGCGGAGCACGGTCTGCATCTGCCGATGGCCATTCTTGCGGCGGCTGTTCTTGCGGCGGCGCTTCTTGAAGATCAGCACCTTGTCGCCGCGGTTCTGCATCTCGACGGTGGCGGTCACGCGCGCACCCGGGACGGTCGGCGCGCCGATCGTCAGGCCGGCCTCGGTGCCGAGCGCGAGAACGTCGTGGAAGGTGATGGTGGCGCCGGGCTCGGCTTCGAGCTTTTCGACGGTGAGCACGGCGTCGGGGGTGACGCGGTACTGCTTCCCGCCGGTGCGGATCACTGCGTAATTCATGTGCGCGCTCGGGCTTTCGCTGTCCGGACCTCGCGGGCGCGAAGGGCGCCCGTGTCGTGATGATGAAGATGCCAATGAAGGCCGCCGGCGGCCGCGAGGGACGCCGGAGGGCGCAGCCTATAGCCGCCAGGGGGGTTGCGAGTCAACGGCCCCCAGCGCCGCCAAGGCCGGAATGACCCGCCACGCGGGCGCGCCTTTCAGGCGGCGCGCTGCAGCTCCGGCGCGACCTCGACCGCGGCGGCCGCCCAGGCGCGGGCCGCGAGCAGCAGCCCGTCCAGATCGGCGACGCTCAGGCTCTCGGCATATTCGGCCGCGGTCATCACCGAGGGGTCCCAGGCCGAGGCCAGGCGCCGCACCAGGGCCACGGCGGGGGTCTCCGCAGTCGGGGCGGGCAGACGGCGGGCCAGCACCAGCACCCGCACGGCCGCGTCACGGCGCATCAGGTCGGCAAAACCATGGTCGGCGATCTCGGCCAGCGAGCGCTGCAGGCGGCGCGCATCGTTCAGGGGCGTGGCAACAAACCCGATATCCGGCATCCGCGACGTCTCCAGGGGCGGGCGGGCGTCCCATGACGCCCGGCTGAGGTGATCCTACCGACCGATGGATAAACGGATGGTGATCCGCCCAGACGGGTTCAAGCCCTCGATGCACGAAAACTAGGCAGTTACCTTACTTTCTGGAAATCTGCCGCCGCAGGCACCACTTGGTCGAGGATCTTGGCAGAGGAGACCACCCCCGGCACCCCCGCCCCCGGATGCGTGCCGGCACCCACCATGTAGAGGCCGGGCAGGTCCTCGCTGACATTGTGCGGGCGGAACCAGGCGCTCTGGAACAGCTGCGGCTCCAGCGAGAAGGCCGCGCCGTTCACGCTCAGCAGCCGGTCGCGGAAATCCTGCGGCGTGAGGATGTGGGAGGTGACGATGCTCGTCCCCAGCCCGGGCAGCGCGGTGTCCTCCAGCCGCTGCTGGATCGCGGCGCGGTAGGGCTCGGCCTGCGCCGCCCAATCCGTGCCGCTGCCCAGATGCGGCACCGGGGAGAGCACGTAGAAGCTGTCGCAGCCCGGCGGCGCCAGGGAGGCATCCGTGGCGGTCGGCCGATGCAGGTACAGCGAGAAATCCTTGGCGAGGCGCTTGTGCCGGAAGATGTCGGTCAGCAATTCGCGGTAGCGCGGGCCGAGCACCATGGTGTGGTGATAGACATCCTCGAAGCGCCGGTTCGTGCCGAAATACCAGACGAAGAGCGACATCGAGTAGCGCGCGCGGGCAACCTTCGCATCGGTCCAGCGCTTGCGTGGATGCTCGGAGAGCAGCTTCGAATAGGTCCAGCCGACATCGGCGTTGGAGACCACGATGTCGGCCGCCAGCGTCTCCCCGCTGCCCAGGCGCACGCCGCTGGCGCGGCCATTGGTAACGGTGATCTGCGCCACCTCCGCCCCGTAGCGCAGCGACCCGCCGAGCTGGCCGATCAGGCCCACCAGCCCCTGCACCAGCGCCCCCATGCCGCCCATGGCGTAGTGCACGCCATGCATGCGCTCCAGATGCGCGATCAGGCAGTAATAGGCGGTGGTGGTCAGCGGATTGCCGCCGATCAGCAGCGGGTGGAAGCTGAAGGCGATGCGCAGCTTGTCGTTGGTGAAATAGTCGCTGACCTTGCCATAGACGGTGCGGTAGCCGCCCAGCTTCACCATGTCCGGCACCGCGGCCAGCAGCGTGGCGAGGCTGTGGAAGGGCTGGTCGGCCAGCTTCTCGAAGGCCACCTTGAAGATGCGCTCGCTGTCGCGGATGAAGCGCTCGAAGCCGGCCATGTCCTCGGGCGCGAGGCGCGCGATCTCGCGCCGCGTGGCCTCGAGATCGGCGGAGCAGTTCATCACCTCGCCGTCATCGAAACGGATCTGGTAGAAGGGATCCATGCGGCGCAGGTCGATGTCATCCGCCATGCGCCGCCCGCACAGCGCCCAGAGTTCCTCGAGCAGATAGGGCGCGGTGATGATGGTGGGCCCGGCGTCGAAGGTGAAGCCATCCTGCCGGTAGACATAGGCGCGCCCGCCCGGCGCATCGAGCTTCTCGAGCACGCTCACGCGCCAGCCGCGCGCACCCAGGCGAATCGCGGCGGCCAGGCCGCCGAAGCCCGAGCCGATGACGATGGCATGCGGGCGCGTGTCGGGCGGCGAGGCGGGGTTCATGTCCATGGCGCGTGGCAGCCTTCGTGGATGTACGAGGATATCGTTGCAGGATTGGTCATGCGAGGCCGAGTGTCACCAGCGCGAGCACCACATAGCGCCCGGTCTTGGCGATGGCGACGAGCAGGATGAATTCGCGCAAGGGTTCGCGCAGCACGCCGGCGACAACGGTCAGCGGATCGCCGATGATCGGCGCCCAGGAAAGCAGCAGCGACCAGCGCCCCCAGCGGCGATACCAGGCCACGGCGCGCACGACCTGCGCGGGCGAGGCGGGGAACCAGCGCCGCTCCTGGAAGCGCAGCAACTGCGTGCCGAGCCACCAGTTCACGACGCTGCCGAGCGTGTTCGCGATGCTCGCCACCAGCACCAGCAGCCAGGCCGGCGTCTCGCCCAGCAGCAGCAGGCCGACCAGCACGGGCTCGGACTGCGCGGGCAGGATGGTGGCGGCGCCGAAGGCCACAAGGGCGAGGCCGCCAAGCTCCAGGAACATCGCCACGCCCGCCATCCCCGCAAAAGCGTCGCGGCCGGGTCGCCCCCCGGGGCAAGCCCCAGGAGACGCCCGGCCGTGACAGGTTCAGCGCCAAGGGCCGCCCGGGCACGACGCCCGGACGCCCCTTGATGTTCACCGCGTCTGCGCCTCGGCGCGACGGGTCACCGGGGCCGCGCTGATCCGGGCGAGTTCCGGATAGTCCGCTGCCATCGGCGCGCCATAGAAGGGCTTGTTGGCCCCCTGGTGGCAGGTTGCGCAGTTGACCTTCAGCGCATCGCCACCCGGGCCAAGCCGCGCCATGTGCGGGCCATCCGCGGGACCACGCGGATTGGCTGCCCAGACGGGGGTCAGGGGGACGATGTAGTCGTTGTTGATCTGCCGCACCATGCGGATGCCATGCCAGGCAGTCAGGCGCGGCGCCGGGCTCTGCGCCCAGGAGGCGAAAGCACGGCTGTTGTGGCAGAAGGTGCAGTTCACGCCGAGCGAGTCGGACATGTGCATCATCAGCGCGTAGCTCCACTCGGTCTCACGCACATCGGTGGTGTTGCCGCGCGGCATGGAGCCCGGGCTTGCCACGCGGATGTTGCGATCGCCGAGCAGATAAGGCGTGAAGGGATCGCGCGGCAGCGACGTGCCCGCGGTCACATCGGAAGCCAGGTTCTGCCCGGTCGGCCCGGCGAGGCCCGCACGGCCCTCGACCAGGGTGGACCAGTTCTCTGCCGGCACGGGCTGGCCGCGATGGCAGGTGTAGCAGGTGACGCCGGTCTGAGCGACATGCGCCGTCCACTCGACATTGATGGTGCGCACCATCGAGAGCATGCGGCGCGTCACGACCTTCGTGTAGACCTCGTCGGACGCCATGTTCTCGGGGTTGTGGCAGTAGTTGCACCCCTGTGCGGGCGCGACCCACTCGGTCATCGCCTGCATGATGCGGCCGAACTGGGCCACCGAGAGATCGCCGAGAAGCTGCACGTTCTCGAAGACCTCGGAGGCCTTGTCGCCCTCCGCATCGGCCGCTTCCGGCGCCGCCGGCACGCGGTTGGCCGCCACGGACACGGCGCGCAGGCGGGGATTCACCACCTGCTCCATCGCCGTGCCGCGGAAGCCGTTCTGGGTGCTCACCACGGGGGGCCGTTCGAAGGTGAACAGCACCACGAGCACACCCAGCAGTCCGGCGAAGGCCAGACCAACTTTGGCGGTCAGGCTCATCGCGGCGCTCCTTGCACAAGGGCGGGATCAGCGATCGGCGCCCAGAGTTGCGGGTAGGCAGGGGCGAAGTGCCGGTCCACAGCCCAGAGGTACCAATTATCCACGACCGTGCCGGTGAGCAGGATGCCGATGCCGCCCGTGAGGGGGCAGAGCACCGCGAACCACCAGGCCCAGCGATGGATGCTCTCGAAGCTGGCGTTGAAGCCCATGCACCAGCGCCAGAACAGGCCACCACGCTCCGCAGCCGTGCCACGGTCCAGCACCAGTTCGATCTCACGCTCACCGCCGTAGCGGCCCAGCGCAAGGATCGTCGCGCCGTGCATGGCAAAGAGCAGAGTCGAGCCATACAGGAACACGATGGAGAGGGCATGGAAGGGGTTGTAGAACAGGTTGCCATAGCGGATCGAGAAGGCGGCGGTCCAGTCCAGATGCGGGAAGATGCCAAACGGCACCGCCTCGCTCCAGGAGCCCATCAGGATCGGGCGGATGAAGCCCAGCACCAGGTAGAGCCAGATCGCAGCCGCGAAGGCCCAGGCCACATGCGTGCCCATGCCGAGCTGACGTGCACGGCGATAGGTACGCGCCCACCAGAGCAGCATCGAGACGGTAAGGCAGAAGCCCGCCGCCAGCCACCAGCCACCCTCACGCAAGGGCGGGATACGCAGACCATACTCCGCCTTGGGCGGTTCAAGGGCCAGCCAGAAGAGCTGGCGGATGAACTCCCAGACGTTCCAGTTCACCTGGGCCAGCATGTTGAGGCCGATGATCTCGAAGGCGATGAAGCCGAAGACGATCGACAGGATCCCAAGCTGGCCGAGGTAGATCGGACCCACCTGCGCATCGCCGAAACGACCGAACAGGTGGACGTAGCGGGTGCCACCCTCGCGCGGCACGTCACCGGCGGGAAGAGGGACGCCCGGATAGGCGGGCCCGCGCACCTGAACCCGCGTGAACAGGTTCTGGTATTCGGGCTTCCAGTCTTCTGATTTGGTCAGCATCTCGCTTCTCCCGCCTCAATGATGCCAGATCGGCAGGTTGAGCCACCAACCCCACCATTCGGGCCAGCCGCGCGTCCAGAAGGGGCCGCTGATGACGATGCAGACGGCGCTCCAGAAGCCGGCCGACAGCGCCAGGAACAGGCCAAGACGGTGGATGCCCAGCGTGCCGATGGAGTAGCCGATCAGGTCGCGGAAGAAGGTGTTCTCATGCTCCGCGGTCTTCACGGGCTCGCCCTTCGGCGGGTTGAGCGCCGAGAGCACCAGCGCGCCGTGCAGCGACAGGGCCAGGACCGTGGTGAAGAAGAACGTCACCGCGATCATGTGCGCCGGGTTGTAGTGGAAGTGCAGGTGCTGATAGCCGACATTGGACACCCAATCGAGGTGCGACCAGATGCCGTAGGGGAAGCCATGGCCCCACGCGCCCATCAGGACGGGCCGGATCACCACCAGCGTGATGTAAGCGAAGACCGCCACGCTGTAGGCGATGGGGATATGGTAGCCCATGCCGAGCTTGCGTGAGATTTCCGCCTGGCGCAGCGCCCAGGATACGAAGGCGCCGATGGCGCACACCGTGATCACCTGCCACAGCCCGCCCTCGCGCATCGGCGCAAGGCGAAGGCCATAGGCGAGATCAGGCGGCGCGATATTGATCAGCCAAGGATTGAAAGTCCCTTGGATCGCGGCACCGACCAGAATCAGGATCGTGCCGACGACCGTGAAGAAGACGGTCGTGATGCCGAAGAAGCCCACCCAGAACGGGCCTATCCAGAAGTCGAATAGCTCCCCGCCCACGAGCGTACCGCCCCGGACTCTGTATTTGCCTTCGAAACTCAGCATCGCCATTGGTTGATGCTCCCATCCAGGCGGGGCAGGTTCCCGCTGTGCCGTGTCGTCGTCCCCGACAGCGGGCGAGGCCCGCTGTGCCGCAGCAAGTCCGCACCCGACGGGTGCGGAAGCCCTGCTGCAGGATCAGTTGATCCTCGCCCACTGCCGCGGAGCGACACTGGCGTGTGTCGCCTACCGACCGACGGGCTGCCCCGGCGTGAAGGTCGGCGAGGTCGCGCAGAAGCCCAGGTGATCGCAGTAGCGGGGGCTGCTGAGCACGACGAGATGGATCACCGCGGCGATGCCGAGGACACCCACCATCGCCAGGAACAGTGCCCGGCGCGGGTCAACCACCATCCAGATCTTATGCATGCTCTTCTTCTCCTCTGTGTTCTTCGGATCCGGGCCAGGCGCTCACGCAGCAGGGCCCGGAATCGCCTCAGAAGAAGCGCCAGTCCGGCGGGACCACGGAGTTGCCGTACACCAACGGCCTCCACAGCCACGTCAGCACGTGGGCTCCCATCGAGGCGAAGACGGAGAAGGCCCAGCCCTGGATCAGCAGGGAATGGATCTCTCGCGCTTCGCCTTCGGTCAGACCGGTTCTCGAACCTTCGGCCATTATTCAGACCTCCAACTGGCCTTGCGGCCGTCACCGCGCACAGCCCGCGCGGCAGGGTTTGGCATGGCGGGAAACCGCCGGCGCCGACTCGTCACCCGACTCCGTGCAGCACCGGGTGCCACACGTCGGCGGGAGGCGAGATCGGGAACTTGCAGGGGTGTCGTCACACGACGCCCTCCGCAACGCGCGGAACGGCAAGCGTCCGGGCCGGGCTTTCGCCCAGCACCGATCGTGCCCGTTCCATGGTGATGCGCGGCTCCCCAGCCATACGCGCGGCATTCTCAACCATCTCGCGCAGCCGCTTGGCCGCCGAGATGCGCAACAGGAAAGGCTCATGCTCGACATGCAGGTCGAGCAGCGCCACAGCTTCATCGTCCCAGGCTTCCTCCGGCCGCACCGGAGTCGGGTCGATCTTGTCGAGCTCCGTCCCCAGCGGGAGGATGAAGAACAGCGCGTCGAACAGCGCGTTGCAGTATTCCTGGACGATGTAGGTCGCGCCTGCGTAGCCCATATAGGGCGTGCCGGTGGCGCGCCGGATGATGGCACCCGGAAAGCTTGCCGGGATGTACATCGCGCGGCTCTTCAGCTCGGCGGCGTACATGCGTTCGTTGTAGCTTCCGAACAGAACCAGCGGCGGCGAGGTCTTCATCGCCAGGCGCACCGCGGCGTTGTCGGGCTTCTGCCCGGCCATGCGGCTGAAGGCGAAGGCGCAGGGCACGCCCATCTCCTCGCCCAGGAAACGCTGCAGTCCGCGCGCATAGGTGTCCGTCGCCACCACCGCGAAGCTGGCGGAGGCGAAGAAATCCTGCGTCACGCTGCGCCAGAGATCCCACAGCGGCTTGATCGTGGTGTGCTTCTCACGCTCGATGAAGGGCTCGGGGTCGAGGCCCGTCAGTTCACCCAGCTTGCGCAGGAAGTTCGTGGTCGCGAACAGGCCGATCGGCGCCTGGAGGTAGGGCCTCTCCAGTTCCTCGCAGAGCTTGCGGCCGAATTCGCGGTACATGCAGATGTTGACGTCGGCGTCAGGCAGCTTGCCGATGTCCTCGACATGCGAGCCCAGCGGGAAGACCAGGTTGATCTCGCAGCCGATGCCTTCCACCAGCCGGCGAATCTCCGCCAGGTCGGAGGGCATGTTGAAGGTGCCGTAGATGGGGCCGATGATGTTGACGCGCGGCTTCGTGCCTTCCTTGCGCACCCGCGCCTTCGGCCGGCGGCCCTTGGCGCCGAACTCGGTCCAGAGCCACATGATGGCGCGATCCGCGGCCTGCCACTGGTCCTCGTCGATGGTGCGGCAGATGAAGCGCTGCAGGTTGCTGCCCTGCGGCGTCACGCCGCCGCCGATCATCTCGGCGATGGAGCCGGTGACGACCACGGCCGGCAGGTCCGGATCCTGCGTCGCGGCGGCGCGGCGCATCGAATCCTCGGTGCCGTTCTTCGAGAGCGAATCCTCGTCGAGGCCCGTGACGACGATGGGCAGCTCATGCGGCGGCAGCGCATCGGTGTAGTGCAGCACGGCGGTGACGGGCAGGTTCTCGCAACCCACCGGGCCGTCGATCACCACGCGCAGGCCGCGCACCGCGGAGAAGGCGTAGATCGCCCCCCAATAGCCGCCGGCCCGATCATGATCGAGGACGAGCATGGCCTAGGTCCCCACCGCTTCTTCGGCCTTGGCCTTCGCCGCGCGCAGCTTGCGCTGGCGCTCGCGGAAGCCGGGCGGATCGCTGGGCTTGTCCTTGAAGCCGTAGCCCGCGCCATCGGGCGTGCCCACGCCTTCGAAGAAGCTCACCATGCGGGAAAATCGCTCCTTGCCGCGCGTCTGCGCCGCGACGATCCCGGCCATGGAGGCCGCGCCCGCCGGGCCGAAAAGTGGCCGGGCCGAGACCATGTTGGTGAAGTAGAGCGCGGGCGTGCCGAGCTCCTTCGCCTTCTGCACCAGCGGCGTGGTGCCGAGCGCGAGGTCGGGCTTGGCCTCCCGCATCGCGTAGAGGTCCTGCTCCAGGCTCGCGCGGTACTGCACATGCACCCCGCGCGCCTCGAGCCACTCGCGGTCCGGGTCGCTCCATTCGGTGCGCGGACAGGCGGTGCCGACATAGGGCACCTCGGCGCCGGCCTCGATCAGCAGGCGGGCGACGAGCAGTTCCGAGCCCTCATAGCCCGAGACGGTGATACGCGCGCCTATCGGGTTGCCGGCCATGGCCCCCTGGATCGCGGGCAGGGCACGCGCCTTGGCGATGTCGATCAATTCGGAACCGATCCCCGCCGCCTTGCCGATGCCCTCGAGCCAGGCGGCGGTGCCCTCGACGCCCACGGGGCCGGAACCCACCACGGGGCGGCCGGCGGCGCGGAATTCGCGCACGCTCGCGGTGTAGAAGGGGTGCACCGCGGCCGCGACCTTGCAGTCCAGCGCGGCATAGAGATCGCGCCACTCGCGCGCCGGCGTCTGCGGCGCGAGCGAGAGGCCCATCGGCGCGAGCATCGCGCCCACGCCCATGGGATCCGCCGGAAACAGCTCGCCGATGAGTGCCACGGTCTGCACACCCTCGCGGTGGTCGCGCGGGCGGGCGACGGGGCCGGCCTCGGCCTCGTTGCGGGCGTAGCGCAGCATGGCGCCGGCCAGCACATCCTTCGCCTCGGCATGGGTGGGCACGCCGAAGCCGGGCACGTCGATGCCGATGATGCGCACGCCGTCGATCTGCTTGGGCAGCAGGTCCAGCGGCACGCCCGACGCCGTGGGCACGCAGAGATTGATGATCACGACGGCGTCGTAATCCTCGATCTTCGCCTGGGCGTGCACCGCGTCGCGGATGTCCTCGAACAGCTTGCCGGTGACCAGCGTCTCGCTGTTGAAGGGCACATAGCCCACGGTGCGACGCGCGCCGTAGAAATGGCTGGTGAAGGTCAGGCCGTAGACGCAGCAGGCGCTGCCTGAGAGGATCGTCGCCACGCGGCGCATACGCAGACCCACGCGCAGCGAGCCGAAGGCCGGGCACATGGATTGCGGCTGGTCGTGCGGCCCCTTCGGGTAGTCCGTCGCCAGGCGATCCATCAACGCCGATTTGCCGGCCGCGCGCGCGGCCGAATCGAGAGTCTCGCGGCCGCCATGGCAACCGCCCGCTTCCGGCACGCTGGGGGGTGGAAGCGTGTCCATGCCTCAGACGCCCTCGTAGACCACTTCGAGGGAAGGCTTGTTCAGCACATCGGCAGCGCACATGTCTTCCATGCTCGCCGGCTGCAACACGACGCCGCGGCCCACCGCATCGCCCTTGAACAGGCCGAGCAGATTCTCATGGCTCAGGGGCTTCGGGCGCAGCGGCGGCGCCTCGGCCACCTGGGTCGCGAGTTGTTCGAAGACGCTGGCCCAGCGGCCGCCGGGGGTGCCGACGATCTCGTAATTGGCGCTCTTGCGGCGGATGTCGTCATCCGCCGGGATCGCGGAGAGGATGGGAATGCCCACGGCCTCGGCGAAGGCATGCGCCTCGCCCGTTCCGTCATCCTTGTTGATGACCATGCCGGCGACGCCGACATTGCCGCCGAGCTTCTTGAAGTACTCGACCGCCGAGCAGACATTGTTCGCCACGTAGAGCGACTGCAGATCGTTCGAGCCGACGACGATCACCTTCTGGCACATGTCGCGCGCGATCGGCAGGCCGAAGCCGCCGCAGACCACGTCGCCCAGGAAGTCGAGCAGCACGTAGTCGAAATCCCATTGGTGGAAGCCGAGCTTCTCGAGCAGTTCGAAGCCGTGGATGATGCCGCGCCCGCCGCAGCCGCGGCCCACTTCCGGCCCGCCGAGCTCCATGGCGAAGACGCCGTCGCGCTTGAAGCAGACATCGCCGATGGCGACAGGCTCGCCCGCCGCCTTCTTCTTCGAGCTGGTCTCGATGATGGTGGGGCAGGACCGCCCGCCGAAGAGCAGGCTGGTGGTGTCGGATTTCGGGTCGCAGCCGATCAGCAGCACGCGCTTGCCCTGCTGCGCCATCATGTAGCTGAGATTGGCCAGGGTGAAGGACTTGCCGATGCCACCCTTGCCGTAGATGGCGATGATCTGGGTTTCCTTCTTCGCCGGCGCGGTGTGCACCGCATCCGGCTCCTGCGCGGCTTCGGCGCGCAGCGCCTCGGCCATGCTGGCCTGGGCGGAGGCAGACGGCTGGATCCCGGTCACTTCATTCACGTTGTTGTTCTCCAGTCGATGACCATTTTCAGGCAGGCGGCGTCGGAGAAGGCCGTGCGATAGGCATCCTCCGCGGCGTCAGGCGCGCGGTGATGCGTGACCAGGCCATCGAGCGAGAGCCGCCCGGCAGCGAGGTGGTCCCGGACCACGGCGAGGTCCGGCTCCTTGAACTCGGTGGCGATGCGCAGCCGCGCTTCCCGCATGAAGGCGGGCGGGAAGGCGAAGGAGATCGGCGCGGAGTAGAAGCCCGCGAGGATCACCTCGCCCATCGGCGCCAGGCGGCCGATCAGCGTATCGAGCATCGCGCCATCGCCGCTGACCTCGCAGATGCTGCGATAGTTGCGGCGCGGGTCGTCCTCGGCCCGGATCACCTGGTAGCCTCTCGCGCCATCGAAGCGCGCGGGGTTCTTCTCCCACACCGTGGGGGCGGGGGCGCCGGCGGCGATGACGAGGCGCGCGATCAGCCGCCCCAGCACGCCATGGCCGACGATCAGCTCGGGCGGCACGAAGCCTGCGGCACCGAGCGGGGCGATGGCATGCTGCGCGGTGGCGGCGAGTGCCATCAGCACCGCATCGACGCCGAGATCCTCTTCCACCGGCATGACGCGCGCGGCCGGCACCACGAGGCGCGAGGCCGCGCCGCCGAACAGCCCGCGCACCTCCACGCCGGCGCGCGGGCCGAAGCAGCGTGCACCCGGCACAAAGACCCGCTCACCCACCTGGCGCTGCGTGTTGCCACCGGCGGAGACGATACGTCCGACCGATTCGTAGCCGGGCACCAGCGGGTAGCCCATGCCCGGGAAGGGCGGCATCCGCCCTGAGTAGAGCAGCCGCTCCGTGCCCGTGCTGATGCCCGAGAACTCGACATCCACCACCACGTCATCCTGCCCGGGGGGCAGGAGGTCGAGGCGGCTCAAGGCGAGCTGCTCTGGTGCTTCGAGAACGACAGCGATGGTGTCCACCTGGACTACCGGCTCCCTTGGTTGAGGCGTCAGCCTAGACTGACAGGCTTAACTGTCAAGTAAAACTGACACGCATGGTTGCGATGCGTCAGGAAGGTGTGACATCCGCCACAAGCACGCGCGTCAGCAGCGGCGTGCCGGTCCGCAACAGGCGCACGCCGGTGAAGCCGGCCTCGACGATCATCGCCTGCAACTCCTCCGGGCGCCGGGGCCGGCCGCGGCCCATGGCGAGCAGGTAGAAGCCGAAATAGGCCTCCCCCATCGGCTCGGCGCCCTTCGTGCCGGCCATGGGCTCGGCCACCAGCAGCCGCCCGCCGGGCGGCAGCGCGGCCCGCGCCGCCCGCAGCAGGCCGCGCACCACCGCATCGTCATGGTCGTGCAGCACCCGCACGAAGCTGATCAGGTCCGCGCCCCGCGGCAGCGGGTCGGTGCTGAAATCGCCGCCATGGGCCTCCGCCCGGCCCGAGAGGCCCAGCGCCGCGAAGCGCGCGCGGGCGCGCTCGGCCACCGCCGGCAGGTCGAAGACGCGCAGCCGCAGGTCGGGCGCGCGGGCGGCGACGGCGGCGACGAAGGCCCCCTCCCCGCCGCCGACATCGAGCAGCACCTTGTGCTGGCGGAAATCGTAGGCGGCGAGCACCTCCTCCGCCACCATGGGCTGGGAGGCCGCCATCAGTGCGGAGTATTCCGCCACCCGCTCGGCCGCCACCGCCGCCGGCGTCTCGGCCCCGGCATAGGCCCAGTAGCCGGAGAGCGCATTGCCGCCGCGCTCGCGCCGCAGCATCCCCACCGGGTCGGCCAGGTCGGCGTAGAGCAGCGCATGGTGCTCCACCATCGCCGCGATGCCGGGGTTGCCCACCATCGCCGCGCCCAGCGGGCCCAGCGCCCAGCGCCCATCGTCGCGCAGCGCCAGCAGATCGAGCGAGGCGGCGGCGCGCAGCAGCGTCTCCGCCGCTTCTGCGGTCATGTTCAGCCGGGCGGCGAGCACGCCGGGCGGCAGGGGCCCGGCCTCATGCAGCAGGTCGAAGAGCCGCAGGCGCACGCAGGCAAAGAGCACCTGCGAATAGACGAAGCCGGCGCAGAGATCGAACAACGCCCGCGCCCGCTGCCGCGCCATCGGCCGGGTCAGCGGGAAGCGGGCGGCCCAGGCGCGGAAGCCCGGCCGTGCCGTCACCCCCTCCCGCCAGGCGCGGAAGCGGTCGCGCAGCGAGGGTGCGGGTGCCGCCACGGCCTCGATGGCCCCCATGCGCATGCTCAGGCCGCCGAGGCCAGCTTCTGGGGCAGCAGCCGCCCGGCTTCCTGCAGGATCGCGGCGCGCAGCATGGTCTGGCCGGGGCAGTCCGGGATCGAGGTGACGGCCGCGGCGGCGAGGGACTTCAACCGCGCCACCGCACCCTCAAGCCCGAGCTGCGTCACGGCACTCGGCCGGCCCAACGCCTTGTCCACCCCCACGGGCTTGCCCAGCGTGGCCTCATCCTCGACCGCGTCGCGCAGATCGTCCGCCACCTGATAGGCCTCGCCCAGCTTCTCACCCAGGGCGCGCCACAGCTCCGGCTCCGCGAAGCCGGCCGCCGCCGCACCCGCGATGGTCGCGGCGGCGAAGAGCGCACCGGTCTTCTGCCGGTGGTATTCGGAGAGGTCGGCGCGGGGCTCGCACTCCCAGGCCTGGCCGGCGACGATGCCGAAGGGCACGCCCACGCCATCCGCCACGGCGCCGATCACCGGGCCCAGCCGCTCCGGCGCGCAGGGCGCGGCGCGGGCGAGGGTCTGGAAGGCCAGCACGATCAGCGCATCGCCCGAGAGCACCGCCAGCGGCTCGCCGAAGGCGCGGTGCACGCTGGGCTTGCCGCGCCGTGTCTCGGCATTGTCGAAGGCGGGCATGTCGTCATGCACCAGGCTGGCGCAGTGCAGCAGCTCGATCGCGGCGGCGGCGGCGGAAGACAGGCCCGGCTTGTCGTCGCCACAGGCGGCGGCCACGGCCAGCGTCAGGCGCGGGCGAATGCGCCCGCCCTTGGGGAAGACCGAATGCCGCATCGCGGCGGCCAGGCGTGGCGGCGCGCCGGCGGCCTCGGCGCAGAGCACGGCGTCGGCGAGCGTGCTCTCGATGCGGGTCGCGGTGTCCATGCAGGGCCTCCAGGGCCGACGGCGAACCGTCAGCCTGTGTTGTCACATGGTATGTCAGGCTGAATTGACACTCGCGTCAATGGATTTCGCGCGACCAATCCACCTCGAACACGCAGGCCGGCGCGCCGAGCGCCATGCAGGCGGTCTCGCGCACCCGCGTGCGCGGGCTGACCAGCTCGGCGAAGAGCGTCTCGAAGGTCGCGGCGTAATAGGCGCAGACGGGGTTTTCCGCCTGCGCGCCCAGGGCGAGCGGCCCTTCGGCGATCTCAAGCCGCAGCGGCCGGCCCGGCAGCACGCGGAACCGGCCCGAACCGGCGAAGGTCCAGGCATGGCGGCCGATGGCGCGCAGCAGGATCCAGGCCGCCGGGCGGGGCGGCAGATTCCGCAGCAGCCATTGCACAGGGCGGGGAATGCGGTGCGCCAGCAGGTAATAGGCGGTCAGCCGCCCGGCCTCACGCGAAACGAGGCTCGCCCGCGCCTCGCCCAGCCCGGCGCGCAGCGTGCGGTGCAGCCGCATCACCTCGCGCTCCGGCACCATGCCGGTGGGCGGGGTGGCGAGATGCGCCGCCAGCCCGGCCTCGGCGAAGATCGCGCGGGTGGCGGCCATGCCCTCCGATGCCATCAGCGCCTCGGCCATGCGGGTGATGGCGTTGGGGCCGATGCGCCCGCTGCCGGGCAGCACGGCCGCGCCCGCCATCGCGTTCACGACCCGGCGCTCATGCGCGGGGCGGTGCGTCCACCGCCTCGGGCAGTTGCTGCGTGCCGCCGCCGCAGGCCTTGATGGCGGGCGGGGCCATCGGTTCGAGCGATTCCGCCAGCTGCTCCTTGCCGCCGCCGCAGGCCATCGGCGCCCCGCCTGTGGCCTGTGCATTGGCCGCGGGCAGCTTCGCCTTGGGCCGGTGCATGGTCTTCCACATCGCATTGTGCGGGACCTTCACGGGCTCACGCGCCTCGAGCGTGCGGGTCTCGTCGAAGTGGAAATCGACCTTCTTCTTGGTCTGCGGGCCCCAATAGCCGACCTTGCCGAGGTCGTAGAAGGTGCGCTGCATGCCCGATTTCAGGAAGGCCTTGAGGCAGCCGAGCAGGTAGCCGCGCCGGCGCTTGTCGCGCGTCCAGGGATATTCCAGGAAGGCCTTGCGCATGTAGAAGCGCCGGTAGTTCGCCATGGTGCGATCGAGCAGCGTGGCGCGGTCCATCGCCTCGGGCTTCATGATCGGCGTCACGAAATTGTACTTCGAGAAGTCGAACACCTCGACCTTGTCGCCGAGTTCCTTGAACAGGTCGCTGAAGGGCCAGGGCGTGTACATCGCCCAGTTCGCCATGTCGGGGTTCCAGTCCCGCGCCATCAGATAGGTCTCTTCCAGCGTCTCGACCGTTTCGTTCTCGAGACCCACGATGAACTGCGCCTCACTGACGATGCCCGCCTCGCGCAGCAGCTGGATGGCCTTCTTGTTCTGCGCGACCGTCGTCTCCTTGTTGAAGCGGTCGAGCTTGAGCTGCGCCGCCGCCTCGGTACCGAGCGAGATGTGGACCAGCCCCGCCTTGCGGTAGAAGGGCAGCAGCGCCTCGTCGCGCAGGATGTCGGTGACGCGGGTGTTGATGCCCCATTGCACCTTGTCGGGCAGGCCGCGGTCGATCAGCTCCTGGCAGAATTCCACGAACTTCTTCTTGTGGATGGTCGGTTCCTCATCGGCCAGGATGAAGAAGCCGACCTGGTGCTTCGTCACCAGCTCCTCGATCTCGTCCACCACCTTCTTGGGGTCGCGCACGCGGTAGTCGCGCCAGAACATCCATTGGCTGCAGAAGGAACAGGTGAAGGGGCAGCCGCGCGCCATGTTCGGGATGGCGACGCGCGTGCCGGTCGGGATGTAGGTGTAGCGCGACCATTCCAGGATGCCCCAGTCGGGCTTGATGCGGTCGATGTCCTTGATCGGCGGCGCGGCCTTGGTGGCCACCACCTTGCCATCCTCGAGATAGGCGATGCCCTGCACGCTGCCGCGTTCCTGCATCCAGCGCCCATCCTCGACGCAGCGCACGAGGTCGAGCAGCACCTGCTCGCCCTCCCCGCGCACCACGGCGTCGATCCAGGGCGCCTCGGTCAGCACCTGCGGGTACATGAAGGTGCCGTGGATGCCGCCCAGCACGGTGATCGCCTCGGGGCAGGTTTCCTTGGCCAGCTTCAGCGTGGCCTCGGCCTTGTAGATGGCCGGCGTGATGGCGGTGGTGCCGATGATGTCGGGCTTGAGCCGCGCCATCTCGGCCCGCAACGCGTCATCCTCCATATGCGTCGTCATCGCATCGATGAAGATGATGTCGTTATAGCCATCCGCCCTGAGGTAGCCGGCGAGATAGGCGACCCAGGCCGGCGGCCAGGTGCCCGCGATCTCGGCGCCGCCGCTGTGGTAGTTCGGATGGATCAGCAGAATGCGCACCGGACATCTCCCAAAGCGATGAGGCCTTGGGCCGGATGCTGGCGCGCTTCAACCGCGCGGCGCCTTGATGTGTGTCAAGCCAGCATGACAGATCAGCGTGTCAGGCTGCCATAGCTCTCCTCGCGCGCGAGACGGTCGAACAGCGTCGCGGCGCGGACGATGCGCTCGGGCAGGCGGGCGGGGCCCGGGGCCTCGCGCGGGGCTGGCGCCTGGGCCACGGCCTCGACCAGGAAGGCCGTGGCGGGCAGCGGCGGCGCCGGGCGGCGCGGCTGCGCGGTGGCGACGGCGGAAAGGCTCTGCGCCATCAGCCAGGCCTTGCGCCGCATCGGCACCACGGCGCGGCGCGAGACGCTGTCCAGCCCCTGGCGTTCCAGCGCGCGGCCGATCTCGGCATAGACGCGCCGCGCGGCGGCGATGCCCGCGCGGCAATCCAGCGGCAGCAGCGCGATGCCGCCCTCGGCGCGCCGGTAATGCTGGTCCGCCACGCGCAACAGCCGCGCCACCACGCGGCCCAGCGCGGGGGTGAAATGCGGCGCGGCAAGGAAGGCGTCGGGGTCGATCCCTTCCTCCGCCAGCCAGTCGAGCGGGAGATAGAGCCGCCCCATCCGCGCATCGGTGCCGACATCGCGCGCGATGTTGGTGAGCTGCATGGCCACGCCGAGGTCGCAGGCGCGCGCATGCGCCACCGGGTCGCGCACGCCCATCAGCAGCGTCATCATCGCGCCCACCGTGGCCGCGACGCGCGCCGCATAGGCCTCGAGCGCGCCGATATCGGCATAGCGCCGCCCCTCGCCATCCCAGGCGAAGCCCTCCAGCAGCGCGGCGGGCAGGGCGCGGGGAATGGCGTAGTGCCGCACCACCTGCGCGAAGGCGCGATCGGCCACGAAATCCTGCGGCCGCCCGGCATAGATGTCATCGAGCCGCGCCAGCAGCCGGCGCAGCGGCGCGGGCCCGCCCTCGCCCTCATCGATCTCGTCATCGGCGACGCGGCAGAAGGCGTAGAGCGCGGCGGCAGGCTCGGCGACGCGCCGCGGCAGCAGCATCGCCGCCGCGCGGAAGGATTTCGACCCGCCGGCGAGCATCGCCTGACAGGCCGCGAGGTCCCCGGCATTGGTCACCGGGCCGGAGGCGGAAGTCACCATGCCGCACCTTGGAGCATCACGCCGGAAGGGTAGCCACCCGGCCCCCGCCGTGGCGAGGCCAAAACTGTGTTGCGGCGCATCATGCGGCGGCGGGCTCCGCGCGGATCAGCTCGACCACTCGCTCCGGCTGTTCCTCATGCGCCAGATGGCCGAGCCCCGGCAGGGTGATGATGCGCGCCGATGGCAGGCGCGCGCGCACGCGCTCGGCCTGGGCCGGCGGCACCGCGCGGTCATTGGCGCCGACCACCAGCACGAGGCGCGATTGCAGCCGCGGCAGGTCGCGCAGCAGCGGCAGCAGGTCCCAATGCGCCATCATCGTCAGCGCGGCGGAGACATGGCCGGCATTGCGGAACAGCCGCGCATAGCCATCGATGCCGCGCGCATCGATGCGGCTGCCCGTATCCATCAGCAGCCGTTCCGCCACCGAGCGATCCTGCGCGCGCCAGGCAAACAGGCTCGGCACGAAGGGCAGCCCCACCAGCAGCCGCGCCGCGCGCGTGAAGAAGGCCGCCGCCTTGTCGCCGAGCGGCTGCAAGGCGCCGTTGAGGCTGATGATGCGCGCCGGCGCGATGGCGCCATCCAGCGCCATGCGCAGCAGGATCGCCGCCCCCGCGGAATGACCTGCCGCGAGGACGGGCGAGAGGTTCATCGCGCGCAGCAGCTCGGCCACCGCCCCCGCCATGCCCGGCAAGGAGAGCTTCGCGGCCGGCGGCGCGCTGGTGAAGGCATGGCCAGGCAGGTCGGGCGCGACCACGCGAAAATCCGCCGCGAGCGGCGCCATCATGTCGCGCCAGGAATGCGTGCCCGCGGCGGTGCCGTGCAGCAGCAGCAGCACCGGCGAATCCTCGCGGCCCATCACCTGCACATGCCAGCGCAGCCCGCCCGCGGTGACGAAGCGGCTGGCGGCGCGATTGGGCCAGGACCGGCCATCGGTCTCGAAATCCAGGCGCTCCGCCATGCTCAGGGCGTGTCGCGCGCGGCGGCCACGGCCTCGCTCAAGGCCTGCGAATCCGCCGAGGGCAAGGCGAGGTAGCGCGCGCCCATCGCCTCGGCCAATTGCCGCGCATAGGGCACGGGGCGTGGCGCGGTATCGACCAGCAGGGCGGGCACGCGCGCCAGGCGCAGCGGCATGGCGGCGACCAGCGCATCGGCCTCCGCCTTGGGCCGGCCCGGCTTGCCGTCGCGCCCGATATTGGCGCGGCCATCGGTCAGCAGCACCAGCAGCGGCGAACGGCCGCGCCGCACCGCCTCCTCCGCGAGGCCCGTGGCCGCTTCCAGCCCGAGCGCCAGCGGCGTCGCCCCCCCGCCCGGCAGGCCGGCGAGGCTGCGCTTGGCCCTCACGAGGGAGGAGGTGGGCGGCAGCAGGATCTCCGCCGCCGTGCCGCGGAAGGCGACCACCGCCACCTGGTCGCGGCGGACATAGCAATCGGCCAGCAGCAACTCGACCGCGCCCTTCGCCTCGGCCAGCCGGTTGAGGGCGGAGGAGCCGGAGGCATCGACCACGAAGATCGCCGTGGTCTCGGTGTGCTGCTTGAAGCGCTGCACGCGGATATCGCCGGCGGCGACGCGGATCAGCGGGCCGGGCCTGCCGGCCTGCCGGCGCAGCTTCTGCCAGGGTGCCGCGGCGCGCAGCGTATCGACCAGCGCGAGCCGCGCCGTGCCACGCAACTCGCCGGGCCGCGTGCCGATGGGCCGGCCGCGCTGCCGCGACAGGCGCTGCGCGCCCACGCGCCCGGCCGAGACACCCGCCCGGCGCGCCGCCTCGCGCGTCTGCGCGCCCAGCGCGGCGAGCAGGCCGGCCGGCATGGTGGCGCGGGCGGCGTCCAGGATCATCTCCTGCAGCGCGGCGGGGTCGAGGGGTTGTTCCGGCCTGTCATCGGATTGCTCCGCATTGTCCGGCGGCTGGTCCGGCGGGCTGTCGGCCTGCTGCGCGGGCTCTTCCGGCGCCGAATCGGGTTCGGCCGGCTGATCCTCCGGGGGCGCGGGCAGGCGCGTGGCGCGCGGGCCGAGCACGAGCCGCGCGGCGAGGCCCACATCCTCGGGCAGGATGGCGTCCCGCCCCTGGAAGGCGGCGGCGGCACGGGCGGTGCGCAGCGCGAGCAGCGGCGCGCGCACCGAATCGATGCCGAGCGAGAGGGAAGCGCCGCACAGCGCCGTCACCACCTCCTCCGGCGCCTCGATCCCGGCGAGCAGGTCGCGCGCGGCGCGGATATCCTTGGGATCGGCGGCGCGGGCCGCCAGGCTGCCGCGGCCCTCCAGCGTGAGATGGAAAGCGAGGCGCTCCCGCAGCGCGGCGGGCACCTGTTCCTCGGCGCTCACGCCCTCATCCAGCGCGACCAGGCCGAGCCGCGCGGGCTGGCGCAGCGACAGCCCGTCGCGCTGCACCGCGACCTCCCCGGCGTCGAGCACGGCGGCGAGCCGCGCCGCGGCCCCGGCTTCGATCCGCTCCGCCATGGCGAGCAGCACGATGCCACCATGCGACTCCGCGAGCACGCCGCGCTCCGCCACCGGCCGCCCGGCGGCGAGGGTGGCTGCGAGGTCGAGCCCGCCGAGCAGGCGACTATCCGGCGCGTTCAGCGGCAGGCGACGAAAGGGCGTGCCGGCGGGCAGCGCGCCGCGCAGCAGCGCCAGCCACTGGTCACGCAACAACCCCGGCGCACCGCGCAGCACGGCGCCGCCCAAGCCCGCCGGATCGATCGCCAGCAGCGTGGCGGCCATCACGGCATCCGATGGGGCGGCATCCGGCCCGCCGGCATCGGATGCATCATCGGTCACGGCCCGAAGACCTCCGTGATCGCGCGTTCGACGCGCGTGGTGGCCACGGCCTCATCCAGCGGGTTGCGGCGCAGGCGATGGCGCAAGGCGGGCGGGGCGACGCGACGCAGATGCGCGAGCGTGACCGCGCGATCGCCCTCCAGCGCGGCCAGGGCGCGCGCCGTGCGGATCAGCGTCAGCTCGCCGCGCAGCCCATCCGTGCCGAGCGCCATGCAGAGCTTCGCCGCGGCCTCGAGCATCGCATCCGGCACTGCGACCTTCGGCAGCAGCCGGCGCGCGGCGATGATGCGCCGGCGGATCTGCGTGGCCTCACGCTCCCAGGCCGCGACGAATTTTTCCGGGTTGCGCTCGAAGGCGTCGCGGCGCCGCACGACTTCGACGCGGGTGGCGAGGTCGGTGGGGGTCCGCACCTCGACCGAAAGGCCGAAACGGTCCAGCAATTGCGGCCGCAACTCGCCCTCTTCCGGGTTGCCGCTGCCGATCAGCACGAATTTCGCCGGGTGGCGGATGGAGATGCCCTCGCGCTCCACCACATTCTCACCCGAGGCCGCGACATCGAGCAGCAGGTCCACCAGGTGATCCTCGAGCAGGTTCACTTCATCGATGTAGAGGAAGCCGCGATGCGCGCGGGCGAGCAGCCCGGGCTCGAAGGCCTTCTCGCCATTCGCCAGCGCGCGCTCGATATCCAGCGCACCGGCCACGCGATCTTCCGTGGCACCCAGCGGCAGATCCACGACGGGGACGGGAATCAGCGCCGTCTCGATCGGGCCCTCGCGCGGCGGGAAGGGCCGCTTCGGGTCGGAATTATAGGGGCAGTTCGCCACCACCTCCATCGGCGGCAGCAAAGCGGCCAGGGCGCGCACGGCGGTGGATTTGCCGGTGCCGCGATCGCCGAAGACCAGCACGCCGCCTACCGCCTGATCGACCGCAGCGATCAGGATGGCGAGCTTCATCTCGTCCTGGCCGACGATGGCGGCGAAGGGGAAGACCTGCCGCCCCGGCTTCACCTTCTGCGGCCGCGCCGCCTTCGCCTCACCCGTCATGGCGAAGACCGCGCCCGGCAGATCCATCAGGCCGCGCGTCGCAACTCGAAGCGCGCCCAGATGGCGGCGAGGCTGTCCACAAGATGGTCCATGTCGGCGTCGCTATGCACCGGGCCGGGCGTGATGCGCAGCCGTTCCGTGCCGCGCGGCACCGTGGGGTAGTTGATGGGCTGGACATAGATTCCATGTTCGTCGAGCAGAAGGTCACTGATCTGTTTGCACAGAATCGGATCATAGACCATCACGGGCACGATGTGGCTGTCGTTCGCCAGATGCGGCACGCCCACCGCATCCAGGCGCCGGCGCAGCGTCGCCGCCCGCTCATGCAGCCGCGCGCGCTCCACCTGGCTTTCCATCAGGTGCTCGATGCTCGCCCGCGCGCCCGCGGCCACGGCCGGCGGCAGGGCGGTGGAGAAGATGAAGCCCGAGGCATAGCTGCGCACGAAGTCGCACATGGCGGCCGAGCCGGCGATGTAGCCGCCGATCACGCCGAAGGCCTTGGCCAGCGTGCCCTCGATCACCGTCAGGCGGTGGGAGACGCCGTCCCGGTCGGTCACGCCGCCGCCGCGCGGGCCATAGAGGCCGACGCCATGGACCTCGTCGCAATAGGTCATCGCGCCATATCTGTCGGCGAGGTCGCAGATCGCGGCGATGGGCGCGATGTCGCCATCCATGGAATAGACGCTCTCGAAGGCCACCAGCTTGGGCGCGCCGGGGGCGATCTCCGACAACACGCGCTCCAGATCCGCCATGTCGTTGTGCTTGAACATGCGACGCTCGGCGCGCGAGTGGCGCATGCCCTCGATCATGGAGGCGTGGTTCATCTCATCGGAGACGATGACGCAGCCCGGCATGCGCGCGGCCAGGGTGGAGAGCGAGGCCCAGTTCGACATGTAGCCGGAGTTGAACAGCAGCGCGTCCTCGGTGCCGTGCAGATTCGCCAGCGCCCGCTCCAGCAGCACATGCTCATGGTTGGTGCCGGAGATGTTGCGCGTGCCGCCCGCACCCGCACCATAGCGGTCGAGCGCGGCATGCATGGCGGCCAGCACCTTGGGGTGCTGCCCCATGCCGAGATAGTCGTTGGAGCACCAGACCGTGACCTCGCTGGTGCGGCCGTTGCGGTGTCGGGTGGCTTTCGGGAAGGCGCCGGCCTGGCGTTCGATGTCGGCGAAGACGCGGTAGCGCCCTTCGCGGCGGAGCCCGTCGAGTTGCGTGCGGAAGAAGGATTCGTAGTTCATCTCGGACTCCCCAAACGCCTTGTCCTGCCCTCTCGGCCAGTCCCGATCCTCACGCTCCCGGCAGCGGCCGGGGGGCAGGCGGTGTTGTGGCGCGGGAGGCAAGCCCCCAGCGCCACAGCGCATCCGCCGGCACCGGCATCACCATGAAGACGTGCTCCACCACGCCGAGCGCCACCAGGGCGGCGAGCAGCGTGTAGCCTGTGGCCTCATGCGGCGTCGCATCCGCTGCCATGGCGCGCAGCGTGAGCAGCACGCAGGCGATGCACCCCGCCGCCACCGAGATCGGCAGCAGCGCGTTCATAGGGCGACGACGGAAGAAGCTCTCGAGGTAGCGCAGATGGTCGGGCAGGAAGGCCTCGGCCAGATTGCGCACGCCGAGATAGACGTTGAGCTTGGCGCTCTGGCGCATCACCCAGAAGGCGGTGAAGGTCCAGAAGCCGATACGGTTCGGCGCGCCCCAGGTGGCGAGTGCGATCAGCGCCAGCCCGGCGACGATCGCCAATTCATGCCACAGGATGGCGCCCAGCGCGGCCCGGAAGCGCGCGAGGCCCCGCGCCCCGGGCGGGCATTCCGCCTGGCTCGGGCCGGTGACCAGGCCGGTCAGGAAGGCCATCTCGATCCAGGCCCAGACCAGCACGCCGAAGACGAAGCCGAGATAGGCGCCGCGCGTCGAGGTGTCCCAGGCCGTCGCGTGCAGCCCGACCAGGGCCGCGACCAGCAGCGTGGTCGCCCCCAGCATGGTCCAGCGGAAGGTCTCCCGCCGCAGCCCGTCCAGATACAGGATCACCCCGGTGCTGAACCACCAGAGGAACAGGACGAACAGCGCCGGGATGCCGTGTTCCGCCATGCCGCGCTACCAGGCCGGCGCGAGGCGCGCGTCGTCCGGCAGCGCATGGCGCTTCGGACGCAGCAGATAGAGCCGTGCGAAGGCCGCAGCCGCAGCCGCCGAGAGGCCCAGGTGCTTGACCCGGCCCAGGAAGCCACCCTGCGCCCGTGCCTCGCCCATCGCTTCCGCGATCTTGCGCAGACGCTCGAGCCCGCGGAGGAAGGCAGGGTTGTCGATGTCGAGCGTGGCCGGGAAGACCTGCCGGCAGATCTCCTCGGTGATGCGGAAGACGCGCATGTCGTATTCCGTCGGCGTCATGCCGAGCGCCTTGTGGAATTCCGGCCGCGCATGGTCGCGCACATACATCGTCGCGAAGACCGCAAGCTGGAAGAAGCGCACCCAGTAGACGTTGATGCCCTGCAGCAGATGCGGGTTGGCGCGCATCAGCAGCGCGAAGGCCTCGCCATGGCGGAACTCGTCGTTGCACCAGTTCTCGAACCATTTGAAGATCGGGTGGAAGCGCAGCTCCGGATGCCGCTCGAACTGGCGGAAGATCGTGATGTAGCGCGCATAGCCGATCTTCTCGCTGAGATAGGTCGCGTAGAAGATGAACTTCGGCTGGAAGTAGTGGTACTTCTTCGCCTTGGTCAGGAAGCCGAGATCGACACCCACGCCGACATCCTTCAGCGCGTCGTTGATGAAGCCGGCGTGCCGGCTCTCATCGCGCGCCATGACGCCGAAGATGTCCTTCATGTCCGGGTTGGTCACGCGCTTGCGGATCTCGGCATAGAGCACGCAGCCGCTGAACTCGGCGGTGACGGAGCTCACCAGGAATTCCATCAGCTCCTTCTGCAGCGGCTCGGGCAGCTTCGACATGTCGAACTCGTCGAATTCCGAGGTGCGCGTGAAGTGGCCGCGATTCGGGTCGGCGTGGAACTCGGCCATCATCTCGTCCCACTGCTTGCGCACGGGCTCGATGTTGATGCGGTCCATCGCGTCGAAATCGGTGGTGTAGAAGCGCGGCGAGAGCACGGTCTCGTGCAGCGCCATGCGGGTGGCCACGCCATCCGCGTCCGGGCGCCCGCCAGGCGTGTTGCCCGAGGTGTTGCCCGGGCCGCTCGGGCCCTCCAGGACTAGCGGTTCCATGCCGGCGCCTCCCGTGCCTCGAAGCCGCAATGATAGAGCTCGGTCAGCTCGAAGATCGCCATCCACTGCGTCCAGAAGCGCTGGAAGGCGTTGGCGCGGATCACGGTTGCGTGCGTCTCGAAGACGTAGCGCTCGCCGAACTCCACGCGATCGGGCGTGCCGTGCACGACGACCTGGTCGCCGGGCTTGAGGAACACGCCTTCCGGCACGGCATAGGCATGGAAGCTGTCCGCCGTCCGCTCGATATCCACTGTGACAGGCACCTCGACGGTCTCGCCGCCGCCGAAGACTGCCCGACCCACTCCCCAGTGGTCGTTCATCTCTGATCCTCCGATGGTGATAGAAAGCGCAGGAAGGCCTCGGCATTCGTCTGGCCGAAGGCTGCCATCTCCAGTCTGGTCCCGGTCGCGGGATCCTCAAAGGTCAGCCGCCCGTCGGACCATCCGACGAGCCGAAAGGGCACCTCCGGCCCGATACCGGCAACGTAGCGCGCCCGCGCGAGACCGCGCATCGCGCCGCGCACGAAGCCGCCCTCCGCCGGCGGGATCACGGCGATCTGACTTCCCTGCAGGGCGTCGATCACCACCACCGCACCGTCGCCACGATCGGCGAAGCGGAGCTGCCGTTCCGCCAGCGGCCGCGCCTCGTCGCGCGGAAAGCTGCCGAAGGGTGAGAAGGTGGTCAGCGCCAGGGTGCCGGCGATCAACAGCACGGAGGCAAGCAACGGGCCGCGTACCGAATGGCGTGGCGCAATGACGTGGGCCATGACAGGCTCTCCCCTTCCTGTCCGCTACGCCAGCGCCGCGGCCGGCTGCCGTGCGCCGGAGGGCGCGGCAGCCGTCTCCAGCGGCTGCACCGGCATCTCGGCCTGCGCGGCCAGGGCGCGGGCCAGTACCTGCGCCGCCACATTCACATCCGCCAGGGCGCGTAGGCTGGGCTCCGGCCGGGCCACGCGGAAACTGCGCGTATGCGGCCAGACGGCGAGCCAGGCGACGCGATGCGGCTTCACCAGCGCCACGGTGATGTCGCCCGTGCCGTCGCTATGCCGTTGCACGCCCGCCTTCTCGATCAGCGCGAAGGGCAGGTTGATGGTCATGGGCAACGCAACGCCGACACGCATCACGATGCGGCGGTTGGTGATGGTGTAGAGCGAGGTGCGGGCCGAGAGCACCGCGAAGCCGGCCAGCAGGCCGATCGGCACGGCGCCGACCAGCAGCATGATCGCCCCACCCCAGATGGCATCGGCGAGCGGCAGGCCCTCGGCCGCCATCGCCGTGCCGCGCAGCACGCCGAGCAGGGCGAAATACATCGCCATGCCCCGCAGATGCAGCGCGCGCCGCGCGATGCCGCCCCAGCGCGGGGCGCCCTGCCAGAGGATGGTCTCACCCTCCGGCAGCGCCTCCGGCAATCCAGGCACGGGCTCGTTCTCGTGCTCGTGGACGCCGGGGGGCGTGTGGCGGTGGCCTGTCACAGCAGCGGCTCGCTGCGCGAGGGCGTGGCGAAGAAATGCCCGCCGCCGAAATAGGCCGCGACCTTGTCCTCCTCGAGCAGCGTGATCGTCTCGGCGTTCTTGAGGCCCGGCGCGGCGGCCATCTGCTCGGCGGTGACGGAGACCACGCGCACGCGGCCGCTGGCATTGATGGTGGCGAGGAACATCGGCACCAGGATGCGGCGGCCGCTGCCGGCAAGCTCGACCTCGAGGTAGCGGAACAGCGCCTCGGACTTGTCGACCCAGAGATCGACGCAGGTGCCCGCAATCTTGCCGTCCAGCGTCTCGACCGGCTTGCCGCGCGGATCGGGATCCTCCTCGGCCGTGTCATAACCGGGGGCAGCGCGGAGCGGGATGATCTTCGGCACGTTGTCGTCGAAGGTCATGTCCGGCACATCCGCGCGCTCGGCCCAGGCGGCCGGGCCGATGCCATCCACCATGGCGTTGCCCGTGGGGACGATGGGCGAGCCTGGCTGGTAGTCCACGCCATAGGCCAGGGCGCTGATGTCGCGCTCCGGGCGTTCCTCGCCATGGCCAGGCACGGGATGCGCCAGCAGGAAGTGCTTCTTCGGCGGCGTGGCGGGGAAGCCATGGATCGGCACGCGAAGCTTCTTGCCCCAGCGGTCGGAGACCAGCGGGTAGCCCTCGCGCTTGCCCTCGCGGTGCAGCCACATCACGAGGCCGAAGAAGAAGGCGAAGAAGGCATAGAGTGAGATGGTGACCAGATCCCACATTGGTGTGCCGTTGGCGTACATGCGAACCTCCGATTGGCCCTAGATGCTGGCGTGGCCGGCGATGCCGACCGGGGAAGGGCCGGCGGAACCGGCCCCGGGTTGGGGTCGCAGCACTGGACCACCCGTGCGCTGCACGAGCGGCCCGACCACGGCCAGGGTGAGGAAAAGAAGCGCGATCTCGATCAGGTAGACGCCGATGTAGCCGACCACCGGCTCGGTGAAGCCTTCGCCGAGCGCGCCCGAGGTGGCGAGCGCCGTGACGGAATCGCGCAGCGCGCCGCCGAAGGCGATGGCGACACCCGCGCAGGTCGCCTGCACGGCGCCCCAGACGCCCAGCGCCAGGCCCACCTGCTCCGCCGGGGCAGCGGCCATGCAGGCGGTCAGCGTCGCATGGCCGAACAGCCCCGCGCCGTAGCCGATGAGCATGACGCCGAGCACGAACAGCGCGATCTGGCCCGTCGCGCCCGAGAGCACGATCAGGCTGAAGCCCGCGATGCCGAACAGCGCGCCATGCGCCGCGACCAGATGCGCATCCGTTCCCAGCCGAAGCCGCCGCGCCGCGCGCAGGAAGCCCAGCACCGCCCCGCCCGCCAGCAGCGCGGAGAGCGCCGTGGTGCCGCCCACCGGCAGGCCAAGCACCTGGCCGCCATAGGGTTCCAGCAGCACGTCCTGCATGGCGAAGGCCGCGGCCCCGATCCCGGCGCCGAGCAGCCGGCGATTCCACGGGCCCGTGCGGCGCAGCAGGCGGAAGCTCTCGAGGAAGCCGGGCTCGGCCTCGGCCATCCGCGCGGTGCGCGTGGGGTCGCGCGCCTCCTGCTGCCAGACGGCGACGAAGTTCAGGATCAGCGTCAGCGCCGCCGCGCCCTGCACCACCTGGATCAGCTTGAGCTGGCTGAAATCCGCCAGGATGGCGCCGAAGACCAGCGCCGAAATGACCATGCCGAGGAGCTGCATGGCCGAAAGCATCGCCACCACATTAGGCTGCTGCTCGCGCGGCGAAAGATCGGTGGCGAGCGCAAGGCCCACCGTCTGCACCGTGTGCATGCCCGCACCGACCATGAGGAAGGAGATCGCGGCGGCGAGCTGGCCTGTCCAGGGCTCGGCCCAGGTATCGCCGGAGAGCACCAGCAGCGCGAAGGGCATCATGGCGAGGCCCGAGAACTGGATCGTCGTGCCCAGCCACAGATAGGGCACGCGCCGCCAGCCGAGCAGCGACTTGTAGTTGTCCGACTTGAAGCCGATCAGCGCACGCAGCGGCGCGAAGACCAGTGGCAGCGCCACCATCAGCGCCACCAGCGCGGCCGGCACCTTCAGCTCCACGATCATCACGCGGTTCAGCGTGCCCACCAGCAGCACGGCCGTCATGCCGCAGGAGATCTGGAACAGCGACAGCCGCAGCAGCCGCGACATCGGCAAGGTCTCGGACGTCGCGCTCGCGAAGGGCAGCAAATGCGCGCCCAGCTTCGTCCATTGCCGGATGATGCGGCTATTGAGGCTCATGCGCGTCGCAGCTCCAGCGCATGGGAGGTGTAGAAGCCGCTGCCGATGCGGTGGCTGCGCGTGGCGCGCCATGCGGAAAGCCCGGGCTCAGCCGCCAGCAGCCGGCGCAGCTTCGCCTCCGTCACCGGCACGATGGCGGGGGAGCGATCACCGCGCGGCACCAGCCGCCCCACGGCGAGGAAAGCCAGCAGGAAGGCCGAGCTCGGCGCGAAGGTGAAGACGATGGAGCCACGCGTGCGCGCTGCCAGGCTCGCCACCACGCGGCAGACATCGGCGGGCTTGTAATGGATCAGGCTGTCCATGGCGACGACATGGTCGAACTCGCCCAGTGCCGTGTCATGCATGTCGCCGGCGCGGAACTCGACATGACCCGCCCCGTGCTGACCGGCCGCGCGGTCCTGGGCGATGCCGATCAGCGTCGGCGAGATATCGACCGCCACCACCTGCGCGCCGCGCCGCGCGGCCTCCAGCGCCAGGGCGCCGGTGCCGCAACCAGCATCGAGCACACGCTTGCCGGTGAGATCCGCCGGCAGCCAGGAGAGCAGCGTGCCGCGCATCGCGTCACGCCCGGCGCGCACCGTGGCGCGGATGCCGCTCACCGGGGCGTCGGAGGTCAGGCGCTCCCAGGCCTTGACCGCAGTGCGGTCGAAATAGGTTTCCAGCTCGCCGCGGCGGGTCTGGTAGGTGGTGGTGGGCATCTCAGTCATACCCGAGCAGGTCGAAGATCTCGCGATCCTTGAGCGGCGTCGCGTCCAGCGCCGGCACGCCGGCGAGCAGGGAGGCCGCGACCCGCAGATACTCGTTCTGCACCGCGATCACTTCCGGGCTCTCCTCCATGTCGAAGAGGGTGGCCTTCTTCAGGCGCGAGCGGCGGATGATATCGAGGTCCGGCTGGTGCGCGAGCATCTTCATGCCCGTCGCATCATTGTATTTCTGGATCTGGTCCGTGTCCTTGGAGCGGTTGACGATGACGCCGCCCAGCCGCACGCCGTAGTTCTGCGCCTTCGCCTTGATCGCCGCGACGATGCGGTTCATGGCGAAGATGCTGTCGAAATCATTCGCCGCCACGATCACGCCGCGATCGGCATGCAGCAGCGGCGCGGCGAAGCCGCCGCAGACCACATCGCCCAGCACGTCGAAGATCACGATGTCCGTGTCCTCAAGCAGGTGATGCTCCTTCAGCAGCTTCACCGTCTGGCCCACGACATAACCGCCACAGCCCGTCCCCGCCGGCGGGCCACCCGCCTCCACGCAGAGCACGCCGTGCCGGCCCTCGACGACGAAATCCTCGGGCCGCAGTTCCTCGGCATGGAAGCCCACGCCATCCAGCACGTCGATCACGGTGGGGATCATGCGGCCGGTGAGGGTGAAGGTGCTGTCGTGCTTCGGGTCGCAGCCGATCTGCAGCACGCGCTTGCCGAGCTTGGCGAAGGCGACCGAGAGGTTGGAGCTGGTCGTGCTCTTGCCGATGCCACCCTTGCCGTAGATGGCGAAGACCTTCGCCCCCTCGATCTTCAGCGGATCATCCATGTGCACCTGGACGCTGCCGTCGCCATCGCCGCGGCGGGACAGGCTGGAGCCGGGCGGGGGATTCATGATCACGGTCATACGGCCATCTCCGGGGTGATCCCCTCGAGTCGATCTTCAAGTTCCTCACCCGCGCGGCGCAGCGCCTCGAGCACCTCCGCGGTGGGCGACCAGTATTTGCGCTCGGTCGCCTCGATCAGGCGGTTGGCGATCTGCGCGGAGGCGGTGGGGTTCAGCTTGGCCATGCGGTTGCGCATGGTGGCATCGAGCACATAGGTCTCCGCAAGCTTTTCGTAGACCCAGGGCGCGACGCCGCCGGTCGTGGCGGACCAGCCCATGGTGTTGGTGACGTGCGCCTCGATTTCGCGCACGCCCTCGAAGCCGTGCTTGAGCAGCGCCTCATACCATTTCGGGTTCAGCGCGCGGGTGCGGGTCTCGAGCGTCACCTGCTCGGCGATGGTGCGCACCTGGCCATCGCCGCGCGTCTGGTCGCCGATATAGACGGTCGAGGCAATGCCGCCGCGGGCGCGCCGCACCGCGCGGCTGATGCCGCCCAGCGTATCGAAATAGTGATCGACCGTGGTCACGCCGACCTCGATGCTGTCGAGGTTCTGATAGGTGACATCGACCGTCGCCAGCACCGCGCCCAGCACCTTGTCGGCGCGCGCCGGCTTGCCATCCAGGCCATAGGCGAAGCCCTTGCGCTTCACGAAGGCCTCGGCCAGCTCATCCTCGTCGTTCCAGGCGCCGTTGCCGACCAGCGCGTTCACGCTGGCGCCATAGGTGCCATCCGCGTTGCCGAAGACGCGCAGCGCGGCCTCCTCGAGGCTGCCGCCATGCTGCGCCAGATGCGCCAGCACATGCTTGCGGATGTAGTTCTGCTCGATCGGCTCCTCGGCCTTCGCCGCCAGCAGCGCGGCCTCGGCCAGAAGCTTCATCTGCAGCGGCAGCAGGTCGCGGAAGATGCCCGAGAGCGTGATCACCACATCGATGCGCGGCCGGCCAAGCTCGGCGAGCGGCACCAACGTGGCGCCTGCGAGGCGACCATAGCTGTCGAAGCGCGGCGCCGCGCCCATGAGGGCCAGGGCCTGCGCGATCGGCCCGCCCTCGGTCTTCAGGTTGTCCGTGCCCCAGAGCACCATCGCGATACTCTCCGGCGGCGTGCGCCCATCGGCGTGATGGCGTTCCAGCAGCCGCGCGGCCTGGCGCGCGCCATCCTGCATGGCGAAGGCGCTCGGCAGCTTGAAGGGGTCGAAGCCATGCAGGTTCCGCCCCGTGGGCAGCACATCCATGGTGCGCAGCAGGTCGCCGCCCGGCGCGGGCAGCACGTAACGGCCATCGAGCGCCTTCAGGATGCCGGGGATCTCGCTGTCGGTTGCCAACAGCGCATCATATGTCGCGCGCGCCGCGGGATCCGTGACGCCGGCCGCGTCGAGGAGTTCCGCCCGCTGCTCGGCATTCGGCGGCGCGCCGACGACATGCAGCCCGTGCGGGATCAGCGTGTATTCCAACTCCAGCAGTGCCCGGCCAAGGCGCTGGATCTCGCCTTCCGCGCCCTCGCCCCAGACCGGCTCCGCCGCGGCGAGGTTCACCGCCACCGCCTGCGCCTGGATCAGCCCGGCCAGCGCCGCGCGCTGGCCGTGATCGGCGTCGGGCTCCAGCGTGCGCCAGCGATCGATCGAGGATTTGAGATCGAGCAACCCACGATACAGCCCGGCCGAGGCGACCGGCGGCGTCAGGTAGCTGATCAGCGTCGCCCCCGCGCGGCGCTTCGCCAGCATGCCCTCGGAGGGGTTGTTCGAGGCATAGAGATAGAAATTCGGCAGGTCGCCGATCAGCCGGTCCGGCCAGCAGGCGCCCGACATGCCGGCCTGTTTGCCGGGCATGAATTCCAGCGCGCCATGCGTGCCGAAATGCAGCACCGCATGGGCGCCGAAATCCTCGGCCAGCCAGCGATAGAAGGCGCTGAAGGCGTGGGTGGGGGCGAAGCCATGCTCGAAGAGCAGGCGCATCGGGTCGCCCTCATAGCCGAAGCCGGGCTGCACGCCGACGAAGACATTGCCGAGCCGCACGCCGAAGATGAAGATCTCGCGCCCGTTGCTCATCACCTTGCCCGGCGCGGGGCCCCAGCTCGCCTCGATCTCGTGCAGCCAGGGCGTGCGGCGGATATGCGTGTCGACATCGACCGTGGCGGCGACATTGGCGGTGCTGCCATGGCGCTCGCGGTTGCCGTTGATCACCATCTCCCGCAGCGCATCCGCGGATTCCGGGATCTCCACCGTGTAGCCGGCCGCCTGCATGGCCTTCAGCGTGTTGAACAGCGAGTCGAAGACGCCGAGATAGGCGGCCGTGCCGGTAGTGCCGGCGTTGGGCGGGAAGTTGAACAGCACAGTGGCGATCTTGCGCTCGGCCCGCCTGGAGCGCCGCAGCGCCACCATGCGCGCCACGCGGGCGGCCAACATGCCCGCACGCTCCACATGCGGCACCATGTTGCGCGCGCAGTTCACGCCGTCGCAGCCCGGGCAACGCTCTTCCGGAATCTCGGAGGCGCCGCAGCGGCCGCCGAAGGTCATCGGCCAGATGCCGCCATCGAGTTCCGGGATCGCGACCATCATGGTCGCCTCCACCGGCAGCAGCCCGCGCTGGTCCGCCTTCCACTGGCGCATCGTCTGGAATTCCAGCGGATGCGCCGTGATGTAGGGCACGTCCAGCTTCGCCAGCGCTTCCTCGGCCGCGTGCGCATCGTTATAGGCAGGGCCACCCACCAGGGAGAAGCCGGTGAGGGACACCACGGCGTCCACGCAGGGCACGCCATTGTGCTGGAAATAGGCCTCCAGCGCCGGCCGCGCATCGAGGCCCGCGGCGAAGACTGGGATGACGTTCAGCCCGCGCGCCTCGAGCGCCGCGATCATGCCGTCATAATGCCGCGCATTGTTCGCCAGCACGTAGGAGCGCAGCAGTACGAGCCCCACCGTGCCCTGCGTGCCGTTGCGCGGCAGCGCCGAGACGCTGTCCACCACCCGGCCCTTGGCCCGCGGGTGATAGATGCCGACCTCCGGGTATTCGACCGGCGGCGCCACCTTCAGCCGGCCGGCGAAGGGCTTGCGCGGACCATCGGCGTAGCGGTTCACCAGCATGGCGACCATGCTCTGCAGGTTGTCCGCCGAACCCGCGAGCCAGTACTGGAGCGTCAGGAAATAGGCCCGCACATCCTGGGCCGTGCCGGGGATGAAGCGCAGGAGCTTCGGCAGCTCCTTCAGCATCTTCATCTGGCCCTTGCCGCTGGCCCCGCCGGCCTTGGGCTTGCCGCGCAGCTTCTTCAGCAGGCCGACGATGCCCTTGGCCTCGCCGGACATGCTGAAGCGGCCGATCCGCGTCAGCCGCATCACCTCGGGCGCCGAGAGCGCGCAGACCATCGCATCGCACTGCTCGCGCCGCGCCGTCAGCGCCGGCAGCACCAGGCGGATATGGTCCTCCATGAAGAGCATGCCCGTGATGATGATGTCGGCCCGCTCGATGTCGGCAATGCAGGCGGCGAGCGCCGTCTCGCAGGAGGCGAATTCGTCGGCGGCATGCATCACGAGGTCGAGCTGCGGCAATTCACGCCGCAGCGCCTGGCGCGCGGTGGTGATCGAACTGCCGAAATGGCTGTCCATCGTCACGATCACCACCCGGATCATCGGCCCGGAGACCACGGCGCCCGCACCGCGCCGCATGTCGGAGGCCTCAGCGGGAATAGTGGGCTTTGGCGTCATACAGGGTCTCGACGGTGATGGTTGCGATACCGCGCTCCTGCGCGAAGCGCTCGGTATTGCGCCGCGCCTTCCCGCGCACGAAGAACGGGATCTTCTTCAGCTCCTTCTCGGCATCCGCGCCCCAGCCAGGGGCGATCTCGGCAAGGGGGGCGCCCGCGGCGGTGTGGGGAGTCACCGCCGCGGGCGAGGGCAGTGGCTGCGCGGCGGGCGCGGCCTCCATGCCCAACTTTGACGTCGCCAGGTGGGAAGGCGTGGCGCCGTCGTGAAACTCGAAATCCTCGCGGAACATCCCCAGAAGATGCTCCTCGAGGCCCATCATCAGCGGATGGACCCAGGTGTCGAACAGGACGTTCGCGCCCTCGATCCCCATCTGGGGCGAGTGGCGCGCCGGGAAATCCTGCACATGCACGGGGGCCGAGATCACCGCGCAGGGAATGCCCAGCCGCTTCGCGACATGGCGTTCCATCTGCGTGCCGAGTACGAGTTCGGGGTGCAGGGCCGCGATCTGCTGCTCGACTTCCAGGTAGTCGTCGGTGATCAGCGCCTCGAGCCCCAGCGCCTTCGCGGCCTCGCGCACGTCGCGGGCGAATTCACGCGAATAGGTGCCAAGCCCCACCACGGTGAAGCCGAGCTCCTTCGAGGCCACGCGCGCCGCGGCCACCGCATGGGTCGCATCGCCGAAGATGAAGACCCGCTTGCCGGTGAGGTAGGTGCTGTCGACCGATCGCGAGTACCAGGGCAGGCGCAGTGCGCGTTCCGCCAGCGCGGGCGCGATGCCGGCCAGGCCGGCCACCTCGGCGACGAAGTCGCGCGTCGCGCCGACGCCGATGGGGATGGCCGTGGTGTAGGGCTGGCCGAAGCTGCGCTTCAGCCAGGTGGCGGCGACGCCGGCGATCTCGGGATAGAGCACGACGTTGAAGTCGGCCTCGCCGAGCCGCGCGAGATCGGCGGGCGTCGCACCTTCCGGGGCGATCACATTGACCTCGATGCCCATGCCGGTGAGCAGCTTCTCCACCTCCTGCACGTCGTCGCGGTGTCGGAAGCCGAGCGCGGTCGGGCCGAGGATGTTGCAGCGCGGCGCCTGGCCTTCGGCGCGCGGCGCGCGGACGGTGCCCGGGCGCGGCACATGCGGGCCGGCGCAGGCGCGGACAAGCTGGTAGAAGGTCTCGGCCGCGCCCCAATTCTCCTTGCGCTGATAGGAGGGCAGTTCCAGCGCCACAACGGGAATGGGCAGACCCAGCGTCTTCGCCAAGCCACCCGGATCGTCCTGAATGAGTTCCGCCGTGCAGGAGGAACCCACCAGCATCGCCTGGGGTTGGAAGCGGGCGAAGGAGTCGCGCGCCGCCGTCATGAACAGCTCCGCCGTGTCGCCGCCGAGGTCGCGCGCCTGGAAGGTGGTGTAGGTCACCGGCGGGCGCGTGGGGCGGCGCTCGATCATGGTGAAGAGCAGGTCGGCATAGGTGTCGCCCTGCGGCGCGTGCAGCACGTAGTGCACGCCGGCCATCGCGGTGGCGACGCGCATGGCGCCCACATGCGGCGGGCCTTCATAGGTCCAGACGGCGAGTTCCATGGCTCTACACCTCGAGCCGGGCGCGGCGCACGAGCGGGCGCGCGAAGAGTTCGGCGAGGTCGGCGGCTTGGTCGTAGCCCTGGATCGGCGTGAAGACGAGCTCGATCGACCACTTCGTCGTCATGCCCGCGGCCTCGAGCGGGTTCGCAAGGCCAAGGCCGCAGACGGTGATGTCGGGCTTCGCGGCATGGCAGCGATCGAGCTGCCGCTCCACATGCTGGCCCTCGCTGAGCTGCACGTCCGGCGGGAGCATCGCGAGCTCCTCGGCCAGGTGCTGGCGATGCAGATAGGGCGTGCCGACCTCCGTCAGGCGCATGCCGAGTTCCCGCGACAGGAAGCGCGCGAGCGGGATCTCGAGCTGGCTGTCGGGGAAGAAGAACACCGATTTGCCGCCGAGACGTTCGCGGATACGGCCCAGCGCGGCACTGGCGCGTGCGGCGGCACTCTCGGTCGCTTCCTGGAAGCGCGTGGCGGAGACACCCCAGACATCGGCCGCGGCGTGCAGCCAGGCGGTGGTGCCCTCCACGCCCAGGGGAAAGGGGGCGGCGATGCGCGTGGCGCCGCGGGCCTCAAGCGCCCGCGCCGTGTCGCCCAGGAAGGGCTGCGCCAGGATGTAGCGCGTACCAGGGCCGATCGCGGGTAGTTCAGTGGCGCGGCGGCTCGGCAGGAAGCGCACCGGGCCGACGCCGAGCGCGGCGAAAAGGCGCAGGAACTGGTCCTCCACCACCTCGGCCAGCGCGCCGACGACGAGCAGCGAGCGCGCCGTGCCGGGCTCGGCCGGCATCTCCGGCACCAGGGCAGTGAGGCAGGCATCCTCGCCCTGGGTGAAGGTGGTCTCGATCCCGCTGCCGGAATAGTTCAGCACGCGCACCCGCGGCGACAGCCGCTGCGAGAGGCGCTGCGCCGCCTTGGAGAGGTCCAGCTTGATGACCTCGGAGGGGCAGGAGCCGACGAGGAAGAGCAGCTTGATGTCCGGCCGGCGCTCGACCAGCTTCGTCACCACGCGGTCCAGCTCGGCATTGCAGTCGGCAAGGCCGGCGAGGTCGCGCTCATCGATGATGGCGGTGCCGAAGCGCGGCTCGGCGAAGATCATCACGCCGGCGGCGGATTGCAGCAGATGCGCGCAGGTGCGGCTGCCGACGACGAGGAAGAAGGCGTCCTGGATCTTGCGATGCAGCCAGACGATGCCGGTCAGGCCGCAGAACACCTCATGCTGGCCGCGCTCACGCAGCACCGGGCGGACGGGGCCGCAATCAGGCACGCCGAGCGCCGGCAAGGCGGCCGCAGCATTCATGCCGCCACACCATGGTCGAGCGAGGATTTGCTGCGCTGCTCGTCGAGCCGCGCCAGGCGCAGCTTCCAGACGAACTGGCCGGCATTCACGACATAGGCGGCATAGGCGGCAAGCGCGAGGAACATCTGACCCCGCGCCTCGCCGAAGCCGGTCATCACCGCGAGCAGATAGGCCGTGTGCAGCGCCATCACCAGCATGCTGAACACGTCTTCCCAGTAGAAGGCGGGGGCGAAGAGGTAGCGGCCGAAGACCACCTTCTCCCAGATGCAGCCGGTGATCATGATGGCGTAGAGCACCAGGGTCTTGATGACGACCGAGGTCGTGGCGGCTTCCAGCCCCGTGCCCGTGGCGAGGTAGCGCAGCACAAGGCCGAGGCTGACGAGGAAGACCACGAACTGCACGGGCGCGAGGATGCCCTGCACCAGGGTCCAGCGCGTGGAGTCGCGCCGGGCGCGTTCCTCGGGCGTGTAGAGCGCCCGCCGGGCGCGTTCCGTGGCCGCCAGGTGACGTGCCGGGCGACCTGCCGTGGCCCCCCAGGGGGAGCCGTCCAGGGCGTCAACCAGGCCGCGCAAACCGTTCGCTGTAAGCATAGCTTGACAACCCTCCGTCAAAGGCGGTCCGCTTGCCTTCCCGGAGAACACCATGACCCGCCAAGGGTCGCGGGATGCTCGAGGGAAGGCTGAGAAAACAAGCGATTAGCGAACCTCTGGGGCGGATCGCGTCGCGCTATTCTCTCCCCCACCTTGTGCTCTTGATCCGGAGGCTAGAGGGCTGCGACGCCGAGTGTCAAGGACGATTGACGTAAATCGGGATTGACATGGCGGGCTGGTCGGCGGGAAGGTGGGGTCACAGGAGAAGGCAATGGCTGCGAAGTCCATGGAAGCCGACATGCAGACCACCGAGATCAGCCGGACGCCGCCCGACGCTTCCGCCGAGGCTGCGCGCGGCACGCTGCAGCCGTCGGTCGCCCCATCCTCCGCCCACCTCTCCCGCCCCGAATTTCCCGCGCTCAACGAAGCCCCCGCCATGCGCCGGCGCGCGCGGGCCAGCGCGCATCGCCGTGTCGCCCTGCTGGCCCATACCCTGGAGAATGACGTGATTCCGCGCCTGGTGCTGGCCCGGCGCGAATCCTCGCCCCCCGCCTATATCGACAATGTCAGCGGCGCGGCGCCCAGCGCCGAGGATGTCGCCCGCCTCACCGCCCTGGCGCAGAACGGCGATCTGGCCGGGTCTCTGGCCTATATCGGCGGCCTGCGCAGCCGCGGCATGCCGCTGGAGCGCGTCTATCTCGGCCTGCTCGCCCCGGTCGCGCGCAGGCTCGGCGAGATGTGGGAACAGGATGCCTGCGACTTCACGGCCGTCACCGTCGGCCTGTGCTGCCTGCAGCAGGTGGTGCTGGAGCACAGCTCCACCTTCCAGCCGCGCTTCGGCCGCCGCGACCAGGAGCGCCGCATCCTGCTCGCCCCCGTGCCGGGCGAGCAGCACAGCTTCGGCCTTCTCATGGTGGGTGAGTTCTTCCGCCGCCAGGGCTGGGAAGTCTGCAGCGGGACCGGCACCAATGTGCGCGAACTGGTCGCCATGGTGCGCAAGGAATGGTTCACCATGGTGGGCTTCTCGCTCTCCTGCGACCAGCGGCTGGATACGCTCGCCTCGGCCATCCGCGACATCCGCCGCGCCTCGCGCAATCCGCAGATCGGCGTGCTGGTCGGCGGCCGTATCTTCAACGAACAGCCCGAGCTTGCGGTGCTTGTCGGCGCCGACGCCACGGCCACGGATGGCCAGCAGGCAGCGCTCAAGGCCGAATCGCTGCTCGCCCTGCTGACGATCGAGAGCTGAACATGCGCAGCCCCCTTCGCGGTCCGCGCTGCCGAGCTGGTTCGGCGGAGCCACGACCGCTTCGAGGGGCAGGCGTCCCGTGTCTCCACGCCATTTGCGCCTCGTTGCGGGATCCGGCCCGGATCCCCGAGGCTGAAGGATGCAGGCGCTCGTGAAGGCATTCAGGGCGCCGCGGAAGTCGCTGGGCAACCTCGATGCCGATGCCACGGCCGGGCTGATCGCCGCTGCCGCCGACATCGCCATCGTGCTGGATGAGGATGGCGCGATTCGCGACATCGCCTTCAGCAGCGAGGAGCTGGCGCGCGAATTCGACAGCCAGGAAACCTGGCTCGGCAAGGCCTGGATCGACACCGTCGCGCGCGACAGCCGCAGCAAGGTCGAGGCCCTGCTCGGTGACCAGACCTTCCCCGCCGCGCCCCGCTGGCGGCATGTGAACCAGCTCTCCGCCCGCGGCGCCTCCATCCCGGTGCTCTGCTCGGTGGCGCCGATCGGCGATGCCGGGCGGCGCATCGTCTTCGGGCGCGACCTGCGCCCGGTCTCGCAGCTGCAGCAGCGCCTGGTCGAGGTGCAGCAATCCATGGAGCGCGACTATTCGCGCCTGCGCCAGGCCGAGACGCGCTATCGCCTGCTGTTCCAGATGTCGGTCGATCCGGTGCTGATCCTGGATGCCGAGACCCAGCGCATCATGGAGGCCAATCCGGCAGCGCAACGGCTCTTCGGCCGCGGCGCGCGCCGCATGCCCGGCCGCGCGCTCGCCGAGATCTTCGTGGGCGAGGACCGCGCGCCCGTGCAGGCGCTGCTCGGCACCGTGCGCAGCGCCGGGCGCGCCGACGATGTCCGCGCGCGCCTCGCCGAGGATTCGCAGGAAGTGCTGGTCTCCGCCAGCACCTTCCGCCAGGAGGGCGGGCTGCTCTTCCTCGTGCGGCTCAACCTCTCGCAGGGCGGCAATGCGGACATCGTCCTGCCCGCCGTGCAGGACAAGCTGCTCAAGGTGATCGAGGTCGTGCCCGACGCCTTCGTCATCACCGACAATGCCGCGCGCATCCTGACCACCAACGCCGCCTTCCTCGACATGGCGCAGCTGACCAGTGAGGACCAGGCGCGCGGCGAGCCGCTCGATCGCTGGCTCGGCCAGCAGGGCGTGGAGCTTGAGGTGTTGCTCTCCAACCTGCGCGCGCGCGGCGCGGTGCGGCTCTACGCCACCACGCTGCGCGGCGATCTCGGCGCGCAGTCGGAGGTCGAGATCTCCGCCGTCGCCGTGATGAATGGCGGCGAGGCCTGCTTCGGCTTCGACATCCGCGACATCGGCCCGCGCACGCGTCCCGCCGCGCGCACCGCCGCCGGCGCCACGCGCTCGGTCGAGCAGCTGACCGAGCTCATCGGCCGCGTGCCGCTGAAGGATCTGGTGCGCGAGGCGACGGATGCGATCGAGCGGCTGTGCATCGAGGCCGCGCTGGAACTGACCGGCGACAATCGCGCCTCGGCGGCCGAGATGCTCGGCCTGTCGCGCCAGAGCCTCTATGTGAAGCTGCGTCGCTACGGGCTGGGCGATCTCGCCGCCGATGACGGGCAGGGCTGAGATGTCGGGCCAGGCGGGCATTGCGGGGCGGGTGGCAGGGGCGGGCAGGCTGCAGCCTTCCGCCGTGCTCGAACTGCTCAAGCCCGTCACCTGGTTCCCGCCGATGTGGGCCTTCGGCTGCGGCGTGGTCGCGGCCGGCGTCAGCTTCTGGGATGTCTATCCGCTCATCGCGCTCGGCATCCTGCTCACCGGCCCGATGGTCTGCGGCATGAGCCAGGCGGTGAACGACTGGTTCGATCGCCATGTGGACGCGATCAACGAGCCGCACCGGCCCATCCCCTCGGGCCGGATGCCGGGGCGCTCGGGCCTCTATGTCGCCATCGGCTGGACGGTGCTGTCGTTGGCGATCAGCGCCGTGCTCGGCCCCTGGGGCTTCGCCGCCACCTGCCTCGCGGTGGTGATGGCCTGGATCTATTCGGCGCCGCCCTTGCGGCTCAAGAAGAATGGCTGGTGGGGCAATCTCGCCTGCGGCCTGAGCTATGAGACCCTGCCCTGGATCACCGCGACGGCCGTGCTGACACAGGCGGCACCGGATGCGCGCGTGGTCGCCATCGCGCTGCTCTACGGCCTGGGCGCGCATGGCATCATGACGCTGAACGACTTCAAGTCGATCGAGGGTGACACGCGCTTCGGCCTGCGTTCCCTGCCCGTGATGCTGGGTGCCGGGCGCGCGGCCCGGGTGGCCTGCCTTTTCATGGCGGCGCCACAGGTGGTGGTGGTGGCGCTGCTGCTCGCCTGGGGCGCGGCCCCGCAGGCGGCGATGGTGGCGGGCGTGCTCGCCGCGCAGCTGCTGCTGATGCGCAAGCTGCTGCGCGACCCGCGCGGCCTCGCCCCCTGGTACAACGGCACGGGCATCACGCTCTATGTCAGCGGCATGATGGTGAGCGCCGTGGCGCTGGCGCATATGGGAGGCACGCCATGAGCACGGCTCCGCTCCCGCCGCTCGGCTGGCTCGGCATCATCCGGCTCGGACTCGTCCAGACCTCGCTCGGGGCGATCGTGGTGCTGACCACGGCCGCGCTGAACCGCGTGATGGTGGTGGAACACGCCCTGCCCGCCACGCTGCCGGGGCTGCTGGTGGCGCTGCACTACGCCGTGCAGATGCTGCGCCCGCGGCTCGGCCATGGCTCGGACCAGGGCGGGCGACGCACGCCCTGGATCATCGGCGGCATGGCGGTGCTGGCGCTGGGCGGCGTGCTCGCCGCCATCGCCACGGCCTGGATGGGCACGGCGCTGGTGCCCGGCGTGGCGCTCGCGGTGCTGGCCTTCCTGCTGGTGGGCCTGGGTGTGGGCGCGGCCGGCACCTCGCTGCTGGTGCTGCTGGCCGCGCGGGTCTCGCCCGCGCGCAAGCCGGCGGCGGCCTCGCTGGTCTGGATCATGATGATCGCGGGCTTCGTGCTGACCACCGCCTTCGCGGGCCGGCTGCTGGACCCCTATTCGGGCGAGCGGCTGGTGGCCGTCGCGGCCGGCGTTTCCGCCATCGCCTTCCTGCTCAGCGTGGTCGCCGTGGCGGGCATCGAGGGCGGCAGCACGCCGCGCAGCGCCACCGCGGCTGCCGCCACGCCCTTCACCGTTGCGCTGCGCCAGGTCTGGGCTGAGCCCCAGGCGCGGCACTTCACCATCTTCGTCTTCGTCTCGATGCTGGCCTACAGCGCGCAGGATCTGATCCTGGAGCCCTTCGCTGGCACCGTCTTCGGCATGTCGCTGGGCGAGACCACGCGGCTGTCGTCCTTGCAGCATGGTGGCGTGCTGGCGGGCATGATCCTGATCGCCATCGTTGGCTCCCTGGCCGGCGGGCGGGTTGCGGTGCTGCGCCGCTGGATCCTCGGCGGCTGCCTGAGTGCAGCGGCGCTGCTGCTGGCGCTGGCGGCCTCGGGCATCGCGGGCGCCACCTTCCCGATCCGCGAGGCGTTCTTCGCCCTGGGCGTGGCCAATGGCGCCTTCGCCGCCGCGGCCATCGCCGCGATGATGCAACTGGTGAACCAGGGCCGCGACGGGCGCGAGGGCGTACGCATGGGCATGTTCGGTGCCGCCCAGGCCATCGCCTTCGGCCTCGGCGGGCTGGCCGGCACGGTGGTGCTCGATCTCGGGCGGCTCGCCACGGGCAGCGCCTCGGGCGGCTATGTCACGGTGTTCCTGGCCGATGCGGCGCTGTTCCTGGTTGCCGCCTGGCTCGCCACGCGCATCGGCCGCGCCGCCGCCGACCGGACGCCGAGCTTCGGTCCCATGGCGGCCTCAGCATGAAGGGTGGGGATGGAGTGATGGCCACGCAGGAAATCTGGGATGTGGTCGTTGTCGGTGGTGGCCCGGCCGGTGCCACCGCGGCGCATGATCTGGCGAAGCAGGGGCGTTCGGTGCTGCTGCTCGACAAGGCGGGGCGCATCAAGCCCTGTGGCGGCGCCATCCCGCCGCGCCTGATCCGCGACTTCGACATTCCCCAACACATGCTGGTGGCGCGCGTGAATTGCGCGCGCATGATCGCGCCCTCCGACAAGGAGGTCGATATGCCGATCGATGGCGGCTATGTCGGCATGGTCGATCGCGACAGCTTCGACGAATTTCTCCGGGTCCGCGCGGCCGAGGCGGGTGCCACCCGCGCCACGGGGTCCTTCGAGAAGCTCGAGCGCGATGCCGATGGTGTCGCCGTCGTCACCTACACGCCGAAGGGCGCGGAAGAGGACAGCGCGCCGATCCGCCTGCGCACGCGCTGCGTCATCGGCGCCGATGGCGCGCGCAGCCAGGTGGCGAAGCAGAGCGTGCCGGGGGCCGAGAAGATCCCCTGCGTCTTCGCCTATCACGAGATCGTCGAGGCCCCCACGCATGAGGCGCCGAAATACGATCCGCTGCGCTGCGACGTCTTCTACCAGGGCAAGCTCTCGCCGGATTTCTACGCCTGGATCTTCCCGCATGGCGACAAGGTGAGCATCGGCACGGGCAGCGCGCATAAGGGCTTCTCGCTGCGCGGCTCGGTGGGCGACCTGCGCGCGGCGACGGGGCTCGACAAGGTGAAGACGGTGCGGCGTGAGGGCGCGCCCATCCCGCTGAAGCCGCTGAAGAAGTGGGACAACGGCCGCGACGTGGTGCTGGCCGGCGATGCCGCGGGCGTAGTCGCGCCGGCCTCGGGCGAGGGCATCTACTACGCCATGCTGTGCGGGCGGCTCGTCGCCGAAGCCGCGAACACCTTCGTCGCCACCGGCGATGCGCGGGCGCTGGCCGGTGCGCGCAAGCGCTTCATGAAGCTGCATGGCCGGGTCTTCTGGATCCTCGGGATCATGCAGTATTTCTGGTATTCCTCCGACAAGCGCCGCGAGAAGTTCGTCGCGATCTGCCGGGACAAGGACGTGCAGCGCCTCACCTGGGAGGCCTACATGAACAAGGAACTCGTGCGCCGCGATCCGATGGCGCACGTCAAGATCTTCTTCAAGGATCTCGCGCATCTGTTCGGGCTGGCCCGCGCATGAGCCCGATGATGCCGACTGACCGCGGAGACGCCTGAGCATGCTGCTTTCATCGCTCGATTCCAGCACCGAGGGGTTGCGCCATCGGGGCGCCATTCACGGCAATCCCCATTCGCGCCAGTCCACGCGGACCCTGCCGCTCAAGGTCGGCACGCGCGGTTCGCCGCTCGCGCTGTGGCAGACGCGGCACTTCCTCTCCCTCATCACCCGCGTCTGCCCCGTACTGCGCGACGTGAAGGCCTTCGAGGAACATGTGATCGCCACCTCGGGCGACATGGTGCTGAACAAGCGGCTCGCCGATATCGGCGGCAAGGGTCTCTTCGCCAAGGAGATCCATGAGGCGCTGCTCGATGGCCGCGTCGATTTCGCCGTGCACAGCATGAAGGACCTGGAGACCGAACTGCCGCCCGGCATCGTGCTGGCCTGCGCGCTCAAGCGCGAGGATTCCCGCGATGCCATCGTGCTCGGCCCCACCTGCCGGGAGGTGGATGCCGCGGATCCCTATGCCTGCCTGCCCAAGGGCGCGCTGATCGGCACGGCGAGCGTGCGACGCCAGTCGCAGCTGCTTCATGCGCGGCCCGACCTGCAGGTCGAGATCATCCGCGGCAACGTCCAGATGCGCCTGTCCAAGGTGCGCCAGGAAGGCGGGCCGGAAGCCTCGCTGCTCGCCCTCGCGGGGCTCAAGCGGCTCGAGATGGCGCATGAGGCGGCCGTCGTGCTCGACCCGGAGATGATGGTGCCCGCGGCCTGTCAGGGCATCGTCGGTGTCACGGTGCGCGCCGACGATGTCGAGCTGCGCGAACTGCTCTCCGCCATCGAGGATCGTGAGGCCGCCTATGTCAGCGCGGCCGAGCGCGCGCTGCTGGGCTCGCTCGATGGCTCCTGCCGCACGCCGATCGGCGGGCATGCGCGGATGATGGCGGATGGCTCGCTGCAGCTCACCGGGCTGGTGGCGCGCGCCGACGGGTCCTTCCTGCTGAAGCGCAAGCTCTCCGGTTCGCCGCGCGATGCGGCGCGGATCGGCGTGGAGCTGGGCGACAGCCTGCGCGCGGACAGCCCGGCCGACATCTTCGGCTGAAGCTGTCTCCGTTCAACGCAAAAGGGCCGGCGCATCAGCGCCGGCCCTTTTGCGTTGGAACCGATCCTCAGTAGGTCGCAAAGGCCGGCGGCACGCGGCGATAGGGGCCGCGCTGCGCGGGGTGCATCGGCGCGCGGCGCGCGACCTCATCACCCAGCGCGCCCTGCAGCATGCGGATCTGCTGGTCATCCAGCGTGGCCAGCCAGAGCCGCGCGAAGGAGACGTCATGCACCGGGTCGAGCACGCTGCGTGGCAGGTCGAGTTCCTCCGCCCGGGCAATGATCTCCTGCGCGCAGGCGGGGCTGTCCTGCGCGACCGCGCGCAACTTCCGCGGGTCGGTGACCATCGCGCCGATGAAGACGTCGAGTTCCGCCTGGGCACGGGCCAGATGCTCGGCATCCTCGCCCTGCTCGGCCTGGCGCAGCGCCTCGCGCAGCCGTTCATAGGCGAGACGGTAACAATGCTTCGACATGGCGCGCTCCCTCGCCACGGCTGCGGAAGAGGCAACCGTCACGCGGAGCTTACATCATATGTCAGTCTAAGTTGACAGAAATCAGCGCCGCCAGCGCTGCCCGAGATCCAGCAGATGCGCCGCCAGCGCGCCGGTCAGCGCCAGGCCGATCCAGCCCCACCAGGCGCCGGTCAGGGCGAGGCGCAGCGCCAACACCAGCGCCACGCCGGGCAGCACCAGCGCGAGGATCGCCGGCAGGTCCGGGCCGCGCCCGGTGCGGCGGCGCCACAGCGCAAGGGCGATGGCTTCCAGCGCCAGCACGGCCAGGATCAAATCCGCGACATGACCGCTGCGGAAGAAACTCTCCATCACCGCTTGATACTCCCGCCCGGCCTATTGCCGACATTTTGATGATGCCAAGCTGAACGACACATGTCTGAGGTTTCACCTCAGCGCCCTTGCGTCGCCACGGGAGGCTGCCACTTTCGGACAGCCTCGCAAGCCTGTTTCGCCGCCCTGTTGCGAGCGCAATCGACAAGCCCACCGGAGGAGCCTTCCCGATGCGTCAGTTGACCATGGCCCTGGCCGCTGCCCTTGCCCTCGCGCCGCTCGGCGTCGCCCAGGCGCAGGATGCGACGGCAGGGCAGCGCGTGTTCAATACCTGCCGCGCCTGCCACACGATCAATGAGGGCGGCCGCGCCGGCGTGGGGCCGAACCTCTGGGGCATCGTCGGCCGCCGCGCCGGCAGCGCCGAGGGCTTCCGCTACTCCGCCAACATGCGCACGCTGGGCGAGGGCGGGCTGGTCTGGGATGAGGCCAATCTGCGCCGCTACATCACCAACCCGAAGGATGTCGCGCCGCAGGGCAGCATGTCCTATCCGGGCCTGCGCAACGAGCAGCAGATGAACGACCTCATCGCCTTCCTGACCGCCCAGAAGTAGGGGCGCACGGCGTAAGGGGCGCTCAGGCCACCTCGCCGGGCAGCCCCGCCCAGACCTGGTCCAGCGACAGGGGCGCGTTGATCAGCCCCTGCTCGCGGCAGAAGCGGATCGCGACCTCGATGGCCGGGTTCAGCGTGGCGCGCGTCTCGATCCGCGCGCCGCTGGCACGGAACAATTCGACCAGCGCCGGCGCGTGCTGCGCCACCTCGCGCCGCACCACCACAAGATGGTTCACCGGCTCGAAGCCGTAGCGCGCGCGGAAGGCCTCGCCGGCCGCGGCCAGGTCGCGGAAGACCGGGCCGATATTCGGGTCCTCCGGCAGTTCATTGCCGAAGATCGCCGCATCCACCGCGCCCGACTGCAACAGGCCGAGCAGATCCTGCCCGGGCGCGGCGCGCGTGACGAAGGGCGGGTCGCGGAATTCCTGCACATGCGCGTCCTCGAAGGTGGTCCAGGCCTGCGCCTCCGCCTTCACGCCATGCAGTTCCGAGAGGCTGCCGCGCAGCCACATCCCGGTGGTCTGGGAATAGGCCCGCACCGCGATCCGCGCCCCCTTCAGATCCGCCGGTCCCTGGACCCTGCCATCGCGCCGGCAGAGCAACGCCTTCTCCTGGAAGCGCGCGGCCAGCACCACGGGCAGCAGCACCATCGGCTTGTCGAAGGCGCGCGCCATCAGGAAGGTGGCGATCGCCATCTCCGACACATCATAGGCGGCGTTGCGCACCATCGGCGCGAAGGCCTTGGTGATCGGGAAGGGCCGGTGGAAGTCGAAGGCGAGCCCCGGTGCCGCGACGCGGCCTTCCAGCAGCGCCGCCGTCTCGGGATAGGTGCCGATCGCCGCCCGCAGCATGGTGTCAGTCACGGTAGGACGGATCCAGCCGGTCGAGCTTGCGCAGCAGGGCGGCCCATTCCATCACGCCATAGGGGCGGCGCGTGCCGGGCTGGTAGTTGTTCCAGGTCTCCTCGACCACCTTCGCCGGCACCTCGACGATCTTCTGCCCCGTCGCCTGCGCGGCAAGCTGCGCCTTGCAGGACAATTCCATGCGGTGCATCCAGTTGAAGGCCTCGCCGATCGTGCGGCCCACCGTCAGCAGCCCGTGGTTGCGCAGCACCAGCGCGGGATAGTCGCCCAGATCCGCGACCAGCTTCTCCTGCATCGCGAGGTCCAGCACCACGCCCTCATAGTCGTGGTAGCCGATCTTGGCGAAGCGCATCGAGGTCTGGTTCATCGGCAGCAGCCCGCATTCCAGCGAGGACACCGCCATCCCCGGCCAGGTATGCGTATGGATCACGCATTTGATCTCGGGCTTCGCCTGGTGGATCGCGCCATGGATGACGAAGCCCGCGCGGTTGACGCCGTAGTTCAGCCCGTCGGGGAATTCCGGCTTCAGCAGCACGTTGCCGTGGATGTCGATCTTCTGCAGGGAAGAGGCCGTGATCTCCTCATACAGCATGCCGTAGGAGTTGATCAGGAAGGCGCCTTCCTCGCCGGGCACGGCGAGCGAGACATGGTTCGCGCCCATGTCCGACATGCCGTAGATCTCCATCAGCCTGTAGCAGGCCGCGAGGTCGACGCGGGCGTTCCATTCCTCGGGCGTCACGCGGTGGCGCAGCGAGGGGATGCGGAAGCGGTCGGGGCTTTCGGGCATGGGGAAGACTCCCTTACTGGGGTGTGGCGCCGGAGGCCCGCACGATCGCGGCCCAGCGGCGGATTTCAAGAGCGATGAAGGCGGCGAAGGCCTCGGGCCCCTCGCCCACCGGGTCCGCCCCCTGTTCGATCAGCTTGCGCTCATTCTCCGGCACGCGCAGCGCGGCGTTGGTGTCTTCCGCCAGCTTCAGCACGATCTCGCGCGGCGTGGCGGCGGGGGCGACCATGCCGAACCAGGAGCTGGCGCTGAAATCGGGGAAGCCCGATTCCACCATGGTCGGCACATCGGGCGAGGAACGGCTGCGCTGCGTGCTGGTCACGGCCAGCGCGCGCAGCCGGCCGTTGCGGATCTGCTCGATCACCGAGGGGATGGTCGCGAACATGAAGTTCAGCCGGCCGGAGATGAGGTCGTTCAACGCCACCGCGCCGCGATAGGGCACGTGCAGCGTCTCGGTGCCCGCCATCATGTCGAGCATCACCCCCGAGAGGTGGGAGGAGGTGCCCACCCCGGTCGAGCCGTAGGAGAGCGCACCCGGCCGGCGCTTCGCCTCGGCGATGAATTCCGCCACGTTGCGCGCCGGGAAGTCGGGCCCCACCACCAGGATGTTCGGCACGCCGGCCAGCTGCGTCACGGGGGCGAAGTCGCGCAGCGTGTCATAGGGCATGGTGCGGAACAGGCTCTGGTTCACCGCCAGTGGCCCGACCGAGCCGATCAGCAGCGTGTGCCCATCGGCCGGGGAGCGCGCGACATGCTCCGAGCCGATATTGCCGCCCGCGCCGGGGCGGTTGTCGATCGCGACGGGCTGGCCCCACTTCTCGCTCAGCGTGGCGCCGATCAGCCGGGCGATGATGTCCGTGGTGCCGCCCGGCGTGAAGGCGACGACGATGCGCACGGGGCGCGAGGGGAATGTGCCCTGGGCGCGAACGGCGCCACTCAGGGCCAGGAAGGGCAGCGCCAGGGCGGCGCGGCGGGCGATGGTCATGGTCGCATTCTCCCGTGCCGCGCTTTGACCGGCGCGGCTTGAGCCGGCACCATGCCCTCCACCACCAGATGCGACAAATGGAAAGATTGGGCAGATACGGTCGCGGCGTTCATCAATCGGCCACGCGCTGCCGGGCGATGTCCGCCGATCAGGATGTCGCCCGCCACCGAAGCCCGCAGCACCCGGGCGGCCTCAGGCCTCCGGCGGCGCCGCCCCGGGTCCGGGCACCGCGCCGGCCGGGCATTTGCCGAGGATGATCATGCCCAGCGCCTCATCCTTCGTCACGTCGCTGACCCGCGCCGTGCCGACGAGGCGGCCATTCTTCATCACGCTGATCCGGTCGGCCAGGTCGAAGACGTCGTGGATGTCGTGGCTGATGAGGAAGATGCCGATGCCCTGCGCCTTCAACTGCTTCACGAGGTCGCCCACCTGCTTCGTCTCGGCCGGGCCGAGCGCGGCGGTGGGTTCGTCCATGATCAGGATCTTCGCGTCGAAATGGATGGCGCGCGCGATCGCGACAGACTGCCGCTGCCCGCCGGAAAGCGCGCGCACCGGCTCCTTGAAGCGGCGGAAATGCGGGTTGAGGCGGCCCATCACCTTGCGCGCCTCGGCCTCCATCGCGACGTCATCCAGCGTGCCCCAGCGCGTCACCAGCTCGCGTCCGAGGAAGATGTTGGCGGCGGCATCGACATTGTCGGCCAGCGCGAGGGTCTGGTAGATCGTCTCGATGCCGTATTTCTTGGCGTCGCGCGGCGAGCCGATATCCGCCACCTCCCCACGCACGCGGATCTCCCCCGCATCGGCGCGATAGGCACCCGAGAGAACCTTGATCAGCGTCGATTTCCCGGCGCCGTTATGGCCGAGCAGGGCCACGACCTCGCCGGCATGCAAATCCACCGTGACACCATCGACAGCCTTGATACCGCCGAAGGCGATGGAGATGTCGCGCATCTCGACAAGAGGGGTGCTCACTTGATGCCCCTCCGATACACCGTATCCGCCCAGACCGCGGCCACCAGCACCAGCCCCACCACGATGTTCTGCAACGGCGCATCCACGCCCAGCAGCACCATGCCCGATTGCAGGCTCTGCATCACCAGCGCCCCCAGCATGGCCCCCGCGATGGTGCCCGCCCCGCCCGCCAGCGAGGTGCCGCCGATCACCGCGGCCGCGATCACGTAGAGCTCATCGAGCGTGCCGGCCGCATTCGTCGCCGCATTCAAGCGCGCGGTGGCGATGCAGGCGGCGATGCCGCAGAGCGCGCCCATCAGCCCGAAGACGAGCATCAGCGTGCGCCGCGTGTTCACGCCGGAAAGCTCCGCCGCCTCGGGGTTGCCGCCGATGGCGAAGACGTAGCGGCCGAAGCGCGTGCGCGTGGTCAGCACCGTCATCGCGATGCCGACCCCGATCGCGATCAGCACCGGAATGGCAAGGCCATGCGAAATGAAGATCCCCCCCGGCGGCCAGGAGATCCCTTGTGCCTCGGTGATGCGTCGCGCCACGCCGACCGGCAGCGGATAGGCGTTTGCGACCAGCACGGCGGCGATCACCGCCCCGCAGGTCAGCGCCGCGATCACCGCCTCGGCCCAGGCGGGGCGGACATGGAAGCCGAAGCGCTGGCGCCGCGCGCGCGTCAGCAGCAGCGCCGCCAGGATCGCCGCGCAGGCCAGCCCGCCGATGATCCAGGAGGCACTCGCCCCGATCGCGCCGTCGATGCCACCGCCGAGCGGGCGGAAGCGCCCATCCATGGGTGCGACGGTCTGGCCCTGCGTCACCCACCAGGCCGCGCCGCGCCAGATCAGCAGGCCGCCCAGCGTGACGATGAAGGAAGGAATGGCGAGGTAGGCGATCAGCGCGCCCTGGAACAGGCCGATGGCGCCGCCGATGGCGATCGCCGCCGCCACTGCGATCAGCCATGTCGCCGGATGTTCAAGGCCGAGCATCTCCGGCAGCAGCCGCGCCTGCAGCACGCCGATCAGCATGCCCGTCACGCCCAGGATCGCGCCCACGGAGAGGTCGATGTTGCGCGTGACGATCACCAGCACCATCCCGCAGGCCATCACGGCGATGGAGGCGGTCTGGACCGAGAGGTTCCACAGGTTGCGCGGCGTCAGGAAGGCGCCACCCGAGAGCAGGTCGAAGCCCACCCAGATCACGGCAAGCGCGACCAGCATGCCGACGAGCCGCGGGTCGATCTCCAGCGCGCGGAAGCTGGGACGCGCCGGTGCCGGCGCGCCCCCCCTCCCTGCGCCCCCGGTGCCTACGCTCATCCGCAGGCCGGCGCGCGGCCGGCCGGCACACCCTGGCAGACCGCCGCGCGCGGCGCCCAGCCGGCATCGATCACCGTGGCGAGGTTGGCGCGCGTGATCGGCACGGGGGTCAGGAAGCGCGCCGTCATGGTCGGCCGGCCCGCACCCTGGCTCCATTGCTGGCTGTTCGGGATCTCGTTCAGCCGCGCCCCGCCGGCGAGGCGGATGGCGATCTCCGCCGCCGTGCGGCCCAGCTCGCGCGCATCCTTCCAGATGCTCACGGTCTGCGTGCCGAGCGCGACGCGGTTCAGCGCCGCGCGATCCGCATCCTGGCCCGAGACCGGCACGGAACCCGCCATGCCCTGCGCGGCGAGGGCCGCGATGGCGCCACCCGCCGTGCCGTCATTGGCGGCGATCACCGCATCGACGCGGTTGTTGTTGCGCGTCAGGAACTGCTCCATGTTGCGCTGCGCATTGGCGGGCAGCCAGCCATCGGTGAAGGCCTCGCCCACATTGCGGATCCGGCCCGCATCGATATGCGGCTTGAGGATCTCCATGCTGCCCTGGAACAGGAAGTTGGCGTTCGGGTCGGCGCCGCTGCCCTTGATGAAGACGTAGTTGCCCTCGGGCTTCTGGGCGAGCACGGCGCGGGCCATCATGCGGCCGACCTCGACATTGTCGAAGGTCAGATAGAAGGCCTGCGGGATCTCGATGAGGCGGTCATAGCCGACCACGGCCACGCCCTCATTCACCGCGCGCTCGACGCCCGGGCGGATGGCCTGCGCGTCCTGCGCCAGCACGATCAGCGCCTTCACGCCGCGCGCCATCAGGCTCTCGATGTCGGTGAGCTGCTTGGCCGGCGAGCTTTGCGCATCGGCCGAGAGATAGGTGCCGCCCGCGGCGCGGATCGCGGCCTGGATCGCGGCCTCGTCGGTCTTCCAGCGCTCCTCCTGAAAGTTGGACCAGGAGACGCCGATGACGGGCCCGCGACCCTGCGCGCGCAGGATCCCGGGGGTGGCGAGCGTGGCGGCACCGAGGCCCGCCGCCAGCAGGTGACGACGCTGGATGGATGACATGGATGAACCCTCCCCATGGCGCTGAACCGCGCCTTTCCAGGGGGAGTGTGGCAGAGCAGTCTCCCCCCTTGTCAACCTCAGGTGGAAGCGTTGACAGGCTGCGGCGGGGGGTGATGCTGGCGCCAGGAAGGCAGAGGAAACGGGCCATGTTTCGTCGCAACATCCTGGCCGGGCTCGCTCTGGCCGGCCTGGCCTCGGGGCGTGCCGCCGCCCAGGGCAATCGCAGCGCGCGCTTCGTGGTGCCGGCGCCGCCGGGCGGTGCCATCGATGTGATCGCGCGGCTCTATGCGCAGCGGCTCTCGGGCCGTGGCCAGGCCTGGGTGGTGGAGAACCGCGCCGGCGGCAACAACACCATCGGCGCCGCAGAGATCGCCCGCGCCGCGCCCGATGGGCAGAGCTTCCTGGTCAATGCCGACATCCATCTGATGGGCGCGCGGGTGGTGCGCGGGCTGACCTATGACCCGATCGCGGATTTCACGCCGGTCGCGCGGGTGGCCACGGCGCCGCTGGTGATCGTGGGGCATCCGGAACGATCGCGCGCGGCGACGCTGGCCGAGCTTGCGCAGCAGATGCGGCGCGACCCGCGGCACTACACCATCAGCACCTCCGGCGCCGGCTCCATGGCGCATCTCGCGGCCGAGGGGCTGAAGCGGCGCGTCGGCGCGGAGGAGGCGATCGTCGCGCATTACCGGGGCACGGCGCCGGCGATCAACGACGTGGTGGCGGGCAGCGTGGCGCTGATGGTCGCGCCCCTGCTCTCCGCCCAGCCGCTGGTGCAGGCGGGGCGGCTGCGCGCCTTCGCGGTGGTCTCGCCCACGCGCAGCTCCGCCATGCCCGAGGTCCCGAGCGTGGATGAGGCCGGGCTGCCGGGGCTGCATTTCCTGCTGTGGTATGCGGTGTGGGGGCCGAAGGGCCTGCCCCTGCCGCTGGCGGAGAATCTCGCCGCCGCGCTGAACGAGATCGGGCGGGATGCGGAGATCGCGCAGCGCCTCGCGGCCATGGGGGCGGATGCCTTCACCCAGGACACGCCGCAGAGCTTCGCCGGCTTCATCGCCGAGGAGAACGCGAAGAACGCGCGCATCGCCGAGGCCGCGGGCATCCAGCCGGAATGAGTGACTCCATTCTCATCGCCGGCGGGGGTATCGGCGGGCTGGCGGCCGCGCTCGGCCTCGCGCGCCAGGGCTTCCGTGTCACGGTGCTGGAGAAGGCCGCCGCGATGGGCGAGGTGGGCGCGGGCATCCAGCTCGGCCCCAACGCCTTCCATGCCTTCGACTGGCTCGGCGTGGGCGATACGGCGCGCGGCATGGCGGTCTATGTGGACCAGTTGCGGCTCATGGATGCGCTCTCGGCCGAGGAGATCTGCCATATCGATCTCGGGCCGGATTTCCGCGCGCGCTTCGGCAACCCCTATGCGGTGATCCATCGCGGCGACCTGCATGGCGTTTTCCTGTCGAGCTGCCGTGACCATGACCTCGTCACGCTGCGCACCTCGGCGGAGGTGATCGGCTATGACCAGGACGCGCAAGGTGTGACCGCGCATCTCGCCGGCGGCGAGAAGCTGCGCGGCCGCGCGCTGATCGGCGCGGATGGGCTGTGGTCCAAGGTGCGTCGGCAATTGGTGGGCGATGGCCCGCCGCGCGTCTCGGGCCACACCACCTATCGCTCCGTCATCCCCACCGAGCAGATGCCCGAGGCCCTGCGCTGGAACGCCGCGACACTCTGGGCCGGGCCGAAATGCCACATCGTGCATTATCCGCTATCGGGCTGGCGCGCCTTCAACCTGGTGGTCACCTACCACAATGACGCGCCCGAGCCCGTGGCCGGCAAGCCGGTGGACCAGGAAGAGGTGTTCCGCGGCTTCGAACACATCCACCCGCTCGGCCAATCCGTGATCCGCCATGGGCGCGACTGGAAGCTCTGGGTGCTGTGCGACCGCGACCCGATCGAGAACTGGGTCGAGGATCGCGTGGCGCTGCTCGGCGATGCGGCGCATCCGATGCTGCAATACTTCGCGCAAGGCGCCTGCATGGCGATGGAGGATGCCGTCTGCCTCGCCGACCAGATGACGCGCCACCAGGGCGAGGTCGCGCCGGCGCTGGATGCCTATCGCCGCGCGCGGATGCTGCGCACGGCGCGGGTGCAGCTGGCCTCGCGCGCCATCGGCGAGCACATCTACCACCCCGCCGGCGCCCATGCGGCGCTGCGCAACGCGGTGATGCGCGCGAAGAGCCAGGAGCAATGGTACGACACCATCGCCTGGCTCTATGGCGGCACCGCGCTCGATGCCTCGACACCACAGGGAATGACGACGTGATACCCAACGCGCGACCTGCGGCCCGAAGGGCCGAGGCGCCGACTGGCGCCCGCCGGCAGTGCGTCGTGCGATCAGCACGCCTGCGGCATGACGAGCCAAGCGGCCGGATGGCCGCGCCCGGCGATTGAGGGAACAAAAGAATGAGCGACGATCTGGTGGCGCATGCCGTGCGCGAATTGGTGCTGGCGAACCGCATCCTGGCGAAGGAGGACGTGATCGACGATTTCGGCCATGTCTCGCTGCGCCACCCGACGCGGCCGGATCGCTACTTCCTCTCGCGCAGCCGCAGCCCCGTGGCGGTGACGGCGGACGACATCATGGAGTTCGAGCTCGACGGCACGCCGATCGACCAGCGCGGCAGGCGCATGTACAGCGAGCGCGCGATCCATGGCGCGATCTACATGGCACGGCCCGACGTGATGGCGGTGACGCACCACCATGCCCGCCCGGTGCTGCCCTTCACGGTGACGAAGCTGGCCCTTCGCCCGGTCTTCCACATGGGCAGCGTGATCGGGCCCGAGGTGCCGATCTGGGACAGCCAGGACGAGTTCGGCGACACCAACATGCTGGTCGATGACCTGCCGCGCGGGCATTCGCTGGCGAAGGTGCTGGGAAAGGGGCGCTCCGTGCTGCTGGCCCGCCACGGCGCCTGCTGCGTGGGCGCCAATCTGCGCGCCGCGGTCTTCACCAGCGTCTACATGAAGGACAATGCGGCGACGGTGCTGGCCAGCCTGCCGCACGGGCCGGTGAGCTACCTCACGCCCGGCGAGGTGGAGAAGACGGCGGCGATGCTGCTCTCCGACATGCCGCTGGCGCGCGCCTGGGATTACTGGCTGACGCGCGCCGGCTTCGGCGGCATCTAGCGGAGCCCTCAGTCGCCGGGCGCGCGCTCCGCGCGCTTGGCTCGCCGGACTGCCGGCGGGCCGCCTGCCCTACCGACCGGCAAGCTCCGCGCGGTCGTCCAGCCGGTAGCGGTCGAGCTTCGCATAGAGGCTCTGTCGCGACAGGCCGAGCATGTCGGCGGCCGCGGTGCGGTTGCCGCCTGACTGGCGCAGCGCTTCCTCGATGCAGGCGCGCTCCAGCAGGGCGGAGGTGTCGCGCACGATGGTGGGCAGCGGCACGCGGCCGACCTCGCTGGCCAGCCCCTCCAGCGCGACCTGCAGGGCGGTCGATTCGCCGCTCGGCAGCAGGCGCCGGCCGATATCGCGCACCACGAGGCCGATCACCGGCCGGCCGCTTTCCTCATGCAAGGTGCCGGAGATCTCGACCTCCCGCTCGCAGCCGAGCGAGCCGGTAAGCCGCGCGGCGAAGAGCCGGATGGCGCCATGCTGCGCCAGCGTGGCCAGCAGCACCGCGAGGTCGGCGCCCGGCGCATGCAGCCAGCGATCCAGCGATTCGCCCAGGATCGACCCCTCGGCCCCGCATTGCGCCATGTCGAGGAAGGCGCGGTTGGCGCGCTGCACATGGCCATGCGCGTCCAGCGCCACGAAGCCGTCCGGCATCTGGTCGAGCAGCGGGCCGGCCTGCAGCCCCTCGGCCTCCGGCAGCACGGGCCGCGTGCGCCCCGCAACCAGGATGCCGCCCTGCCCGCCGGTGCGGCAGGCGACGTATTCCACCGGCACCTCGGTGCCGTCCGGGAAGCGTTGCGTGATGTGCAGATAGGCCGCCATCTCGCCGTCCCGGAGCTGAGCGAGAACCTGGCGCAGCTGTTCGGTGTCGGCGGGATCGACCGTGGCCGACCAGTTCTGGCCGGGCCAGGCGGCCAGCGCGTCTTCCGGCAGGCCAGGCGTGAGGGTCACGTCGCGGATGATGCCCTGGCGGTCCAGGCGAAGCTGGATGTCCGGGCGGGTCAACCGGGAACGCTTCATCGGGCGGGGCCCATTTTCGTCACGGCGGTCTGCTCCGTCATGGCGGTGGGATCGACAGCGGCACGGTCCACATATCGACAGTCGGAACGTTAATATTCGGTGCCACGAACAAGGCGTCAATGCGGCGAGGGCCAGCGAATCCGGCGTTTTTTCGCCCCTGGCCGTGCCGCGGGCCGTCCTGCCCGCCATCGCCACACCGCGCGCGCCCGGCGCGCTTGACGCGACCAGACCACACCCCCCCTACTCCCCGCCCATGCGGGGTCAGGAGCAGAGGGTCGGCGTCATCGGCGGGGGGATTGGCGGGCTGGTGGCGGCCATCCTCCTGGCGCGACGCGGGCACCGGGTGGTGCTGTGCGAGGCGCAGGGCGCACCAGGCGGCAAGCTGCGCCGCATCCCGCTGGGTGCGCGCACCATCGAGATCGGCCCCGCCGCGCTCACGCTCCGCCCCGTCTTCGCGCAGATCTTCGCGGAGGGCGGGCAGCTTCTGGAGGATTTCCTCACCCTCACCCCGCGCGACACCCCGGTGCGGCATCTCTTCGCCGATGGCAGCCGGCTCGATCTGCCGATGGCGGAGGCGCCGGCGGCCGAGGCCATCGGGCACTTCGCCGGCGCCGCCGAGGCACGCGGCTACCGCGCCTTCCGCGCCCGCGCGCGTGCCGCCTTCACCACGCTGGAGGAGACGCTGCTGCGGCGCGCCCGGCCGAGTGCGCTCGGCCTCGCCAGCCAGGCGGGGGTGGGGCGGCTGCTCGCCACCGGGCCCTTCACCACGCTGTGGGACGCGCTGGGCGAGCATTTCCGCGACCCACGCCTGCGCCAGCTTTTCGCGCGCAGCGCCGGCTATGTCGGCAGCTCGCCCATGCAGGCGCCGGCGACGCTGATGCTGGTGGCCGATGTGGAACACCAGGGCAGCTGGTGGGTGGAGGGCGGCATGTCGTGCCTCGCCTTCGCCCTGGCCGATCTCGCGCGCGCCGCGGGGGTGGAGCTGCGGCTCGGCGCGCGGGTGGCGGAGATCCTCGCGGCCGGCGGGCGCGTCAGCGGGCTGCGCCTGGCGTCGGGTGAGATCCTGGCCTGCGATTCGGTGGTGGCCAATGCCGACCCGGCCGCGCTGGCCGCCGGGCGGCTCGGCCCGGCGGCGGCGCGGGCGGTGGAGGCCGTGCCGGTGATGAAGCGCTCCTTCTCCGCCCTGCTCTGGGCCATGGAGGCCGAGGTCGCGGCCCCCGACCTGCCGGCCGAGACGGTGCTGCACGGTGCCGATCCGATGGGGGAATACGGGGCGCTCGCCTATCGCGGGCGGCTGCCGGCGGATCCTTCCATCACCCTGCTCGCGCCCGACCGCATCGGGGCACCGCCGCCGCCGGGGCCGGAGCGGCTGCTGGCCATGATCCACGCCCCGGCGCGCGGCGATGCCGGCCAGCCCGATGCGGCGGCGCTCGCCGCCATCGAGGCGCAGGTCCTGGCGCGCCTCGCGCGGCTCGGCATCACGCCGGGGGCACGGCAGCGCATCGGGCCGGCCGAGTTCGAGGCGATGTTCCCCGGCACCGGGGGCGCGCTCTATGGCCAGGCGGTGCAGGGCTGGCAGGCGACCTTCTCGCGCCCGTCTTCCCGCACGAAGCTGGCCGGGCTTTACCTCGCGGGCGGCGGGACGCATCCCGGGGCGGGGGTGGCGATGGCCGCGCTTTCGGGCAGGCTCGCCGCGGCTGAGATTTCGGGAGGATGATGTTGAGGGGCTGGGAATTCCACCGCGCGGTGGCGCCGCGCGGCTATTCATGGTGGTACATCGACGCGCTGAGCGAGGACGGCAAGCACGGCCTGACCCTCATCGCCTTCATCGGCACCGTCTTCTCGCCCTGGTATGCGCTGGCGCGGCGCAATGGCGGCGGCGACCCGCACAATCATTGCTGCCTCAACGTGGCACTCTATGGCCAGCCCAAGCGCTGGGCGATGACCGACCGGCGGCGCGATGCCCTCTCGCGCGATGCCAATTCGCTGCGCATCGGCCCGAGCAGCCTGCACTGGGATGGCGAGAAGCTCACCGTGCAGATCGAGGAGATGACCGCGCCCTGGCCGTCCCGCCTGCGCGGCACGGTGGTGCTGCGGCCCGATGCGCTCTCGACCCGCGCCTTCCAGCTCGATTCCGATGGCCGCCACCATTGGCATCCCATCGCCGCGCGCTCGCGCGTCGAGGTGAGCTTCGAGCAGCCCGGCCTGCGCTGGTCGGGGCCCGCCTATTTCGACACGAATTGGGGCGCCGCACCGCTCGAGCAGGATTTCATCGGCTGGGATTGGTGCCGCGCGCCGATGCCCGACGCCACCGCCATCCTCTACAACGCGCAGCGCCGCGACGGCACCGCGCAATCCCTGGCGCTGCGGGTCGGCGCCGATGGGTCGGTGACGGATTTCGAGCCGCCCCCGCCGGTGCAACTGCCCAAGACCCTCTGGCGCATCGCGCGCCCGACCCGGGCCGAGGGGGCGAAGGCGCGCGTGGTGCGCACGCTGGTTGATGCGCCCTTCTACTCGCGTTCGGAGATCCGCACCCATCTGCTGGGGCAGGAGGCGACGGCGGTGCATGAGAGCCTGTCGCTGGATCGATTCCGCTCGCCGACCATGTACGCGATGCTGCCCTTCCGGGTGCCGCGGCCTATTTCGTGAGGTCTTCCGGTAGCACCACGCCCTTCTCCTGCATCAGCGCGCACATCGCCCGCAGCCAGCGCTCGTAATAGGTCATGGCGTGGTATTCGGCCTCGGGCAGCGCCTCGATGGCGCGGCGCAGCTCATCCACCGTCATCAGCCCGCGCTGCGCGAGCAATTGCCGCAGCGCATCCACGCGCTGGCCGAAGGCATCGGGCGGCGCGTCATCCTCGGGATCGACCGGCGTGCAGCGAAAGCGCGCGGCGCCGCCGAGGTCATGCGCGGCGGGGGGTGGGGTGGTGTCCATCGGCAGAGGATAGCGGCGGATTCACGGACGGGAAACCAATCCGGCGCCAGGATACGCCCACAGGCCAGGAGGGCCGTTCCGGGGCGCCCTTCGCCCCACCCGCATCAAGGCGGGCTCCCGTCACCGCTGGAGCAGGCCATGCCCTTCGATTTCTCCGCCGGCGCCATGCTGCCGGTCGACACCCAGCCGATCCATGGCGTGCCGCGCCATGAACTCGTCGCCCATGCGCTGCGGCAATTGCCGGCCGGGCTGCGCGAACAGGTGGCGGAGATGGAAGTCACCGCCGCCGGTTCGCTCGTGCATATGGGCATGAATTTCGAGCAGGTCGCCTGGCGCGCCGTCTGGCGCCGCGCCGGCCTGCCCGTCGCCGCCGGCAACTTCCCGGTCTGGAACGGGCAGATCATGTGAAGGCCCGGCGCGGACCTCCGCGCCGAACGATCACGCGCGACGCGGCCGGCGATCGGCGATCAGGCCGCGGCGCGGATCGCCACGGCCTTCACGTCGTCGCCAACAGCATCGGCGAAGCTCGCGAAATTCTTCTCGAACAGCCCGACAAGCTGCGCCGCCTGCTTGTCATAGGCGGCCTTGTCCGCCCAGGACTCGCGCGGGTTCAGCACGCTGGCCGGGATGCCCGGCACGGCGGTGGGGATCATCAGGCCGAAGAAGGGATCACGCGTGAACTCGACCTTCGCCAGGGAGCCGTCGAGCGCGGCGCGCAGCAGGGCGCGGGTGTGCTGGATGCTCATGCGCTTGCCGGTGCCATAGGCCCCACCCGTCCAGCCGGTGTTCACCAGCCACACATCGGCGCCGTCCTCGGCGATGCGCTCGGCCAGCATCCGGCCATAGACCTCGGGATGGCGGGGCAGGAAGGGCGCGCCGAAGCAGGTGCTGAAGGTCGCCTGCGGCTCCTTGCCCAGGCCCTTCTCGGTGCCGGCCACGCGCGCGGTGTAGCCGGACATGAAGTGGTACATCGCCTGCGCGGCCGAGAGCTTGGCGATCGGCGGCAGCACGCCGAAGGCGTCGGCGGTCAGCATCACCACATTCTTCGGCTTGCCCGCGCGCCCGCCCGGGACCGTGTTCGGGATGAACTCGATCGGGTAGCAGCTGCGGGTGTTCTCGGTCATGCGGTTGTCGTCGAGGTCGAGATTGCCGAGCTCGTCCGCCACCACGTTCTCCAGCACGGTGCCGAAACGGTGCGAGGCGTCCCAGATCTGCGGCTCGGCCTCCTGGCTCAGCTTGATGACCTTGGCGTAGCAGCCGCCCTCGAAGTTGAAGACGCCGGTCTCGCTCCAGCCATGCTCATCATCGCCGATCAGGCTGCGCTCGGGGTCGGAGCTGAGCGTGGTCTTGCCGGTGCCCGACAGGCCGAAGAACAGCGCCGTGTCGCCACCCTTGCCGAGATTGGCCGAGCAATGCATCGGCAGCACGCCGCGATCGGGCAGCAGCCAGTTCATCACGGTGAAGATCGACTTCTTGATCTCGCCCGCATAGCTGGTGCCGGCGATGCAGATCACGCGGGCGGCAAAGCTCAGCGCGATGCAGGTCGAGGTGCGGCAGCCATCGGCGGCCGGGTCGGCCTCATATTCCGGGGCGTGCAGGATCACGTAGTCGGGCTTGAAGCCGGCGAGTTCCGCGCGCGGCGGGCGGATGAACATGTTGCGCGCGAACAGCGCGTGCCAGGCATTGGTGGTCACCAGCCGCACCTTGATGCGGTGGGCGGGATCAGCGCCGGCGTAGAGGTCCTGCGTGAACAGCTCGGGGCGGGTGCCGAGCCAGGCGCGGACCTTGCCAGCGAAGCCGGCGAACTTCTCGGGCGCCATCGGCTGGTTGATGCGGCCCCACCAGATCGCGTCATGAACGGCCGGGTCGTCCACCACGAACTTGTCCTGCACCGAGCGGCCGGTGTGCTGGCCGGTCACCGCCATGAAGGCGCCATCCGCCGAGAGCCGCCCTTCGCCACGGCGCAGTGCATGGGCGTAGAGCCCGGCCGCCGTGAGATTCGCGTGTACGGGCACGGAACCGGCGACACCGGTACCCGCGAGGGCGTTTTCCTGGGACGTCATGGGCCAACCTCCGATGGGGCACGTCCGGCCCAGGCATGGCCGGCGCTACCTTGTGCCTCAGCCCCCTATGGCGCCCAGGCAGGGCGTAATTAGGGCGGGTAAGCTGTCCCAATCAATCGGGCCGGGGTGGGAACCAACCGGTTATTTTGTTGCGAGCGCTGTTCGCCCCGCCCGCGCGGCCTTGATCAGCGCGGCGCGCACGCCATCGGGCTCGGTGACCGGGGCGGGCCAGGGGTGGCGCAGCACCGCCTCTTCCAGCGCCAGGTCGCAGCCATCGGAATCGAGCGCCGCCAGCCGCCAAGGGCCCGGCGCCGCGCCATGCAGGCCCACGGCGATCGCTTCCACCGCATCGGCGTGGTCGGCGTTCACATGGCCCAGGATCTCGGCCTCGGCCGCCGCCAGGGCAGCATGGTCCGGCAGCAGATCGGCCAGCTTGAGCCGCGTGGCGCGGGCGAAGCCGCCGACCAGCAGCGCAGCCTGGGGGCGGATGCGCCACAGCGCGAAATCGCCGAAATCCGCATACAGCGCGGCATAAGGGTGGCGCGCCAGCCAGCGCGGCTTGAGCGTGGCGGCCTCCGGCGCCGGCACCGGCTCGGCCAGGCCCGTCAGCGTCACGCGCGGGGCGGTCTGCGGGTTGGCGGAGCTGGGCGTGCCGGTGAAGAGCAGCGCGCAGCGCGGCTCGCTGCGCAGGTGGCGGGTGTGCTCGGACAGGCTGGAGAGCAGCAGCAGCACGGAGAGATCGGGCGCCGTGGCGGGCGTGACCAGGCTGGCGAAGGGCTGGCCCTCGGCGGAGGTGGCCAGGGTGGCGGCGGTGGCGGCGCGGACCAGGGCGCGGGCCTCGAAGGCCAGGGCGGCGGGGCTTGTTTCCGGTGCGACTGCCATGATCTCCCACCTCGTGACCCGGCTTTGCCACAATTTGCCGGCATAAATGCCGGACGCCACAATTGGCCGGCATGATGCCCATATGGGCACAGCATCGCCCCGAAGGAGCCCCTCACCGTGCCGCACACCATCGCTTTGGTGGATGACGACCGCAACATCCTGACCAGCGTCTCCATGACCCTGGAGCAGGAAGGCTTCACCGTGCGCACCTTCACCGATGGCGAGAGCGCGCTTCAGGGCCTGCTCGCGCGCCCCGCCGACCTCGCCGTGCTCGACATCAAGATGCCGCGCATGGATGGCATGGAGCTGCTGCAGCGCCTGCGCCAGCGCACCGCCATGCCGGTGATCTTCCTGACCAGCAAGGATGACGAACTCGATGAGCTGATGGGCCTGCGCCTCGGCGCGGATGACTACATCACCAAGCCCTTCAGCCAGCGCCTGCTGCTGGAGCGCATCCGCGCGCTGCTGCGCCGCAACGAGGCCGGGCGCGCCGAGGGCAGCGGCACGCCGGCGGGGGGCATCCTCTCGCGCGGCGACCTCGTGCTGGACGAGACCAAGCACACCTGCCTGTGGAAGGGCGCGCAGGTGCAGCTCACCGTCACGGAATTCCTGCTGGTGAAGGCGCTGGCCGTGCGGCCGGGCATGGTGAAGAACCGCGACCAGCTGATCGACGGCGCCTATGGCGAGAACATCTATGTCGATGACCGCACCATCGACAGCCATGTGAAGCGCGTGCGCAAGAAGTTCCGCCAGGTGGACCCGGAATTCTCGATGATCGAGACGCTCTACGGGCTGGGCTATCGCTACAAGGAGGCCTGAGGGCGCCGCGACCGGTGCAACCCGCCCGCAATCCGGATAGACTCGGGAAAACCCGTTCTGGATTCACCCATGCCGGATGCCGGCGGCCCGCCGCCCAAGCCCGTGAAGATCGAGGCGCCGCCGCGGCGCTGGCTCTCGCCGCTGCTGCGCCGGATCCTGCTGCTCAATGCCCTGCCGCCGGCGTTGCTCGCCGCAGCCCTGCTCTATCTCGACCAGTACCAGAACGGGCTGCTCGCCGCCGAGGTGGAGAGCCTGCGCACCCAGGCGCGCATCTATGCCGGCGCCATCGCCGAGACCGCCGCGCGCCCGCGCGATGACCGCATCATCCTGGTGCCCGAGGCCGCGCGCCCCCTGCTGCGCCGCCTGGTCGAGCCCTCGCCCAACACCCAGGCGAAGCTGTTCGACAATACCGGCCTGCTGATCGCCGACAGCCGCGTCCGGGAAGGCCCGGGCGGGGCCATCGTCACCGAGCCCCTGCCCCCGCCCCAGCCGCCCGGCGCCCTCGCCGGCACGGTGGGCGGGCTCTATGAGCGGCTGATCGCGCTCCTGCCGCGCCAGGGGCCGGGTGGTGTGACGGTGGATGTGAACCCCGACGCGCCCTCCTTCGACTGGCAGCCGGAATTCGGCGGCACGGCGACGGGGCAGACCAATTCGGACCGGCAGCAGGAGCTGCGCCTGGCCCTGGAGGGCGGTGTGCGGCCCTATATCCGTCGCACCGCCGAGGGGCGGCTGCTGATCTCGGTGGCGGAACCCGCGCGGCGCGGCGCGGCCTCGGTCGGCATCGTGCTGCTGACGCGCGAGAGCCGGGAGGTGGATGCCAGGCTGCTCGAGATCCGCGTCTCGGTGCTGGTGCTCTTCGGCGTGGCACTGCTGCTGACGGTGCTGCTCTCGCTCTACCTCGCGCGCACGCTCGCGACGCCGATCCTGCAACTCGCGCAATCCGCCGCCGCGATGCGTGAGGGTGAGGGGCGTGGTGGCTCGGTGCAGCCCGCGCTGCTCGCCCGCAAGGATGAGATCGGCGTGCTGGCGCGCGATCTCCAGGCGGCGGCGCGGGCACTCTGGGCGCGGATCGACGCGAATGAGCGCTTCGCCGCCGATGTGGCGCATGAGCTGCGCAACCCCTTGACCTCGGTACGCAGCGCCATCGAGACGCTGCGTCGCATCGAGGACCCGCTGAAGCAGCGCCGGCTGCTGGCGATCATTTCCGACGACGCGGTGCGGATGGACCGGCTGATCAACGACATCGCGGACTCGTCGCGCGTCGATGCCGAGCTTTCCCGCACCGTCGCGCAGCCGGTGGATGTCGCGCCGATCCTCTCGGCGCTGGGCGAACTCCACGCCGCGACGCGTGACGAGCGCGACCCGGTGGTGGAGATCGAGGCCCCGCATGAGGGGCTGATCGTGCGCGGCGTGGAGGGGCGCCTCGTGCAGGTCTTCCGCAACCTGCTCGGCAACGCGATCTCCTTCAGCCCCGAGGGCGGGCATGTGACTCTGCGCGCGCGCCCCACGGGCCAGATGGTGGAGTTCGTGGTGGAGGATGAGGGACCGGGGATCCCGGACGGGAAGCTCGAGAGCATCTTCGATCGCTTCTACAGCGAACGGCCGAGCGGCGAGCGTTTCGGCCAGCATTCCGGCCTCGGCCTGTCGATCTCGCGTCAGATCGTCGAGGGCCTGCGCGGGCGCATCAGCGCCGAGAACCGGCGCGACGCCGAGGGCAAGGTCATCGGCGCGCGCTTCATCGTGCGGCTGCCGGCGGCGTAGCGCGATCCGGTTCTTGAGCACGAGCTGCGTTCATCAGAACGCATATTGCTCTAGGGTCCAAACCCGATCATCCACCGGGCGCCTGGCCGGCCCCGCGCGGCATCCGCGGCGTCAGGCTGCTTGCCGATGCCGCCAGCATCGGCTGCGCATCCTTCCTGGCGGCCTGCCACACTGTCCTCAGCCATGCACCTCGGGTCTGATTGGGTTTGGACCCTAGTCCGGCCGAATGCCCGCGGCGGCGATGAGCCGCGCCTTGTAGGCAAGGTCGTCGCGCAGGAAGGCGGAAGTGGCCTCGGGCGTCGCATTGTGAACGGTGTAGCCCGAGGGGATGAGGAAGCGCTCGCGCACCAGCGGGTCTTCCATCGCCGCGGTGATGTCGCGATGCAGCCGCGCGACCAGCGCGGGCGGCGTGCCGCCGGGGGCGAAGGCGCCGAACCAGGTGCGGGGGTCGATCTCGCCGAAGCCGGACTCGATCAGGGTGGGCACCTCGGGCAGGGCCTCGAAGCGCGTCGGCTTGCCGACCGCCAGCGCGCGCAGCCGGCCCGCGCGGATATGCTCCGCGCCCGAGGCGATGCCGGCCAGCGTCATCTGCACCTCGCCCGAGAGCGTGGCGAGGACCGCCGGCGTCAGGCCGCGATAGGGCACATGCACCATCTCGATCCGCTCTTTCGCCATCAAGGCGCCGAAGGCGAGGTGCGGCTGGCTGGCCGTGCCGTAGCTGCCGAAGTTGAAGCGCCCCGGCGCGGCGCGCGCGGCCTCGACCAGTTGCTGCATGGTCTGCGCGCCGACCGCGGGGTGCACCAGGACCATCTGGTGCACATCGACCAGCAGCGAGATGGGCGCGAGGTCGCGCATCGGGTCATGCGGCAAATTGCGGATCAGGTGCGGGTTGGAGGTGATGGAGTTGTCCGCCGTGATCAGCAGCGTGTGCCCATCGGGCGGCGCCTTGGCCACAATGTCCGTGCCCGGCACGGTGGACCCACCCGGGCGGTTGTCCACCACCACCGGCTGGCGCCAGGTCACCTGCAGCCGATCCGCCAGGCCGCGCGCCAGCGCATCCAACCCGCCGCCGGGCGGGAAGGGCACGATGATGCGGACCTGACGGCTGGGGAAGGAGTCCTGCGCCCGGGCGAGGCCGGGGACGATGGCCGGCGCGGCAAGGGCGGCGGCGAGCAGGCTGCGGCGGGGCAGGCGCATGGTCAGGCTCCGAAGAAGAAGGCGCGGAGAAGCTCCGATGTTTGCGCGGGCGCTTCAAGCTCGGGCAGGTGGCCGATGCCGGCGGGGCTTTCGAAACGCGCGCCCGGGATGGCGGCGGCGATCAGGCGGCCGACCGTCTCGGGCGGGTTCACCTGGTCGTCCGTGCCGGTGATGGCGAGGGTCGGGCAGGTGATGTGCGGCGCGAAATCGATGATGACATCGGCCTTGTCGGTGCAGCGCGCGGCCTGCATCAGCCCGCGTGGATTGGTCGCGGCGACCACGGCCTGGACCATCGCCAGCACCTCCGGCGGGGCCTTCGGCGAAATGAGCTTGGCCGAGCGCGTGCGCGCCAGCGCCACGCCGCCTTCGGCGACGGAGGCCGCGCGCATGGCGAGCATCTGCGCGCGCCCTTCATCGCCCTTCCAGCGCTGCCCGCGCGAGGTGCCCATCAGCGCGAGTTTCTTCACCCGCCCCGGATGCCGCGCGGCAAGGCAGGCGCCGGTCATCGAGCCGAAGGAGGAGCCGGCGAGATACACCGGGCCCGCCACGCCCAGCGCATCGAGCAGCGCGACGGCGACATCGGCATAATCCGCGGCGTCCGGCGCTTCGGCGGCGAAATTGTCGCTGAGGAAATAGCCCGGCGCGTTCCAGGCGATGACACGGGCGTGGCGCGACAGCGCGGCGAGGGAGAAGCGCCAGCCCGTGCTGTTCGCGCCGATGCCGTGCAGGCACAGGATCGTCTCGGGTCCGCTGCCCGCTTCCATGTAGCTGATCCGCGGGCCTTCGAGGCCAAGCCGCGCGGCGTCCACCTCGGTGAAGCGCAAATCGGGCAGGGGCGGAATCGGCGTGCCGTCAGGATGGTTCATGAGTCGGTCTCCCAGGGCGTGGGCTTGTCCTCGAAGCGTCCGCGCCGCATGCGGCCGCGGGAGAGTTCCGTGACCACGCCATGCAGCGTGCGCAACTCCTGCGCCGTCACCTCGCCGCGTTCGAACCAGTGGCGGAGGTTGCGCACCATGCCCGGGCGCTTGGGCGCATTGTGCAGGAAGCCCGAGGCATCCAGCTCGTCGATGAGCCGCGTGAGGAAATTCTCCAGCTCGCCCTTGGTGGCGATATGCGTCTCATTGGTCTGGAAGTCGCGCGGCGGCGTGGTCTCGGCCTGCATCCACCACTCATAGGCGAGGATCATCACCGCCTGCGCCAGGTTCAGCGAATTGTGCTGCGGGTTGAGCGGGTAGCGCACCAGCGTGTCGCAATGCGCGAGGTCATCGGCCTCGAGCCCCGCGCGCTCGGGCCCGAACAGCACGGCGCAGCGCAGGGCGCGCGCATTGATGGCGCGCAGCTCGGCGGCGGCGGCGCGGGCATCCAGCACGGGAATGATCACATGGCGCGGGCGCGGGCAGGTGCCGAGCACGCGGTGGCAATCGGCGATGGCGGAGGCGACATCCGGATGGCAGGTCGCGGCGTCGAGGATCGCATCGGCGCCGGAGGCCGAGGCATAGGCATGGGGCTGCGGCCAGCCATCGCGCGGGGCGACGATGCGCAGGTGGAACAGCCCGCCATTCGCCATGGCCCGCGCCGTGGTGCCGATGTTCTGCGCCATCTGCGGGCGCACCAGCACCACGATCGGGCTCTCGCCCGGCGGCGGCGTGAGGCGCGCGCCCCCTTCCCCGCGCCCGCCCGTCATCGCGCCGGCGGTCGGGCCGCGGGGGAAGCGAGGAAGGCGCGGAGCTGCGCGATCTCGCGCTCCTGCGCGGCGATGATCTCTTCCGCCAGCTTGCGCATCTCGGGCGATGTGCCGTAGCGCAGCTGGATGCGGGCCATGTCGATCGCGCCCTGGTGGTGCGGGATCATGCCGGCGGCGAAGTCGCGATCCGCATTGCCGCTGTAGCGGATGTCCATGTCGCGATGCATGCGCGCATTCGCCTCGCGGAATTCGCGCGTGCTCGCGGGCTCATTGGCCGAGGCGCGCGGCGCGCCATGGCCGGCATGCTGGGCCATCGCCGGCGTGGCGAAGGCGAAGAGGAGGGCAGCGAGGGCAAGGCGGGTCATGGCGAATCCTCCGTATGGGTGGTCCGCCCTTGGTCCAACCTTCCCCCCGAGGGAACGCAAGACAGGATCGGGGCGGCCGATACAGACCTTCGGGCCAAGTGCCCTTCGGTCATCGGACGCCTCAGGCCCGCCGCCACGTCGTCCCCTGTGGCCCGTCCTCGAGCAGGATGCCCTGGGCGGCGAGGTCCTTGCGGATGCGATCCGCCTCCGCCCAATCCTTGGCCTTGCGCGCGGCGAGGCGCGCGGCGATGGCGGCCTCGATCGCGGCGGCGTCATCGACATCGCCGCGGAACCAGGCCTCCGGCGCCTGGCCGAGCAGGCCGAGCAGCGCGGCGCAGGCCAGGATGCGGCCCTTCAGCGCCGGCAGCGCCGCGTCATCGCCCGCCTCCAGCGCCGTATTCGCCGCAGAGACCAGGTGATGCAGCGTGGCGAGCGCGAGCGGCGTGTTGAGGTCATCCGCCAGCGCTTCCTCGAAGGGCGGGGCCTCGATGGCGTGGGGGGTGGCGCCGTCGGTCGCGGCGACATCGGCCATCTTGGCGAGGGCGCGGTAGAAACGATCCAGTTCCCGCCGTGCCTCGCTCAGCCCGTCCAGCGTGTAGTCCAGCGGCATCCGATACTGGGTCTTCAGCAGCAGCAGCCGAAACGCCTCGCCGGCCCAGGGGCCATGCGTGAGGATATCCTGCACGGTGCGGAAATTGCCGAGCGACTTCGACATCTTCTCGCCATCCACGAGCAGCATGCCGTTGTGCATCCAGAAGCGCGCGAAATGGCTGCCGGGGAAGGCGCAGACACTCTGCGCGACCTCGTTCTCATGATGCGGGAACATGAGGTCCGCGCCACCGCCATGGATGTCGAAATCCGGGCCGAGATGCTTCCACGACATGGCGGAGCACTCGATATGCCAGCCCGGCCGGCCGCGGCCCCAGGGGCTGTCCCAGCCGGGCTGCTCTTGCGTGGAGGGCTTCCACAGCACGAAGTCGCCGGCATCGCGCTTGTAGGGCGCGACCTCGACGCGCGCGCCGGCCAGCAGCTCATCCGGGCTGCGGCCCGACAGCGCGCCGTAACTTGCGAAGCTGCTGACGGCGAAGAGCACATGGCCCTCGGCCGCATAGGCGTGGCCATTGGCGATCAGGCGCTCGATCAGCGCGATCATCTCGGGGATGGTGCCGGTCGCGCGGGGCTCGACATCGGGCGGCATGTTGCCGAGCGCCGCCATGTCGCGGTGGTAGTCGGCGGTAGTGCGCGCGGTGAGGGTGTCGATCCCCACGCCGCTCTCGCGCGCGCGGTCGATGATCTTGTCCTCGACATCGGTGATGTTGCGCGCATAGGTCACGCGCGGATAGAGCCGCCGCAGCAGCCGCGCGAGCACGTCGAAGACGACGACGGGGCGCGCATTGCCCAGATGCGCGAGGTCATAGACCGTCGGGCCGCAGACATACATCCGCACATGGGTCGGATCGAGCGGCTCGAACCGCTCCTTGCGGCGCGTCGCGCTGTTGTGGAGCTGCAATTCCATGGGGTTCAACCAGCCAAGGCCTGGCGCAGGCGCTTCAACGCCTTGTCGCGGCCGATAAGGGGAAGGAAGGTCTTGAGGTCCGGGCCGTGATCCTCGCCGGTCAGCGCACGGCGCAAGGGCAGGTACAACAGCTTGCCCTTGCGGCCGCTGCCCTCTGCCACGCGCGCTGTCCAGGCCGGCCAGGTGGCCTCATTCCAGATCCCCTCGGGGGCGGTCTCGATCGCCAGGCGCAACAGATCGGCGTCGGCCGGATCGCCCAGCGGGACGATATCGCCGGCAACGACATTCCACCAGTCCCGCGTTTCGCGGAAGAGATCGAGGTTGCCGCGCACCGCGAGCCAGAAATCCTCCCCCGCGCCCTCCGGCAGCCTCTCCCGCACCGCGGCGAAGGGCAGGCCGTGCAGGTAGCGCCGGTTCAGCCCGAGCATCTGCTTCGTGTCGAAGCGCGCCGCCGAGTGGGAGACGCGGCCGAGGTCGTAGTCGCGCGCGAGTTCGGCCGGCATGCCCGCCACCGGATCGCCCGAGGTGCCCAGCGCCGCGAGGTAGCCGGCGAGTGCGGCCGGCTCCACCCCGTCGCGCCGCAGCTGCCGCAGCCCCATGCCGCCCAGGCGCTTGGAGAGCGGCCCGCCATCGGCGTCCGTCAGCAGCGGCAGGTGCGCGAAGCGGATCTTCCCGGGGTTGCCGCCGAGCGCGGCAAAGATGTCGAGCTGGATGCCGGTGTTGGTGACATGGTCCTCGCCGCGGATCACGTCGGTGATGCCCATCTCGAGGTCATCGACCACCGAGGTGAAGGTGTAGAGGAAGCTGCCATCGGCGCGGATCAGCACCGGGTCCGACAGGCTCGGCAGCTTCACCGTCCGCTGGCCGAGCACGCCATCCTGCCAGGCCACGCTCACGCCGTTCAGCTTGAAGCGCCAATGCGGCGTCTTGCCGTTGGCGATGGCGCGTTCGAGCTGCTCGGCCGTCATCTTCAGCGCGGCGCGGTCATAGATCGGCGGCTTGCCGGCGCGTTCGCGCTGCTCGCGCTTGTAGGCGAGCTCCTCCGGCGTCTCGAGGCAGGGGTAGAGGCGCCCGGCGGCCTTCAGCTTCTCGGCGGCCAGGGCGTAGCGGGCGAGCCGGTCGGACTGGCGGGCGAAGCTGTCCCAGTCCAGGCCGAGCCAGCGCAGGTCTTCCTCGATGGCCTGGGCGTATTCGGGCTTGCCGCGCTCGGTATCGGTATCGTCGAGGCGCAGCAGGAAATGCCCGCCCTGGCGGCGCGCGAGGCACCAATTGGCGATGGCGATCCGGGCATTGCCGACATGCAGCAGGCCGGTGGGGGAGGGGGCGAAACGGACTTTCATGTGCGGCCACAGGAACGGCATAAGGGCGCGGAAGGCAAGCGTGCCTGCCATCATGCCGTCGCAATCGCGGCGCCTGCTGCGTCCATGGAATGAGGTGACCCATGCGCGTGACATCGCTGGTCTTCGCCGCCGCGCTGGCGGCCGGCACCCTCGCCGCCCCTTCGGCCCAGGCCGAATGGCGCGGGCGCGGCTATTACGGCTATGGCTATGCCGGCGCGCCGGCGCTGGGGGCCATCATCGGGCTCGGGGCGGGGGTGGCGATCGGCAGCGCGCTCGCGCCGCGCGCCTATTATGCGCCGCCGCCGGTCTACTACGCGCCACCCGCCTATTACGCGCCGCCGCCCGTCTATTACGGCCCGCCGCCGGCCTATGTCGCCCCACCCCCCTATTCCTGGGGCAGCGTGCCGCAGGCCTATACGCCGCATGTCCCGCCCGCGCCGCCCTATCCCTGGCCGCCGCAGCAGGAGGGCTTCGGGCCGGGCTTCCGGAAGTAGCCTTCCGGGCTGCGGGGCGGGCGCCGGGGCGGCATTCCAGCCCGATGCAGGCCATGGCATCCTGCCCTGCGATCGGCCCCTGCGGGGCAGGTCGTGCAGTAAGGAGTGCCCGATGCCCTATGGCGAGAGCGAACCGCGGGACCAGCGGCCGGAACGGCCACCGGCGCTCAACGTGCTGGGCGGCGCGCTGCTGCCCTGCTCGGTCGCGCCGCTGACGGGCTTCTTTCGCGATGGGTGCTGCAACACCGGGCCGCAGGATCGCGGCCTGCACGTGGTTTGCGCCGAGGTCACGGCGCGCTTCCTGAGCTTCAGCAAGGCGCGGGGCAATGACCTGTCGACGCCGCGGCCCGAATATGGCTTCGCGGGACTCAAGCCCGGCGATCGCTGGTGCCTCTGCGCGGCGCGGTGGGAGGAAGCTCGGCTGGCGGGACATGCCCCCCCGTGCTGCTGGAGGCGACCCATGCGGCAGCGCTGGAGGTCACCACGCTGGACCATCTGCGCGCCCATGCGCTCGATCCCGTGTAGCGCACGATCGGTCCAATCCCCGGAAGGGATCGCCATGTCCTTCGACCTGCCCGAAACCACACGCGAATTGCGCGACGTCGCCCTCGCCTTCGCGCGCGAGCGCCTCGCCCCCCAGGCACAGCGCTGGGACGAGGAGCGGCATTTTCCGGTGGATGTGATGCGCGAGGCCGCGGGGCTCGGCATGGCCGCGCTCTATGTGCGCGAGGAGTCGGGCGGCGCGGGGCTCTCGCGCCTCGACGCGGCGGTGGTGTTCGAGGCCCTGGCCATGGGTTGCCCGACCATCTCGGCCTTCCTTTCCATCCACAACATGGTCGCCTGGATGATCGACCGCTATGGCGACGAGGCGCAGCGCGCCACCTGGCTGCCGCCGCTGATCACCATGGAGAAGATCGCGAGCTACGCGCTGACCGAGCCCGGCGCGGGCAGCGACGCGGCCGCACTCGCCACGCGCGCGCTGCGCGACAATGCGGGCTATGTGCTGGACGGGACGAAGCAGTTCATCTCGGGCGCGGGTGTCTCGGACCTCTACCTCACCATGGTGCGCACCGGCGGGCCGGGGCCGAAGGGCGTGTCCGCGCTGCTGATCCCGAAGGAGACGCCGGGGCTGAGCTTCGGCGCCAATGAGAAGAAGATGGGCTGGAACGCGCAGCCGACGCGGCAGGTGATCTTTTCCGGCGCGCGCGTGCCGGCGGCGGCGCTGCTCGGGCAGGAAGGGCAGGGCTTCCGCTTCGCGATGAGCGGGCTGGATGGCGGGCGGCTCAATATCGGCGCCTGCTCGCTCGGCGGCGCGCAGCGCGCGCTGGACATCGCGCTGGCCTATGTGCGCGAACGGCGCGCCTTCGGGCAGGCGATCGAGAAGTTCCAGGCGACGCAGTTCCGCCTGGCCGACATGGCGACCGAGCTGGAGGCCGCGCGCACGCTGCTCTGGCGGGCGGCGGGCAAGCTCGACACCGGGGCGCCGGACGCCACCGCCTTCTGCGCCATGGCCAAGCGCTTCGCCACCGATACGGGCTTCCGCGTGGCGGATGAGGCGCTGCAACTGCTCGGCGGCTATGGCTACCTGGCCGATTACGGGATCGAGAAGATCGTCCGCGACCTGCGCGTCCACCGCATCCTGGAGGGCACGAACGAGATCATGCGCGTGATCGTCGCGCGGCAGCTGCTGCCCCCAACCGAAGGTTGAGTTTCGCGCGGCGAAAGCGCTAGGCTCCCGCGCATGCCGCTTCGCGCCCCGTGCTTCCTGCTGGCCTGCCTGCTCCTGCCCGGCCTTGCGGCGGCGCAACCGCTGCGCAGCCTGGTGGTGCCGGGCGACAGCGTGGTGGCCATCGCCCCGCGCGGGCAGGTGGTGCCGCCGCCCCCCACGCCGCCCCTCGCGCCCCCCCCTCCCCCGGCGCCACTTGCTGCCGCGCCCCTCGCCGCCGCACCGCTGGCCCCCGCGGCTGGGCCGGGCGCCGTGCCGCTCGCCCCTGCCATGGGCGCGCTGCTGCCGCTGGCCGCAGCGGCGCTGCTGGGCGGGGCGCTGCCGGGCTCGGGCGGGGGTACCAGCGCACCGGCCTCGACACGCTGAAAAGTGGGGTGGACCCGCGTTGCGTCTTGGCGCATCTTAAGAATGTGTAAATAACAGAGACGTGCAGTGCAAAACGCGACTCGCGATGGGGCCATCGCCCGCGCCCTGGCCGATTTCGACAGCGGCGCCTTCCTTGCGCGGCTGAAGAGCCTCGTCGCCATCCCCTCCACCTCGCAGGAGGAAGCGGCCGCGCCGGCGCTGGAACGCTACCTCGCCGAAGGGCTCGAGCCCTGGCTGACGCGCCTCGGCTTCGCGGTGACGCGGCACGCCAATCCGCTGCCCGGCTTCGGCCCGATCCTGACCGCGCTGCGCATCGAGGACCCTGCCCTGCCGACCGTCCTGCTCTACGGCCATGGCGACACGGTGCGCGGGCTCGAGGATCAGTGGCGCGCGGGCCTCGCCCCCTGGCAGGTGACGACCGAGGATGGCCGCTGGTATGGCCGCGGCACCGCGGACAACAAGGGCCAGCACGCGCTGAACATCGCCGCCCTCGAGGCCGTGCTCGCCGAGCGCGGCGGGCAGCTTGGCGCCAACATCAAGCTGGTGGTCGAGACGGCGGAAGAGCGCGGCTCCCGCGGCTTGCGGGAATTCGTGGCCGCCAACGCCACGCTGCTCGCCGCCGATGCGCTGATCGCCTCCGACGGGCCGCGGGTGGAGCCCGAGGTGCCGACCATCGCCACCGGCACGCGCGGCACCTTCCATTTCACGCTCGCGGTGCGGCTGCGCCCGGGGGGCGTGCATTCCGGCCATTGGGGCGGGTTGACCACCGACCCGGCGGTGGTGCTGGCGCATGCGATCAGCACCATCATGGACCGCGAGGGCAAGATCCTGGTGCGGGACTGGCTGCCGCGGGGCGGCGTGCCGGCCGCGGTGAAGGGCGTGCTGGCCGGCTGCCCCGTGGGCGGCGGCGATGGCGCGGCCACGATCGATCCCGGCTGGGGCGAGCCCACGCTCAGCCCGGCGGAGAAGATCTATGGCTGGAACAGCTTCATCGTGCTGGCCATGCTCTCCGGCCGGCCCGAGAACCCGGTGAACGCCGTCGCGCCCGATGCGGTGGCGCATTGCCAGATCCGCTACACGGTCGATACCGACCCGGCGGTCTTCGAACCCGCGCTGCGCCGGCATCTGGACGTGCATGGGCTCTCGGAGGTGCGGATCGAGAATGCCGGCATCCGCATGCCCGCCAGCCGCACCGCGCCGGACCACCCCTGGGTGCGCTGGGCGCAGGAGTCGATGGAGCGCAGCCTGGGCAAGCGCGTGCAGGTGATCCCGAACAGCTCGGGCGGGCTGCCGGGCGATGTCTTCGTCGATCACCTGGGCGTGCCGCTGGTCTGGGTGCCGCACAGCTACAATGGCTGCAAGCAGCATGGGCCGGACGAGCACCTGCTGATCGCCGCGGCGCGGGAGGGCATCGCCGCCTTCGCCGGGCTGTGGTGGGACCTGGGCGAGGGGTCCGTCCCCGGGCGGTGAGCCGGCAGGTAACGCGGGCTGTTACCATTCCACACAGCCTGACACAGCCATGGACACGCGCCTGTTGCATTCGGCGCGCATCTTCCTGTCATGGCCGGCACCCCGCTGGCCCTCACACGGAGAGTTTCCCATGACCAGGACGAAGATGGCGCTGTTCGCAGGTGCCGCGCTGGTGGCGGTGGCCGCCGCCGGCACGGCGATGGCCCAGGGTGGGCCTCAGGGCGGCTATCAGGGCGGCCATCACGGCGGCCGCGGCGGTGGCTTCGCGATGGGCGAGGCCTTCGCCCGCGCCGACGCCAACAATGATGGCCGCGTGACCCGCGAGGAAGGCACCACCTGGCTCCAGGCGCGCTTCGCCGAGGTGGATGCGAACCGCGATGGCGGCGTGACCCTCGAGGAGATGCGGGCCTATGCCCAGTCCCGCATGGGCGGCCGTACCCCCCCGGCCGAGATGCGCGAGCGCGCCGAGCAGCGCGGCCAGACGATGTTCCGCGCCATGGACGTGAACAGCGACGGCCGCGTCACCTTCGAGGAGCTGCGCCCCTTCGCCGAGGCGATGTTCCGCGCCCGTGACGCCAATGCCGATGGCGCCCTGACGCGGGAAGAGGTGCGCCCCGGGCGTGGCCATCACGGCCGTGGCGGCCCCGGCGAGGGCCGTGGCCCCGGTGCGGGCCAGGGTCCGGGCCAGGGCCAGGGTCGCGGGCCCGCCAGCTCCAACTGAGCTGACGCCGCGCAACGGAACAGCGCCGGTGGCCGAAAGGCTGCCGGCGTTTGCGTGTGATCATGGAAAGGCGGACGGCGAAGCCGGCCGAGGCCGCGAATGCGGCCCGCCGCCAGTGCGGCGAGCCAAGCGGCCGGATGGCCGCGCCCGGCGCTTGAGGGCTCTGAAAAACCGGGATGGTGGGCGCGACAGGGATTGAACCTGTGACCCCCGCCGTGTGAAGGCGATGCTCTACCGCTGAGCTACGCGCCCATCCCGGGGGCCGGTGGATAGGGCGCCGGGGCGGTTTGTGTCAAGCGGGCCGGCCTTGGCAGATGCACCATCAGGGACGATATCCTCAGCCATGCGCCCGACCCCGCTCGCCCAGTCCATGCTCGCCATGGCGCTGCTGGCCGCCGCTCCCGTAGCGGCGCAGCCCCTGCGCGCGACCTATGAGGTCTATGCCGCCGGCATGACCGTGCTGCAGGTCGAGGCCGAGATCGAGGTCACGCCCGGTGGCTATCGCCTCGCCACCGCGTTGCGCACCCGCGGCATCGTTGCCGCCTTCGCGCCGGGCGAGCAGGCCACGCGCGTCAGCGGCGCCTGGGATGGGCTGCGCGCCCAGCCCGGCGCCTATCGCTCCGAAGGCGTGTGGCGCGGCACGGCGCGGCGCACCGTGCTGGGCTGGGAAGGCACCGATCCCCGCGCCCTCGAATTGCTGCCCGCCGACCTCGCGGAGCATGAGCCCGTGCCGCCCGAATTGCAGCGCGGCACGATGGATTCGCTCTCGGCGCTGGCCGTGCTCTCCCGCGCCGTGCAGCAGACCGGGCGCTGCGAGGGCGAGGTCGCGGTCTTCGATGGCCGCCGCCGCGCCACCTATGCCGCCACCACCCAGGGGCCGGAGCGTGTCGCGCCCTGGCGTGGTGCGTGGCACGGGGAGGCGCTGCGCTGCCGCTTCGAAGGCCGCGTCATCGCCGGCTTCCGCCGCGACGTGCCGCGGGAGCGCGCGGCGGCGCCGCAGATCGGCTCGGTCTGGATCGCCAGCCCCTATCCCGGCGCGCCGCCCATCCCGGTGCGGGTCGAGACGGTGAATCGCTGGGTCGGCACCGCCACCGCCGTGCTGCTGCGCGTCGAGCCGGTGGCGCCGCTCGCCACCCCGGTCTCAGCCCGCCCGCAATAGGGCGAGCAGTTCGGCCGTATCGGCCGCGAGCGGTGCGCCGGCCGCCATGGCAGCCGGGCCATAGCCCCAGGTCACGAAGATCGCCCGGACCCCGGCGCCGCGCGCGGCCGCCATGTCGTTGTGATGGTCGCCGATCATGATGGCCTGCGCCGGGCTGCCGCCGGCGGCGGCGAGCGTCGCCAGCAGATGCGCCGGGTCGGGCTTGCGGGTGGGGAAGGAATCGCCGCCGCCGATCGCCGCGAGGTGCCGCGTGAGGCCGAGCGCGCCCAGCACCTCCCGCGCCGCGGCCTCGGGCTTGTTGGTGCAGACGGCCAGCCGCCAGCCCTCTTCTTCCAGGGTTTCGAGCAGGGCGGGGATGCCGGGATAGGCGTAGGTCTCGATGGCCGCGTGGGCGGTGTAGTCGGCCAGGAAGCGGTCGAGCAGCGCCGGCGCGAAGGCGCGGCCGCGCGCGGCCAAGGCGCGCTCGACCAGCACGCGGGCGCCATCGCCGATGAAGCCCACTACCTCGGGCAGGCCGAAGGGGGCCAGGCCCTCCGCCGCCATCAGCCGGTTCAGCGCGGCGCGGAGGTCCGGCGCGCTGTCGATCAGCGTGCCGTCGAGGTCGAAAAGGGCGATGCGGGTCATGGCCTTCGGATAGGCCGCGGCCCGGCCCTGTGCAATCGCCGGCGTGCCGCCCTATCTTACGCGCAGGGACAAGGAACACCGCCATGCTCGACACGCTCGCAAAACTGCCGCTCAAGGATCCGGAGCTGTTCCGCCAGGCCAATTGCATCGGCGGCGCCTGGGTGCAGGCCGATTCCGGCGCCACGCTGGCGGTTCGCAACCCCGCCACGGGCGAGGTGATCGGCCATGTGCCGGCCATGGGCGCCGCCGAGACGCGCCGCGCCATCGAGGCCGCGCAGGCCGCCTTCCCGGCCTGGCGCGCCATGCTGGCGAAGGAGCGCAGCGCGATCCTGCGCAAGCTCTATGAATTGATGCTGGCGAACACCGATGACCTGGCCGCGATCATGACGGCCGAGCAGGGCAAGCCGCTGGCGGAATCGAAGGGCGAGATCGCCTATGCGGCAAGCTTCATCGAGTGGTTCGCCGAGGAAGGCAAGCGCATCTATGGCGACACCATCCCGCAGAATGCGAAGGGCCGGCGCATCCTGGTGATGAAGGAGCCGATCGGCGTCTTCGCCGCCATCACGCCCTGGAATTTTCCGAGTGCGATGATCACGCGCAAGGCCGGACCGGGCTGGGCGGCGGGCTGCACCGGCGTGATCCGCCCGGCCTCGCAGACGCCGTTCAGCGCGCTGGCGATTGCCGTGCTGGCCGAGCGCGCGGGCATGCCGCCCGGCGTGTGCAACATCGTCACCGGCCCCTCGGGCGGCATGGGCGCGGAACTCACCGGCAATCCGATCATCCGGAAGTTCAGCTTCACGGGCTCGACCGAGGTGGGGAAGAAGCTGCTCGCGCAATGCGCGCAGACGATCAAGAAGACCTCGATGGAGCTGGGCGGCAACGCGCCCTTCATCGTCTTTGACGATGCCGATCTCGACGCCGCCGTGCAGGGCGCGATGGCGAGCAAGTATCGCAACACCGGCCAGACCTGCGTCTGCGCCAACCGCATCCTGGTGCAGGACGGCGTCTATGGCGCCTTCGCGGCGAAGCTGAAGGTCGCTGTCGAGGCCTTGAAGGTCGGCAATGGCATGGAGCCGGGCGTCACCCAGGGCCCGCTGATCAACGCCGATGCGGTGGCGAAGGTCGAGGAACACATCGCCGACGCCACGGCGAAGGGTGCCGCCGTGCTCACGGGGGGCAAGCGCCACGGGAATGGCGGCACCTTCTTCGAGCCGACCATCCTGACCAACGTGCCGCATGACGCGCTGGTCTTCCGCGAGGAGACCTTCGGCCCCGTGGCACCCCTGTTCCGCTTCAAGACCGAGGCGGAGGCGATCGCGCTGGCGAATGATTCCGAATTCGGCCTCGCCGCCTATTTCTACGCCCGCGACGTGGGCCGCATCTTCCGCGTGGCGGAGGCGCTGGAGAGCGGCATCATCGGCATCAACGAAGGCATCATCTCCACCGAGGTCGCGCCCTTCGGCGGCGTGAAGGAAAGCGGGCTCGGGCGCGAGGGCAGCAAATACGGCATCGAGGATTATCTCGAGGTGAAGTACCTCGCCCTTGGTGGCCTCGGAGCCTGAGCATGACCTACGACTATGATCTCTTCGTCATCGGCGGCGGTTCGGGCGGCGTGCGCGCCGCGCGGATCTCGGCCGGGCATGGCGCGCGCGTGGGTGTCGCCGAGGAACGCTTCTGGGGCGGCACCTGCGTGAATGTCGGCTGCGTGCCGAAGAAGATCATGGTCAATGCGGCCGAATACGGGATGTGGGCGGGGGATGCGGCGGCCTTCGGCTGGTCGCTCGAGAACCACGGCCATGACTGGGCCAAACTGGCGGCCGCGCGCGACAAGGAAGTGGCGCGGCTGTCGGGCATCTATGGCCGGCTGCTCGGCGGCGCGGGCGTGACGAGCTTCGATGCGCGCGCCACCTTCCTCGACGCGCATACGCTCGATGTCGGCGGTCAGCGCGTGACCGCCGAGCGCATCCTCATCGCCACCGGCGGCAGGGCGGAACGGCTGGACATTCCGGGCGCGGAACTTGGCCTGATCTCGGACGACCTGTTCACGCTCAACGCGCTGCCCAAGCGCGTGATCGTGATCGGCGGGGGCTACATCGCGCTCGAATTCGCCTGCCTGCTGCGCGGGCTGGGGGCGGAGGTGGAGGTGCTCTACCGCGCCTCCCTGCCGCTGCGCGGCTTCGACGAGGATATCCGCACCGCGCTGGTGGAAGCCATGACGGCGCAGGGCATCACGCTGACGCCGGATGTGACGCCGCTGCGCATCACGAAGATGCAGGACCATCTGATGGTCGCACTCTCCAACAACTTCATGCGCGAGACGGATGCGGTGTTCTTCTGCACCGGCCGCACGCCCAACACCAAGGGCCTGGGGCTGGAGAAGGCGGGCGTGGCGACCACGAAGCACGGCGCCGTGATCGTCGATGACGACCACCGCAGCAGCGTGCCGCACATCTACGCGCTGGGCGATGTGATCGACCGCGTGAACCTCACCCCCATGGCGACAGCCACGGGCCATGCGCTGGCCGATACCCTCTTTGGGAAGAATCCGCGCCGCGCGAGCTATGAGAACGTGCCCACCGCCATCTTCACCTCGCCGCCCATCGGCACGGTCGGGCTGAGTGAGGCCGAGGCGGCGAAGCGCGGCCCGGCGGACATCTACGTCACCCGTTTCACGCCGATGCGCCACACGATCAGCGGCCGGGCCGGGCGCAAGACGTTGATGAAGCTCGTCGTCTGCCAGGCGACGCAGAAGATCCTCGGCGCCCACATGCTCGGCGAGGATGCGGCCGAGATCATGCAGGGCATCGGCATTGCCGTGGTGATGGGCGCGACCAAGCAGGATTTCGACCGCACCATCGGCATCCACCCGACGGCGGCGGAGGAGTTCGTGACGCTGCGCACGCGCGCCCGGGTCGCCGGCGCCCGCGAAGCGGCGGAATAGCAGGACACCCCGAGGATCGGTGCCGGAAAGCCCTCTCCCCCCCTTTCCGGGGGGAGAGGGTTGGGTGAGGGGGGCGCTTAACCACCTGAAATGCTTTCCTTATCTGCGGCTCCTCCCTCTTCCTGCCCTCTCCCCCTTTGGGCGGAGAGGGTTTCAACCCTTGATTTTCCGCGGTTTTCCAAGCTTTGCCTCAGCCCCGCCTGCCGCTAAGGTCAGGCCAGGAGCAATGCCAGGACCAGACCAATGACGCGCGTATGGAGCCCCGACTCATGGCGGGCGATGCCGATCCGACAGGTGCCGGACTACCCCGACCAGGCCGCCCTCAAGGCCATGGAGGCCAAGGTCGGCCGATTTCCGCCCCTCGTTTTTGCAGGTGAGGCTGATCGGCTGAAGGCCCAGCTGGCGCGTGCAGGCAATGGTTCGGCGTTCATTCTTCAGGGTGGTGACTGCGCCGAGAGCTTCTCCGAATTCCACGCCAACACCATCCGCGACACCTTCCGCGTGTTGTTGCAGATGGCGGTGGTGCTCACCTTCGGCGCCTCGCTGCCGGTGGTGAAGCTCGGGCGCATGGCGGGGCAGTTCGCCAAGCCGCGCAGCAGCGACACCGAAACGATCGAGGGCGTGACCCTGCCCTCCTATCGCGGGGACATCATCAACGGCCCCGATTTCACGCCCGAGGCGCGCATCCCCGACCCGGCGCGGATGGAATTCGCCTATCTGCAATCCGCCGCCACGCAGAACCTGCTGCGCGCCTTCGCGACCGGCGGCTATGCCGACCTGCACGAGGTGCATCGCTGGAACCTCGATTTCGCGGCGCGCTCCCCGCTCGCCGATCGCTACGCGGACCTCGCCGGGCGCATCGACGAGACGCTGCGCTTCATGGGCGCCTGCGGCATGTCCGACCTGCCCCAGGTGCGCGAGACCGAGTTCTACACCAGCCACGAAGCCCTGCTGCTGCCCTATGAGGAGGCGCTGACGCGCCAGCCCAGCACGCATCCGGGCCGCTGGTTCGCCTGTTCCGCCCACTTCCTGTGGATCGGCGACCGCACGCGCCAGCCCGATGGCGCGCATGTGGAGTTCATGCGCGGGGTGGCGAACCCGATCGGCATGAAGGTCGGCCCGAGCATGGAGGCCGACGAACTCATCCGTTTGTGTGATCTGCTCAACCCGGGCAATGAGATGGGGCGCCTCACCCTCATCACCCGCATGGGCGCCGACAAGGTCGAGGCCAAGCTGCCGGGCCTGCTGCGCGCGGTGAAGCGGGCCGGGCGCAACGTGGTGTGGCTCTGCGACCCGATGCATGGCAACGGCGTGAAGGCCGGCGCCTTCAAGACCCGCAGCTTCGACGCGATCCTGACCGAGGTGCGCCGCTTCTTCGACTGCCACGCGGCCGAGGGCACCATCCCCGGCGGCGTGCATGTGGAGATGACGGGCCAGAACGTCACGGAATGCCTCGGTGGCGCGCACAAGCTCACGGAAGCGGATCTGGGGGCGAACTACGCCACCTTCTGCGACCCGCGGCTGAATGCGGAGCAGTCCCTCGAACTCGCCTTCCTGATCGCGGAGGAGCTGAAGGAGCGTCGGCCCACGGGCGCGTCCCTCCCGGCACGCGCCGCCCAGTAATGCCGGGGATGGACGAGTCCGACATCACCGGGCGGACCGACAGCTACTTCAACCGCACCAAGGCGGTGGTGCGCCGGTTCGGGGATTGCCGCGTCACCTACGCGGTCTTCCTCCGCCGCCCGGTGATCTCCGCCCCGCGGCTGGCGACGCAATGGCTTGAAGCCGTCGCCGCCGCGCGTGGCACGGGTTTCGACATCGAACTCATGCATGCGGAGGGCGATTGGGTCGGCGCGGGCGACCCGATCTTCTACCTTTCGGGCTCCTTCGTGCAGCTTGCCGATCTCGAAACCATCCTGCTGCAGAAGCTGGGCGCGGCCTGTGTTGCCGCGCACAACGCCTACCAGATGTGCGTGGAACTCCCCGGCGTGCCCTTCCTGGCCATGGAGGCACGGCACTGCGCCGGCGCCGAGATGCAGGAGATGATGGCCTATGCCGCCGCCATCGGCGGCCGCGCCGCGCAGCGCGAGGGCGCCAAGGGCTTCATCGGCAACGCGAATGACGCCACGGCCCATTGGTTCGGCGCGCCGAAGGGGCTCGGCACCATGCCGCACGCCCTGATCGGCTATGCCGGCACCACGGTGCGCGCGGCCGAGATGTTCCACGAGACCTTCCCGGCCGAGAACCTCACCGTGCTGGTGGATTATTTCGGCCGCGAGGTGACGGATGGCCTGGCCGTCTGCCGCCGCTTCCCCGAACTCGCCGCGGCCGGCAAGCTCGCCGTGCGGCTGGACACGCATGGCGGGCGCTTCCTCGAGGGGCTGGACCCCGGCGAGAGCTATGCGGTGCTGGAACGCCACGCGCCGCAGGCGGTGCGGCGCTACCGCTCCGAGACAGAACTGCGCCACCTTGTCGGCACCGGCGTCTCGGCCGCCGCCATCTGGCGGATGCGCGAGGCGCTGGACGAGGCCGGCTTCCCGCAGGTGCGCATCGTCGCCTCCTCCGGCTTCGGCGTGGGCAAGTGCCGCGTCATGGCCGAGGCGCGCGCGCCGATCGATGTGGTGGGCACCGGCAGCTTCATCCCCGATGCCTGGAGCGAGACCTACGCCACCGCCGACATCGTGGATTACGACGGCCAGGCGCGGGTGAAGATCGGGCGCGAATTCCTGCTGCGCCACAACGGCACCCGCAAGCGCGCGGCCAGTGGCAGTTGAGTGAGGCGGCGGCCGCGCGCGAACGCCGCATCGGCTATCTCTGCGCGTTCCTGGTGCTCTTCGTCTGGGCGGGATTCCTGCTGTCCTCGCGCCTTGCCGGCACGCAGCCCTTCACGGCCTGGGACGTGGCGGCGCTGCGCTATGCCGGGGGGTCGCTCGCGGCGCTGCCGCTCGTGCTGCTGCTGCGCCCGGCGCGGGTGAAGGTCACGCATCTGGCAGCGATGCTGGCCACCGCGGCCTTCGGCTTTCCCATCCTCGCCTATCACGGCTTCGGCTTCGCCCCGGTGGCCCATGCGGGGGTGATGAATGCGGGCATGCTGCCCTTCCTCACCGCCGGCCTCGCCGCGATCTTCCTGGGCGAGCGCTTCAGCCGCCGGCGGCTGCTCTCGCTGTTCGTCGTGGCCTGCGGGATCGGGCTGATCGCGGCCGACACCTTCGGCCACCACCCCGGCGCCTGGCGCGGCGACCTGCTGTTCCTGTCCGGGGCGACCGCCTGGGCCATCTACACCCTGCTGGTGCGCCATTGGGGCATCTCGGCCGAGGCGGCCACGCTCTCGGTCGCGCTCTGGGCGGGGCCGATCTACCTGCCGATCTGGTGGTTCCTGCTGCCCTCCAACCTGGCCGCCGTGCCGGTGGGTGCCATCGCCTACCAGTTCGTCTTCCAGGGCATCTTCGCGGCGGTGGTGGCGGGCTTCCTCTTCACCCGCGCCGTCACGGCCCTGGGCGCGCCGCGCACCACGGCGATCACGGCGCTAGTGCCGGGCATGGCCGCGCTGGCCGCCTGGCCGCTGCTGGGCGAGCCGCTGGGGCTGGCCGGGTTGGCGGGCATCGCGGTGGCGACGCTGGGGATGATCCTCGCGGTTGGCATTCCCCTGCGCAGGGCCTAAATCCGGCCGATGACCGACCGTCTCCGCATCGCGCTGGCCCAGATCAACCCGCATGAGGGGGCGCTGGACGCGAATGCCGATCGCATCCGCCGCGCCCGGGCCGAGGCCGCCGCGGCGGGGGCGGATCTGCTGGTCACGCCGGAATTCTCCATCGCCGGCTACCCGCCCGAGGACCTGATCCTCAAGCCGAGCTTCGTCGCCGCCTGCATGGCGCGGATCGAGGCCCTGGCCGCCGAGACCGCCGATGGCGGGCCGGGGATGGTGGTGGGCGGCCCGTGGCTCGATGGCGATCGCCTGCACAACGCGCTCTATGTGCTGGAGGGCGGGCGCATCCTGGCGCGGCGCGCCAAGCATGAGCTGCCCAATTACGGCGTCTTCGACGACAAGCGCGTCTTCACCGCCGGCCCCGCGCCCGGCCCCGTCGCCTTCCGCGGCGTGCGGCTGGGGCTCATGATCTGCGAGGATTGGTGGTTCCCCGCCGTGTCGGAGACGCTGCTGGAAAGCGGCGCCGAGATCCTCATCAGCATCAACGGCTCGCCCTTCGAGGCCGAGAAGCAGGCGGCCCGCGTGCAGCTTGCCGTGGCGCGCGTGGTGGAAACCGGCCTGCCCTTCGTCTTCCTCAACCAGATCTGCGGCCAGGATGAACTTGTGTTCGAGGGCGCGTCCTTCGTGCTGAACGCGGACCGCTCGCTCGCCGTGCAGATGCCGATGTTCGAGGAGGCGCTGGCGATCACCGACTGGTCGCGCGGGCCGGAGGGCTGGGCCTGCGCGGCGCAGCCCCTCGCCCCCGAGGTGCCGCGCCTCGCGCAGATCTACCGCGCCATGATGCTCGGCCTGCGCGACTATGTGGACAAGAACCGCTTCCGCGGCGTGGTGCTGGGGCTGTCGGGCGGCATCGATTCCGCGCTCTCCGCCGCCGTCGCCGCGGATGCGCTGGGTCCCGGGCGCGTGCGCGCGGTGATGATGCCCTCCCCCTACACCTCGCCCGAGAGCCTGGAGGATGCCCAAGGCTGCGCCGACCTGCTCGGCATCCGCTATGAGACCATCCCCATCGGCCCGGCCATGGATGCCTTCCACGGCATGCTGGCACCCGCCTTCGGCAACCGAGCCCCCGACATCACCGAGGAGAACCTGCAGTCGCGCATCCGTGGCGTGACGCTGATGGCGCTCTCCAACAAGTTCGGCGACATGCTGCTGACGACGGGCAACAAGAGCGAGATGAGCACCGGCTATGCCACGCTCTATGGCGACATGTGCGGCGGCTATTCGGTGCTGAAGGACGTCTGGAAGATGACCGTCTTCGCGCTCTGCCGCTGGCGCAACGAGAACCTGCCGCCCGGCGCGCTCGGCCCCGCCGGTGCGGTGATGCCCGAGCGCGTCATCACCAAGCCGCCCTCCGCCGAACTCAAGCCGGATCAGAAGGACCAGGATTCGCTGCCGCCCTATGAGGTGCTGGACGCGATCCTCGAAGGCCTGGTCGAGCGCGAGCTGGATGTCGATGCGCTGGTCGCCGAGGGGCATGACCGCGCGACGGTGCTGCGCGTCTGGCGGCTGCTCGACCGCGCCGAATACAAGCGCCGCCAGGCGCCGCCGGGCGTGAAGATCTCGCCGCGCGCCTTCGGCCGCGACCGGCGCTACCCGCTCACCAACGGATTCACGGGTCTGATCGCATGAGCGGACACGACCACGACGAGGACGAAGACCCCATCCTGCTCGATGAAGCCTTCGGGCGCGTCGAGGGGCTGGAGGTGCGGATCATGGACCTCTCCGGCGCCAATGGCTCGGAACCCGTGGAGGTGGTGCGCGGCTTCGAGACCATCCTGCACGCCAACGCCTTCGCCCGGCGCTATGTGCGCGACAGCATCGACCGCTGCCGCGCGCGCGGCATGGGACAGCAGGCGGTGATGGATGCCTGGTTCGCCTTCGGCGAGGATGCGGTGGTCGAGGGCGCGGGCGAACAGGCCTGGACCAGCGCCAGCGAACTCCAGGCCTTCACGGCCGCCCCGGCGCGCGACGCCGAGGACCGCAACTGGCGCATCCTCGACCCGCGCCGCGACGGCGATGACGCGGATGAGGAAGAAGAGGCCGGCTGACCCCGAACGGGGCGGCTTTCCCTGATCGGCAAGGGAACGTAACATCCTTGCGCGCCCGCAGCCTTGCCGGCGCCGGGGACGCTGCCGATGCCACGCAACCTGCCGATCGCCCCGCCCGAGGCCTTCGCCGATTTCGCCAACCTCGCCTTCCCGCTCGCCACCGGCGGCAACCTGATCTTCTGGGCCATCCGCACGCCCGAGCCGGTGAGCGTGATCGGCTTCGGCGGCCGCGGCTTCGACGCCGACTGGGCGCCGCTGGCCGAGGAATTCGGCCTCGCGCTCGACATCACCCGGGTCATCGCCCCGCCGAGCTTCCTCGCCCTGCCCGAGGCCGCCGGCGTGGTCGTGGCCTGGGCCCAGGTGGATGAGGCCGGCACGCCGCGGCTGATGGCGCAACTGATCCTGGCCGATGGGCGGATCAGCGCCCTTGCCACGCTGCCCGGCGCGCTGACCGCGGATGGCACGCTGGCGGGCGAGGTCACCGCCCCCGATGGCCGCCTGCTGGCGCTCAGCGCCGCGGTGGATGCGGATGAGGCCGGGGGCAACGGCACGGTGCGGCTCACCGCGCGGCTCGGCACGCTGGACGCGGTCAGCGCCAGCCTGCCCAGCCCGCCCCAGACCACGCTGCTGCCCGACCCGACAGATACCGGCGGCGGGGGCGGCGGTGGGGGTGGGGATGGGGGCGGCGATCCCGGCCCGGTGCCGCGCGGGCCGAGCTGGCTCGAAACCCCCCTGCCCGAGGCCGCGGGCGCGCCGGTGCTGGGCTCCAACCTGCTCGCCCCGGCGGATTGGGAATCCTCGCAGCCCTTCATCGATCTCTTCAAGGGCTCGCGCGCCTGGGTGACGCGCCGCGACGAGGCCTGGAACACCGGCGAGAATGACCGCGTGACCTTCGACGCGCAGGGCTGGGTGGTCGCCAAGCCCGCGGATATCGACACGGTCTCGACCATCCTCTTCACCGGCTCAGACGCCCTGGCCCACCCGCCGGGGCGCTATGTCGTGACCTGGGAGGGTGCGGGCGAGCTGCGCATCTCCGCCCCCAACATCGACCTCGCGGCCTCGGGCGAACACCGCCTGGTCTTCGACTACGCTGAGGCCGGCAACCTGCTGATCGAGATCGCCAGCACCGACCCGGCCGGCAGCGGCGACTACATCCGCAACATCCGCGTCTTCGAGGAGCGGCTGGAACCGCTGCTCGCGGCCGGGGAGGTCTTCCACCCCGTCTTCCTCGAGCGTGTCGAGGATCTGCGCGTGCTGCGCTTCATGGATTGGGGCAACACCAACAACAACCCGCCCGGCGACTGGGCCACCCGCACCGAGCCGGGCGACGCGCAATACATGGTGGGCGCGGGCATCCCGGTGGAGATGATGGTGCGGCTCGCCAACCAGGTGGCCGCCGATGCCTGGTTCTGCATCCCGCATCTGGCCGACGACGCCTTCGTGCGCGCCTATGCCACGCTGGTGCGCGACACGCTCGATCCCGCGCTGCGCGTCTATGCGCAATTCTCCAACGAGCAATGGAACTGGGGCTTCCCGCAATCGCATCACGGCGTGGCGCAGGCCGCCGCCGATCTGGGCTTCGAGGGCGGCACCGGCTGGCTGCAATGGTATGGGATGCGCGCCGCGCAGGTGGCCGAGATCTGGCGCGCGGTCTTCGCTGAGACCGGCCAACAGGACCGGCTGCGCACGGTGTTCGAGGCGATGGTCCTGCCCGAGCCCGCCCTGACCGCGCCCGACTATGTGCGCCTGCACGGCATCCGCCCGCCGCATGAGAGCTTCGATGTCTTCGCCACCTCGGGCTATTTCGGCTACGGCTTCACCCTGGCCGAGAACCGCCCGACCCTGGAGGCCTGGCTGGCCGAGCCCGATGGCGGCTTCGCCAGCGCCTTCCGCCAGATCCTGGAAGGCGGGCTTCTGGCCGTGGAGGGCCGCACCGACAGCCTGCCCGCCCTGGCCGGCTTCTGGGCCGACCAGGCGCGCATCGCGCATGGCTACGGGCTTGAGATGGTGGTCTATGAAGGCGGGTCGCACATCGCCGACCCCTTCGCCGCCGCCCCGCCGCCTGAGATCCTGTCCTTCTTCCAGGCGCTGCACCGCCACCCGCGCATGGCGGAGGCCTATACCGCGCTGCTGGAGAATTGGCGCGAGGTCGGCGGCACGGTCTTCGTCAACTTCACCGATGCCGGCGTGCCCAGCCGCTATGGCAGTTTCGGCGTCTACGAGACCATGCGCGACACCACCTCGCCGCGGGCCGAGGCGCTGGCGGCCTTCCAGGCAGCCAATTCGCCCTGGTGGAACGACCCGCGCGGGACGGAGGTCTTCGCCAATGGCAGCCTGCTCACCGGCTGGCGCGGAGAGACCGTGCTGCGCGGCGGCGCGGGGGATGACCGCTTCTTCCCCCTCACCCCCACAGGTGCCTCGACGCTGATCGGCGGGGCGGGCGATGACAGCTATTGGCTCGACAGCGCGCAGGACCGGGTGGTCGAGCGCGCCGGCGGGGGGGTGGACCATGTGCGGGCCGGCTTCAGCCTGGCCCTGGCGGCGCATGTCGAGCAGTTGAGCCTGACCGGCGCGGCGGCGCTGGACGGGCTGGGCAATGGGCTCGCGAACCTGCTGCGCGGCAATGCCGGCGCCAACCGGCTCGATGGCCGGTCCGGCGCGGACACGCTGGTCGGCGGCGCGGGCAACGACACGCTGGTGGTCGATGATCCGGGCGATGTGGTGCAGGAAGCCGAGGGGGGTGGCATCGACCTCGTGCTGGCCTCGGTCAGCGCCACCCTCGCCGAACATGTCGAGCATCTCAGCCTGACCGGCACGGCGGCGAACGACGCCACGGGCAATGCGGCTGCGAACCGCCTGACCGGCAATGCCGGCGCCAACCGGCTCGACGGGCAGGCGGGCGCGGACACGCTGCGTGGGGGCGCGGGGGACGACACCTATCTGGTCGATGACCCCGGCGACCGGGTGCTGGAGGGCACGGACCAGGGCGCGGACCTCGTCCTCGCCAGCATCAGCTTCACGCTCGGCCCGAATCTCGAGGCGCTGACGCTGCTCGGCACGGCGGGGCTTTCGGCCAATGGCAATGCCGGGGCGAACCTGCTGCGCGGCAATGACGGCGCCAATCGTCTGGATGGAAGGGGCGGCGCCGACACGATGATCGGCGGCGCGGGCAACGACACCTATGTCGCGGCCGAGGCCGGCGATGCGGTGGTCGAGGCGCCCGGCGGCGGCACCGACCTCGTGCTGGCCGCGATCAGCCTGACGCTGGCGGAAGAGGTCGAGAACCTGACCCTCACCGGGCTTGCGGGGCTGTCGGGCACGGGCAACGGGTCGGCGAATCTGCTGCGCGGCAATGCCGGGGCGAACCTGCTGGCGGGCGCCGAGGGCGCCGACACGCTGTTCGGCGGCGCGGGCGCCGATACGCTCACGGGCGGCGCGGGGCAGGACCGGCTGCTCGGCGGGGCGGGGGCGGATGTCTTCGTCTTCGCGGTCGCGCCCGGGGAGGCGGATGCCGACCGCATCGGCGATTTCGACCCGGCGCAGGACCGGCTGCTGCTCAGCCACCCGGCCTTCGGCCCGCCCGGCCCGATCGCGCCCGGCGCGCGGCTGGGCTACGACGCGGTGACGGGCGTGCTGTCCTTCGACGCCGACGGCGCGGGCGGGGCACCGGCCCTGCGCCTCGCGACGCTCGCCGCCGGGCTCGACCTCAGCGGGGCGGAGATCCTGATCGGCTGACGGATCTTGCTGCCGCCGCGCTCAGTGCATCCCGCCGGCGAAGCCGCGCGACATGGCGCGATGCACCACGCCGATCAGCGCCAGCACGGGCAAGGAGGCCAGCACGCCGATGGCGGACAGCTGGCCCCAGAGCGTCTCATCCTCGTTGATCCGCGTGGCGATGAAGGTCGGCAGGGTGAAATTCGCCGGCGACTGCACGAAGAGGAAGGCGAAGAGGAACTCGTTCCAGCAGGCGATGGCGACCAGCACGGCCGTGGCGGCGAGGCCTGGTGCGAGCACCGGGACCAGGATGTCGCGCATCACGCGCGGCAGCCGCGCGCCATCGACGCGCGCGGCTTCCTCCAGCGCCAGGGGCACGTCGCGCACGAAGCCCAGCAGCATCCAGATGGCGAAGGGCAGGGCGTAGATCTGGTTCACCAGGATCAGCCCCGCCAGCGTGTCCAGCAGCCCCAGCGTGCGCAGCACCTGGTAGAGCGGCACCGCCAGCACGATCGGCGGCGTCAGCTTCACCAGCAGCACGAAGACCAGGAAGGCCGCGTCGAGCTTGCGGGGAAAGCGCAGCCGCGCCAGCGCATAGGCGGCCGGGAAGGCGGCGAGCAGCGCCAGCATCGTCGCCCCCGCGGTGACGACCAGGCTGTTCAGCGCCGCGCGCCAGACGCGCGCCTCGCCGATGGCGGCGTAATGCGCGAAGGTCGGCTCGCGCGGCAGCAGCGCGGCGGGGGCGGCCATGTACTCGCCCACCGGCTTCACCGAGGTGGCGAGCATCCACACCAGCGGCAGCGCGAAGGCCACCGCCGCCAGCACGGCGAAGAAGATGCGCCACGGCCCGGCCTGCGGCTCGTTCATGTCCACGCCCAAGCATCGGAAGAGGCGGCCGGGGAACCCGGCCGAGGCGCCGAATGGCGCCCGCCGCAAGTGCGGCGCAGCCAAGCGCGCGGAGGCGCGCGCCGGCGACTGAGGGCGGATCGGGCACGATCCGCAGCATGAAGCATCATGCCGGCGGCCGCAGGATCTGGCGCGCATAGAGCGCCGCGAGAAGCCCCGCCACGACCACCATCACCAGCGCCGCGGCACTCGCGAGGCCGATGTCGAAGAAGCGGAAGGCGAGGCGATGCACATGCATCGACAGCGTCTCGGTCGCATTGCCGGGCCCGCCGCCGGTCATGGCATAGACCTTGTCGAACAGCTTGAAGCTGTCCACCGTGCGCATCAGCCCCGCCACCAGCAGATAGGGCGCGAGCAGCGGCAGCGTCACGTCGCGGAAACGCCGCCAGGGCCCCGCGCCATCCATCCGCGCGGCCTCATGCAACTCCGGCGGGATGGCGCGCAGCCCGGCATAGAGGATCAGGAAGCAGAAGGGCGTGGATTGCCACAGATCCGCCAGCGCGATGGAGGGCAGCGCAAGCTGCGGATCGAACAGCCAGGGCACGCCCGGCAGGCCGATGCTGCGCAGCACGGAATTGAGGAAGCCAATGTCGTAGTGGAACCAGGCCCGCCACACCGCGCCCACCACGATGGTCGAGAGCACATAGGGCGCGAGCAGGATCAGCGTGACCAGCCGCCGCCCCGGAAAGGCGCGCTCCATCACCAGGGCCAGCACCAAGCCGAGCAGCAGCTCGCTGATCGTCGCCATCAGCGCGAAGGCGATGGTGTTCCAGGCGGCGCGGCGGAAGGCGCGGCCTTCCGCCAGCTCGACGAAATTCTCGAACCCGATGAAGCGCGCCTCGGCGAAGCCGTGCTCCGTCGCGGTGAAGGAGAGCAGCAGCACCCGCGCCAGCGGATAGAGCGTCAGCAGCGCGAACAGCGCCAGCGCCGGCGCGAGCAGCAGCAGGATCAGGCGAGGCTTCACGGCTGTGCCCGCAAAGCCCCGCCCGTGATCATGCTCAACGCGCCAGCGCCCGCGCGATCTGCCGGTTCGCCTCGGCCAGCGCCTCCTGCGGCGTGGCCTGGCCGATGAGCGCGATCTGCAGCTGCTCGCCCAGGATCGCCTCCACCCGGTTCCACTGCGTGATGCGCGGGCGCGGCTGCGCCACTTCCAGCGCGGCGAGCTGCGCGGGGAACCAGCGGAAGCGCTGCACGAGTTCGGCATCGCTATAGAGCGCGGTCAGCGTCGGCGGGTTGCCGGTCTCGATCGCCATGCGCTTCTGGTTCTCGGCCGAGAGCACGAAGCGGATGAAATCCGCCGCGCGGGCGGCGTTGGGGCTGTCGGCGGCGACGCCGAGCAGCCACGCACCCAGCATCGGCGCCGGGCCGCGCGTCTCGCCCGGCGGCGAGACGAGATTCACCTTGCCCACGACGCGCGAACGGCTGGCATCGTCCAGCGTGCCGGCCCAGCCGGGCCAGAATTCCAGCGCGATGGCGGTGCGGCCCTGCTCGATGGACTGGCGCACCTCATTGGCGTTCCAGGTCTCGACGCCGCGCGGCAGCAGCGGGCGCAGCGAGAGGAAGTATTGCAGCGCCGCCAGCGCCTGCGGGCTATCCAGCGCGGCGCGGCCCTGGGCGTTCACGATCTCACCGCCGAAGGCGCCGAGCACGGGGATGAAGCCGGTGACGATGGGGTTGCCGCGCACGCCGCGGAAGGCGAGCGGCGCGCTGCCCGGCTCGGCCTGCTGCAGCGCGCGGCCGGCCGCGGCCACCTGCGTCCAGGTCGTGGGCGGGGCGATGTTGTGGCGCGCCAGGATCTCGGCGTTGTAGGCGAACATGGCGACGTTGCCGACCATCGGCGCGGCCAGCATCTGCCCGGCTGAGCCGCGCGAGACCGCATCCGCCGAGCGCACGAAGGGCCCGGGCACGCCGCCGAGCTGGTCGAGATTCGCCAGCCAGCCATTGGCCATGAATTCCGGCGCCCAGATGTCGTCCAGCATCACGACATCCAGCGCGCGGGCGCGTTCGCGCGCGTTCAGCGCGATACGCTCATAGAGCGCGCCGCCGGGCAGCTCCAGCCGCTCGATCCGCACGCCCGGATTGCGGGCCTGATAGGCCGTGACCATGGAAGCGAGCGCGGTGCCGAAGGCGGCGTCGCGCCCGGCGATCACCAGCCGGTCCTGCGCTGCGGCAGGGGCGACGGCGGCGAGCAACAGCCCGGCCGCCAGCAAGGTGCGTCGAAGCGAGAACATGGAGCCTCCCCCAAATTGGCCAGAAAATTCTGGTGTCGTGTGCGATCCATACGTCGTCTTGGCGACTTGGCCGTGACGCTAACGGGTCCGCAGCATGACGACTACCCCTGTGCGGCGGCTCCTATCGCGCGCTGATCCGCCCATCCAGGCGCGGCACCCGCAGCTCGCGCGCCATGAAGTCGATCAGCGCATCGTCCAGCGGCGCGCCGGCATCGTAGAATTCCAGCGCGCGGTCGCGCAGCATCACATAGGCGTCGCCGCCATTGCGCAGGAAGTTGTTGGTGACGATGACATAGGTGCCGCCCGGATCGACCGGTCCGGCCTGCCGCCCCTGGGTGATGCGCGCGGCGAGCACGCGCTGCCCGGCCGGCGCCTGCGGCGCATACTCCACCGCGAGCCCAGCCACCTGCGGGAAGGCGCCGGTACCGCTGCGCGCCAGCCCGTGTTCCAGCGCCGCCAGCAGATCCGCCCCGCGCAGCCGCACCGTGGCCAGCGTATTGCCGAAGGGCAGCACGGTCAGGATGTCGCCCAGCGTCACCGCGCCGCCCGGCAGCCCGGCGCGGATCGCCCCGCTATTGGTCAGCGCGAGATCCGCGCTGGGGGTCGCGGCCAGCATCGCCTCGGTCACGAGGTTGCCGATGGCGCATTCCGCCTGGCGGCAGGTGGCGATGTCGAAGGCCCCGCCGGTGCGCCCCGCCGGGCGGGCGCGCAGCGCGGCCATGGGCTGAGCCTGCTCGGCGATGAAGGCGGCCGTGCCGGAATCCTCCGGCAGCCCGGCGCCGAGTTCGCGCAAGCCCGCGCCATGCGCCACGACGCGCCCGCTCGAGTCGAGGTCGAGGTCGAGCACCCCCGCCCAGCGCCCCAGCGCGCCGGCCTGGACGATGCGCACCGGCCGGTCGCGCCCCTCCACCAGCCGGGTCGGGTCCACCATGGTGTGCGAATGCCCGCCCACGATCACGTCGATCCCCGCGACATCCCGCGCCAGGGCAAGGTCGGCGGGGAAGCCGCGATGCGACAGCGCGATGATGGTGATGGGCCCCGCCGCGCGCATCGCCGCGATGGTCCGCAGGGCGGCTTCCTCGGCGCTGGTGAAGCGCAGGTTCGGCCCGGGCGAGGACAGGCTGGGCGTGCTCTCCAGCGCCAGGCCGATCACGCCGATCCGCGCACCGCCGACGTCATAGACCTGGCCCGGCAGCACGCGCCCGGCCAGGGCGGGCTCGGCCGCGGCGTCGAGATTGGCGGCCAGCAGCGGCTGGCCCAGCGCGTCGAGGAAGCGCGCGAGGTTGGCCGGGCCGTGGTTGAACTCATGGTTGCCGGGCACCATCCCCTGCACGCCCCAGCGGCGCAGCACGCCGGCCTCGGTCAGGCCGCGATGCTGGGTGTAGAACAGCGTGCCCTGGAACTGGTCTCCGGCATCGAGGGCGAGGCTCGCGCGCCCCTCGGCGGCGGCCTCGGCGCGGGCGGCGGCGAAGGCCGCCACCAGCCGGGCCGCGCCGCCGAAGCAGGGCCGGCCCTCGCGGCAGGCCGCGCCGGTCGCATCCGCCCCTTCGTGCCGGCTGTGGAAGTCGTTCATGTGCAGCAGCCGCAGCCGATGCGCGGCCTGCGCGCGCGCCGGGCGCAGCGCGGGCGCGGCAAGCAGGAAGGGCAGGCTACGGCGGGAAAGGGTCAGGGTCATCGCGGGCCTCCGGCGGGCGGGATACAGCCGGGCGCGCGCCGTGTCTTGTGCGATCTGATGACGCGGATTGCGCGGGCAACGGGTTGCGGCGCGGGCCTATCGGGCCGATACCGCCCTATTCCCGCCACGGGTGGGATTGAGCATTGGGGCCGGAATGCAGGTCTACCTCCCCATCGCCGAGATGTCGGTCGATGCCCTGTTGCTGCTGGGCATCGGCTTCGGCGTGGGCTGGCTCTCGGGCCTGTTCGGGGTGGGTGGCGGTTTCCTGCTGACGCCCTTGCTGATCCTGATCGGCATCCCCTCGGCGGTCGCGGTCGGTTCGGGCGCGAACCAGACGCTCGGCGCCTCGGTCTCGGGCCTCATGGCGCAGTGGCGGCGCGGCAATGTCGATTTCCGCATGGGCGCGGTGCTGGTGGTGGGCGGCTTCGCCGGTTCCTTCGCGGGCGTGCAGCTCTTCGCCTGGCTCCGGCGCGCCGGGCAGGTCGATCTCGCGGTCGCGATCTTCTACGTCGTCGTGCTCGGCACGGTGGGTGCCCTGATGGTCCGGGAGAGCGTCACGGCCATCCTGCGCCGAAGGCGCGCCCGGCCGGCGCGGCTGCACGAGCATTACTGGGCGCATGGCCTGCCGCTCAAGGTGCGCTTCCGCAAGTCGCGGCTCTACATCTCGGTGCTGCCGCCGCTGGGCATCGGCTTCGGCATCGGCCTGCTTTCCGCCGTGATGGGCGTGGGCGGCGGCTTCATGCTCGTGCCGGCGATGATCTACCTGCTCGGCATGCCGACCGCGGTGGTCATCGGCACCTCGCTGTTCCAGGTGGTCTTCGTCACCGCCAACGTCACCTTCCTGCAGGCCATCCAGGTCGGCTCGGTGGACATCGTGCTGACCCTGCTGCTGCTGGCCGGCGGCGTGGTGGGCGCGCAGTTCGGCGCGGCGATGGGCACGAAGCTGCGCGGCGAGGAGATGCGCGCGCTGCTCGGCGCGCTGGTGCTCTCGGTCGCCGCGGCGCTGCTGTGGGACCTGCTGCGCGAACCCGCCGCCCTGTTCACCATCGGCCCCATCCCGTGAGAGCGCTGGCCCTGCGCAAGAGCCTCGCGCTGCTGGCGGTGCTGCTGGCCCTGTCCGCGCCGGCGCGCGCGCAGCCCGCCGCGCCGCCGGTGCTCGCCGCCGAGCTCTCGACCCAGCGCATCGAGGTCACCACCGCCTTCACCGGGGGCGAGATCCTCGTCTTCGGCGCCACCGAACGCCTGATCGGCCCGCCCGAGCTCGAGGCCTCGGACCAGGTGCTCGTGCTCGCCACCGGCCCCGCGCAATCGCTGGTGGTGCGCGAGAAGGTGCAGACGATGGGCATCTGGATGAACGGCCCCTCGGCGCGCTTCAACCGCGTGCCGGCCTATTGGGCCATCGCCGGCACCGGCCGCGTGGCCGAGCTGCTGAGCCCCGAGGAGCGCGCCGATCTGCGGCTCGGCCTCGATTTGCTGCCGCTGGTCCAGCTCGGCGCGCGCGGCGCGCAATTCCGCCCGGCGCTGGTCGCGCTGAAGCAGAAGGCCGGGCTGTGGGTGGATGAGGCCGTGCCGGTGCAGGTCTCGGGCGGGCGGTTGTTCCATGCGCGGCTGCCGGTGCCCTCCACCGTGGTGACCGGCGAGTATCGCGTGCAGGTGCTGCTGGTGCGCGGCGGGCGCGTGGTGGCGCGGCAGGAGCTGCGCCTGGATATCGTGCGCCACGGCACCGCCGCCTGGATCGCCGATGTCGCGCGCGGCATGCCCGTGCTGTATGGGCTGGCCTGCATCATCCTGGCCGCCTTCGCCGGTTGGCTGGGCAGCGTGCTGTTCCGGAGGTGAGCATGACCGAGACCGCAGAAGCCGCGCAGGCCCGGCGCGACCGGGTGTTCCTGGTGGTGGTCGATGACAGCGCCGAGCAGCGCGTCGCCCTTCGTTATGCCGCGCTGCGCGCGAAGAAATCCGGCGGACGGGTGGCGCTGCTGCGGGTGATCGAGCCCGCCGGCCAGGTCGAATGGGCCGGCGTGGGCGCGATGCTGGCCGAGGAACGGCGCGAGGAGGCCGAGCGCCTGCTCTCGGGCCTGGCCGCGCAGGTGCATGAGATCACCGGCGGCATCCCCATCCTGCTGATCCGCGAGGGCGAGCCGCGCGACGAGCTGCTGGCCCTCATGGTGGAGGACCCGCGCATCTCGATCCTGGTGCTGGCGAGTGCCACGGGCGGGTCGGGCCCCGGCCCGCTGATCCAGGCGCTGACCGGCCGCTATGCCGGCAAGCTCGCCGTGCCGATGACGATCGTGCCCGGCTCGATGAGCGATGCCGAACTGGACAGGGTAACGTGATCTGAACCCTCTCCCCCCGCAGGGGGGAGACGCGACGCCCCCGGCCCGGGCACCCCTATTCGACGAAGCGCGCCAGCCGCACCGCGGTATGCCCGCGCAGCACGCGGGGGCTGGGCATCACCAGCAGGCAATCGTCATGCGGCGTGCGCAGCTCCACCTCCCCATCCAGGGCGATCAGCGTGTTGCGCCGGGGCACCACCTCGCCGCCGCGATATCCGCGCAGGAAGACGAAGCCGCTGCTCTGCGCGGTGACCGTGCGCGTGACGCGCGCCAGCCGCCCGGCCGGCCATTCGCCCGGCGCGGGGGCGGGGCCCGCCACGCCCAGGCAGCGCATCAGCCGCCCCGCCGTCAGCGCCATCTGCGCCTCGGTCTCGGCCTCCCAATGCGGGCCGGCCTCGACCAGCAGGGCGCGCGCGCCTTCGGCGAAATGCGGGTGGTCGATCAGGCGCAGCCCGCCGGCATGGCCCTCATCCGCCACCACCACGCCGGGGCTGCCCAGCGCCGTGCCCAGCATGCGCGCGGCCTCCCCGGGGCCCGCGATCAGCAGCGGGTCGGAAGGCCAGAGCATCGAATGCAGGTCGAGCAGCACATCCGCCTGGCGCAGCACCGGCAGCAGCGCGCGGGCGCGGTCCAGCTCCGCCGAGCGGCGCGGCCCGGCCAGGGTGGCCGGCGCCCAGACGCGGTTCATGTCCTCCTCGAGGAAGCGGCTGGCTGTCGGGTCCTGCGGGTCGAAGCGGTCGAAGGCGGCGAGGTTGGCGAAGGCGAGCGTCAGCCGCCCCGCGAGCGGGCGCAGCCCTTCCTCCAGGTAGCGCAGCAGCAGCGCCGCGCCGGCCACCTCATTGCCATGCACCAGCGCGGTCAGCAGCAGATGCGGCCCCGGCGCGCCGGAATCGAAGCTCCAGACCCCCTCGATCCCGGTATTGCCCCCCCGCCAGCGCCCCAGCTCCGGCCGCGGCACGCGCACGGCGAGGCTCGGCACCTCCGGGTCGGGCGGCAGCACGGCGAGGTGCACCGTCATGCGGCCAGCCGCGCGCCGAGACGGTCGAGGAAGGCGTCGCAGGTCGCGAGTTCGGATTCCGCGATCCATTCCTCCGGCTGATGCGCCTGCGCCAGGTCGCCCGGGCCGCAGACCAGGCTGGCGATGCCGGCCTGCTGGAAGATGCCGGCCTCGGTGCCATAGGGCACGCGCTGGGCCGGCCCGACCGCGCCGCAATCGCGCGCGAGGTCGAGCAGCGGCGCGTCCTCCGCCAGGGCGAGCGGCGGGGCGAGGCAGCGGTCGCGGATCGCGAAGCCGGCCTCGGGCGCGATGGCCTGCAATTCGGGCAGCACCTCGCGCGCCAGGAAATCCCGCAGCAAGGCGAGTTCGACCGCCGCGTCGTCACCGGGGATGGAGCGGATCTCGAAGACGAAATCGGCGCGGTCGGGGACGATGTTGAGGATGCTGCCGGCGCGGAAGGTGCCGGTATGGATCGTGGTGAAGGGTGGGGCGAAGCCGGCCACGCGGCGCCCTTCGCGCGCATGGTGCCGGGCGCGGCGCTTGAGGAAGGAAACCGCCTCGGCCGCCGCCTCCAGCGCATTGGCGGTGCGATGGGTGAGCGAGGAATGGCCGGTGCGGCCGGTGATCGTCACCTCGAAGCTCGCATAGCCCTTGTGCGCGATCACCGGCGCCATGCCGGAGGGCTCGCCCACGATGCACATGGCAGGCGGCGGCGCGTGCTGCGGCAGGGCGGCGACCAGGATCGGCGCGCCGGCGAAGCTCGTTTCTTCATCGTAGGACAGGCACAGATGCACCGGCCGCTTCAGGTCGCGCGCACGCAGCCCCGGCACGGCGGCCATGGCGCAGGCCCAGAAGCCCTTCATGTCCACCGCGCCGCGGCCGATCAGCCGGCCGCCCTCGCGCCGCAGGGTGAAGGGATCGGCCTGCCAGGCCTGGCCCTCCACCGGCACGCAGTCGCTATGCGCGGACAGCGCCACGCCGCCCGCCACGCGCGGGCCGATCACGGCATGCAGCGCGGCCTTGGGCTGGGTCGGGTCGCGCACCAGCACGCTGTCCACGCCCTGCGCGGCCAGCCAGTGCTGCACATACTCGATCAGCGCGAGGTTGCTGCGCGCACTGGTGGTGTCGAATGCCACCAGCCGCGCCAGGATCCCGGCCGAATCGCTCTCCGCTCCCATGCCAAACTGCTCCCCTTGCGGAACAGTCTAGCCGCCGCGCGCATGAGGGCAATCCAAGGGCCTATCGCCCCGCGCGCGCCTCGGCCACCAGCCGCTCGAGCGCCGGCAGGTCAACCGCGCCGGGGATCAGCGACTGGCCGATCACCAGCGCGGGCGTGCCCTCGATGGCCAGCGCCTGGGCGAGGCGGAGGTTGGTGTCGATCCGGCGCTGGATCGCCGGGTCCTCCATGTCGCGGCGCAGGCGCGACCAGTCGAGGCCCACGCGCTCGGCCTGCTGGCGCAGCACGGGTTCCGTGACCTCGCCGCGCAGCGTCATCAGCGCGTCGTAGAGCGGCGCATAGCGCCCCTGCCGGTGCGCGGCGAGCAGGGCGCGCGAGGCCAGCACGCTGGGCGGGCCCAGGATCGGCAGATCCTTCATCACCACGCGCACATTGCGGTCGCGCGCCAGCAGCGCCTCCATCGCCGGGTGCATCTGCTTGCAATAGCCGCAGCGCGCATCGAAGAACTCGACGATGGTGACATCGCCGCGCGGATTGCCCTTCACCGGGTCGGCCGGGTCCTGGAACAGCGCGGCGTGCTGCTGCACCAGCGCGGCGCGCTGCGCCTCCGCCCGCTCACGCCGCTCGGCCTCCTCCATGCCGGTGAGGGCGTCGCGCAGGATGGAGGGATCCTCGCGCAGCGCCTGGCGGAGGATCTGCAGCACCTCCGCGCGCTGCTCGGCGGTCAGCGCCGATTGCGCGAGCGCGCCACCGCCCAGGCCGAGGGCCAGCAACGCCGCCATGATCCACCGCATCATCATCTTCCGTCCTGGGTCATGTCTGGGGCCTCGTCACCGGCGCCGGGCCGGCTGGTTCTCCGGCGCGGCGGCATTGCGCAGATCCTGCGCGCGCGTCCGGTTCACACCGGGCGGCAGCGCCGCCTCGGCGCGCGCCGCCAGCACGCTGGCCGAGCGCGGATCGCCCTGCAGCAGGGCTTCTTCCGCCAAGGCGAGGTCGGCGAGCGGCAACTCGCCCAGCCTGCCATGCGCGATGGCGCGCTGGCGCCAATAGAAGGCGCTTTCGCGCTCCGTGCGCTGCGCCGCGTCCAGCTCCGCCAGCGCGAGGCGCAGCTGTGCGGGCTGGCCGAGCTCGATCAGCACGCGCGCATGGCTGAGCCGGATCAGCCCTTCCTCGGGTGCCAGCCGCGCCGCCTGGGCATAGGCGCCGAGCGCCTCGGCCGGGCGGCCGCCCTGGAACAGGAACTGGCCCTGCAACTCTTGCAGCCAGGGCGAGCGTGGCTGGTCGCGCAGCAGCGGCGCGAGCAGCGCCAGCGCCTCGGGGATTCGGCCCGCGCGGAACTGGCCGATGGCGCGGGCATAGACGGCGGGGGCGGAGGTATCACTCTCCGGATAGCGCCGCAGGGTGATCGCCGGGGCCTCGATGAAGCCGTCCAGCTTGGCGCGCACCATGGCGAAGCTGGCCTCGAGCCCCGCCGGCAGGGGGGCGTCGGCATGGCGCGAGCGCGCGAGATGCTCGCGCACGAAATCCAGCCGGTCGCGCGACAGCGGGTGGGTGCGGAAATAGGGGTCCTGCCGGCCGACGGCCAGCAGCTCCTGCTCCAGCAGGCGCTCGAGCAGCCGCTCCATGCCGCGCGCCGACCAACCGAGTCGGTCGAGATAGCCCACGGCGGCCTGGTCGGCGGCCTGTTCCTGGGCGCGGGTGAAGGCGTAGAACTCGCCCATCGCCATGACCTGCCCGCCCAGCATGCCTGCCGCCAGCGCGCCCGACTGGCCGGTGGCGGCGGCCGCGGCGCCGCCCAGCAGCGTCGCGGCGATGGAGCGCAGCATGGCGGCGCGCATCTCCTCGGGCATGCGCGCCAGATGCCCGCCGGAGATGTGCCCGGTCTCATGCGCCAGCACCCCCGCGAGTTCCCCGGCGCTGCTCGCCTGCTGGATCAGCCCGGTATGGATGAACATGCGGTTGCCGGTCGTGACGAAGGCGTTTATGGCCCGGTTCTGGATAAGCGTGACGCGCACCAGCGCGGGATCCACCCCGGCCGTCCGGAACAGGGGGTGGGAGAGACGGCGGATCAGGTTCTCCGTCTCGGCATCCCGGATGGTGACGATGCGTGGCGGCGCGGACTGCGCCGTCGCCAAGCCAGGGACGAGGGCGGCGAGGACGACCAGCATGACGAGCAGCGCGGACAGGACGGCCCGGAACCGGGGTGAGGGGCGGCGCGGCATGGTTGGCAGGCTAGCCGCTTTCGCCGGCAGGGCGAAGCCCGCCGTGCTGGCGCTGCTGCTGCCGGCCTGCAGCGGGCTGGATTCGACCCTGGGCGGGGGCGGCTCCATCCAGGCGGGGCAGGAGGGCTTCGTGCGCGGCTTCCTCGGCGGCGCCGTGGCCGATGAGCCCCGCGCCGCGCTGGTCGCGCGCAACATGCTCTCCGCCGGCGGAAGTGCCGCCGATGCCGCCACCGCCGCCGGGCTGACGCTGGCCGTCACCCTGCCCTCCCGCGCCGGGCTGGGCGGGGGCGGCGCCTGCCTGATCTACAATCCGCGCCGCAACGCGACCGAGGCGCTGGTCTTCCTGCCCGGCCAGCGGGACGGCACGCCTGGCGCCGATCGCCCGGCCGCCGTGCCGCTGATGGCGCGCGGACTTTTCGCGCTGCAGGCCCGCGCCGGGCGCCGGCCTTTCGAGGAAGTGATCGCCCCGGCCGAGCAGGCGGCGCGACTCGGCGTGGAGGTCAGCCGCGCGCTGGCCACCGACCTTGCCGCGGTCGCCGGCCCGCTGCTGGCGGACCCGGCGGCGGCGGCGATCTTCGCCGGGCCGGGCGGGCAGCCGCTGGCCCTGGGCGCGCAGATGATCCAAGCCGAGCTGGGCGCCACGCTCGGCACGCTGCGCACCGCGGGGGTGGGCGACCTGCACCAGGGCGGGCTGGCGCGCCGGCTGGAGGAAGCCTCGGTGCCGGCGGGCGGCGGACTCACCGTGCCCGTGTTGCGCGCCGCCGTGCCGCAGGTGCTCGCACCCATGCAGGTGACGGTGGGCAACGATGTGGTGAGCTTCCTGCCCGTGCCGGCCGATGGCGGCCTTGCCGCGCTGGCCAGCCTGGGCGCGCTGCAGGCCGGCGCCGCGCCGGCCGCGGCCATGGCGCGCGGCGTCGCCGTCTCGCGCGCCTGGCGGCAGGGCGGGGGCGATCCGGCGGCGCTGCTGGCGGCCGAGGCCCCGGCGGACGTTCCCTGGCCGCTGCTGCCGGCCTCGACCAGCCTGGTGGTGATCGACCGCGAGGGCATGGCCGTGGCCTGCGCCTTCACCATGAACAACCTCTTCGGCACGGGCCGCGTCGCGCCGGGCACGGGCATCCTGCTGGCCGCGGCGCCGGGCCTGGGGCAGGTGCAGCCGCCGCTGCTCTCGGCGGCGATCGCGCACAACCCGAACCTGCGCGGCTTCCGCGCCGCCGTGGCGGGCAGCGGCCAGCATGGCGCGCCGATGGCCGTGGCCGCACCGCTTGTGGCCCTGGCGCAGGGGGCGAGCGCCACCACCGCGGCCGGCGCCGCGCCCGATCCGGGCCGTGCCTCGGTCATTGTCTGCCCGCGCTACCTGCCGAGCACGCCCAGCAGCTGCGAGGCCGCGACCGACCCGCGCGGCGCGGGCCTCGCGGTGGGTGCCGCGGACCGCTGATGTTGAAAGTGGGCCGCGGCGCCGAGGCGCCGCCCTTCCTGGTCATGGACGTCATCGCCGCCGCCAATGCGCGCGCGGCGAGCCTGCCACCCGGCGCGCCGGGCATCCTGCGCATGGAGGTCGGCCAGCCCGGCACCGGCGCCCCGCGCGGCGCCGCCGAGGCCGCGATCCGCGCGCTGCAGGCGGGCGCGCCGATGGGCTATACGGAGGCCTTCGGGCTCGCCTCGCTGCGCGCGCGCATCGCGGCGCACTATGTCGCGAAATACGGCGTGGCCGTGCCACCGGCGCGGATCGCGGTGACGGTCGGCGCCTCGGGCGCCTTTCCGCTGGCCTTCCTGGCGGCCTTCGATGCCGGGGACCGCGTGGCCATGGCCGCGCCCTTCTACCCGCCCTATGCGAACATCCTGACGGCACTCGGCATGGTGCCGCAGCTGCTGCCCTGCGACGCGACCACGCGCTTCCAGCCCACCCTGGCGATGCTCGAGAAGCTGGATCCGCTGCCGGCGGGGCTGATCGTCGCCAGCCCCTGCAACCCGGCCGGCACAATGCTGGCGCCGGAGGAGCTGCGCGCCATCGCGCGCTGGTGCCACGCGAACGGCGTGCGGCTGATCTCGGACGAGATCTATCACGGGCTGAGCTATGGCAGCGTGGCGGAGAGCACGGCCGCCGCCTTCTCCGACAGCGCCGTGGTGGTGAACAGCTTCTCGAAATACTTCTCGATGACGGGCTGGCGCATCGGCTGGCTGGTGCTGCCCGAGGATCTGGTGCGCCCGGTGGAGTGCCTGGCGCAGAACATGTTCATCAGCGCGCCGCATGTGGCCCAGGTGGCCGCCGAGGCCGCCTTCGACTGCGTGCCCGAGCTGGAGGCGAACAAGGCCGGCTATGCCCAGGCCCGTGCGGCGCTGCTGGAAGGCCTGCCGCGCGCGGGCTTCGACCGCATCGCGCAGGCCGATGGCGCCTTCTATCTCTGGTGCGACATCGGCCATCTGACCAATGACAGCCTGGATTTCGCGGCGCGGATGCTGGAAGGCGCGAACATCGCCGCGACCCCCGGCGTGGATTTCGACCGCGAGCGCGGCACGCGCTTCCTGCGCTTCAGCTATTGCGGCCCGCCGGCGCAGATGATGCAGGCGCCAGCGCGGTTGAAGGCGTGGCTGGGGCGTTAGTCGGTTACATGCGGCCCGAAGGGCCGAGCGCCCGAATGGGCGCCGCGGCCTATGCCGCGCAGGCAAGGCGGCGGATGCCGCCGCCCGCCGCTTGAGGGCGAAAGAAGCTCAGGCCTCGACCTGCTCGACGCGGACCACTTCCGGCACATAGTGGCGCAGCATCGTCTCGACGCCATGCTTGAGCGTGGCGCGCGAGCTCGGGCAGCCGCTGCACGCGCCTTGCATGCGCAGCTGCACCACCCCTTCGCGGAAGCCGCGGAAGATGATGTCGCCGCCATCGCTGGCCACGGCCGGGCGCACGCGCGTGTCGAGAAGTTCCTTGATCTGGGCGACGATCTCGCCATCCGCGGGCTCGAAATCCTCGGCCTCGGCGGCTTCCTCCACGCCCTCGACCACCGGCAGGCCGGTGAGGAAATGCTCCATCACCGCACCCAGCACGCGCGGGCGCAGCATCTGCCACTCGGTCTCGTCGGATTTGGTGACGGTGACGAAATCCGTCCCCAGGAAGACGCGCGCCACATCGCCCACGGCGAAGATGCGCGCGGCCAGCGGCGAGCGGCCGGCGGCTTCCTCGGCGGAGGTGAAATCGGCGGTGCCGCTGCCGCCCATCACGTCGCGGCCGGGCAGGAACTTCAGGGTCGCCGGGTTCGGCGTGGCTTCGGTCTCGATGAACATCGTTGGTTGGTTCCGGTGGTCTGGCGATACCAGACCAAGGTGGTCCTTATTGCCGCTTGGTGCAACAGGGGGAGATCAGCGCAGGTCGATCGCGGCCCGCGCCGCGATCCCGGCCGGGATGGCGCCCCGCCGCGCGGCCTCGCGCCACACGCGCTCGATCGCGGCCCGGCCGCGGCGGGTGACGGCGGCTTCGTCGGCGGTCATCACCTGGCCGTCGCGCAGCAGCACGCGGCCCTCGACCATCGAGAGCACCAGGTCCGCCGCGCTGCCATTGGTCATCAGCGATTTCAGCGGGTCCCAGACCGGCTGGTAGCGCGAGGATCCGAGGTCGAACATCACGAGGTCCGCCCGCTGCCCCGGTGCGATCAGCCCGAGATCATCCCGCCCCAGCGCCAGCGCCGCATCGCGCGTCGCCGCGCGCAGCAGCCGCGGTGCGGCCAGCCCATGCGGCGTGCCCGATTGCACCTTCGCGAAGACCGAGGCCGTGCGCAGTTCGTGCAGCATGTCGAGCGTCACGCCATCCGTGCCGATGCCAAGGCGCAGCCCGGCGGCCTCCATGCGCGCCAGCGGCACGAAGCGCCCGGAGCGCGCGAAGGCCAGCGGGCAGGAGGCGAGCGCCGCCCCATGCGCGGCGATCATCGCCATCTCCTCATCGGTCGCGAACATGCCATGCGCCAGCACCACGCCCGGCCGCAGCAGGCCGAGGTCGCGGATATGGGCGATGGAGCCCTTGCCATGCGCTTCCTTCACCCGCGCGATCTCGATCATGTTCTGCGCGGCGTGGATGGAGACGATCATGCCCCGCTCCCGCGCCACGGCATCGACGCGCCGCAGATGCGCGACCGTGTTGCTGTCGGGGCCGTGCGGGCCGAAGCCCACCCGCGTCAGCCCCTCCGGCCCCTCATCGAACCGGTCGAAGAGGGCGAGGGTTTCCTCGAATCCCGTGCGGTTGGTGGGCGTGTAGGTGGGCTTGCCGTCATCGGTCATGCCCACCGTTTCCGAGAACAGATAGGGGCAGGACCAGGAGCGCAGCCCGAGACCCTTCGCGCGCGGAATGAAGGGCCATTGCGCCACGCGGTACACGTCGAGCAGCCCGGTCATGCCGGTCTTGAGACCCTCGAGCAGCGCCATCTCCACGGCGTCGCCGATGTCCTCCTCCGTCATGATCTCGGCCGCGACATCGCCGAGCGGCATCAGCAGCGCATAGACGATGTGGCCAGGGATATCGCCCGGCGCCAATTCATCCGCGAGGCCCCGGAACAAGGGCCCCGACATGGCGTGGTTGTGCAGGTTGATGAAGCCCGGCAGCAGCAGCGCATCCGGCGCCACGATGCGCTCGGCGTCCATGCTCGGCGCTTCCCGCACCACATCGACCACGCGCCCGCCCTGCACCACCACATGCACGCCGCTGCGCAAGCCGTGCTCGGCGTCCCAGACCCAGCCGGGAGAGATAATGAGGCTCATTCGATGGTCTCCCGGAAATAGCCGATCAGCAGCGACAGCGTGAGCACCGACAGCGCCGTGGTCACCACCACCGCCGCCCCCGAACGATCCGCCCCCGTCTGGTAGCGCCGGGCGAGGATGAAGGCGTTGGCCCCCGTCGGCAAAGCCCCGATCGTCACCGCCACCGCCGTCTCCACCGGCGACAGCCCGAGCAGCTTCGCCAGCACGAAGGTCAGGGCCGGCAACACCAGCAGCTTGATGACCGAGACCACCGCCGTCTCCCGCCACAACCCCGCCGCCCCCAGCCCGAGCAACCCACCGCCGAGGCAGAACAGCGCCGCCGGCGGCGCCGCCGCGCCCAGCAACTCCAGCGTCCGCCGCGCCACATCCGGGATCGGCAAACCGAAGGCCCGCCAGATCAGGGCCGCCACCACCGACAGGACGATCGGATTGCGCAGGATCCCCACCGCCGCATGGCGGATCAGCAACCGCCAGGGCGCATGCGCCTGCAACCCGGCCTCGGTCAGGATCGTCGCCAGGCCCAGCAGCGTGATGGTCTGCACCGCCAGGATCCCGATCATCGGCGGCACCCCCGCCGCGCCATAGGCCGCGATGATGATGGGAATGCCCATCATCACGGAGTTCCCGAAGATGCAGGACAGGCCGAACACCGCCGCCTCGGCCGGCCTGGCCGCGAACCAGCGCCGCGCGATCACGATCGCCACGCCATACATCACCACCGCCGCACCCACCTGCGCGATGGCCGGGCCGGGCCCGCCTTCCGAGGGCCGCACCCCGCCCAGGAACAACAGGGCGGGTGCGGCCAGGCAGAAGACGAAGGTGGCCAGCCCGGCGAAGCCTTCCGGCTTGATCAGCCCCATCCGCGCTGTGCCGTAGCCGGCCAGGATCAGGCCGAAGACGGGCAGCACGACCTCAAGGATGGCTGCCATGCCGCGCGATCACTCGGCCAGCAAAGTCTCGATGAAATCGGGCAGCCAGGGCTGGCGCGCGCGCTGGGTGCGCGCGGCGTGCAGCACGGCCCGCACCTCGGCCACGGTGCGGTCGAAATCGCGGTTGACGATGACGTGGTCGAAATCCTGCCAATGCGCGATCTCGTCGCGGGCGACGACCAGGCGGCGGGCGATCTCGGCATCGCTGTCCTGGGCGCGGCCCCGCAGGCGGCGTTCGAGCTCGGCCATGGAGGGGGGCAGCAGGCAGATCCCCACCACATCGCCCGGCAGGCGCGCGCGCAATTGCCGATGGCCCTGCCACTCGATGTCGAACAGCACGTCGCGCCCGGCTTCGAGGGCGGCGATCACCGGGGCCCGCGGCGTGCCATAGGCGCGGTCGAGGAAGCGGGCGTGTTCCAGCATGTCGCCGGCTTCGACCATCGCGTCGAAGGCTTCCGGCGTGCGGAAGAAATAATGCACGCCGTCGGTTTCGCCGGGCCGGCGCGTCCGCGTGGTGGCGCTGATCGACAGGCTGAGCGAGGGCTCCATCTCCAGCAAGGCGCGCGAGACGGAGGTCTTGCCCACGCCAGGGGCCGCCGCCAGCACGACGCAGACGCCGCGGCGCGGCTGGGTGCGGCGTTCGTCAGGCATCCCGGTCATGACGAGGCCAAATCCCCTTGATCGTGACATGCGCCCGCCGAAGGCGGGCGAGCGGCCGAAGGGCCGCCGCGCCAGGTGGCGCGCAGCCAAGCGCGCGGCGGCGCGCGCCGGCGACTGAGGGCGGATCGGCGACGATCCGCAAGGATAGGCTCATTCCACATTGGCCGCCTGTTCGCGCAGCCGCTCGATCGCGGCCTTGAGCGCGAGGCCCGTGCGCGTCAGGGCCACGGAGGCACTCTTGGAGCAGAGCGTATTGGCCTCGCGCACGAATTCCTGGGTGAGGAATTCCAGCTTGCGGCCCACGGCCTCGCCGGAGGCGAGCAGGGCGCGGGCCTCATGGATATGCGCAGCGAGGCGATCCAGCTCCTCGCGCACATCGCTGCGCTGGGCGAGCAGCGCGACTTCCTGGGCAAGCCGTTCTTCCGGCACGCGGGCGCGCAGATCGCCCTCGCCGAGCAGGTTGGCCAGGTTCTCCAGCAGCCGGGCGCGTTGCGCGGCGGGCTGGTCGGCGGCTTCGGTGGTCGCCTGGGCGCAGAGGGTGGCGATCTCGTCCAGCAGCGTGCCGAGGATTTTTCCGAGTTGCGCGCCTTCGCGGGCGCGGGCGGCGTGCAGGCCGTCCAGCGCGCGGCCATAGGCGGCGATGAGGGTGGCGCGGCGCGCCTGCTCGGCGGCCTCGTCGGGCTCGGTGGTTTCAGCGCGCAGCACGCCGGGCAGGCTGAGCACGGCCTCGGCGCTGGGGATCGGCGCGCCAGGGATGCGACGCGCGACCTCCAGCACCAGGGCGATGGCGGCGTCCAGCGCGGCGGGGTCGGGTGTGAGGCGCGGCGCGCGGTCCTCGCGCTTCAGCGTGAGGGTGGCGGAGACGTTGCCGCGCTTCAGCCGCTTGCCCGTGGCCTCGCGCAGCGTGGCTTCCAGCGCGTCCAGCCCGTTGGGCAGGCGGAGCTTCACGTCGAGCCCCCGCCCGTTGACGCTGCGGAGTTCCCAGACGAAGGAGGAGGCATCCGGCAATGTGCCGCCCTCGCGGGCGAAGCCGGTCATGGAGGCGAGGCTGCTCATCGGCACCTTGTCCACCCTCGCGGGAATGGAGGCAAGGCGTGTCGGGCACCCCCTGGAAATCCGCCCTGGTCACGGGGGCGTCCTCCGGCCTGGGCCGGGCGCTGGCCGAGGCGCTGGCCGCGCCGGGGGTGACGCTGCACCTCTCGGGCCGCGATGCGGCGCGGCTGGAGGAAGCGGCGGAGGCCTGCCGCGCGCGCGGGGCGTCGGTGCATCCGCGTATCGTGAGTGTCACCGATGCGCCGGCGATGGCGGATTGGATCGCGCAGGCCGGGCGGCTCGATCTCGTCATCGCCAATGCCGGGATCTCCGGCGGGACGGGCGATGCGGTGGAGCCGGCAGCCCAGGCCGCGCAGGTCTTCGCGACCAATGTCACGGGCGTGCTGAACACGGCCCTGCCGGCGATCGAGGTGATGGCGGCGCAGGCGCCCGGCGCCGATGGGCTGCGCGGGCGGGTGGCGGTGGTGGCCTCCATCGCCGCCTTCGTGGCCTCGCCCTCCGCGCCGGCCTATTGCGCCTCCAAGGCCGCGGTGCAGCGCTGGGCGGAGGCGCTGGATGCCTCCGAGCGCCGGCGCGGCATCCGGCTGCACGCGGTCTGCCCGGGCTTCATCCGCACGCCGATGACGGCGCGCAACCCCTTCCGGATGCCGGGGCTGATGACGCCCGAACAGGCGGCGCGGCGCACGCTGGAAGGCATCGCGGCGGGGCGGGTGCGGGTGGTCTACCCCTGGGGGCTCTATACGGCCGCACGGCTCACCGGCGCGCTGCCGCCGGCCTGGCGCAACGCGATGATGGGCCGGCTGCCGGCCAAGCCAACGGCGGATTAGCGGCCGTTTTCGTCCGGCGGGAAGTTCAGCTCCACCGCCACGCCATCGGGGTCGTGGAAGAAGAGCTGCGTCTGCCCGTCGCGCGGGATGACCATCTCGCGGAAGGCGATGCCATGCGCCTTGAGCTTCGCGCGCATCTCCGCCAGTCCCGTGGCCGAGAAGGCGATGTGGTCGAGCTGCCCGGTCGGCTGGGCGCGGCGCGGCGGCTTGGTGGCATCATTCTCCCGCGGGCCGACCAGATGCACGGTGGGCTGGCCGGCGGAATAGAGCCAGGCGCCGGGGAAGCCCAGCGGCGGGCGGTCGCCATCGGTCAGCCCCAGCACGTCGCGGTAGAAGGCCCGCGTGGCGTCGAGATCGACGCAGTAGATCGTGTAGTGGTTCAGCGCACCGATCGGCATGGCGGGAACTCCGGATTGCCGGCGCAGCATAGAAGGGGCTTGTGGCGCCTGTCATGGCGAACGATCTCTGCGGCATGAACGCCCCCTTCCGCCTGCCTTTCGACCACGCCTATGCGCGCCTGCCCGAGCGGCTGCACGCGCCCGTGGTGCTCACCCCCGTGGCGGCGCCGGCGCTGGTGAAGCTGAACACGGCGCTGGCCGAATGGCTCGGCCTCGATGCGGATTGGCTGGCGAGCCCGGAGGGCGTGGCGATGCTCGCCGGCAACACCGCGCCTGCGGGCACGCGCCCGCTCGCCATGGCCTATGCGGGGCACCAGTTCGGGCATTTCACGCCCTCGCTGGGCGATGGGCGGGCCATGCTGCTGGGCGAGGTTCTGCGCCCCGATGGCGCGCGCTTCGACGTGCAGCTCAAGGGCTCCGGCCCCACCGATTTCTCGCGCCGCGGCGATGGGCGCGCGGCCCTCGGCCCGGTGCTGCGCGAATACATCGTGGCGGAGGCGATGGCAGCGCTCGGCATCCCCACCACCCGCGCCCTGGCCGCGGTGACGACGGGCGAGGAGGTGTTCCGCGAAACCCCGCTGCCCGGCGGCGTGCTGACGCGCGTGGCGTCGAGCCATATCCGCGTCGGCACCTTCCAGTATTTCGCCGCGCGGCGGGACATGGACTCGCTGCGCGCGCTGGCCGACCACGCCATCGCGCGGCACGACGGGGCGGCGGCGGTGGCCGAGAACCCCTATCGCGCGCTCTATGCCGGCGTGGTGGCGCGGCAGGCGGCGCTGGTCGCGCGCTGGATGCAGGTCGGCTTCATCCATGGCGTGATGAACACCGACAATTGCACCATCTCCGGCGAGACGATCGACTACGGCCCCTGCGCCTTCCTCGACGCCTATGATCCCGCCACGGTGTTCAGCTCGATCGACCATGGCGGGCGCTACGCCTATGGCAACCAGCCGCGCATCGTGCATTGGAACCTCGCGCGGCTCGCCGAGGCGATGCTGCCGCTGCTCGATGCGGATGAGAATGCCGCGCTGGATTGGGCGAAGGAGGCGATCGGGCAGTTCGGCGACGCTTTCGAATCCGCCTATCTCGGCGGCTTCGCGGCGAAGATCGGGCTGGGGGCGGAGGATGCGGCGCTGGCGCAGGATCTGCTGACGCGCATGGCCGAGAACGGCGCGGATTTCACCCTCACCTTCCGCCATCTCTGCGCCGCGGCCGAGGATGTGGCGGCGGAAGCGCCGGTGCGCGCGCTCTTCGCGGACGCTGCCGCCTTCGATGCCTGGCTGCCGGCCTGGCGCACGCGGCTTGCGCAGCAGCCGCCGGGCGTGGCGGCGCGGATGCGCGCGGTGAATCCCGCGATCATCCCGCGCAACCACATGGTGGAGGAAGCGCTGGCCGCGGCCGTGACGCGGGGCGACTACGCACCCTTCGAGACGCTGGTCGCGCTGCTCGCGCGGCCCTTCGAGGACCACCCGGACCACCCGCGCCACGCCCTGCCGCCGCGCGCGGAGGAGCGGGTGCTGGCGACCTTCTGCGGGACGTAGCGAAGGATTGCAGCGTGGCGGCCAGCGAAGCTGGCCGAGCGCCCGAACGGGCGCCGCGCCCAGTGGCGCGAGGCAAGCGGCCGGAGGCCGCGCCCGCCGCTTGAGGGCAAAAAGCTACTTCCGCTGCGCCACCAGCACGCGGTAGTGGACAAAACCCTCGGTCTGCAGCGTCTCGAGCAGCAGGCCGCCGATCTCGGCCTCGCAGCGCACGCCCCTTCCCACCAGCCGCGGCAGCGTCGATTTCTTCCGCAGCTCCAGCAGCCGCGGCGCCACCTCCGCCATGCCGCGCACGCGCAGCAGCGGGTTGAGGTCCTGCTCGGCCACCAGGGTCAGCCCGGCGGCCTCCAGATGCGCGATCCAGCCCGCGCGCGTGGGCGCGATGGGGCAGCGCCAGAAGCGCTTGAACTGCGCGAGCCGCGCGGCCGGCTCGGCCGGCATCTCCTCCTCCGGCATGTCGTCCACGATCACCAGATAGCCGCCCACATCGAGCACGCTGGCGAGGTTGGCGATGGTGTGCGCGGGATCGGCGCTGTGGATCAGGCTCTCGATGCCATAGATCAGGTCGTAGCGGCCGGGCGGCTTCTCGTCATAGCTGCCGACCTCGATCCGCACGCGCCCGACCAGCCCGCGCGCCGCGACTTCCGCCATGCCGCGCTCGGCCTGGATGGGAGAGAGCGTCAGGCCGGTCCAGCGCCCGCCATGCTTCGGGGCGAGGTCGAGCATGGTGGCGCCATAGCCGCAGCCGGCATCCAGCGCGCGCGGCGTCGGCGCCAGGTCGAGCCCCTGCAGCATCAGCCGGTGGATGACGAGCGGCGAGGGCGGGCCGCCTTCCGGGTCGGTCAGCGCGCGATGCACGGGGATGGCGCCGTGCCCTTCCTCGGCCCTGCGCTCATCGAACCAGGTCAGCTTGTCCAGCCAACGATAGTAGCGTGCCACCTGCTTCGCCTGAAGCGCGGCGGATTTGGGCATGGAAGGGGTATCCGGCATACCGCTTTGTTGCGCGGGGATGCGGAAACCTCAACCCGGCTTGGGCACGCCCGAAAGCTCCGCCACCAGCGCCCCGACCGAGGCGGAATCGAGCCCGCCGCGACCCGAATTCACCGTCGCCTGCATCATCTGCCCGGCGAGCGCGGTGGCTGGCGCATAGACGCCGTGGTCGCGCATCGCGCCTGCGGAAAGTCGTAGATCCTTCAACATGAGTTCCGCACGGAAGCCGGGTGCGAAGGTGGCTTCCATCATGCGCTTCGCGTGGTTCTCCAGCACGAAGCTGCGCGCCGAGCCGCCCAGCAGCGCGCGCTGCATCGCGGGCAGATCGAGCCCCGCCTTGGCCCCCAGCGCCAGCGCCTCCGCCACCGCCAGCATGGTCGTGCCCACGATGAGTTGATTGGCCGATTTGCACACCTGGCCCGCGCCCGCGGGGCCGAGATGCGTCAGCGTCTTGCCGACCGCGCGGAAGAAGGGCTCGGCGCGTGCGAAACCCGCGGGGTCGCCGCCCACCATGCAGGTCAGCGTGCCCTCCCGCGCCCCGCCCGGCCCGCCCGAGACCGGGCTGTCGAGCAGCGTGGCGCCGGTCTGCGCCTGCAGCCGTGCCGCGAATTCGGCGGCTGCCTTGGCGGCGATGGTGGAGAAATCGATCACCACCGCGCCCGCCGCAACCCCGGCCGCGACCCCCTGCGGGCCGAAGAGCACGGCCTCCACATCCGGCGTGTCGGGCACGCAGAGCCCGATGCAGGCAGCCCCCCGCGCGGCTTCCGCCGCCGTATCGACCCAGCGCGCGCCGGCGGCCTCAAGTGCTGCGGCCTTCGCGCGGGACCGGCTGGTGATGGTCACCGCGAAACCGGCCTTGAGCAGGTTGGCGGCCATCGCCGCGCCCATCACGCCCAGGCCGATGAAGGCGACCGGGGCGGGTGGCGAGATCGTCTCGGTCATCGTCAGGTCCTGCGGATGGCGGCGCGGATGGCGTCGAGCAGCGCATCCATGTCGCGTTGGAAATCGGGGCCGTTGGCATAGCCGTCCGGATCGCCGGCGCGCTGCATGAAGCGCTGCCACACGGGCGTGCCCATGCCCTGGCGGAAGCGGTCATGCAGCCAAGTGGTCATTTCCGGCGTCATGCCGGCGGGGCCGACCCAGCCCTTCATGTTCTCGGCGATCAGGTCGATGCCCAATTCGCGGAAGGTCGGCACGTTCGGGTATTGCGGGTGACGCGCGGCGGTGGTCACCGCCAGCGGCAGCATGTCGCCCGAAGCGACCAGCCCGCCGAGTTCGTCGCTGGCCTGCACGGCGAGGTCGATCTGCCCGGCGATCAGCGCCTGCTGCTGCGGCCCGCCCCCGGTATAGGGCACGTGCAGCAATTCGATATTCGCCCCGCGCTCCAGCAGCAGGAAGATGGAGTGGGAGAGCGTGCCCACGCCGGAAGATCCATGCGTCAGCGCGCCGCGATTGGCGCGTGCTGCCTCGATCACCTGCTGGATGGTGGTGAAGCGCCCGCCGCGGCCGCGCACGCAGACGAAATGCGCGTTGCGCGTCAGGCGGATCACCGCGTTGAAGCTGCGCTTCGGGTCATAGGGCAGGTCGCGATGCGCGGGCAGGGAGGTGCTCTCCGACCCGCCGGCGAGCAGCAGCGTGTGGCCATCCGGTGCGGCGCGCGCGACCTGCTCGGCCGCCAGCGCGCCCCCCGCGCCGGCGCGATTCACCACCACCAGCGGCACGGGGAAGAGCGGCGCGCAGGCCTCGGCGATGGTGCGGGCGATGATGTCGGACCCGCCACCGGGCGCGAAGCCGACCATGAGCTGCATCGGGCGGCTCGGCTGCCAGCCGGCCTGGGCGCGCGCAACGAAAGGCGTGGCAAGCAGCGGGGCGGCGAGCAAGGCGCGGCGGCGGATCATCGGCGGTTCTCCCATCTCGCCGTCTCTGCGGCGTGGCGGAAGGATGGCCGCATGGCGCCAGCCACGCAACCGAAGGTTCACGCAGCGAAGCTGAAGCCCAGGCCGGGCGTTTCCGGCACGGCCATCGCGCCCTTCTCGACATGCGGGTGGCGCGCATAGCGCGCGCGCATGCCGGCATGGGCGCCGTGCACCTCCAGCATCCCGCCATGCGCGTGGCCGGCCATGACGGGCAGGTTCGCGGCCTCGAAGCCGCCCGCGCCGGTCACCGGCACGCCCTGCGCCTCGGCCATGGCGAGGATGCGCAGCATCGCCGTGATGCCGCCGCAGAAGGCCGCGTTGGGCTGGAGGATGTCGAGCGCGCCCGCCGCCAGCACATCGCGGAACCAGGCGACCGACTGGATCATCTGGCCGGAGGCGAGCGGGATGGTCGTGGCGCGGCGCAATTCGCGCAGGCTCGGGATATCGTTGCCGCGGACGGGCTCTTCGAAGAAGGCGATGTCCTGGTCGGCGACCAGCGTGGCGAGGCGCTTCGCCTCCGCGACGGTGAAGGCGCAATTCGCATCGAGCATCAGCGGCGCGTCGCCGATCGCGCGGCGCACGGCGCGGATGCGCGCGGCTTCCTCGGCCAGCGGGCGCGCGGTGCCGACGATGACTTTCACGCCGCGGAACCCATCGGCCAGCGCGCGCTCACAGGCGCCGATCAGCTCGGCCTCGGTGAAGGCGGGCAGGCCGGCGGTGGCATAGGCGGCCACGCTGCGCCGCGCGCCGCCGATCAGCATCGCCACCGGCTGGCCCAGCACCTTGCCCTTGATGTCCCACAGCGCGAGGTCGAGGGCGGAGAGTGCCGAGACAAAGACGCCCGTCGCCCCGCGCGGGTTGAAGCGTTTGGTGAGCGCGGCGGTCACCGCCTCATGCGCCATCGGGTCGAGCTTGCTTGCGGCTTCGGCGATCTCGCCATTCAGCAGTGCCGCGACCGAAGCGGCGAGGAAGCGCCCGGTCATGCCCTCGCCGACCAGCCCGTCGCGCGTGGTGACGCGCAGGCGGACGAAGGTCAGGCTCTCCTGCCCCGCATAGGCCTCCGCCGCGCGCGAAGGTGCGACGTGTTCGACGAAGGCTTCGAGCTTCATCACCGCGTGGGGCGGGGCGGCGTCACGCTGTAGTCGTAGAAGCCGCGCCCGGTCTTGCGCCCGAGCCAGCCGGCCTCGACATGCTTCACCAGCAGCGGGTTGGGCCGGTATTTCGGGTCGCCCATGCCTTCCTGCAGCACGCGCAGCACGGCCACGCAGGTGTCGAGCCCGATGAAATCGGCCAGCTCCAGCGGACCCATCGGGTGGTTGCAGCCGAGCTTCATGCCGGCATCGATGGACGCCACGTCGCCCACGCCTTCCTGCAGCGCGAAACAGGCCTCGTTGATCATCGGCAGCAGGATGCGGTTGACGATGAAGGCCGGGTAGTCGGCGGCATAGGCCACCGTCTTGCCGAGCCGCACCGCGAGTTCGGCCACGGCCTCGACCGTCGCGTCCTCGGTGGCGAGGCCGCGGATCACCTCGACCAGCTTCATCAGCGGCACGGGGTTGAAGAAATGCATGCCCACGAAACGACCCGGCCGGTCGGTGGTGGCGGCAAGGCGCGTGATCGGGATGGAGGAGGTGTTGGACGCCACCAGCGCCTCCGCCTTCAGATGCGGCGTCAGCGTGGCGAAGATCCTGTGCTTGAGGTCCTCGCGCTCGGTCGCGGCCTCGATCACCAGGTCGCAATCGGCGAAGCCGGCATAGTCGGAGGTGGTGGCGATGCGCGCCAGCGCCGCGTCACGATCCGCGGCCGAGAGCGTGCCCTTCGACACCTGCCGGTCCATGTTCTTCGCCAGCGTGGCCATGCCGCGCGCCAGCGCCTCGGCCGAGATGTCGAGCAGCACGACATCGAGCCCGGCCTGGGCCGCGACATGCGCGATGCCGTTGCCCATCTGCCCGGCGCCGATGACGCCGAGTTTTTGGATGATGCTCACTTCTTATCCAATTCCAGCTCAAGCTCTGGAATGACTTTGAACACGTCGCCCACCAGCCCGTAATCGGCCACCTGGAAGATCGGCGCTTCCTCATCCTTGTTGACGGCGACGATGACCTTGCTGTCCTTCATCCCCGCCAGATGCTGGATCGCGCCCGAGATGCCGAAGGCCATGTAGAGCTCGGGTGCGACGATCTTGCCGGTCTGGCCGACCTGCATGTCGTTGGGCGCATAGCCCGCATCGACCGCGGCGCGCGAGGCACCGATGGCCGCACCGAGGCGATCCGCCACGCCATCGAGGATGTGGAAATTCTCCGCCGAGCCCATCGCCCGCCCGCCCGAGACCACGACGCGCGCGGCGGTCAGTTCGGGGCGCTCGAGCTTGACGATCTCGGCACCGAGGAAGCGCGAGAGCCCCGCATCGGCGGCGGGTGCCGCAGTCTCGATGGCGGCGGCGCCACCCTCGGCCGGCACCGGGTCGAAGCTCGCCGCCCGGATGGTCATCACCTTCATCGCGTCCGCGGTCTTCACCGTGGCCAGCGCATTGCCGGCATAGATGAAGCGGCGGAAGGTATCCGCGCCCTCGATGCCCGCGACGTCGGAGATGATCTGCACGTCGAGCAGGGCTGCGACGCGCGGCATCACGTTCTTGCCGGCCGCGCTGCCCGGGGCCAGCAGATGCGTGTAGCCGGGGGCGAGGGCGACCAGCAGCGCAGCGAGGGGTTCGGCCAGGGCGTGGCCCACGGCCTCGCCCTCCGCCACCAGCACCTTCGCCACGCCGGGCAGCTTCGCGGCGGCGGCGGCGCCGGCCGCACCCAGCACCAGCACATGCACCTCGCCGCCGAGCTGCGCGGCAGCGGCCACGGCGCTGCGGGTCGGCTGCGAAACGGAATCGCCGCGATCGGCGAGAACAAGGACGGCCATCGTCAGATCACCTTGGCTTCGTTGCGCAGCTTGTCCACCAGCTCGGCCACCGAGCCGACCTTCACCCCCGCCTGGCGCTTCGGCGGCTCGACCACCTTCAGCACGGTCAGGCGCGGCGTCGCATCCACGCCGAGATCGGCGGGCTTGAGCGTCTCGATCGGCTTCTTCCGCGCCTTCATGATGTTGGGCAGCGAGGCATAGCGGGGTTCGTTCAGCCGCAGATCGGCGGTGACCACGGCCGGCAGGGTGAGGCCCACCGTCTCGAGCCCGCCATCGACCTCGCGCGTCACCTTCGCGCTGCCGCCGTCGATCTCGACCTTGGAGGCGAAGGTGCCCTGCGGCCAGCCGAGCAGCGCGGCCAGCATCTGGCCGGTGGCGTTCATGTCGTCATCGATCGCCTGCTTGCCCATGACGACGAGTTGCGGCGCTTCGCGGCCGACCAGCGCCTTGAGGATCTTGGCGACGGCGAGGGGCTCCACCGTGCCCTCCTGCTCCACCAGGATGCCGCGATCGGCCCCCATGGCCAGCGCGGTGCGGATCTGTTCGGCGCAGGCGGCCGGGCCGATGGAGACGGCGACGATCTCGGTGGCGACGCCCTTCTCCTTCAGGCGCACGGCTTCTTCCACCGCGATCTCGTCGAAGGGGTTCATGGACATCTTGACGTTCGCGGTCTCGACGCCCGTGCCGTCCGCCTTCACGCGGACCTTCACGTTGTAGTCGACCACGCGCTTGACGGGGACGAGGAGTTTCATCTGGCTTGGAACCCTTGGTCATGTCCGGCCCTGGCCGGAGGATCCTGGCGGGCGAAGCGGCCCGGGAATGGCGGCCGGACCATAAGGGGGCGCCCCCCGCCCGACAAGGCGGGGCCGCCTATCGCACAGCGATGAGCAGCATGAACAGCGCCACCGTGAGCAACTGCATCGCCACCCGCGCGCGCATGAGCGTGTTGGAGCGCGCCCCCCCGCCATGCTCGCTGCGGACCATGCCGATCATGCCGGCGAACATGACGCCGAGCGTGCCGAGCAGCGACAGGCCGGTGAGGATCATGAGGAAGGTGACCATGGCAGAGACATGACATGCCTTGGCCGTAGCGCAAGATCCTTATCGGCGTGCCCCCGCGATCGCCACGGCGCCGACCACCGCGGCGACGGCGCACATCACGAAGCCCGCCGCATAGCCGCCCGTCAGCCCGATCAGCGCCGAGAACAGCGGCGGGGCCACCAGCATCGTCGCCCCGAAGCAGAAGGAGAGCGCCGAGGTCGCCGCCCCCACCTGGCCGGGTGGGGCCAGCCGCGCCGCCTCGGCCAGCATCACGCCGTTCCAGCCGACCGCGGTGATGCCCATCAGCAGCCCCGCCCCCAGCACCAGGAATCCCGGCCAGTCCATGCCCGCCGCCGCCAGGGCGAGGGTCGCCACCAGCATGCCCGCGCCGCAGAGCACCAGCACCGGCCGCGCGCCGAAGCGATCCGCCAGCAGCGCCCAGCCGATCCGCCCGGCCACGCCGCCGGCCTGAGCGATGGCGAGCCGCAGCCCGGCCTCGGCCAGGGGTACGCCCAGGCCGGTCACCTGGAAGGCCACGAAGAAGGTCGAGAAGCAGAATTGCGTGATGCCATAGGCCGAGGACATGACGGTCAGGCGCAGCAGCGCCGCATCCCGCCGCAACATGGCCAAGGAGGCCACGGCCTCGGTCAGGATGGCGCGCGGGCCGGTGCGCCCGGCCGCGGGGTCGCGCTCCGAATCCAGCGCCGCGCGCAAGGGTTGCATGGCCAGAGCCACCACCAGCGCCACCGCGGCCAGGGTCAACGCACCCGCCCGCCAGCCGGCGACGCCCGCGATGATCGGCGCGCTGGCCGCCACCACCATCGCGCCCAGCGGCACGCCGCATTGCTTCAGGCTGAACACCAGGGCGCGGTGGCGCGGCGGCGTGCGCGCGGCGATCAGATGGCTGCTGCCCGGCGTCACGGGCCCATGCCCCAGCCCCGCCACGAAGGCCGAGAGGATCAGCGCCGCCGGATGCGCGATGGTCGCCAGCGCGATGCCGAGGCCCACCATCAGCAGCCCGGCCTGCAGCACCCGCACGCCGCCGAAGCGGCGGATCAGCGGCCCGGTCATCGGCCCGGTCACCAGCGCCCCGGCATAGACAAGGCCGGTATGCAGCCCGGCCAGGCTGGCGGGCAGGCCGGTCTCGGCCGCGATGGCCGGGGCCAGCACCGGCACGGTCAGGAAGCCGCCCATCCCGGCCACATGCACAGCCAGCAGCGCCAGCAGGATCGACCAGAGGGGGGGTGCGGGCGCGCTCACGGGCCCCCATCCTGTGCCCGCCCGGGTTGCACCGCAACATGGGTGGCTCGCCCCCTGCGGGCTTGACCATGGGGGGCGGGCGGGCTTCACCACGGCCATGCCCGCCCTCCTTCGCCTTCTCGCCCTGCTGCTGGTGCTGGCCGTGCCTGCCCTCGCCCAGGCTCCCGCCACGCCGCCCGCCGCCCCCGCCGCCGCGGGGGCCAGCCCGGCCGCGCCCAACACGGACCTGCAGCGGCTGATCGAGGCGCTGCGCGACGACACCCGCCGCGCCGAATTGCTGCGCGCGCTGGAGGCCCAGGCCGCAGCCCCCGCCGGCGCCAGCCCTGGCGCCGCCGCAGCGGAGGCCGAGGCGCCCTCCCCGGTGCCGGAGATCCTCGCACCCAACACGCTCGGCGCGCAGCTGCTGACCGGTGCTTCCCAGCGGCTGCAGGCGCTGACCGAGAGCCTCTTCGCCGCCGCCCAGGCGCTGACCGACCTGCCCGGCGTCGCCGCCTGGGCCGCGGGCGTGGTGCGCGACCCGGTGACGCAGTTCCGCGTGATGGACGCGGCCTGGAAGCTCGCCTTGCTGTTCAGCCTCGGCCTGCTGGCGGAATGGCTGGCCACGCGCACGCTCCGCCCCTGGTCGGCGCGGCTGGACGCGATGGCGCCCACCGAGGAAGGCGGGTGGACCTGGGTGAAGCGCGTGCCCCTGGTGGCGGCGCGCTTCGTGCTGGACCTGATCCCGATCGGCGCCTTCGCCATCATCTCCTACGGCATGATCGGCCTGGTGCGGCCGCTGCCCACCACCGAGCTGGTGCTGCTGACCACGAACAACGCCTACATGGCGCTGCGCGCCATCATGGCGGGCTCGCGCGTCGCCTTCTCGCCCGCCTCGGCGCATCTGCGGCTGATGCCGGCCTCGGACGAGACGGCGGCCTACATCACCATCTGGATCCGGCGCATCGCCGTGGTCGGCATCACCGGCTTCGCGGTGGCCGAGGCCGGGCTGCTCTTCGGCCTGCCCTGGTCGGCCTATGACGCGGTGCTGCGGCTCTCGGCGCTGATCGTCTCGCTGCTCATGGTCATCGTCGTGCTGCAGAACCGCGCGGCGGTGGCCGAGGCGCTGCGCGCCCCGGAACTGCCCGAGGGCCAGCCGCGGCCGGACCGCATGCGCGTGCTGTTCCGCGCGCTGCGCGACCGCGTGGCCGACATCTGGCACCTGCTGGCCATCCTGTGGCTGCTGGCGCTGTGGGGGGTCTGGGCGCTGGAGGTGCGCGACGGCTTCGAGCGGCTGATCCGCGTCTCCGCCGTCACCATCCTGATCCTCGCCTTGGCCAAGGGGGCGGATGAGCTGATGCGCCGCGGCCTCGCGCGTGCCTTCCAGATCAGCGCCGAGATGGCGATCCGCTATCCGGGGCTGGAGGCGCGCGCCAACCGCTACCTGCCCGTTCTCAAGGGCCTGCTGACCGGCTTCATCGCGGTGATGGCGCTGCTCTTCCTGCTCGAGGCCTGGGGGCTGGATGCCTTCGCCTGGTTCGGGCGCGGCAAGCTCGGCGCGCGGCTGCTGTCCTCCCTGGTGTCGATGGGCATCACCATCCTGGTCGCCATCACGGTGTGGGAGCTGACCAACGCCGCCATCCAGCGCTACCTCAACCGGCTCGCGCGCGATGCGCAGGCGGCGCGCTCGGCCAGGGTGCGCACGCTGCTGCCGATGCTGCGCACCGTGCTCTCGGTGGCGATCCTGCTCTTCGTCGCGCTCAACGTGCTGACCGAGATCGGCGTGAACGTCGCCCCGCTGATCGCCGGTGCGGGCGTGGTCGGCCTGGCCATCGGCTTCGGTTCCCAGACCCTGGTGCGCGACGTCATCACCGGCATCTTCCTGCTGTTCGAGGATGCGGTGGCGGTGGGCGACGTGGTGCAGGTGGGCGGGCTGTCGGGCGTGGTGGAGCAGCTCTCCATCCGCTCGATCAAGCTGCGCTCGGTGGATGGCAGCGTGCACATCATCCCCTTCAGCGCCGTCACCACCGTCACCAACATGACGCGCGACTTCGCCTTCACCGTGCTCGATGTCTCGGTCGCCTATGGCGAGGATACGGACCGCGTGGTGGGCGTGCTGAAGGAGATCGGCGCGGAGGTGCGCGCCGACCCGAAATTCGGCCCGCTGATCCGCGACGACCTCGATGTGCTGGGCGTCGAGCGGCTGGCGGATTCGGGGGTGACGATCCGCGCGCGCATCAAGACCGAGCCGGCCTCGCGCTGGGCGGTGGGGCGCGAGTTCAACCGCCGCATCAAGCAGCGCTTCGACCGGCTGGGCATCGAGATCCCGTATCCGCACCAGAAGCTGGTCATCGAGCGCGACGCCGGCCGCCACCCTATGGAGGAAGGCGAGATCGAGGATGCGATGCCGCGCCGGCCCGGCGGGTGAGCCGGGCTTGCCGCCCGAGGGCGCGCGGCGGTAGGATCGGCGCGTGATCGAGACCCGGATCCTTCGGGGCCGAATTATCGGCCCGGCCGCCTGAACCTGCCCTCGCCGGGGCGGGGATGCCCGCGGCCGGGTTCAGTTGGTCCCTTTCCCGATCCGGAGTTCGCCCCCTCATGTCCGATATCGAAGAGCCGCTCGTCGCGGCGCGTTTCACCGTGCTGGCCGAGGCCTCGCCCGGCCTGCTGAGCCGCATCCTCCAGCCCTTCGCCAAGCGCGACCTGGTGCCCGACGCGCTGCGCGCGGCGCGCCAGGGCGAGGCGATGCGCACCGAGATCACGCTGCACGCCATGCCGCAGGGCATGGTGCATCTGGTGGCCGGCAATCTCGGCCAGATCATCGGGGTGCAGCGGGTCGAGGCGATGGAAGGCCGGGTCACGCGCCTCGCGGCGTGATACCAAATCCCGCGGATCGTGACCGATCCGCCCTCAAGCGCCGGCGGGCGCCTACGCGCCCTTGGCTGCGCCGCACAGGCGGCGGGCGCCATTCGGCGCCTCGACCGGCTGCGCCGGCCGCAGGTTCCGATCAAGGGGGCTTGGCATGATCACGCCCCGCGGGGGTGTCCGTCCCGCAACAGGGCGGGCAGCGCCGCGAGGTCGATGCCCGCCAGCAGGTCATCCGCGTGCAGGCTCGCCCCCCACAGCGCTTCCAGCACCGCCACCGCCGCGGCGCTGAGCGGCAGGGTCATGCCCCGCGCCGCGGCAAGGCGCAGCCAGAAAGCCAGGCCATAGGTCACGCCTTCCGCCAGATGCGCGGAATCGAGGCCGCGGGGCCCCGGCACATGCCCTCGCGCCGCGGCCAGGGCGCGCGCCATCTCGGGCAGCTTGTCCTCCGCCACCTGGCCGGTCCGTGCCAGCCAGGCGGCCAGCGGCGGCGGGGCATGGCCGTAGCGCGCGGCCAGCGAAAGGCGCTCCGCGTCCAGCGCGGCCATGAGCCGGCAGATGGCCGGGGTCATCTGCGCGTGCAGGTCCCACGCCTCCCCGGCCTCGATCCGCGTGACGTTGCCGAGCGCGAGTGCCGCCTGCAGCACGGGTTCGGGGCTGGCGAGGATCGCGGCCAGCAGGTCCGGCACCGGCTGGAAGGGCAGGCCGAACAGCGTCGCGCAGAGCCGCGCCAGGTCCGGCGCGGCGGCGGCGGGCACGGCGGCGACCTCCACCCCCGGGCGCAGCGCGGTGATCCGCACCCGGTCCGGCCCCAGCCGCTGCGCCGCCACCGGCGGCACGGCAAGCGCGCCGATCGGGGCGCGCCGGCCCGACAGCGCCAGCAGCCGGTCGAGCAGCAAGGGCGCGAGGGAATGGCTCGGCACCAGCAGGATCGGAACCGCCTTGGCCAGCAGGGGCTCCAGCCGGCGCAGCACCGGCGCCAGGGCATGCGGCGGCACGGCGACCAGCACGGCCTCGGCCCCCGCCAGGGCGCGGGCGACATCGACCGCGACCTGCACCCGGGCGGTGCCCTCCAGCGCTCCCTCCACCGCGAGGCGCGCACCGATGCCATGCGTGCCGCCGCCGCGCGGCGACCACAGCGCCACCTCATGCCCCTGGCGCACCGCCAGCGCCGCGCAGGCCGGGCCGACCGCGCCCGCGCCGAGGATGGCGAGGTTCATCGGCGGTCAGGCCCGGCGCGGCGCGGAAGGCGACTCGACATGCGCCGCACCCTGCCGCGCCGCTTGCCGCACCGCAACGGCGCCGCGGCCGGCGCAATTCACACGTCTGTCGCCTTGCCTTCATTGCCTTGCCGCGAAGCTCAGGGTTAATGCGCGCATATGGAGGCCACGAACCGCGTGCTGACCCCCGAAGCCCTGCGCCCGCGACGCCTCCGGCGCCGCAAGCCGATCCAGTTCTCCGCCTCGGACCCCGAGGGGCTGTGGGGCGACGTGCTCGGCTTCCGCCCGCTCGGCGGGCGGGTGCGCGCGGTGCGCCGCCTGGTCACGGTGGTGCTCTGGACGCTGATCGCCATCCCCATCCAGGCGCTGCTGCTGGTGCTGCCGGGCCGGGCGCATGTCGGCTTCGGCAAGGCCTATTTCCGGATCCTGTGCTGGCTGATGGGCCTGCGCGTGCAGGTGGTGGGGGAGGCGGCCGAGGACAGGCCGGTGCTGTTCATCTCCAACCACTCCTCCTGGCTGGACGTGCTGGTGCTGGGCACGGTGCTCGATGCCTGCTTCGTGGCGAAGCACGAGGTCGGCACCTGGCCGGTGATCCGCACCGTGGCGCGGCTGGGCCGCACCGTCTTCGTCAGCCGCACCCGCACCGGCACCAAGGGCGAGGCGGGCGCGATCCGCGAGCGGCTGGGCCAGGGCGACAGCCTGATCCTCTTCCCCGAGGGCACGACCAGCGATGGCGGGCGCGTGCTGCCCTTCCGCAGCGCCTTCCTCTCGGTGGCGGACAAGGCGCGGGTGGTGCAGCCGGTCTCGGTCGTGTTCGACCGGCTCGGCGGGCTGCCGGCCTGCCGGCGCGACCGGCCGCTCTTTGCCTGGTATGGCGACACCGACATCTTCACGCATTTCTGGCGGCTCGCGCGCCGGTCCAATGCGCGGGCGACCATCGTGCTGCACGGCACGCTGGACCCGGCCGATTGGGCGGATCGCAAGGCGCTGGCCGCGGCGTGTTCGGGCGTGATCGCGGAAAGCTGCGCGGCGCTGCGCCAGAACCGGCCCACCGGCCCGCTCCCCGCGCCCCTGCCGGCCACCCCCCGCCGGCCTGAAGCGGTTCCCGCTTGACCCGACGCGGGCGGACAAAGCAGCCTTCCCCTGTGGCGAACCTCACCCCCTTCGCGGGGCCGCCGCACCCGGTGAGGCGCTCTTCCGCTTGACCGGGGCGCGGGGCGTCCGCACATCCCTCCGCTCCACCCGCCGGAAATCCGGCGGGGCGGCGGAGTTTCCTCGGCGATGACCACCCCTCCCCCCGGCCCCCCCCGTGCCCCCAAGCGGCTCTTCATCCGCACCTGGGGCTGCCAGATGAACGTCTATGACAGCGCCCGCATGGCCGATGTGCTGGCGCCGCTCGGCTATGCGCCGGCGGAGGCGCCCGAGGGCGCGGACATGGTGCTGCTCAACACCTGCCATATCCGCGAGAAGGCCAGTGAGAAGCTGTTCTCCGAATTGGGCCGGCTGCGCCAGGCCAAGCAGGCGAAGGAGGAAGCGGGCGGGCGCATGATCCTGGCGGTCGCCGGCTGCGTCGCCCAGGCCGAGGGGGCGGAGATCACCGCCCGCGCCCCCTATGTGGACCTCGTACTCGGCCCGCAGACCTATCACCGCCTGCCCGAGATGGTGGCCCGCGCCGCCCGCGCCGCCGGCGCGGTGATCGAGACCGATTTCCCGGCCGAGCAGAAATTCGACCATTTGCCGGACAGCCTCACCCCGCAGGGGGTCACCGCCTTCCTCACCATCCAGGAGGGCTGCGACAAATTCTGCTCCTTCTGCGTCGTGCCCTATACCCGCGGCGCCGAATTCTCCCGCGACGCGGCCGCGGTGATCGCCGAGGCGAAGCGGCTGGTGGCGCAGGGGGCGCGGGAGATCTCGCTGCTCGGCCAGAACGTGAATGCCTGGCATGGCGCGGGGCCGGATGGCCGCGCCTGGACGCTCGGGCGGCTGCTGCGCGAACTGGCCGGGATCGAGGGCCTGGCCCGGCTGCGCTACACCACCAGCCACCCGCGCGACATGGATGACGATCTGATCGCCGCGCATGGCGAAATCCCAGCCCTGATGCCCTTCCTGCATCTGCCGGTGCAGTCGGGCAGCGACCGGGTGCTGCAGGCGATGAATCGCGGCCATACGGCGGATGACTACCGCCGCATCGCCGACCGGCTGCGCGCGGCCCGGCCGGATCTCGCCTTGTCGTCGGACTTCATCGCCGGCCATCCGGGCGAGAGCGCGGCGGATCACGACGCCACGCTGAAGCTGATCGAGGATGTCGGCTTCGCCCAGGCCTTCTCCTTCAAGTATTCCGCCCGCCCCGGCACGCCCGCCGCCGGCGCGCCGCTGCAGGTGGCCGAGGCCGAGCGTGACCGCCGGCTGCAGGAAATCCAGGCGCTGCTGCGCCGGCAGCAGGACGCCTTCAACCAGGCCTGCGTCGGCCGGCGGATCGAGGTGCTGGTCACCGGCGCCGGGCGCGACCCGGGCCAGATCGCCGGGCGCTCGCCCTGGCTGCAGCCGGTGCACGGCCCCGGCGCGCCGGGGCTGGAGGGCCGGGTGGTGCCGGCCCTGGTCACCGCCAGCATGACGAATTCCCTCGCCGTGCGCTTCGAGGGGCAGGAAGCGCCGGGATCCCCCCCAGAACCCCGTCAGGAGATGGCTGCCGCTTGAACAACCCCGCCGCCGCGATCCCCCTCCGCCCGACCGACCCCCGCGCCCCGCGCGGCCTTTCGGCCGATCTGTCGAACCCGCGCGGTGCAGGGGCCATCCCGGCCCAGCGCGCCATCACGCTGCAATTCGACGACAACGCCCTGCTGCCCCTGCTGTATGGGGAGCATGACCGCAACCTCGCCAATATCGAGATGCGGCTGGGCGTGCGGCTCGGCAGCCGGGGCAACAGGCTGACCATCTCGGGCGCGCCGGAACGGACGGAAGTGGCGGAAGCGGCATTGGGGGCGCTGTGGCGCCGTTTGCAGAAAGGACAGCCCGTGGGCACCGCGGAGGTCGAGGCGGCAATGCGCATGGCCGAGGGGGTGGCCGAGGCCGATCCCCGCCTGCCCTTGCAGGATCTGCCGGCGATCCGCACCCGCAAGGGCGCCATCGCGCCGCGCACCCCGGCCCAGGCGGCCTATATCGACATGCTGGCGCGATCCGAGATGGTGTTCGGCGTCGGCCCGGCCGGCACGGGCAAGACCTATCTGGCGGTGGCGCAGGGCGTGGCGCTGCTCCAGGCCGGGCGGGTGGACCGCATCGTGCTCTCGCGCCCCGCGGTCGAGGCCGGGGAGCGGCTGGGCTTCCTGCCCGGCGACATGAAGGAGAAGGTCGATCCCTATCTCCGCCCGCTCTATGACGCGCTGCACGACATGATGCCGGCGGAACAGCTCAAGCGGCGGATGGAGGCGGGGGAGATCGAGGTCGCGCCGCTTGCCTTCATGCGTGGCCGCACGCTCGCGCATTGCTACGCCATCCTGGACGAGGCGCAGAACACCACCGCCGCCCAGATGAAGATGTTCCTCACCCGCATGGGGGAGGGCAGCCGCATGGTCATCACCGGGGATCCGACCCAGGTGGACCTGCCGCCCGGGACCGTCTCGGGGCTGGTCGAGGCGCTGCGCGTGCTGGATGGGGTGCAGGGCATCGCGGTATCGCGCTTTGCGGAAACGGATGTGGTAAGGCATCCGCTGGTGGGCCGGATCGTGGCTGCCTATGGCCGTGCCGACCAGGCGCGCCAGGCGGGACGCGACCGGCGCCAAGGTATGGAGACCGATGGAACCGAGAAGTAGTCGTCCCGGCCGCGCAAAGGCGGCCGGGACCCCCCGGGAGACGGACATCACCGTGGTCCTGGAGGCGCCGGGCTGGCGCGGATGCGTCCGGCAGCCCGAGGCGCTGGCCCGCAAGGCCGCCCGTGCCGCCCTGGCCGAGGCCGGGGCGTGCGGCGCCGTGACGGTGCTGCTGGCCGATGACGCAGCGGTGAAGCGCCTGAACGGGACGCATCGCGCCAAGGCCAAGCCGACCAACGTGCTCTCCTTCCCCGGCGGCGTGCCGGGGCATCTGGGCGACATCGCGCTGGCGCTCGGCGTGGTGCGGCGGGAGGCCCGCGCGGGCGGGCGGCGTGCCGCCGATCATTTCGCGCATCTCGTGGCGCATGGCGCCCTGCACCTGGCCGGCCACGACCACCTGCTGGCCGGCGAGGCGCGGCGCATGGAACAGGCCGAAGCCCGCGTGATGCGCCGGCTCGGACGGCCCAACCCGTGGAAGGGGCAGGGGTCGTGAGCGGCAACGCGGAGAAGCGCAACGGCCTGTTCTGGAAGCTCCAGGGCCTGCTGAAGAAGCGCGAGGCCGAGAGCGTGCGCGACCGCGTCGAGGAACTCCTCGATGGCGGCCGGGAGCGCGGGGAAGCCCCGCTGCTGGCCGATGAGGCCATCACCGGGCTCGACCTGCATGAGCGCGTGCTGCTGCGCAACGTGCTGCGCCTGCGCGACAAGACCGCCTATGACGTGATGGTGCCGCGCGCCGACATCCTGGCGATGCCCGAGGACCTGACGCTGGACCAGGCGATGCGCCACATCCAGAAGGAAGGCCACAGCCGCTACCCGGTCTATCGCGGCAATCTCGACGACATCCAGGGCATGGTCCACATCAAGGATGTCATCGCCGCGGTCGGCCGCGACGACCCGGCCGCCTTCTCGATGAAGGCGATCCTGCGCAAGCCGCTGTTTGTCGTGCCCACCGTGCCGGTGCTGGAATTGCTGCTGCAGATGCGCGCCGCACGCATCCACATGGCGCTGGTGGTGGACGAGTATGGCGGCATCGACGGGCTGGTGACGATCGAGGATCTGGTGGAGACGATCGTCGGCGACATCGCCGACGAGCATGACGAGATCGCCACCGCCACCATCCAGGAAAAGCCAGACGGCACCTACGAACTCGATGCCCGCACCACCGTCGAGGCCTTCGAGCAGAAGCTCGGCCTGGTGCTGACCGATGAGGAGCGCGCGGCCGACATCGACACGGTGGGCGGGCTGGTCTTCACGCTCGCCGGGCGCGTGCCGGCGCGGGGCGAGTTGATCTCCCACCCCTCGGGCCTCGAATTCCGGGTGCTGGACGCCGATCCGCGCCGCATCCGCCGCCTGCGCGTGCGCCGCCCCGGCGCAGCCGATGACGGCAACCGGCAGGCGGCCGAATGACCAACGCCCCCGACAGGTTCAGGGCCATCCTCGCGGGTGAGGCCTGCGTGCATCCCGGCTCGGTCTTCGATGCGCTCTCGGCGCGCGTGGCCAGCGAGTTGGGCTTCGAGACGGCGATCCTGGGTGGATCTTCCGCCTCGCTCGCCGTGCTCGGCGCGCCGGACCACATCGTGCTGACGCTGACCGAACTGGCCGAGCTCGTGCGCCGCATCACCCGCGCGGGGTCGCCGCCGCTGCTGGTCGATGCCGACCATGGCTATGGCAATGCGCTGAACGCGATGCGCACGGTGGAGGAACTCCACGCCGCCGGCGCGGCCGCCGCCACGCTCGAGGATACGCTCCTGCCCCGCCCCTTCGGCGCCGAGAAGCCCGCGCTGGTCAGCGTGGCGGAACTGGCCGGCAAGGTCGCCGCGGCGGTGGCGGCCAGCCCGGGGCTGGTCGTGGTGGGGCGCACGGCGGCCCTGGGCGTGACCGACCTGGATGACGCCATCGCCCGGGCGCGGGCGATGGAGAAGGCGGGGGCGGAGGCGCTGTTCATCACCGGCGTCACGGCGCGCGAGCAGGTGGCGGCGATTCGCGCCGCGACCACGCGCCCGATCATCCTCGGCGGTGCGAAGCCAGGCCTGGGCACGCGCGAGGATTGGGCGCGGCTGGGCGTGCGCCTGGCGCTGCAGGGCCATCTGCCGATCCAGGCGGCGCTGGAGGCGGTGCGCGCCACGCTCGCCGCGCAGCGCGCCGGCCTGCCCGTCACCGGCCTGCCCGATCCGGGCTTCCTGCGTCGCATGACGCGCGAGGCGGCCTATGACGCCGCCATCCGCGACCATCTGGGGGGGTGAGCGGCGGCGCTCACCCCGGCGGGGCGAGCACCTTGCGGCTGTAGTTGCAGTGGGCGAGGGCGACGCAGCGCCAGCATTCCGGCGCGCGCGCCTTGCACACATAGCGCCCGTGCAGGATCAGCCAGTGATGCGCGTCGCGCAGCATCTCCGGCGGGCAGCGCTTCACCAGCCCGTCCTCCACCGCCCGCGTCGTCTTGCCGGGGGCGAGGCCCGTGCGGTTACCCAGGCGGAAGATGTGCGTATCCACCGCCATCGTCTCCTGCCCGAAGGCGATGTTGAGCACGACATTGGCGGTCTTGCGCCCGACGCCGGGCAGCGCCTCCAGCGCGGCGCGGTCGTTCGGCACCTCGCCGCCATGGCGCTCGAGCAGCAGGCGGGAGAGGGCGACCACGTTCTTCGCCTTGCCCTGCCAGAGCCCGATGCGGCGGATGTGGCTGGCCACGCCTTCCTCGCCCAACGCGACCATGGCCGCGGGCGTGGAGGCGACGGGGAAGAGCGTGGCGGTGGCCTTGTTCACCGCGACATCGGTGGTCTGGGCCGAGAGCGCCACCGCGACCAGTAGCGTATAGGCGTCGGTGAAATGCAGTTCGGTCTCCGGCGCCGGGTTGGCGGCGGCCAGGGCGCGCAGGAAGGCCCCGGCCTGGGGGACGGACATGCGGCGGGCGGCGCGGATCGGTGTCGAGGCCATGGCGTAACCGCAGCCCTACCCCATACTATGCCCCCATGTCAGCCAGCACGGACCCGATCCTGTTCGAAGCCATCAGCACCCCGCCGCAGAGCCTCTCGCGGCAGGGGATGATCTGGCTCTGCGCGCTGGCGGTGCCGGCGGCGGGGATCCCGGCGGTGCTCTTCGCGCTGCTCGGCGCCTGGCCGGTGCTGGGCTTCATGGGGCTGGAGGTCGGGGTGGTGCTGGCGCTGGTCGCGCTGCACCGGCGCTGGAGCGCGGCCTCGGTCGAGCGGCTGTGCCTGACGGCGGGGCAGCTGACCATCACCGCCGCCGATGGCCGGGGCGGCCGGCGGCAGGTCGCGCTCGACCCCTATTGGAGCCGGGTGGAACTGCGCGAGGCCACGGGGCTGAGCGCCACGCTCTGGCTGGTCTGCCGGGGCCGGGAGGTGGAGGTCGGCCGCCTGCTGGCCGAGCCCGAGAAGCGCGACCTGGCGGTGGCGCTGGCGGCTGCGCTGCGGCGCTACCGCAACCCGGTCTTCGACAACCCCCAACTCGGCTGAGGGCGGGTCAGGCCCCGGTGATTGCGGGTCGGCCTCCGGCCTGGGTTAGAGCAATATGCGTTCAGATGGGTCGCGGCGCTGCCGCGACGCTGAACGCATTTCTTGCTCTGGATTCAATGATTTCTAGCGCACGCTGCGTTCTTCAGAACGCAGCGTGCGCTAGCAGCCGATCCGCGGCCTCGCGCCCGCCCAGGATCTCGACCAGCCGGGCGAGGTCCACCAGCGTCAGCCCCTGGCTGGCCAGCGCCGCGCGGCCCTGGGTCAGCTGCGCGATGGCGGCGCGGATGGCCTTGTCGTAGCTGTCGGTGGTGCCGATGCGCCGGCAGGCCAGCAGCAGGCGGCGCAGGTCGCGCGCGCGGCTTTCCAGCGCCGTCACCTCCTTCTCCCCCGAATCGCTGCCCAGCCGGGCGAGGGGGCCGAGCAGCTGGCCCTCCAGCGTCGCCAGGAAGGCCTCCCGGCAGGCGAGGTCGGCCTGGTGGCGCAGCTTCTGCAGCCGCTCCCGCCGATCCGGCACGTTGCCGAGCGGCGAGCCTTCCAGGTCCTCGAGCATGTCGGCCAGCGCCGCCACATGCTGCGCCGCCTCATGCGGGTTCTCGGCGTCGAGCGGCGGCAGGCCGGACTCGATCATGCGGTCCAGCGCCCGCCCGGCGACCATCCGCGCCCGCGGGTCCAGCCCGGCGGCGATGCCGGCGATGGAGCCCGGCCGCGGCACCCGCGCCAGCAACAGGGCCAGCGCCGCGGCGAAGACCTCCTCACTGTCCTGGGCCGGGCCAGTGAGGGCGGCGCGGATCAGGGCCTCGGGCGGGTCCTCGGCCTCCTGCACGACATCCCACAACGCCGGGGCATGGCGCCACACGCCGGTGCAGAGCGCCGCGAGGGGGGTGTAGTCCTCGGCGCGCAAGCCGGTCGTGGCGGCCCAGCCCGAAGCCGGGCCGGGCGGCAGGGCGGCGGCGGCGGCGGGCCAGAGCATCCGGCCGAGCCGGGCGACCTCCGCGGCCTCGGCGAAGCTGCGGCCCTGGGCCTCGGCGGCGGTGCGGGCGACCAGCGCGGGGGCGGCGGCCTGCAGGGCCTCGACCAGCCCGGCCAGGGCATGGCGCGGCACCTGGCCGCTGCCCCGCCGCCAGGCGGCCGGGGCGGCGAGCACGGGCTCGATCGGCAGGAAGAGCAGCCGGTTGACGCTGATCGGCCGGGCCGGGCGCAGGCGGCGCAGCCGGGGGCGGACCTGTTCGAGCACGCGGTCGATCTCGGCGCGGCTGGCCAGCGTATCGACCAGCCGCACGATGCGCCCGAGTGCGGCGTCCGAGGCCCCGGCCAGCGCCTGCGCCACCTGGCGCTCGGCAGGGGAGACGCGGGTCAAAGGGCGCTGGCCAGCAGGCGTTCGTTGCGCGCCGCCAAGTCCACCAGGCGGCCATGGCGCCAGTCCCGCTGGGCGCGGACCAGCCGGCGCAGGCGCTGCGGCTGTTCCCAATCGGCCTGCACGCCGCACCAGGCCGCGGTCTCCCGCGGCAGGACGGGCAGCAGCATCGCGGCCTCCCAGGCGGTGCGCAGCCGTTCCTCCGGCTCGGCCTCCTGCCACAGGCCGAGGATCAGCGGCCAGCCATCCAGCAGCCAGTCCAGGCGCGCGGCCTCGGTCGTCAGGGGGGCGGGGTCGGCCTGCCAGCGTCGCAGCAGGCCAAGCATGTCGACCATGCTGGCGTCGAGCTGGTCGAGCAGGGCGGCGCCGCAGCGCAGGGTCAGCCCACAGCCCTCGGTGATCACGGCGCTGATCTGCAGGTCGCGCGCCGCCGGCGTGGCGGCGACCCAGGTGGCGAAGTCGCCCGACATGCGCTCGACCGCGGCCAGCAGGCGGCGGGTGCGCGGCAGCACGGGTTCCTCCGGCACGCCCACATCCTGGAAGGCGGTGGCGATGCCCTCCAGGCTCTGGATCACGTCTTCCGGGCGGCGGCCCAGGGTCTCGGCGGCGCGCAGCACCGCGCGCTTGGCCCGTTGCTGCTGGCTGTCGGGCCGGTCCTGGGCGATGGGCAGGGTGGCCTCGGCGGGGGATTCGGTCTGGCGGACAAGCCGTTGCAGCAACCTGAGGTTGAGACGCATCCGATCCAGCGGCGCCTCGGATTCGGCCTGCTGGGCGGCGCGGATGGCCCGGCGCCCGCCCCAGCCCTCCTGCGCCACCTGCCGCGCCGCGTCCCGGATCGCGCCGGGGGAGAGCGCGGCGCGCGCGGTGAGCAGGGCGAAGAGCCGCTCATCATGCAGGGAGGGCGCGCAGATCTCGGCCAGGGCGGACCAGGAGACGATGTAGTGGCCGCGCCCGCCGCCGATGTTGGAGATCACGAGTTCCATCCCCTTGCGGCTGGCGGGGCGCAGGCGCGCACCGAGCAGCAGGGGCGTGGTGAAGGGCACGGCGACCCCCCGTTCGAGGAAGGTCGTCGGCCGGTAGTCGCCCGAGGCGATGGATTCGAGCTGCGCTGCGAGGTCACCTGCCATGGCGGCAGGATAGCGCCGGGTTTCCTAAGGAAATCCTTTCCCGGGCGCGGCGGCCCGGGGAGGCGTCACTCGGCGGGCGTCAGGCTCTTGATCAGGTCGAAGACGCGCTTGCGGACCGAGGGGTCGGTGATGCGGTAATAGGCGCGCACCAGTTCCAGCGTCTCGCGCCGGTGCAGGGTGTTGTCCTCGAAGCCGTCCTGCGCCTCGGCGAAGCCACCGCCATGGCGGCGGGTGGCGTTGGCGCTGCCGCCCATCTCGCCGGGCATGTCGTCGAAGAAGAAGCCGATCGGCACGTCCAGCACGCGCGAGAGGTCGAACAGCCGGCTGGCGCCGATGCGGTTCACGCCGCGCTCATACTTCTGGACCTGCTGGAAGGTCAGGCCGAGCGCCTCGCCAAGCTTTTCCTGGCTCATGCCGAGCAGGGTGCGGCGCAGGCGGACGCGGCTGCCGACATGCACATCGATCGGGCTCGGGCGATGTTCGCGATCCGCGCGCTCGACCACGTCGTCACTTGCCATGGCCACCACTCCGAACTCCGCTCGCTCGCAATTCCGATGTCATCCACACCGGGTGGCGGCCATCTTGGCCTCGGGTGGCGCCCCGGGGAATGGAGGTACAATGCCCCGGCGCAGGCCTTGGGAGTAGGCGCCCCTCAAGCTTTTGTCAACTCTTTTGATAAATCTCAATAAAGCTTCGCGCGATGCGGATCAGCCCTTCCGGCCGCCTGGGCCGGGCTGCACGCGGCGGTTGGTGCGCCAGAGCAGCGCCGTGGCGGCGACGAGCAGCGCCAGCGGCGCCAGCAGCCCCAGATGGCTGAACACGGTGGGCGCGCCCGGCCGCGGCAGGGGCGCCAGCAGCACCGAGGTCTCGGCGAGTCCGAGGCGCGCCACCTCCCGCCCGCGGCTGTCGAAGACGGCGGAGATGCCGGTCTGCGCCGCGCGCACCAGCGGCAGGCCTTCCTCCACTGCACGCAGCCGGGCCGCGGCCAGATGCTGGTGCGGCCCGGCGGAGATTCCGAACCAAGCGTCGTTGGTGACGTTGAGCAGGAAGCCCGGGCGCGTGGCGGGGGTGACGGCGCCGGGGAAGATGACCTCGTAGCAGATCAGCGGCGAGAAACCCGGCAGGCCCGGGATCTCCACCAGCCGTCGGGCCGGGCCGGCGGTGAAGTCGAAGGCGGACTGGACCAGCCGCACCGGCAGGATGCCGCGGAGCGGCATGTATTCCCCGAAGGGCACCAGATGCACCTTGTCATAGGCGTCGAGCAGCGCGCCCTGCGCGTCCAGGCTTGCCAGGCTGTTCCAAATTTGTGCGGGCCGTCCCGCCGCATCGAATTCCGCGCGCACCGTCCCGGCGAGCAGGACGGCGCCCGGCGGCAGGGGGGCGGTGGCGAGGATGGCGGCTTCGCGGTCATTGGCCAGCAGGAACGGGCTGGCGGTCTCGGGCCAGATGGCGACGATCTTGTTGGCGGGCGCTTCCTGCTCGGCCAGGCGGATGCCGCCACGGGTGAGGTCGATGTAGCGCTGGAAGATCGGGAAGCGGCGGTCCTCGCGCCACTTGGTCTCCTGCGCGATGTTGCCCTGGACCAGCAGCAGGGTGATGGGGAAGGGCTCGGGCTCGGCCGGCCAGAGCCGCACGAGGCCGACCAGCGCGAAGGTGGCCAGCCCGCCAGCCATGCCGAACCAGCCCCGGCGGCCAAGCAGGGGCGCCAGCGCCATCAGCGCGGTGGCCAGCGACAGCCCATGCACCCCGATCACCGCGGCACCCTGGAGCGGGAAACTCGCGAAGGCCCAGACGGTGCCGAGCAGGTTCCAGGGGAAGCCGGTGAAGAGCACGCCGCGCAGCATCTCGGCCGCGACCCAGGCGGTGGCGAAGGCGAGCAGGCGTGGCCAGCCCGGCCGGCCGAGTCGCGCCGCCAGGGCCGGCAGGATGGTGAAGGCGCCGAGCGGCAGGGCCAGCGCCGGCACGGCGATCGGCACCAGCCACCAGAAGCGCTCGACCTCGGTGAGGATGGCGTTGGTCAGCCAGTGCAGCCCGGCGATGTGGAAGCCCCAGCCCCAGGCCAGGCCGATCAGCGCAGCGCGGCGCCGGGTCGGCGCCTCGGTCACCATGATGAACAGGCCCGGCAGGGCCAGCAGCAGCACCGGCAGGGCGTGCACCGGCGGCAGGGCGAGCGCGGCGAAGGCGCCGAGCCCGAAGGCGGTGGCGAGCGCCCGCCAGAAGCCCGGCCCGTCGAGTCGCCGTGTCAGCGCCGCGCGGAAGCGGCCCGGGTCCAGGCGCTGGCGACGCGGCAGGACGACCGGGCGCGTCGCCATCGGGGGAGTGTCAGGCGTTCCCGACGGGCTGCTGACCGCGGCGGCTCTGCCACAGGGCCACGAAGTCGATCGGCGCGAGCATGACGGGCGGGAAGCCGCCATCGCGGGTGACGTCGGCCAGGATGTTGCGCGCGAAGGGGAAGAGCAGGCGCGGGCATTCCACCAGCAGCACGGGCTCCAGCTGTTCCTGCGGCACGTTCACGGTGAAGACGCCGCAATAGGCGAGCTCGGCGATGAAGCAGGCGGTCTCGCCCACCTTGGCGTCGGCGCGGATCTGGAGGGCGACCTCGAAGACATTGGCGCTGCCCGGCACCGGGCGGGCCTGGACGTCGAGCGAGAGGTCCACGCGGGGCTGTTCGCGCAGCGTGACGAAGATCTCGGGCGCGCCGGGGACCTCGAAGGAGAGGTCCTTGGTGTACTGGATGTTGAGCTGCAGCGGCGCCAGCGGCTGGTTCGGCTGGCCGTTGGCGTTGGCGTTGGCGTTCTGGTCGGACATGGCTTCGGTCTCGTCTCGAGCGTTCAGGTGCGCCGGGCTACCACGCGCCCGCCCCACGGGCCAGACGACAACCGACGAAGGCGCAACCACTCGTCACCACCGTGACCCTTCGGGCCGCGAACGCGGCCCCGCGCGCAGGGCAACCGCTGTCACCAATGCCCCAGCGCGTAGGCGCGCAGCCAAGCCGCCGGAGGCGGCGCCCGGCGTCTGAGGGCGTCCTAATGATGCTTCCAGATGACGTCCTCGGGCGCGGGCTCGGTCGGGTCGCAATCATGCCAGGTGCCGTTCTCGACGCTGCGGCCGGTCATCGAGAGGATGAAGCCCCAGTGGGAGACCACCACCGTGTGCTGCCAGTCGTCGAGCGCTGACATCTCGCCCCGGAAGCGCGCGGCGCGGTGCAGCACCTGCTGGGCGGGTTCCTCCTGCGCCGGCCACCAGACCTCCTCCAGATGGTCGAAGTCGAGATGCGGCCATTCCGCGCCCAGCGCGGTGCGCGGGCTGCCGATGTCGCAGGTGAAGGCGTAGCGCTCGCGCACCAGCGGGTTCACCTGCACCTTGAGGCCGAGTCGCCGCGCCAGGGGGGCGGCGGTCTGCAGCGCGCGGCTGTAGGGGGAGGCGATGATGCGCCGGATGTCCCGCTGCGCCAGAGCCTCGGCCGCGCGCTCGGCCTGGGCGTGGCCGAGGGGGGTGAGCTTGGGGTCCTTGATCCCGGGATCGCGTTTGGTCACGCTGAAGACCACATTGAACTCGCTCTGGCCGTGACGCAGCAGGATCATGGCGCGGGGCGCTCCAGGGGGTTGGGGGTGGCAACACGGGCTTCATCCCGGCGCGCTACAGGCAGGTGCGCTTTGGGACGAAACTTGCCGTTGCGGGCGGGGGTCGGCACCCCTAAGTGATGTATCGATGAGGAGTTGTCCATGTCCGGCGGTTTTCCAGTCGATCTGATCCTGTTCGCGATGGTCGCGGCCTTCCTGGTGCTGCGCCTGCGCAGCGTGCTTGGCCGCCGCACGGGCTTCGAGCGTCCGCGGCAGGACAATGTCGTGCCCTTCGACCCGAAATCGGGCGATGCGCGCAGCGGCCGTGCGAACGACCTGCCGGAACTGCCCGCCGCCGGCCCGCAGGCCGGCGCTGCGCGGCGCTTTGTGCCGGATGCCCGCTCGCCGGTCGGCCAGGCGCTGATCCGCATCCGCGGCGTGGACCCGAGCTTCGACCCCAACCCCTTCCTCGACGGGGCCGAGGGCGCCTTCCGCATGATCGTGGACGCCTTCGCCCGTGGCGACCGCGCCACGCTGCGCGCCCTGCTGTCCGATGACACCTATGCCGGCTTCGAGGGCGCGATCACCGCCCGCGAGCAGGCCGGCGAGACGCAGCGCAGCGAAGTCCGCGCCATGCAGGAGATGGGCATCGAGGCCGCGGATCTGCGCGGCACGGTGGCGGATGTCACGGTCCGCTTCGTCAGCGACCAGATCAACCTCACCACGGCGCGCGACGGCTCCATCGCCGCCGGGGCCGAGGCGGTGACCGAGCTGACCGACATCTGGACCTTCCAGCGCGACCTGCGCAGCCAGGACCCGACCTGGCGCCTGGTGGCCACGCGCTCCGCCTGATGCGCCCCTGGCGCGGCCTGTTCGCCGCGCTTCTGCTGGCGTCTCCGGCCCTCGGGCAGGAGTCGCCGGCAAGCCTGCCCGGCTGGGCCGCGGATCGCCAGGCGGAGGCGCTGCCGCCGCTCCTCGCCGCCTGCGCGCGGCTCGCCCTGCCGCCGCCGCCCAACGCACCGCCTTTGCCCCCCAACGCCGCGCCGCTGCCGCCTGGGATGCCGGCGCTATGCGCCGAGGCCGCCGCGATCCCGGCCGGCAACCACGCCGCCGCACGCGCCTTCTTCGAGCGCCGCTTCGTCGCGCGGGCGCAGGGCGAGGGCACGCTCACCGGCTATTTCGAGCCCGAGCTGCGCGGCAGCCTGACCCGCACGCCGCGCCATGTCACGCCGCTCCATGCCCGCCCGCCCGAGCTGGTGGATGCCGACCCGCATGGCAGCCGCGTCGCGGGCGTGATGCGCAACGGGCGGCTGGAGCCCTTCCCCGACCGCGCCGCCATCCAGGCCGGCGCCCTGGCCGGGCGGGGGCTGGAGCTGGTCTGGGTGGATGACCCGATCGACGCCTTCTTCCTGCACATCCAGGGCTCGGGCCGGGTGGTGCTGCCCGATGGGCGGGTGCTGCGGCTGGGCTATGCCGGGCAGAACGGGCATCGCTACCACGCGGTGGGGCGGGACCTGGTGGCGCGCGGCGTGCTGACGCGCGAGCAGGTGAGCCTGCAATCCATCCGCGCCTGGATGGTGCAGGCCGGCCCGGCCGAGGCGCGGGCGCTGATGGCGCGCAACCCGGCCTATATCTTCTTCCGCCCCCTGCCCGATCTGCCGCCCGAGGCAGGGCCGATCGGCACGATGGGTGCGCCGCTCACGCCGATGCGCTCGGTGGCGGTGGACCGGCTGCATGTGCCGCTCGGCCTGCCGGTCTGGGTCGCGGGGACGGACCCGCTGACGGGCGCAGCCCTGCAGCGCCTGACCATCGCGCAGGACACCGGGGGCGCCATCCGCGGCCCCGCCCGCGCCGACCTCTTCACCGGCTGGGGGCGGGAGGCGATGGAACGCGCGGGCCGGATGCGCGAGCCGGCGAGCCTTTTCGTGCTGGTCCCGCGATAGGGTTCGATCCGTCCTGTCGGACGGATCTTCTGCTCCGCAACTCATTGTCTAGAGCAATATGCGTTCAGATGGGTCGCGGCGCTGCCGCGACGCTGAACGCATTTCTTGCTCTAGATTCAATAACTTCTAGAGCACGAGCTGCGTTCATGAGAACGCAGCGTGCTCTACGGGGCAAGAGATCCGATCGGATCGGGCCTGCCTGAGGGCGGAAGTGGCTTCAGCCCGCCCGCGCGGCCTGAGTGATGCCGGTGATGAAGGGCATGGGGTCCACCGGGCGCACCTGGCGCGTCGGCGCGGTCACCTGCACCTTCAGGAAACGCCCGGCCGCCGGGCCGAGGCAGACCAGTGTCGTCATTTCCTGCCGGCCATAGGTACCGGCGAGGCGCGCGCATTGCATCGGCGCGCCGTCGGGCACGGCCAGTTCGGTGCGCTCGCGCTCGGTCATCACCTGGCGGGTGCGCGCCCCGGCGACGGCCATGACCTCACCGAGCGCGGTGTTGAATTCTGCCTCCAGCGCGGCGGCATCCACGGGCCTCTGGCGATCATAGAGGCTGACGGTCGCCACCGCGGCGCGCGCGGGTCCCGCATAGTCCACGGCCACGCCGAGCCCCGGATGAGTCCGTTCGTGCCAGGCCGTATCCCCGCGCGTGAAGCCGGCCATCTCTTCCGGCAGCCTGGCGGCGGCAACCTCCAGGCTGGGCGCCGACGCATTCGTCAGCAGGCCGTCCTGCTCGGTGCAGGCCGCGGCCAGGAAGACGAGGGCGAGCAGCCGCGCGCGCATGGTCAGTTCTCGCGCCGCACCAAGGAGCGTGTCAGCTCCACCACTGCGGTCGCCACGAAGGCGATGACGATCACCTGGAAGACGGTGGCCAGCGCCCACAACCCGATCGGGAAGATCGCAGCGCCGCCGGGCACCGCCATCCAGCCGAAGGGCAGCAGCAGGTAGCCATAGGCCTGCGGCACCACGGTCGCGATCTCGTTCGTGCCTTCCCAGATCATGCTGACGGCGACGTAGAGAATCACGAGCAGGCCGAGCCAGGCGATCCAGCGATGCTTGTCCAGCAGCCGGGCGATCAGCGTCGCGGCCACACCCATCAGCACCACGCTGAAGGCCAGGCCGATGACCATGATGTAGGGATGGTCCTTGGCCGCGCCGGCCACGGCCAGCACGTTGTCCAGGCTCATCGACACGTCGGCGACCAGGATCTGCGTGATCGCCTGGCGCAGCGTCTTGCGCGGCGCGCCATCGGGCGTGGTCTCGCCTTCCAGCGCCAGCTCGCCTTCATGCTGCTCGTCATGGCTGCCGCCGTCGCGCAGTTCGCGATACATCTTCCAGCAGACCCAGAGCAGCAGCACGCCGCCGGCGAAGACGATGCCGACGATGGAGAGAAGCTGCACCGTGATCGAGGCGAACCCGATGCGCATCAGCGTCGCCGCGGCGATGCCCCAGAAGATCGCCTTCTTGCGCTGGTCCGGCGGCAGGCCGGCCGCGGCCATGCCGACGACAATCGCGTTGTCACCCGCGAGGACGATGTCGATGAAAAGAACCTGCCCGAGCGCGATAAGTTCAGGCCCAAAAGATGACAGAAAATCCATGATTGGACGTATCCATTTCCCAGCCGCGGCGACGTTAAAGGGCAGTGACGACCGCCTCTTGTCAACCGCCTTGCTGGCGCGGAAACAGCATCACGCGCCCGCAACCCCAGATGGAAGTTGATCCATGGTTCCCCGTTACAGCCGCCCCGAGATGACGGCGATCTGGTCGCCCGAGGCGCGCTTCCGCATCTGGTTCGAGATCGAGTCCCACGCCGCCGACGCCATGGCGGCGCTGGGCACCATCCCCGAAGCCGCCGCCGCCGCCATCCGCGAGCGGGGTGCCGCGCGCGTGGCGCATATCTCCGCCGCCGATCTCGAGCGCATCGACGCGATCGAGCGCGAGACGCGGCACGACGTGATCGCCTTCCTCACCTGGCTCGGCGAGGGAATCGGGCCCGAGGCGCGCTTCCTGCACCAGGGCATGACGAGTTCCGACGTGCTCGACACCTGCCTCGCCGTGCAGATGGTGCGCGCCGCCGACCTGCTGATCGCCGATCTCGACCTGGTTCTGGCCGCGCTGCGGCGCCGGGCGGAGGAGCATCGCCACACGCCGACCATCGGGCGCAGCCACGGCATCCATGCCGAACCGACCACCTTCGGGCTCAAGCTGCTCGGCCACTACGCCGAATTCGCACGCAACCGGGCGCGGCTGGTGGCGGCGCGGGCCGAGGTCGCGACCTGCGCCATCTCCGGCCCCGTCGGCACCTTCGCCAGCGTCGATCCGCGGGTCGAGGCGCATGTGGCGGCGAAGCTGGGCCTGACGGTGGAGCCCGTCTCCACCCAGGTCATTCCGCGCGACCGGCATGCCGCCTATTTCGCCGCGCTCGGCGTGGTCGCCGCCGGGATCGAGCGCCTGGCGACGGAAGTGCGCCACCTGCAGCGCAGCGAGGTGCGCGAGGCGGAGGAATTCTTCCACGCCGGGCAGAAGGGCTCCTCCGCCATGCCGCACAAGCGCAACCCGGTGCTGAGCGAGAACCTCACCGGCCTCGCGCGGCTCGTGCGCGGCTATGTCACGCCGGCGATGGAGAACGTCGCGCTCTGGCATGAGCGCGACATCAGCCATTCCTCCGTGGAGCGCGTGATCGGCCCCGATGCCACCATCGCGCTGGATTTCGCGCTGATGCGCACGGTGGGGATGATGGAGAAGCTGGTCATCTACCCGGAGCGCATGCGCGCGAACCTGGAGAGCCTCGGCGGCGTGGTGCACAGCCAGAAGGTGCTGCTGGCCCTGACGCAGGCCGGGCTGGCGCGCGAGGCCGCCTATGCCGCCGTGCAGCGCGCCGCCATGGCGACTTGGACGGCGCTGGGCACGCCCGGGGCGCGGGATTTCCGCACCAACCTCCTCGCCGATGCCGAGGTGACGGCGCATCTCGACGCCGCGGCGCTGGATTCGGCGATGGATCCGCGCCGGGACTTCGTCCATGTCGACGCCACCTTCGCGCGCGTGCTGGGCGGGTGAGTGCTCGGGCAAACGTGATCGCGCCTGCCCAGGTCCTGCCACGAAGCGCTGCGAGACTCGCGGTCTGAAGGAGGGCATGGAGATGCCGATTCTGAGCAGGCTGATCGCGGGCGCCGCCCTCGGCCTCGGGCTGCTGGCCGCAGCCCCCGCGCAGGCGGCGCCGGCCGCGCTGCGCCTCGAGGCGCCGGCGGCGGTGCTGCCGGTGGATGGCTGGCGCCACCGTGGCTATGAGCGGCGCCATTGGGGCCCGCCGCGCCACCATTACGGTCCACCGCGCGGCTACTACTACGCGCCGCCGCCCCCGCCCGTGTATTACGCGCCGCCGCCGCGCTTCTACTATCCGCCGCCGCCACCCCGCTACTACTACCCCCCGCCGCCGCCGCCGGGGGTGGGGCTCTATTTCCGCTTCTGAGGCGTGTGCACCGTCATCCTGCTGCGGCGGCCGGGCCATGGCTGGCCGCTCCTGCTCGCGGCCAATCGCGATGAGCGGCTCGACCGCGCCTGGGACCCGCCCGGCCCCTATTGGCCGGGGCTGATCGGCGGGCGGGACCGCACGGCCGGGGGCAGCTGGATGGCGCTCGGCGCCGCGGGCGTCGTCGCCGCCGTATTGAACCGGCCGGGCAGCCTCGGCCCGGCCGCCGGCAAGCGCTCGCGCGGGGAGCTTCCCCTGATGGCCGCCGCCGCGCCCTCGGCCGAGGCCGGCGCGGCGCGCATCGCGGCGCTCGATGGAGGCCTCTGGCGGCCCTTCAACATGGTGGTCGCCGATGCGCGCGACGCCTTCTTCCTGCGCGGACTCGGCGCGGGCGCGCCGGAGGTCGTGCCGCTGGGCGACGGGGTGAGCATGGTCACCGCGCATGACCCCAATGACCTCGCCAGCCCGCGCACGCGCCGGCACCTGCCCCGCTTCCGCGCCGCCCCGCCGCCCGAGCCCGACCGCGGCGATTGGGCCGCGTGGGAGGCGCTGCTGGCCGATGGCACGGTGGGGGAGGCCGGGATCGCCGAGGCGCTGCGCGTGCCGCCCGTGCAGGGCTTCGGCACGGTCTGCGCCAGCCTTCTGGCCCTGGGGGCCGGGGGGGCGCGGGTCTGGCGCTTCTGCCCCGCGCCGCCCCAGATCGGGCCGGGGGCCGCGCCCTTCGCGGATCTGCCCCTCGATCCGGGCGGGAATGCCATGCGTGGCGGGCCAGCGCTTCCCCTGCTATAGCCATTCCCCGTCTCGCGGCCAGGGCCGTGGGACCCCGCGCGCGCCAGATCCCGGCGCGCCCGGTTCGTCGAGGAGTTCCCGCACCATGGCCCGTCGCCGGCAGCTCTACGAGGGCAAGGCCAAGATCCTGTTCGAGGGGCCGGAGCCCGGCACGCTCGTGCAGTACTTCAAGGACGACGCCACCGCCTTCAACGCCCAGAAGAAGGGCACGATCACGGGCAAGGGCGTGCTGAACAACCGCATCAGCGAATACCTGATGATGAAGCTCGCCGAGATCGGCATCCCCACGCATTTCATCCGCCGGCTGAACATGCGCGAGCAGCTGATCCGCGAGGTGGAGATCATCCCGCTCGAGATCGTCATCCGCAACGTCGCGGCCGGCAGCCTCTCGACGCGCCTCGGCATCCAGGAGGGCACGCGGCTGCCGCGCTCGATCCTCGAATACTACTACAAGAACGACGCGCTCGGCGATCCGATGGTCTCGGAGGAGCACATCACCTGCTTCGGCTGGGCCTCGACCCAGGATCTGGACGACATGGTGGCGCTGGCGCTGCGGGTGAACGACTTCCTCACCGGGCTGTTCCTCGGCGTCGGCATCACGCTGGTGGATTTCAAGCTGGAATTCGGCCGGCTGTACGAGAATGACGAGATGCGGATCGTGCTGGCCGATGAGATCAGCCCCGACAACTGCCGCCTCTGGGACGTGAAGACCGGGGAGAAGATGGACAAGGACCGCTTCCGCCGCGATCTCGGCAAGGTCGAGGAGGGCTACCAGGAAGTCGCGAAGCGGCTCGGCATCCTGCCCGAGGCCGGCGTGCGCGACATGAAGGGGCCGGAGACCGTCCAGTGAAGGCCCGTGTGTATGTGATGCCGAAGAACGGCGTGCTGGATCCGCAGGGCAAGGCGATCGGCCATGCGCTGCACACGCTCGGCTTCGCGGGCGTCGAGGAAGTGCGCGCGGGCAAGGTGATCGAGCTCGACCTCGCGGAGACGGATCCCGCGCGCGCGAAGACGCTCGCCGAAGAGATGGCGCGCAAGCTGCTCGCCAACACGGTGATCGAGAGCTTCCGGGTCGAGCTGGTCTAGCGCCATGGTCAAGGTCTCCGTCATCGTCATGCTGGTGCTGACGGTGCTGATCGCCATGGGCCTGCGCTGGCGCGAGCAGCGCGTGCCGGCGGTGGCCCAGGCCAAGCGCCTCAGCCTGCTGGCGCGCGGCAAGAAGGGCCTCGACCGCTGGGTGACGGCAGCCGCGCTGGCGGCGGTCTCCACGCTCGTCGTCGTGGGCGGGCTGCATTGGCTGAAGGTGTGGGTGAACTGATGCAAGCGGTCATCGTCGTCTTCCCGGGCACCAACCGCGAGCGCGACATGGCGATCGCGCTGGAACGCGCGAGCGGGCGCAAGCCGACCATGCTGTTCCACCTCGCCAGCGAATTGCCGGCGGGCACGGATCTGGTCGTGCTGCCGGGCGGGTTCTCGCATGGCGACTACCTGCGCTGCGGCGCAATGGCCGCGCAATCGCCGATCATGGCGGCGGTGCGGGATTTCGCGCAGCGCGGCGGGCATGTGCTGGGCGTGTGCAACGGCTTCCAGATCCTGACCGAGGCCGGGCTGCTGCCGGGGGCGCTGCTGCGCAATGCCGGGCTGCGCTTCCTCTCCATGGATTGCCACCTGCGCGTCGAGCGCGCGGACACGCCCTTCACGGCGCGCTGGCAGAAGGGCGACGTCTTCCGCGCACCGATGGCGCATGGCGACGGCAACTATTTCTGCGATGACGAGACGCTGGCGCGCCTCAAGGGCGAGGGGCTGGTCGCCTTCCGCTACGCGACGCCCGAGGGCGCGATCACCGCGGCCGCCAACCGCAACGGGGCGCGCGACAACATCGCCGGCATCCTCTCGCCCAATCTGCGGGTCTGCGGGCTGATGCCGCATCCCGAGGATCTGGTGGACGACCTCATGGGCGGCACAGATGGCCTGCCCCTGTTCACCTCGCTGGTGGAGTCGCTGGTCGCCGCCTGAGCAGGGTTATCCCGGCGCGCGCCGCAGCTCCGGCAGGAAGGCCGCGAGCGCGGTGACCGCCATGAAGGCGGCGCCGAGCAGGAAGACCGCCGATGGCTGCCCCGCATCCATCAGCCAGCCGAACAGCACCGGCGAGATCACGCCGCCGATGTTGAAGCCCGTGGAGACCACGCCGAACACCGCGCCCGCCTGGCCCGGCGGTGCCGCGGCGCGCACCATCATGTCGCGCGAGGGCATGCACAGGCCGGACATGATGCCCGCGCTCGTCAGCACGATCACGGTCAGGATGCCCGGCATCGGCACCAGCGCGATGATCGCCGTCAGCAGGCTCGCCATCGCGAAGCCCGCGGCCGCGACGAAGCCGTGCCGCCGGAAGCGATCCGCCAGCCCGCCGCCGAGCAGCACGCCCACCGCCGAACCGGTGAGGAAGCCGGAGAGCGCGATGCTCGCGAGGCCCAGCGAGAGCCCGCCGCTCGCCACCAGCGCTGCCACGGCAAAGCCGTTCATGCCGCCGATGCTGAGCGCGATGAGCACGAAGAAGCCGGTGAGCCCGATGATCGCCGGGCTGAACACGCGCGCCGTGCTGCCCTTCGCCTTGGCGGCAGGGTTGCGCGCGTCGCGCGGGCAGAAGAGCCAGACGGCCAGCGCCGCGATCCAGGCGATCAGCCCCGCGCCGAACACCGCGCCCTGCACGCCGACCAGCGCCACGAGCCCGAGCATGAAGGCCGGCGCCGCCGCCCCCCCGAGATAGCCCGCAAAAGTGTGCAGCGAGAAGGCGCGGCCCATGCGCGTGCCGGAAATGCCGGCGTTGAGCAGCGCGTAATCCGCCGGGTGATAGACCGCATTGGCCAGCCCCGCGATCGCGCCCGCCGCGATCATCCAGGGATAGCCGCCGAAGAACGCAAAACCCGCATAGGCCGCGCCGCCCAGCACCAGCCCTGCCGTCAGCACGCGGCGCGGGCCGATGCGATCGACCAGGAAGCCCATCGGCGCCTGGGTGAAGGCGGAGACCAGGCTGAACACCGTGATGGCCAGGCCAAGTTCCACGAAGCTGACGCCAAGCTGCTCGCGCAGCAGCGGAAACAGCGGCGCGAAGACCAGCATGTGCAGGTGGCTGACGGCATGCGCCAGGCCCACCGCGCCCAGCGTGCGCCGCTCCGCCGCACTCCAGCCCGACTCCGCGGGCAGCGGCAGGGTTGCGGTGCTCAATGCGCTTCCGCCCAGGAGGCGCCGTGCCCGACCTCGACGCCGAGCGGCACGGAGAGCTGCGCCACATTCTCCATCACGGATTTCACCAGCGCGGCGGTGGCCTCGCGCTCCGCCACCGGCACTTCGAAGACGAGTTCGTCATGCACCTGCAGCAGCATGCGCGCGCCGAGCCCGGCTTCGCGCAGCGCGCGCGGCAGGCGCACCATGGCGCGCTTGATCACCTCGGCCGCCCCCCCCTGGAAGGGCGCGTTGATGGCGGCGCGCTCCGCGCCCCCGCGCCGCACGGGATCCTTGGAGGCGATGTCGGCGATCCAGAGCTTGCGGCCGAAGGGCGATTCCACATAGCCGCGCGTGCGCGCATCCTCCTTCAGCTTCTCCATGCAGGCGCGGATGCCGGGATATTGCGCGAAATAGGCGTCGATGATGGCGCGCGCCTCGCCCGGCCCGATGCCGAGCCGCGCGGCGAGGCCGAAGGCGGACATGCCGTAGATGATGCCGAAATTGATCGTCTTGGCGCGCCGCCGCGCTTCCTTGTCCACGGCCTCCGGCGCCAGGTGGAAGATGTCGGCGGCGGTGCGGGAATGGATGTCCTGGCCCTTCGCGAAGGCGTCCTTCAGCGCGGGCACGTCGGCGACATGCGCCAGGATGCGCAGCTCGATCTGGCTGTAGTCGGCGGCGACCAGCAGATGCCCCTCGCGCGCGACGAAGGCGCGGCGGATGCGCGCGCCTTCCTCGGTGCGGATCGGGATGTTCTGCAGATTGGGCTCGGAGGAGGAGAGCCGCCCGGTGGAGGTCACCGCCATGGCGAAATCGGTGTGCACGCGCCCTTCGGCATCCTGCGCCTGGGCGAGCGCGTCCACATAGGTGGATTTCAGCTTGGCGATCTGCCGCCAATCCAGCACGCGCCGCGGCAGCGCATGGCCCTGCGCGGCCAGTTCCTCCAGCACCGAGGCATCCGTGCCCCAGGCGCCGGTGAGCTTGCTGCGCTTGCCGCCGGGCAGTTTCTGCTCGTCGAACAGGATCTCGCCGAGTTGCTTGGGCGAGCCGACATTGAAGGGCCGGCCGGCAAGTTCGTGGATCTCGCGTTCGTAGCGACCCAGCTTCTCGGTGAAATCCTCGCCGATGCGGGCAAGCTCGGCGCCATCCACCTTGATGCCGGCGATCTCCATGTCGCGCAGCACGCCGACCATGCGGCGCTCCACCTGCTCATAGAGGGCCAGCGCCGGCGCGGTGCGCAGCTGCGGCTTGAGCAGATGCCACAGCCGCAGCGTGACGTCCGCATCCTCCGCCGCATAGGCCGTGGCCTTGTCGAGCGCCACCTTGCTGAAGGGGATGCGGTTGCGCCCGGTGCCGGTGACGCTGTCGAAGGGAATCGGCAGATGGCCGAGATGCTCGCGGGAGAGTTCATCCATGCCGTGGCCGGTGCGGCCGCAATGCATGGCGTAGGAGATCAGCATCGTGTCGTCGATCGGCGCCACATCGATGCCGCCATTCGCCGCGCGCTGCAGCACTTCCAGATCGTATTTCGCGTTGTGCAGCACCTTCAGCACTGCGGGTTCTTCCAGCAGCGGCTTCAACGCCGCAAGCGCCGCGTCGAAGCCGATCTGCTCGGGCGTGCCCGTGCCCATCAGGTCGCCGCTGCCCTCATGGCGCAGCGGCACGTAGCAGGCGCGGCCCGGGGCGATGGCCATCGAGAACCCGACGAGATTGGCCTTCAGCGCATCGAGGCTGTCGGTCTCCGTGTCGAAGCCCATCACGCCGGCGGCGCGTGCCTCGGCGATCCAGCCCTGTAAGGCGTCGAGCGTCGTGACGGTTTCATAGGGGCCGAAGGGCGCGGCCTCGGGCGGTGGCGCGGGCGCCTCGCTCGGCGCGCGCGGTGCCTGGCGCGTGACGGCCGAGGCCTCGCCCAGGCCGAGGCGCGCGAGCAGGCTGCGGAAGCCGTTCTCGCGCAGGAATTTCTCGAGCGTTGCCTGGGCCGGCGCGCGCACCGCCATCGCCTCCACGGGCAAGGGCAGCGGCGCGTTGGCGTCGAGCATCACGAGGCGGCGGCTGATGCGCGCCTTCTCGGCGTTCTGCTCCAGCGCCTCGCGCCGCTTGGGCTGCTTGATGCTGGCGGTGTTCGCCAGAAGATTCTCGAGGTCGCCATATTCGTTGATGAGCTGGGCGGCGGTCTTGATGCCGATGCCCGGCACGCCGGGGACATTGTCGGTGCTGTCGCCGGCCAGCGCCTGGACCTCCACCACCTTGTCCGGCGTGACACCGAACTTCTCCAGCACCTCGGCCTCGCGGATCGGCTTCTGCTTGATGGGGTCGAGCATCTCCACGCCCGGCCGCACCAGCTGCATCAGGTCCTTGTCGGAGGAGACGATGGCGACCTGGCCGCCCTGTGCGACGAATTCACGCGCATAGGCGGCGATCAGGTCATCGGCCTCGAAGCCCGGCTGCTCCACCTGCGCCACGCCCAGCGCCTCGGTCGCCTCGCGGATCAGGGCGAATTGCGGCACGAGCTCGGGCGGCGGCTCGGGGCGATGCGCCTTGTAGTCGGGGTAGAATTCGTTGCGGAAGGTGGTGCGCGCCGTGTCGAAGACCACGGCGATGTGGGTGGCGGAATTGCGCGCCAGGAATTGCGAGAGCATCTGCGTGAAGCCGAAGACGGCGTTCACATGCGTGCCATCGGGCCGCGTCATCGGCGGCAGGGCGTGGAAGGCGCGGAAGATGTAGCCCGATCCATCCACCAGGATCAGGCGCTGCTGCCCCGGCGCGACCGGCGCGACGGGGTCGGCGCCGTCAGTGATGGTGGTCGTCACCGGCCCCATCCGCGAGCACATAGGTGCGCGAGCAATAGGGGCAGGTCACCTGCTTGTCCTCGATCCGCAGATACACAAGCGGATGGCCCAGCGCGCCGCCGCCGCCATCGCAGCCCACGGCGCGGCTGGTGACTTCGATCCTCTCCTCCGGCGTCACGCCGGGCAGGGCGACCGGGGTGTAGCCGGTCTGGCGCGCATCGCGCATCGGGCATCTCCTGCAATCTTCGGCCGGAACATAGGGGCACCGGCCGCGATGGACCAGCCCGGCGCGGCGCGCTACCTCGGGCCCATGCGCCGGCTCGCCTTGCTCCTGCTGCTGCTCGCCACCGCCTGCGCCCCGGTGGTGATGCCGGCCGGGCCGAGCCTCGGCCCGCCGCGGCTGACGGAGGGCGCGATGATCGCCGCCGATGGCGCGAGCCTGCCCTTCCGGGTCTTCGCGCCCGAGAGCCCGCCGCGCGCGGTGATGCTGGCGCTGCACGGCTTCAACGACCATGGCGGCAACTTCCTCGCCGACAGCATCGCGGCGCTGCAGGCCGGCGGCGTGCTGGTCTATGCGCCGGATCAGCGCGGCTTCGGTCGCGCGCCGAATCGCGGCTACTGGGCGGGGGCGGAGACGCTGGCGGAGGATGCGGCGAGCCTCGCCACGCTGCTGCGCGCGCGGCATCCCAGCCTGCCCCTGGTGCTGCTGGGCGAGAGCATGGGCGGGGCCGTCGCCATCCTCGCCGCCGGGCATGCGCCCCCCGTGGATCGCTATGTGCTGCTCGCCCCCGCCCTGTGGTCGCGCGCGCAGATGAACGCGCTGATGCGCGGCGGGCTGTGGCTGGCGGGGCGGACCATGCCGGCCATGTCCTTCGGCGGCGGGGTGGGCGGCGTGGTCGCCAGCGACAATGACGCCGCCCTGCGCCGCCTGGCGCGCGACCCGCTGGTGCTGCGGCGCACGCGCGTCGATGCCGCGATGGGGCTGGTGGATCTGATGGACGCCGCCGCCCCGGCGCTGCCCGGCTGCTGCCTGGGCGCAGGCGGGGTGCGCGTGCCGGTGCTGCTGCTCTATGGCGCGCAGGATTCCGTGGTGCCGCCGCGCCCGACCCGCGCGGCGCTGCGCAGCATCCCGCCCGGGGCGCCGATCCGGCTCGGCGTCTATGCGGAGGGCTTCCACCTGCTGCTGGCGGGCAACAACCGCGCGGTGGTGGTGGGCGACATCCTGGCCTTCGCCGCGGATCCCGCCGCGCGCCTGCCCTCCGGCGCGGAGGAAGCCGCGCCGGCCTGGCTGAACAGGTGACTCAGTCGAGCGTCTTCAGCACCGCATGGAGTGCGTTCTTCGCCTCGAAGCCGATGCCCGGGATCGTGGGCATCCTCACGCGCCCCTCGACCACGGGCACGTCATCCGCGAAGCCGCCAAACGGGGCGAAGACCTCCGGATAGCTCTCATTGCCGCCGAGGCCGAGGCCGACGGCGATGTTCAGCGCGAATTGATGCCCGCCATGCGGCACGCAGCGCCGGCGCGACCAGCCATGGCCTGCGAGCATCTCCAGCGTGCGCAGATACTCGACCAGGCCATAGGAGAGTGCGGGGTCGAATTGCAGGATGTCGCGGTCCGGCCGCAGCCCGCCATGGCGGATCAGGTTGCGGCAATCGAGCATCGAGAACAGGTTCTCGCCCGTGGCAATCGGCGGGCCGTAATGCTCGGCCAGGGTCGCGTGGGTCGAGAAATCCAGCGGATCGAGCGGTTCCTCGTACCAGCGCAGGTTCATCGGCGCGAGGGCGGCGGCATAGGTCAGCGCGGCGTGCAGCCCGAAGCGGCCATTCACATCGACCGCGAGCTTCGACCCGTCGCCGCCCAGCAGCTTCAGCACGGCGGTGATGCGCGCCATGTCCTCGGCCAGTGCTTCTTTCAGGGGCGTGCCGGGCGCGCCGCCGATCTTCATCTTCACCGTGGCATAGCCCATGCCGAGATAGCGCTTCATCTCCTCGAGCAGCTGGTCCACGCCCTTGCCGGGGTAGTAGTAGCCGCCCGCCGCATAGACCCAGGCCGCCTCATCCGCCACGCCGCCATTGAAGCGGTTGGCGAGCAGCTTCCACAGCGGCAGGCCCTCGAGCTTCGCCGCGGCATCCCAAAGCGCCATGTCGAGCACGCCCACGGCCACGGAGCGCTCGCCATGCCCGCCGGGCTTCTCGTTCTTCATCATCGCGGCCCAGGCGCCGGCGGGGTCGAGCCTTCCGTCGGCGGCGGTGATCTGCGCCTCGCTGGCCTCGGTCAGGCGCGGGATGAAGCGCTCGGCCAGCAGGCCGGGCTGGGCGTAGCGGCCATTGCTGTTGAAGCCATAGCCGGTGGCGCGCCTGCCACCCTCGCCTTCCACCGTCACGGCGACGATGGACGCCGTCATCTTCGAGAAATCGATATAGGCGTTGGCGATGTCACTCGCGATGGGCGCGATGCCCTGCTTGACGCTGACGATGCGCATTGGCGGGTCCTCCGGAGGGGCGTCTTGTCGCGCGTGGCCAGGGCACGGCACAAGGGGGCCATCCGGAGGAACGATGATGCCCGACATCCTGCATGAGCTGCGCGGCCAGGTGGCCTGGACCACGCTCAACCGCCCGCAAGCCCGCAACGCCATGACCTTCGCCATGTATGAGGGGCTGGTCGAGCAGGCCGCAGTGGTCACCGCCGACCCCGCCATCCGCGCCTGGGTCATCACCGGCGCCGGCGGCAAGGCCTTCGCGGCGGGCACCGACATCAGCCAGTTCACCGAATTCAAGACCGGGCAGGATGCGCTGGACTACGAGAAGCGGATCGACCGCGTGCTTTCCGCCATCGAGGATTGCCCCAAGCCCGTCATCGCCGCCATCGCGGGCGCCTGCACGGGGGGCGGGCTTGGCATCGCGGGCGTGTGCGACCTGCGCATCGCCGCCGCCAATGCGCGCTTCGGCGTGCCGATCGCCAAGACGCTCGGCAATTGCCTCTCCATGGCGAACTACTCCCGCTTCGCCGCGCTGATCGGCCCGGCCCGGCTGAAGGAGCTGGTCTTCACCGCGCGGCTGGTGGAGGCGCCGGAAGCGCTCGCCCTCGGCCTCGTCACGGAAGTGCTGGAGACGCCCGAGGCGCTGGAGGCGCGCGCCATGGCGCTGGCCGAACACATCGCGGCCCTCGCGCCGCGCACGCTGACGGCGACGAAGGTGGCGCTGAAGCGCCTGCGCCTCGCCAATGGCGTGATCCATGGCGACGACCTCGTCACCATGTGCTTCGGCAGCGAGGACTTCCAGGAAGGTGTCGCGGCCTTCCTCGGCAAGCGCGCGCCCAACTGGACGGGGCGGTAAGCGCGCGCCATCCTGCCGCCAACCAAGGAAGGTTGGAGGAAACCATGCTGTCACGCCGGTCCCTGATGGTGGCCGCGGGGGCGGGCGCGCTGCCGCTCCCCGCGCACGCGCAAGGCGCGCCCTATCCTTCGCGGACCATCTCGCTGCTGGTGGGCTTCGCGCCGGGCGGGGGCACGGACATCATCTCCCGCCTGCTGCAGCCTGCGCTGCAGGAGGAATTCGGCCAGGCCATCGCCATCGAGAACCGCGCCGGGGGCTCGGGCACCATCGCCGCGACGCAGAATGCGCGCGCGCGGCCCGATGGCTACCAGATGCTGATGACCACCGTCAGCGCCTCGGCCGTCGTACCGCCGACGATGAAGCCGCCGCCCTTCGACATCATCGCCGACCAGACCGCGGTGGTGCTGGCCGGCACGGTGCCGCTGGTGGCGGTGGTGCCGCTGAGCTCGCCCGCGCAGACGATCGGGCAGTTCATCGCGCATGCGCGGGCCAATCCGGGCAAGCTCAACTACTCCTCCTCCGGTGTCGCGACGCAGCAGCACCTCGCGAGCGAGCTGCTCTCCTTCAATGCCGGGCTGACGATGCAGCACATCCCCTTCCGGGGCACGGGGCAGGCGGTGAACGAGATCCTGGCCGGGCGCATCGACATCGCGATCGACACGCTGCCGACCTACCTGCCGCATATCCGCGCCGGGCGCGTGCGCGCGCTGGCCACCACCATGCCCGCGCGGGTGCCCACCCTGCCGGACGTGCCGACCATCGCGGAGAGCGGCTTCCCCGGCTTCGATGCCGCCGTGTGGTACATGGTGATGGGCCCGCCCGGCCTGCCGAGCGCGGTCAGCGAGCGCTGGGTGGCGGCGGTGAACAAGGTGCTGGCCGAACCCGGCCTGCGCGCCCGCGTGGCCGAGGCCGGCTTCATCCCCGGCGGAGGAAGCAGCGCCGACGCGGCCGCGCTGCTGCGGCGCGACGCGGCGAAGTACGCCGAGGTCATTCGCCGCGCGAACATCCAGTTCGACTGAGCGCGCCCGGCTACTCCCCGGCCGCGACTCCGTCGCGCCGGGGATCGGCCGCGCCCTCCAGCCGGCCATCGGGCAGGCGGCGGACGATCTGCAGGCCGGTGTTCATCGGCACGACCCGCGGCGCATGGCCGAGCGCGGTGAGGGCCGCGGCCTGGCCGGCCAGCGCCGTGCCCTGCTCCAGCTCCACCACGCCGTTCTGCGCCCCGAAGCGCGGCCGGGCCGTGGCCTCGAAGGCGTCGCGCCCCTCGACCAGCAAGGCGAGCAGCGCCGCCGCCACCGCATCGGGAATGCGCGCGCCCCCGCCGGCGCCGAGCACGATCTCGGGCCGGCCATCGGCGCCGAAGACCATGCTGGGCGCCATGGTGGTGGCCGGGCGCTTGCCCGGCTCCAGCCGGTTCTGCGCGAGGCGGCCGGGCGGGCCGGGCAGGGTGGCGAAATTGGTCAGCCCGTTGTTGAGGCTGGCCCCCATCGCCACCAGCTCGGCGCCGAAATTGAGGTTGTTGGTGGTGGTGAAGGCCAGCGCCTCGCCACCCGCCGTCAGGATCGACACCTGCGTCGTCGCCGCCTCGGCCATGGGGTCGCCGGGCAGGGGCAGGGGCAGGGGCAAGGCGCCGTGGCGCTGCGGCGGCAGGCCGGGCTCGGCCTCGGCCATCGCCCGGTCGGGCGCGACCAGCGCGGCGCGGCCGGCGAGGTAGAGCGGGTCGAGCAGCCCCGCCAGCGGCACCGCCACGCGGTCCGGGTCGCCCACCCAATGGCGGCGATCGGCGCGGGCCAGGCGGCTGGCCTCGAGGAAGAGATGCGTCGCCGCCACGCTGCCGGGCGGCGCCTGCGCCAGGCCGATGCGCTCGCCGATGGCCAGCGTCTGCAGCACCGCGAGGCCGCCCGAGGCCGGCGGGGCGGCGGTGCAGATGCGCCGGCCGAGGATCTCGGCGCAGAGCGGGTCGCGCTCCACCGCGCGATAGGCTGCGAGGTCGGCCGGGGTGATCCAGCCGGGCAGCGGATGCGCGGCCGTGCTGGCCAGCAGCGCCGCGCCGAGTGCCCCGCCATGCAGGGCGCGCGGGCCCTCCGCCGCCAGCAGGCGCAGCGCCGCCGCCTGGTCGGGGTTGCGCAGCGGCGCGCCGGCCGGCTTGGGCGTGCCGTCGGGGTCGAAATACAGCGCCCGGAGCGCCGGCACGGCGCGCAGCTCCGCCGCGCGGTTCCGCAGCACCTGCGCGAGGTAGGGCGGCAGGGGGAAGCCCTGCTCGGCCAGGGCGATGGCCGGCGCGAAAAGCCCCGCCCAGGGCAGGCGGCCATGCTGGCCATGCGCCAGGGCCAGCGCCGCGATGGCGCCGGGCACCGCAACGGCGCGGCCGCTGCGCTCCACGGCGGCGGCGCGCAGCCCGCCCTCGACCAGCGAGGCCGGGCTGGCGGCGGGCGCGCTGGCGATGCCCTCATAGAAGCGCAGCCGGCCCTGCGCCGGGTCCCAGACGAGCAGCAGCGCCCCGCCCAGGATCCCGCTGGCATGGGGCTCGACCACCGAGAGCACGGCCTGCGCGGCGATGGCCGCATCCACCGCGCCACCCCCGGCGCGCAGCGTGGCCAGCGCCGCCGCGGTGGCGTGCGGGCTGGCGGTGGCGACCATCCGGCTCGCATGGCGCGCGGGCTCGGCCCCGGCGGGCGGGGCGAGGAGCATCGGCAGCAGGAGAAGGGGAAGCAGGAGGTGACGCATCATCGGCTCCGCCGCGCGCCCCCCGGCTTGCTCAGAAGGGCTTGGCGATGACCATGAAGACGATGAGGATCATGAGCAAGGTCGGCACCTCGTTCATGATGCGCCAGCCGCGTTCCGTGCGCGGGCGGCCATCCGCGGCGAAGGCCTTGCGCGCCTTCGCCAGATCCATGTGGAACCAGGTCATGCCGAGCACCGCGGCGAGCTTCAGGTGCCACCAGCCGCCGCGCCAATCCACCACGCCCGGCGTCAGGATCAGCAGGATCGCGAAGATCCAGGCGGCGATCATCGCCGGGTTCATGATCGCCTTGAGCAGCCGCCGCTCCATCACCTTGAACAGTTCGGAGCGCACATCCCCCACCGGCACTTGCATGTGGTAGACATAGAGCCGCGGCAGGTAGAACAGCCCCGCCATCCAGGCGAAGACGGCGATCAGGTGCAGCGACTTCGTCCAGACATACCAGGGGGCGAGGAAATCCAGCGTCACCTTGCCACGGCCTCCGTGATGCCAAGCAGCGCCGGCAGGTCGGCCATGTCGCCGAAGGGCTCGGCGCCGACCGCCGCCAGCGCCGCCTGATGCGCGCCATGGCCGTAGCCGAGCACGCGGCAGCCCGCCGCCCTGCCGGCCCGGGCCCCCGTCACGCTGTCCTCCACCACCACGCAGTCCTGCGCGGCGACGCCGCAGGCCTCGGCGGCGGCGCGGAACATGTCGGGGGCGGGCTTCGGCCGGTCCACATCGTCGCGGCTGAAGGCGCGGCCGCGGAAGGTGTCCACAAGGCCCATCTGGCGCAGCTTGGTGGCGAGTTCGGGACGGGAGGAATTGCTCGCCACCGCCACCGGGATGCCGGCGGCCAGGATGGCGTCCAGCGCGCCCAGCACGCCCGGGATCGGCACGACTTCCTCGTTCAGCGCGTGCATGACGCGGCGCACGAGGTCGTCCAGGAAGGTCGGCGGCACGGCGTCGGGGCCGAGCCGGTCATGCAGCTTCGGCAGGATGCCTTCCCAGGAGAGGCCGATAAACAGGCGCTCGCAGGTCTGCGCATCCATCTCCCAGCCGAGCGCGGTGATCTCCTCGGCCATGATGCGGTTGTGCATCGCCTCGGTATCCGCCAGCACGCCGTCGCAGTCGAACAGGACGGCGGCAGGAGGTTTGCGGCTCAACCCGCCATTTCCTTCTCCTGCGGCGCGCGGGCGCCGGCGCGGGCATGGGGGCAATCCTTGTGCGGCTTGGGGCATTGCCGGGCGCCGGCGAAGGAACACAGGCTGCGCCCCTCCGCCTGCCGGCGCCGCCGCGCGGCGCGCACCAGATCGGCCAGCGCGCCGATGAAGCCGGGATCGGAATTCTGCGCCGGCGAGCGGAAATAGGCCGGCACGCCGAGCTTCTCGGCTTCCTCGCGATACTCGATGTCGAGCTCGACCAGGGTTTCCGAATGTTCGGAGGTGAAGGCGATGGGCACCACCAGCACCGCCACCTTGTCATGGCCGGCGCGTTCCAGCTCATCCTCGGTGGAGGGGCCGATCCATTTCTGCGGCGTGACGCGCGACTGGTAGCAGACGATGTGGTCGAGATCGGGCAGGTCGAGCCGCGCCACCACCTGCGCCACCGTCTGCTCGACCTGCCATTGATAGGGGTCGCCGGCGGTGACGATGCTCTCGGGCAGGCCATGGGCGCTGAACAGCACGCGCAGATGGATGGCGGGGTCGAGTTCCGCGCGCGCCTTCACATAGGCGTCCTTCACCATCGCCGCCGTGGCGTCGGCGAAGGCGGGGTCGGAGTGGAAGCAGCAGACGGTGGTGGTCTGCGCCTTCAGCCCGGCCTTGGCGGCCGCGCGGTCCCACTCGGCCACGGAGCTGCCGGTCGTGGTGGTGGAGTATTGCGGGTAGAGCGGCAGCAGGATGATCTCGTCCGGCGCCCAGGCCTTTACCGCGCGCGCCGTCTCGTCGCTCATCGGGTGCCAGTAGCGCATGGCGATGAACAGCTTCACCTCGGCCTCGCCATCCGCGGAAAGCCGGGATTCGAGGGCGGCCGCCTGTTCCTCGGTGAGTTCGCGCAGCGGCGACTTGCCGCCAAGGAAGGCGTAGTTCTCGCTGGCCGGCTTGGTGCGGCGCCAGGCGATCAGCCGGCCGAGCCAGGGGCGCACCCAGCCGGGCACGCGCAGGATGGCGGGGTCGGTGAACAGGTTGACCAGGAAGGGCCGGATGCTCTCCGGCGCATCGGGCCCGCCGAGGTTGAACAGGACCACGGCCAGGCGCGGCCGGGCGGCGCCGGCCCTCGGGGAGGCCTCAACGGGGATGGGGAGATCCATGATGCCCCGGACATGCCACGTCGCGGCGCAGGGTCAAGGGTGGGAAGACGCCGCGGCGCAGGAATCCCACAAGCGGGGTCGGATTATCCCGCCGCCGCCAGCGCCTCGGGCTGGCCGGCGCGGGCCAGCCAGGCGTTGATCGCCCGGGTCAGGGCGCGCGCCACCTTGGCGCGATGCTCGGGCCGGCGCAGCGCGGCCTCATCCTGGGGGTTGGAGAGGAAGCCCATCTCGACCAGCACGGAGGGGATCTCGGGCGCCTTCAGCACCAGGAATCCGGCCTGGCGATGGGTGTTGGGCAGCAGGGGCACGTCCTGCCCCAGCTCACTCACCACCAGCCGCGCCATGCGCGCCGAACCCGCCCGCGTCTCCGCCCGCATTAGCGAGAGAAGGATGGCCTGCACCTCGGGCGAGACGGAGGGCAGGCGCAGCCCGCCGGCGCGGTCCGCCAGGTTCTCCCGCCGCGCCAGGGCCAGGGCCAGCGGGTCGCTGCCCTCGCCCAGGGTATAGACGCTCGCGCCGCGCGCGCCCGGCGCGCTGTCGGCGTGCAGGGAGACGAACAGCGCGGCCTCCCGCCGCCGCGCGAATTCCACGCGGTCGCCGAGCGGGATGAAGCGGTCATTGCTGCGGGTCATGGCCACGCGGCAGCGCCCGGCGGCCTCAAGCTGGCGGCGGAGTTCCTCGGCCGCGGCCAGGACGATGCGCTTCTCCTGCGTGCCGGCGCCGCCGATCGTGCCCGGGTCGCGCCCGCCATGGCCGGGGTCGAGCACCACCAGCGGCAGGGTGGCGGCGCGCCCGCCCTCGGCGAGGGGGGTGCGGCTGCTGGCGGCGCGGGTGAAGGCGGCGGCGGCGCCCGGGGCGGAGCCGGGGGCGATCTCGATCACCAGCCGGCCCTCGGATTCGGCCGCACGGCGGATGGCGACGGGGCCGGTGAGGTCGAGGCTGAGCTGCCCGCCGGCATGGCGCCCGCCGCGCACCGGCCCGGCCGCCGGCAGGCGGGGCCCGGCGCGCCAGGGCTGGCCCGGCAGGTCGAGCAGCAGGCGCGGCGGCGCCTCGGCCGCGCCCAGGCGCCAGCGTGCGCCGGGCGGCAGGCGAAGCGTCAGCCGGGCGCCGCTGCCCTCGAGGGGCGTGAGCGTGGCCTCGGTGACGGCGGCTTGGGCCGGTGGTGGCAGGGCGGCGAAGCCCGCCAGCAACCCCGCCAGCCCGCGACGTCCGAGCATGGTGACATAACCCCCTGGGCCCCGTCCCCCGACAGGACCTCGGGAAGAAATATCACGGCCGTCGCGGGGTTTGCCACCTTTGCTTCAGAGCCAGCCTCAACCCTGGGCTGTATCATGGCGCGAATGCCACACCGCGCCTTGTGAAGACCCCTCAGCCGGCCTATGGTGCCCTGCCCCGGTGGCGACCGCCTCCGGCGGGGTTCTTCGTGTTCGCGTGGCCCCCCTGTGCCTGCACCCTGCCCGATCCGTGGCGGGCCTGCATGGGGAATTCAGGCCTGAGTCCTGGCATCGGGTCCGGTCATGTGCCGGGCCGCGTTGCGCCAGGTGCCGCGACGCCACCCCTGCCGGTGCGGCAGACGTTGGCGCGACGATCCCCGACCGATCCCTCGGCCCCGGATATCGCGCCGGCCCGCGCCACCCGCCCGTTGCGCCTGCGACCGGCGCCCCCAGCCATCGGCTGTCCCCAGGGAATCCCCCGGGGCCATACCGAGGGGGTGCCGTGCGAAGGGTGTCCGGGGCATCGCCTGGCGTGCCAAACCGGGATCGGCCGGCCTTCGGGGACTCCCTCCCCCGCGGCGGCGTCGGTCCCCCGAAACCCACCAGGGCCGCGCCCCGCGCGTGCCCGCCGAGACGAGGACCGGATCGCCGCCGCATGGACAGCTCCACGCCGCCGCTCCGTCTTGTCCCGGGCCTCCCCACCCCCTTTCGCCGCCTGTCGCGCGCGGGGCCGAGACCCCGACCGCCTGGCGCGGAGACCCTACGCCCATGACCAAGCGCATGCTGATCGACGCATCCCACCCCGAGGAAACCCGGGTTGTGGTGCTGGACGGCACCAGGCTCGAAGCCTTCGACATCGAAAGCGCCAACCGCAAGCCGCTGAAGGGCAACATCTACCTCGCCCGCGTCGTGCGGGTGGAACCCAGCCTGCAGGCGGCATTCGTTGAATACGGTGGCAACCGCCACGGCTTCCTCGCCTTCGGGGAAATCCACCCCGACTACTACCAGCTCCCCGTCGCCGACCGGCAGCGCCTGATCGAGATGCAGCAGGCCGAGGCGCGCGAGGAGCGTGAGCGCGAGGAGGCCGAGGACGCCGCCCGCGCCGGCGACCCGAGCCTGCAGGCCGCGCTGGAGGCCGCCGCCGCCGCCGCCGATGCGGCCGAGGCCGCCGCCGAGCGCCGCGCCGACGTGGCCGAGGCCGAGCAGGCCCTGGTGCTTGAGCAGGATGCCGCGCCGACCGCCGAGAGCCTGGAGCAGGATGAGGTCGCCGCCGTCGCCGCCGAGGCCGCCGCCGTGCAGGCCGGCGAGCCGGGCGAGGAGAGCGCCGAACCGGTCGCCACCGAGGAGTCCGGCCCCGAGGAAACGGCCCCCGAGGACAGCAACGCCGCCGAGGAGGTCGAGAGCATCGGCGCCGCCGAGGCCCCGCCGCCCGAGATGGTCGGCGGCAGCACCGAGGACGACGCGCGCGAGCGCCGCATCCCGCCGCGCTTCCTGCGCCACTACAAGATCCAGGAAGTGATCAAGCGCCGCCAGATCATGCTGATCCAGGTGGTGAAGGAGGAGCGCGGCTCGAAGGGTGCGGCGCTGACCACCTACATCTCGCTCGCCGGCCGCTTCTCGGTGCTGATGCCCAATTCGCCGCGCGGCGGCGGTGTTTCCCGCAAGATCACCTCGGCCGCCGACCGCAAGCGCCTGCGCGAGATCATCGACGAGCAGCAGCTGCCCGAAGGCATGTCGCTGATCGTGCGCACCGCCGGCGCCCAGCGGCCCAAGCCCGAGATCAAGAAGGATTGCGAATACCTTCTCAAGCTCTGGGACAGCATCCGCGAGCGCACCTTCGCCTCCACCGCCCCCGCGCTCATCTATGAGGAAGCGGACCTCATCAAGCGCTCGATCCGCGACGTCTTCGCCAAGGATGTCGAGGAAGTGCTGGTGGATGGCGAGGACGCCTACCAGGAAGCGCGCGACTTCATGCGCATGCTCATGCCCTCGCACGCCACCAAGGTCCGCGCCCCGCGCGACGGCGTGCCGCTCTTCGCGCGCTACAATGTGGACCAGGCGCTGGATGCGATGCATTCGCCCAATGTCCAGCTCAAGTCCGGCGGCTACATCGTCATCAACCAGACCGAGGCGCTGGTCGCGATCGACGTGAACTCCGGCCGCGCGACGCGCGACCGCGACATCACCGACACCGCACTTCGCACCAATTGCGAGGCGGCGGAGGAGATCGCCCGGCAGTTGCGCCTGCGCGACCTCGCCGGCCTGATCGTCATCGACTTCATCGACATGGATTCGGCGAAGCATGACGCGGTGGTGGAGCGCCGGCTGAAGGAGGCGCTGAAGCAGGATCGCGCGCGCATCCAGGTCGGCCGCATCAGCCATTTCGGCCTGCTCGAGATGTCGCGCCAGCGGCTGCGCCCCTCGGTGGTCGAGCACGCCTACGTCACCTGCCCGCATTGCGACGGGCGCGGCATCGTCCGCTCGGTCGAGAGCAGCGGGCTGCAGGCGCTGCGCGCGATCGAGGAGGAGGGCGCGAAGCGCCGCGCCGCGGAGATCGTGGTGCACCTGCCCTCGCCGGTCGCCTTCTGGCTGCTCAACCGCAAGCGCGAGCGGCTTGGCCAGATCGAAAGCCGCTTCGGCATGGCCGTGCTGCTCGCCGCCGACGACACGCTGATCGCCCCCGCGCTGCGCATCGAGCGCACCCGCGCCGCCAACCCCGACGCCATCGCCGAGCGCCCCGCCGCGCTGCGCATGGACTATGCCGCCGAGCCCGAGGAGATCGAGGCCGAGGCGGAGGAAGCGGCACCCGAGGCCGAGGCCGCGCCGCGGCGTGAACCCCGGGGCGAACCGCGCGGTGAGTCGAAGGGCCCGCCCGGCGAGACGGCCGAGGAAGGCCAGCGCCGCCGCCGCCGCCGCCGCCGTCGCGGCCGGCGCGACGGGGTGGAGGGCCAGTCCCTCGAAGGCCAGGGCGCCGAGGAGAATGAGGGCGAGGAAGGCGAGGAGAACGAATCGCCCGAAGCCGAAATCGCGAGCGAGATTGTCGCCGAGCTGACCGGCGAGACCGCCGCCGAGGCGCCTGCCGAGGCCGGTACCGAGGCCAGTGCCGAGGAAGGTGAGACCGAGGACGAGCAGGCCCGCCGTCGCCGTCGTGGCCGCCGGGGTGGCCGTCGCCGGCGCGAGGAGGGCGAGGCCGAGGCCGCGCCCGAGGCCGAGATCCCGATCATCGCGGCCCCCCCGCCGCCGGTCGCCGCCGCGCCACGTCGCCTGCCGACGCCCGCCGATCCCTTCGCCGGGCAGATGGACGACCTGATGCAGGCCATGGAAGCCGCCGAGATGGCGGCCGAGGCCGAGGCCATGGGCCGCCGCGCCCAGCAGGCCGCCGCCGCCGAGCCTGCCGCCCCGCCGCCGCCGGCCGCGCCGGTTCCGGCGGAGCTGCCGGCCCCGGCCCCGGTGGAATCGCCGCCCCCGGCCCCCGAGCCCACGCCCACCCCTGTTCCGCAGGAATTGCCGCCGGCCGCATCGCCCGAGGTGGTGCCGGAACCCGTGCCGCCGCCGCCGGCCCCGCCGGAGGTCATCGCCGCCCCGCCTGTCGCGCCGATCGTGCTCGATGAGGCGGCCGCCGCCGCCCTGCCGCGCAAGCGCGGCTGGTGGCGCGCGCCCGGGTCGTAGAGCACGCTGCGTTCTGATGAACGCAGCTCGTGCTCTGGAAATCATTGAATCTAGAGCAAGAAATGCGTTCAGCGTCGCGGCAGCGCCGCGACCCAGCTGAACGCATATTGCTCTAGGCTACCGGCCCGCTGCGCGGCGCAGCCGGGGTTTCTCCGGCGGCGCCTCGCGGTCGAGCAGCGCATGCATGGCGGCGACGGTCTGCGGGCTGAGCTTGCGGATCGACTCCGCGAGGCGATTGGCCAGCGCCGTCGCCTCCGGCGTCAGCCCCGCCGTGTCCAGGCTGACCTTGGGGTGGGAGAGCTTGGCGAGTTCCGAAAGCTCCCCCGCCTCATCCCAGATCAGGCCGAAGAACTCGTTCACCTGGTGCACCAGCCCCGCCGAGGGCCGTCCGCGATGGCCGTGCTCCAGCGCGGAGAGATAGGCGGAGGAGACCTGGAGATGCGCCGCCATCGCCTTCAGCGTCACGCGGCGCTGCCGGCGGAGTTGGCGTAGGCGGGCCCCGAAAGGGGTCATTTGTGAATCCGCTTGCGCCGCAGCAGCAGGTTCACCGCGCCCGAATTGGTCGGGTGCGGATGCGCCGCGCCGAGCACCAGCGGCCTCAGATCGGCGGCGTTCAGCCAATGCGGCAATTCGCGCTTGAGGATGCCGCCCTCGGGCTGCGGGCCCTTGCCGGTGACGATGGTGACCGAGCGCACGCCATCGGCCGCCGCATCCTGCAGGAAGTGGCGCAGCGCCGCATGGGCGTCATTCACCCGCCGCCCATGCAGATCCAGCACGCGCTCGCTGCGCTCATCGCCGCGCTTCAGCGCCCGCCAACGCCGCCGGTCGAGCCCGCCGGGCTGCTCGCCGATGCGGATCTCGGGCGGCCTGACCTGCATCGGCCGTGGCGCGGGGTTGTGGTGCGCGACCGGCGCGGGCGGCGGCGGGGGCGCGGGCGGGGCCTCGGGCGCGGCGGGGCGCTGATGGCCGAAGAGGGGCCGGATCTCGGCCGTGACCGCGTGCCAGAGGGCAAGATCCGCCTTGCTCAGGCCCTTCGGGCGGCGCCGCTGCATGGTCAGGCGCGGGCGCCGGGGTCGTCCTCGACCAGCAGGATGTGCAGCCGCCGCGGCCCATGCGCGCCGAGTTCCAGCGTCTGCTCGATATCCGCGCTTCGCGAGGGGCCGGTGACCAGCATCAGGTTGCGCGGCATGAAGCCGCCGGTGAGGGGATCCACCCGCTCGGCCCGCAGCAGGTCCCAGGCTTCCTCATAGGCACCGACGATGCGCGAGGCGCGCAGCAGCACGATCTCGGTCTCCGGCAGCAGGTTCAGCGTGGCCGGGCGCGCGGGGTCGGAGGGGAAGAACAGCGTGCCCGTCTCGGCCACGCCGGCCCAGGCATGCTGCAGGCTGACCATGTCGCCATCCTGCGCACGCCGCGCCTCGCGCGCCAGCATCGGACGGGCGGACCAGTCGATGCCCTCAAGCTCGGGGTGCGGCGCCATGACGAGCCGCGCGGGCAAATTTTGCGCCGCAAGATAATCGGTGATCGCGGCGGGAACGGCGGAAAGATCCGGCAGGCGTTCGACCGTGCCGAATTCCTTCTCGACATTCTTCACGAAGAGCGTGATCTGCTCCGCGCGTGGCAGGCGCGAGCGCGCCGGGATCAGATGCCGCGGATGGCTGGCGAGCCGCCCGGCCAGCATCGCGCCCTGGTCGGCCGGGAGCGGCCCGCGCTTGAGGCCACGGCGGATCGCGCCGAGGATGGCGTCCTTGCTCATCGCTGGTCCTGCTCCAGCGCCTCGCGCACGGCCTGTTCCAGCCGCGCGAGGGCGCGTTCGATGCGGTCGAAATCGGCGTCGATCCGGTTCTCCGTCTGCGGCGCGTTCAGCCCCGCCAGGATCTCCTCCAGCGTGCCGCTCGGCCGCGGCGCGGCGCGCGAGGGCGCATTGCCGGGGAAGCGGTAGCCATGCACGCGCTCGGCCTCCTCGCTCATCCGCGGCGCTCCCGCTGCTGCTTCGCGTAGCGCTGCATGAAGGTGCCGCCGGGCTCGGGGAGGGGCAATTCGCGCCCCGCCGTCCAGCCGCCGGCGAGCGGCAGGGAGGAGAGGCTGCCCTTGCCGCGCCCGATCAGCCCCAGCGCGCGGGTCGCGAGGCTGCTGGCCACGCGATAGAGCGAGGGCCGCTTCGCCACCCAGGCCCAGGCGGCGAGGTTGCTGCGCTGGGTGGCGGGGGTCAGGTGGCGTTCGAACTCGCGCTCGCGCCAATGGCGCATCAGCTTGGGCAGGGGGATCTTCACCGGGCAGACGCTCTCGCATTTGCCGCAGAAGGTGGAGGCGTTGGGCAGATGCCCGGCCTTGTCGACGCCGACGAGCGTGGGCGTCAGCACGCTGCCCATCGGGCCGGGATAGACCCAGCCATAGGCATGCCCGCCAGTGACGCCATAGACCGGGCAATGATTCATGCAGGCGGCGCAGCGGATGCACCGGAGCATTTCCTGGAAATCCGTGCCGATCATGTTGGAACGGCCGTTGTCGATCAGCACCACATGATATTCTTCCGGCCCATCCGCGTCGCCCTGGCGACGGATTCCGGTGGAGAACGTGGTGTAGACGGAAAAATCCTGCCCCGTGGCGGAGCGCGCGAGCAGGCGCAGCAGGCTCGTCGCGTCCTCCAATGTGGGCACCATCTTCTCGATGCTGGCGAGCACGACATGCACGCGCGGCAGCGTCTGCGTCAGGTCGCCATTGCCCTCATTCGTGACGATGACGGAAGAGCCCGTCTCGGCGATCAGGAAATTCGCCCCCGTGATGCCGACATCGGCGGCGAGGAATTTCGCGCGCAGCCTTGTGCGCGCCTCGGTCATGATGTCGCGCCGCTCGGCGAAGACACGGTCCTTCGGCAGATCCGTGTGCATCTCCCGGAAGCTTTCCTCCCAATCCTCGCGGTTGAGGTGGAAGGCCGGGCCGATGATGTGGCTGGGCGGTTCCTTGCGGAGCTGCAGGATGTATTCGCCGAGATCGGTCTCGACCGGGATGATGCCATGCGTCTCAAGGTGGTCGTTGATTCCGAGCTCCTCGGAGATCATCGACTTGCCCTTGGTGACGGTCTTGGCCCCCGCCTTGCGGCAGATCTCGAGTACCGTGGCGCGGGCATCATCCGCCGTGGAGCACCAATGCACCACGCCGCCCGCACGCTCGACATTCGCGGCATAGGTCTCGAGATACCAGTCCAGATTCGCCAGCGTGTGGTTCTTGATGTCGCGCCCGATCTCGCGCAGCCGCTCGAATTCCGGCAGGGCCGCGACGGCCGCCGTGCGCTTGCCGGGAAACGACGCCTTGGAGCGCGCGAGCGCCTTCTGCAGGCCGGGATCGGCCATGGCGCGGGAGGCGTTCTGCTTGAAGGCGGGCGAGGTGAGATGGACCATCGTCTTATCCCTTCATGCCTATTCCGCGCGCCTCTGGCGCGACGCCGATGGGCGCCACATCGCCCGTCATGCCCGCCAGCACCTCCGCCACATGGCGCACGCGCACGGGCACGCCCTCACGTTTGAGTTTGCCGGCCATGTTGAGCAGGCAGCCCATGTCGCCGGCGAGCAGCGTATCCGCCCCCGTCGCCTGGATGTCCTTCACCTTGTCGCCGACCATGCGGGTCGAGATCTCGGGGTATTTCACGCAGAAGGTGCCGCCGAAGCCGCAGCAGGTCTCGGGCTCGGCCATCTCGCGCATCGCAACCCCCTCGACGCCCGCGAGCAGCTTGCGCGGCTGCGCCTTGATGCCGAGCTCGCGCAGGCCCGAGCAGGAATCATGGTAGGTGACGATGCCCTCATAGCGCGCGGCCACCGCTGCCATCCCCATCACATCGGTGAGGAAGGAGACCAGCTCATGCGTCTTGGCGGCCAGCGCCTCGGCCCGGCCGCGGTAATAGGGGTCGGAATCGTCGAAGAGCCCGGCGTAATGGTGGCTGATCATCCCGCCGCAGGAGCCTGAGGGCACCACCGTGTAGTCATAGGGCAGGAAGGCATCGATCACCGGCCGGGCGAGGTCGCGCGCCGTGGCGCGATCCCCCGAATTATAGGCCGGCTGGCCGCAGCAGGTCTGGACGGAGGGCACCTCCACCTGGCAGCCCGCCTGTTCCAGCAGCTTGATCGCCGCGAAGCCGACGGAAGGCCGGTAGAGATCCACCAGGCAGGTGACGAAGAGCGCGACGCGCGGGCGGGGCTTGGTCATGCCCCTATGTAGGGGAAGCGCCCCGGATCGGGGAGGGGCTATTCCGGCGCGTAGGGCGGGGCGAGCCAGAGCGCCCCCTTCACCTTGCGCGTCACGAAGTCGAGATGCGCCGCCGCCTCTTCCGCGCTGACCGTGATGGGGCGCGGGGTGCGGTGCACGGGCGCCACCCCGCCGGCCGCATCCAGCACGCGCGGCGCGGCCTGGGCCGAGAGTTCGAGGCCGGGCTGCTTCCCGCCCATCAGCTCGAGAAACACCTCGGCCAGCAGCTTCACGTCCAGCAGCGCGTTGTGGCTGGTGCGCATGGAGTTATCCACGCCCAGGCGCCGGCACAGCGCATCGAGGCTGTTGGGCAGGCCGGGATAACGGCGCTTGGCGATGGCGAGGCTGTCCACCATCCGCGCGCGATCGAGCTTCGGCAGGCCGGCGAGGTCGAACTCTGCGTCGAGGAAGCCGAAATCGAAGGGCGCGTTGTGGGCGATGATCTCGTCCTCGCCGAGGAAGTCGAGCAGCTCTTCGGCGATATCCGCAAAGCGCGGCTTGCCGCGCAGCATCTCGGCGGTGAAGCCGTGCACGCGCGTCGATTCCTCGGGCACGTCGCGCTCGGGGTCGATGATGCGGTGGAAGGTGCCGCCGGTGGGCATGAAGTTGAACAGCTCGATCGCCGCGACCTCGATCACCCGGTCACCGGCGCGCGGGTCGAGCCCCGTGGTTTCGGTATCGAGAACGATCTGCCTCATGCGCGCAGCTCCCGGACCAGGCGGCGGATGCGGGCCTGCGCGACATGGCGCGACAGGCCGGTGGGGATGACGTGGTCGGCGCGGCGGCGCTTCTCGCGGTCGGGCATCTGCCGGGCGCGGATGGCGGCGAGTCGCGCCTCGGTCATGCCGCCGCGGGCCAGCACGCGCAGGCGCTGCACGGAAGCGGGGGCGGAGACGACGACGACGATATCCACCCGTTTTTCGCCGCCGGTTTCCAGCAGCAGCGGAACATCCAGCACGGCGAGGCGGGAGGCGCGGCGGCGGCAGGCGGCGCGGAAGCGGTTCTCCATCATGCGGACCAGCGGGTGCATGAGCCTCTCCAGCCGCTTGAGGGCAGCCGGGTCGCCCAGCACGCGGCCGCGCAGCGCCTCCCGGTCCACGCGCCCCTCGCGCGTGGTGCCGGGGAAGGCGGCCTCGATGGGCTTCACCGCCGCCCCACCGCGGCCCTGCAGCGCGTGCACGGCGGCGTCGGCGTCGAAGACCGGCACGCGCAGCCGCCGGAAGGTGGCGGCGGCGGTGGATTTGCCCATGCCGATGCCGCCGGTGAGGCCGATCACCTTCATGGTGTCTTGCGCCGCCGATTCACGCTTCGCTCCTCGACCGCAAAGCGGCCTGCGGTGCTTCGCGATCGGAGGCGGGGGGAATATCATGGGCCACGAAGGCCCGAAGCTCGGCATCCACCTGCGGCGCCACGCCGAACCAGGCCTCGAAGCCGGGCCGCGCCTGGTGCAGCAGCATGCCCAGCCCATCCACCCCGCGCAGCCCGCGCGCCCGCGCGGCGGCGAGCAGCGGCGTCTCCAGCGGCACATAGACCATGTCCGCCACCACCGCGTTCCCCGGCAAAGGCGCGAGGTCGATGGTGAGCGGCGGCTGGCCGACCATGCCGAGCGAGGTGCCGTTCACCAGCAGCGCCACGCCGCGCAGATCGGGCTCGCGCGCCACCGCCACCGGGCCGCCGAGGTCGCGCGCCAAGGCCTCGGCGCGCTCGATCGTGCGGTTCACCAGGATCAGCCGCGGGCAGCCGGCATCGAGCAGCGCGGCGGCGACGGCGCGCACCGCCCCCCCCGCGCCCAGGATCACCGCCGGGCCCGCGGCGGGCGTGAAGCCGGGCGCCTGCTCGAGGAGCGATTCCACGAAGCCGTAGCCATCCGTGCTGGTGCCGTGGATCCGCCCCTCCTCCCGGAAGATCAGCGTGTTGACCGAGCCCGCGCGATGCGCCACGGCATCGACCGTGTCGCACAGGGCGAAGGCCGCTTCCTTGTGCGGGATGGTGACGTTGGCCCCGGCGAAGCCGAGATCGACCAGCGCGCGCACCGCGGGGGCGAAGCGCTCGGGCGCGACCGGCAGCGGCAGATAGGCGCCATCGATCCCGTGCCGCGCCAGCCAGAAGCCGTGCAGCCGCGGCGAGCGGGAATGCGAGACGGGCCACCCGAGGACCCCGGCCTTGCGGGCCTTGCCGGACAGGACATGCATGGGGCGGAAGTGAGCCCGCCGGGCCGCGCTGGTCAATGGCCCCCGGTCATGCGACGGAAGGGGCAATGGCTGAACCCGGAGTGCCCGAACCATGACGAAGACCCTCAAGGTCGCGGTCCAGATGGACCCCATCGGCGGCGTGAACATCGACGCCGACAGCACCTTCGCGATGATGCTGGAGGCCCAGGCGCGCGGCCATGCGCTCTGGCACTACCATGTGCGCGACCTCGCGCTGCATGGCGGGCGCGTGCTGGCCCAGGCCCAGCCCGTCACACTTCGGCGCGAATACGGCAACCACGTCACCTTCGGCCCGACCGAGGAGATCGACCTGGCGAAGGTGGATGTGGTGCTGATGCGCCAGGACCCGCCCTTCGACATGGCCTACATCACCGCCACCCATATCCTGGAGCACATCCACCCGAAGACGCTGGTGGTGAACGACCCGGCCAGCGTGCGCAACGCGCCGGAAAAGCTCTTCGTCACGCATTTTCCGGAGCTGATGCCCGAGACGCTGATCACCGCCGATGTCCGGCAGATCCGCAAGTTCCGTGAGAAGCACGGCGACATCATCATCAAGCCGCTGTTCGGCAATGGCGGCGCGGGGGTGTTCCACCTCCGGCCCGAGGACCCCAACCTCAACGCGCTGACCGAGATGTTCACCGAGAAGTCGCGCGAACCCCTGGTGGTGCAGCGCTACGTCCCAGACGTGCGGAAGGGCGACAAGCGCATCATCCTCGTGGATGGCATCGCCATGGGCGCGATCAACCGCGTGCCGGCGGCGGGCGAGGCGCGCAGCAACATGCATGTCGGCGGGCGGCCGGAACCCACGACGCTGACCGATCGCGAGCGCGAGATCTGCGCCGCCATCGGCCCGGCGCTGCGGGAACGGGGCCTGATCTTCGTGGGCATCGACGTGATCGGCGACTACCTGACCGAGATCAACGTGACCTCGCCGACCGGGCTGCAGGAAATCGCGCGCTTCGACGGCACGCATCTGGAACGCGCGATCTGGGACGCGATCGAGGCGAAGCGCTGAGGGGGGCTCTGCCCCCCTCAGACTCCCCCCGCCAAGGGGCAGTGGCCCCTTGGAACCCATTTCGTTTTCAACGCCGTCAGGCGGGGGGCACTTCGGCCCCCCGCCTGACGGCGTTAAACTGAATCGAGGTCCAGGAGGCTAAGCCTCCTGGCGGGAGGGTCCGGGAGGGCAGCGCCCTCCCGCCGCGCTCACGCCTCGCCCGGCGCCACGATATGCGTGGTGATCCGCATCAGCCCCTCGATCCCCGCCACGCAGGTATCCCCCGGCTTCAGGTAGAGTTCCGCCGCGTTCGGATGCCCGATCGCCGTGCCGCGCGGCGCGCCGGTGGCGATGATGTCGCCCACCTCGAAGGGCATGAAGCGCGAGAAATGCGCGATGATGCCCTCGATGCGGTGGATGTACTCATCCGTGTTCACGCGCAGGCGCAGCTGCCCGTTCACCTCGCAGGTCAGCCACAGATCATAGGGATCCGCGACCTCCCCCGTCGGCACCACATAGGGACCCACCGGGCAGAAGCCCGGCATGTTCTTCGACACCCAGAACTTCGTGCCGGAGATCACCTCCTGCTTCTGGATCTCCCGCGCGGTGAGGTCGTTCAGCACGGTGATGCCCTGCACGTAGTGGCGGGCCTCCGCGCGCGACACATGGAAGGCGCGCCTGGTGACGATGAAGGCCAGCTCAGGCTCATAGTCGAAGGTCGTGATGCCCTCGGGCCGCACCACGCGGGCCCCTTCGCCGACCAGCGTCTCCGGCAGCTTCACGAAGCTGGTGGGTTCCTGCGGGTCTTCCTTCAGCATGCCCTGCGCCACCAGCTCCGCGCGATGCACCTTGCTGTTCTTGCCGACGCACCAGATTTTGCCGGGATTCGGGATCGGCGGCAGGATGTGGCACGCCGCAAGCGGCAGCCGCACCGTCGCGGCGGCGATCATCGCGCGCAACTCGGGCAGCGGCAGTGCCAGTGCGCGGCGCATGTCCCAATCCGCGCCATGCGCCGCCGAGAGGTCGAGCAGCACATCCCCATCGAGCGCGCCGAGGCGCGGCCGCAGATCGCCGCGGGAGAGAAACGTCGCCAGTCGGATCATGACAGGAAGAACCTATTCCAGGGTGATGTTGCGTTCGCGGACCACACGCTGCCATTTCGCGATGTCGGAATCGACGTAGTCGGCGAAGGGGCCGGGCGCCATCGGCTCGGGCTCAGCCCCGAGGCTGGCCAGGCGCGTGCGCGTCTCGGGCAGGGTCAGCGCGCGCGCGGCGTCGGCGCTGATGCGCTCGGCGATGGCGGGGTTGAGACCGCGCGGGGCAAAGAGCGCGAACCAGCCGACCGCCGAATAGCCCGGCAGGCCGGTCTCGGCCACGGTGCGCAGCCCGGGCAGCAGCGCGGTGGGGCGCTCGGAGGTGACAGCCAGGTTCACCACCTGCCCCGCCGCCACCGCAGCCGCCACGGTCTGGGGCGGGGCGAACATCAGGTGGATGCGCCCGGCGACAAGATCGGTCAGCGCGGGGCCGGTGCCGCGATAGGGCACGTGCAGCATCTCGATCCCGGCCATGGAGGCGAACAATTCCGCGGCGAGGTGGCTCGCCGCGCCGGTGCCGGAACTGCCGAAGGTGAAGTGGCCCGGCCGCGCCTTGGCCAGCGCGATCAGCTCCGCCACGTTGCGCGCGCCCACGCCGGGATGCATCGCCACCACATAGGCGGGGGCGGCGATCAGCGTGATGGGGGTCAGGTGCTCGCGCACCGCGAAGGCGCGCTCGGCACCGGCCAGGCCCATCATGCCGCCCGTGGAGGTGACCATCAGCGTATGGCCGTCGGGCTGCGCGCGCTGGACCATCTGCAGACCGATGCGCCCTGCCCCGCCACCGCGGTTTTCGACGACAACCGATTGCCGCCAGTTCTCGGAAAAATGCTGCGCGAGGATGCGCGCGAGCACATCGGTCCCACCCCCCGGCGGGAAGGGCACGACGATGGTCACGGCGCGGCCGGGGAAACCCTCCTGCGCCCGCGCGAGGTGGGGCGCGGCCAGAAGGGGGGCGGCGGCAAGGATGGATCTGCGGCGCAGCATGGCACGTTCCTCCGATCTTTCCCCAGCAGATGACATGCGCGCTGCCCAGGGCCAAGGGGTACGGGGGGATGGCGAGCCCCGCCGTCGCGCCCTACAAACGGGAGAAGACCTGAAGGGACAACGACCATGAAGCTGCACTATTCGCCCGGCGCCTGCTCGCTCGGCATCCACGTGATCCTGGAAGAGATCGGCAAGCCCTATGAGCTGTCGCTGGTCGCGCTGAAGGAAGGCGCGCAGTACAAGCCCGACTACATGGCGGTGAACCCGAAGTCGAAGGTGCCGGCGCTGGATCGCGGCGATGGCCGCGTGCTGACCGAGTTTCCCGTCATCGCCTGGTGGCTGGCGAAGTCGAACCCCGAGGCGGCGCTGATCCCGACCGAGTTCGAGGGCGAGACGCGCTGCCTCGAGATGCTCGACTATGTCTGCGGCACCATCCATCCGCAGGGTTTCACGCGCCAGTTCCGCGCCGCCAACTTCACCCCGCGCGAGGAGGACATCCCCCGCGTGGTCGAGCAGGGCAAGGCACTCGCCGCCAAGTATTTCGACACGCTGGAGAAGACCTGGACGGGCGGAACCTATGTGTTGCCCTCGGGCTTCTCGGTGGCGGATGCGGCGTTGTTCTTCGTGGAATACTGGGCCGTGCGTCGCAGCGGCATGACCCTGCCGCCGCGGCTGGACGCGCATCTGAAGGCGATGCTCGCCCGCCCCGCGGTGCAGCGCGCGCTGACGCAGGAAGGCCTCGCCCTTTGAGGCTCGCGGCGACGCCCTTCTGGTTCCTCCGCCATGGCGAGACGGATTGGAATGCGCAGGGGCTCTCCCAGGGGCGCACGGACATTCCGCTGAACGCGGTGGGCGTGGCGCAGGCGCAGCGCGCGGCGCGCACGCTTGCACCGCTGGCCATCGCGAGCATCGTCGCCTCGCCGTTGACGCGCGCACGCGTCACGGCCGAGATCGCGGCCCTTGCGCTGGGCCTGCCGGTCAGCCTCGACGAGGACCTCGCCGAGGTGAATTTCGGCGAGCAGGAAGGCCTGCCGATGGGCGATTGGTATGATGACTGGATCGCAGGCGACTACACGCCGATCGGCGCCGAGACCTTCCAGCAATTGCGCGACCGCGCCGCGGCGGCGGTGAACCGCGCGCTGGCGCAGCCCGGGCCGGTGCTGGTGGTGGCGCATGGCGCGCTGTTCCGCGCGCTGCGGCTGGAGATGGGGCTGGAGGCGAATGTCCGCACGCCCAACGCCCTGCCGCTGCACCTGCTGCCGCCGGCGCATGGCGGGACATCGTGGAGCATCGTGCCGGCGACGCTGGCACCGGAGGCCTGATCCCGAGGGTCACTCGGGGTGGCTGGTTGGGCTGTGTTCGCCCGCGGGCGCCGGTGCCGCAGCTGGGTCAGGCCGCGTTCGTCCCGGCTCAGGCGTCCAGCGCCTCGGCATCCAGCTTCGCCGCATTGTCCTGGATGAAGCGGAAGCGCAGCTCCGGCCTTCGGCCCATCAGGGCCTCGATCAGGTCGGAGGTCTTCGCCCGCTCCTCCGCCGGCAGCACCACGCGCAGCAGGGTGCGGCGCTTCGGGTCCATCGTCGTCTCCTTCAGCGAGGCCGGCGGCATCTCGCCAAGGCCCTTGAAGCGGGAGACATCGACCTTCTGGTTCGCCTTGAATTCGCGCTTCATCAGCCGCTCGCGATCCGCATCGTCCTTGGCATAGACGGTCTTGCCCGGCGCCTGTAGCCGGTAGAGCGGCGGCTGCGCCAGGAAGACGCGGCCCTGGCGCACCAGCTCCGGCAATTCCTTGTAGAAGAAGGTCATCAGCAGGGCGGCGATATGCGCGCCGTCCACATCGGCGTCGGTCATGATCACGACGCGGCCGTAGCGCAGCCGGCCGACGTCGAACTTCTCGCCCGCGCCGCAGCCCAGCGCCTCGATCAGGTCCTTCAGCTCCTGGTTGCCGCGCAGCTTGTCCGCGCTGGCCGAGGCGACGTTGAGGATCTTGCCGCGCAACGGCAGCACCGCCTGCGTCTCGCGGTCGCGCGCCTGCTTGGCGGAGCCGCCCGCGGAATCGCCCTCGACCAGGAACAGCTCCGTGCCGTCCACGCCCTCCCGCGCGCAATCGGCGAGCTTGCCGGGCAGGCGCAGCTTGCGCGTGGCGGATTTGCGCGGCGTCTCCTTCTGCTCGCGGCGCCGGATGCGGTCCTCGGCGCGCTCGATGCACCAGGCGAGCAGATTGTCGGCGCGCGCCGGGTCGCCGGTCAGCCAATGGTCGAAATGGTCGCGCAAGCCCTGCTCGACCAGCCGCGTCGCCTCGGGCGAGGTCAGCTTGTCCTTGGTCTGGCCCTGGAATTGCGGGTCGCGGATGAAGACCGAGAGCATCCCGGCAAGGCCACCCAGCACGTCCTCGGCCGTGATCTGGCCCGCGCGCTTGTCCTTCTTCAGCTCGCCATAGGCGCGCAGGCCCTTGACCAGCGCGGCGCGCAGCCCGGCTTCATGCGTGCCGCCCTGCGGCGTGGGGATGGTGTTGGCGTAGGTGGAAAGGAAGCCATCGCCGAATTCCAGCCAGGTCAGCGCCCATTCGCAGCGCCCCGCGCCCTCGGGGAAGCTCACCTCGCCGGCCCAGGGGGCGGGCACGACCACGGGCTTGCCCTCGATCGAGGCGGCGAGGAAGTCGCTCAGCCCGCCGGGGAAATGCAGCACGGCCTGCGCCGGCGTCTCCGTGCCCTCGACCAGCTTCGGGTCGCAGGACCAGCGGATCTCGACGCCGCGGAACAGATAGGCCTTGGAGCGGCAGAAGCGGTGCAGCCGCGCCGGGTTGAAGTCGAGCGTGCCGAAGATCTCGGGATCGGGGCGGAAGCGCAGCTGCGTGCCGCGCCGGTTCTGCACGGCGCCGAGATTCTTCAGCTTCTGCACCGGCTTGCCGCGCTCGAAGGCATGGCCCCAGAGCACGCGCTCGCGCGCCACCTCCACCTCCAGCCGCTCGGCCAGGGCATTGACCACGGAGGAGCCCACGCCGTGCAACCCGCCCGAGGTCTCATAGGCCTTGCCGGAGAACTTGCCGCCCGAATGCAGCGTGGTGAGGATCACCTCCAGCGCCGAGAGCTTCGGGAATTTCGGGTGCGGGTCGATCGGGATGCCGCGGCCATTGTCGCGCACCGTCAGCCAGTTGCCGGCCTCGAGCGTGACCTCGATACGGTCGGCATGGCCGGCCACGGCCTCATCCATGGCGTTGTCGATGATCTCGGCGGCGAGGTGATGCAGCGCATTCTCATCCGTGCCGCCGATATACATGCCAGGCCGGCGGCGGACGGGCTCCAGCCCCTCCAGCACCTCGATATCCTTGGCGGAATACTCGCCGCCCGCCGGCAGGCTCGCGGCGGGCTTCGCGGGGGGAGTCGCCGGACGGCCCGGCTTGAACAAGTCGTTCATGCTGTGTTCTCGCTCTCCGGGCCACCATAGCGAGGTGGCCGAAGGGCGACAACGGTATCAGTCCCGCTGGGACAGGTAATGCGCCAGCGCGGCAAGGTCGGCGTTGCTGATGCCGGCCACCGCGCCATTCATGTTGCTGTCCGTGCCCACGCGCAGCCCGTCGCGATACTCGATCATGGTCGAGAGCAGGAATTCCTCGCGCTGCGCGGTCAGGCGCGGGATCTGGTTGCGGCCACGGAAATCCGGCAGGTGGCACACGCCGCAATTCGCGCGCGCGGCGATCGCCTGCCCTGCCGCGTAGAGCGCGGCGTCGCGCGGCCTTCGGTCATCCGGCGGGCCATGCGGGAAGGCGGCGAAGAAGGCGGCGATGTCCTCGATGTCGCGATCCGGCAGGCCGGAAGCGAAGGCCGTCATCGCCGGCACCTGGCGCAGCCCCTCGCGGAACAGGATCATCTGCAGCGTGATGAACTCCGCCGGCTGGCCCGCCAGCGAGGGAATGCCCTGCTGCTGGCTGCGGCCATCGGCGCCGTGGCAATTGGCGCAGGAATGCGCGGCGAGGCTCCCCCCTCGCTGCGCATCCTGCGCCCCGGCCGGCAGGGCGGCGAGGAACGCCGCCGCCACCAGGGCCGGAAGTCGCCAGCCCGTGAACCTCACCGGCTGTAGGTGATGCGGTAGATCGCACCCATCTGCTCACCGGAGACGAGCAGCGAGCCGTCGCGCAGCACATGCACCTCGGCCGGGCGATCATGGAAGCGCTGTGCGGCGTCGTCGCGCAGGCCGGTGAGGAATTCCTCCACCCGCGTCACATTGCCCTGCGCGTCGAGATGCGCGACCACCACGTCATAGCCCGAGAGCGTCGCGCGGTTCCAGGAGCCGCGGCGGGCGATGAAGATCTGGTTGCGGTACTGCTCGGGGAACATCGTGCCCGTGTAGAAGCGCATCCCCAGCACCGCCGTATGCGGGCCAAGCAGGGCCGCGGGCTGCGAGAATTCGCTGCAGGTCCGGCCGCGGTTGTACTGCGGGTCCGCCCAGGTGCCGAGGCAGTAGGGGAAGCCGAAATCCTCGCCCGAGCGTCGCACACGCAGCAGCGAATCCTCGGGCGTGTCGTTGCCGACCCAGTCGCGGCCGTGATTGGTGGCCCAGAGTTCGCGCGTCACCGGGTGATGCGCCATGCCGACCGAGTTGCGCACGCCGCGCGCCTCGATCCGGCGGCCGGAGCCATCGGGGTTGAAGGAGACGAGCAGCGCGAACTTGTCGCGGTCCGTGTCGCAGACGTTACAATTCACGCCCACATTGGTGTAGATGCGCCCATCGGGGCCAAGGGTCGCGAACTTCCAATGGTGGTTGCCGCCATGCTCCTGCTCGGTCGGCAGGCCGAAGGCGGCGGTGAGATCGACCGGCGCGGGCGGGTTGTCGAGGTTCGCCTCGATGTTGTCGTAGCGCAGCACGCGGTTGACGGCGAAGACGTAGAGGCTGTTGCCGATCATCACCAGCCCGTTCGGCTGGGCGAGGCCGGTCAGAAGGGTGCGCGTGCGCGTCGTGCCATCGGCGTTGCGGGTGATGGCGTAGACGCGCCCGATCGCGCGCGTGCCGGCGAAGAGCGTGCCGTTGGGACCTTCGGCGATGGCGCGCACGCCGGGCATGCCATGCGCGAAGATCTCGGCGCGGAAGCCCTGCGGCAGGCGGATCTGCTGCACCGGCACCTGCTCCGGCGGCGTCACCGTGAGGCGCGGCGCATGCGGCGCCAGTGTCGAGCCCTCCGGCCGGCCAACGGCCCAGCCGGGCACCGGGGCGGGTGTCTGGGCGAGGGCGGGCAGGGCCACCAGCCCTGCGAAAAGCCCCGCGACGACGGAATTGCGGACCATCTTTCCACTCCCTTTGCGGCAGGCGTTTCTGGCCCGTCCGGAGCAAGATGATGACGGATTCCTGCCCCTTTGGGCAAGATGGAATGCAATCGGTTGCGGATTCTCGCGGCCGGTTGACCGCGATCGCGCAAGACCCGACAGGCAGGACATGATCGAAGATCCCCGTCGCTTCGCCCCCGCCACGCTGCGCAACCGCGACCCGCTGCTCGCCACGCTGCGGGGGCTCCTGCCCGCGCAGGGCCTGATGCTGGAGATCGCCAGCGGCAGCGGCGAGCATTGCGCGCATTTCGCGGCGGCGCTGACGGCGCTGGATTTCCAGCCGACCGACCCGGATCCCGCCAACCGCGCCAGCATCGATGCGTGGTGCACAGGCCTCGCCAATGTGCGCCCGGCCCTGGCGCTGGACGCGACCGCGCCCTGGCCGGTGGCGCGGGCCGAGGCGGTGCTGTGCATCAACATGATCCACATCGCGCCCTGGGCGGCCACGCTCGGCCTGCTGCGCGGCGCGGCTTCGGTGCTGCCGGCGGGCGCGCCGCTGATCCTCTACGGCCCCTTCCGCCGGGCCGGCGTGCCGACCGCGCCGAGCAACGAGGATTTCGACGCGAGCCTGCGCGCCCGCGACCCCGCCTGGGGCCTGCGCGACCTGGAGCAGGTCGCCGCGGCGGCCGAGGGCTTCGGCGCGCCGGCGATCATCGAGATGCCGGCGAACAACCTGACCGTGGTGTTCCGCCGACCCTGATTTCCTACACCACCCGCTCGGCGAGCATCTTCTTGATCTCGCCGATCGCCTGCGCCGGGTTCAGCCCCTTCGGGCAGGTGCGCGCGCAGTTCATGATGGTGTGGCAGCGATAGAGCTTGAACGGATCCTCCAGCGCATCCAGCCGCGCGCCGGTGTGCTCGTCGCGCGAATCCGCGATCCAGCGATAGGCCTGCAGCAGCACGGCCGGGCCGAGATAGCGGTCGCCATTCCACCAATAGCTGGGGCAGGAGGTCGTGCAGCAGAAGCACAGGATGCACTCCCACAGCCCGTCGAGCTTCGCGCGCTCTTCCTTGCTCTGCAGCCGCTCGCCATCGGGCGGCGGGGGGGTGTCCGCCTTCAGCCAGGGCTCGACGCTGCGCAGCTGCGCGTAGATCTGCGAGAGATCGGGCACGAGGTCCTTCACCACCGGCATGTGCGGCAGCGGATGGATGCGGACCTCGCCCTTCACCTCCTCGATCGGCTTGAGGCAGGCGAGCGTGTTCAGCCCGTCGATGTTCATCGCGCAGCTGCCGCAGATGCCCTCGCGGCAGGACCGCCGGAAGGTCAGCGTGGTGTCGACCTCGTTCTTGATCTTGATGAGGGCGTCAAGAACCATCGGGCCGCAGGCCTCGAGGTCGATGTCGTAGGTATCGGTGCGCGGGTTGTCGCCCGTGTCCGGATCCCAGCGATAGATCTTGAAGCTGCGCACCTTCTTCGCCCCGGCCGGCGCGGGAAAGTGCTGGCCCTTCGAGATGGTGGAGTTCTTCGGCAGGGTGAAAGTCGCCATGGGAAATGTCCTTCTTGGCCGGCCGATTCACGCCTCCGGGGCCTGCGCCCCTCCGGCGATCGGACGGCTCGGCCTCAGTAGACGCGCGCCTTGGGCGGGAAGACCTGCACCTCATTGGTCAGGGTGCGCATCTTCACGTCGCGGTAGTCGAGCTTGACGTTGCGCTTCTCATCCACCCAGGCCAGCGTGTGCTTCATCCAGTTCACGTCGTCGCGCTCGGGGTAGTCCTCATGCGCATGGGCGCCGCGGCTTTCCTTGCGCGCCTCCGCACCCACCACCGTGGTCAGCGCATTGCCGATCAGGTTGTCCAGTTCCAGCGCCTCGACCAGGTCGGAGTTCCAGATCAGGCTGCGGTCGGCGATGCGGATGTCCTCGTAGCCGGCGGCGACCTTGTTCATCTTCGCAACACCTTCCTTCAGCAACTCGGAGGTGCGGAAGACGGCGGCGTGTTCCTGCATGGTGCGCTGCATGGCAAGCCGCACCTCGGCGACGGAGGAGGAACCCTTCGCGTGCCGCACGCGGTCGAAGCGCGCGATCGAGGCCTCGCCCGCGCCGGGCGGCAGCGGCGGCTGGCTCGCACCCGGCTTGATCGTCTCGGCGGCGCGATGCGCGGCCGCGCGGCCGAAGACCACGAGGTCGAGCAGCGAGTTGGTGCCGAGCCGGTTGGCGCCGTGGACGGAGACGCAGGCCGCCTCGCCCACCGCCATCAGGCCGCGCACCACGCGGTCCTGGTCGCCCGGGGTCGGGCTCAGCACCTCGGTGTGGATGTTCGTGGGGATGCCGCCCATGTTGTAGTGCACGGTCGGCAGCATCGGGATCGGCTCCTTCGTCACATCGACGCCGGCGAAGATCTTGGCCGTCTCCGAGATGCCGGGCAGGCGCTCATGCAGCAGGTCGGCGCCCAGATGCTCCAGATGCAGGTGGATGTGGTCCTTCAGCGGGCCGACGCCGCGGCCCTCGCGGATCTCCATGCTCATGGCGCGGGAGACGACGTCGCGCGAGGCAAGGTCCTTCGCCGTCGGCGCGTAGCGCTCCATGAAGCGCTCGCCCTCGGAATTGGTCAGGTAGCCGCCCTCGCCGCGCGCACCTTCCGTCACCAGACAGCCCGAGCCGTAGATGCCGGTCGGGTGGAACTGCACGAACTCATTGTCCTGGAGAGGCAGGCCGGCGCGCAGCACCATGCCGCCGCCATCGCCGGTGCAGGTGTGGGCCGAGGTGCAGGAGAAATAGGCGCGGCCATAGCCGCCCGTCGCCATCACCACGCTCTGTGCGCGGAAGCGGTGCAGCGAGCCGTCCTCGAGGTTCCAGGCGGTGACGCCGCGGCACACGCCCTCATCATCCATGATGAGGTCCAGCGCCAGGTATTCGACGAAGAACTCGCAATTGGCCTTCAGCGCCTGCTGGTAGAGCGTGTGCAGGATGGCGTGGCCGGTGCGGTCGGCGGCCGCGCAGGCGCGCATCGCCGGCGTCTTGCCGTAGTTCTGCATGTGGCCGCCGAAGGGGCGCTGGTAGATCTTGCCATCCTCGGTGCGGCTGAAGGGCACGCCGTAATGCTCGAGCTCGATGATGGCCGGGATCGCCTCGCGGCACATGTATTCGATGGCGTCCTGGTCGCCGAGCCAGTCCGACCCCTTCACGGTGTCGTACATGTGCCAGCGCCAGTCATCCTCGCCCATGTTGCCGAGCGCGGCACCCACGCCGCCCTGCGCCGCCACGGTGTGGCTGCGCGTGGGGAAGACCTTGGTGATGCAGGCCGTCTTGAGGCCCGAGGCCCCCATGCCGAAGGTCGCCCGCAGCCCCGCGCCACCCGCGCCGACCACCACCACGTCATAGGTGTGGTCCACGATCCGGTAGGCGCCGGAGCCGATCGAAGGCTTGGAGATCGCGTTCATGCTATCCGCCGTCCGTCCATCCGAGGGGGGCGCACCCCATAGCGCACCCCCATGATTGCAACAGGTTGGTGCGCCTGCTCAGACCGCAATGCGCAACACGGCCAGCGCGGAGGTCAGCGCCAGCAGCGCGCAGGCCGCCTTCACCCCCAGCACGCCGGCAATCTTCACCCACTCCACATGGGCGTAGTCCTCGATCACCACCTGCAGCCCGGCCGCGATGTGGTGGAAGGTCAGCCCGATCATCGCCAGCAGCAGCACGGCGTTGAGCGGCTGGCCGATCCAGGCCACGGCCTCGGCATGGGTCATGCCGGCCGAGCTTGCGAGGCTGAGCACGAACCAGAAGGTCAGCGGCAGCAGCGCCAGCGAGGTGACACGCTGGCTCCACCAATGCTGCACGCCCGATTTGGCGGACCCCGCGCCGCGCACGCGCCCGAGTGGTGTGCGAAGCTGGGTCGGGCGGGGTGCCTGGGTCAGGTCGGTCATGATGCTCACCAGGAAATCAGCAGGAGAAGCCAGGTCAGGCCGGTCAGCACCGCCGTGCCCACCAGCAGCATCCTGCCGCTGCGATAGACGCTCGGCAGGTCGAAGCCGTAGCCGGCATCCCAGGCCAGGTGGCGGATGCCCGCCAGGGTGTGGAACCAGACCGTCGCGGTCAGGCCCATCAGGAAGAGGATGCCGATGAAGGAGCCCAGGAACCACTGCACGGTGGCGAAGGCCTCGGGCCCCGCCGCGGCGGCGGCCAGCCACCAGACCATGACGATGGAGCCGATGCTCCAGGCGATGCCGGTGATGCGGTGCGAGATGGAAAGCGCGCTGGTCATCTGCATCATGTCGTAGACCTGCAGATGCGGCGACAGAGGCCGGCGCACGGGCGTTCCATCCGACCGGCGACCGACCATGGTCGCCTCCCGCGAATCCGGGGCTGATGACATGCGGCTGCTCCACCTTGGCGGGTCAGGGGCCCTGCGTGACGGGGCCCGGGCCTGCTTCTTCCTCGCGCAGGGTTGTATGGTGCGGTGCGCAATGGCGTCAACGCATGGCCGGGCGGATGGGTGCAACTTCAGCCGATTGCCGGGATTTTCGGCAAAACATGACAGGAAGTTAACCGCACCTCCGCCGGCCCGCCCCGTCTGGTCGCCCCACGCCGCGCAGGCCAGGATGACGCGCAGGAGGAGCCTCGCCATGACCAATTCCGTGCTCATCACCGGCGGGTCGGGCGGCATCGGCCGCGCCATCGCCGCCCGCGCCGCGGAGGCCGGCTGGCGGGTGCTGAACCTCGACCTTGCCCCGCCCGCGCACCCCCTGCCGCGTGAGGTCTTCCTGCCTTGCGACTTCGCCGACCTGCCCGCCGCCCGCGCCGCCCTGGCCGAGGTCGCGCAGCTTCACGCGCCGACGCGGCTCGTGAACAATGTCGGCGTGGTGAAGCCCGCGAGCCTGGAGGAGACGAGTGTCGAGGACCTGGCCACGGTCCATGACGTCAATCTCCGCAGCGCCGTCCTGGCGGCGCAGGCCCTGCTGCCGGCGATGCGCGCGGCGGGCTTCGGGCGCATCGTCAACATCGCCTCCCGCGCCGCGCTGGGGAAGGAACTGCGCACATCCTATGCGGCGAGCAAGGCGGGGCTGATCGGCCTCGCGCGCACCTGGGCGCTGGAACTCGCCGCGGAGGGCATCACGGTGAACGCGATCGGCCCCGGGCCCATCGCCACCGAATTGTTCCGCCGCGCCAACCCCGACAACAGCCCGCGCACCCGCGCCATCATCGAGGGCGTGCCCGTGAAGCGGCTCGGCACGCCGGAGGACGTCGCCAACGCCGTGCAGTTCTTCCTCGATGACCGCTCGGGCTTCGTCACCGGCCAGGTGCTCTATGTGTGCGGCGGGCTGACCGTGGGGCTTGCGCCGATCTGAAATTCGGCCGCAGCATCCCGACGACTGCGCACGGGATGAACCATGAACGAGCTCGAACGCCGCCTGCTGGATGCCGTCACGCTGGACGCGCCCTGGGAGCTGGTGGAGGCCTTCTCCCGAACCCCGCGCTGGCTGCCCGCCCAGGTGAATGCGGGCGGGGAGATGATCGCCCAGCGCCTGCGGTCCTTCGGCATCCCGGTGACGGTCCACCAGCCGGAGATCTACCTCGCCGTGCCGCTGAGCGCCTCGGTCGAGGCCGGCGGCGTCACGCACCGCGCCAAGCCGCCGACCTCGTCCTTGCCGGTGCCGGAGGGGCGCACCGCGCCGCTGCTCTACCTGCCCGCGAATCCCAAGGCGCTGCGGTCCTACTCGCGCGACATCGGCGAGTTGTTCGGCGGCGCGCTGAAGGATGAGGCCGATGCGCGCGCGCGCGTCGCCGGGAAGATCCTGCTGACCGAGGGCTTCGGGAATCCCGCCATCGCCTCGCTGGTCGAGGAATGGGGCGGGCTCGGCGTGATCGCGGCCAATCCCGGCGTCGACGTGCATTGGGGCACCTGCACCACCATCTGGGGCACGCCCGACCTCGACGATCTGCCGCGCAAGCCGAAGATCCCGATGGCGACGGTGAACAAGGCCTCGGGCGAGGCGCTGCGCGCCATCGCGCAGCAAGGTGGTTCGGCCACCATCCGCAGCGAATTGCTGGAAGGGATGTTCGCGCAGAACATCCCGGTGGTGGAGATCCCGGCCGCGGATGGCAACCCCGATTTCGTCCTGCTGCACGGGCACTATGATTCCTGGGATGTCGGCGTGGGCGACAACGCCACGGGCAACGCCACGCTGCTGGAGATCGCGCGCCTGCTCTGGGCGAATCGCCACGAACTCAAGCGCGGCGTGAAGATCGCCTGGTGGGCCGGGCATTCCACCGGCCGCTATGCCGGCAGCACCTGGTATGCCGATGCCTTCGGCCTGGAGCTGGACGCGCATTGCGTGGCCCAGATCAATTGCGACAGCCCCGGCTGCCGCTGGGCGAGCAGCTTCCACGACACCACGACGATGTCCGAGACGCGCGAGCTGGTGCGCGAGGCCATCGCCACCGTCGCCCCCGGCGCGCCCTTCGCCACCAAGCGGCCGAAGCAGGCGGGCGACTACAGCTTCTCGAATATCGGCCTGACCAGCTTCTACATGCTGAGCAGCACCATGCCCGAGGCGCTGAAGGCCGAGAAAGGCTATTACGACGTCTCCGGCTGCGGCGGGAACATCGCCTGGCACACCGAGAACGACACGCTCGAGATCGCGGACCGCGACTATCTGCTGCGCGACATCCGCATCTACCTGCTCTCGACGCTGCGCGTCACGCAACCCGCATTGCTGCCCTTCGACTTCAGCGCGACGGCGGCGGAACTCGCGGGCCATGTCGCGCGCTATGCCAAGGCGGCGGCGGGCGCCTTCGATCTCTCGCTCTGCGTGACGGAGACCGCGCGCTTCGCGGAGGCCGTGCAGGACTTCCAGCAGCGCGCGGCGAGCGGGGCCATGCCCGCCGCGCGCGCGAACGCCGTGATGAAGCAGCTTGCGCGGCTGCTCGTGCCGCTGAACTACACCAAGGGCCCGCGCTTCACCCATGACCCGGCGGTGACCGCCCCCCCCATCCCCTGCCTCGCCATCGCCGCCGAGATCACGCGCCATGAGGGCCAGATGCTCGGCTTCGCGCGCACGCAATTGCTGCGCGGCCAGAACCGCTACGTGGCGGCGCTGCGCGCGGCGACCGCGCTGGTCGCGCCATGACCGGCACGCGGGAAGGCGCGCGCGCGCGGGCCACGCGCTGCTTCGACAGCGGCGACTACCTGAGCGCGCTGCGCCGCCTCGTCGCCGTGCCGACGGAAAGCCAGATCGCCGGCAGCCTGCCGGACCTGACACGCTACTGCACGGAAACGCTGCCCGATCTCATGCAGGGCATGGGCTTCGACCATCGCGTGCTGGACAATCCGCGCCCCGGCCGCGGCCCGGTCTTCCTCGCCACGCGGCAGGAGGGCGCGCAGCTGCCCACGGTGCTGATCTACGGCCATGGCGACGTGGTGCGCGGCCTCAAGGGGAAATGGAGCGAAGGCCTCGACCCCTGGGAGGTCACGGTGCGCGGCGACAAATGGTACGGTCGCGGCACGGTGGACAACAAGGGCCAGCACCTGATCGCCATCGAGGCGCTGCGCGCCGTGATGGCCGAGCGTGGCGGGCGCCTCGGCTTCAACGCGAAGGTGCTGGTCGAGACCGGCGAGGAGCAAGGCTCGCCCGGCCTGCGCGACCTGCTGCGGGCCGAGCGCGCGGCGCTCGCCGCCGATGTCTTCATCGGCCTCGACGGGCCGCGCCAGACCACCTTCATGCCCGAGCTGAAACTCGGCGCGCGCGGCGGCGTGGCCTTCGACCTCGTGGTGCGGTTGCGCGACCATGCGCATCACTCGGGCCATTGGGGCGGCGTGCTGGTCGATCCCGGCTTCGTGCTGGCGCAAGCCATGGCCAGCATCGTCGATCGCAAGGGCCGCATCCTGGTCGAGGGCTGGACGCCGCCCGCGATCCCGCCCGCGGTGCAGCGCGCCATCGACGAGCTCGTCATCGAGCAGATCGAGGGCATGCCCGAGGCCGACCCCGACTGGGGCGAACCGGGCCTCAGCACGGCCCAAAAAATCTTCGGCTGGACCAGCGTCATCGTGCTCGCCGCCCTCACCGGCCATCCCGACGCGCCGACCAACGCCGTGCAGGGCGAGGCCCGCGCGCGGCTGCAGGTGCGCCATTGCGCGGATGTCGCGGGCGCTGCCATCGTGCCCGCGCTGCGCCGGCATCTCGACGCGCAGGGTTTTTCGAATGTCGAGATCATTCCGCTGGTCGAGCGCGACATGTTCGGCGCGGCGCGCACCGACCCGGACAATCCCTGGGTCGGCATGGTCGCGTCCTCCATGCAGCGGAGCTCGAACCGCGCGCCCAACATCGTGCCCAATTCCTCCGGCTCCAACCCCTCGGACATGTTCCTCGAGGAGCTGGGCCTGCCGGTGATCTGGGTGCCGAACAGCTATTCGGGCTGCAACCAGCACGGCCCGGACGAACATGCCCTCGCGCCGCTGCTGCGCGAGGGACTCGGCCTCATGGCCGGCATCTGGTGGGATATCGGCGCGGGTCTCGCGCCGCGAAAGGGTTGATCGCCATGCAGGACATCACCGGACAGGTCAGCGGCGCCGAGATGATGGCGAATCTGCGCGAGATCGCGCGCTGGCAGAAGCTCTCAGGCACACCGGAAGAGGCCGAGGCGCTCGCCTTCGTCGACTCCCGCATGAAGGCCTATGGCTTCGCCACGCAGACCCTGCTGCACGACGCCTATATCTCGCTGCCTGGCAAGGCCGCGGTGCTGGTGGATGGCAGGGCGATCACCGCCATCACGCAATCCTTCTCCCTGCCCTCGCCGGCGGGTGGGCTCTCCGGCGTGCCGGTCTATCTCGGCCATGGCACGGAGGCCGATTTCGCGAAGGCCGATGTGCGCGGGCGCATCCTGCTGGTCGAGGGCATGGCCACGCCCGCCGTCGCGCGGCGCGCGACCGAGGCGGGGGCCATCGGCCATCTGCACATCAGCCATCACGAGCACATCCATGAGATGTGCATCTCCCCCGTCTGGGGCAGCCCTTCCGCCACCACCCTCGGCGACATGCCGAAGACCGTGGTGTGCAGCGTCAACAACGCCGATGGCGGCGCGATCCGCGATGCCCTGGCCGCCGGCGCGCAGCCCGTGGTGACGCTGCACGCCGAGGTCGATACGGGCTGGCGCAAGACGCCGATCCTGGTCTGCGACCTCGCCGGGCCGGATGCGAATTTCGTGCTGATGTCGGGCCATCACGACACCTGGTATTTCGGCGTGATGGACAATGGCTCGGCCAATGCCGGGATGATGGAGGTCGCGCGGCTGGCGGCGCAGAATCGTGCGCAGATGAAGCGCGGCCTGCGCGTCTGCTTCTGGTCCGGCCACTCGCATGGCCGCTATTCCGGCAGCGCCTGGTATGCCGACACGCATTGGGCGGAACTCGACCGCCACTGTGCCGCGCATGTGAATGTGGACAGCCTCGGCGGGACGGGGGCCACGGTGCTCGCCAACGCCGCCGCCATGACCGAGCTGCGCCACCTCGCCGCCGAGGCGGTGCAGGCGCACACCAACCAGACCTATGTCGGCAAGCGCAAGGTGCGCAATTCCGACGAGAGCTTTGTGGGCATCGGCATCCCCTCCATGCTGGGTTCGATCAGCGAGCAGCCGGCGAAGCACGCGCAGGCGCGCAACGCGCTGGGCTGGTGGTGGCACACGCCGCATGATCTGCTCGACAAGATCGACGAGTCGAATCTGGTGCGCGACACGCGCGTGCTGGCGCAGGTGACCTGGCGGCTGCTGAGCGAGCCCCTGCTGCCGCTCGACCACGCCGCCACCGCCGGCGCGCTGCTTGCGGAGTTGCAGGCGCTGCAGCCGCGCCTCGATGTCGCACCACTGATCGAGGCCGCGACGAAGCTGCGCGACACCGCCGCCGCCATCACGGCCCGCGGCGCCGCGGGATCGGTCGATTGCGCCAATGCGGCGCTGATGCGCGCCTCCCGCGCCCTGGTGCCGGCGGACTACACCACGGGCGACCGCTTCACCCATGACGCGGCCCTGCCGCTGCCACCCTGGGCCGTGCTGGCGCCGCTGCGCGCCCTGGCCGCGACGCCGCCCGGCAGCGATGCCGAGAAGTTTGCCGAGGTGGATGCAAGGCAGGCGCGCAACCGCCTCGCCTTCGCGCTGCGCGAGGCGCAGACTGCCCTCAACGCCGCGCTGGCCGCGCTGACCTGAACCGGAGAGAGATGATGCGCAACGACGACGAGATCTGGCGCCTGGTGGATGACCGGCGCGACGCCTATGCCGCGCTCTCCGACCGCGTCTGGGGCATGCCCGAGCTCTGCTACAACGAGCATCGTTCCGCCGCCGAGCACAAGGCGATGCTGGAGGCCGAGGGCTTCCGCGTCACCACCGAGGTCGCTGGCATCCCCACCGCGGTGATGGGCGAAGCGGGCGAGGGCGGGCCCGTCATCGCCATCCTCGGCGAGTATGACGCGCTGCCCGGCCTCTCCCAGGAAGCGGGCGTGGCCGAACCCCGCCCCGTGCCGGGCGAGACCAGCGGCCATGGCTGCGGGCACAACCTGCTGGGCTCGGCCAGCCTGCTCGCCGCCGCGGCAGTGAAGGACTACCTGAAGGCGAACAATTTGCCCGGCCGTGTGCGCTACTATGGCTGCCCGGCGGAAGAAGGGGGCGCGGCCAAGGGCTTCATGGTGCGCGACGGCGCCTTCGACGATGTGGACATCGCCATCTCCTGGCACCCGGCCTGCTTCTCGGGCGTAAATGAGCCTTCCTCGCTCGCCAATACGCGCATCGACTTCACCTTCGTCGGCCGCGCCGCGCATGCCGCCTCAGGCCCGCATCTCGGGCGCAGCGCGCTGGATGCGGTGGAGCTGATGAGTGTCGGCGTGAACTACATGCGCGAGCACATGCCCAGTGATGCGCGCGTGCACTACGCCTATCTCGATGCCGGCGGCATCGCGCCCAACGTCGTGCAGTCGCGCGCCAAGGTGCGCTACCTGATCCGCGCGCGGAACCTCTCGGAGCTGACGCCGCTGGTCGCGCGCGTGCGCAAGATCGCCGATGGCGCGGCGCTGATGACCGAGACGACGGTCACGACGCAGGTGATCTCCGCCGTCTCCAACCTGCTCGGCAACACCGCGCTGGAACAGGCGATGCACGAGAATTTCGAACGCCTCGGCCCGCCGCAATTCACCGCTGAGGACCGCGAAGCCGCCGCGCGCTTCCAGGCGACGCTGCGCGAGGAGGACATCATCGCCGCCTATCGCCGCCAGGGGCTCGCGATCGAGAAGGGCAAGTCGCTCTGCGACAGCATCGTGCCGCTCAACGCCAAGGGCGCGGGCATGGTGGGCAGCACCGATGTCGGCGATGTGTCCTGGAAAGTGCCCACCGTGCAGGCGCGGGGTGCGACCTACGCCATCGGCACGCCGGGCCATTCCTGGCAGCTCACCGCGCAGGGCAAGCTGCCGGCGGCGCATACCGGCATGGTGCATGTGGCGAAGGTGATGGCGGGCACCGCGGTGGATGCGCTGCGCGACCCGGGCATCGTCGCGCGCGCCAAGGCCGAGCATGCGGCGAAGATGGCCGAGACGCCCTATGTCTGCCCGCTGGCGCCGGATGTGAAGCCGGCGCTCGGCATGTCCCTGGCGGAGTAGCGTCATGCGCCTTCTCACCCTTGCCCTGGTGGCTGCGCTCGCTTTTCCCGCCGCGGCGCAGGAGTTGCGCATCGGCTTCAAGGCGGCGGTGGATGGCGCGGATCCGCACCTGAACTACACGCCCAACCGCAACGTCCAGCTGCATGTCTATGAGCCGCTGGTCTTCCAGGATGAGTTCCTGCGGCCCCTTCCCGGCGCGGCCTCATCCTGGCGCGCGCTGGATGACCGGACCTGGGAATTCACGCTGCGCGAGGGCCTGACCTTCCACGACGGCACGCCGGTGACGGCTGAGGATGTGGTGTTTTCCATCCGCCGCGCCCGCGCCATCACGGGGCTGCGCACCTTCGTCGCGCAGACGCGCAGCGTTGCCGCGGTGGAGGCCGCGGATGCGCGGCGCGTCATCATCCGCACCAACGGCCCCGCGCCGCTGCTGCCCAACCAGATGGGCGTGCTGGTGATCCTCTCCGCCCGCGCGGCCGAGGGCGCGACCGAGGCCGATTTCAACGGCGGGCGCGCGGCCATCGGCACCGGCCCCTATCGCTGGACGCGGCTGACCCCCGGCGCCGAGGTGGTGCTGGATCGCCACCCGACGCATTGGGCGCCGCTGCCGCCCTGGCAGCGCGTGACCTTCCGCTTCATCGCCAATGACAGCGCGCGCGTGGCCGCGCTGCTGGCCGGCGATGTGGACGTGATCGACAGCGTGCCCTCCTCGCTCTTCGCCCGGGTGCGGGAGAGTGAGCGCACGCAGCTTGTCACCGGCCCGGGCACCTTCGTGCTCTACATGTATCTCGACCAGTTCCGCGAGCGCGTGGTCTTCGCCACCGGCGCGGATGGCCAGCCCCTGCCGAGCAACCCGATCCGCGACGGGCGCGTGCGCCAGGCGATGAACCTCGCCATCAACCGCCCGGCGCTGGCCGAGCGCGCGCTGGAGGGCGCGGCCGATCCCATCGCGCAATTCGCCGGCCCCGGCTTCATTGGCCACGATGCCAGCCTCGGCCTGCCGCCTTTCGACCCGGCCCAGGCGCGGCGCCTGCTGGCCGAGGCCGGCTACCCGTCCGGCTTCAACCTCACCGTGCAATGCACGAATGACCGCTTCTCGGGCGATGCGCGGGTCTGCCAGGCGATCGCGCAGATGCTGACCGCGGTCGGCATCCGCACGACGGTCGAGGCGCTCCCTTCGGCGGTGTTCTTCCGCCGCGCCAATGGCGGGCCGGGGCTCGACCCGGAATTCACCGCCTTCCTCGCCATCTTCGCCTCCTCCACCGGGGTGGCGAGCGAGAGCATCGGCTCCATCCTGCGCACGCGCGATCCGGCGCGCGGGCATGGGCCGCTCAATCGCGGGCGCTATTCGAACCCCGCCCTTGATGCCGCGCTCGACCGCGTGGATGCGAGCTTCGACCCGGCGGAGGGCGAGCGGCTGATGGGCGCGGCCGCGCGCATCGCCATCGCGGACAACGCCATCCTGCCCATCGTCTCGCTGCGCTCGAGCTGGGGCGTGCGGCGGGGGCTGAGCCTGACGCCGCGCGGCGATGGCTACACCTACGCCACCGGCATCCGCCCCGCGCCATGAGCCTGGCGCTGCTCGATCGCGCGGGGGCGGCCGCCCTCGCCGCGCCGGGGCCGGAGGAGGCGATGCGCGCCATCGCCCAGGCCTGTTTCGACACGCTCGGCGACCGCAGCGCGCCTCTGCGCCCCGGCGCGCTGAAGGAGGGCGAGCGGCAGTATTTCGTCGCGGGCACCTTCTTCGTCACGCCGGACAGGCAGCACCACATGCTGGTCGGCAGCATCGGCTTCCCGGCCGAGCAGCGGCGGCTGATGGTGCCCATCGATGGCGGGCATCCCGCGCGCGTCATGGCGAGCCGCGCGCCCCTGCTGCTGGCGAACACGGATGAGGACCAGGGCTTCCGGCAATACCTGAAATCCTCGCGCATGGGCTCCTCGGCCTATGCGCCGATGCTCTTCCGCGGCGACTTCCTCGGCCAGCTCATCATCGCGGCGCAGGCGCGGCACACGCTGGGCGCGGGCGACCTCGCCGCGCTCACCGCCGCCGCGCATCTGGCCGCTGCCTGCTGGGTGGCGCAGGGCGGGCCGGACTGGCTGCGCGCCAACGCCAACCCGCCCGATGCCTACTACGCCGCGAAGCAGGGGCTCTAGGCGCCACGGCCCGGCGCGGCTACCACCACGGCCATTCCTTCCCGTGGACTTGTGAGCATGACAACGCCCCTGCCCGACCGCCTCTCCGCCGACCCTGCCAGCCCCTATCACAATGCCGAGCTGCTCGCGCGCGGCGTGGGCATCCGCTTCAAGGGCGTCGAGAAGACGAATGTCGAGGAATACTGCATCAGCGAGGGCTGGGTGCGTGTGGCCGTCGGCAAGGCGGTGGACCGCCGCGGCCAGCCGCTGACCATCAAGCTGCAGGGCACGGTCGAGGCCTATCTGCGCGACGAAGTGCCGCCCGCGGCGGGCTGATGGAAGATCGACGGGGCGCTTGCTTGCGGCCCGAAGGGCCGAGCGCCCGAATGGGCGCCGCCGCAAGTGCGGCGAAGCCAAGCCGCGCGGATGCGCGGCGCCCGGCGTCTGAGGGACACGAAGGTTCTACCTTCGTGTCGCTGAAATGATGCCGCGCTTCATCGCCAATGCGCGCATGTATGCCGTGGCCCCCGAGGCGGAGGCCACCTGGCGCGCGCTGATCGATGACGTCGCCGCCCGCGCCGGCGTCGCGCTGGACTACACGCCCTACCCCGCGCCGCAGCCGTTGGAGGATCTCTGGCGGCGCGGCGATCTGGGGCTGGTGCAGATGTGCGGCTACCCCATCGCGCTCGGCATCGCGCCGGTGCAGCCCCTCGCGGCGATGATCCCGGACCTGCAATGGGCCGGCGGGCGCGCCCTCTATCGCTCGGACCTGATCGTGCGGGCGGAGAGCCCCTTTGCGCGGCTCGAAGATACCTTCGGCCATCGCCTGGGCTGGACGGTCACGCATTCGCATTCCGGCTTCAACGCGCTGCGCCACCATCTGCTGCCGCACCACCAGGCGCGCGGCGGGCCGCTCTATCGCGAGGTGGTGGGCGATCTCGTCACCGCGCGCGGCGTGCTGGATGCGGTGCGGGAGGGGCGGATCGATGTCGGCCCGCTCGACGCCTATTGGCACGCGCTGATCGCGCGCCACCGGCCCGACCTCACGGCGGGCCTCCGCGTGCTGGACTCGACAGACCTCGCCCCGATGCCCGCCTTCGTCGCCTCACCCGCCCTGCCGGCCGAGCAGGTGGCGGCGCTGCGGGACGCGCTGGTGGCGACCCCGCCCCACCCCGCGCTGCACCTCGCCGGCTTCGCGCCGGTCACGCAGGAGAGCTTCGCTACCACCCTCGCCTGGGATCGCGCGGCGAGGGCCGCCGGCTACGCCCTGCCGGGCTGAGAGGGGGGCGCATGCCCCCCATGCGCGGCGAGGCGTCTCTCCCCGCGCGCGAAAAACTGCTACCCAGAGGCCGAACGTCGCTTTTCGGAATGCCGATGCCCCAGCCCCTCGACCCCGCGCGCGCCAAGCAACTCGCCGCGGAATTCGGCCTCAAGCCCGATGAGTTCGAGCGTGTGCTCGCCATTCTCGGCCGGACCCCGCGCCTGGCGGAACTCGGCATCTTCTCGGTCATGTGGTCGGAGCATTGCTCCTACAAATCCTCGCGCGTCTGGCTGAAGACGCTGCCGACCAGCGCTCCTTGGGTGATCCACGGCCCGGGCGAGAATGCCGGCGTGATCGACATCGGCGATGGGCTGGCCGCCATCTTCAAGATGGAGAGCCACAACCACCCGAGCTTCATCGAGCCCTACCAGGGTGCGGCCACCGGCGTGGGCGGCATCCTGCGGGATGTCTTCACCATGGGCGCGCGGCCCATCGCCAACCTCAACGCGCTGCGCTTCGGCCAGCCCGACGCGCCGCGCATGACGCGCATCATCGATGGCGTGGTGCGCGGCATCGGCGGCTACGGCAATTGCGTCGGCGTGCCGACCGTGGGCGGCGAGGTGAATTTCCACCCCGCCTACAACGGCAACCCGCTGGTCAACGCCATGACCGTGGGCATCGCGCCGAAGGACCGCATCTTCCTCAGCGCGGCGGCGGGGGTGGGCAACCCCGTGGTCTATGTCGGCTCCAAGACCGGGCGCGACGGCATCCATGGCGCGACCATGGCCAGCACCGAATTCAGCGCCGACACCGAGGAAAAGCGCCCCACCGTCCAGATCGGCGACCCCTTCACCGAGAAGCTGCTGATCGAGGCCTGCCTGGAACTCATGGCCACCGACGCCATCGTCGCCATCCAGGACATGGGCGCGGCGGGGCTGACCAGCAGCAGCGTCGAGATGGCCAGCAAGGGCGGCGTGGGCATCGAGCTGCTCATGGACCAGGTCCCGCAGCGCGAGGCCGGCATGAGCGCCTATGAGATGATGCTCTCCGAATCCCAGGAACGCATGCTGATGATCCTCAAGCCGGGCCGCGAGGCCATGGCCGAGGCCATCTTCCGCAAGTGGGAGCTGGATTTCGCCGTCATCGGCCATCTGACCGACACCGGCCGCATCGTCATCCGCCACAAGGGCGAGATCGAGGCCGACATCCCCCTCGCCCCCCTGGAATCCGAGGCCCCCCTCTACCGCCGCCCCACCGCCGAGACGCCGAAGCAGCCGGTGCTGGACGCCGCCGACATCGACAACCCGATGGGCATCCTGCCGGCGCTGGAGAAGCTTGTCGGCTCGCTCGACCTGTGTTCGCGGCGCTGGATCTGGGACCAGTATGACAGCACCGTGGGCGGGCAGACCGTGCAGCGCCCCGGCGGCGCCGATGCGGCCGTGGTGAAGCTCGAGGGGCTCGACCGCGCGCTGGCCATGACCACGGATTGCACGCCGCGCTACGTGCTGGCCGACCCCGAGGAAGGCGGCCGCCAGGCGGTGGCCGAGGCCTGGCGCAACCTGACCGCGGTCGGCGCCACGCCGCTGGCCATCACCGACAACATGAATTTCGGCAATCCGGAAAAGCCCGAGATCATGGGGCAATTCGCCGCCGCCGTGCGCGGCATGGCCAGCGCCTGCCTCGCCCTCGACTTCCCGGTCGTGAGCGGCAATGTCTCCCTCTACAATGAGACCAATGGCCGCGCGATCCTGCCCACGCCCGCCATCGGCGGCGTCGGCGTGCTGGAACAGGCGCGCCAGGCGGTGGGGCTCGGCCTCGCCCCGGGGCTCGACCTGGTGCTGGTGGGCGAAGGGCGCGGCTGGCTCGGCCAATCGCTCTGGCTGCGCGAGATCGCGGGGCGGGAGGCGGGCGCGCCGCCGCCCGTCGATCTGGCCGCCGAGCGCAGGATTGGCGATTTCGTACGCGCGCAGATCCTCGGCGGGGCGGTGGCCGCCTGCCATGACTGCGCCGATGGCGGGCTGCTGGTGACCCTGGCCGAGATGGCGATGGCGACCGGCGTGGGCGCGGTGCTGGAAGCGCCGCCGGCCGGCCTCGCGCCGCATGGCTGGTGGTTCGGCGAGGACCAGGGCCGCTATGTGCTGGCCGTGGCCGATGGCGCCGGCCTGCTTGCCGCCGCCGCCGCCGCCGGGGTGCCGGCGCGGCGCCTGGGCCGGAGCGGGGGTGGGGACTTGGTTCTGGCCGATGCTTCCTCCATATCCGTGGGAAGCTTGGCGGCGGCGCATGAGGCGACCCTGCCGGCATTGATGGCTTCTTGAGGACTGGGGGGGCTGAGTGCCATGGCGATGCAGGCGGCGGAGATCGAGGCGCTGATCAAATCGGCGCTGCCCGATGCCATCGTGACGATCGAGGACCTGGCCGGGGATGGCGACCATTACGCCGCGACCGTGGTTTCCTCGGCCTTCAAGGGCATCTCCCGCGTCAAGCAACACCAGATCGTCTATGCGGCGCTGCAGGGGCGGATGGGCGGTGCGCTGCACGCCCTGGCGCTGCAGACCTCCGCGCCCGAATAACCCCTTTCTGAAAGGAACCCGACCGATGACCGACAGCGTGCATGACCGCATCAAGGCCGAGATCACCGAGAACCCGGTGGTGCTCTACATGAAGGGGACGCCGGTGTTCCCGCAGTGCGGCTTCTCGGCCCGCGTGGTGCAGATCCTTTCGCATGTGGGCGTGCCCTTCAAGGGCGTGAACGTCCTGGCCGACATGGAGATCCGCGAGGGGATCAAGACCTTCTCGAACTGGCCGACCATCCCGCAGCTCTATGTGAAGGGCGAGTTCGTGGGCGGCTGCGACATCGTCACCGAGATGTTCCAGGCGGGCGAACTGCAGGCGCTTTTCGCCGAGAACGGGGTTGAGGTGAAGGCGGGGGCTTGAGGGTAGCGCCGAATGGTGGCCTGGTCGCGTTCCAGGCTACCGTGCCGCTAGAAGAGCAGTGGTCGGAGGCTACCAATGAGCAATGGTGAGGTGGAAAGTATAGAATTAGAAAAGACATCTTTGGCGTTGCTTTTGGTTCCCCTATTCCGACGGCTTGCTGATGTTAATGCGGGGGACCTTCCCGCCGCGCCAATTGAGGCGCGGCTTCGAATCATGTTCGACGTGCCGCCGAACGACAGCATTTATTCTTTGATGCATATAATATCTGAATCTATTCGAAAGCTAGAAACTCAGATCCAGGCGCTCGCCAACGATTATCCCTTGTTCGCGCAGCACGCTTTGAATGCAGTGAAAGACTTAAGAAGATGCGTCGAGCCTGACTCTCTCATTCGTGATGTTCGCCATATCAATCAGTTCGCTACTGACAGCAATTTCAAATTTATCGAATCTGTCGGGGATATAATAAGGGGTAAATCACCAATAGCTTTAATCCCGAAAGAAATAATTCCTAAATTGCTCGCTCAGGTAGATGAAATCGATCGGCTCATCTCGGATGCCGAGTTTAGTAGTATTTCAGAAAAGGCGCTTTTGGCTTACTCAGCTCAATTTAGGTGGGCTATTTCTAATTGGCATCTCCTTGGTGGCGACGCTGTATTCAACGCCTCGGGCGGAATGCTGAGTATACTTCGCCGTATAGAAGAGTCGGAGCCAGCAGTTCGCTCGGACGAAGATTCCAAAAAGAAGACGGCTTATCAGCGCGCTCTAGAAATCACGGATTGGGCAGGTCGGATCGCGTTGTTTTGGGATATAGCAAACACAAGCGTGAAGCTACTCGAAGGTTCGGTCCTTAAGCAGATCACCTACGCGCCAGCGATAGCCGGATCATAAAAAAGCGCCGGCCCCTCGCGGGACCGGCGCTTTCTCGTAAGGCCCGAAGGCCCGCTCAGCCTCAGCGCGAATAGAACTCGACCACCAGGTTCGGTTCCATCTGCACCGGATAGGGCACGTCGCTCAGCTTCGGCGCGCGCAGGATGCGGCCGCGCATGGCGCGGTGGTCGATCTCGATATATTCGGGCACGTCGCGCTCGCCGCTCTGCGCCGCATCCAGCACGCAGGTCAGCTGCTTCGACTTCTCCTTCACCTCGATCACATCCGTGTCCTTCACCAGGTAGGACGAGATGTTGAGGCGCTTGCCGTTCACCAGCACATGGCCGTGGTTCACGAACTGCCGCGCGGCGAAGGGCGTCACCGCCAGCTTCATGCGGTAGATCACCGTGTCCAGACGGCGCTCCAGCAGCTCGATCAGGTTCTCCGAGGTGTCGCCCTTACGGCGCACGGCTTCCTCGTAGTACTTGCGGAACTGCTTCTCGCCGATGTTGCCGTAGTAGCCCTTCAGCTTCTGCTTCGCCATCAGCTGAACGCCGAAGTCGGTCGGCTTCTGCTTGCGGCGCTGGCCATGCTGGCCGGGGCCGTATTCCCGCTTGGCGATGGGGGACTTCGCACGGCCCCAGAGGTTCACCCCGAGGCGGCGGTTGATCTTGTACTTGGATTCAGCGCGCTTGGTCACAAAAGGCTCCGGCCCCCACCCCATGACAGGATGCGGGTCTTTTCTTGCGCCGCCACGCCTTGAGGCGCTTCGCGGCAGGTTGTCCCGGTAGGCCGGGGGTCCGGATGACCCCAAGCGGGCGCGCAGCCCGAAGCTGCGTCCACGTTCCCGGAAGTGCGCGCCTTCTAGAAGCGGGGCCGCAGCTTGTCAAACCGCGGCGAAACCCCCTAATCGCCGGCCATGATCACGCGCGCGGATATCCTGGTGCTCGGCCTCACCGCCGGGGTCGTCGGCTCCCTGGTGGGGGGCATGATGCTCGGCATCGGCATGGGGCTCGTGATCGGCGGGCAGCATCTGGGCTGGCTGCTGGTCATGCCCGCCGCCCCTGTGGCCGGCATGATCGGCTACATCCTCGCCCGCAAGCTGGCCCGCAAACTGGATTAGGCCGGCGGGCGCGAAGCTGATGCGGTGAACACCCTCAGGTGTTCATCGCATCAAAGAAGTCCTGATTGGTCTTGCTGTATTTCAGCTTGTCGAGCAGGAACTCCATCGAATCCTGCGTGCCCATCGGGTTCAGGATCCGGCGCAGCACCCACATCTTGCTGAGCGTGCCGCGCTCGACCAGCAGCTCTTCCTTGCGGGTGCCCGACTTCGTGATGTCGATCGCCGGGAAGGTGCGCTTGTCGGAGAGCTTGCGGTCGAGCACCAGCTCGGAATTGCCGGTGCCCTTGAACTCCTCGAAGATCACCTCGTCCATGCGGCTGCCGGTGTCGATCAGCGCGGTGGCGATGATGGTCAGCGAGCCGCCTTCCTCGATGTTGCGCGCCGCGCCGAAGAAGCGCTTGGGCCGCTGCAGCGCGTTCGCGTCCACGCCGCCGGTCAGCACCTTGCCGCTGCTCGGCACCACCGAGTTGTAGGCGCGGCCCAGGCGCGTGATGGAATCGAGCAGGATCACCACGTCGCGCTTGTGCTCGACCAGGCGCTTCGCCTTCTCGAGCACCATTTCCGTGACCTGGACGTGGCGCGTGGCGGGTTCGTCGAAGGTGGAGGCCACGACCTCACCGCGCACGGTGCGGGCCATGTCGGTCACTTCCTCGGGCCGCTCGTCGATCAGCAGCACCATCAGGAAGATGTCGGGGTGGTTCGCCGTGATGGACTTGGCGATGTTCTGCAGCATCACCGTCTTGCCGGTGCGCGGAGGCGCCACGATCAGCGCGCGCTGGCCCATGCCGATGGGGGCGACGAGGTCGATGATGCGGTGGGTGTAGTCCTTGGTCGGGCCCTTCGCCACGGCCTCGGCGTCCGCATTCTCCATCTTCAGGCGCCGCGTGGGGTAGAGCGGCGTGAGGTTGTCGAAGTTGATGCGGTGCTTGAGCGCCTCGGGCGCCTCGAAATTGATGGTGTCGACCTTCAGCAGGGCGAAGTAGCGCTCGCCATCCTTGGGCGCGCGGATCTGCCCTTCCACCGTGTCGCCGGTGCGCAGCGCGAAGCGCCGGACCTGGGCGGGGGAGACGTAGATGTCGTCCGGGCCGGGAAGGAAATTGGCCTGCGGGCTGCGCAGGAAGCCGAAGCCGTCGGGCAGGATCTCGAGCGTGCCGTCGCCATAGATGGCCTGCTCATTGTCGGCCAGCGACTTCAGGATCGCGAACATGATGTCCTGCTTGCGCAGGGACGAGGCGTTCTCGATCTGGAGGGATTCGGCGAAGGCCAGCAGGTCGGCCGGCGATTTCGCCTTGAGTTCGGAAAGATGCATGGGGCGGACGCGTCCGTCGTGCGCGAGGAAGGAGACAGGCGGTGGGCCCGGAACGGCGGCGGCAAGCCGAGGCGGCGAACGATGCTTCGGCTCGCCCAGACCGCGCCACGACCCAGGGGGTGCGGCGTCCGGGGGGCAAGAAGGGGAGGGACCGGCGGCGCCACGGGGCGCGACGCGACCGATTTGTCGGAACCGACGCCACAACCCTATGGGGCGGGCGCCCGCCCGTCAACACGCAACTCGGCACGAAGGGCGGCGGAGTCAAGGGGCTGGGGGCGGAAGCTCAGTTCCGCCGGGCCAGGACCTCCCCATTTACCACGATGTCGGGGTCGAGCGTGCCGGCGAAGCAGCCGAGCACCGCGGCCGCGCTGTCCATCGCCATGCGGCGCAGCCCTTCCTGCGTGCTGGCGGCGACATGGGGCGTCATGATCAGGTTCGGCACGGAGAGCAGGGAGATGGGCGTCTCCACCGGCTCTTCCTCGAAGACATCGATGCCGGCCGCGGCCAGGTGGCCGGCGCGCAGCGTCGCCTCCAGCGCGCGCTGGTCCACGATGGTGCCGCGCGCCGTGTTCACGAAGACCGCGCCGCGCTTCATGCGGGCGAAGAAGGCCGCGTCGATCATGTTGCGGGTGGAGGGGCCGCTCGGCACATGCACGGTGACGATGTCCGCGACGCCCGCGGCCTCGGCGGCGTCGTCCACCGGGGTGAAGCCCAGGCCGCGGATGCTGCCCTTCGCCACATTGGGGTCGCGCACCAGCACCTGCATGCCGAAGGCGGCGCAGAGCTTCGCCACCCGCGTGCCGATTCGCCCGAAGCCCACCACCAGCACGGTCTTGCCCGCGAGATCGAAGGTCGGCAGGCCCGGCTGCGCGCCCCAGACCGGCGTGGCGGCGCGGAGATTGGCGTTGAAGTCGGTCAGCCGCCGCGCGCAGGCCAGCATCATCATCAGCGCGTGCTCGGCGACACTCACCGCATTCGCCTCGGGCGTGATGGTGAGCGGGATGTTGCGCTCGGTGAGCGCGGCGACATCGACGATGTCATAGCCCACGCCATGCCGCGCGAGGATGCGCAAATTGGGGCAATGCGCCAGGAAGGGCCGGTCGATGCGGATGGTGCGCACGATCAGCGCATCGGCGGTGGGCAGCTTGGCGGCGAGCGAGGCTTCCGACAGATCCATCACCGTCTCGACCGTGACACCCGGCGCCTCACGCAGCAGGGCGATGGCGTCCTCATGGATCGGGCGCAGCGTGATGACATGCGGCATGGCGGCGCCCCCCTCAGAGCTGGTGATGCGCGGCCGGGCCGAGCACGGCCTCGCGGAAGCGCGATGTGAGATAGGCGCCTTCGCGCGGCGGGAGCACGAGGGGCAGGTTGCCGACTGCGATCTTCACCACGGCGAAAAGCGGCGCGGAGGCGGCGTGGATCGCATCGCGCAGTGCGGGCACCTCGGCCAGCGTCGTGAGGGTGCGGCAATCGGGAATGCCCGCGCCGCGCGCCATGGCGGCGAGATCGACACCGTGGCGCGTCGCCGTCTCCTGCCCGCCGGTCTCGCTGTAGTGTTCATTGTCGAGCACGACGACGGAGAGGTTGGCCGGTTTCTGCACGGCGATGGTCGCCACCGCGCCGATGCCCATCAGCATCTCGCCATCGCCGGTGATCACCAGCACCCGGCGCTTCGGCTGCGCGAGGGCGAGGCCGAGGCCCATCATCGCCGCCCCGCCCATGCCGCCCCAGAGCGGGAAATTCTGAGCGCAATCGCCGATCGCGGTGATGTCCCAGGCCGAGGCGCCGAGCCCCGCCACCACCAGCAGATCGCCACGCTCGGCGAGCAGGGCGCGCACCACGTCGCGCCGGTCCGGATAGCCGCTCATCGCCTCAATCCTTCCCGAAGGTCTTGGCGCCGATCAGGCGCTGGCCGAGCAGCGTCGCCGCCGGGCGATAGGTGTTGAAGGCGAGGCGGATGGTGGCGTCCACCGTCACGCCGACATCCTCGGGCCGGTCGGCGCGGTGCACCAGCGTGCCCATCGCCTCGAGCACCGTCTGCGTCGCATGGCCCATGGGCACCTGCGCCGGGTTGAACTCGGCGAAGTCGCCGCGCATCGTCACCAGCATGGGCAGGGGCGTGCGATAGAGCGTGGCGAGGCTGAGCATGTTGATGCAGTTGCCCACGCCGGAGGATTGCATCAGCAGCACGCCCTTCGCCCCGCCCAGCCAGGCGCCGCCAAGCAGGGCCACGCCCTCTTCCTCGGTGGTCAGGGTGACGACGCGCATCTCATTGTCGGCCAGGCAGCGGCGGATGAGCCGCGCATGGCCGGCATCGGGCACCAGCGCCACCTGCGTGATGTTGTGGGCCTTGAGCGCGGCGTAGATGTGGTCCGGCCATTCGGCCGCCGCATCCGGGCGCATCTCCAGCGCAGCACGATCCATGTCATTCCCCCCAAGCGGCGGCGCATCCTCCGGCGGCGGGGGCGGGCTGGCAAGACGGGGCGGGCAATGCCATGTGGGGCGCGCAGGACAGGGATGCGGGCGGCATGGGCTTCGCGCAAAGCGTGGGTGGCACGCGCTATGTTTTCGAGGATCTGCGCCGGCTGCTGGCCTGCGCCACGCCTTTCCGCTCGGGCGATGCCCTGGCGGGCGTGGCGGCGGAGAGTGCCGCGCAGCGCGTGGCCGCGCAGCGCGCCCTGGCCGACCTGCCGCTGCGGCATTTCCTGGACGAGGCCGTGATCCCCTATGAGGATGACGAGGTCACGCGGCTGATCCTGGACAGCCACGACGCAGCCGCCTTCGCCCCCGTGGCGCATCTCACCCTGGGGGGGTTCCGCGACTGGCTGCTCGGCGAGGCCGACACCGCCGCGCTCACCGCCCTCGCGCCGGGCCTCACGCCCGAGATGGTGGCGGGGCTGACCAAGATCTGCCGCGTGCAGGATTTGATCGCGATCGCCCAGAAATGCCGGGTGGTGACGCGCTTCCGCAACACGCTGGGCCTGCCCGGCACGCTCTCCATCCGCCTGCAGCCGAACGACCCGGTGGATGACCCGAAGGGCGTCGCCGCGCAGATCCTGGACGGGCTGCTGCTGGGGGCGGGCGATGCGGTGATCGGCGTGAATCCGGCGACCGACAATGTGGACAACCTGCTGCGCCTGCTCGGTCTGCTCGATGCCGTGCGCACGCGCTACGACATCCCGACGCAATCCTGCGTGCTGGCGCATGTCACCACCACGCTGCTGGCGATGGAGCGCGGCGCGCCGGTGGATCTGGTGTTCCAATCGATCGGCGGCACGGAAGGCGTGAACCGCAGCTTCGGCGTCTCCCTCGCCTTGCTGCAGGAGGCGCATGAGGCAGCACTCGCGCTGAATCGCGGCAGCATCGGCGACAACTGCATGTATTTCGAGACCGGCCAGGGCAGCGCGCTGAGCGCGGAGGCGCATCACGGCGTGGACCAGCAGACGCTGGAAGTGCGCGCCTATGCCGTGGCGCGGCGGTTCAGGCCGCTGCTGGTGAACTCCGTGGTCGGCTTCATCGGCCCCGAATATCTCCATGACGGCAAGCAGATCATCCGCGCCGGGCTCGAGGATCATTGCGCCGGCAAGCTGCTCGGCCTGCCGATGGGGGTGGATGTCTGCTACACCAACCATGCCGAGGCCGACCAGGACGACATGGATTCGCTGCTGACGCTGCTGACGGTCGCCGGCGTCACCTATGTCATGGGCGTGCCGGGCGCGGATGACACGATGCTCGCCTATCAATCCACCTCCTTCCATGACGGGCTCTATGCGCGCGCCGCGCTGGGCAAGCGCCCCGCGCCGGAATTCGCGGGATGGCTCGCGCGCATGGGCCTCGCGGAGCGCACGCCGGAGGCGCTGCCCATGCCGGTCGCGGGGCTGCTGTGAGCACGCCGACGCGCTGGTCCGAGTTGCGCGCGCACACCGCCGCGCGCGTGGCGCTCGGCCGGGTGGGCAATGGCTTGCCCACGGCGGCGCATCTCGATTTCCAGGAAGCGCATGCCCGGGCGCGCGATGCGGTGCATTCGGCGCTCGATGTCGTGGCGCTGCAGGCCGCGCTCGCCCTGCCGAGCCTGGTCGTGGCCAGCGAGGCGCCGGATCGCCGCGCCTATCTGCTGCGCCCCGATCTCGGCCGCAGGCTGCGCGACACCGCGCTGCCCGCGACCCCGGGCGCCTTCGTCTTCGTCGTCGCCGATGGGCTCTGCGCCAGCGGCGTGCAGACCCAGGCGCCGCCGCTGGTTGCCGCCGCCGCGCCGCTGCTGCGCGCCGCAGGGCTCGTGCTCGGCCCGGTGGTGATCGCGCAGCAGGCGCGCGTGGCCATCGGGGATGCGATCGGCGAGGCGATGCAGGCCGGCTTCGTCGCCGTGCTGATCGGCGAACGGCCGGGCCTGACGGCGCTGGACAGCATGGGCATCTACCTCACCCACGCGCCGCGCCGCGGGCGCACCGATGCCGAGCGCAACTGCATCAGCAACATCCGCCCCGGCGGGCTCGGCAGCCGGGAGGCGGCGGAGAAGCTGCTCTGGCTGACCGGCGCGGCGCGGCGGCTCGGCGCCACGGGTGTGGCGCTGAAAGACGAACAGCCCGAGACGCCGCGCCTGCCGGGTTGATCAGCCGATCAGGTCGGTTGCCGCAAAGGCGGCGCCGGGCTGCAGGCGGCAGAGAAGGCCGCCGCTCCGATGAAGGTGAAGGCCTGGTCGCCCGCGACACCCGCCACGGCATCGATCGCCGAGAGGTCCAGCAGGTCGTCGCCGCCCTCGCCTTCCAGGGTGTCGGAGTAAGCGTCGCCGAACACCGTGTCGGCGCCGTCACCGGCGCGGACCGTGTCGCGGCCGCCCCCCGGCGACGATACGGTCCTCGCCGCTGGTGGCCACGCCACCCTGCACGCTTTCGGACACACTGGCGGTGGTGATGAGATCGCCCCAGGAAGTTCCCGTGATGATGGCCATGGCTGCCCCCTCAGGTTCGTCAGCCATGAAAACTACCGCAGCGTTAGTCGCGCCGCCGAGGTATCGATGCAAGAAGCGTATATTCAGTGCCGACGGCCAAGACGGTCCGCGAAGGCCACCACGGCCGCTGCGCCAACGATGATGGCGCATCCGGCAAGCCCGCTCAGCCCCGGCACCACCCCGAAGACCAGCAGATCCAGCAGCAGCGCCCAGAGCATGGCCGCATATTCGAAGGGGGCGAGCAGCGAGATCGGCGCGCGCGCCACCGCCTCGGTCATGCAGATCTGCGCCAGCCCGCCGGTGAGCCCCGCGCCGACCAGCCAGAGGAACCCCGAATCGGACACCGTGGCCCAGCCGAAGGGCCAGGTCGCCAGCCCGCCCAGGCCGCAGATGAGGGCGAAGTAGAAGGTGATGGTGCCGGGCAATTCGGTGGCGGTCAGGCGCTTCACCTCCACCTTTGCGCCGATCGTCACCGCCGCGTTGAGCAGCCCCGCGCCGATGCCGATCAGCGTGCCGGTCGCGAGCGCCGGCCCGGTCAGCGCCGGGGCGAGCATGATGAGCACACCCAGGAACCCCGCCAGCGCCGCCCCACCCACCAGCCAGCCCGGCCGCTCCCGCAGCGCGACCATCGCCACCGGCACGGCCAGCAGGGGCGCGAGGAAAGCGAGTGCCGTGGCCAGCGCCAGGGATAGCTCCGCCAGGGCGATGAAGGAAAAGAACATCGAGGCGCAGCCATAGAGGCTGCGGCGCAGATGGCTGAGCGGGTGGCGCGTGCGCAGCCCGTGCCGCAACTGCCCGCGCAGCGCGAGGTAGAGCAGGATCGGCACCAGCGCCCAGAGGCTGCGGTGGAACACGATCTGCCCCACCGGCGCCTCGCTGGCGGCGAGCGCCACGCAGAGCGACATCAGCGCGAAGAGCAGCGTGGCGGCCAGGCGCAGCAGGATGCCCCAGCCGGCGGGGCCGATCATGCCGCGCGCCGGATCATGCGAGGCGCCTTGCCGTGCCGAAGAGCCGCATCGTGCCATCGGGGTCGGCGGCGAGCGGCGCGGTGCCGCCGGGCATGTGCACCAGCACGCGCGGCCCGGCGACGAGTCCCAGGCGCAGCGCCGCGCTCGCGACCGCGGTGGCGCTGGTGCCGGAGGATTCCGTCGGCCCCTCGCCGCGTTCGAAGACGCGCGCGGCCAGGCTGCCATCGGCGCGCGGCGCCGCCCATTGCAGATTGATCCCGGCCGGGCAGGGGTCGCCCTCCCCCTGGCTGCCGGCCGCGAAGGCGATGCGGGTCAGCGCCGCCTGCAGCGCGGGGGTGCGCAGCGCGGCCATGGCCGGCAGTTCGGCCTCGGTCGGGAGGAAGGTGACGGCGTGGGGGTTGCCGATGCGCACGAAGACGGTGCGCGCCCAGGCCGGGTCGAGCGCGGCGAGGCGCTTCACCGTCACCAGCGGCGCCTCGGCCAGGGGGATCACGCCCGCCGGCAAGGCCGCCACCGCCGCCGGGCCGAAGCTCGGGCGGCCAAGCTCAAGCCAGATGCCGGGCTGGCCGGCCTCGGTGCCGCGCGTGACCGTCACCGGGCCGGGGCTCGGCGTGGCGCCGGCATGGTGCACGCGCAGCGTCACGGGCGTGTCGGGCGGCAGCCTCCCGTCCTCGGCCAGGGCGGTGGCGAAAATGGTCAGCCCATTGCCACTGCGCTCGGCCAGGGTCGCATCGGTGTTCACGATCAGCAGGTCGAAGGGCGGCGTGGCCTGGAAGGGGCCGACCAGCAGCCCGTCCGAGCGGTGCGGCTTCGCCCCGGCCGGAATCGGGCCGGGCCAGCCGCAGGTGGCGGCAATGGCCGCCGGTGCCCAGGCGGCGTGGCTGCGGGCGGCGGCCTCGGGCCCGGCGGTAAGGCCAAGGGCAGTGGGGGGGATGACAGCGTAGAGATTGCCGCGGGCGTCGTAGAGGCGCGCGGGCAAGACGGGGGCGTGCATGCCACCCTTCTAGCCCGGGATGGGTCGGCTCAGTAGAGCGCGGTGACCGCGACGGCGATGAGGACGACGATAACCACGAGGGAAGCGCCGGCGCGCAACAGCTCCTCGCCCTTCTCCTTGTCGAGCAAGGGCGGAGCCGGGCGCCGCGGCTGCGGCGTCGTGGAAGCCGGCACATCCGCATAGGGATCGTGCAGCCCCAGGAACTCCGATTTCGGCCGCCGCGCCTGAGACATTAAGGGTCCGTTGTCAGGAGATGATCGAGGAATACTCGGTTAGTGGGTGCACGAAAACATATCGTGGGTTGCAAACCAAGCCTCCTATTGGGCGGGGGGCCAGGCAGCAGCCGGAGGTGATTCGGGCGCCGAGGAAGAAATTTCTCGAAGACCCCCCTGGACAGAGGGAGTCTGCTGCGAAAACCCCCGAGGACCCGTGGATAAAATGACGAATCGTCTCATTTTTCGCGCAGGCCTGCCCTTCTACACGCTTCTGTGTGCGCGCGCGGAAAATCTCGGCCCCGCCAGGGCTCCCTATCAACTCGCCGTGAAGGGCGGCGCCGTCGAGGCGCGCACCACCAGCTCCGGCACCAGGCGGATATCCTGGCGCGGCGCCTCCGGGGCCGCGATCTCGGCCAGCAGCAGCCCCGCCGCCTCCCGCCCCATCGCCGCATGCTGGATGCGCACCGTGGTCAGCGCCGGGTGGATGCGGTCCACGAAGGGCATGTCGTTGAAGCCGGTGACCGAGACATCCCGCCCCACCTGCAGCCCCGCCGCCGCCAGCGCGTCGTAGATGCCCAGGCAGAGCATGTCGTTGGCCGCCACCACGGCGGTGAAATCCGCCCCGCTTGCGAGCAGCGCCGCCATCGCCTCGCGCCCCGCCTCGACGGTATAGGCCCGCGCCGCCTGGATCGGCGCGCTGGCGGGGTCGAGCCCTGCGGCCTTGAGCGCGGCGCGGAAGCCACCGCGCCGGTCAGCGGCGGTGGAGACACCCGGCGGGCCGGCCAGATGCGCGATCCGCCGATGGCCCAGCGCCACCAGATGGGCCACCACCAGGCCGATCCCGTGCCGGTCGTCATTCGTCACGGCCGAGGCGCCGGCCTGCTGCATGCCACCGGGCAGGCGCCGGTTGATCAGCACCGCCGGGATGCCCAGCCGCGCGCAGAGCGCCAGCGCCTCGCTGCCCTCGGCGGCGGAGGCCAGCATCAGGCCATCGACCAGGTGCGTCGCCATGCGCTCGATCAGCAGGGTCTCGCGCGCCTTGTCGTTGTCGGTGTTGGCGACCAGCGTGGCATAGCCTTCCGCGGCCAGCTTCGCCTCGGCGGCGCGCACGATGGGCGGAAAGATCGGGTTCACCAGATCGGGCACGAGGATGCCGATGGTCCGGCTGCGCCGCGTGCGCAGCCCCGCCGCCAGCATGGAGGGCCGCCAGCCCAGGCTGTCTGCCGCCGCGGTGACGCGCAGCGCCACCGCCTCCGTCACCATGCCGCGCGTCGCCGGGTTCAGGGCGCGCGAGACGGTGGAGGCGTGCACGCCCGCGAGGCGAGCGACATCGGCGATGGTGGCGCGCGGCGCCTCGGTGGCGCGGGCAGGGCGACGATTCGACATGGGCGCCACCCTAGCCGCTTTACGCAGGTGCGGAATGGTGCAATCGATTGCAGAAATCGCTTGACCCATCCCGCCCGCCCCGCCTATGCCGGGCCACGTTCAAGAGGACCCCTTCGCCATGCCCGACGCGCCCTTGGCCGCGCCCCCGCTCGCCACCTTGCCCAGCCGCGCGCCCGCGCTGCGCTTCGACGCCTTCGGCGGGCCGGAGGTGCTGCACCTGGCCGAGATGGCGATCGCCGCGCCGGGGCCGGAGGAGGCGCTGGTCGCCGTCCGCGCGGCCTCGGTGAACCCCTCGGATGTGAAGAACGTGGCCGGGCGCATGCGCCAGACCGTGCCGCCGCGCACGCCCGGGCGCGACTATGCCGGGGTGGTGGTGGCCGGCCCGGCCGAGTGGCTCGGCGCCGAGGTCTGGGGCACGGGCGGCGACCATGGCTATCTGCGCGATGGCAGCCACGCCGCCTATCTGCGCGTGCCCGTGGCCGGGCTGCGCCGCAAGCCGGCCAATCTCAGCTTCGCCCAGGCGGCTTCGGTGGGCGTGAACTACGTCACCGCCTGGATCGGCCTCGATTATGCGCAACTCGCCGCGGGCGAGACGCTGCTGGTGATTGGTGCCACGGGCGGCGTGGGCGGTGCGGCCTGCGGCATCGGCCGCGGCAAGGGTGCCCGGGTGATCGCCGCCGTGCGCGGCGAGGCGCCTGCCGACAGCCCGGCCCGGCACGCGCAGCCCGACTTCATCGACATCGCGGCCGGCGACCTCGCCGCGCAGATCGCCACGCTGACCGGCGGGCGCGGCGTGGACGTGGTCTATGATTGCGTCGGCCGGCCCGACCTGACCGAGTCAGCACTCGGCGCGCTCGCCTTCCGTGGCCGCATGATCGTCATCGCCGGCACGCCGGGCGAGCAGGTGAAGTTCGAGCTGATCCCCTTCTACCGCCGCGAATGCCGCCTGATCGGCGTGGACAGCCTCAAGCGCGGCACCGCCGAATGCGCGCCGATGATGGAGGCGCTGCGCCCCGGCTTCGAATCCGGCACCTACCCCGCCCCCGTGATCGCCGAGGCCTATCCGCTGGCCCAGGGCGCGGCGGCCTATGCCGCCGTCGCGCGGGGCACGCGCGGGCGTGTCGTCATCGAAATGCGCTGAACCCGCAGGAGGAACCCAGACATGGCCGACGGCCACATCACCTATACCAGCGAGAACCTGACCGAGGCCGTGCTGGGCCGCATCGCGCCCGATGCCAGCCCGCGCATCCGCCAGCTCATGACCGGGCTGATCACCCATGTGCATGACTTCGTGCGCGAGGTGGAGCTCACCCCCGAGGAATGGGAGCAGGCGGTCGGCTTCTTCACCGAGCTCGGCCGCTGGTGCGACGACAAGCGGCAGGAGGTGATACTGCTCTCCGACATCCTCGGCGTCTCGATGCTGGTCGATGCCATCGCGCACCGCACCCATGCGAGCGTGAGCGAAACCACCGTGCTCGGCCCCTTCCACCGCGAGAATCCGCCGGTCATGCAGAACGGCCAGCAGATGTCGCCGGGCGTGGAGGGCGAGCCGCTCGAGGTCGAGATCCGCGTGCTGGATGAGCAGGGCCAGCCGATCGAGGGCGCGCAGGTGGATGCCTGGCACACCTCGCCCGAGGGCTTCTACGACAGCCAGCTCGGCGACGAGCACTCCATGCGCGGGCGTTTCCGCACCGATGCCCAGGGCGTCGTCGCCTTCCCCACCGTCGTGCCCGCCGCCTATCCGGTGCCGCATGACGGGCCGGTGGGGCGCGTGCTCGCCGCGATGGGGCGCGGGCCGATGCGCCCGGCGCATGTGCATTTCTGGATCAAGAAGGAAGGCTATCGCGACCTCATCACGCATATCTTCAAGGATGGCGACCCCTATCTGCATGAGGATGCGGTGTTCGGCGTGAAGGCCTCGCTGGTCACGGATTGGGAGGCCTCGAAGCGCGAGGGCAAGCCCGCGCGCCTGACCTATGAATTCCGCATCCCCCGGCTGGAGGCCGCCTGATGCTCTTCCTGATCCATTGCACGCAGAAGCCGGACGGCCAGGCGATCCGCGACGCGCATTACGACGCCCACCGCGCCTATCTCCAGGCGAGCCCCGTGGACATCAAGCTCGCCGGGCCGATGGTCGATGATGCGGGCGACAAGCGCATCGGCAGCGTCTTCATCGTGGACGTGCCCGACCGCGCGGCGGCGGAGGCGTTTTCCGCCGGCGATCCCTTCAGCAAGAATGGCCTGTTCGAGCGCGTGATCATCACGCGCTTCCTCGACATCACGCGGGGCAAGCCCGCCTTCGGAGGCCCCTCCAAGTGAAGCGCAAATACATCCTCACCTGCGCGGTGACCGGCAACATCACGACGCCGGAGCAGACGCCCTATCTGCCCATCACGCCCGAGCAGATCGCCAATGCCGCGATCGAGGCCGCGAAGGCCGGCGCGGCGGTGGCGCATATCCATGTGCGCGACCCGGAGACGGGCAAGCCCTCCATGTCGCTCGACCTCTACAAGGATGTCGTGGACCGCATCCGCTCCTCCGGCACCGATGTGGTGATCAACCTCACCACCGGCCCGGGCGGGCGCTTCGTGCCGGATCGCGACAACCCCCGCAACGCCGCCGCCGGCAGCACGCTGCTGCCGCCCGACAAGCGCGTGGAACACATCGTGGCGCTGAAGCCCGAGATCGCGACGCTCGACCTGAACACGATGTGGTCGGGCAGCGCGGTGGTGATCAACGCGCCCTGGTCGGTGACGCGCATGGCGGAGCTGATCTATTCCGCCGGCACCATCCCCGAGCTCGAGGTCTTCGATTCCGGCGACATCGGCCTCGCCAAGCACCTGATGGAACAGGGCGTGCTGAAGGGCCCCTGCCTGTTCCAGGTCTGCATGGGCATCCGCTGGGGCTTCGACTGGAATCCCGAGACGCTGAACTATGCGCGCTCCATCATCCCCGCCGGCAGCCCCTGGGCCGCCTTCGCGATCGGGCGGATGGAGTTCCCGATGCTGATGCAGGCCTGGCTGCTGGGCGGGCATGTGCGCGTGGGCCTCGAGGACAACATCTACCTCAACAAGGGCGAGCTGGCGGTGAGCAACACGGTGCTCGTCGAGCGCGCGGTGCGGCTGCTGCGCGAGTTCGGCGCCGAGCCGATGACCGCCGCCGAGGCGCGTGCCGAACTCTCCAAGGTCGGCGGGTGGTCGCGGTGAGCCACGGGGTTCTGGTTGTCACCGGGGCCGGTCGCGGCATCGGCGCGGCCATCGCGAAGGCCGCCGCGGCGGATGGCTGGAGCGTCGCGGTGAATTATGCGCGCGACGCCGAAAGCGCGAAGGCCACCGTCGCCGCCATCGCGGCAGCCGGCGGCACCGCGCGCGCAATCCAGGCCGATGTGCAATCCGAAGCCGGCATCGCCGCGCTGTTCGAGGCCGCCGACGCCATGGGGCCGCTGCGCGGCCTGGTCAACAATGCCGGCGGCAGCGCCGAGGCGAAGATCGCCGACATCACCGCGGCCGAGTACGACCGCATGATGGACGGCAACCTCCGCACCACCGTCTTCTGCTCGCGTGAGGCGGTGCGCCGCATGGCCACCGATCGCGGTGGTTCGGGCGGCGTCATCGTGAACATCGGCTCGCGCGCCTCGGTGCTCGGCGGGCAGCCCGGGCGGGTGATGTATGCGGCCGCGAAGGGCGCGGTGGATGGCTTCACGGCAGGCCTCGCCAATGAGGTCGGCAAGCTCGGCATCCGCGTCTGCTGCGTGCGGCCGGGCGTGATCCGCACCGAAAGCCATGAGGCCCGCGCGGGGGCGGAGCGGCTCAAGACCATGACCGCCGCCATCGCGCTGGGCCGCCCCGGCGAGCCGGAGGAAGTGGCCGGGCTGGTCGCCTTCCTGCTCTCCCCGGCCGCCTCCTACATGACCGGCGCGCTGGTGGACATCGGCGGCGGGCGCTGACAAGTTTGCACATCATCACCGGAGGAAAACGAGCCATGTCGATGAACCTGATGCGCCGCGCGCTGCTCGGCGCCGCCCTGGCCCTGGGGGCTGCGCCCGCCATGGCGCAGTCCTTCCCCACCCAGCCGCTCAACATGGTGATCCCCTTCGCGCCCGGCGGGCCCACCGACGTGGTCGGCCGGCTGCTCGCCGATGTGATGGGGCGCGATCTGGGCCAGCAGGTGGTGGTGCAGAATGTCGGCGGCGCGGGCGGCACCATCGGCGTGCAGCGCGTGGTGCAGGCGCGCAATGACGGCCACACCATTCTCTACACCAATATCGGCATCGCCACGCAGCCGACGCTGTATCGCCGCCTGCCCTACAACCCGGTGACCGACCTCGAGCCCTTCGGCCTGGTGACGCCGACGCCGATGATCATCTCGCTGCGCCCGGATTTCCCCGGCAACACGCTGGCCGATTTCATCGCCTTCGCGCGCGAGCGCCGCGACGGCGTGAACCTGGCGAATGCGGGCCTGGGTTCGGCCAGCCAGCTCTGCGGCACGCTGCTGCAGGCGCAGCTCGGCATCAACTTCACCACCGTGCCCTTCACCGGTTCCGGCCCGATCTTCCCGCAGCTGATGGCCGGGCGGCTCGACGTCTATTGCGACCAGACCACCTCCTCGCTGCCCTTCGTGATGGACAACCGCATCAAGGGCGTGGCGATGGCGACCTCGGCGCGGCTGCCGGAGGCACCGAACGTGCCGACCGCCGCCGAGGCCGGCCTGCCGGGCTTCGAGGTCAGCATTTGGCACGGCATGTACGCGCCGCGCGGCACGCCGCGCCCGGTGATCGACCGCCTGAACGCCGCCCTGCGCGTGGCGATCCAGGATCCTGCGGTGGTGGCGCGCCTCAACAGCCTCGCCAGCCCGCCCGAGCCGCTGTCGCGCGTGACGCCGGAGGCGCATCGCGCGCATCTCGTCGCCGAGATCGCGCGCTGGCGCCCGATCCTGGAAGCGGCGGGCCAGTTCGCGGATTGATGACGATGGCCCCTTCGCGCGAATTGCGGATCGCGAAGCGATCCGAGGCGCCGAAGGGCGCCCGCCGCTCATGCGGCGAGCCAAGCCCGCGGAGCGGGCGCCCGGCGCTTGAGGGCACCGATACGATGCCAAGGAGTCACGGCAAGTGACCGTTGGCATGGCGCCGGTGAGGTTGAACATTGTCGCCTTCGCCGGCGCCTCGAATTTGCCGCTCTGGGCCGGGCAGGAGCAGGGCCTCTTCGCGGCGCAGGGCATCGACCTCGCGCTGTCGCTGACGCCGAACTCCAAGGCGATGGCGCGCGACCTGCATGAGGGGCGCTGCGACCTCGCGCTGACCTCGGTGGACAACATCGTCGCCTATGATGAAGGCCAGGGTGAGGCCGAGCTCGGCGGCCCGGCCGATTTCGTCGCCCTGTTCGGCGTCGATGACGGCATGCTGAACGTGATGGCGTCGGCGGATGTTGCCACGCTCGCGGATCTGCGTGGGCGCACCGTCTCGGTCGATGCCATGACCACCGGCTTCGCCTTCGTGCTGCGCGAGATCCTGGGTGACGCCGGAGTGGCCGACACCGTCGAGTGGGTCGCGGTCGGCGGTGGCGCGCAGCGCCTCGCCGCGCTGCTCGAAGGCGCGCAGGCCGCCACGCTGCTGAACACGCCGCTCGACCTCGCGGCCGAGGCGCGGGGCTTCCGCCGGCTCGCGCGGGCGCGCGACGTGATCGGCCCCTACCAGGGCATCGTCGCCGCCGTGCGGCGCAGCGCGGTGGCGGAAAAGCGCGCGGCCTTCATCGCCTTCGCCCGGGCGTTCCGCGCGAGCATCGCCTGGCTCGATGCGCATCGCGAGGAAGCCGCGGCGATCCTGGCCGCGCGCGCCAACATGCCGCTGCCCGTCGCCACGCGCGCCACTGCCGCGCTGCTCGACCCCGCGCGCGGCCTGTTCCGCGACCTGCGCATCGATGCGGAGGGTCTGCGCACCGTGCTGCGCCTGCGCAGCGCCCATGCGCAGCCGCGCAAGGCGCTGTCCGACATCACCCGCTATCTCGACCTGTCGGTGCTCGACGCGATCAGCTGAGTTCGACAAGCTCGCGCGACAGCCCCGCGCCGGCGAGGGTCTCGGCGCCATCTTCCGTGATCAGCAGCATGTCCTCGACGATGAAGCCGCCGAGCCCGTCGAGATACCAGGGCATCTCGAAGGCCATCACCATGCCCGGCTCCAGCACCACATCGCTGTCGGCGGCGGTATAGGGCCACTCCTCCGACCAGATGGAGGCGCCGAGGCCATGGCCGAAATGGCCGCGCGCATAGCTCGGGAAACCCGCCGCGTGCACCGCGCCGATGCAGGCCGCGTGGATGTCCTTGAGCCGCGCGCCCGGCTTGAACAGCGCGCGCCCGACCTCGAAGCCTTCGCGCAGCGCCGCGTAGATCTCGCGCGCCTGGCGCGGCGCGGGGCCGAGGGTGAAGGTGCGCGCGAGGTCCGCGGAATAGCCGCCCACCACCGCGCCGACATCCACCTTCACCACATCGCCGCGCGCGAGCCCGCCTGCGCTCGACCAGGGCGAGGTGCCGAAGCCGACATACTCCCAGGCCGTGACACCGGCCCGCCCCCCCGCCTGCGCCTGCACGAGGTCCAGGAAACGCCGGCCAAGCGCCGCGCGCGTTGCCCCTTCGCGGATTTCGGGAATCAGCGCGGCGAGTGCCGCTTCGGTCAGCGCGCCGGCCTCGCGCAGCAGGGCGATCTCGCCCGCCGATTTATGCGCGCGCAGGCGCTCGATCATCGCGCTGGCATCGTGGAGCGTGGCCGGGGCGAGCGCGGCCTCCAGCGCCGGCAGGTCGGCCGCCGGCACGGCGGAGAGCTCCACGCCGATGCGCGCCGCCCCCAACCCCTGCGCCACGAGCAGTGCGCGCAACTCGCGCAGCGCCAGCGCGCGGTCGAAGGTGGCGGGGCGTGCGAAGCCGGGCGGGCGGGTCGCCGTGGCGCGCGCCACCAGCGCCGCGGCGCTGTCATCCGAGGGCAGGAAGGCGCGCAGATCGCCGGTTTCGGGCCAGATGGCGTGGCGGTGCAGCGGCGCGCAGCCTGCCGCCTCGGCGCCCGCCGCGAAGAGATCGCTGGCCACGGCGCCGACGGATCGCGCCGGATCGGCCGGGATCACCGCCATGGCGGCCCCAAGCCTTCGCCAGCCGGCGGCGACACCCGCCGGGGCGCCGGTGGCCCACAGGAAGGTCTCGGGCGCGCAGACCAGCAGCGCATCCAGCGCGGCCTGCTGCATCAGGCGCGCGGCGCGCGCGCGATCGACATGTCCTGGCATGGCGGCATGGCAGGGCGCGGCGGGGCCGTTGTCAACCGCCGCAACCCCCGCCTATCGTGCTGCCAACCCTGCCGGAGAAAGCCCCATGCGCAAGATCCTCCTCGGTGCCCTCGCCGCCTTGCTCGGCGCCGGCGCCGCCTCGGCCCAGAATGTCGAGTGGCGCTTCCACAACAGCTACGCGCCGACGCGCATCGAGAGCCAGCATGTGCGCGAGCTTGCCGCCGATCTGCGCACGCGCACCAATGGCCGCTTCACCCTCAACGTCTTCGAGGGCAATGCGATGAACCTGCGCGACGCCGATGCGCTGCGCACGATGCAGACCGGCACGCCGGAGATGAGCTTCATCTGGTCGCCCTTCCTGGGGCGCGACGATGCGGCGATGTCCTCCATCCTCGTCTTCGGCCTGATCCGCAACGAGGCCGAACTCACGCGCGTCATGCCCGCGCTGCAGCAGAGCCTGAACGAGGGCATCCGCCGCTGGAACATCGAGCCGGTGGGCTTCATGCAGCTCGGCCTGCTCGATGCCTCGATCTTCTGCCGCAACCCGGTGCGCTCGCTGGAGGAACTCCGCCGCGTGAAGCTGCGCGTCGGCTCGCGCGAGCAGGTGGAGACCTTCCGCGCGCTCGGCGTCGCCGCGCAGATCGTGCCGCAGCAGGAGCTCTACAGCGCCATGCAGACCGGCGTGGTGGATTGCGCGCTCTATCCGCCGCGCATCCTGCACACGGTCAGCCTGCAGGAGGTGGCGAAGCACGGCATCTCCACCGGCTTCGCCTTCCCGCCCACGCCCTATGTGGTGATGGCGCACCAGGCGCGCTTCCGCGCCCTCTCGGCCGAGAACCGCACGCATCTGACCGCCGCCGTCAGCGCGATGGAAGCGCGCAGCGCGCGCTTCGCGCAGGATGCCGCGGATGACGAGGCGGCGCGCGAGCGCCTGCGCGGCCAGGGCGTGACGTTCCACGGCACGCTGACCGAGGCCGAGCAGATGGCGATCCGCACCGCGGCCCTCGCCACCTGGGACACGCTGATGCGCGAGGCCGGCGGGCAGGGCCCGGCCTGGCGCGCGCGCATCCAGTCCGCCCTCGGCGCGAACTGAGTGCAGGCGGTCGATCGCGCGCTGCTGCTGGTTTCGCGCGGGCTGCTCGCGCTCTCGGCGGCCTGCTGTGCGGCGATCCTCGGGCTGGTGGTGGCGGCGGTGGTGATGCGCTACGCCATCGCGGCACCCTTCCGCTTCACGGAGGAATTGTCGGGGCTGCTGCTCTCGGCCCTGGCCTTCCTCGCGCTGCCCTTCGCCATGGCGGGCAATGCGAATATCCGCGTGACCCTGGTGACGGAGCGCCTGCCGCCGCTCGCGCGCCGCATCGCCTGGGTGATCGGGCAGGCGATCATGGTCGCCTTCTGCCTGGTCTTCGCCTGGGAGAGCTATGGGCTGGCGGAATTCACCTGGCGGCTGAACCTGATGAGCGAACAGGCGCGCCTGCCGCTCGGGCCCTGGGTGGCGCTGATGCCGGCCTGCCTGGGCTTCACCGCACTGATCGCGGCCTGGGTCGGGCTGCGGCCGCCGCCTGAAGAGAAGGCCGCGCATCTGTGATTTGGACCGCACTTCTCGGCATAGTGACGGCGACCGTGCTGTCGGGCGCGGTGCTCGGCGCCGCGCTCGGGCTCACCGGTTTCGCGATCCTGCATTTCTTCGCGGGCGGGGCGACGCGCATCGGCGTGCAGACGGTGTGGAACACGCTGAACGAGTTCACCCTCACCGCCATTCCGCTGTTCATTCTGCTGGGCGAATTGCTGGTGGCCTCGGGCCTCGCGCGCGGGGTGTATCGCGCGATGGCCCCCTTCTTCGGGCGGCTGCCGGGGGGATTGCTGCACACCAACATCGCCGTCTGCACCATTTTCGGCGCGGTGTCGGGCAGTTCGATGTCGGTCGCCGCGGCAGTCGGTTCGGTCGCCTATCCGGAGCTGAAATCCCGCGGCTATGACCGCGCGCAGACCGTGGGCACGCTGGCGGCGGGCGGCACGCTCGGGCTGCTCATCCCGCCCTCGCTCTCGCTGCTGATCTATGGCGCGCTGACCGACACCTCGATCGGGCGGCTGTTCATCGCGGGCGTGCTGCCCGGCCTGATGATGGCGGCGATCTTCATGGGCTGGATCGTCTTCGCCGCGCTGCGCAACCCCGCCATCGCGCCGGAGGAAAAGCGCGTGGCGATCGCGGAGGCGCTGCGCGGCCTGCCCGCCGTGCTGCCATTGCTCGCCCTGATTCTGGCCGTGCTCGGCAGCCTCTTCGCCGGCCTCGCCACGCCGACGGAAGCGGCGGGCGTGGGCGTGGCGGCGGCGGCGATCCTGGGCTTCACGGTGGGCGACCTCACGCTGCGCGGCGTGGGGCAGGCGCTGATCGGCACGGTGCGGACCTTCGCCGTCATCGCCATGGTCTTCGTCGGCGCGCTGGTGCTGGCGCAGGCGATCAGCCTGCTCGGCCTGCCGCAGCAGATGCTGGAGGTGGTGGCCCAGTGGGGCCTGTCGAAATGGGTGCTGCTGCTGGTGGTGGTGCTGGTCTATCTCGTGCTGGGGTGCTTCTTCGACGGGCTGTCGATGATGATCATGACGCTGCCGCTGGTCTTTCCCCTGCTGACCGGCGTGGGCTTCGACCCGGTCTGGCTCGGCGTCATCGTCACGCTGATGATCGAGATCGGCATGTTGACGCCGCCGGTGGGGATGAACCTTTTCGTGCTGGTCGGCATCACCGGCGGCGAGGTGAAGCTCGGTGAGGCCGCGCAGGCGGCGCTGCCCTATTGGATCGCTCTGCTGCTCGGCGTGTTCCTGCTGTGCCTCTTCCCCGGCATCGCCACCTGGTTGCCCGCGCTCGCCTTCGGGTGAAGGCGAGCGCCCCAGTTCAAGTCGCGGCCGCCATGGGCGGCCGAGGCCGCGAATGCGGCCCGCCGGCTGTCCGGCGAGCCAAGCGCGCGGATGCGCGCGCCCGGCGATTGAGGGCGCAAAAAAGCGTTGATGGCAGCAAGCCGCGAACAGCGGCGCCTGCCATCAACGCGGCGGGCGCACCGTGATGGTCGCGATCTCGATGAAGGCCACATCCACCTCATCGCCCACGCGCAGCGTGCGGATGAAGCGGCGCATTTCCGGGCGCTGCACATTCACGCGGCGCTGCTCGCCGCTCGGCGTGGTGAAGGTGACCCGGTTGAAGCCGAGATCGACGGCATCGATCTTCACCCGCACGCGCACCACGCGCGCCCCGGCCGCGCCCGGCTGGCCGCCTTCCGGCGCGCGCGCCCCGGCAGCGCCGGCGGCGACGGGGGCGGTGCCCGGGCGGCTGATCTCGACCGCCACGGCTTCGGTATAGGTCACGACCACCTGCGAGCCCGGGCGGACCTGGGCGAAGTTGCGCACCTCGGGGCCGGGGCGGACGGTGACGAACTCGCCATTCGGCAGGCGCACCACGGCCGCGCGGGCGGCCTGGTCCACCGATTCCACGATGGCGACAGCCTCGCTCGTGGTGCCGACCACCGTGGGCTGCTGGGCGGCGACAAGGCTGGGCGCCACCGCCGCCAGGGCGAAGGTCGCGATGGAAAGAGAGAGGCGGGCCATGCTGGGATTCTCCTGAAGGGCGGTCTCGAGCCGCTGGGCGATGCTCCGGCGGAATGGGGCGCAAGGCAACGGGTATCGCTGTCCTCAACGTCTCAATTTCGCCGGGCGAGGCTCAGCCCCGCGACATGCCCCCAGGCCATGTAGGGGCCGATGGTCGTGCCCGCGCCGACGCCCCGCGTGCCCAGTGGATTGGCCGAGGAGCCGCCGGCGGCGAAGAGCCCGGCGATGACGCTGCCATCCGGGCGCAGCACCCGTGCGGCATCATCCGTGCGCGGCCCGCCCTTCGTCCCGAGGATGGAGCGGTTGAACGGCATCGCCAGGAAGGGCGGCGCCGTGATCGCCTCCAGCCCGCCGCGCCGTCGCTTGTCCCCGCTCGCCGCGGCCTGGGCGGCGGAGGGGCGACCGAAATCGGCATCGATCTGGGCCCGCGCATGGTCGTTGAAGCGCGCCACGCTGGCCGCGAGCGTCGCGGGATCGAGGCCGATCAGCGCGGCCAGGCCGGCGATGCTGTCTGCCTGGCGCAGCCAGCCGGGATCGGCGCGCGCGGCCCAGCGCGCCGGTGGCAGGCGATCCAGCAGCTTTGCGTCGGCGATCACCCAGCAGGGCAGGTGCAGCGGCTGCCCGGCCGCGTCGCGCGTATCCATCGCGCTGCCGATGTTGAAGGTCAGCTCATTGACGAAGCGAACCCCATGCCGGTTCACCAGCATCGCGTTGGGCTCGGTATGGAAGGGCACGGGGCGCGCGAGCAGCCTGCCCCCGAGCCGTGTCGGCAGGCTCGGGGTGAGGGTCGCCTGGTCCATGTGGTCGAGCGCGGCGCCGGCGGCCTCGGCCATGCGGTGCCCGTCGCCTTCATTGCTCTCGGGCGAGCCGAGATAGTCGACGGGGCCGGGGAAATGGCGCGCGCGCAGCGCGGCGTCCCATTCGAAGCCGCCGGTGGCGATCACCACGCCGCGCGCGGCGAGGATGCGCCGCACCGCTCCCCGCTGCGTGACCATCGCGCCGATGACGCGGCCCTGCTCATCCTGCAGCAATTCCGTCGCGCGCGCCTCGATCTCGATCCGCACCCCGGCATCGAGGCAGCCGCGCACCAGCCCCGTGACCAGCGCCGTGCCCTTGCCGCGCGTGTTGGTCAGGATCCGCCAGACCAGCTTCGGCGCCAGCCGCAGCGCGGTGCGGAAGGGGTGGTGGTAGAGGTCGGTCGTGACCGCCTCGTGATAGGTGAAGAGCTCCGGGATCTGGGAGCGGCGGATGCGCCGCGCGAAGCGCCCGGCGCGCCAGCGGCTGAGCGGCAGCGGCGAGAGCATGCGCCCGCGCGGCTTGGCGCCGGGCAGGTCACGCAGCGGATCGGCCTCGGGCGTCAGCGCGAAGCGCAGCGGCGTATGCGCCTCGACGAAACGCAGCATCGCGGGTGCCGCGGTGACCAGGCGCTGCCAGAGCGCATCCTCCGTCGCGGCCCAGCCTTCCGGCGCGCCGGCCCGCAGATAGGCCAGCGCCTCCTCGGGTGAATCCGGGAGGCCGGCGGCCTGGGCGTGGTGGTTCGCCGGAATCCAGGTGCCCGCGCCGGACATGGCGGTGGTGCCGCCCAGGCGATCGGTCTTCTCCAGCAGCGTGACGCGCAGCCCGGCGACGGCGGCGGTGAGCGCGGCGGTGAGGCCTGCCGCGCCGCTGCCGAGCACAAGTGCATCACATTCGTGATCTTTCATGCCCTCAAGCACCGGGCGCCCGCTTCGCGGGCTTGGCTCGCCGCACAGGCGGCGGGCGCCATTCGGCGCCTCGGCCGGAGTCTCCGGCCGCAAACCGAACGAGCGGGTGTTGCTCATCGCTCACGCAAGCGGATCCGGCGCGCGGTTGAAGGCGCGGGCGAAGCGGGCGCTGTAGGCAGGCCAGGCCTCGGGATTCACCAGCCGCGGCGGCACCTCGCCCCGGAAGATCGCGATCCATTGCTCGGCCGCCGCGCGCGCCATCTCGTGCAGCGCCTCCTGCGTGATGCCGGCGATATGCGGCGTGGCGATGACGTTGTCGAAGGCGAGCAGGGGATGATCCGGCGGCGGCGGTTCCTTGAGGAAGACATCCACGCCCGCGCCGGCGATGCGGCCCTCGGCCAGCGCGGCGGCGAGCGCGGCTTCGTCATGGATGCCGCCGCGCGCGGTCTGGATGAAGAAGGCGCCGGGCTTCATGCGCGCGAATTCCGCCGCGCCGATCAACCCGAGCGTCGTGGCGTCGCGCGGGCAATGCACCGAGACGAAATCGGCGCGCGCGAGCAGTTCCTCCATCTCCACCTTGCGCGCGCCGCGCGCGGCGATGGTGGCGGCGTCGAGATGCGGGTCGCAGGCCAGCACCTCCATGCGGAACAGGCCGCGGCACAGCGCCGCCACGCGCGTGCCGATGGCGCCGATGCCGATGAGCCCGACCGTCTTGCCGAGGATGTCGTTGCCCGTCATGGCGTAGCGGTCGAGCCCCGCGCTGCGGCGCAGGGCGCGATCCGCCGGCATCATCTTCTTCGACAGCGCCAGCATCAGGCCCAGCGCATGCTCGGCCACCGCTTCCTTGTTGGTGCCGGATTGGTGGCAGACGATGATGCCCGCCGCGGTGCAGGCCGCGACATCGATCACGTCGAAGCCCGCGCCGGTGGAACAGGCCGCGAGCAGGTTCGGCGCGCGTGCGATCAACGCCGCATCGCAGAGCCAGGGCGGCTGCAACTCGGTGCGCGGCAGCGCCTGGTAGCCCTGTGCGGCTGCCATCGCGGCGTCGAGATCGGCGCGCGGATCGGTGAAACGGAGCCGCTGCAGGGCGATGTCGGGCGCCGCGCCGAGCATCCGCTCGGCGACGGGATCGACCCAGGACTCGAAATAGACGAGGCGCGCGGGCATCAGCCGGCGCGCAGGCCAAGGCGTTGCAGCAGCGCACCCGTGGCGGCGAATTCGCGCCGCGCGAGGGTGGTGATCTCATCCGGCCCGAGCATCGCCGCCTCGATCCCCTGGGTGTTGAGCCGCGCCACCACCTCCGGCTCCGCGAAGAGCGCGGCGAGGGCGGCGTGCACCTGCGCGATGATCGGCCGCGGCGTGGCGGCGGGCAGGGCGACGCTTGCCCAGATCTCCGTCACCGCCTCGGGGAAGCCGGCCTCGACGATGCTCGGCACCTCCGGCAGCAGCGTGGCGCGCGCTGGTGTCATGGCGGCCACGGCGCGCAGCGTGCCGGCGCGCACATGCGGCAGCAGGCTGTTCAGCGCGCCGCAGAAGGCATGGGTGCGGCCCGCCAGCAGGTCCGGCAGCAGCGCGCCGGCGCCGGTATAGGGCACATGCACCATGTTCTCGCCGACCAGCCCGGCGACGCCGAGATGCTGGAAGCTGCCGATGCCCGAGGAGGGGTAGGAGAAGGCGCCCGGCCGCTGCTGCGCGAGGGTCACGAGGTCACGCGCCGTGCGCACCGGCAGATCGGGATGCACGACCAGCAGCGTCTGCACGCGGGCGATGCGCGCGGCGATGGCCAGGTCGCGCAGCGCGTCGAAATTGCTGCGGGTCAGATGCGGGTTGGTGCAGAAGATCTGGTTCGGCGCGAGCAGCCAGGTGTGGCCATCGGGTGCGGCGCGGGCGACCATTTCGGCGCCGATATTGCCCGCCGCGCCGGGCCTGTTCTCGGTGACGAAGGGCTTCTGCCACTGCGCGCCGAGGCGCTCCGCCACCAGCCGGCCGAGCACGTCGTTGCTGCCGCCGGGCGTGAAGGGAACGATGATCTTCAAGGGCTGCGCCGGAAAGCCCTGCGCCTGCGCGGTGCCGGCGAAAAGCGCCGCGCCTGTGGCCGCGATCAGCGTGCGTCGTTGCATGTCTTCTTCCTCCCGAATGGCTCCGTCGTTACGGATGCCGTGTCAGCCCTGCCATCATGGCCGGATTGTAGCCCGGTGCGACCCGCGCATCGATCAGCACGCTGGCGCCGCCCTGCACCAGCGCCACGCCCTCGCGCAGCGCCGCCACCAGCTCGCCCGCGCTGTGCACGGGGCCGATGCCGGCGAGCCCCTGCGCGCGCGCCATGGCCGCGAGGTCGATGTCGGGATCGGCGATGCGCTGGCCGATCCACTTGTTCTCGACCGGGCGGTTGCGCTGCTTCGCCACGCGCTCCTGGTGCACCTCGTCATTGTAGAAGCTGCGGTTGTTGCTGATCACGGCGAGCAGCGGGATGCGGTAATGCGCCGCGGTCCAGAAGGCGTTGATCGCCATCATCGTGTCGCCATCGCCGAGCACCGCCATGGGAATGCGCCCGCTGCCCTGCAGTGCAAGGGCCGCGCCGATCAGCATGCCCGGCCCGGCGCCGATGCCCGCCCCGCCATCGCCGCCGAGATAGTCGAGCGAATGGCGGAAATGCCAGCACTCGCCGCGCCAGCCGAGCGGCACGCGCACGAGGCAAACAGGCGTGTCGGCCAGCGCCTCGCCCATCGCGGCGGCCAGCGTCGTCACATCGAGCGGCGTCTCGGGCGGAACGGGGGCGACGGCGGCGCGCGCGGGCAGGGCGGCGGGCGGGATGCCGGGGCCGACGCCGAGCGCATCGGCGATCGCCGCCACCGCCTCGGCCGGCGCGCAGGCAAGCGGCACATCCACCGGCGGCAGGCCGAAATGCTCCATGCCGAAGCCGTTGTGCAATTGCTGGTCCATCGAGGCGCTGATGATGCGCGCGCTGACCGCACCCGCCTGGCGCAGCGTGCCGGCGAGGTCGATCCAGTCGAGGGACAGGATCACATCCGCCTCGCGGATCGCCTGCGCCGCCGCGGCGTCAAGGAAGGTCGAGGGCGCGCCGACATGCAGCGCGTGGTCGGTGGGGAAGCTCGCGCCCGCGCGGAAATCGCTGTGGACGCGCGCGCCCAGATGCTCAGCCAGCGCGACGCGCCGCGCCCAATCGGACAGGCTGCGGCTGACACGGCCCGAGAGGATCAGCGGCGTGGCCGCACCGCGCAGCAGCGTCACCGCCTCGGCCAGCGCGGCCGCGTTCGGCGCGACGGGCGCGGGCGGCGCATAGCGTGCAACTTCGGGCAAGGCGGGCATCGCCTCGAGCCGCGATTCCTGCAGCGCCGCGTCGAAATTCACATAGACGGGACCGGAGGGTGCAGCTCGGGAAATCTGGTTGGCGCGCAGCAGCGCCTCGATCGCGGCCGGAATGCTGGCGGGCTGGTTGTCCCATTTCAGGAAGGGACGCACCAGCGCGGATTGGTCCGCCATGGTGTGCAGCCAATCGATCCAGGGACGGCGCGCATACGCATCCACCGGGCCGGTGGCGCCCATCACCAGCATCGGCACGCGGTCGCACCAGGCGTTGAACAGGCCCATCGTGCCGTTCATCAGGCCGACATTGCTGTGCAGGATCACCGCCATCGGCTCGCCCGTCACCTTCGCATAGCCATGCGCGATGGAGACCGCGTTGCCCTCATGCAGGCAGAGCAGCATCTGCGGGTCGCGATTGCCGAGATGGTTCACCAGGCTGTCATGCAGCCCGCGGAAACTCGCCCCGGGATTGAGCGTGACATGACGATAGCCGAGCGCGCGCAGCATCGCCGCCAGCACGTCGCTGCCCCAGACGCCACCCTCGGGCGAGGGGATCGGTGCCTCGATGTCCTTCATCGCGCGCGGTTCGCGACGGCGGCGATGGTGGCGATGAAATCCTGCTCGGCCGCGGCGGCGGAAGCGTAGCGCGGGGCGGTGGTGACGAAGGGCGTCGGCCCTTCGGCCGGCATGTAGATCTCGAGAAACCAGCGGCCGGTGGCGCTGTCCTGCGCCGGTTCGATGCGAAGCGTGGCCATGTATCCCCCGGATTACGGATCGCGCGCGGCGACCTGATGCTTGAGCATGATCTCGCGGCCTTCGCGCGCCGATTGCAAGAGGGCGAGCACCGCCTCCAGCGTCGCCATGCCCCAGGCGCCGTCATGCAGCGGCGCGACGCCATCCAGCACGGCGGCGGCGAGTTCATCCAGCACCTCGCCGCGTGGCACGGCGGGCAGCGGTGTCGCTTCGAAGCGGCGCTCGGTATCGGCGTAGATCGTGACACCCGCGGCATCGGGGCGCAGATCGGCGCGTTCGCATTGCGCCAGGATCAGGCCGAACTGGTTGTGGAATTCCGGCGGGCCGGCCGGCGGCAGGCCGGGCGGCGTGCCCGGCGCGCCATAGGTTCTCGCGCGTTTGAGCGCGACTTCGTCCGCCGTCGTCGCCAGCGCGGCGCGCGCGGCGCCGTATCGGGACGAGTCCTTGCGCGTGCCGGTCTCGCTGATCCAGCCAAGCAACTCGTCGCTGTCGAAGTGGCCATGGCCGCTATAGGTGATGGTCGCGCTGCACCCATTCTCGAAGGTCAGCAACGCGTTGTAGGCCCCCTCGGTCGGCCGCGTCGTGTCCCAGACGCCCGTCGTGGCGCGGATGGAACGCAGCATCCCGCCACCGAGAAGCCGGATGATGTCGAGCTGATGCGCGCCCTGGCTGAACACCACGCCGCCGCCCTCCGCGGTGCGCAGCTCTTCGGGCCTTCGCGGGCGGTAGAGGAAATCGGTCGCCATCAGCGCGGTGATCATGCGCACCGGGCCGTAGGCACCGCCCGCGATCAGGCGGCGCGCATGCAGGATCGGCCCGTCATGCGCATGGCTATGGCCGATCAGCAGATGCACGCCGGCGCCGGTCGCGGCCTCGACCATCGCCGCGGCTTCCGCCAGCGTGACGGCCATCGGCTTCTCGACCAGCACATGCTTGCCCGCCGCGCAGGCGGCGATCACCTGAGCGGCATGGAACTGGTGCGGTGTGGCGAGGTAGATCGCCTCCACTTCCGGATCGGCGCAGAGGGCGTTGAAATCTTCGTAGGCGTGGCCTTGGAAATCCTCGACGAAGCGTGCGCGCGCTTCGGGCCTCGGGTCGCAGGCCGCCACCAGCCGCACGCGCGCATGATGCGCCAGCGTGGGCAGCATCAGCATGAAGGCGCGGCCGAGCCCGGCCACGCCAAGCCGCAAGCGCCGCGTCACAGGTCCAGCACCAGTTCCTCGACGCCCGGGGCGGCGCGGGAGACGCAGACCATGATCTGCGACGCCACCTCATGCGGCATCAGCACGAGATCGCGATGCTCCGCCGCGCCGGCGAGCAGCCCGGTGCGGCAGGTGCCGCAGGTCCCACTTTCGCAGGAGAAGGGCACGGCGTGGCCGGCCTTCGACAGCACCTCGAGGATGCTCACCCCCGCCGGCACCTCGAGCACCGTCCCGGAGCGCGCGAGCTTCACGCGGAACGGCGTGTCCTCGGCCTTGCGCTGGCCGGCGCCGGCGGAGAAATCCTCGAAATGCACGGCGGAGGCGGGCCAATGGCCGGTCATGTCGCGCACCGCCTGCATCAGCCCGCGCGGGCCGCAGCAATGCAGGTGGCGGCCCTTCGCCTGTTCCAGCACGGGCCAGAGATCATAGGCCTGGTCCGGATCGCCGCCATCATGATGGATCACCACCTTGCCGCGCCGCGCCTGCAACTCGGCGAGGAAGGCGGTCTGCGCGGGCGAGCGCGTGAGGTAGTAGAGCTTCCAGGGCGGCCCGCCCGTGCTCTCCAGCTGCCGGATCATGGACATGATGGGCGTGATGCCGATGCCGCCCGCGATGAAGACATGCCCCGCCGGGCGGCCCACCAGGGGGAAATCGTTGCGCGGCGCGGCGCAGGGCAGCAGGTCGCCCGCCTGCACCGCGTCGCAGAGCGAGGCCGAGCCACCGCCGCCTGCCGCTTCGCGCTTCACCGCGATGGAATAGAGGCTGGTCTCGCCGGGGTCCGAACACAGGGAATAGCGCCGCTCCAGCCCGTTCGGCACAAGCACGCGCAGATGCGCGCCGGCGGTGAAGCACGGCAATTCCGCGCCTTCGGGATGCGCGAGGTCGAAGCGGAAGATGGAGTCGGCGATCGCTTCCTTCGCCAGCACGCGCAGCTTCGTGAAGTCGGCCTGTTCGCTCACCGCGCCTTATCCCTCGATACCCTGGCCTCGACACCCTGGCCTGGACAGCGGCCCGGCTTGGACGCATATCTTAGGATACTAAGCAATTTTCACCAGCCCCGGGGGGACACCTCATGCTCACCCATGCGGAAAACGAGCTGCTCTGCCGTGTCGAGGGCGATGCCCCCATGGGCAAGCTCATGCGCGCCCATTGGCTGCCGGTCTGCCTTTCCGAGGAGATCGAGGAGCCGGAGGGCAAGCCGATCCGCGTGCAGATCCTGGGCGAGAAGCTGGTCGCCTATCGCGACGGCGAGGGGCGCGTCGGCCTGGTCGGCGAGTTCTGCCCGCACCGCAAGGCATCCCTCGTCTATGGCCGCAACGAGGAAGGCGGGCTGCGCTGCCTCTATCATGGCTGGAAGGTGGATGCCGAAGGCACGGTGCTGGAGATGCCCTCCGAACCGCCGGAGGCCTGTGCGGCGGCGAAGTTCAAGCACCCGGCCTACCCCACCGCCGAGGCCGGCGGCTTCGTCTGGGCCTGGCTCGGCGACCGCGCGAGCATGCCCGAATTCGAGCCGCCGCCCTTTGCCCCCACCCCCTCCACCAAGGTCGCCATCGGCAAGACCATGGTGCCCTGCAACTGGGCGCAGATCGTCGAGGGGCAGATCGACAGCGCGCATTCCTCGAGCCTGCATTCCTCGGACATGGTGCCGGCGCGCGTCGGCCGCGCCGGGGCGAATGCGAAGAACTGGACGCGCCCCTCCACGGACAAGGCGCCGCGGCTGCAGGTGCAGCTGACCTCCTACGGCTTCCGCTACGCCGCCATCCGCCGGCCGATCACCCAGGCGGCCACGCATGACTACATCCGCATCACCACCTTCGTCGCCCCTGTCACCTCCCTGATCCCGCCCAATGCCAGCTACAACGTGGCCCAGGTGACGGTGCCGATCGACGACCACCATTCCTGGTTCTACTTCCTCGCCTGGGGCGAGGGAGAGGAAGTGCCCTCGCCGGAGGATTGGCGGAAGTTCCTGGCACTTCAGCCGGGCATCGATGTCGATGCGAACTGGCAGAAGAAGCGCGTGCGGGACAATGACTACCTGCAGGACCGCACGCTGATGAAGCTCGGCAATTTCACGGGCATCAAGGGCATTCCCGCGCAGGACATGGCGATGTGGGAGAGCATGGGCCCGATCGCGGACCGCACCAGCGAGCGGCTCGGCGCCAGCGACGTCGCCATCGTGCAGTGGCGCCGGCTGATGATCGAGGCGGCGCGCCACCTGGCCGAAGGTGGCGCTGCCCTCGGCACCACCGAACCCCGCGTGCCGCTGAAGGACATCGCGAGCTTCGAAGGCGTGGTGCCCAAGACCACGGATTGGCGCACGCTCGGCACCACCGAGCTGGAGCGTGAGCGCTTCGTCGCCGCCCCCGCCCAGCAGGCCGCCGAATAGCATGTCGAAGCTCAGCCTCTCCGTCGCCATCGGTCCCTATGACCGCATGCGCCCGCTGGTCGATGGCGAGGTGCAGATCGATGCCGTCGATCCGCATTTCATGCTGCTGGAGCCGGAGGAGATCTTCTTCCGCGCGATGCGGCAGGAAGCCTTCGACATCTGCGAACTCTCGCTGTCCTCCTACAGCCTGCGCGTCGCGCGCGGGGATTGCCCCTATGTCGCGATCCCGGTCTTTCCCTCACGCGCCTTCCGCCACACCTGCATCGTGGTGCGCAACGATCGCGGCATCGACAAGCCGGCCGATCTGCGCGGCAAGCGCATCGGCCTGCCGGAATGGCAGCTCACCGCCAATGTCTGGGCGCGCGCCATCCTCGCCGAGGAATACGGCGTCGAGGCGCGCGACATCGCCTGGGTGCGCGGCGGCTACGAGACCCCTGGCCGCATCGAGAAACTCGCCGTCTCGCTCCCGCCCGGCGTGGTGATCGAGAACGCGCCGGAGGGGGCGACCATCTCCGGCATGTTGGCGGCGGGCGAACTCGACGGCGTGATGGGCCCGCGCGCGCCCTCCTGCTTCGAACGCGGCGACCCCGCCATCCGCTGGCTCTTCAAGGACCCCACGGCCGAGGCCATCGCCTGGTTCGCCAAGACGCGCATCTTCCCGGTGATGCATGTGCTGGGCATCCGCAAATCTCTGGTGGCCGCGCATCCCTGGCTGCCGGTCGCGGTGATGAAGGCCTTCTCGGCCTCGAAATCCATCGCCCTGGCGCGGCTGACCGATACCTCCGCCACCAAGGTGACGCTGCCCTTCGTCGAGGAGAATCTGCGCCGCGCCCGGCAGTTGATGGGCGAGGATTTCTTCTCGTATGGGCTCGACGCCAACAGGCACGTCTTCGACTACTTCCTGCGCCACCATCACGCGCAGGGGCTGTCCACGCGGCTGCTGACGCCGGAGGAGCTGTTCCACCCGAGCACGCTCGAGAGCCACAAGGTCTGATGCCCTAAAGCAACGAAAGCGCGTCGGCGAGCAGCGCATCGGCCGCCACGGGCGGCAGCAGCAGCACGGGCAGGCCGGCCGTATCCGCCACCGCAGCCGCGGCGCCGGGGGCCAGGATGCGGTCCTCGGCCGGGTTGAAATCGACCAGCACATCGGTGCTGCCATCCGATCCCAGCACGAAGACATCCGCGCCCGGCCCGCCGACCAGCGTGTCATTGCCGGGCCCGCCTTCCAGCGTATCCGCGCCCTCCCCGCCGAAGAGCAGATTGGCCAGCGCATTGCCGGTCAGGCGATTGGCCTGGGCATTGCCGAGCCCGAAGACCGCGCCGCCCTGCAGCACCAGCGCCTCCACCCAGGCAGGCAGCACGAAGCCGCCGCCGGCCAGCGCGGCGATCACCGTGTCGCTGCCCCCGCCCGGCGCCTCCAGCACCTCGTCCTGGCGCGAGTCGACCAGGTAGAGATCGTCGCCCGCATCGCCATGCAGCCGCGCCCCGCGCCGGTCCGCCGCCTGGCCATCGAGCGTATCGGCGCCCGCCCCGCCCCGCAGCAGGTCGAAGCCGCCGGAGAGGCCGAAGCCGGCGCGCAGCAGGTCATCCCCCGCGCCGCCCTGGAGCTGGTCCAGACCCTCGGCGCCCTCGAGCGTATCGGCGCCCTCGCCGCCATCCAGCACGTCATGTCCCGCGCCGCCGCGCAGGAGATCGCCCTCGCTGCCGCCCGAGAGGCTGTCCTGGCCCGCCCCGCCTTCCAGCGTATCGGCGCCCTCGGCACCGAAGGCGCGGTCATCGCCCTCGCCGCCCAGCAGCCAATCCTGACCGGCGCCGCCGGCCAGGAGATCGGCCTCGTCGTCGCCCTCCAGCCGGTCGTCGCCGGCATCGCCGAACAGCGCATCGCGGCCGGCGCCACCGAGCAGCGTATCGGCGCCCCCGCCACCTTCCAGCACGTCGTCGCCACCGAGGCCGAGCAGGCGGTTGCGCCCGTCATTGCCGAACAGGCCGTCGGCGCCCGCGCTGCCCGTAAGGGTGTGGTCGCCGCTGCCCGGGCGCAGGCGCAGCCGCTCGATCGCGCCGGGCAGGGTGGCGGACCAGCCGATCACCAGCTCGTCCACGCCCTCATCGGGCAGCTCGATCCAGGGCGTGTCGGGCGTGGGCAGCAGGTAGACATCGTCGCCAGGCCCGCCAATCAGGCGGTCCACCCCATCGCCGCCATCGAGCGTGTCCGCGCCCGCGCCGCCTTCCAGCGTATCGGCGCCGAGGTCGCCGAGCAGACTGTCATCGCCCGCGCCGCCGCGCAGCAGGTCGTCCCCGGCCTCGCCCAGCAGCGTGTCACGGCCTTCTTCGCCCTCGAGCAGGTCGTTGTCGTTCCAGCCGCGCAGCAGATCATCGCCGCCGCCGCCGCGCAGCGTGTCGCGGTTGTGGTTGCCGAGCAGGGAATCATTGCCCTCCCCGCCCTCCAGCAGATCATTGCCGGCGCCGCCATCGAGCGTGTCGTCACCCGCATCACCGCGCAACAAATCCTGCCCCGCTCCTCCCATCAGGGTATCATTGCCCGAGCCGCCCTCCAGCTCATCCTGCCCGGCCTCGCCCAGCAGCAGGTCGGGGCCGGCATAGCCGAAGAGGGAATCATCGCCCGCCGTGCCGGTCAGCGTGTCGGCAGAAGGGGTGCCATCCTGCAGACTGCCGCTGGGCAGAGGGCCGGGCACCAGCACGCTCACCGTGACCTCATGCGCGGAGAGGTTCAGCCCGTCCGAGACCTCGATCATCACCGAGATCGTGGTGCCGGCGTGCAGCAGCAGGTCGACGCCGTCGCGCAGCCACAGCGTGGCGCCGCGCATCTCGAACCAGGCGCTGCTCGGCCAGGCCACGGCATACTCCAGCGGGCCGGCGGTGTCGGGGTCATCGGCGATGAGGTCGCCGATCGCGGCCCCACGGTCGGTGGCGAGCACCACGCCCCCCGTGGCGAAGCGCAGCGCCTGGGGTGGCGTGTCATCCACGCCGAGCAGGGTCACGCTGTAGCGGGGCGAGAGGTCCTGCCAGCCGGTGGCGGTGCGCACGCGGAAGCCGAAACTCAGCACGCTGCCCGCGCCCAGTTCTTCGGCATCCAGGCGCTGCGCCGCGCGCATGCTGAGCGAGCCGCTCGCCGGGGTGTAGCTGTGCGTGAACAGCGCGGCGTGCGGGCCGATCAGTTCGACCTGCAGCACGGAGCTGGGGAAGCGGAACCGCCCCACCCAATCCGCCGCCTGCGCATTCTCGTAGATCGTCGGCACGGCGCTGCCGGTGACCGTGATCGACACGTCAAGGGGCCCCTTCCTGGTGGCGGGGGCGGATGAAGCACGGGTGGCGTTGACGCCACGTCAACGCGGCAGCGCTGGGGCCCTCAGACCGCGAGGCGCCAGGCCATGGCGCCGAGCACCACGCCGTTGAGCGCGAAGAGGCCCACCGCCACCGCCTGGGTCATCGCCCCCCGGCCGCGCAGGAAGAAGCGGCCGAGCAGCGCCACGCCGAACAGGGCCGGGGTGGTGCCGGCCACGAAGGCGGCCATGGCAATCGCCCCCGCCAGGGCGCTGCCCGTCGCCGCCGCGCCCGCCAGCGCGGCATAGAGCAGGCCGCAGGGCAGGGCGGAGAGCAGCAGGCCAAGCAGCACGCCCCGCCCGCCGGTGGGGGCCACCAGCAGCGGGCCGACGCGCCGGGCCAGCGCCTCGGCGAGGCCCGCACCCAACGGCGCGGCGCCGCCCGGCAGGCGCGGGCGCCAGCGCGGCGGTAGCCGGGCCGTGGCCTGGACCAGCATCAGGATCGCGGCGGCCAGCAGCAGGGCAGCCAGCAGGTAGCGCACGCCGCTGAGTTCGCTCAGCAGCCCCGCCGTGCCGCCGGCCAGCGCGCCGAGGGTCGCGTAGCCCAGCATCCGTCCCGCGTGATAGGGCAGCAGCGCCGCCCCGGCGAGGCGCTGGAACATCCCCCCCGCGGCCGCGCGATCCGCCCGCGCGCCGGCCTGGGCCAGCACGAAGGGCGCGCACATGCCCGCGCAATGGGTGAACCCGCCGGCCAGCCCCGCCAGGAACAGCGCGCCCGCCACCGCGGCCAGGCCATCCAGGCCGATGGCGGTCAGGCTATGGAGACAATTCGCCAACATGCGCGCCAGCCTGCCGCCACGCGGCGCGCGCGTCCATGCGCCAGATCAACCCCGGCGCGGATCAGGCGGCGTCGCCGACCGGATGGTAGTCGCGCGCGAACCAGATCAGCGCGGTGCCGTCGCGCCCGGCGCGGATCGCCTCGATCTCGGCGAAGATCACGCTGTGCGTGCCCTTCTCGACCACATCGGCGATGCGGCAATCGAAGGAAACCACGGCCTCATCCAGCACCGGCGCCCCGGTGGCGAGGCTGCTCCAGCGACCCAACGCGAAGCGGGCCGGGATGTCGAGCTTGCCGCGCCCGGCGAAGGCATCCGACAGCGCGCGCTGCTCGGCGCTGAGCGTGTTCACGCAGAGCACGCCATTCGCCTTGCAGAGCAGGTTCGCCCGGCTGGTGCGGTTGAGGCAGACCAGCAGCGTCGGCGGATCATCCGTGACGGAACAAACCGCGCTCGCGGTCAGCCCGCCGCGCCCGGCGGCACCATCGGTGGTCACGACGTTCACCGCCGCCCCCAGCCGCGCCATGGCGTCGCGGAATTCGGCACTATCGACGGGCATGGCGGGACTCCAGGGGCTGACCGGCAGATGCGCCTTCCACGGGGCGTTTCAACCGGCGCGCATCACCGGCAGGGCACCAGGCGGATATTCTCCACCTGCGCATCCACCCGGCTGTTGGTGTCCTCGACATCGACGGAGATCATGATCTCCTGCAGCCCCGGCACCTCGGTGCCACCGAAGGCGGCGCGCCAATCGGCGCCGAGATCGACGCGTTCCTCCACCCACTGCCCGCGCGGCGCGTCGGCGGGGCGCATGATGCGCAGGCGGCTCAGCCCGGCGGTCCAGGGGCTGGCGAAGAAGGTGCCGGCCGGCGCTTCCCGCCCCGTGCCGCCCCAGATGTAGAACAGCACCGAGCGCGGCAGCCGGTGATCCCCGGCGGCGGCCTGGGCGATGCCGTGCTGGGCGCGGGTCGCGAAGCCCATATTCGGTCCGAAGCCGTTGAAGCCAACCGCCACCGCGATGGCGCGGTCATCCCCGCCGCGGCGGGTGAGGTCGGTGGGGGGCGGGCCCTCATCCACCCGCCAGCGCCAGGTGAGGCAGGTGGCCACGCCCTGAACGGGCCGCCAGAGGAAGGCGCCCTGGGCCGTGCCGGTCACGCGGATGCCGCCGCCCGGCGTGGCGGTGAAGGTGACGGGGCGGATGCCGCTCCATTCCGCCTTGCGCCAGCCCAGCGCCTCGACCTCCGCCGTGGTGCGGCTGGGGCTGACGCCGGCACCCAGCAGCAGCGGGGCTGAAAGCGTGACGGCAAGGGCCATGGCGAGGCGAGGCATGGCGCTGTATGTCCGCACCCACCACCGCCGCGCAAGCGTTCTGAACAGGGAGAGCATGACCATGTCCCAGCACCTCACCATCCAGGCCACCGACGGATCGGGCAGCTTCGGCGCCTATGTGGCGCGCCCCTCGGGCGACGCCCCGCGCGGCGTGGTCGTGATGATCCAGGAGATCTTCGGCGTGAACGCCACCATGCGGGGCCTGTCCGACTGGGCGGCGAGCATGGGCTTCATCGCCATCGCGCCCGACCTGTTCTGGCGCCAGAAGCCGGGCGTGGAGCTCGACCCCGATGCCGGCCAGGCGCAGTGGGAACAGGCCTTCGGCTACATGAAGGGCATGGACCAGGACAAGGCGGTGGACGACCTGAAGGCCACGGTCGCGGCCGCGCGGGCCCTGCCCGGGTCGAACGGCAAGGTGGCGACGATGGGCTACTGCCTGGGCGGGCGGCTCGCCTTCATGATGGCGACGCGCGCCGATGCCGACGCCAATGTCAGCTACTATGGCGTGGGGCTGGAGGGCCTGCTGGGCGAGGCCGGCGGCATCAAGGCGCCGCTGCTGGTGCATATCGCCGAAAAGGACAAGTTCGTCCCCGCCGAGGCGCAGGCGCAGATCGTGGCGGGGCTGAAGGGCCACAAGCACGCTGCCGTGCATGTCTATCCGGGCGTCGATCACGCCTTCGCCCGGCTGGGCGGGCACAGCTATGACGGCCGCGCCGCCACCATCGCCAATGGCCGCACGGCGGAATTGCTGGCGAAGGTCCTGGGCTAAAGCGCGCGGGACGCCATCCAGGCGTCGCGATCCAGCGTGTAGAGTAGCTGCCGCCGCAGGGCGTGGCCTTCCGGCAGGCGGGGATGGTCGAAGGTCATCGCCTCGCTCATCCCCAGCCGCTGCATCAACCGCCAGGAGGGCTCGTTCACCGGGGGCGTGAAGGCGACGATGCGCGGCAGGGCGAGCGGGCCGAAGCCATAGGCCAGGGCAAGCCGCGCGGCCTCCTCCGCCAGCCCCTGGCGCTGGAAGCGCGCGGCGATGCGCCAGCCGATCTCCACGGCCGGCGTGAAGGGCGCCTCGAAGCCCACATGCTGCAGCCCGACCACGCCGGCCAGCGGCGCCACACCCGGCAGTTCCACCACCCAGAAGCCCCAGCCATGCGTGGTGACATGACCAGCGATGCGCGTGCCCCAGGCATCGCTCTCGGCCCGGTCATGGGTATTGGCGAAGAAGCGCATCACCGCCGGGTCCCCGTTCAGCGCGAAGAGCGGGTCGAGATCCTCGGGCAGTCGCCAGGGGCGCAGCACCACGCGCGGGCCATGCAAGGTGACGGGCTTGGGCGTTGGGGGCATGGATCGGCTTCCGAAGGGGCGCGCGGAAACTGCCATGCCGCCACCGCAGGGCGGAAGGCCTTCGCGCCACGCCGCCAAGGGTCTAGATGACCCGGGTGAGGAGACCGCGATGACGCCACCCCCGCCCAACATCGGGCCACTCGATGCCCTGGCCGCGATGGTGCCGGATGGCGCGATGCTCGCCCTTCCCCCTGACAATTCCCTGCCCTCCGTCGCCCTGGCCCGCGCACTTGTGCGCCGCGGCGTGCGGGGCTTGCGGCTGCTCGGCGTGCCGGTCTCGGGCTTCGCGACCGACCTCCTGATCGGCGCGGGCTGTGTCGCGGAGGTGCAGACCTCCGCCGTCTCGCTCGGCGAGGCCGGCTTCGCGCCGCGCTTCACCCAGGCGCTGAAGGCCGGGAAGATCACCGTGCGCGACGCCACCTGCCCGGCGATCCACGCCATGCTCCAGGCGGCCGAGAAGGGCGTGCCCTTCATGCCCCTGCGCGGGCTGATCGGCAGCGACATCCTCGCGCACCGGCCCGATTGGAAGGTGATCGACAACCCGCTCGCTGCTTCAGGCGATCCTATCGTTCTGCTGCCCGCGCTCTCGCCCGATTTCGCCGCGATCCATGGCGTGATGGCCGATTCCGAGGGCAATGTCTGGGTGGGCCGCCGGCGCGAACTCGGCACGCTGGCCCATGCGTCGAAGCGCGTGCTGGCGACGGTGGAGCGCCTCCTCCCCGGCAACATGCTGGAGGATGAGCGCCTGGCCCCAGGCTGCATCAGCGCGACCTATATCGACAGCATCGCCATCGCCGAACGCGGCGCCTGGCCCGTCGCGCTGCTCGACGACTACGGCTTCGATGCGGGGCATGTCGCGGAATATGCGCGCCTGGCGAAGACCGATGCCGGCTTCGCCGAATATCTCGACCGCTTCGTCCACGCCGCCCCGGCGAGGGCCGCGGAATGAGCATCAAGCTGGAAGAGCGCCTCGCGGTCGCTCCGGAGGAGCGCCTGGCAGTCGCGCTGGCGAAGCTGATCCTGGATCCGGCGGCGCCGCCGGCGCGCCACATCGCGGTCGGCGCGGCCTCGCCCATCCCGGCCGCGGCCTGCTGGCTGGTGAAGAAGCAGGGCCACCCCGTGCGGCTCTCCCTGCTCCACAAGCGCAGCGGCAATCCCTTCACCGAGGGCTCGCGCGAGTTGTTCGACCTGACCGGGCAGGGGCGGATCGACCTGTTCTTCCTCGGCGGCGGGCAGATCGACGGGCAGGCGAACCTCAACCTCGTCGGCACGGGCGACTGGCCCGGCACGGGCGTGCGCTTCCCCGGCTCCTTCGGCTCGGCCTTCATGTATTTCATGACGCCGCGCACCATCCTCTTCCGCGAGGAGCATTCGCCCCGCGTGCTGGTGCCGCGCGTGGACAACATCTCCGCCCCCGGCCTCTCGCCCCCCGGCGTGTTCCGCCGCGGCACGGCACAGGCGCTGGTGACAGGGCGCTGCGTGTTCCATTTCAGCCCCGAGCGCGGCCGCTTCACCCTCGCGAGCCTGCATCCGGGCGAGAGCGTGGACAGCGTGCGCGCCGCCACCGGCTTCGACTTCGACTCCACCGATGACGTGCCGGCCACGGCCGACCCGAATGCGGCGGAACTCGCGCTTCTGCGCGGGCCGGTCTGCGACGAGATGTTGGAAACCTACCCGGAATTCTGCGACCGGGTGTTCGGAAGGAAGCAAGCGGCATGACCGATGCCATCCCGCAAATTGAGGGAAAGGGCCTCGCCCGTTCCGCCGGCGCGCTGGCGGGCATCAAGGTGGTGGACCTCACCCGCGTGCTGGGCGGTCCCTACTGCACCATGATCCTGTCGGACCACGGCGCCGAGGTGATCAAGATCGAACCGCCCCAGGGCGACGAGGTGCGCGACTGGGGCCCGCCCTTCCATGATGGGGAGGCCAGCTACTTCATCGGCGTGAACCGCAACAAGCGCTCCCTCGCGCTCGATCTCGGCAAGGAAGAGGGGCGGCGGGTGCTGCTGCGCCTGCTCGAGGAAGCCGATGTGCTGATCGAGAACTACAAGCCCGGTGCGATGGAGAAATGGGGCATCGGCTATGCCGAGGTGCTGTCCAAGCGCTTCCCGCGCCTGATCCATTGCCGCGTGTCGGGCTTCGGCCCGGACGGGCCGCTGGGTGCGCTGCCGGGCTATGACGCGATCATCCAGGCGATGGTCGGGCTGATGTCCATCAACGGCAATGCGGATACCGGGCCCTTGCGCATGGGCACGCCGATCGTCGATCTCGCCACCGGGCTCTATTCCTGCATCGCCATCCTGATGGCGCTGCAGGAGCGCAGCCGCAGCGGGCAGGGCCAGTTCCTCGACATGTGCCTGCATGATTGCGGCATGGCGCTGCTGCACCCGCAGGCGGCGAACTACTTCCTGAACGACAAGCGGCCCAAGGCGACGGGCAACCCGCACCCCAACATCAGCCCCTATTCCAAGTTCCGCACCAGGACCTGCGAGATCTTCCTCGCCGTGGGCAATGAGCCCGCCTTCCGGAAATTCTGCGCCTATCTCGGCCTGCCCGACCTGCCCACCGATCCGCGCTTCGCCACCAACGCGCTGCGCGTGACCAACCGGGCCGAGCTGGAGCCGATCCTGGACGCGCGACTGGCGGAAGAGGACGGGCACGCGCTCTGCGCGGCCATGCTCAAGGCCGGATTGCCGGCGGGTCCGGTGCTGCATGTGGACGAAGCGATGCAGGCGGCGCATACCGCTCATCGCGGCATGGTGACGGAGCTCGGCTGGTATCGCGGCCTGGGGACGCCCATCAAGATGAGCCGCACGCCCGGCGGCACACGCGACGTGCCACCGGCGTTCAACCAGCACGGCGACGAGATCCTTGCTCGCCATGGCTACACCCAGGCGGAGATCGAGGATTTGAAGACCCAGGGCATCGTCGTATCGGCGCGGCGCGCATGAGCGGCCACCAGCCCGCGCAGCGCCTGCGCGCCATCGAGCAGCCGGATGAGATCACCCGCCTGCTCGCCCTCTGGGCCGCCGCCTTCGACGACAAGGCGATCCCGGCCCGCCAGCGCCCGCGCCTGCGCCCGCCCAGCGATGGCCGCAAGGCCGGCTTCACGCAGTGGGGCGTGAAGATCGCCGGGCTCGACATGCCGATCTCGCTGGAGGAAGTCACCGCCGATCGCTGGCGGATCGACCATTCCAACCAGGGCGCGCTGGCGCTGCGCGACGGCGTGCCGCTGCTGCTGCGGCAATGGTATGTGAAGCGCGCCCCGGCCGATGCCTCGCTGACCGCGGCCGAGATCGCGCAGATCACGGATGCCGCGCCCTTCTACGTGACGCCCGGCGTGCATCGCGGCACGCCGACCGAGAAGCGGCTCTACCAGCTGGTCGCGGACCTCAGCGGCACGGTGGAGCAGATCCGCGCCCAGACCGCCGAGGCCCTGGCGCGGCAGGCCGCGGCGACGGAGAAGTTCGGCTTCAGCTGAGCATGAGCGTGCCGGCGCAACCCGCGGATGGCGTGGCGGCGTGCCGCCCTGCCAGACCGGGGCCATGCCCATGCGCATGACCGCCCGGCTCTGGGGCCTGCTGCTGATCCTCTCCCTGGTCTGGGGCAGTTCCTTCTTCCTGATGGCGGTGGCGCTGCGGGGCTTCCCGCCGCTGACCATCGTCTTCGCGCGCGTGCTGCTGGCGGCAGCCGTGCTGGTGATGGCCTGCCGTCTGCTGGGCCTGGCGCTGCCCCATACGCGGCAGGGCTGGATCGCCTGCGCCGGCATGGGGCTGCTGAACAACGCCATCCCCTTCTCCCTGATCGTGATGGGCCAGCAGCACATCCCCTCCGGCCTCGCCGCCGTGGTGAATGCCGCCACGCCGGTCTTCATGGTGCTGAGCGCACATCTGCTGACCGTGGACGAGAAGCTGACGCCCCCCCGCCTGGCCGGCACGCTGGCCGGGCTGCTCGGCGTCGCCATCCTGGCCGGGCCGGCGCTGCTGGCCACCGGGCCGGGGAACGAGGCGCTGGGCATCGCGCTGTGCCTAGGCGCCTGCCTCTCCTATGGGCTGACCGGCGTGTGGTCGCGGCGGCTGAAGCGGGTGGGGCTGCCGCCGCTCGGTGTCGCGGCGGGGCAATGCCTGTGCTCCGTGCTGATGATGGCGCCACTCGCCCTGCTCATCGACCAGCCCTGGGCGCTGCCGCCGCCGCCGGCCGCCGCCGTGCTGGCGCTGGTGGCGCTGGGCCTCTTCGCCACGGCGCTGGCCTATGCGCTGTTCTTCGCCATCCTGGCGGGGGCGGGGGCGACGAACACCTCTCTGGTCACGCTGCTGGTGCCGGTCACGGCGCTGCTGCTGGGCGCCTTCGTGCTGGGCGAGGCGCTGGCGCCGCGCCACCTGGCCGGCATGGCGGTGATCGGCCTCGGCCTGCTGCTGATCGACGGCAGGATCCTGGCGCGGCTGCCCCTCAGGGCCAGGTGAAGCCGCGCGCCATCTCTTCCTGCGCCGGGGTCTCTGCCGCATGCGGCAGGTAGTGGGCGCGCACATAGTCCAGCGGATCGCCCGCCACCCCGGCCGCCCGGGCGAGGCAGGCCAGGAACAGGCCGGTGCGCCCCACGCCCGCCTTGCAGCCGACATGCACGGGGCGCTCGGGCGCCGCCGCGAGCTGGGCCAGCACCTGGCCCACCGCCGCCTTCAGCGCCGCCGGATCCGGCAGGCCGAAATCCGGCGTGGGCAGCGCCACCTCCGCCAGCCACGCCTTCTCGGCCTGCATCTCCAGGCAGACCCCGAAGGCGCCGGGCGGGAGTGCATCGAAGGGCCCGCCGGTGATGGTCACGGGCCGGCCCGCGACCACCAAGGGCAAATGGCCGCGTATCCTCAAGGCCCCGGTCTCAGGGCTGGGGCGGCAGGCTGCGGAGATAGGCGACGAGGTCGCTGAGCTCCTGCTGCGTCATGTTGGCATAGGCATAGAAGGCCATGGGCGGGGCGAGGCGCCGGCCATCGCGCGACACGCCCTGGGTGATGGCGCGGATGATCTCGGCATCGCTCCAGCCCCCCAGCCCGTTCGCATGCGGCGTGATGTTGCGCGCCACCGAGATCCCCCAGGGGCCGGGGAACTGCATGCCGCCCGCGCCGGTGCGGGCGAAGTCGCTGTGCCCGTTCACCATCGGCGTGTGGCATTCGATGCAATGCGCGACCGGGCCGGCGAGGTAGGCGCCGCGCGCGACGGGATTGTCGGCCGGCGCGGCGACGGTGGTGATCGGCGGGCCATAGGCCGGCGGCAGCGGGATGCGGTAGACGCTCGCCTCCACCGCGTTGCGCACCGGCGCCACGGTGCGCAGATAGGCCACCATGGCGGCAAGGTCGCGATCGCTCAGCCCGCGATAGAGCCCGATCGGCATGGGCGGGCCGATGATGCGCCCATCGGGGCGGATGCCCTCGCGGATGGCGCGCGCGATCTGCGCATCGGTCCAGGCGCCGATGCCGGTCTCGCGGTCCTGGGTGATGTTGGAGGCGACGGCGCGGAAGGGCGGCTCGTCGAACACCGTGCCGCCGGCGAGGGTGCGGCCGGGGATCGGGCCCTGCGGGCCCATCGGCGTGTGGCAATTGCCGCACGCACCCGTGACCTCCACGAGATGCCGCCCGCGGGCGAGCAGATCGGCATCCTGCGCCCGCGCGGCGGGCGCAAGCAGCAGGATCCCGCACAGGGCTCCCAGAAGCGCTTTCATGACGTGACCTTCCTCCATGATGCGGCGCAAGGATCGCAAAGCGTGACACCCTTGCAGGGCATCGGCAACCGAGGCGGGAAGGGTGATTGGCGGCGGGCCGAGAATTCCAGTGGCAGGCGGCATCACCTCTCCTTACGCTGCCGCGGTGTGCTGCGTCGCACAACGGGAGATTGCCGGATGAACCGCCTCGACCTGGCCCGCCGCGCCCTGCTGGGCAGCGCCCTGGCCGCGCCCCTCTTCGCCCCCGCCATCGCCCGCGCCCAGGCGCGCCGGCCCTTGCGCATCATCGTGCCCTTTCCGCCCGGCGGCGCGGTGGACAGCCTGGGCCGGATCCTGGCGGATCGCCTCGCCCCGGTGCTGGACCAGCAGGTGGTGGTGGACAACCGCTCGGGCGCGGGGGGCATGATCGGCGCCGATGCGGTGGCCAAGGCGGTGCCGGATGGCACCACCATCGGCATCATCGGCGCCGCCACGCTCTGCGCCGCGCCCTTCCTGCTGCCCTCCATGCCCTTCGACGTGGCGCGCGACGTCCGCCCCGTGACGCAGATCACCGACAGCGCCGTGGTGCTGGCCGTCGGCGCCCAGGTGGCCGCCGCGCGGGGCTGGACCAGCCTCGGCGCGCTGCTCGACTGGGCGCGGGCGAATCCCGGGAAGTTCAACGTCTCGAACGCCGGGGTGGCGACGGTCAGCCACCTCGTCTCCTCGGCCCTGGCGAAGGAGGCCGGGGTGGAGTTCAACATGATCCCCTATCGCGGCGGCGCGCAGGCGGCGAACGACATGCTGGCGGGCACGCTGGATGGCAGCACCGATCTGCCCTCGGCCCTGATCCCGCTGGCGCAGGGCGGGCGGGTGAAGCTGCTGGGTGTGTCTTCCGGCCGGCGGCTCGCGCTGCTGCCGGAGGTGCCGGCCTTCGCCGAGACGCCGGGGCTGGGCGGCATCGACGTGCGCTCCTGGAACGTGATGCTGGTGCCCGCGGCCACGCCCGAGGCGGAGGTGACGCGCCTGCACGGGGCGATCCGCCAGGTGGGCCTGAGCGAGGCCTTCCGCGCCGCACTCCGCCCGCTCGGCTATGATGCGGTGACCAGCGAGAGCCCCGAGGCCGCCGCCGCCCTGGTGCGGGAGGACACGCCGCGCTGGCGCCGGCTGGTCGAGCAGTCGGGCGCGCGCGTCGAATAGGCCATGCCCGGTTGAGGGGGCGCGGCGAGGCTGGTAGAGCCGCATGGGCTTCTGGAGGGCGTGGCATGGCCGACGAGCTTGGCGCGGGACAGGATTGGGCAGCGCGGCTGAAGCGCGCCCTGGTCCAGGGGGCCGCCCCCGCCCAGCCCGCCCCCGTTTCCGCCGTTCCTGCACCCGTGTCTGACCCGCCTGGGGAAGCGCCGGCGGAACCGGCCGCGGAAGCCCCGGTCCCGGAACCGGCTCCAGCCACCGGATTGCTTGCGGCGCTGAGCCTGGCACCGGTGACGGCGCCGAGCGCCGCCGCACCGCCGCCTGCCCTTTCCCCTGTCCCTGCCCCTTCCCCTGGGCCTGGTGCTGCGCCGGCCCCGTCCTCGCTGCTTGCGCTGCTGGAACCAGCCGGTGCCGCCGAGCCGGCGGCGCTGCCCGGCCTGCTCGCGGCGCTGACGAACCCCAGCCCGGCCATGGCGGTGCGTGAACCAGCGCCCGAACCGGCGGCCGAGGCAGCCTCCGAGGCAGCGCCCGAACCTGTAGCCGAGGCAGCGCCCGAACCAACGCCCGAACCGGCGCCCGAAGCGGTAGCCGAGGCAGCCTCCGCGCCAGAGCCAGAGCCAGAGCCGGCACAGGCGCCTGAACCGGTGCCTGAACCCGGCGCCGAAGCACCACAGCTTTCCGAGCCGCCACCCGGACTTCTCGCCGCGCTTGCAGACCCGGCCCTGGCATTCGCCACGGAGGCGACAGCGCCCGCAGCGCCACCCGCCGTCGCACCGACGACGCCGACCGTGGAGAAGCCGCCCCGGCGCGCCGCCACCACCCCGAAGCTCGCCCGGCCGAAATCCACGCCCGAACCGGCCTTCGAGCCCGCTGATTTCGCCACCGCCCACGCCACCCTGCTGGGCGTGCCGCCGGGCAAGAGCGCGCAACAGGCCGGGGCCGCGGCGCAGGACGAATGGATCGCCCTGGCCCGCAGCATCCTGGGGGCGGAAGGGACATGGCATGGCCTCGCGCTCGGTGGGCGCAGCGCCAACCTGCTCGTCGCCGCCGGGATGGGCGCCAAGCGGCGCGGCCTGGCGCCGCGCCTGCTGGCGGTGGAGGCGGAACCCGAGCCCTTCAGCCGGCTGCACGCCGCCGTCTCGGCCCAGAGCTTCACCGCCGCCGAGTTCCGCCTGCTCCAGGCCGAGGTCTGCGCCAGCGTCGCCGATCTCGCGCCGCGCGCCGCCGCCGCCGAGCAGCTGCTGGCCGAGATGCCGCGCTGCGACTACCTGCGCGTGAGCATGCGCGGGCTGATCGAGCCGCTCCTCGCCAGCCAGATGACCCTGCTGTCTGAGAAGCTGCGCTGGCTGGTGCTGAACAGCCGCAACCGGCGGGAGGAGCACCAGGCGCTGACCCTGCTGAGCCAGGCCGGTTGGCAGCTCCTGGCCGACCATCCCTGCACCATCGACAAGCTCGCCCCGCCACGGATTTCCAAGGCGGGCACGCAGGTCTGGCGCAGCCCCCTGGCCTGACGCGGGGGGCGGCGTGTCCTGGCCGCATCACCACCCCACCGCCTGTTGCAGGGCGGCCACGCCATCCTGGCGCGGCCCCCGCCGGCAAGCCTAATCTCTCGCCATGTCCTTTTTCTCGCCCCCCCGCCGGATCCTGCTGCTCGCTGCCGCCCTGCTCTCCGCCTGCGGGGCGGCCGGGCAGACCCCCCCCGGCAGCGCCAATGCCGCGCCCTTGCAGGCGCGCGAGATCACCACCCCCTTCGGCGCCTATCTCGCCGGCCGCCTCGCGCAGTCGGAGACGGACACGGCGGTGGCCGCCGACCTGCTGCTGGAAGCCCTGCGCCGCGACCCGGACCAGCCTGAGCTGGCCAACCGCGCCTTCGTCGCCGCCCTGCTCGATGGCCGGCCGGATGCGCTGCGTCTCGCCCGCCGCCTGCCCGAGAACCAGGCCGCGCAGCTGCTGCTGATCGGCGCCGAGGCCCAGGCCGGGCGCTGGGACCGGGCCGAGACGCGCATCCGCGCCCTGCCCCGCAGCGGGCCGGGCGGCTTTCTCCAGCCCTTCCTGCTGGCCTGGTCACAGCAGGCGCGCGGCCAGACCGACGCGGCGCTGGCCACGCTCCGCCCGCTGTCGGAATCGGGGCGGCTGCGCGGCATCCATGCGCTGCACATGGCCCTGATCGCCGATCTCGCCGGCCGCCCGCGGGAGGCCGAGCGCGCCATCCGCACGGCCATCGCCGAGACGCCCGAGCCCTCCTTGCGCTTCGTCCAGCTCAGCGCCGGCATCCTCGCCCGCACGGGCCGGGAGGAAGAGGCGCTGCGCCTGCTCGAGGGCGTCGGGCGGGGCCTGAGCGACTATGCGCTTTTCGCGATCACGGAAACGCAACGCCGCGCGGTGCTCTCCGCCCGCAACCTGTCCTCGCCGGTGGAAGGCATGGCGGAGGCACATCTGGCGCTCGCCGCCGCCTTGGCGAGCCAGCCCATACCTCCGGCGCGCGCCGGCCAGCCGGCCGCGAGCAACAATGACGGCGCGCTGATCCTCGCCCGGCTGGCGCTGCGCCTGCGCCCCGGCTTCGCGCCCACCCTGCTGCTGATGGCCGAGCAATACGCGGAGGAACGCCACTACCAGACCGCCTATGGCCTGCTGGAACAGGTGCCGGCGGATGACCCGCTCGCCCCCGTGGCGGCGCTGCGCCGGGCCCTGCTGCTCGACCGGATGGACCGCACGGCGGAGGCCGAGGCGGCGCTGGAGCGCCTGGCGGCCGAGCAGCCGCAGGCGCCGCAGCCACCGGCACGGCTGGGCGACATCCGCCGCGTGAAGAGCCGCTTTCCCGCCGCCGTCACCGCCTATGACCAGGCGCTCGCGCGGCTCGGCACCGCGACCCCGACCGCCTGGCCGCTGCTCTATGCGCGCGGGATCTCCCATGAGCGCGCCGGCAACTGGCCGCTCGCGGAGGCCGATTTCCAGCGCGCGCTCGCGCTCTCGCCCGAGCAGCCCTATGTGCTGAACTACCTCGCCTATACCTGGGTCGAGCGCGGCGAGAACCTGATCGAGGCGCGGCGGATGCTGGAGCGCGCCGTGGAGCTGCGGCCCAATGACGGCAACATCGTGGACAGCCTCGGCTGGGCGCTGTTCAAGCTGGGCGACATCCCCGGCGCGATCCGCTGGCTGGAGCGCGCGGTGGAGCTGGAATCCCGCAACAGCGTGATCAACGACCATCTCGGCGACGTCTACTGGGCCGCCGGGCGGCAGCTCGAGGCGCGCTTCCAGTGGCGCCGGGCCCTGGCGCTCGACCCCGAGCCCGAGGAACTGCCGAAGATCCAGGCCAAGCTGCGCGACGGCCTGCCCGCCCCCACCGCGCGCCGGGCAGATTGACTTGCGGCCGCCATCGGCGGCCGAGGCCGCGAATGCGGCCCGCGGCTTACGCCGCGAAGCCAAGCGCGCGGAACGCGCGCCCGTCACGCCGCAGGCGTGCCCTCGGCACGATGTCTGAGGGTTAAATGACTGACATTCTCACGGAAGCGGCGCCGGCGAAGGTCAATCTCTACCTGCGTGTCGTCGGCCGGCGCGCGGATGGCTATCACCTGCTCGACAGCCTCGCGATCTTTGCCGGCATCGGCGATGTGGTGCGCCTGGCACCCGCCGCGGCGCTCAGCCTCACGCTGAGCGGGCCGGAGGCCGGCGCCCTTGTGGCCGAGCCCGACAACCTCGTGCTGCGGGCCGCCCGGGCGCTGGCGGAAGCCGCGGGCGTGCCGGCAGGCGCGGCGCTGGCGCTGGAGAAGAACCTGCCCGTCGCCTCGGGCATCGGTGGTGGCTCGGCCGATGCGGCCGCCGCGCTGCGCGGCCTCGCGCGGCTCTGGGGTGTCACCGGGGTGGACCTGCCGGCGATCGCGGGAAGGCTGGGCGCGGATGTGCCGGTCTGCCTCGCCAGCCGGCCGGCGCGGATGGAGGGGGTGGGGGAGGTGCTCTCAGCCGCACCCGGCCTGCCCGCCCATGGGCTGCTGCTGGCCAATCCGCGCCTCGGCGTGGCGACGCCGGCCGTGTTTCGCGCCCGTGCGCCGGGGTTTTCCGAGCCCGCGCCGCAGCCGGGGCGCCTCGCCGATGCCGCCGCCCTGGCCGCGTGGCTGCGCCCGCTCGGCAATGATCTGCAGGACGCGGCCATCGGGCTCTGCCCGCCCATCGCGGCGGTGCTCGCCGCCATCGCGGCGCAGCCGGGCTGCCTGCTGGCGCGGATGAGCGGTTCGGGCGCCACCTGCTTCGGGATTTTTGCCGATGGCGCGGCGGCGGCCAGCGCGGCCGAAGCCCTGCCCGCCGCCTGGTGGCGCTGGGGGGGTTTACCCGTGCAGGTGGCAGGCGACGCCGCCCAAGGGGACCTGAGTCCCTGAGCCGGGTGCGTCGCTCCAGCGCGGCATGTCGCGCGCGCAGTGCGGCATCGCCTCGGCGCAGCGCGGGTGGAAGGGACAGCCGGGCGGCGGGTTCGCGGCAGAGGGGATCTCGCCGATGATGCGCGGCAGCACGCCGCGCCGGGACGGATCGGGAATGGGCGAGGCCTCGCGCAGCATCCGCGCATAGGGGTGCAGCGGTTCGGCCAGCACGCGCGCGGCCGGGCCTTCCTCGACGATGCGGCCGAGATACATCACCGCCACCCGGTCGCAGAACCAGCGCACCACCGACAGATCATGGCTGACGAACAGGAAGGCGAGGCCCCGGCGCTTGCGCAGCTCCTGCATCAGCAGCAGCACCTGCGCCTGCACCGACACATCGAGTGCGGAAACCGGCTCATCCGCCACGATCAGTTCGGGCTCCACCGTCAGCGCGCGGGCGATGCCGATGCGCTGGCGCTGCCCGCCGCTGAACTCATGCGGCAGGCGATCCAGCGCCGCGGGCGGCAGGCCGACCTCTTCCAGCAGCGCGCCGGCGCGGCGACGGGCCTCCGCGCCCTCGGCGATGCCATGCACACGCATCGGCTCCATCAGCGCACTTCCGATGCTCTGGCGCGGATCGAGCGAGGAATAGGGATCCTGGAAGACGATCTGCATGCGCCGCCGGAGCGCCTTCAACTGCGCGCCGCGCGCGGCCAGCACATCCTCGCCCTTCCAGGTGACGCGCCCGGCATCGGGCTCGATCAGGCGCAGCAGGGCGCGCGCGGCGGTGGATTTGCCGCAGCCGCTCTCGCCGACCAGGCCGAAGGCCTCGCCCGCATGGATGCGGAAGGAGATGTCCTCCACCGCGCGCACCGTGACCGTGCGGGCGCGCGGAAAGCCCTTCGTGGAGACGAAGTGCTTGCGCAGCCCTTCGACGATCAGCACGGGCTCGTTCATGAGAAAACACGGGCAAGGCGGCCCGTCTTTCGGGCCGAGCGGCCGAATGGCCGCCGCCGGCAGTCCGGCGAGCCAAGCGCGCGGCTTGCGGCACTGCCGCAAGGCCGTAGCAAAGCGAAGGCTGGAGCGCCCGGCGCCTGAGGGCAAAAAGATAACTTCTCACTCATTGCGAAGTTTCGGGTCCGTCGCGTCGCGCAGCCCATCCCCCACCATGTTCAACCCAAGCACCAGCAGCAGGATCGCCACACCGGGAAACACCGCGAGCCAGGGCGCGTCCAGGATGTTCTCGAAGCCGTCGCGCGTCATGCCGCCCCAGGTCGGGGTGGGCGGCTTCACACCGAGCCCGATGAAGGAGAGCGACGCCTCCACCCGCACCGCGGTGGCCAGCCACAGCGTGCCCATCACCATCACCTCGGAGAGGATGTTGGGCAGGATATGGCCGAAGAGGATGCGCAGATGACTGAAGCCCAGCGCGCGCCCGGCCTCGACGAAGGCGCGCTCCTTCAGCGCCAGGGTCGGCGCGCGGGCGACACGCGCGAAAGGCGCGATGGCGGTCAGCGCGATGGCGACGACGAGGTTCACCAGATCCGGCCCCAGCAGCGCGACCACGATCAGCCCGAGGATGAGCGAGGGGAAGGAGAGCAGCACATCCATCACCTGCATCACGAACAGGTCGAACCTGCCGCCGACATAGCCCGAGACCATGCCGATGATCCCGCCGATCACCATCGCCGCCGCGATGGCGCCGAGCGAGACGGTGAGCGAGATCTGCCCGCCCCACATCAGGCGCGAGAGGATGTCGCGGCCGAACTGGTCCGTGCCCAGCAGGAATTCCGCGCTGGGCGGCTGCAGGCGATTGAGGATGTCCTGCTCGCTCGGGTCATGCGGCGCAAGCCAGGGCGCGAAGACCGCCGAGAGAAGGATGAGCAGGCAGATGAGCGCGCCGGCCATGGTGGTGGGGTTGGCGCGCGCCTTGCCGAGCGCGCGCTTCCAGGCGGCGGGCGGCGGGGCGAGAACGATCTCGGCGCTCTCGCTCATGCCTGCTTCACCCGCGGGTCGAGCACGCCGTAGAGCAGGTCCGTGACCAGATTCACCACCACGATCAGGAAGCAGTAGATCACCATCAGCCCCTGCAGCATCGTGTAGTCGCGCTGGTTCAGCGCGCCGACGATGATCTTGCCCAGTCCCGGGCGGTTGAAGACGATCTCGGTCAGCACCGAATTGCCGAGCAGGATGCCGACATAGAGCCCCACCACGGTGACGATGGGCAGGGAGGCGTTGCGCAGGCCATGCACCCAGACCACGCGCCGCCAGGGCACGCCCTTGGCGCGCGCCGTGCGGATGTAGTCCTCGCCGAGGGATTGCAGCATCGCGCTGCGCGTCACTCGCGTGATGTAGGCCGCCATCACCAGGCCGAGCGTGATGGCGGGCAGGATGAGCTTGTGTGCGCGATCGCCATAGTCTTCCAGGTTGGCGCTGCCGATCACCGGGAAGATGCGCCAGTGCAGCGCGAAGGCGAGCAGCAGGAAGATGCCCGAGACGAAGACCGGGAAGGAAAGGCCGACCAGCGAGACCAGCCGCGCCAGCACATCGACCACGCCATTGCGGTTGAGCGCCGCCCAGATGCCCACCGGCACGCCGATGACCACCCCGAAGACCATCGCCGCCAGGGTGAGGTCGATGGTGTGCGGCAGCACCGCGCCGACCTCGGCCGTGATGGAACGGCCCGTGACCATGGAGACGCCGAAATCGCCGCGCAGCGCATCGCCGAGGAAGGCGAGATACTGCACCCAGAGCGCGCGATCGAGGCCGAGCCGTGTGCGCAGCGCGGCGATGGCCTCGGGCGTGGCCTGGTCGCCCAGGATCACCAGCGCCGGGTCGCCCGGCACGATGCGCACGATCACGAAGACCAACGTCAGCACCGCGATCAGCGTCGGCACCGCCGCCAGCACGCGCCGGGCAATGAAGTGGATCATGCGCCCGGCGCGCCCCTGCTCACCGCAGCCGGGTGGCTTCGGTGATGAGCGGGCCGAGCGACATGGAGCCGCGCAGCTGGTAGCCGTAGTCGAGGTTGTCGCGCCGCGCGAAGACCAGCAGCGTCTCCAGCAGCGGCACGCCGCAGACATTCTGCACCAGGATGCGCTGCGCCTCGGCCCAGAGGCGCTTCTGCTCCTCGATGTTGGTGCTGACCCGCGCCGCGTCGATCTGGGCATCCGCCTGATCGCAATGCGAGAAATTCGTCACGGCGGTCGGTGTGAGCACGCGCGAGCGCCCGTGGTAGAACTGCGTCAGGTAGATGTCCGCCACCGGGAAGCGCGCCGCCGCGTAGTAGACCAGCGGCGAGAGGTTCTGGCGGATCTGCTGGTGGAAGGTCGCGTGCTCCACCACCTGCAAGTCGAGCGTGATGCCCGAGCGGCGCAGCTGCTGCTGCACCACCTGCATCATGTTCAGCATCTCGGGCAGCTGCGTGTGGATGACGCGCACGGTCAGCCCGTTCGGGTGTCCGGCCTCCGCCAGCAGCGCGCGGGTGCGCGCCGGGTCATGCGGCAGCAGCGGCACCTGGTTGGTGAAGCCGAGATAGCCGCGCGGCACCAGGGACTGGCCCTCGCGGCTCACATCCTGGCCACGGAAGCGCACCAGCTCCGTCCGGTTCACCGCATGGGCCAGCGCCTGGCGCACGCGGATGTCGTTGAAGGGCGGCATGGAGGTGTTGAGGTTGAGGATGGCGAGCTCGCCGGGCTCGAAGACATCCACCGTCGTGTTCGGGATCTGCCGCGTGCGGTTGATCCAGGTCTGGTCGGCGCGGCCGTAGTTGAGATCCAGCTCGCGGTTCTGGAAGGCCAGGTCGCGCGAGGCGTCGGAGGGGATGAAGCGGTAGCTGATCCGCCCGATCTGCGGCGCGCCGCGGAAATACTGCGGATGCGCGACCAGCTCGGCCGACTGGTTCGGCGTCACGCGGTCCAGCGCGAAGGGGCCGGTGCCGATCGGGTTGCGCACGAAGCTGTCGCCCCGCTCCTGCACCGCGCGGCGGGAGACGATGTAGCCGCCCGAGTAGTTGGTGAGGATGCCGAGCAGGCTCGGCACATTCTCGCGCAGCACGATGCGCACGGTGTGGCTGTCCACCGCCGTGACACTCTCGAAGGCGCGGTAATCGGCCGAGAAGGCCGAGGTCGCGGCGGTGCCGGATTTCCGCAGGCTGAAGACCACGTCCTCGGCCGTGAGTTCGCCGAAGCCGCCATGGAACTGCACGCCGCGGCGCAGGTGGAAGGTCCAGGTCTTGCCATCCGCGCTGCTCTCCCAGCGCTCGGCGAGATCGGGCTCGATCTCGGCAGGATCGATGGAGCCGGGCTTGAAGCGCACCAGGCCGTTGAACATCCAGGCGACGACCACACGATCGATCGTCGAGACCGCGAAATGCGGATCGAGCCGCCCCACATCCTGCGCCGCCATGCCGACGCGCAAGGTGGGTCCCGTTTGCGCGTTCGCGCCGAACACACTCGCCAGAGCCATCGCGCTGCCCAGCAGCGCCGCCCGCCAACCCCGCATCATCCCTCTCCCCTCACAACCTGGTTTTCCAGACATCCTCGCCGGCATCCTGGACCGCAAACCTCGATATGTCGAAGCCTTCCAGCGGCACGTCGGTCCTGCCGTCCAGCACAAGCTCCGCCAGCACGGCGCCGACGCCGGGGCCGAGCATGAAGCCATGCCCCGAGAATCCGAAGGCGTGGATCAGCCCCTTGGTGGTGCGCGAAGGGCCAAGCACCGGCAGCACATCGGGCATCTGCCCGTCGATGCCGGTCCAGCTGCGGATCACCATCGCCTCGGCGAGGCGCGGGATCAGCGCGATGGCGCGCGTCATCGCGGCGAAGGCCGCGTCGGGGCGCGGGCGCGTGACGGGCACCGCCGGGTCGCCCTCCCCACGCCCGCCGCCGAAGATCACGTTGCCGCGCGGAATCTGGCGCAGATACACGTCGCCGCCCACCACGCCGACATTGTGCGGGCAGAAATAGGGCAGCGGCTCCGTCACCAGCATGTTCGGGTGCAGCGGCTCGACCGGCACGGGCTCGCCGAAGCGCTTCGCGACCTCGCCGCCCCAGAAGCCGGCGCAGTTCAGCAGGATCGGCGCGCGGAAATGGCTGCCCTGCGCGGTCAGGGTGAAGTGCTTGCCGTCATGCAGGATATCGGTGACGGCGTGATGTTCCAGCAGCGTCGCCCCCGCCGCGCGCGCGGTGCGCGCCAGCGCCGGGGCGAGCAGGCGCGGATTGGCGCTGCCATCCTCCTCCAGCAGGCTGCCAGCCACGACCTGCGCGCCGAAATAGGGATGGTCGGCGCGGATCGCGTTGCGCCCGATCATGCGCGGCCTGAGGCCATATTGCGCGGCCATCGCGTTCCAGCGCAGCAGCTCGGCCTCCTCCGCCTCGCTGCGCGCGAGTTTCAGGTGGCCGCAAGGATCGAATTCGGCATCCGTGCCGGTGATCTCGCGCAGCCGCCCCCAGATGGCGCGCGACTTGATGGCGAGCGGCAGTTCCGCCGGGTGGCGCCCCTGCTGGCGCACGCCGCCATGGTTCACCCCCGTCGCCTGGCTGCCGATCAGCCCGCGTTCGAGCAGCACAACCTTCGCCCCGCGCTGCGCGAGATGCAGCGCCGCCGAGCAGCCCGCGCCGCCGCCACCCAGGATCAGCACATCGGCGTCGCGCATCATGCCGGCACCTGCTGCACGGGGATGGGCTTCACGGGCGGCTGGCCGCGCAGGCGCCCCACCGCGCGCGTCTCGACACCCAAGGCACCCGCGAGCACCTCGGCCGCGGGCGGGCCGCAGACGCGCCCCTGGCAGCGGCCCATGCCGACGCGGGAGAGGGCCTTGGCGCGGTTCATCTCCGGCGCATCGGCCAGCGCCGCACCACGCAGTTCGCCCGCCGTGATCGCCTCGCAGCGGCAGAGCAGCGTCGCGTCCGGCATGCTGCGCGCGAGCTTCCGGGGATAGGGGAAGCTGCGCTCCAGCGCCTGGCGGAACTGCGCCTCGGCGGCGAGTTTTTGGTCAAGCGCGCGAAGATGGACCGCATCGACCGCGACACCCCGATCCGCGAGCAGCGCGAGGGCGGCGCGTGTGCCCGACAACTCCGCCACCTCCACGCCGCCGATGCCCGCGCCATCGCCGGCGAGATAGACGCCCGCCACCGGCGCACGCCCCGCGGCGTCGCGGCGGGGAATCCAATTGTGCTGTACCTCATCGAAATCGAAGGGCACGCCCGCAAGATCGGCAAGCTGCGCCTCGGGCTTCAGCCCCCAGCCCATCGCCACCGCGTCGCAGGGCGTGACATGCTCGCGCCAGGCCGCATCGCGCCAGCGCAACGCCTGCACGGCGCCCTCGCCCTCGATGGCGATCGGCGTCGCATCCGCCACCAGGGGCACGCCGCGCAGCTTGAGGGAGAGGTTGATCCCGATGCCGCGCAGCGTCGTCGGCAGATTGCCGAGCAGCGCGGGGATGTGGCGCAGCTTGGTGAGCGTGTCGGTCGTGTCCAGCACCAGCGCGGGCATCGCCCCCGCCTTGGCGTATTGCAGCGCGGTGAGCCAGAGTAGCGGGCCGGTGCCCATCAGCACGGGCTGCGCCCCCACCGCCACGCCCTGCGCCTTCAGCGCCACCTGCGCGCCGCCCAGGGTGGTGACACCCGGCAGCGTCCAGCCCGGCATCGGCACCACGCGATCCATCGCGCCGGTGCACAGGATCAGCGCGTCGTAGCGCAGCTCCGATTGCTGGCCGCCACCCTGCAGCAGGTGCAGCACGCGCTCCCGCGGGCGGATGTTCCACACCAGCGTGCCGGGCCGCCAATCGCTTTCGCGTTTCAGCGCATCGAGCGTGCCGTGCAGCCGCCGCGCGCGCCCCGCATCGGCGCCGTAGAGCGCGCGGGGATCGCGCTTGAATCCGGCTGGCGGGCGCTGCGTGATTCGCCCGCCGCCATCGGGCGATTCCTCGATCCAGACCGGGCGCAGCCCCGCGCGCACAAGCTGCTCCACGGCGCGGATGCCGGCCGGGCCGGCGCCGATGACGACCACGCTCATCGCCGCACCACCTGCATGCCGGCCTCGGCGAGGGTCGAGCAGGCGCGGCGCAAGCCTTGACCCACCACCATCACCCAGCATTCCTGGCAGGCACCCATCCAGCAGAATCCCGCGCGCCCGCCATCGCCGAACTCCGAGGTCCGCACATGCCCCAGCCCGGCGGCGAGGATCGCGGTCAGCAGCGTGTCGCCCTGCTTCGCCGCGATGCCCACGCCATCGACCTGCAGCACGATGGAAGGCCTCTCCTGGTCGAGCAGTCTTGTCAGCACGCGATCATTGCTCCTGTCGCCACATGGCAGCGCGCCGCATGGCCGGGCGCCACCTCGATCAAGGCCTGTTCCTGCGCGCAGCCCGTGCGGCGCATCGGGCAGCGCGCGGCGAAGCGACAGCCGGGCGGCATGGCGTCGAGCGGCGGCACGCGCCCGCCGATCGCGCTCAAGGCCTGGCCCGGCTGGTCGAGCCGCGGGATCGCGGAGAACAAGGCCCGCGTGTAGGGGTGCTGCGGGCGGTCGAAGATCGCCGCCACCGGCCCCTGCTCGACGATCTCGCCGGCATACATCACCGCCACGCGGTCCGCGATCTGCGCCACCACGCCGAGGTTGTGCGTGATGAAGAGCACCGCCATGCCGTGCTTCGCGCGCAGATCCGCGAGCAGGCCGAGCACCTGCGCCTGGATCGTCACATCCAGCGCCGTGGTCGGCTCATCCGCCAGCAGCACGGCGGGCTCGCAGGCCAGGGCGATGGCGATCATCACGCGCTGGCGCATGCCGCCGGAGAATTGGTGCGGATACTCGCTGAGGCGCGCGGCGGCGGAGGGGATCTTCACCTCCTCGAACAGGGCGCGTGCGCGCGCCAGCGCGGTGCGACGATCCAGCCCGCGATGCAGGCGCAGGGCCTCGGCCACCTGGTCGCCCACCGTCATCACGGGGTTGAGCGAGGTCATCGGCTCCTGGAAGATCATCGCCATCCGGTCGCCGCGGATCTTCTCCAGCTCGGCTTCCGAAAGCCCGGCGAGGTCGCGCCCCGCCAGCCTGATCCGCCCGGCCGCGACGCGCCCGAAGGGCGGCTGCACCAGGCCCATCACGGAGAGCGCGGTCACCGACTTGCCGCAGCCGCTCTCCCCAACCAGCGCCAGGGTTTCGTCCGGCATCAGCGTGAGGGAGAGGTCGCGCACCGCCGGATGCCAGCGCCCGCCGATGCGGAATTCCGTGCGCAGGCCGATGAGTTCGAGGGCAGGAGCGCTCATGCGCGACAGCCTGCGCCAGCCCGCGCGGCGGTTCAAGACGTGCAGCCCCTGGCGCGATGCGCGGGGCGGTGCAATCCTCGTCGCCGCAACGTACCGGAGGCGTCCTCGATGTTCGTCCTGCGACTCACCCTCATCGCGCTGCTGCTTGGCCTGCCGCTTGGCGCCCGGGCCCAGGGCTGGCAGCCCACGCGCGCGATCGAGGTCATCGTGCCCTTCACCGCCGGCTCCCTGGCCGACCGCAACATCCGCACCGCGGCACCGCTGCTCTCGCGCGAACTCGGCGTGCCGGTGGCGGTGCAGAACATCCCTGGTGCGAATGGCTACAACCGCCTGTTCCGCGCCGCGCCCGATGGCGCGACGCTGGGCGTGGGCGACCCCGTGGCGCAGATGGGCCTCGCGCTCGTGCAGCCGCAGCCCTTCGACGTGCTGCGCCTGACCTGGCTCGGCCATTGGTCGGCCGGTACGCAGACCATGGTGCTCTCCGCCCGCTCGCGCTTCCAGTCGCTCGACCAGATGCGCGGCGCGACCACGCCGGTGCGCTGCGGCACCTTCGGCGGCATCAGCACGGGCGCGATGCAATGCGCGATGCTCGGCCGCGCGCTCGGCTTCCGCGTCGCCTTCGTCTCGCTGCAGGGCCCGCCCGAACTGGTGCTCGGCGCGGTGCGCGGCGATGTCGATGTCGCCTCGCTCGGCCCCTCGCTCTGGACCGACCATGTGACGCAGGGCAGCGTGCGGCCGATCCTGTCCTGGGATGCGGTGCGTGACGAGCGCATGGCGAGCACGCCGGCGCTGAACGATCTCGGCCTGCAGCGGCTGGCCGGCATCACCGTGCTGCGCAGCGTCGCCGCCCCGCCCGGCCTGCCCGACAACATCCGCAACCGGCTGATCGAGGCGCTGAACAAGGTGACCACCACGCCGGAATGGGATGCCTTCGTCACCACCGCGCGGCTCGAGCGCAACTGGACCTTCTCGGCCGAGTATCCGCGCATGCTGGAGGAAGCCAAGCGCCTGCTGGAGGAGAACGCGGCGGATCTGCGCGCCGCTTTCTGATGAGGGTCGGCGTCATCAGCCCGACGGTGCTGGAAACCATCGCGCATGACTTCATCGCGGCGGCGCCGCCCGGCGTGCGCATGGTGGGCATCACGCTCGGCATGGGCGGATGGAAGGCCGATGAATATGCGAAGGCGCTGGCGCAGTTGGATGCGGCGGTGGCCTATCTTGCGGCGCGACGGGTGGATGCCATCCTGCACGTCGCCTCGCCCATCGTCGTCTCGCAAGGGCCGGGACATGACCGCGTGTTGACGGCGCGCATGGCACAACACGCCGCGGGCATTCCCTGCCTGACCACCATCCGCTGCGCGCTCGACGCCTTCGCCGCCCTGGGCGCGCGGCGCATCCTGGCGGTCACACCCTTCCATGACGTGCTGAACGGCCAGCTGCGCGCCTATCTCGAGGCAGAGGGCCTGACCATCGCCGCGCTCGAGACAGTGCCGGCGCATTTCGACTTCCTGCAGGATGTGCCGCCCGAAGCCCTGGCCGAGGCCGCGCGGCGCGGTGCGGCAGCCTGCGGCGGCGCCTATGACGCGGTGTGGATGCCCTCGGGCCAGCTGCGCGCCGTGGAATGCGTGCGCGGGCTGGAACAGGACCTCGGCAAGCCGGTGATCGCGCAGAACCACGCGGATCTCTGGGCCGCGCTGGTCGCCACCGGCGCGCGCGGCGTGGCCCTCGGCCAGGGCCGGCTGCTCGACACAAGGGCTGGTTGAGCGGTGGAGAACTACGCCCTCGCGCTGCTGCAGGGCCTCGGCCAGGCGCTGACCTTCGAGGCGCTGCTCTTCATGCTCTTCGGCTCCGTCGTGGGCTATGTCTTCGGCGTGCTGCCGGGGCTGCAATCCGTCACGGCGCTCAGCGTCTTCCTGCCGCTGACCTATTGGTGGTCGCCGGCGCAGGCGATGTATTTCTTCGCCGGCATCATCGGCGCGGGCGGCAATGGTGGCGCGGTGACCTCCATCATCGTCAACATCCCCGGCAATGCGCAGAACGCGGCCACGATGGTCGAGGGCTATCCGCTGACACGCCAGGGGCGCGCGATCTTCGCGCTGAACCTCTCGGCCTGCGCCTCCTGGTTCGGCGCGGCCTTCGGCGTGGTGGTGCTGATCGCGCTCATCCCGGTCTTCATGCCCTTCCTGCTGAGCTTCGGCCCGGCCGAGACCTTCTGGATCGCGGTGGCGGGGCTGGTGACGCTGGTGCTCGCGCTGCGCGGCGATGTGGGGAAGGGGCTGATCTCGGTCGGCGTGGGCATCCTCATCGCGATCATCGGCATGGGCGGGCCGCGCCTGCCGGTGCCGCGCTTCACCTTCGGCAGCCAGTATCTGCTCGATGGCATCGAGATCGTCGTCGTCGTCATGGGCCTGCTGGTGATCGGCGAGACGCTGCAGCAACTCGCGCAGGAATGGCGCTACCGCCACGGCCAGGCACGCAGCGGCCCCGCCCCGCCCGAGGTGCCGAAGGCGTGGCGCGGGCAGGTGCGGGAGGGCTGGGTCGCGCCCTTCCGGCATTGGGGCATCCTGCTGCGCTCCTCCGGCCTCGGCACGGTGATTGGTGCCATTCCCGGCGTGGGCGGCGTGGTGGCGCAGTTCATGGCCTACAACATGGCCGCCGCCACCACGAAGAACCCCGAGAAGCTCGGCAAGGGCGCCGAGGACGTGATGGTGGCGACCGAGGCCGCGACCAATTCGAAGGAGGGCGGGAACCTCTTTCCCACGCTGCTCTTCGGCATCCCCGGCAATTCCGAGATGGCGCTGGTGCTGGCCGCCTGGCAGGTGCACGGCATCGAGCCCGGGCCGCTGTTCCTGCAGAACCACGCCCCACTCGCCTGGGCGCTGGTCTTCGGGCTGCTGCTGGCCAATCTGCTCGCCTCGCTCGGCACGGCCGCGGCCTCGCCCTGGCTGGCGCGGCTGCCCTCCTTCAGCATGGCCTGGCTGGCGCCGCCGGTGCTCGTGCTCTGCCTGATGTCCACCTACACGGTGCGCACCAGCCCGCTCGATATCCTCGCCATGGTGGTGCTCGGGCTCTACGCCTATCTGCTGCGGCGCTTCGGCTTCTCGGTGATCGGCGTCGTGGTGGGCTTCGTGCTCGGCGACGTGATCGAGCGCAGCTACTACACCGCGCTGCAATCGAGCCTGGGCGACCCGGCGGTGCTGGTGGGCTCGGGGGTCGCGATGGCGCTGGCCGGCTTCACCGCGTTGGCGCTTTGCTGGTGCGTGCTGCGGATCTGGCAGCGCCCGGCCGAGGTGCGCGCGGCGCGCGCGGTGCGGCTCGACCTGCGCGCGCCCGGGTTGTGGTTCAACCTCGCCAACCTCGCCCTGTTCGGCTGGCTGCTGAGCGTCGCTCTCGCCCCTGGTTTCCGCGGCGGGCCGGTGGCGGGCGGCGTGCTGGCGCTGATGGTCGCGCTGCAGGGCATGGCGCTGCTGCGCGACCTGCTGCGCCCGCCCGCGGAGGCCGCCGAACCGGGCGAGGGGCGGGCGCTGGTCGGCGTGCTGGGCGTGATCGCGGCGACGCTGGCGGCGGGCTTCTTCCTGGGCCTCTATGTCGCGCTCACCGGCTATCTGCTCTGGACCTGGCTGTGGCAGCAGCGCGCGCCGGCGCGCATCGCCCTGCCGCTCGCCATCGGCTTCGGGCTGCTGATGCCCTGGGGCTTCGCCTGGCTGGCGGATACGCCGATGTGGCGCGGCGTGGTGCCGGAGCTCCTGCCCGGGCTGATCGGCGGCGAGGTGATGCCCGCGCTGTGAGAAGGACGCCCGGCGGGACAGCGGGGCGCTGCGGCACCGCCTGTGCCACGAGCGGGCGCAACGCCGAAGCGAACCAGGCAGAAGAGATAAAAACGTCGTAATTTTTCGCCTTGCGGTGTCTTCCTGGATGGCTCACGCTTGCGTGAGGTGCTGGCGTGCAGGCGAGGGCCGGCATCAGGCTTTCCCTCCCTCCTTCGCCCGAAAGAAGACTCCATGAGTGGTGCCATCACGGCTTCGATCGCGGCCCTGGATGCACAGCGCGCCGAGGGCGCCTCAGGCAGCACGCCCTTCACCTTCACCGTCACCCGCAGCGCCGGCACCCTGGCGCAGAGTGTGGGCTGGGTGGTGACCGGGCGCGGCGCGGTGCCAGCGAACGAGGCCGATTTCGGCGGCGCTTTCCCCTCCGGCACCATCGATTTCGCGGTCGGCGAGATCAGCCGCACCCTCACCATCGATGTGCTCGGCGATCTGGTGGCCGAGGGCAATGAGGGCTTCGCGGTCCGCCTGCTGTCGCCCACCAACGGGCTGACGCTCGGCACCAACAACGCCTCCGCCACCATCCTGGGCGATGATTCCACCGTCTCGGTCGTCGCCACCGCCGCGACCAGGGCCGAGGGGCGCAGCGGCACGACCACGCCCTTCAGCTTCACCCTGACGCGCAGCGGCGATACGGGCGTGGCGCAGACGGTGGATTGGGCCGTCGCCGGCAGCGGCGCCAACCCCGCCGATGCGGCGGATTTCGCGGGCGGCGTGCTGCCCTCCGGCAGCGTGACCTTCGCCGCCGGCGAGACCTCGAAGGTCGTGGTGGTGCAGGTGGCCGGCGATGACGCGCTGGAAGCGAGCGAGGCCTTCAGCCTCACCCTCTCCAATGCCAGCGCGGGCATGGTGGTCCAGGGCCCGGCCGCGACGGGCAGCATCATCGCCGACGACACGCGCTTCGACATCCGCGCGCTGGACGCCGTGCGGACCGAGGGCAATACCGGCCTGCGCGACTTCACCTTCGAGGTGCAGCGCAGCGGCAGCCTCGCCGGCGAGCAATCCGTGCGCTGGAGCATCGAGGGCACGGCCGTCTCGGCGCAGGATTTCGAGAACAACATCCGCCCTTCCGGCACCCTCGTCTTCGCCGATGGCGAGACGAGCAAGCGCATCACGGTGAAGGTGCAGGGCGACCGCATCGCCGAGCTTGACGAGGATTTCGCGGTCGTCATCGCCCCCGCCACCGCCGGCATCCAGATCGGCACCGCGAGTGCGGCGGGGCGCATCCTCGCCGATGATTCGAACGTCATCATCCGCGCGCTCGATGCCGTGAAGGCCGAAGGCGATACCGGCACCACGCCCTTCACCTTCGAACTGACCCGCAGCGGCGCCACGCCCGCCGGGCAGACCGTGAGCTGGTCCGTCGTCGGCAACGGCCCCACCGCGGCGCAGAAGGCCGATGCGGCGGATTTCGCCGGCGGCGTGCTGCCGAGCGGGACGGTGACCTGGGCGGCGGGCGAGACCAAGCGGGTCATCACCATCGATGTCCAGGGCGACACGCTGCGGGAGAACGGCCAGGGCTTCCTTGTCCGGCTCGACAGCACGACCGGCGGCCTGAGCCTCGGCAACAAGAGTGCCAAGGGCAACATCGTCAACGACGACACCAGCGTCTCGATCGGCCTCGGCAGCTCGCAACTGGAAGGCAATGCCGGCAGCACGGCCTTCAGCTTCAACGTGGTCCGCAGCGGCGAGCTGACGGAAGCGCAGAGTGTGGCCTGGCGCGTGCTCGGCACCGGCACCTCCGCCAGCGCCGATGCGGCGGATTTCGCCGGCGGCGTGCTGCCTTCCGGCACGGTGAGCTTCGCGGCCGGCGAGACGACCAAGCGCATCACGGTGAATGTCGCCGGCGACACGCAGCGCGAATCCGATCAGACCTTCGCCGTGGAGCTGAGTTCGCCGAGCGCCGGCCTTACGCTGGGCACCACCCGCGCGGTCGCGACCATCCGCAACGACGATACGGACTATGCCCTGTCAGGCAGTGCGACGAACCTTTCCGAGGGCCAGACGGGCAGCACCGCCTTCACCTTCACCGTCACGCGCAGCGGCTTCCTGGACCGGGCGGGCAGCGTGGACTACGTGGTCGCCGGGCGCGGCACCAACGCCGCCGATGCGGCGGATTTCGTCGGTGGCGTACTGCCGAGCGGGCGGGTGAGCTTCATCGCCGGCCAGGCCACCGCCACCATCACCGTCAATGTGCAGGGCGACACGCTGCGCGAAGCCAATGAGAGCTTCGGCGTCACGCTCACCGCTGCCACCGGCGGCAACATCACCAACGCCCTGGTCGCCGCCTCGATCCAGAATGATGACACCGGCATCTCGCCCCCGGCGCCCACGCCGAATGCGGACACGTTGAGCGGCACGGCGGGTGCGGACACTATCGACGCCCTGGCGGGCGATGATGTGGTCAATGGGCTTGGCGGGAATGACGGCATTTTCGGCAATGCCGGGGCGGACACGATCTCGGGCGATGACGGCGCGGATACGCTGGGCGGTGGCGATGGCGCGGACAGGCTGAACGGCGGCGCGGGCAATGACGTGCTCGAGGGCGGCGCGGGCGCCGACACGATCACCGGCGGCGCGGGCGCCGATATCTTCGCGGTCATCCGGCCTTCGGATGCCGACATCATCACCGATTTCGACGTGGCCGAGGACCGGCTGCAGCTTCTCGCCTCCCTCTTCGCCACGCGCGAGGAGGTGCTGGGCGCGATGACGCAGATCGGCGCCGATGTGGTGCTGGCGATCCCGGGCAGCGGCACGGTCACCTTCGCCGGCCGGACCCTGGAGCAACTCGCCGGCATGCAGATCGGCCTGGGTTTCGGGCCGACCATCGCCGGCGCGGATGAGACCTACGCCACGGGCGGCGGGCGCGTGGTGCGGGAGGATACGCCGCTGGCCGTGAATGCGGGGGGCGGGCTGCTGGCGAATGACCTCGCTGCGAGCCTGGGCCTTGCCCCGAGTTCGCTCGGCGCCCAGGCGACGGCGCAGGGGGGCAGCATCGTCGTCGCGGCCGATGGCAGCTTTCTCTACACGCCCAAGGCGAATTTCCATGGCACCGACAGCTTCACCTACCGGCTGCTGGACGCGGATGGCTCGGTGGCCACCGCGACGGCGAGCTTCGTGGTGGACTCGGTGTTCGACGCGCCGGTGCTGCTCGAGGGACCCTGGGCGGCGCTGCGCGCGCTTGGGGATCGTAGTCTCAGCTTCCCCTACGGCAACATCACGCTGGCGCTGAACAAGGGCGACGCGACCGACCTGACCTTGGACGTATCGTGGCCCGTCTTTGGCGGTGGCACGATACTCACGACGCTGCCTCTCAGCGACGCTGACGGGTATTTCGGTGGCGATGGCAACCTTGCCGGATCGACTCTTCTCGAAATCGATGCACGCTTTGACACGACAGGTTCCGCCCGATTTGACGTCACAATGAACTACACGGACGGGCTTGGAGCGCGAGCATCGGTGACGGCGACGAAGCTTGCTGTATTGGACAATCGCTTCGGCGGTGGCTCGCTTGTCGGCACCGACGGCCAGGATTTCCTGCTCGGTAGCGCCCTGGAGCCGGACGCCGCAGGCAGCACCTTCAACGGCAAGGGTGGAGACGACCTCCTTGTCGGCACGGTGAGCACCGATGTCTTCGTCTTCGAGGCCAATAGCGGGGCGGATGTCATCAACGGCTACGGCCTGTTCAATAGGTTTGACCCGGCAGTTGGTAAGTTCGTTTCAGGCTACGAAACCGGCGACATCCTTCGCCTGATGGGCACCAATCTCTGGACGCGCGAAGAGGTGGAGCAGGCGCTGAAGGCGGTGGTGGGGCCGGATGGACGCAGCTACACCCAGCTCGATTTCGGCGACGGCAACAGCATCACCTTCGACTACGGCACCGTGGCCGATATCCGCAGCCGCCTCGTCCTCGAATTCGGCACCGGCGCGGGCGTGGTGGCGAATGACGAGAGCTACGAAGTGCTGGTGAACACGGGCCACGGCTTCGGCCGCTTTGTGGGGCTGCTGGTGAATGACAGCGCGGCGGATGGCGGCCTTGCCATCGCACGCACCGGCAGCTTCGCCACGGCGCGGGGCGCGCGGGTCGATATCGCAGCCGATGGCAGCTTCGGCTACGCGACCATCCCCGACTTCATCGGCGTCGACAGCTTCACCTATCTGGTGCGCGACGCCGACGGCTCCGTTGCCCAGGCCACGGCGACCGTGAACGTGGTGGAGTATTACTCCGACATCCTCTGACGCCTACCGCCCCGCCGCGCGCAAGGCGTCCCACACGCGCGCGGCGGAGAGCGGCAGGTCGATCTGCGTGATGCCGTCTGTGGCCAGCGCATCGATCACCGCATTGGCCAGCGCGGCGGGCGCGCCATTGGTCGGCAATTCGCCCATGCCCTTCACGCCGAGGCTGTTGTTCGGCGTGGGCACGGACAGAACCTCGTGGCCGAACCGGGGAAGATCCTCGGCACGCGGCATGGCGTAGTCCATCAGCGTGGCGGCGAGCATCTGGCCCGCCTCGTCATAGCGCGCGTCTTCCATCAGCGCCTGGCCGAGCCCGGCCGCGAGCCCGCCCTGCAACTGCCCCGCGAGCAGCATCGGGTTCACCACGCGGCCGACATCGACCGCGACATCGAAGCGATCGATGGTGACGGCGCCGGTTTCGGGATCGATTTCCACCTCGCAGCGCGCGATGCCGCTGGGCCAGCTTTCCACCGTCTCGGCGAAATCGGCGCGGCCGGTCAGCCCCCCCGCCTGCGCCACCACGGCGAAGAGTCCGATGCGGCGATCCGTGCCCGCAACGACATAGGCGCCATCGTCGAACTCAAGATCGGTTGCGGCGGCTTCCAGCATCTCCGCCGCGTGGTCACGGCCCTGCTCGATGGCATCCAGCGCCGCGGCGCGCAGCGTGGTGCCGGAAATGATGGAGGAGGAGGACCCGCCCGTCCCGCCGCCGCGTGGCACCAGATCCGTATCGCCCTGGTGCAGGATGATGGAATCGGCCTCCACGCCGAAACGCGCGGCCAGCATCTGCGCATAGGCGGTCGCGTGGCCCTGGCCCTGGCTCTGCGTGCCGGTGAAGGCCTCGATCCTTCCATCGGGATGCAACAGCACGCGCGAGGTCTCATCGCCCCATCCGCCCGAGCCATGCAGATGACAGGCAAAGCCCCGCCCGCGCCGCAACCCGCGCGCGGCGGAGGCCGCCCGGCGCGCAGGGAACCCATCCTCATCGCCCTGCGCCACCGCGCTGTCGAGCAACGCGGAAAAATCGCCGCTGTCGTAGCGGTAGCCGAGCGCGGTAACGTAGGGAAAGGCGTCGCGCGGCACCAGGTTCAGCCGGCGCAGCGCCACCGGGTCACGCCCCGTCTCGCGCGCCGCGGCATCGACCAGCCCCTCCATCAGCACCAGCGCCTCGGGCTTGCCGGCCCCGCGGATGGCATCGACGGGCACCGTGTTGGTGAAGGCGCAGCGCAGATGGATATGCGCGGCCGGAATCGCATAGAGGCTGGTCAGCACCTTCGCCATGCCGCCGGTCGGAATGGTCGGGTTCACGGTCGAGACATAGGCGCCGAAATTCGCGACTCCCTCGATTCGGACAGCAAGGAATCGACCCTCCTCATCCAGCGCGAGCGCGGCCTCGGCCAGCAGGTCGCGCGCATGGGTGTCCGCCAGGTGATGCTCCGTGCGCTCCTGCACCCAGCGCAGGTCGCGCCTGAGCCGCGCCGCGGCGAAGCAGAGCAGCGCCTGCTCGGCATAGGGCGGCAGCTTGGGGCCGAAGCCGCCGCCGACATCGGGTGTCACCACGCGCAGCTTGTCGCGCGGGATCTTCAGCACATGATCGCAGAGGATGCGCTGGATCAGGTGCACGCCCTGCGAAGGCGTGGTCAGCGTGACACGCTCCGTGGCCGCATCGTATTGCGCCAGCCCCGCGCGCGTCTCGAGATAGCCCGCCACGATGCGCGGCGCGCGATGCGTGATCCGCGTGACATGCGCCGCGCGCGCGAAGGCAGCCTCGACCGCCGCCGCATCGCCCTTGTGCCAGTCGCAGACGAGGTTGCCGGGTGCCTCTTCATGCAGCTGTGGCGCACCGGGACGCAGCGCGTCATCCCCGCGCACCACGGCCTCCAGCACCTCATAATCCACCGCGATCATTTCGGCGGCATCGCGTGCCACGGCGAGGCTCTCCGCCACCACCATCGCCACGATCTCGCCTACATGGCGCACGCGATCCACCGCCATGGGCCGCCGCAGGGGCTCGGCATGCCGCCGGCCGGCCGCATCGCGGATCTCGCTGACCGCCGGGTTGTGGCCGAGATCCGCGCACTCCGCACCCGTCAACACCGCCACCACGCCCGGCAGCGCGCGCGCCTCCGCCGCCTCCACGCCCAGGATCCGCGCATGCGCATGCGGCGCGCGCAGGAACACCACCGCCAAGGCCCCCGGCGCCGCGAGACTCGCCGTGTAACGCCCCCCCCCGGTGAGCAACCGCGGATCCTCGAGCCGCCGCATCGGCGCGCCGAGACCGGGCAGGGTGGTGTAGGCCATGCGGGCTCCTCCGTGTGGCGCGAGGCTTGAGGGGGCCTTGCCCCCTCAAACTCCCCCACCAAGGGTCAGCGGACCCTTGGAAACCATCGGATATGGCATGGGGGAGGGAGGGGCGTCACGGGTACGAGACTGGCCAAAGGCTCGCCATGCCCCTCCCTCCCCCATGCCAATACGCCGGCGGTCCAGGGCACCCTGTGCCCTGGCAGGGGAGGGCTGGAGGGGACAGCGTCCCCTCCAGCGTCACGCCTCAACGGGGGCCCGCACCTCCTGCTCCCCCTGCGCCGCCAGCAGGGCCGCGAAGCGGCGGCGCATTTCGATCCCCGGCTTGTCGGCCGGCATGTGCAGTTCCGCGCCCATGTCGAGCGGCACGTCGAAGGTCGTGGTTTCCAGCACGGTGCGGTCCTCGATGGTCACGGCGCGGTCGAAGGCGATGACCTTCTCGGCCGGGGCCTCGGCCTCGGTGTCGCTGCGGTAGACCCATTGGCAGATCATGCTGTGCTGGTCGTCGATCGGGGTCGCGCCGGTGCACAGGATGTGGGTGAGGCCCGTGGGGTAGTCGATGCGGCTGGCGCGGAAGAAGGGCAGGAACCAGCGCCCCTCGATGATCCGCACCGTCTTGTCGGCTGCGGTGCCGAGCAGTTCCTTGCTGATGCCGCGGTTGTTCACCGGCGCCTCGCTGCGCATCACGAAGCCCCAATCGGTGTGCTCGATGGTCGAGGGTGCGGGCTTCGGGTCTTCGGGGATGCCGAAGGTGGCGGCGTGGACATAGCTGAAATGCGCCGTGTCGAAGCTGTTCTCCATGATCCGCAGCCCGGCCACGGCCCAGGGCTCGTGGAATTCGTCGATGCGGCGGAAGCGCGGATCGGCGGCCTCGGGGATCTCGGGGATGGGGGCAAGGGGATCCTCCAGCGCCACCCAGATCCAGCCATAGCGCTCCGCCGCGTGGTGCGCCCTGGCGCCGCCCTTGAGGCCGCGCAGCGGGTCATGCGCCTGGGGCACCTTCACGCAGCGCCCATCCGCGCGATAGGCCCAGCCATGATAGCCGCAGGCGAGCGCCGGGCCGTCGGGCACATCGGCGTCGATGAAGCCGGTGGAGAGCTTCGCCCCACGATGCGGACAGCGATCCGCAAGTGCGGCCGGCGCGCCGCCGCGGCCGCGCCAGAGCACGATGTCGCGCCCGAGCAGGCGGAAGGGCACGGGCCTGCCTTCGGGTAGCGCGGCCTCGGGCATCACCGGGTACCAGAATTTCCGCAGCACCTTCTGGCGGGTTACCAGCATCGCAGCCTCCGTCATGCCTCGGGCCTGGGCAGGCAACGGGCGTGCCGCGGATTTCTGCCGCGGGGCCGACCGTTCTGCCCGCGGCATGGGCGCCCACTGCCCGCGCACGCGGCATCTGCCGGCTGGCGGGCCGGAATCGGCGCGGCATGTCGATTGCTCGGCAAGGTCCAGCACACCACGCTTCTCCAGCAACAGGGGCAGGACATCATGACGATCAACCGTCGCAGCCTTATCGCCGCCACCGGCGGCGCCGTGCTCTTCACCCCCTATCTGGCGCGGGGCCAGGCGGCGCTGACGCCGATCAAATTCTCGCTCGACTGGGCCTTCCAGGGCCCGCAGGCGCCCTTCCTGCTCGCCGCCGAGCGCGGCTTCTTCCGCGATGAGGGCATCGACATCTCGATGGATCGCGGCTTCGGCAGCGGCGACGTGCCGGTGAAGGTGGCCTCGGGCGCCTATCAGTTCGGCATCGGCGACCTGGCGGGGCCGATGCGCTTCCGCCTGACCCAGCCCAATTCCGACATCATCAGCCCCTTCGTGCTGGCGCAGGGCAGCCCGCTGGCGGCGATGACGCTGCGGCGCACCGGCATCCGCGTGCCCAAGGACCTCGAGGGCAAGCGCGTGGCCGCGCCCGAGACCGATGGCGGGCGCATGTTCTTCCCCGCCTTCGCGCGGGCGACCGGCATCGATGCCTCCAGGATCAACTGGATCACCGTCACGCCGCCGCTGCGCGAGCCGATGCTGGCGCGCGGCGATGCCGATGCCATCACGGGTTTCGAGACCTCGGGCGTGTTCAGCCTGCGCGCGGTGAACGTGCCGGCGGCGGATATCGTGGTGATGCGCTATTCCGATTTCGGCGTCTCGCTGCTCTCCACCGCGCTGCAGGTGCGCAAGCCCTATGCGGATGCCAATCCGCGCATCGTCACCGGCATGATCCGCGCCATCATCCGCGGCCATCGCCTGGCGCGGCGCGACCCGGATGCGGCGATCGCGGCGCTGGTGCGGCGCGACCCGACCGCGCCGGCCGCGCTGGAGAAGGAGCGCATGATCGCCAACTTCGCCTTCATCGAGACGCCGGAGGTGATGTCGGGCGGCTTCGGCAACCTCACCGCCGCGCGGGTCCAGGCGGCGATCGAGACGCTGCGCACCGCCTTCAGCATCACCACGCCGCTGGCGGCGGATGAGATCTACACGCCGGCCTTCCTGCCGCCGGCCGCCGACCTCGCCTTCCCGGGGGCGAGCGTCTGATCAGACCGTGAGGCCGAGGGCGGCGACGCTCTCGGCCACCACGGCCGCGTCATCGGCGGGGTAGTTGCGGCGCGCGATGTAGAAGCCGCGCCCGCGCACCCATTTCGCCACATCGGCCTGCACCGTCGCGGCCCAGGTGGCCTCATCCCATTGCGGGCGGAGGTCGAGCCCGCAGGCTTCCTCCAGCCTTGCCAGCAGCGCCGCGCCATCCAGCACCATGACGCCGCGGCTGACATCGAAGCCCTTGCCGTCGCGCCGGCGCCCGCGCACCAGCCCACGCCCGACATCGATCCAGTGCACCGCCCGCGCGCGCGCCTGCAGCGCGTTGCCGGCCATGCGCTGCCGCTGGCGGCGGTTGATCACGCTCACCTCCGCCTCGATCCGCCCGAGCAGCTGCAGCGCGTGCAGGGCAGAGCCTTCGGAGAAGATCAGCCGCGCCGCGCTGCGATAGATGCGCAGCTGGGCGGGCAGGGGCAGGCTCTCGGGGTGCATGACGATGACGCCGCTGCGGCGCATGACCTCATCCAGATACGCCTCCCCGGCGATGCGCCCGATGAGGTTGTCGGCGCGGATGCGGCTGCGCGAGACGAAGACGGTGCGCCCGGCATAGAGCGGGTCCCGCTCGCCGGGCGTGTGGCGGTCGAGCAGGTCGAGATAGGCGGCGTCGGGCATGGGCCCATGCAGGCGTTCGGCCTGGGGGAAGACATGCAGCCGCCCCACGCGCACGGGCCGGTCCACCACCAAGGCGCGGGCCGGATCCACGCCAAGCTGGGCGAGCATCGGCGCGAAGAAGGGCGGGATCTGCGTCGCCCCTCCCGGCCAATGCGCGAAGAGCAGCTTCAGGCCGGGCCGTTCAACGGCCGAGCGCAGCAGCCTTCCGCCGAAATCGGCGATGGCATGGCCGAAATGGAAGCAGATCGGCCCGCACCAGACAGCCTCCTCCAGCCGGTCTTCCGGCGGGGTCGTGAGGCCCGGTGGCGCATCGAAGGGCTCGGGCTCGATGCGCCGGCAATGGCGCGGGGCGACCTGCTGCGCGAAATCGGGCCAGAGCGGACCGCCGCGATAATCGTCGCCGGCCATGCGGCCCACGATGCTCTCGGTCGGGCCGACCGAGATGTCGGTGAAGATCTCTGCCTCTGGCTCTGCCATGCCGGCGTCGCGCCTGCCCTGTTCCATGTGATCGGCCCCGACCTACCGGCCCGGGCGGGCGGGCGCAACGTGGCCGGTCAATGCGCCTCCTGCCGCGAGGCCCCGGCCATGGCGCTGTCGAGCGTCACGGTCAGCGCGAGCCCACCCTCTGCCACCTCCAGCCGCTTGCGCCCGCGCAGCGGCATGGGGATGCGGTCGCGCTGGCAGATGCGCAGCACCACGGCCATCAGCCCGGTGCCCGTGACCTCCTGCGTGCCGGCCGGGCCGGCGCCGCGGCGGGCGACATGCGCCACCACCGACCCGCCGCCGGCGGCATCCAGCGTCAGGCGGAAATCGGCGGGGCGGGAGGGTGGGCCGGGCGTGGTGCGGTCCGCATCCTCCAGCAGGGCGCGCAGCACCTCGTCATGCGAGAACAGCAGGTAGCGCACTTCCTTCGGCATCGGCTTCCTCCTGCCGCGTGACGCCCCGACGGCCGCCTGCATAGGCCAGAAGGCTGAAACAAGGCTGAATCGGAGCGGCGATTCAGTCCGCCGGCAAAAGGATCCGCAGCGCCTCGGGGGCCGGCGCGACGGCCACCGGCAGGAAGCCCGCCGGGTCGCCATCCGCCTGCACCGGCACCGCCGCCGCCGCCTGCAGCGCGACCTCCGCCGCGCGCAAAATCCGCACGCCGGGCAGGCGCGGGATCAGCCCGAGCGGCAGCGCCGCCCCGGCCAGCAGGGCGAAGAGCGGGCCGGGCCGGTCGAACAGGACCACATGGAAACCCGGCGCGGTCGGGCTGGCCCCGGGCGCCACCAGGTAGCGCCCGGCATAGAGCCTTCCCTTGGTGACGATCACGCTGCTCGCCGGCGTGGCCACGCCATCCAGCGTCACCGTCAGCGGCGGGAAGGCGTAGCGCGGCAATTCGCGCAGCGTCTGCCAGACATAGGCGCCACGCCCCAGCCGTCGCTTCAGCCCGAGATCGAGCCCGGCGACCACCGCGGCGTCGAAGCCCGCGCCGAGCATCTGCACGAAGAGCCGGCTCGTGCCGTCCGCGAAACGGGCGAGGCCCGGATGCAGCGCCGCGCGACGGCCCGAGGCCAGCACCGCGGCCGCGCCCTCGGGCCGCAGCGGGATGCCGAGTTCCCAGGCCAGCACATTCGCCGTGCCGAGCGGCAACAGGCCGAGCGTGGCGGCGCTGCCCGCGAGCCCGGCCGCGACCTCCGCGATGGTGCCGTCCCCGCCCGCCGCGACGACGATATCCTCTCCGGCCAGCGCCGCCTCGCGCGCGAGGCGCCCGGCATCGCCCGGCGCGCGCGTCTCGGCCAGGTCGGGAACGAGGCCGCGCGCGCGCAGCGCCGTGAGCGCCCGCATCAGCCGCCGGCGCCGCCCGGCCCCGGCGGTGGGGTTGAAGATGATCAGCACGGCAGGCGCATAGGGCCGCGCCGGTGACGATTCGCGGTCATGCCGATGTCGTTCCGATGACATGCACGCATCGCATCGCTCCACAGCCCGGATTGCAGGTGGCGTCACGCAAGATTCACGTCGCGCGCAAGCATCCCGCGCTAATGCCCCGCGCGGCAAGGCGGGCGGATTCCGCGTTGCGACACGGGAACCGAAGCGACGGGACCGCAGAGCCATGCACAAGACCGACGCCACGCGCCGCTACCGCACGGTGTTCATCTCGGATGTCCATCTCGGCACGCGCGGCTGCCGCGCGGATTTCCTGGTGCAGTTCCTGCGCAGCACGCAGTGCGAGCAGATCTTCCTCGTCGGCGACATCGTCGATGGCTGGCGGCTGCGCAAATCCTGGTACTGGGATGCCGACCATGACGAGGTCATCCGCCTGATCCTGCAGATGGCGCGCAACGGCACAGAGGTCACCTACATCCCCGGCAACCATGACGAGATGTTCCGCGACTGGCTCGGCCTCGAGATCGCGGGCGTGCGCCTGACGAATGAGGCCGTGCACCGCGCCGCGGATGGCCGCCGCTTCCTGGTGATCCATGGCGACCAGTTCGATTCCGTGGTGCGCTACGCCAAGTTCCTCGCCCATCTGGGCGACTGGGCCTATGACTGGGCGCTGACGCTCAACCGCGGCTTCAACGCCGCGCGGCGGCGGTTCGGCTATCCGTACTGGTCGCTCAGCCAATGGCTGAAGCGCCAGGTGAAGGAAGCCGTGAAGGCGATCGACCGGTTCGAGACCGCGCTCGCCCAGGAAGCCCGCCGCCAGGGCCTGGATGGCGTGATCTGCGGCCATATCCACCATGCCGAGATGCGGCCCGTGCAGGGCGTGCTCTACATGAATGATGGCGACTGGGTGGAAAGCTGCACCGCGCTGGTCGAGCACGCCGATGGGCGGTTCGAGCTGGTGGATTGGGCGCGCGAGAACCGGCTGAGCTTCTATCGCGGCGCGGCGCAGCCCGTGGCCGAGCCGGCCTGAGCTTGGACAGGGTCGAGAGCTGGGGCATGGGCGCGGTGGTCCAGTTCCCCTCGCCGGCGGCGCCGCGGCGCATCCTCATCGTCTCCGATGCCTGGACGCCGCAGGTGAATGGCGTGGTGCGCACGCTCGCCACCGTCACGGCCGAACTGCGCGCGCGCGGCGATGTGGTGGAGGTGGTGGGACCGGACCGGTTCCACTCCATCCCTACCCCCGGCTATGCCGAGATCCGCCTCGCCCTCGCGCCATCGCGCGGCTTGCGCCGCATCGCGGACAGCTTCGCCCCCGATGCCGTGCACATCGCCACCGAAGGCCCGCTCGGCTGGGCCATGCGCAAGCTCTGCCGCAAGCGCGGCTGGCGCTTCACCACCAGCTTCCACACGAAGTTCCCGGACTATCTGCACGCCCGCACGCGCATCCCCACCGCCTGGTCCTGGGCCGTGCTGCGGCGCTTCCACGCGGCCGGCGACGGCACCTTCGTCGCCACGCCCTCCCTCGCGCGCGAATTGGAGGCACGCGGCTTCACCCAGGTCGTGCCCTGGTCACGCGGCGTGGATCTCGCCCGCTTCCGCCCCGAGGCTGCCGGACATGGCGTGCAGGAGGCGTGGGAGGATCTGCCCCGGCCGATCTTCCTCTGCGCCGGGCGCGTGGCGGTGGAGAAGAACCTGGAGGCCTTCCTGTCGCTCGACCTGCCGGGCAGCAAGGTGATCGTGGGCGACGGGCCGGCCCGCGCGGCGCTGATGCGCCGCTTTCCCCAGGCGCATTTCACCGGCTGGCGCGAGAACGGGACGCTGGCCCGCGCCTATGCCAGGGCCGATGTCTTCGTCTTTCCCTCCCGCACCGACACCTTCGGGCTCGTGCTGCTGGAGGCGCTGGCCTCCGGCACGCCGGTCGCGGCCTATCCGGTGACCGGACCACTGGATGTGATCGGCGACAGCCCGGTGGGCGCCCTGGACGAGGATCTGCGCGCCGCCGCCTTGCGGGCGCTCGACGCCGATCGCGCCGCCTGCCGCGCCCATGCCGAGCGCTATTCCTGGGCCGCCTGCGCCCAGCGCTTCCGCGACAGCCTGGTGCCCGTGCAGGGGCGGTGAGCCCCTGACAGAAAGATAATCTGTTCGTATACCGGATACGCTTGGCCGCGCGCCGCGCCTGGGCAACAAGCCGCTGTCACAAAAGTCTCACGGCGATGACCTACATGCCCTGCCCGCTCGAAATCGAGCAGGCGACCCTGACCGCGGTGCCCGCACCCCGGCTGATGTTCGACGGCCCCTTCGTGGTCCGCGCCTTCCTCGGCGGCACAGGCCGCGCCAATGCCGCCTGCGGGCTCGACCCCGCCCGCGACCCCGAGCTGCCGGACCGCATCGCGCGCATCCAGGCCTTCTATGCGCGGCTCGGCCTGCCCTGCCGCTTCCGCTCCACGCCGCTCGACCCTGCGGGGCTGACAGCCCACCTCGCGGAGGAGGGCTGGCGCGCCCATGACGAGAGTCTGGTAATCGGCGGCAGGCTGGCCGATTTCGCCCGGCCCGACGCGGAAACCCTGGCGCTGGACCGCCCGATCGAGACCTGGACCGCGGTGATGGCGAGCGCCGAGCACCAGGTCCCGGCCCGCCAGGCCGAGAAGGCCCGCATGCCCGAGCTGCTCGGCGCGCCCGCCGCCTGGATGCTGCTGCACCATGAGGGCCGGCCCGCCGCCTGCTGCTTCGCGGTGGCGACGGGGCGGCTGGTGGGGTTGTTCGACCTCGCCGTGCGCCCCGAATTCCGCCGCCGCGGCCTCGGCCAGCGGGTGATGGCGGCGGGCGGCGCCTGGGGCGCGGCACAGGGGGCGGCGTTCGCCTATGCCCAGGTCTCCTGCCGCAACCAGGCCTCGATCGCGATGAATGCCGGCCTCGGCCTGATCGAGCGCTACCGCTACAGCTACATCATGGCGCCCTGAGGGGGCGGCTCAGCGCATCAACAGCCACACCCAGAGCGGCAGGGTGAGCATGGACGCCACATGCTCACTGGTCGTGATCGCCGCCATCAGCGGCGCGTCGCCGCCCATGGCGCGGGCCATGACATAGCTGGTCGCGGCGGTGGGCAGGGCCATGAACAGCACGGCGATCACGGTGGGCAGATGGGCAAGGCCCAGCGCCGCACAGAGCGCCCAGGTCATCGCCGGCATCACCAGCAGCTTCAGCACCGCCGTCGCTGCCTGGGTGCCCGGCCGGTCGCCCAGGCCCTGCAACGTCAGCGCCGCGCCGACGCAGAGCAGGCCGAGCGCGACCGAGGCCTGGCCCAAGGCCCGCAGCATCGGCCCCAGCCCGGCCGGCAGCCCGCCCGCGAGCGACAGCGCGAAGCCGGCGAGACAGCCCAGGATCAGCGGGTTGAACAGCACCTGCCGGGCCAGCCGCAGCGGCCGCACCCGCTCATCCCGGCCGAGCCCGAAGGCAAGTGTGGCCACCGCCTGCACGAAGGGCACGATCAGCCCGGTGGCGACCGCGGCCATGGCGATGCCCGGCCCGCCCCAGAAGGCGCCGGCCAGGGCGAAGCCCATCAGGTTGTTGAAGCGGATGCCGCCCTGCAGCACCGAGGTCATGGCCGCATGCCCATGCCCGAGCAGCCGCGCGAGCCCCACCGACAGCGCCGTGCCCAGCGCCAGCGCGCCCCAGACCGCCACCGCCATCCCCCCCACCGGCAGGGCGCGCAGGTCCGTCCCGGCCAGGGCATGGGCGATCAGGCAGGGCAGCAGCACCCAGAAGATCAGCCGCTCGATCCCGGCCCAGACCGCGTCGTCACGCAGCAGCCGCCGGCGCAGCAGGGCGCCGAGGCCGAGCAGCCCGAAGATCGGCACGAAGGCATCCAGCCAATGGACCAGGGCGGTTCAGCCCGTCTCGGCTGCGAAGCCGCCGCCGGGGCGCAAGGCGGCGCCGCGGGCGATGTCGCGCAGGCAGGCGGCCTCGCCGCGCCGCGCCGTGCCGACGGCGCGCGCCTGGGCATAGGCCACGCGCAGCGTCGGCTGCGGCCCGTCCTCCCGGTACAGGACCAGATCGAGGTGGCATTGCGTGGCGGCGTAGTGCCAGACCTCGGCCGGCCCCTCGGCCCGGCGCAGCCGCGGCTCGCCGAGCCAGCGGGTGATCGTCTCCGGCACCTGGCCGACAAGCTGGCCGGCCATGGCGGGCGGGGTCGCGGTATCGGCGGCGGCGGCGCGCGGCGGCGCGGGGGCCGGGGGGGCGGAGACCTCGCCCCCGGCGGCCGGGGCGCGCGGGGCGATGCCGGCCAGATTGGCCTGGTGGGTGGCGAGCGCCTCCTGCAGCACGGCGCCGGCATCGGCGGGGTCGGGCTGGGCGCAGGCGATGGGCAGCAACAACAGCAGGGGGAGCAGCGCGCGGTGCATCTGGGACCCCTCATCCCGGTCGGGCCGGGGCTTCAGGACAGGCAGGCGGAAAGGGGCGCCGGCGCGATGCGGGCCGGCGCCCCCTTCGGAACTCAGCCTTCGGCCATCCGGGGCGCCGGGCCGGGGGCCACCGGGCCGTCGCCGAGCATTTCCATGCGGCCGGAGAGCTGGCCGCCATCCTCGACCATCAGGCGGCGGCAGCGCGCCACGCCGACGATGCGGCCCGTGCCGCGGATCACCAGCATGCCGCGCGCGGTCAGCGTGCCGTCGAACACGCCGGCGATCTCGGCATCCTCGACCTGGACCTCGCCCTTGAAGACGCCGGTCTGGCTGACCGAGAGCTCGGTCGCCTGGATCATCTGGCTTTCCACCGTGCCCTCGACCACCAGGCGCTCGGCGTCGCTGACCGTGCCCTGCAGGCTGATGCCCCGGCCGACCACCAGGGTGCGGCGGTCCTGCACGCCGGGGCGGGGGATGCCGCCCTGCGCCGGGGCGGCGGGCATGCCGCCCATCGGCGCCCCGCCCATCTGCGGCGGACGCGGCGGAATGGCCGTGCCGGCGGGCGGCGTCGGGCCGGCGGGCATGGTGGGGGTGGGCGTCGGCTTCTGCGTCATGCTCATGGCGGTTGCATCCCTGCTGGCGGGTGGGCGCGTGGTGGGGGCCCCGAGATCGGGGTCGCGGGCGGTGGGAACGAAGGCGGGCTGGGGTGACTCCGCGCGCTGCCGCGCCTCCTCCCCCGGGGCGGCCGGCTTTTCGTCACGCCGGCGGCCGAAGACATTCATGATCGTCCCCCTTTTCAACGATGGGCCAGCCCCCCGACCCGGGGCACCGGCTAACATGCGCGTGCCGCCGGCGGCAACCGGCGCGGGCATCACGTCTGGCGCTTTTGCCGGGCCAGCTGCCACAGGACTATGCGATCCCGTCCCGATACGGCAGTTTCCGGCGGCGTTTCGCCCCCCATCCCCGCCAGAGCCAGGATCCCGCCCGCATGACCGCTGTCCCCACCCTCGACCTGCTCGGCATCGGCAATGCCATCGTGGACGTGCTCGCGCGTGCCGATGACGCCTTCCTGGCCCGGCACGGCATGGCCAAGGGCGGCATGGCGCTGATCAGCACCGAGCAGGCGGATGCGATCTACGCCGCCATGGGCCCGGGGGTGGAAAGCTCCGGCGGCTCGGCCGGCAATACCTGCGCGGTGGCCGCCGCGCTGGGCGCGCGCGTCGGCTATCTCGGCAAGGTGGCGGATGACGCGCTCGGCCAGGTCTTCGCGCACGACATCCGCGCCGCCGGCGTGCGCTTCCCCAGCAAGCCGCTGGTCGGCGGTGCGCCGACGGCACGCTGCCTGATCCTGGTCACCCCCGACAGCCAGCGCACCATGAACACCTATCTCGGCGCCTGCGTGGCCTTCGGCCCGGACGACGTGGACGAGGCCGAGGTCGCCTCCGCCGCCGTCACCTATCTGGAGGGCTACCTGTTCGACCCGCCCGCCGCCCAGGCCGCCTTCCGCAAGGCGGCGCAGGCCGCCCATGCCGCCGGGCGGCGCATCGCCCTGACCCTGTCGGACCCCTTCTGCGTCGGCCGCCACCGCGCCGCCTTCCGCGCCTTCGTGCAGGAGGAGACGGACATCCTCTTCGCCAATGAGGCCGAGCTGCTCAGCCTCTACGAGACCGAGGATTTCGACGCCGCCCTGGCGCAGCTGCGCGGCGAGGTGATGCTGGCCGCGGTGACGCGCAGCGAGCAGGGCAGCGTGGTGATCGCGGGCGACCAGACCTTCCCCATCGCCGCCGTGCCGACCGAGGTGGTGGACACGACCGGCGCGGGCGATGCCTATGCCGCCGGCTTCCTCGCCGCCATGGCGCTGGGCAAGGCGCTGCCGGAATGCGGCCGCTGGGGCTCGGTGGCGGCGGCCGAGGCGATCAGCCATTTCGGCGCCCGCCCCCAGGCGGACCTGAAGGCGCTGGTCGCCCGGGGGTAGCCCCCTTGCGCTTCGCGCTCGCTTTTTCGGCGCGATGCCCCTATGTGTGCGCCGCATCAAGCAAAAGGCCGGATCTTGCGCCCGCGGTGACCGTCATGAAGCGGTCATCGAACGGGGTGGTAGGGGTCGGCCCGAAACGGAAGTCGGACTGCACCCATGGATATCCGCAACGTCGCGATCATCGCGCATGTCGACCACGGCAAGACCACGCTGGTCGACAACCTGCTGAAGCAGGCGGGCGCCTTCCGCGCCAACCAGGTGGTGGCCGAGCGCGCGCTCGACCGCAACGACCTGGAGCGCGAGCGCGGCATCACCATCCTCGCCAAATCCACCGCGGTGGAGTGGAAGGGGGTCAAGATCAACATCGTGGACACGCCCGGCCACGCCGATTTCGGCGGCGAGGTGGAGCGCATCCTCTCCATGGTCGATGGCGCCGTGGTGCTGGTCGATGCGGCGGAGGGCGTGCTGCCGCAGACCAAGTTCGTGCTGACCAAGGCACTGGCGCGCGGCATCAAGCCGATGGTCGTGGTCAACAAGGTGGACCGCGCCGATGCGCGCCCGGACGACGTGCACACCGAGATGTTCGACCTCTTCGCCGCGCTCGGCGCGGATGACGAGCAGCTCGACTTCCCGATGCTCTTCGCCTCCGGCCGCCAGGGCTGGGCCGACCCCACCATGGACGGCCCGCGCAAGGATCTCTCCGCGCTGTTCGACCTGATCCTGAAGCATGTGCCCGCGCCGGGGCTCGATGCCTCCAAGCCCTTCGCGATGAACGCCGCGATCCTGGAGGCCGACAATTTCCTCGGCCGCATCCTGACCGGGCGCATCGAGCAGGGCACCGCGAAGCTGAACATGCCCGTGAAGGTGCTGCGCCGCGACGGCACGGTGGTGGAGACGGGGCGCCTGACCAAGCTGATGACCTTCAGCGGGCTCGAGCGCGTGGTGGTGGACACCGCCTATGCCGGCGACATCATCGCCATCGCCGGGCTCGAGAACGGCACCATCCCGGACACGATCTGCGACCCGGCCGTGGCCGCGCCGCTGCCCGCCATCCCGGTGGATCCGCCCACGCTGGCCATGACCTTCCGCATCAATGACGGCCCGCTCGGCGGGCGTGAGGGCAAGAAGGTGACCTCGCGCCAGATCCGCGACCGCCTGATGAAGGAGGCCGAGGGCAACGTCGCCATCACCGTGAAGGTGAGCGAGGAGGTGGACGCCTTCGAGGTCGCCGGCCGCGGCGAGCTCCAGCTCGGCGTGCTGATCGAGCAGATGCGCCGCGAGGGCTTCGAGCTCACCATCGGCCGCCCGCGCGTGCTGATGCGCGAGAACCCGGAGACCGGCGAGAAGGAGGAGCCCTATGAGGAATGCCTCGTCGACGTCGATGAGGAGTATTCGGGCGTGGTCGTGCAGAAGCTCAGCCTCCGCAAGGGCCAGATGCAGGACATGCGGCCCTCGGGCGGCGGCAAGCAGCGCCTGACCTTCCTGATCCCTTCGCGCGGGCTGATCGGCTACCATGGCGAGTTCCTGACGGACACGCGCGGCACCGGCATCATGAACCGCATCTTCGCCGGGTATCAGCCCTATGCCGGCACCATCGAGGGCCGCCGCAACGGGTCGCTCATCTCGAACTCGGATGGCGAGGCGATCCAGTATTCGCTGTTCTACCTGCAGGAGCGCGGCACGCTCTTCGTCGATCCGGGCGTGAAGGTCTATGTCGGGATGATCCTCGGCGAGCATTCGCGCGACAACGACCTGGACGTGAATCCGATCAAGGAGAAGAAGCTCACCAACATCCGCGCCGCCGGCAAGGATGAGGCCCTGCTGCTGGTTCCCCCCCGGCGCATGAGCCTGGAGCAGGCGATCGCCTATATCGAGGATGACGAACTCGTGGAGGTGACGCCCACGGCGATCCGCCTGCGCAAGCGCTACCTCGACCCGCATGAGCGCAAGAAGCACGCCCGCCGCGCGGAGAGCGAGGCGGCGTGATGCGATGACCCGAGGGCCGCTAGGCCCGAAGGTCTGAATCGCATCACCAACGACTTGCGGAGAGCGATGCGGCGTAAAGCGCCCGCACCGTTGTTGGGATACGGGAAGCCCGGGCCGCAAGGTCCGGGCTTTTCCATGCCCGACATCGGCCGCGCCTATCGCCGCCATCGGCGATTCCCCATGTCCCCGCCCCGCCCCGGCCGATAGGATCGCGCCCCGCGACACCACAGCCGGGCCCCCCCATGCGCAGCTCCCCCCTTCCGATCCCCCCCGCCGCATTGCGCCGGGTCACCGGCGGCAAGCAGGTGGAGGGCTCGGGCGCCGCCGACCACCTCCGCGGCGGCAAGGATGATGACCACCTCTTCGGCCAGGGCGGCGACGACCACATCAACGCCAATGACGGCCATGACAGGGCGCAGGGCGGCGAGGGGCAGGACACCATCCTCGGCGGCGCCGGCAACGATACGCTCGAGGGCGAGGCCGGCCACGACCTGCTGCGCGGCGAGGCCGGGCACGACTATCTCTGGGGCGGCGAGGGCAACGACACGCTGCGCGGCGAGGCCGGCGACGACATTGCCTTCGGCGAGGCCGGGCATGACAGCCTCGAGGGCGGCGAGGGCAACGACTACCTCTCGGGCGGCGAAGGCAATGACCGGCTCGAGGCCGGCAGCGGCAACGACATGCTGCTCGGCGATGCGGGCGATGACAGCCTCAACACCGGCGCCGGCGACGACATGGCCCGCGGCGGCGAGGGCCGCGACACGCTGCGCGGCGGTGCGGGCGACGACACGCTCGACGGCGGCGAGGGCCGCGACCGGCTCGACGGCAATGAGGGCGACGACCTGCTGCAGGGCGGCGCGGGCGACGACACGCTGTTCGGCGGCGCGGGCCGCGACGAGATCCATGGCGGCGAGGGCATCGACGTGATCTCGGGCGGCGCGGACGGCGTCGCCGATGGCGCAGCGGACCTGATCGATGCCGGCGGCGGCGATGACCGCCTCTCCTGGCGCCCGGGCCAGGGCAACGACACCTTCATCGGTGGCGAGGGCCACGACATGCTGATCCTCGAGGGCATGACCCAGGCGCAGTTCCTGGAAGGGCTCGTGCTGAACACCGGCGGTGTGACGGTGCGGATCGACCAGGAAGGCTTCATCCGCTTCACCGATGCCAGCGGCTGGCCGATGAGCGCGAGCGGCAAGGTGACCGTGGGCGGCGAGACCATCAGCTTCGCCAGCCTCGAGACGCTCTGGGTCGCGCCGCGCTAGGGCCTGTGGACAGTTGGGGCCGGGATGCAGCCGGCGAGGGATTTTTCGGGCTGGGAAGGCGGACAGCGGAGCCGATGGCTATCCATCGGCGAGCATGGCCAACGCGCCCAGCACGGAAAAGCACCGGCGGATGCGCCCGCAGCCCAAGTGTCCACAGGCCCTAGAGCAATATGCGTTCAGATGGGTCGCGGCGCTGCCGCGACGCTGAAGGCATTTCTTGTTCTAGATTCAATGTTTTCTGGAGCACGCTGCGTTCATCAGAACACAGCATGCTCTGGGAAGAAACGGGTGGTCGGGGCCGCGCGAGCGAACCCTGGTGCAAGACAGGCCGGCCCGCCGCCGCGATGTGATGCATCGTGGCAAATCGCCGGACGCATCCTCCCTGGAGAGGCGCCGCGCAGCGGACGGACTCCCCGCTTTTACGCAGCCTGCAGGAGAAGTTCGCGATCGGATGGAATCATCTGATCGGAACGCTTGTTGCTCCGGGCGGCACCGTCAGGCGATCAGCGTGATGTCGGCGGCCGTGACCACCGGCCGCCCGGCGAACTGCATCATCGCGACCGAAGCCGCGCCGCCGCTGCCATCCGCGTCGAACCACAGCCGCCCGGTATCGGTTTCGTAGATGAATTGCGGCGTGCCGGCCGCCGCACTCGCCGCGCCGGTGGTGTTGGCGGCGAAATTCGCCGCCCCCAGCCCACCGGCCGCGAGGTTGCCGAAGCCCGCGCGGGTGAATTCCAGCCGGTCCACCAGATGCTCGAAGCCGAGCATGCGGTCGCCCACCGCCTCCGCGACATTGGCCCAGCGGAAGACATCGGCCACGCCAGCCTCGCCCGTCAGGCGATCCGCGCCCGCGCCCCCCACCAGCGTGTCGCCACCGCCCCCGGCGGTCAGCACGTCATTGCCAGCACCGCCCTCCAGCAGGTCGGCGCCGGTCTGGCCGTTCAGCACGTCATTGCCATCGCCGCCCTGCAGCGTGTCCGCCCCGCCCGCCCCGTTCAGCGTGTCATTGCCGCCGAGGCCCGCGAGCAGGTTGGCGCCGGCATTGCCGAGCATCTGGTTGCCGCCGGCATTGCCGGTGCCCGAGAGGTTCGTGCTGCCGAGCAGGCGCAGGATCTCCACCTCCGCCGCCAGCGTCGCGGTGACCGTGGCGCGCACCTCATCACGCGTGCCGCCGCCCGCGATCTCCACCACCAGGTCGAGCGCGTCGCGAATCAGGTAGATGTCGTCATTCGCGCCACCCACCAGGCTGTCCGCCGCGCCGGCGCCGCCATCGAGCGTATCGGCGCCGATGCCGCCCAGCAGCGTGTCCGCGCCGTCATTGCCGTTCAACAGATCGGCCCCGCCGAGACCCGAAAGCAGGTTGGCGGCGCCATTGCCATCGAGCGTGTTGCCGCCCTCGCTGCCCGTGCCGTTCACGGCCCCGGCCAGCATCACCAGCACCTCGAAGCCATTGGCCAGGGTGAAGGTGACGCTGGTGCGCACCGTGTCGCGGCCATCGCCACCGGTCTCGTTCAGCACGTCGCCGGCCGCATCGACGATGTAGACATCGTCGCCGAGCCCGCCGAACAGGCGGTCGGCGCCGGTGCCGCCATCGAGCGTATCGGCGCCGTCACCGCCCGTCAGCCGGTCATTCTGCGCGCCACCCTGCAGGCTGTCGCCGCCCGCGCCACCTTCCAGCGTATCGGCGCCATCGAGGCCCTGCAGCGTGTCGTTGAGGTCGCTGCCGAAGATGCTGTTGCCGAGCGCATTGCCGGTGCCGCGGCCGGGCACGATCAGGCGCAGCACCTCGATGCCCTCGCCGATCGTATGGCTGGCCGCGGCGATGACGGTATCGGCCCCGCCATCGAGCTCATCGGCGGTAACATCGCCGATGTCATCGACACGGTAGAGATCATTGCCCGCCCCGCCGAACAGAGTGTCCGCCCCCGCGCCGCCATCCAGCGTATCCGCCCCGCCGAGGCCGATCAGCCGGTTGCCTCCGCCATTGCCGAGCAGGATGTTGTCGCCGTCATTGCCCGTGCCGGAGATGCCGAGCGAACCGGTGAGGGTCAGGTGTTCGAGCGGCGTGGCGAGCGTGAAGGTCACGCTGCTCTGCACCAGGTCGATGCCGCCATTGTCGGCGCCGCCCAGCGTCTCGTTCACCACGTCGCTGGCACTGTCGACGGCATAGGTATCGTTGCCCGCACCGCCGGCCATGCTGTCGACATTGGCGCCGCCCGAGAGGCTGTCCGCGCCGTCACCGCCGATCAGCGTGTCATTGCCGCTGCCGCCCGCGAGCGTATCCGCGCCCGCCTCGCCGAACAGGCTGTCGGCCCCGCTCAGGCCGGAGAGCAGGTTGTCGAAGCCATTGCCGCGCAGCGTGTTGTTCGCGCCGTTGCCCGTGCCCGTCAGCGCCGCGCCGATGAGCTCCAGGTTCTCGATGTCGGCGCCCAGCGTCCAATCCGCGAGCGAGACGACCGTATCGATGCCGCCGCCGCCCGTCTCGGAGGCGATGTCGTTGAGCCCGACAAGGTAGCGGTCATCGCCCAGCCCGCCCTGCAGCGTGTCGGCGATGGTGTCCATCCCGCCATCGAGCGTGTCCGCACCATCCAGGCCGCGCAGCAGGTTCCGCCCGTTCTCGCCCCGGATGAAGTTGTCGAGCGCATTGCCCGTGCCATCCAGGTCGCCAACGCCGAGCAGCAGCGTCTCGACCTCCGCGGCCAGCGCCGCGATGGAGATGGTGGAGCCCACCGTATCCCGGCCTTCGCCGGCGAACTCGAGAACCGAATCGCCGGCGTGATCGACGAGGTAGAAATCATTGCCCTCGCCGCCCAGCATGCTGTCGGCGGCACTGAAGCCTTCATTGTCGCCGTAGAGCGCGTCATCGCCCGCGCCACCCACCAGCGTATCGGCACCCGCATCGCCGAAGAGCTGGTCGTTGCCCTCACCACCGGAGATGACATCATCGCCATCGACCACGCCGGGCTGGGTGAAGCTGCCCAGGCCGAAGATCACATCGTCGCCATCGATGCCGTTGATGGAATCATTGCCGCTGCCGCCCTGGAGCGTGTCGGCGCCCGCGCCGCCATCGATCTGGTCGACATCCTGCCCGCCGAAGATGAGGTCGTCGCCCTCCTGGCCGAAGAGGATGTCGAAGTTGAATTCGCCGGCATTCTCGCCATCGTCGAACTCGTCGCCATAGATCGTGTCGGCGCCGTCGCCGCCATGGATGCTGTCGAAGTCACCACCGCCGCGCAGCAGATCATTGCCCAGCCCGCCATAGAGATAGTCGGTGCCGCCAGCACCCTGGATGGTATCGCCGCCGTTGCCACCCTCGATGGTGTTGCTGGCGGCGTTGCCGATCAGCGTGTCATTGCCGGCACCGGCGACGATGGCCTCGAAATTGGTGAACAGCTCGTCGATGAAATTGGTCAGCCCGCTCACCAGGTTGACGGCGTAGTCGCCCGCGTAGCTCGATGTGTCGATCGTGTCGGCACCAGTGCCACCATCGGCATTGTCGGAACCCAGGACGGCGAAGATGTAGTCGTCACCCTCCTCGCCCAGGGCCGTGTAGCCACCCAGTTCCGGCCGGAGCGTATCCGCCCCCGCCCCGCCCACGAGGCGATCCAGATAGCCGGAGCCGAGGATGGAATCCGCGCCTTCGCCCCCCACCAGCGTGTTGACTTCGGCATTGCCGATCAGCGTGTCATCGCCGTTGCCGCCGATCACCGCCTCGATCGATGCGAGGATCTCACCCGGATTGCTGGTCGTGCCGGCGCCGAGATCGACCCGGTAGCCGCCATCGATCCGCGACGCATCGAGCGTATCCGCGCCCAGCCCGCCATCGGCCCGGCCGAAGCCGGCGATGACGATCAGGAGGTCGTTGTCGCCCTCGCCATAGAGCTGGTCGCCGCCGGCGCCGCCCTCCAGCGTATCCGCGCCCAGATCGCCGAAGAGCAGATCCTGCACCGTATCCGCGCCGGCGAGGAGCAGGTCGTCGCCCGCATCGCCGAACAGCTGGTCCGCCCCGGCCTCGCCCCGCAGCGTGTCATTGTCGGCGCCGCCCACCAGCACGTCGCGGTTGAGACTGCCGACGAGGCTGTCATTGCCGGCTTCGCCGTCGAGGTCGTGGAAATCGAAGGCCTGCAGCACGGTTGCGCTGGCAAAGACGGTGTCCGCTCCGGCGCCTGCATTGAGCACGATGGTCAGGCCCACGCCGAAGCCCGGCGAGAAGGTGTTCAACGGGCGGAAGTCGTAGACATCGTTCAGCGCCGTGCCGTTGAAGATCGTGAAGAAGGTGTCCAGCAGCTCGAGGTTCACGAAGGGCAGGGTGGTGCCGAGCTGCACCTGGCCCTCGAACAGGTCCGCGCCGTCATTGCCGTCGCCGCCATCGACGATCCAGCCGGTCAGGTCGGTGACGCTGTTGAGGTCGAAGCCGTCATCATCACCCTCGCCGAACATGCGGTCGGCACCGGTGCTGCCCTGGAAGGTGTCGTTGCCGGCGCCGCCGCGCAGCGTGTCCGAGCCCTCGCCCCCATTGAGCTGGTCACCATCCGCATCGCCGAAGAGCTGGTCGTCCCCGGCATCGCCGTTCAGCGTGTCGCTGCCCGCCCCGCCTTCCAGCGTATCGGCCTCGCCAAGCCCGTTGATCCGGTCGCCCCCGCCGCCACCCCGCATGCGGTTGGCGCCCGCGGTGCCGAGCAGCGTATCGGCGCCGTTGCCCGAGACGATGTGCTCGAACTCCGTGAAGCTCTCGCCCGCGAAATTGGTCTGGCCGGTGGCGAGATCCACGCGGTAATTGCCGCTGAAGCCGGTGGTGTCGAGCGTGTCCGATCCCGTGCCGCCGATGCCCACATCGGTGCCGTTGGCGGCGAAGATCAGGTCATCGCCGCCGCCGCCATCCTGCGTGTCGGCGCCGAAGAACCCGCGCAGCGTATCCGCGCCCTCACCGCCCAGCAGCCGGTCCGTGGCCGAGGAGCCGTCGAGCTGGTCATTGCCGGAGAAGCCCCACAGGGTGCTGCCGGCGGCCAAGGCCGTGAGCGTATCGCCGCCGCTGCCGCCGATCAGGTTCTCGATGCCCTCGATCGTCGCACCGATGTTGTTGGTGGCGGCCGCGAGGTTCACCGCCACCGCGGTCGTGAAGGCGCTCAGATCCAGCGTGTCCGACCCCGCGCCGCCGACCAGCGTGTCGCCCGAGGCCTCGGCCGTGCTGCGGATGACGAAGGTGTCGTTGCCGTCGCCGCCGACGAGGCTGTCCGCCCCCAGCTCGCCGATCAGCGTGTCATTGCCCGTGGAGCCCACCAGGGTGTCCGCACCGCTGCCGCCCACGAGGTAGTCGTTGTCCGCCGCACCATCCAGCCGATCCAGGCTGGCGCCCCCGATCAGCACATCGTCGCCATCGCCGCCATTCACCTGGTTCCAGTACTGGTCCGGCGGACTCAGGAAACGCAGGATGTCGAGACTGGTATTGGAGGTATAGACGGTATCCGCCCCCGCGCCGGCGGTCAGGCTCCGCAGCTCCGCCGGCAGGTTGAAGCCGGCCGAGAAGGTGTTGAAGGGGCGGAAATCGTAGAAATCATTGCCCGCCGTGCCGAGGAATTGCGTGAGATAGGTGTCCAGCACCTCGATGGCGATGAAGGGCAGGGTCGTGCCGAGCTGCACGACGCCCTGGATCAGGTCCACGCTGTCATTGCCGGCGCCGCCATTGACCACCCAGCCCGCGAGGTTGGTGACCCCATTCAGGTCGAAGCCGTCATTGCCCCCCTCGCCATAGAGGGAATCCTGGCCCGTCGTGCCGACGATGACGTCATCGCCGTCATGGCCATAGACCACGTCATTGCCCGCGCCGCCCCGCAGCGTGTCGTTGCCGATCCAGCCATCGATCGTGTCGTTGCCGCCGCCGCCATCGACGATGTCGGCGCCCTCCCCGGCGAAGATGCTGTCGGGCGCGTCGGTCGGCACGCCGCCCGGCAGGACGGGGCGGACCAGGTCGGGCGTGATGGTGTCGTCGCCCGTCGTCCCACTGATGTTTGCCATGACGTGTCGCCCCTCGATCCCGAGAGGCAGTCTAAATAACGATCTAGACGTGACAACGCGCAATGTCGCGTGATCGCGCAAAGGTCAACACCGGGGGCGGGGCCGGCCTCGCCCTTCCCCCCTTGCGCTTTCCGGGCTATCCGGGGCGCGTAAGGGAACCCGATGCGCCACTTCCTGGAATTCGAAAAACCCATCGCCGAGCTCGAAGGCAAGATCGAGGAGCTGAAGCGCGCCACCGATGCCGGCGGCATCGACGTGGCCGATGAGGTCGGCAAGCTCTCCGACAAGGCCGAGGCGCTGCTGCGCCAGACCTATGCCAAGCTCACGCCCTGGCAGAAGACCCTGGTCGCCCGGCACCCGGACCGGCCCAAGGCGATGGATTATGTCCGCGGCCTGATCGAGGACTGGACGCCGCTGGCCGGCGACCGCGCCTTCGCCGATGACGCCGCCGTGCTGGCCGGGCTCGGCCGCTTCCAGGGCCGCGCCGTGGCGGTGCTCGGCACGGAGAAGGGCCGCGATACCGAGGCCCGGGTGAAGCACAATTTCGGCATGGCCCGGCCCGAGGGCTACCGCAAGGCGCGCCGGATCATGGAACTCGCCGGGCGCTTCGGCCTGCCGATCCTCAGCTTCGTCGACACCGCCGGCGCCTTCCCGGGCATCGAGGCCGAGGCGCGCGGCCAGGCCGAGGCCATCGCCCGCTCGATCGAGGCCGGGCTCGACGCGCCCGTGCCCTTCATCGCCACCATCATCGGCGAGGGCGGCTCGGGCGGCGCCATCGCCCTGGCCTCGGCCGACCGGGTGCTGATGCTCGAGCACGCGGTCTATTCCGTGATCTCGCCCGAGGGCTGCGCCTCCATCCTGTGGCGCGACGCCGCGCAGGCGCCGCAGGCGGCCGATGCGCTGAAGCTGACGGCAGAGGATCTGCGCCGCCTCGCCCTGATCGATGCCATCATCGCCGAGCCGCTGGGCGGGGCGCATCGCGACCCGGCGGCGATGCTCGCCGCCGTCTCCCGCCAGGTGCAGGACAGCCTCACGCCGCTGCTGTCGCTGGATGGCGCGACGCTGAAGGCGCGCCGGCGCGAGAAATTCCTCGAGATGGGCCGCGCGGGCGTCGTTTAGGCATGGCCGCGCCCGCCGCGCCGCTGCCACCGGCGGAGCTGCGTCGCCTCTTCTTCCGCGTCTTCCCCGCCGTCGGCTTCGCCATGTTCGGCGCGGCCATCGACCAGACCATCGTCGCCGCCGCGCTGCCCGCCATCGCGCGATCCCTGGGCGAGGTCGAGCGCGTCTCCTGGATCGTCGTCGTCTATCTGGTGGCGAACACCGTGGCCGCGCCGGTCTATGGGCGGCTGGGCGACGCCTTCGGGCGCAAGGCGATGCTGCTGGTCGCACTCGGCGTCTATGCGCTGGGGGCGAGCCTCTGCGCCCTCGCGCCCAGCCTCACCTGGCTGGCCGCGGCCCGGCTGGTGCAGGGCTTCGGCGGCGGCGGGCTGATCGCGCTTTCCGTCGCGCTGATCGCCGAGGTCATTCCGCCGCGCGAGCGTGGCAGCTTCCAGGCCTGGATCGCGGCGGTCTTCACCGCGGCCAGCGCGCTCGGCCCCGTCGCGGGCGGGTTCCTGACGCAGGAATTCGGCTGGCGCTCGGTCTTCATGCTGCAATTGCCGCTGAGCGCCGTGGCGGCGTATTTCGCCGTGACGCGGCTGCGCGCGGCGGAGAAGGGCTCGCGCCGGGGCTTCGCCTTCGACTGGGCGGGGCTGCTGCTCTTCGCACTCTTCGTCGGCCCGGCGCTGCTGGCGCTGGACCAGGTGCGCCGGCTCTCGCCGGGGCCACTGCTGGTCGCGGCCTGCCTCGCCGTGGTGGCACTGGCGGCGCTGTGGCTGCTGCTGCGCCAGGAGCGCCGCGCCCCGGACCCGCTGCTGCCGCTGGGCCTGCTGGGCGAGCCCACCATCTGGCGGGCGAACCTGCTGACGGGCAGCGTCTCGGGCGCCTTCGTGGGTTCCATCGCCTTCCTGCCGATCTATTTCGCGACGGTGCGCGACCTCTCGCCGGGCGAGGCGGGATTGGCGCTGCTGCCGCTGGCGGCCTGCGCGGGGTTGGGGGCGCTGGTCTCAGGCGCGGGGCTGGCCCGCACGGGGCGGACCATGCTCTGGCCGATGATCGGGCTGAGCATCGCGGCGGTAACGCTGCTGGCCGTGGCGCTGGGGCTGGGGCGGATGCCGCTGGTGGTGATGGCGGGGCTGCTGGCCGTGGTCTCGATGGGCTTCGGCAGTTCCTTCCCGATGGTGCAGGTGACGGTGCAGGTGGCGGCGGGGCGGGAGCGGCTGGGCTCGGCCACGGCATCCGTTCAGTTCTGCCGCTCGCTGGGGGCGGCGACGGGCACGGCGCTGCTGGGGGCGGTGCTGTTCGGCACGCTGGTGGCGATCGGCGGCGAGGCCGCGCCGCGCTTCGTTGCGCTGGTGAACCACGGCCCGGTCGCGCTGGCGGACCTCGGCGCGGCGGCGCGGCAGGACTTCCGCGAGGAGATGACGGCGGCCTTCCGCGCCGCCTTCGCCACAGCCGCGGCGCTCACCGCCTTCGCCGCCTGGATGGCGAGCCGGGTGCCGCTGCAGAAGGTGTAGAGCAATATGCGTTCAGATGGGTCGCGGCGCTGCCGCGACGCATGCGATCCGGACGCTGGCTTCGCAGAGACCTTGAGGCCTGCAGAATAGGAATCTCCATTTCTTGATCTTCGTGCCATCGGACTTGCCTATACCCTCCACAGGATCAGTCCGCGTTCCGATCGACGCTGCCGGCCGATAGGTTGAGGCCATCGGAACACGCAACAGAAAGGAGGCTCCGATGACCAAGACCCTCAAGATCATCGACACTGCCGCGCTGGCCAAGGCCACCGGCGGCACGCAGCTCCAGGGCGGGGCCGGCAACGATGTCCTGACCACCGGCCACGCCGACGATCTGGTGTTCGGCAATGGCGGCAACGACGTGATCCACACCGGCGCCGGCCACGACCAGGCCCAGGGCGGTGACGGCAACGACCACATCGACATGGGCAGCGGCAACGACCTGGCCTTCGGCGGCAATGGCGACGACCGGATCATGCTGGGCGACGGCAATGACCAGGGCCAGGGCGGGGCGGGCAACGACGCCCTGGATGGCGGGCACGGCGCCGACCAGCTCTTCGGCGGCGAAGGCAATGACCGGATGGATGGCGGCCAGAACGACGGGGCCGCCGACTACGCCGAAGGCGGGGCGGGCGATGACAGCTTCGCCTGGGGCGTGGGCGACGGCAACGACACCTTCCAGGGTGGGACGGGCCGCGACACGGTGGTGCTGGACGGTGTCTCCGAGCATCAGCTCCGCCAGGGGCTGTCGCTGTGGACGAGCGGCCTGACCATGCATGTGAACCACGGCGTGGTGACCTTCACCAACGCCCACGGCCAGCCCGCCAGCTTCGCCGGCACGCTGACCATCGGCGGCCAGACGCTCACCTTCCAGGATATCGAGAGCTTCAGGCTGGCCTGACCATCCACACCGCCCGGGGGATGACCCCCGGGCGGCCCTTCATTCCTGCACCGCAAGGAGGCGCAGATGTCCATCACCCCGAAACCCCTCGATCCCCGTACGCTGGCGCAGGTCGCAGGCGGCACCGGCGGGCTGCAGGGCCACAATGGCGACGACCTGATCGTGGACAGCCCCGACGACATGCTGCTCGTCGGCGGGGCCGGCGACGACCTCCTGGTCGGCGGCGCGGGCGATGACCTGATCATCACCGGCACCGGCAATGACCAGGCGGAGGGCCGCGGCGGAGACGACGACATCAGCACCGGCTCGGGCCATGACAGCGCCTTCGGCGGCGCCGGCGCGGACCAGATCCTGCTCGGCGAGGGCTTCGACTTCGCCCAGGGCGACGAAGGCAACGACCGCATCGATGGCGGCGGGCAATCCGACCAGATCTTCGGCGGCGCGGGCGACGACACGCTCGATGGCGGCGCGCGCGACGACGCGGCGGACTACGCCCAGGGCGATGCCGGCGACGACACCTTCCTCTGGGGCCCGGGCAGCGGCAACGACATGTTCCAGGGCGGCGAGGGGCGCGACACGCTCCAGCTGCAGGGCGTGACGATCGATGCGCTGAAGCAGGGGCTCGACCTGTGGAACCACGGGCTGACGCTGGATGTGGGCGCGGATGGCGTGGTGCGCTTCCTCGACGCCGCCGGCCAGCCGGCCAGCTTCAGCGGCACCTTCACCCTGGGCGGCGAGACGCTGAGCTTCCAGGATGTGGAGCGGATCGTGCTGGCGGGCTGAAGCTGCCAGGCGGGGCCGGATCGGCGATGACGATCCGGCCCCGCACATGCCAGGCTGGCCGCCGCGCCGCGGACAGGAGAGGATGTTGCGATGCCAGACCAGAAGACGGCGCCCGAACCGCCCCCCGGACCGCCTGGGGATGCCGCCCTGCGCGCGGCGGCCGAGGCGGTGCGCGCGCGCGCCCATGCGCCCTATTCCAACTTCCAGGTGGGTGCGGCGCTGCGTTGCGCGGACGGCACGATCATCGCCGGCTGCAATGTCGAGAATGCCAGCTACGGCGCCACCATCTGCGCCGAGCGCGGCGCGGTGATGGCCGCGCTGGCGCAGGGGCAGCGCCACTTCACCGCGGTCGCCATCGCCGGCCCGCCGGGCGTGGCGCTCGGCCCCTGCGGGATGTGCCGCCAGGTGCTCTCGGAATTCTCGCCGGATGGCGCGCTGCGCGTGCTGACGCGCGATGCCGCCGGCGCGCCGCGCGCCACCACCCTGGCCGCGCTGCTGCCCGATCCCTTCGGCGCGCGCGACCTGCGCTGAGACCCGCACCGCCATCGGCTGCGCCTATGGCGGTGACTGAAAATCCTCACAGTACGCGGCGGGCGATCTCCGGTTAGGGTTCGCTCATCGGGACACGAACAGAAGGAGGCTCCGATGACCAGCAAGAACCCCACGACGATCGACACCGCAGGCCTGGCGAAGGTGAGCGGCGGCCAGCAGGTGAACGGCACCTCGGGCAACGACAACATCTTCACCGGGAATGAGAACGACCTGGTGTTCGGCAATGGCGGCCACGACCTGATCCTCACCGGGGACGGCGATGACCAGGTGCAGGCGGGCGAGGGCAGCGACGAGGTGAATGCCGGCAGCGGCAACGACCTGGTGTTCGGCCAGGGCGGCAACGACGTGCTCTACGGCCAGGACGGCCAGGACCAGCTGCAGGGCGGCGAGGGCAACGACTTCCTCGATGGCGGCGCGGGCGGCGACCAGCTCTTCGGCCAGGAAGGCAACGACATCATCGATGGCGGTGGCCGCGACGGCGCGGCCGACTATGCCGAGGGTGGGTCCGGCGACGACATCTACGTCTGGACGCCGGGCAGCGGCAACGACACCTTCCAGGGCGGCAGCGGGCAGGACATGATCGCCCTGACCAATGTGACGCAGCACCAGCTCACGCAGGGGCTGAACCTGTGGACCGGTGGCCTGACGATGCATGTGGACAACCAGGGCTTCGTCACCTTCACCAACGCCAGCGGCCAGCCGTCCAGCTTCTCGGGCACGCTGACCATCGATGGCCAGACGCTGACCTTCCAGGATGTGGAGAAGCTGAAGATCGGCGTCTGAGAAGCGGCGGGGGCATCCGGGCAACACGCCCGGATGCCCCTGGTCCGGCCGTGACCGATTGAACCCGCACCCCGACCCGCAGGCGCCCCTGCCAAGGGCGCATGGAGAAGGACAGCCCGGATGACGACCCAGCAGGCAGCCCTCAGCGCCGATGACCTCGCCAAGGTCAGCGGCGGCCAGCAGGTGGCAGGTGGCGCCGGCCATGACACCATCCTGACCGGCGACGGGGCGGATACGGTGTTCGGCGGGGCGGGCGACGACCTGATCAACACCCAGGGCGGCGACGACCAAGTGCTGGCCGGCGAGGGCGATGACAGCTTCTTCGCCGGCCACGGCAACGACCTGGTGCTCGGCGAGGGCGGCGACGACCGCATCGAGGGCGGCGGCGGACAGGACCGGCTCCTGGGCGGTACCGGGCAGGATACGCTCGATGGCGGGCAGGACGCCGACACGCTCTACGGTGGCGAGGACAACGACATCCTCGATGGCGGCGCGGGCGACGATGCGGCCGACTATGCCGACGGTGGTGCGGGCGATGACCTCTTCGCCTGGTCACCGGGCGATGGCAACGACACCTTCCGGGGTGGCTCGGGCCAGGACGTGATCCACCTGCCGACCGTGTCGGAATCGCAGCTTCGCCAGGGGCTGGCGATGTGGAGCGGCGGTCTGACCATGCAGGTGGACCAGTATGGCTATGTGAGCTTCACCAATGCCGCGGGCCAGGCCGCCAGCTTCTCCGGCACGCTGACCATCGATGGTCAGACGCTGGTCTTCCAGGAAGTGGAGAAGCTGAAGATCGGCGTCTGAGAAGCGGCGGGGGCATCCGGGCAACGCGCCCGGATGCCCCTTTTCTGCCGGCGACATCGCGATCGGCAAGACCTCTCGCGGCGACGGAAGCCAGGCGTGTTCCCAGGCGGCCTGGTCCCGGCTTAGGCTTTGCCCATCAGGACCCAGACCAACGGAGCTTTCCATGAACGAAACGAATTCCAAATCCTTGGATCCGGCCGAGCTGGCGAAGGTAAGCGGCGGCCAGCAGCTGCAGGGCGGCGCGGGCCCGGATGAGCTCACCGGCGGCGCGGGCGCCGACATCCTCCTCGGCGGCGGCGGCGATGACGTGCTCGATGGGGGCGCGGAGGATGAGGCCGATGACCGCGCCGAGGGCGGCGCGGGCAACGATACCTTCATCTGGGCCCCGGGCGATGGAAACGACACCTTCCGCGGCGGCGAGGGCCAGGACACCCTCTATCTGGCGACCGTGGTGGAGTGGCAGCTGTACCAGCACTCGGATCTGCGCTTCGGACTGCACATATCGACGCCGGGTGTGACCATGCATGTGGACCCGCAGGGCTATGTGACCTTCACAGACGCCCGCGGCCAGCCGGCGACCATCTCCGGTACCTTCGTCAACGGGTATGACACGCTGACCTTCGAGAATGTGGAACGGCTGCGGATCGAGCCGGGCTGACCCACCCGCTTGCAAGCGGGCGACATGGCCCGGATGCACAACCCACCCAGAACATGACAGGCAGACGAGAAGAAACCCCGATGACCACGCCGCGCACCCCCCTCAGCACAGACAAGCTCGCCCAGGTCAGCGGCGGCCAGCAGGTCACTGGCACCGGAATCTCCGACTATATCGTGACCGGTGCCGAAAACGACACGGTGTTCGGCCTGAACGGCCATGACCTCATCATCACCGGCGATGGCGATGATCTGGTGGAAACCGGCGATGGCTATGACGAGGTCAAGGCGGGCGGGGGCAATGACACGGTCTATGGCGATGGCGGCTCCGACAAGATCTTCGGCGGGGACGGCGATGACCTGCTCGAAGGCGGCGACGGCTATGACGGGCTCGATGGCGGCGCCGGCAATGACGAGCTGAATGGCGGCGATGGCGACGGCTACGCTTTCGGCGGCGAGGGCGACGACACCGTGCGCGGCGGTGAGGGCCGGGACAAGCTGTTCGGCAATGATGGCGACGACAAGCTGTTCGGCGGCGGCGGCAGGGACCAGCTGGACGGTGGCGGCGGCAATGACTGGCTCGATGGCGGCCTGCGCGACGGTGCGGGCGACCGTGTGGCGGGCGAGGGCGGCGACGACACCTATATCTGGTCGCCGGGCGACGGCAACGACACCTTCGGGGGCGGCACGGGCGAGGATCTCCTGATCCTGCAGGGCGTGACCGAGGACCAGCTGCGCCAGGGGCTGAACCTGGACGGCACGGGCCTGACGATGCAGGTCAGCAACGGCTTGGTGACCTTCGTCGATGCCACCGGCCAGCCCGCCAGCTTCTCCGGCACGCTGACCCTGGAGGGTGAGACGCTCACCTTCGCGGAGATCGAGCAGCTGCGCCTCACCTTCCTGTGAGCCCGCGGCGACGGACCCAGGCGATGCCTCTGGCCGGCATCGCCAGAATGATGGTCCCGCGCGGGGCGTGACACGCTAGGCTGCGGCATCGACATCGGCACATTGAGGAGGAAGGCTTCCATGAGCAGCAAGCAGAACGAGCCCAGCAGCATCGACCCCGCGGCGCTGGCGCGCGTCACCGGCGGCACCGGACGCTTCGTCCAGACCGGCGAGGGCGATGACACCATCGTCACCGGCGGCGGCAACGACACCGTCTTCGGCATGGGCGGCAATGACGTGATCCTCACCAAGGGCGGGGACGACCAGGTGCAGTCCGGCGATGGCGATGACGGCATCGCCAGCGGCAGCGGCAATGACAGCGTCTGGTCCGGCGCGGGGGACGACGTGGTCCTCGCCGGGCGCGGCAACGACCAGGTGCAGGCCGGCAGCGGCGACGACGCCGTGCATGGCGGGGCCGGCGACGACCTGATCTGGGGCCAGGAGGGCGACGACCTGCTGATCGGCGGCGATGGCAAGGACCAGCTGCAGGGCGGCGAGGGCGATGACATGCTCGATGGCGGCGTCGGCGATGGCGCGGCCGACCTCGCCTGGGGCGGGGCGGGCGACGACGCCTATATCTGGGCGCCGGGCGACGGCAACGACCAGTTCCAGGGCAATGAGGGCAATGACGATCTCTACCTCGAGAACCTGACGCCCGAGCAGGTCCAGGCCGGGCTCCGCCTGGATGGCGGCTACACCCTGACCTTCGATGCGGAAGGTGTCGGCACGGTGATGGGCCCGGACGGCAAGCCGGCGAGCTTCAGCGGCACGCTCACCATCGGGGGCGAGAAGCTGACCTTCTACGGCATCGAGAGCATCCGCCTGGTGTAGCCGGGCCGGGCCCGCGCTTCCGCCTGGCGGCAGCGCCGGCCCGCACCGATCGGCGGGCGAGGCAGAGGAGGAATCGATGGCAGGCACCACCCCTTCCGCCCTGCGCCCGCAGGATCTCGCCCAGGTCAGCGGCGGCAAGGTCATCCATGGCGGCTCGGGCAACGACACGCTCGTCTCCGGCGCGGGCAACGACGCCGTCATCGGCGGCTCTGGCGACGACGTGATCGTCACCCTCGATGGCAACGACACCGTCTATGGCGAGGGCGGCAACGACATGATCCTCACCGGCGCGGGAGATGATTCCGTCATCGCCGGCGCGGGCGCGGACCGCGTGGAGGCCGGGTCGGGCAACGACACGGTGAAGGGCGATCCCGGCGATGACACGCTCTCCGGCGAGGCCGGCAGCGACCTGCTGGAGGGCGGGGCGGGCGACGACCTGCTCGATGGCGGAAGGCGCGACGGCGCGGCGGATCTCGCCCGCGGCGGGGATGGCGCCGATGTCTTCCTCTGGGGCGCGGCCGACGGCAACGACACCTTCCATGGCGATGCCGGCGCGGACCAGCTCTGGCTCGAGGGGCTGACACCGGCGCAGCTCCTGGCCGGCCTCAGCCTGGAGGGCGGCCTCACCCTGCGTTTCGACGCCAGCGGGCAGGGCCAGGTGATCGGCCCCGATGGCCAGCCCATGGCCTTCAGCGGCACGCTCACCATCGGCGAGGCCACGCTGACCTTCACGGGCATCGAGGCCCTGCGCTTCGTCTGATGCCAAATCCCGTTGATCGTGAACGATCCTCGGGATTTGGCATGACTGCCGGCGGGCCGCATTCGCGGCCTCGCCCGCCCGAGGCGGGCGCGAGTCCGGGTCTCCGCGACTTGGCATGACCCCACCCACCCATCCAGGAGCCCCGCATGGCGCGCGCCATGCGGGGTTTTTTTCGTTTCCGCTGATCCCATCAGCGATCCCGCCCTGCCATCGGCCGCGCCTATGGCTGGCATCGTGACGTCCCGCCTGCCTGCGCCGTGCCGCGATCCGTAGCCTCGGGGCACGGAATAACAGGATGACGGAGGCGTTGGATGTGCATGACGAACCAGCAGACCAGGCACGGGCCGGCCACGGCGCCACCCGTCGAGCTCGCCTTCCCCGGCGCCGTCGATGACGGCTTCGTCTGGATGCCGGCGGATGGCGATGATCATTTCGAGGCCGATCCGGGCGAGGACACGCTCTACCTCCCCACCTTCGATGCCGCGCGGCTGCGCAGCGCCATCCTGCTGCGCGACCATCGCCTGGTGCTGCGCATCGGCAGCGACGGCTTCGTGCAGTTCCTCGACACCGAGGGCCTGCCCCGCGCGGCGGAGGGCATGGTGCGCGCCGGTGGCGCCTGCCTCACCTTCCGCGCCGTGCGCGCCATCCAGCTCGGCTGAGGGAGGCGATGATGAATTCCATCATGCTCCCCGTGCCGCCGCTCTCGCCCAGCGCCGCCCAGGCGCTGCGCCAGGTGGATGAATACCACCTCTGGCGCCCGGAGGAGGGCGAGGAGGCGCTGGTCGGCAAGCGCGGCTTCAATGCGCTGCTCCTGCCCGGCATGGACCGTGCCGAGCTGGAACTGGCGCTGCATTGCGACACGCCGCGCCATCTGCGCCGGCGGCCCGATGGGTTGCTGCTGCTGGTGGACAGTTCCGGCCGCCCGCGCCGCACCAGCGGGCGTCTGCGCCTGCCCTACGCCACGCTGCGCTTCTTCGGCATGGATGCGATCCGTCTGAGCTGAAGCGGGCCGGGGTTTGCGCCCCGGCCCGCATCCGCGCCAGACTGGGCGCCTGGTTTCAGCGATGGGGTTGCCGTGGGCGCAGAGAGGCTGCTGCTGGATGGTCGGGGCCGCGTGCTGCTGCCCCCGGCCCTGCGGGTCGCGGCCGGGCTGCGCCCCGCGCAGCCGCTTGCGATCGGGCTGGGTGAGGTGGAGTTGCTGGTGATGCCGGCACCGGGCGCGGGCGGCCGCGCGCCGACCCTGGACAGCAAGGGAAGGCTGACCCTGCCGGCCCCGCTGCGGGCCGATCTGGGCCTGCGCAAGGGTGCGACGCTGCTGGCGCAGCCGGTGGCGGAAGGGCTGGTGCTGGTCACGCCCGCCAGGCTGCTCGGCCGGCTGCGCGCCGCGCGGCTCGCCCTGCAGGCGCGCCTGGAAGAGGCCTGAGCGTCGCGCATGGTCCTGTTTCGCGATCGGCGTTTCCTGATCCTGCTGGCGCTGGGCTTCTCGGCCGGCATCCCGCTGCCGCTCACCGCCTTCACGCTGCGGCAATGGTTTTCCGAGTCCAACATCTCGTTGGCCGCGATCGGGCTGACGGCGCTGATCGGCCTCGCCTACGCCTTCAAATTCCTCTGGTCGCCGCTGCTGGACCATGCGCCGCCGCCCGCGCTGCGGAGCTTGGGGCGCCGGCGCGGCTGGCTCGCCTGCATCCAGATCCCGCTTGCCTGCGCGATCCTGGCGATGGGCTTCACGGATCCCGCCACGGCCGCGCACATCACGGTCGCGGTCGCCGTGCTGGTCGCCTTCCTCTCGGCCAGCCAGGACATCGTCGTCGATGCCTACCGCATCGAGGTGCTGGAGGAACAGCAGCAGGGCTATGGCCTGGCCTGCTACATCTGGGGCTATCGCGGCGCGCTGCTGGCGAGCAATGCGGGCGCCCTCGCCATGGCGGAATTCGCCGGCTGGAGCGCGGCCTTCGCGATGTGCGCGGGGCTGGTGGGCGTGGGCTTCCTCGCCGTGCTGGTCGCCCCTGAACCAGACGCGCCCCCGGCGCAGCGCCTGGGCTGGGGCGCGCGCCTGAAGCTCGCGGTGGTGGATCCCTTCGCCGACTTCATGCGCCGGCGCTACTGGCTCGCGATCCTCGCCTTCGTCGCGCTGTTCAAGCTGGGCGAGGCGCTGGCGGGAATCATGACCGCGCCCTTCTATCGCTCACTCGGCTTCACGCGGCTCGAGGTCGCGGCGGTGGGCAGCGTGTTCGGGCTGTTCGCGACGCTGTTCGGCGTGCTGGTCGGCGGTTTCGTGGTGGCGCGGCTCGGCACGGCGCGGGCGCTGATCGCAACCGGCCTGCTGCAGATGCTCTCGAACCTGATGTATGTGGCGCTCGCCCAGGCGGGACATTCGATGCCGACGCTCTGGGCGCAGGTGGGGGTGGAGAACTTCACCGATGGCCTGGCCGACGCCGCCTTCGTCACCTATCTCAGCGCGCTCACCAGCCGCAGCTTCACGGCGACGCAATATGCGCTGCTCTCCTCCCTCGCCGCGGTGCCGCTGCGCACGCTGGGGGCGAGCTCGGGCTATCTGGCGGAGGCGCTGGGCTGGTCCTGGTTCTTCGTGCTGACCACGGCGGCGGCGCTGCCGGCCATGGCGATCATGCTGTTCCTTCTGTCGCGCCTGCCGCCGCCTCGATCGGCTGCCAGCCCCCCACCGGAGTCCAGCCCGGCAGCGTGAAGACGAAGCGGTTGCCGCCCCCCTCGCCGGGCTGATCGGCGGCGCGGGAGATCGGCGCGCCGGTGAGGTGGCACAGCAGCAGCGCCCCCACCCCGCCATGCGCGATGAGGGCGATGTCGCCCTCGGGCGGCGCCGCGGCGATCACCCGCGCCACCGCCGCCACGATGCGCGCCTGCGCATCCACCGCACGCTCCCAGCCGCGGATGCTGGTCTCGGGATGGGCGAAGAAGGCGTCCGCGGTGCGCTCGAACTCGGCGCGCGGCAGGTAGCCCGTGGCGCTGCGGTCATTCTCGCCGAGGTCAGGATCGATCACCGGCGTCAGGCCCAGATGCGCGCCGAGGATGTCGGCCATGTCGCGCGCCTTGCGCTCGGCGCTGCTGAACACGGCGCCGATCCCCGCCACCCAGGGGGCGCCGAGCATCGCCCGGCTGCGCGCCAACCCGCGCGGGGAGAGCCGCCAGTCGGGCACCGGGATCGCCGGGTCGATCTCGACCTCCGGATGGGTGATGACATGCACGTGCCGCATCGCTTCCTCCCTATCCCCGCCGGCAGACCGTGCGCGGCCGCCCGTTCGGCGCCACCACCAGCCGCGCCGAGAGCCCCGGCGCGCAGAGCCCCGCGAGGCTCCGCGCCGAGCCCAGCGCCACGCCCCCCGCCACGCGCGAGACGGTGACGCGGGAGTGGTAGGCCAGCCCGCGCCCCGGTTCGCTGGAATGGTATTGCGCCACGGCCTCGGCCCAATTGCCGGTGCGCGCGCGCAAGTCGCGCAGGAAGCGCGCGGCATAGGCGACGTTGATGGGTGGGTCGAAGGCGGCCTCCAGGCTCGGGAAGGCCTCGGGGTGGTGGAACAGGTTCACCTGCATGCACCCCACATCGATCGAGCGGATGCCCTGGGCGCGCAGCGCCTCGACCTCCGCGATGGCCGCCGCACGGGTTTCGGGGAAGCGCCCCACCCCGGCGGCGTTCAGCGCATGGGGCCAGGGGGCGGACCCGCCGCCGGGCCGGGCGCGGCCGCTCTCCACCCGCGCGATGGCGAGCAGCAGCCCGGCGGGGATGCCCGAGCCGCGTTCGGCCGCGGCGATGGCGCGGCCGCAGGCGGTCCAGGGGTCGCTCTCCTGCGCCGCGAGCGCGCCAGGGACCAGCAGCAGCAGCAGGGCGAGGCGCAGCGGGGCCATGCCGGCCATGCGCCCTGCTGGCGGGGGGGCCGTCAAGCCCTGAGTCAGCCTCCCCGGATCACCTTCCCTGGGGGCGCGCCAGCCAGCTGGCCAGCAAGGTGGTCCACAGATCCGTCCCGCTCGGCTTCGATGCCATCATCGCCTCCTGCTGCGATCCATCGCAGCCGGAGCAAAGCAGCCAAGCGTAACCGCCGCGTGGCGCGACTGTGGCGAAACCTTGCAGCGGCGCGAAGGTTGACCTTCCTGCCACGCCCCCCCTAGCTTTCCCGCTGGTTTCACCTGGTCCGGGGAGCATGATGGGTCCGATCGCCAGACCACCGCGCCCGATCGGCGCCGCCAATCTCAGCCCCTTCGCCCTGCCGTCGGGGATCGACGACCGCAGCGCCGCCATCCTGCGCGAGTTGGTCGAGCTTTATGTCGAGACCGGCGAGCCGGTGGGCAGCCGCACCCTCTCCCGCCGCCTGCCGCATTCGCTCTCCCCGGCCACGATCCGCAACGTGATGGCGGATCTGGAGGATGCCGGGCTGCTCTTCGCGCCGCACACCTCCGCCGGGCGCCTGCCGACCGAGCGCGGCCTGCGGCTTTTCGTCGATGGCCTGCTGCAATTCGGCGCCCTGGGCGAGGAGGAGCAGGACGCCATCGCCGCGCGCTGCGCCGCCGGCGGGCGGAGCTTGCAGGAGACGCTCGGCGAGGCCGGGCAGATGCTCTCGGGCCTGGCCGGGGCGGCCGGGCTGGTGGTGGCACCCAAGAGCGAGGCGCCGGTGCGCCACATCGAATTCGTCGCCCTCGGCCCCGGGCGCGCGCTGGTGGTGCTGGTGACAGCCGATGGCCAGGTGGAGAACCGCGTCATCGAGGTGCCGCCCGGCCTGCCGCCTTCCTCCCTGACCCAGGCGAGCAACTACCTCAATGCGCGGCTTGCCGGCGTGACGCTGGAGGAGACGCGCCGGACGGTGGCGGCCGAGATCGCCTCCAACCGCACCGCACTCGATGCGCTGACGCAGCAGGTGGTGGCGGCGGGGCTCGGCACCTGGACGGGGGGCGTGGGCGGCGCGCTGATCCTGCGCGGGCAGGCGAAGCTGCTGCAGAACCTCGATCACCTGCAGCGGGTGCAGGAGATCCAGGCGCTGTTCGAGCGGCTCGAGGCGCAGGAGACGATGCTGCGCCTGCTCGACCTCGCGCAGCGGGGTGAGGGCGTGCAGATCTTCATCGGCGCGGAGAGCGGGCTGTTCGACACGGCCGGGCTGTCGATGGTGGTGGCACCCTTCCGCAACGGGCAGGAGAAGATCGTGGGCGCGATCGGGGTGATCGGGCCGACGCGGATCAATTATGGCCGGATCATCCCGGTGGTGGACTACACGGCCCGGGTGATCGGGCGGTTGCTGGGGTGATGAGGAGGGCGTTGCCCTCCTCATACTCCTCCCACCAGGAGGCTCAGCCTCCTGGACCTCGATTCAGTTTAACGCCGTCAGGCGGGGGGCACTTCGGCCCCCCGCCTGACGGCGTTGAAAACGAAATGGGTTCCAAGGGCTTGGAGCCGCCTACACCGAACGCGGCTATGACACGCACAACTTCGCCAGGGTTGGGGGGCAGGGCTCGAACATCTTCGCCCACAGGAAAGGGAACTAGAACCCAACCTGCTCTGGCAACTGAAGAACGCAAGGGCGGAGGCATCGGGGCCACGCCCGCCGTGAGCCTTGGGCGGGTTCGGGCCCCTCGAAAACTTCTTGCTCCCCCTTATTGCGAATGACTCTCAATCGCGATAAGTCTGCCTCCCGATACGCGAGGGCAAACGGTAATGGCCCCGCACCGCGATTTCAGGAGCCGCCCCATGTCACCATCAGGTACCGTCCCGAAGCCTCACCCCCCGCCACAGGTCGCCACCGCCAACGCCAGGGCCATGCCCGTGACCAGCGCTGAGCTGCTTCGCGGTGCGCGGGAGATCACCATCCTCCATGCGGGGGAGGCCTATCGCCTGCGCCTGACCGGCAATGACCGGCTGATCCTCACCAAATAGCCCTTCCACCCCCGCCACCAGCCCAGCCAGCCAGCATCGGGCTGGCCGCCATCGCGGCCACGCCCCCCTCGCGAGCCAGCCAAGCACCGACATGAATCGGAACGCCCATGGATTCGCGCCATCTTCCGCTGGCTTTGCTTGCCAGCCTCGCCGCCGTGCCTGCACAGAACCCGGCCAACGCCCAGCAACCCGCTACTCCCCAGGCCGAAGCCGCCGCCGTCACGCCGCTCGACGCCGTGACCACCACCGCGACGCGCGCCCGTGCCGTGGCCGGCGACACCGCCACCCCCGTCACCGTCGTGAACCGCGAGGAGATCGAGCGCCGCGACGCGCGCTCGGTCGTGGACCTGATCCGCGACATCCCCGGCGTCGAGGGCTCGGGCGTGCCGCGCAGCAGCGCGCTGCAGCCGGTGATCCGCGGCCTGGGTGAGGACCGGATCGTGCTGCGCCTCGATGGCGCAAGGAACAACTTCAACGCCGGCCATCGCGGGCGCACCTTCATCGATCCCGAATTGCTGCGCTCGGTCGAGGTGCTGCGCGGGCCGGGCAGCACGCTCTACGGCTCGGGCGCGCTGGGTGGCGTGGTGGCGCTGCGCACCATCACGGCCGACGACATCCTCCAGCCCGGGGCGCGCTTCGGCGGCGTGATCGGCGGCGGCTGGCAGAGCCAGGGCAGCGGCTGGCGCGGCAACATGGCCCTCGGCGCGCGCGAAGGCGAGTTCGACATCCTCGGCGCCGTCAGCGGCTTCACCAACGGCAACTTCACCGATGGGCGCGGCACCACCATCCCCTATAGCGGCGACGAGGCCGGCTCGCTCTTCGGCAAGATCGGCTGGAGCCCGGGATTCCATCGCTTCGAGCTCTCGGCGATGCGCTTCCAGGACAATCACCAGATCCCCATCGCCGCCAACACCGCCACCACCACCAGCCCCACCGACCGCGAGACGGTGCAGGAGACGCTGACCTTCCGCTGGAACTACGCGAACCCGGCACAGCCCTTGCTGGAACCGCAGGTCGTTGTCTATCGCAACCATGTCTCGATCGAGGAACAGCGCCTGACCGGCACGCGCGCGCGCGACCTGACCGAGCTGACAACCATCGGCATCGACGCGCAGAACACCGCGCGCTTCACCACCGGCCCGCTCGGCCACACGCTCGTCTTCGGCACGGAGCTTTACCAGGATGAGCAGGAGGGCTCCTCCAACGGCCTCGCCCGCGCGCAATTCCCCACCGCGCAGCAGCAGGTGCTGGGTCTCTTCGTGCAGGATGAGATCGCGCTCGGCGCCTTCACGCTGACGCCCGGGCTGCGCTTCGACAGCTTCGACCAGGAAAGCCCCGATGGGCGCAACGACGTGCAGACGGACCGCGTCTCGCCGCGCGTCTCGCTGGCCTGGCAAATGCTGCCCTGGCTGCAGCCCTACATCGCCTACACCGAGGGCTTCCGCGCGCCTTCGCTCACCGAGCTTTATGTCGGTGGGCAGCACTTCCCGGGCAATCGCTTCGTGCCCAACCCGAACCTCCGGCCCGAGGTCGCGCGCAACAAGGAGGTCGGCGTCAACCTCCGCTTCGCCGACGTGCTGCGCGGCGGCGACCGGCTGCGGCTGCGCGTCAGCGCCTTCCGCAACGACATCGACGACTTCATCGAGCAGACGGTGTTCCCCACCACCACTGTCAGCCGCAACATCGGAGCCGCGCGCATCGAGGGCGTGGAGGCCGAGGCGCAATACGATGCCGGCAGCTGGTGGCTCGGCCTGGGCCTGGCGGCACTCGAGGGCGACAACCGCGAGACCAACCAGCCGCTGGCCTCCATCCCCGCGCATCGCGCCAACCTCAATGCCGGCTACCGCTTCCTCGACCAGGGCGTGACGGTCGGCGGGCGGGTGACGGTGGCGGCCGAGCAGGACCGCGCGCCGAACATCCCTGGCGTGGCGCAGAGCACTTCGGGCTACGGGCTGCTCGATCTCTTCGCGAGCTGGACGCCGACCGCCGCGCCGAATCTGCGGATCGGCGTGGGCATCGACAACGTCTTCGACACCACCTATCGCCGCGCGAGCTGGAACAGCGATCCCGCGCCGGCCTTCTACGAGACGGGCCGCAATGTGCGCGGCAGCCTGCGCATCAGCTTCTGATGCGCCGCGCGGCGAACCTCGCGGCGCGGTGGGAGTGGCGCCCCTCGCTGGGGGCGTCGCTGGCGCTGCATGGCGCGCTGGCGGGGGCGGCGGTGCTGCCCTTCCTGGCGGCGCCCCCGCCCCCGCTGCGCGCCAGCGCGCCGGCCGGCGTCGCCGTGGTCTGGGCGAGCCTCGCCCCGGCCGTCTCGGAGGAGCGGGGCGAGGAAGCGGCGGCGGAGCCCGAGCCGCAGCCGCTCGCCGCGCCCGCCCCGGTCCTGGCCGAGCCCGAGCCGGCACCGCTGCCCGATCCGCCGGCATTGCCCGAGGCGGCGCCGGATCCTGCGCCTGCCGAGCCTCTCCCGGCGCCACCGCCCCAGGTCGCGCCCTCACCCCGGCCGCAGCCGCCCCCCGCGCCGCGCCGTGTTGCGGCGACCCGGACCGTTCGCGCCGGCCCGGGCGCCAGCGGGGGCGCCAGCGGGGGCGAGGGTGCGGCAGCCGGCCCATCGGCGGCGGCCCCCACGCCCGCGGCCGAGGTGCCGGCGGGGCCGATCCTGGTCACCGCGCCGCGCTACCGCAGCCCGCCCGCCCCGCCCGCCTACCCGCCCCGCGCCATCGAGCTCGGCCTGACCGGCACGGTGCTGGTCCGCGTCCGTGTCGGGCGGGACGGCAGCACCGAGGAGCTGCGCGTCTGGCGCAGCTCCGGCCATCCGCTGCTCGACGCCGCCGCGCTGGCCGCCGTGCGGCGCTGGGCCTTCGAACCGGCCGCCATCGCCGGCACCCGCGTCGAATCCTGGGTCGAAACCCCCGTCCATTTCCGCCTGAACTGAAGGAGCTTCCCCGATGAACGCCCTGCACGAACGCTACGACACACTCTGCGCCACCCAAGGCCGGCTGCGCGCCCGCGACGCCGCCGAGCGGCTCGGCGTGACCGAGGCGGCGCTGGTCGCCTGCGGCGCCACCGGCCCCGCCACGCCGCTGCGCCCCGACTGGGCCGGCCTGATCGGCGCCCTGCCGCGCGCCGGCCGCGTCATGGCGCTGACCCGCAACGACCACGCCGTGCATGAGCGCCATGGCCGCTATGAACAGGTCTCGGCCGGCCCCGGGCATATTCTCGTCCTCGGCCCGGACATCGACCTGCGGCTCTTCCCCGGCCGTTGGGCGCATGCCTATGCGCTGGGCGGGGAGCGCCCCTCGATCCAGGTCTTCGACCGTGACGGCATCGCCGCCCACAAGGTCTATGCGACCGGCGAGACCGACCGCGACGCCTGGGCGGCGATGCTGCGCGACCTTGCTTTGGACGCCGCGCCCGCCCCGCCCGAAGCCCCGCCATCGCCGACCAGCGAGGCCGAGCGCGATGTGGATGCCACCGCGCTGCGCCAGGCCTGGCTCGGCCTGCGCGACACGCATGATTTCTTCCCCATGCTGCGCCAGCACCGCGCGACGCGCCGCCAGGCCTTCCGCCTCGCGGGCGAGGACCTCGCCCTGCCGCTCGCCCCGCAGGCGGCGGCCGGGACGCTGGAACTCGCCGCGGCAGGGCAGGTGCCGATCATGGTCTTCGTGGGCAACCGCGCCGCGATCCAGATCCACACCGGCCCGGTGCGCCGCGTGCAGCCGATCCAGGGCTGGTGTAACGTGCTCGACCCCGACTTCAACCTGCATCTGCGCGAGGCCGGCGTGGCCGCCGCCTGGCGCGTCGTCAAGCCGACCGAGGATGGCGCGGTGACCTCCATCGAGTTGCTCGACGCGGTCGGGGAGGTGGTGGCGCTGCTCTTCGGCGCGCGCAAGCCGGGCCAGGCAGAGCGCCCGGATTGGCGCGCCCTGGTGGCCGATGTCACGGCGCGCCACGCCCTGGCAGGTGCCGCATGATCCCCCGCCGCTGGCTGCTGCCCGCCGCGATCGGCACGACGGTCGGGCTGGGTGCCTTCCGCGCGCGGAGCGACACGCTCCGTCGCCTCGTTGTCGCCGGCAGCGCGGTGACGGAGACGGTCTGCGCCCTGGGTGCGGGTGAGCGGATCGTCGCCGTTGACAGCACCAGCCGCTTCCCCGCCGCCCTCGCCGCCCTGCCGCGCATCGGCTATCTGCGCGCCCTGCCGCCGGAAGGGCTGCTCGGCCTCGGTGCCGACCTGCTGCTGCTCTCGGAGGAGGCCGGGCCGCCCCAGGCGCTGGCCGTGCTGCGCGCCGCCGGCGCGTCGATCCGCATGGTGCCCGAGCAACCGGGTGCGGCCGGTGTGGCGCGCAAGATCGGCGCGGTGGCCGCCGCCCTCGACCTCGACGGCAGCGCGCTTGCCGCCGCGGTCGCTGCCGATTGGCAGGCGCTCGATGCGCCCATCGCGGCGCTGCGCCCGGTGCGCGCCCTGTTCGTGCTGTCCTTCGCGCGCGGCGCGCCCCTGGTCTCGGGCGAAGGCACCCAGGCGGCGGCGATGCTCGAGGCCGCGGGGGCGGTGAATGTGATGCGCGGCTTCACCGGCTATCGCCCGCTCTCAGCCGAGGCGGCGGCCAGCCTCGCGCCCGAGGCGATCATCCTGATGGACCACGCCTTGGCCGAGGGCGGCGGGGTGGCGGCCGCGCTGCGCCTCCCCGCCCTGGCCGTCACGCCGGCCGCCGCTTCGGGCCGCGTGGTGGCGCTGGATGGCGCCTATATGCTCGGCTTCGGACCGCGCGCGGCGCATGCGCGGCGCGACCTGGCCGCCCTGCTGCACCCGGCGGCGGCGTTGCCCCGGCTGCCGCCGCGGGCCTGGACATGAGCGCGAGCCTCGCGCTGCGCGCCGGGCGGGACTGGCGGCCGGCCTTCCTGCCGCTGCTCGGGCTGGGGCTGGTGGCCGTGCTGCTCGCCGGTCTGCTGCTCGGCCCGGCGCGGGTGAGCCCGGCCGGGCTGGGGGCGAGCCTCGCCGCCTGGCTTGGTCTCGCGCCGCTGCCGCTGGAGCATGCGCGGGACGCGGCCATCCTGGGCGTGGTGCGCGCGCCGCGCGTGCTGCTGGCGGCGCTGGTCGGCGCCGGGCTCGGCGTGGCGGGGGCGGCGATGCAGGGGCTGTTCCGCAACCCGCTGGCCGATCCGGGGCTGATCGGCGTCTCGGCCGGCGCGGCGCTGGCGGCGGTGGGGGCGATCGTGCTGGGCGGCAGCCTGTTCGGCGCGGCGGCGGGACTGCTCGGCCTGTGGCTGTTGCCCTTGGCGGCCTTCGTGGGCGGGCTGGGGGCCAGCATGCTGATGGCGCGGCTGGGCACCGTGGGCGGCGTGGCCGCTGTCGCGACGCTGTTGCTGGCGGGGGTGGCGGTGAACGCCCTGGCCGGCGCGCTCACCGGCGTGTTGATCTTCCTCGCCGATGATCGGCAGGTGCGCGACATCACCTTCTGGACGCTGGGCAGCCTGGCCGGTGCGCGCTGGCCGCAGATCCCCGTGGTGGCGCTGCTCTGCGGCCTGCCGGCGCTGCTGCTCTGCCTGCTGGCGCGGCCGCTGAATGCGCTGCTGCTGGGCGAGACGGAGGCCTTCCACCTCGGCACGCGGATCGAGGCGGTGAAGCGCGTGGCGCTGGTGCTCGCGGCGATCGCGGTGGCGGCCGGGGTGGCCTTCACCGGGCTGATCGGCTTCGTCGGCCTCGTCGTGCCGCATCTGGTGCGCCTGGCCGTGGGGGCGGACCACCGACGTGTGCTGCCGGGCGCGGCCCTGCTGGGGGCGGCGCTGCTGGTGCTGGCGGATCTGCTGGCGCGCAGCCTCGCGGCGCCGGCCGAGTTGCCCGTCGGCGTCGTCACCGCGCTGCTCGGCGCGCCCTTCTTCTTGTGGCTGCTGCGCCGACGCGCCGCGGAGGCCGGGGCGTGATCGCGGCGCGGGATGTGACGCTGCGCACCGGGCGACGGGTGCTGCTGCAGGGCGTGTCGCTGGCGCTGCGGCCGGGCAGCGTCACGGCCCTGGTCGGCCCGAACGGGGCTGGCAAGTCGAGCCTGCTGCGCGTGCTGGGCGGGGAATGCGCGCCCGATTCCGGCACCGTGACCCTGGCGGGACAGGCACTCGCGGCCGTATCGCCGCTGGCGCTGGCACGGCGCCGGGCGGTGATGCGCCAGTCGAGCGGCCTCGCCTTCCCGATGTCGGTGGCCGAGGTGGTCGGCCTCGGCCGGCTGCCCTGGCACGGCACGCCCGAGGCCGCGCGGGACCGCGCCGCCGTCGCGCGCGCCATGGCGCAGGCGGAGGTCGCGCATCTCGCCGGGCAGGCCCATGCCACGCTCTCAGGCGGTGAGCGCCAGCGCGTGCACCTCGCCCGCGCGCTGGCGCAGTTGGAGGGCGCGGAGGGCCCGGCCGCGCTGCTGCTCGATGAACCGACGGCCAGCCTGGATGTGCGCCATGCCGGCCTTGTACTGCGGCTGCTGCGGGCGCAGGCGGGCGCGGGGCGGGCGGTGCTGGTGGTGCTGCACGACCTGAACGAGGCCGCTCATGTCGCCGACGAGGTGGCGGTGCTGGCGGCGGGCCGGTTGCTGGCCTGTGGGCCGCCGGCCGACGCGCTCGCGCCGGCGGCGCTGGCCCGCATCTACGGCATCGGCTTCCGCGGGAGCGCAGGGCAGGGCTTGGTGCCTGTTTTCGATCCGGCGGCGGCTTGAACTGGTCGCGCGGAAGAACTCGCACTCGGTAAAGGCGGTCTCCGGTGCAGCGTTACGTGGTTGGGGTTCGACGACTAAACGGCCGAGCGCATCCTGGAACCGAGCGCTTGCGGCAGGATCCTCGTTCGAGGTGCTGGATGCGGCCCGTGCATTGATCGATCGGATCGTGGTGCCCCCCTCGCCAGATGGCGGCCCGGCCGGGATCGAGTTGATCGGCGAATTGCGGGCGATGCTCGGGTTCGCCGGGATCGATCTGCAGGTAGCAGACCGAGCCATGGCTGGGCCAGACGCCATGGCTGTCGACGCGACGCTGGGTTCGGTAAGGGCGGGCGCAGGGGGCCACTGCCCCTTGGCAGGGGAGTGTGAGGGGGCAGCGCCCCCTCACCGCCGCCGCAGGAACCCCACAATCTCCTCCGCCCTTTCGCAGATCGGCGTCGCCACCGCATCCGCGCGATCCGCGCCAAGGCGAAGCTGCGCGTCCAGCGCCGCCGGATCATCGAGCAGCCGCGCCATCTCCGTCCGGATCGGGTCGAGATGCGCGACCAGCGCCTCGGTCAGCACCTCCTTGAAGGCGCCGAAGCCCTTGCCGGCATGGGCGCGCAGCACGTTCTCCGGCAGCGTGCCGGTGATCGCGGCCAGGATGCCCACCAGATTGCGCGCCTCGGGCCGGCCTTCCAGGCCGCTCTCATGCTCGGGCAGCGGCTCGGCATCCGTCTTGGCGCGGCGGATCTTCAGCGCGATCGTGTCGTGGTCGTCGGTGAGGTTGATGCGCGACTGGTCCGAGGGATCGGACTTGCTCATCTTCTTCGTCCCGTCGCGCAGGCTCATCACGCGCGCGGCCACGCCCTGGATCAGCGGCTCGATGGTGGGGAAGAAATCGACGCCGAAATCATGGTTGAACTTCTGGGCGATGTCGTTCGCCAGTTCCAGATGCTGGCGCTGGTCGTCGCCCACCGGCACCTTGGTGGCGTGGTAGGTCAGGATGTCGGCCGCCATCAGGTTCGGGTAGACGTAGAGCCCGGTGCTCGCCGCCTCGCGGTCCTTGCCGGCCTTGTCCTTGAACTGGGTCATCCGGTTCAGCCAGCCCAGCCTTGCCACGCAGTTGAAGATCCAGGCCAGCCGCGCATGGGCATGGACATGCGACTGGATGAACAGCGTGCAGCGCTTGGGGTCGAGCCCGCAGGCGATCAGCGCCGCGGCCATCTCGCGCGTCTGGCGCGCCAGCTCCTTCGGATCCTGCCAGACGGTGATGGCGTGCAGGTCCACGACGCAGAAGATCGTCTCATGCGTGTCCTGCATCGGCACCCAGTTGCGGATGGCGCCGAGGTAGTTGCCGAGGGTAGGCACGCCGGAGGGCTGGATGCCGGAGAAGACGCGGGTCATGGCTCGTTCGCTCTGATCAGGTGATCACTGCTTGTGGGGTGCCGGCCTTGGCGTCAAGCGGGAGGGCGGGAGATCCGGGCCGGCCGATTCAGACCTTCGGGCCAAGCGGCCCTGCGGTCATCGGACGGCTGCCGAAAATCGCGCTGCCGATCCGCACATGCGTGGCCCCCGCCGCGATGGCCTGGGCGTAGTCGCCGCTCATGCCCATCGAGAGGGTGCGCAGCCCATGCGCAGCCGCCATGGCGGCCAGGGCGGAAAAATGCGGCGCGGGATCGCCCTCCGCCGGGGGGATGCACATCAGCCCGTCGATCTCCAGCCCCTGCTCGTCGCGGCAGAAACGCAGGAAATCCGGCAGGCCGGCCGGGGCGATGCCGGCCTTCTGGGGCTCCTCGCCGATATTCACCTGCACCAGCAGCCGCGGGCGGCGGCCCTCCTTCGCCATCGCCTCGGCCAGCGCGATGGCGAGCTTGGGCCGATCGAGGCTCTCGATCACATCGGCGACGCGCACTGCCTCGCGCGCCTTGTTGGTCTGCAGCGCACCGATCAGGTGCAGGCGCAGATCGGGGTGGGCCGCGCGAAGCTGCGGGAACTTGGCCTGGGCCTCCTGCACCCGGTTCTCCCCGAACAGGCGCTGCCCGGCGGCGAGGGCAGCCTGCACCGCTTCCACCGGATGGGTCTTGGAGACGGCCACCAGCGCCACCGCGCCCGGGTCGCGCTTGGCAGCCTGGCAGGCCTCCGCGATGGTCTGCCGGATACGGGCAAGGTTGGCCCCGATGGGGCTGAAGGTTTCGGGATTGTCGGTCATGGCGCGGACGCTAGAGGGGTGGAGCAGAGGGCTCAAGCCGGCGCGCGATTGGCGTGGCCGGCGCCTGCCGCGGCTGTGGCTGCTCTCCGACCCCGCGCGCCTGCCCGATCCGCGCGGCGCGGCGGCGCGGCTGCCGGCCGGGGCGGGGGTGCTGCTGCGCGGCGCCACACCCCTGGTTCGGCGGGCGATGACGCGCCTGGCGCGGGCGCGCCGTCTTGTCCTGGCGGTCGGCGCCGAGGGCCGCGCGGCGCTGGCGGCGCAGGCGGGGCTGCATGTGCCCGACCGCGCGCCCTGCCACCACCTGCTGCCCTTCCTGCTGGCGCGGCGGCGGGGCTGGCCGATGGCGCGGCTGTCTCTCGCCGTGCATGGCCGCGCCGGGGTCGCCCGCGCGCGGCGCCTGGGCGCAGACATCGCCTTCGTCTCGCCGGCCTTCCCGACGGCGAGCCACCCGGGCGCGCCGGCCCTGGGCCCGCTGCGCTGGGCGGCGCTGGCGCGCGGATTGCGGCCGGAGATGGCGGTGGCGCTGGGGGGCGTGGGGCCGGCCAGCGCGGGGCGGTTGCCGCGCCGGCATGTCGCCGGCCTGGCGGCGATCGGCGGTTTGGCGCGATGAAACCTGCTGCAACAGGCTGTTGCTCCGGCGCCACAGTGTTTCAAGGAAGTCGCGTCGCCCGGCAAAGCCCCGTTGCCCCATCGCGGGGTGCCGTCCAATAGTCTGCCCAGGCCTGACCGGCGGAGGGAGTATTCCCTTCGTCGGCCACCTGCCGAGGGGGGCAGGCGGGTCGTCGCATGCCGGGGGCCACCCGGTACAGGAGGAGGTTTTTAACGATGCGCAAGATTCTGCTTGGCACGACCGCTGTGGTCGGCGCTGCGCTGCTCGGCGCCACCGCCGCCCAGGCGCAGACGGCTCCGACCGTCCGCGTCGGCGGCTTCATGGTGACGATGTTCAACTACGTGAACGACGACCTCGACAAGGCCGCCGGCCCTGGCAGCCTGACGGGCGTGTCCGGTGCGGGCGCCGTGTCGCGCGACAAGACCGATTTCCGCAATGAGCTGGAAGTCCAGGTCTTCGTGACCGGCAAGGCGGCCAACGGCCTGTCCTACGGTGGCGTGATCGAGTTCCAGAACGACAACTCCGGTGCCTCGGGCGCCGGCACGGCGGTCGACATCGACGAAGCCTATGTGTTCGTGTCCAGCCCGACGCTCGGCACGATCCGCTTCGGTGAAGAAGACAGCGCCGCGAGCCTGCTGCAGGTTCGTCACCCGCAGATCACCGGCCTCGGCTCGGACGGTGACTGGGATGACGGCGTCCTCGGCAGCCAGGCCCGCACCGGCGGTGGCCCGTCGCTCCTGACGGGTATCAACGACGGCAACGACAGCACGAAGATCGTGTACCTGTCGCCGCAGTTCTTCGGCTTCGACTTCGGCGTGTCCTACTCGCCGAACGCCGGCGAAGGCGAGCGCATCACCTATGGCCGCGTGTTCGACACCTTCTCGACCACCGCCGCCAGCCCGGCTGTTCCGCTGAACAACCTGCAGCGTGACGGCACCGCCCTGTCGAACGAGTTCTCGGGCGCCCTGCGCTACCGCGGTTCGTTCGGCAACGTCGGCATCGCCGCCGGCTTCGGTGCGATGCGCGCCGATGCGCCGAGCGCGAGCGCTGCTGGCGCGGCCATCTCCGGCCGTGACATCACCGCCTACACGGCGGGCCTGAACGTCTCCGCCTTCGGCTTCACGGTCGGCGGCGAGTACACCTGGGGCAACTACTCCGGCGTCTCCGCCGGCCGCGCGCCGCTGGCGCAGGGCCGCGACGGCTCCGACCTCTGGGTGCTGGGTGCGACCTACGTGACCGGCGCGCTGTCCTTCGGCGGCTGGTACGGTGTGGCCACGCAGGACAACGGCCCGGGCGTGCAGGATCGCGAGCAGACCGCGTTCGGCATCGGCGCCGCCTACACGATCGCGCCGGGCCTGGAGATCTTCGGCTCGTACAACAAGCTCGAGGACAAGAACGTCAACATCTCGGCCGCCCTGCGCGACCGCAATGTGGACGTGTTCTTCCTGGGCACGCGCCTGGCCTTCTGATCCTTCCGGATCAGGGCTCAAGGGGGGGCGGCAGGGCAACCTGCCGCCCCTTTTTTGTTGGGCGCTTCCGTCCGCCCTTCCATGGCGCTACACAGGCGCCGGCGGCCCGCCCCGGCGGGCGCCGCTCGACCGCCCCCAGGGGTGGTCCTTCAGGACGGAAACAGATGACCCGGCGACTTTTCCCCTCTTCCGCGCGTGCCCTGCTGGTGGCCGGGCTGTCCCTCGGCCTGCTCGGCGCCTGTTCGAACATGGGCGACAATTTCCGTGTCCCGGGTCAGGACGAATACAATAGCGGAAGCCGCCGCGACGGCGTGCGCGGCCGCCTGGGCGGCACCGATGGCATCGTGCTGTTCGGCACCGACCGTACCCAATCCCGCAACACCGCCGATGGCGCGGGCGGGGCCGGGCTGGGCGTCAACGCCTTCCTTTGGCGCGCCACGCTGGACACGCTGTCCTTCATGCCGCTGTCCTCGGCCGACCCCTTCGGCGGCGTCGTGATCACGGATTGGTACACGCCGCCCGGCGCCACCGGCGAGCGCTTCCGCGCCACCGCCTATATCCTGGGCCGCCAGCTGCGCTCGGATGGCGTGCGCGTGGCCCTCTTCCGGCAGGAGCTGCGCGGCAACAACTGGGTCGATGTCCCGGTCAGCGCCAGCACCAATGCCGAGATGGAAGACCAGGTGCTGACCCGCGCCCGCGAATTGCGGGCCCAGGCGACGACCGCCACAAGGTAGCCATCTGCTCTTTGCAGCCGGGCCTGCGGGCCTTATGCGTGGGGGCTCAATCAGGCCACGCAGTGCATCATCATGACCGATACCGCCCCCGCCGCGCCCTTGCGGCATGACTTCGCCGCCGCCGAGCCCCGCTGGCAGGCGGCCTGGCAGGAACGCGGCTGCTTCGACGCGCCCGACGTGCCGCCCCCGGGGGCGAAGAAATACTACGTGCTCGAGATGTTTCCCTACCCCTCGGGCAAGATCCATATGGGGCATGTGCGCAACTACACGCTGGGCGACGTCGTCTCCCGCTACAAGCGCGCCAATGGCCATCTGGTGATGCACCCGATGGGCTGGGACGCCTTCGGCCTGCCGGCGGAGAACGCGGCGCGCGAGCGCGGCATCCATCCCGGGGAATGGACCTATGCCAACATCGCCAACATGCGCGCCGAGTTGAAGCGCATGGGGCTCGGCCTGGATTGGTCGCGCGAATTCGCCACCTGCGATGTCGGCTATTACGGCAAGCAGCAGGCGCTGTTCCTGGATTTCTGGAAGGCCGGGCTGGTCGAGCGCAAGGAATCCTGGGTGAACTGGGATCCCGTGGACGGCACCGTGCTGGCCAATGAGCAGGTGATCGACGGGCGCGGCTGGCGCTCCGGCGCGCTGGTCGAGAAGAAGAAGCTCAGCCAGTGGTTCTTCGCCATCACGAAATTCGCGCCCGATCTGCTGGAGGCGCTGAACACGCTGGATCGCTGGCCCGAGCGCGTGAAGCTGATGCAGGCCAACTGGATCGGCCGCAGCGAGGGCGCGCGGGTGCGCTTCCAGCTCGATCAGCCGGTGGATGGCATCGAGGAAGCCGAGGTCTTCACGACCCGGCCCGATACGCTGTTCGGCATGAGCTTCCTGGCGGTCGCCGCCGAGCATCCGCTGGCCGCTGCCGCGGCCGCGCGCAACCCGGCGGCAGCGGCCTTCATCGCCGAATGCCGCAGCATGGGCACCTCCGAGGTCGCCATCGAGCAGGGCGAGAAGAAGGGCTTCGACACCGGCCTGCGCGTGAAGCATCCCTTCAACGGCAAGACCTACCCGGTCTGGATCGCCAATTTCGTGCTGATGGAATATGGCACGGGGGCGATCTTCGGCTGCCCGGCGCATGACCAGCGCGACCTCGATTTCGCGCGGAAATACGCCCTCGAGGTCACGCCCGTCGTGCTGCCGCCCGGCGCCGACGCCAACAGCTTCGCCGTGGGCGATGTCGCCTTCGTCGAGGATGGCACGATCTTCAACTCGGATTTCCTCAACGGCCTCGCCGTGCCCGCCGCCAAGCGCGCGGTGATCGACCGGCTGGAGGGGATCGGCACCGGCACCGGCGTGGTGAATTGGCGCCTGCGCGACTGGGGCGTCTCGCGCCAGCGCTACTGGGGCTGCCCGATCCCGGTGATCCATTGCGACGATTGCGGCGCCGTGCCGGTGCCGGCCGACCAATTGCCGGTGGAGCTGCCGAAGGATGTGGATTTCTCCCGCCCCGGCAATCCGCTCGACCACCACCCGACCTGGAAGCATGTGGCCTGCCCGTCCTGCGGCAAGCCGGCGCGGCGCGAGACCGACACCTGCGACACCTTCGTCGATTCCTCCTGGTATTTCGCGCGGTTCTGCTCGCCCGGCGCGGCCGAGCCCGTGACCCGCGCGGCGGTGGATGGCTGGCTGCCGGTGGATCAGTATATCGGCGGCATCGAGCACGCGATCCTGCACCTGCTCTACAGCCGCTTCTTCACTCGCGCGATGCGCGAGACCGGGCACCTTGCCCTGGCGGAGCCCTTCGCCGGGCTCTTCACCCAGGGCATGGTCCAGCATGAGAGCTACAAGGGGGCCGATGGCCGCTGGCTCTACCCGGAGGAGGTGGTGTTCGGCACCGCCGCGGACGGGACACGCATCGCCCATGTGAAGGACAGCGACGAGCCCGTGACCATCGGGCGCATCGAGGCGATGTCGAAGTCGAAGCGCAACACCGTCGATCCCGGCGCGATCATCGCGAAATACGGGGCGGATACGGCGCGCTGGTTCATCCTTTCCGACAACCCGCCCGAGCGCGACATGGAGTGGACGGAATCCGGCGTGGCCGGCGCCTTCCGCTTCACCCAGCGGCTCTATCGCCTGGCCGCGACCGCCGCCCCCGCCCTGCCGCCGCCCGAAGCCGCCTTCGGCGACTTGGCCCCGGCCGCGAAGAAACTCCGCCAGGCGACGCACCGCACCATCGCCGCCGTGACCGAGGCGCTGGAGGGCTTCGCCTTCAACGTCGCCGTCGCGCGCATCCATGAATTCGCCAATGCGATCGGCGAGGCCGAGGCCGCCGCCGGCGAGCCCGGCATGGGTGCCGCGCGGCGCGAAGCGCTGGAGATCGCCGCGCGGCTCTTCGCGCCGATGATGCCGCATCTGGCGGAGGAGATCTTCGCGCTGCTCCGCCCCGGCCATGACCTGCTGGTCGCCCAGATGCCCTGGCCCGAGGCCGACCCGGCCCTGCTGGTCGCCGAGACGGTGAAACTCGCCGTGCAGGTGCTGGGCAAGCTGCGCGGCACCATCGAGGTCGCGGTCGGCGCGAGCGAGGAGACCATCTTCGCCCTGGCCGAGGCCGAGGAGAACGTGCAGCGTGCGCTGGGCGGCAAGCCGATCAGGAAGCGGATCCATGTCCCGGGGCGGGTGGTCAATTTCGTCATTTGAGCGTCGCGCGTTGCTGGGCGCGGGCCTGCTGCTGCTCGGCGGCTGCGGCTTCCGCCCGGTCAATGGCGTGAACCGCGCCGGCGGGGTGGAGCCCGACCTCGCCGATGAACTCGCCGCCGTGCAGGTGGCGCTGATCCCCGAGCGCTTCGGCCAGCTGCTGCGCCGCAACCTGCAGCAGCGCCTGACCATCGGCGCCACGCCCCGCGCGCCGCGGCACCAGCTGCGCGTCGAGCCCAGCCTGCTGGGCGAAGCGGTGGGCATCGACCGCGAAGGCACCGCCACCCGCGTGCGCTCCATCGCCACGGCGCGCTGGGCGCTGGTGCGGATCGGCCCGCCCGAGACGGTGGTCGCCAGCGGCTTCGAGCGCAGCCTCGATGCCTCCAACGTGCCGACCAACCAGTATTTCGCCGCCGATTCTTCGCGCGAGACCGCGGAGCGCCGGCTCGCGGATGCGCTGGCGCAGGAGGTGGTGACGCGCGTCGCCCTCGCGCTGCGCCGGCAGATGTCCAACCCCGCGTGAAGCTCGAGCCGCGGCGCATCCAGGCCTTCCTGGCCGATCCCGGCCCGACCCGCGCCGTGCTGCTGTTCGGCGAGGATGCCGGGCTTGTGCGCGAGCGGGCCGAGGCGCTGCTGCGCGCCGTGCTGGGCGGCGCCATGGACGACCCCTTCCGCCTGGCTGAGCTGAGCCGGGAGGAAGCCGCCCGCCCCGGCGCCCTGGCCGGCGAGGCCGCCGCCCTGGCGCTGACCGGCGGCCGCCGCGTGGTACGGCTGCGCGACGCCACCGACAGCCACGCCACCGCGCTCAAGGAAGCCCTGGCCACGCCGGGAGAGGCGCTGATCATCCTCGAAGCCGGGGAGCTGACCGCCCGGGGCAAGCTGCGCGCCCTGGCCGAGGCGGCGCCCGAGGTCGCGACCATCGCCTGCTGGCGCGAGCGGGGCGAGGAGCTGGCGGGCACCATCGGGCGGCTGCTGCGCGAGCAGGGCGTGCAGGCGGATGGGCCGGCGCTGGATTTCCTCGCCGCCCGGCTCGGCGAGGACCGCATGCTGCTGCGTCGCGCGGTGGAGGTGCTGGCGCTCTATGTCGGTGCCGGCGGGCGGGTGGATGAGGAAGCCGCCGCCGCCTGTGTGGCCGAGGGGGCGAGCCTCGACCTCGATGAGGCGCTGATGGCCGCGACGGCGGGCGATGTGCGGGCCGCCGATGCGGCGCTGGACGCCGCCTTCGCCGAGGGGGCGAACCCGGTGATGGTGGTGCGCGCGGCGCTGCGCCATGTGCAGCGGCTGCATGAGGCTGCGGTGGCGGGCGGCGATGCGAATGTGCTGCGCCCGCCGGTCTTCTTCCGCCACAAGCCGGCCTTCGACCGGGCCCTGCGGCTCTGGTCCAGCGCCAGCCTGGAGGCCGCCGGGGCGGCGCTGCTGGAGGCCGAGAAGCGGACCAAGACCACCGCCTTCCGCCACGCCGATGCCACGCTGGCGCGCGCCGCGGTGGCTGCCCTCGCCCGTCAGGCCGCCGCGCGGCGTTGATTTGGTGTGCACGAAGGTTTCACCTTCGTGCCCCTCAGACGCCGGGCGCGGCGCCTCCGCGCCGCTTGGCTTCGCCGCACTTACGGCGGCGCCCATTCGGGCGCTCGGCCCTGCGGGCCGCCTTTATGCCACCAACACCCCATGCTGGCGCAGGAAGCGCAGCAGGGGGGTGAGCGGCAGGCCGAGGATGGCGCTGTGCTCGCCCTCGATCTTCGCCATCAGCTGCACGCCCGGCCCCTCCAGCCGATAGGCGCCGACCGAGGCCAGCAGCACCTCGCCCTCCGTCGCCAGATAGGCGTCGAGGAAGGCCTCGGAGAAGTCGCGCATGGTCAGGCGCACGGTGGTGACGTCCTGCCAGATGCGCTGGCCGCCGCGCCAGATGACGGTGCCATTGACCAGCTCATGCCGCTTGCCGCGCAGCCAGAGCAGGTTCTCCCGCGCCCGGGCGAGGCTGTCGGGCTTGTCGAACCAGCGGCCCTCGCAGACCAGAAGCTGGTCGCCGCCGATCACCAGCGCCTCGGGCGCGCGGCGGGCGACACGCTCGGCCTTGGCTTCGGCGAGCAGGATGGCGGCCTCGGCCGGCGTCAGGCCCTCCGCCTGGGCGGCTTCCTTGATCGCGGCCTCATCCACCGCCGCCGGGCGGGCCTCGAAGCGCAGCCCGGCCCCTTCCAGCAGGGCGCGGCGGGAGGCGGAGGAAGAGGCCAGCACCAGCGCCGGTGCCGGCGCCTGCAGCGCGCTCAACGCGGGCGGTCCGGCAGGGCGGCCGGTGCCTTGGCGTTGCGCCGCGCGTGCCAGGCCTCCATGAGCTGCAGCACGGTCGCTGCCGTCTCCTCGATGCTGCGGCGGGTTACGTCGATCACCGGCCAGCCATGCGCGGTGCAGAGCCGGCGCGAGGCCTGGATCTCCGCCTTCACGGATTCATGGTCCACATAGTCGGTGGCGTCGTGGCGCACGCCATGCGCGCCGATCAGCTTCAGGCGGTGGCGGCGGATCTCGATCAGGGCCGAGACCTCGATATGCAGCCCGACCACGGGGCAGGGCGCGTTCTCGAGCTCCGGCGGCAAGGCGGCGCCGGGCACGATCGGCACATTGGCGGCCTTGATGCCGCGATTGGCGAGGTAGAAGCAGGTCGGCGTCTTGGAGGAACGCGAGACGCCGACGAGGCAGACATCGGCCTCGGCGATGCCGGCCGTGCCCTGGCCGTCATCATGCGCGAGCACATAGTGCATGGCGTCGATGCGGCGGAAATAATCGGCGTCCATGACGTATTGCGCGGCGCGTTTTTCCCGCGCGCGCTCGCCGATCTCGGTCTGCAGCAGGTCCATCACCGGGTCGAGCGGCGAGAAGCACTCGACGCCGAGCCGCTTGCACTGCTCCTCCAGTGCCAGGCGGAGCGAGCGATCCACCAGGGTGAAGAGCACCGGGCCGGGCTCGGCCTCGATGCCGTCCAGCACGCGGTCGAGCTGGAGGCGCGAGCGCACCAGCGACCAGCGATGATGCACGACATGCGGATCCTCGAAGCGCGAGAGCGTGGCGCGCGCGATCGAGTTCAGCGTTTCGCCGGTGCTGTCGGAGACGAGGTGGAGGTTGATCATACGTTGGGGCATGGCGGGCCGACCATAACGGGGAAGACGGGGAAAACGGGGAAAACTTCGCCCGGTCAAGCCATGCCGCGAGGGGAGCGGGGATAAACCGGCCCGCGCCGGTACCGGGGCATGAAAGACCCGGGCTGCGGCCCAGAGCTGGGGACAACCCGAAAGCCCCAACCCCGGCAAGGGCTTGGCGCGCGAAACGCACCTGGACAAGCCTGTGGGGAAAAGCCGGGCGAGCCGTGATCCCCAATGCCCACAGGCTCCTATTACCCCAGACCCCTTTATGATTCCTTTTCTTTGGTGAGAATGGCGGGCGAAGGCTCACGGGAGGCAAGGTTGACAGCAGCGACAGGCGGGACGGCAGGCGGCAGCATGGGGGAGACCAAGCCATTGCTGCGGGCCCTGTCCGGGGAGGCCGTCTGGCCGCCGCCGATGTGGCTCATGCGCCAGGCCGGGCGCTACCTGCCCGAATACCGCGCGGTGCGGGAGCAGGCGGGCGGGTTCATCGCGCTCTGCACCACGCCCGAGATGGCGGCGGAGGTCACGATCCAGCCGGTGCGCCGCTTCGGCATGGATGGCGCCATCCTGTTCTCCGACATCCTGATGGTGCCCTGGGCGATGGGCCAGCCGCTCCGTTTCGCCGAGGGCGAGGGCCCGGTGCTGGAGCCCCTACGGGATGCCGCCGGCATCGCTTCCCTTGAGGTCGGCGCCATCCGCGAACGCGCCGCGCCGATCTTCGAGACGGTGCGCCAGACCCGCGCGATCATCGAGGCGCAATTCCCCAGGACCGCGCTGATCGGCTTCGCCGGCAGCCCCTTCACCGTCGCCTGCTACATGGTCGAGGGGCACGGCTCGAAGGATTTCCACACCGCGCGCGGCATGGCCTTCAACGACCCCGCCCTGTTCGGCAAGCTGATCCGCGCCCTGGTCGAGAGCACCACGGAATACCTGCTGGCCCAGGCCGAGGCCGGGGCCGAGGCGCTGATGCTGTTCGACAGCTGGGCGGGCATGCTGCCGCCCTCCCAGTTCCGCCGCTGGGTGATCGAGCCCACGGCGACCATCGTGCGCAGCCTGAAGCGGCTGCACCCTTCCATCCCCGTCATCGGCTTCCCGCGCCTGGCCGGGCCGATGCTGGGCGAATATGTCGCCCGGACGGGGGTGAACACGGTGGCCATGGACACCGCCATGGACCCGAAATATGCGGCCTCCGTGGTGCCGGGGCATGTCGGGCTGCAAGGCAATCTCGACCCGCTGGCGCTGATCGCCGGCGGGGCGGCGCTGGAGGCCGAGACCCGGCAGATCCTGGCGGCGATGCGCGGCCGGCCCTTCGTATTCAACCTCGGCCATGGGATCGAGAAGATCACCCCGGTCGAGCATGTGGCGCAGCTCGTGCGCCTCGTGCGCGCCGGGGGGTGAAGCTCAGCCGATCCGCGGGCCGAAGGCGCGCAGCAGCAGCAGCAGGCTGATCGCGCCGACGACGGCGCCGAGCAGCCCCGCGCCCTCGCCCGGCTGGTACCAGCCGATCCATTGGCCGAGCAGCGTGGCCAGCACCGCGCCCACCATGCCGAGCACGGTGGTCACGATGAAGCCGGCGCTGTGCTTGCCGGGTGTGAGCCAGCGCGCCAGCAGCCCGGCGAAGAAGCCGATGATGATCGCCCAGAGCAGGCCCATGGTCTCATCCTCCGAATGTGCCGGAGGGTGACATGGGATCATGGCTGGCCGAAGGCCATGGCCGCCTGCCATGCTGCGCAGCGGATGAAGGCAGGAGGGTGCGATGTGCGATGCCTGTGTGATGCGCAGCCTGGGTCGGCGGGGCCTGGCACGCGCGGCTATGGCGGCCTCCGCCCTGCTGGCGCTCAACACCGCGCCGGCTGCCGCCCAGGCGCTGCGCAGCGCGCCGGTGAGCCGCGTGGTGGACCTCACCCACACGTTGCGGGCGGACTTCCCCACCTTCGGCGGCACGCCCGCCTTCGAGATGGAACGCGTGCTCACCCATGCGCGGGACGGCTACAACCTCAACCGCTTCACCTATTTCGAGCATGTCGGCACGCATTTCGACGCGCCGATCCATTTCTCGGCCGATGGCCCGACGGTGGACCGCATCCCGGTCGAGAACCTCGTCTGCCCGCTGGTGGTGCTCGACTTGAGGGCCCGCGCCGCGGCAGAGGCCGACTATCAGGTGACCCCTGCCGATATCGCCGCGCATGAGGCGGCGCATGGCCCGCTGCCGGCGGGGGGATGCCTCGCGGTGAACACCGGCTGGGAGGCCCGTGCCACCGGCCCGGGCTTCCGCAACCTCGATGCCGGCAATGTCATGCGCTTCCCGGGCTTCCGGCCCGACGTCGCGCCCTTGCTGCTGGCGCGCAACCTCGCCGGGGTGGCGATCGACACGCTGTCGCTGGATCGCGGCAGTTCGAGCGATTTCGGCTTCCATGCAGCCTGGCTCGGGGCCGGGCGCTGGGGGATCGAGTGCATCGCGGGCCTCGGAGCCCTGCCCGCCACGGGGGCGACGCTGGTGGCCGGCGCGCCCAAGATCGCCGGCGGCACCGGCGGCCATGGGCGGGTGATGGCGCTTCTCTAGCGCGCCGAGCGGATCACCGGCGCCGAGGCGCCGCTGCAATTCTGGCGCATCGAGAGCAGCCGCTCGGCCTCGGCATTGTGGCCCAGGCGCCGCTGGATGCCGGCCCCTTCCTCGAGCTCCAGGTTGAAGCCGGTGCAGCTATCGGCATTGGCGCGGCGCAGCTCCATGGGCACGGAGAAGGCCGGCGGCGGCGCATTCGCGGCGGAAAGCGCGTGGAAATAGGCCCGGCTGCCCGGGGTGGGCGGCATCATCGAGGCCACGATCCACAGCGCCAGCCCCGCCAGCACCAGCAGGCCGAGCAGCACCAGCATCCAGTTACGCCGAACCATGCACCGCCATCCAAAAACGCGAGAGCCGGAAAACTATCATTCACGATTGCGTGGGCAAGCACTATTCCACGGGCAGGAAGATGAAGACCACCGCCGCCACCAGGCAGGCGCCGGCCGCCAGGAAGTTCCAGCGCAGCGGCTCACCCAGGAAGGTCACGCTGAAGGCCGCGAAGACCGCCAGCGTGATGACCTCCTGCATCACCTTCAGCTGCTGGCCCGAGAAGGTGCCATAGCCGATCCGGTTCGCCGGCACGGCGAGGCAGTATTCGAAGAAGGCGATCCCCCAGCTCACCAGGATCGCCACCCAGAGCGGCCAGGACGGCGCCTTGAGGTGCCCATACCAGGCGAAGGTCATCAGGATGTTGGAGAGGACAAGCAGCAACGGCGTGGCGAAGAGCGGGGACATGTGACCTCGTCGGCAGGGCGATGGGCGGAGTGTAGCCGCCGGCGCGGGCCCCGTGTTACGCCCCGCCGCATGATCGAATTCCCCGCCGGCTTCAAAGCCCCCTTCGTGCGTCCCTCGGGCCGCGTCGCCGACCAGCTGCGGGAGGTGAGCCTCACCCCCGGCGCCGCCCGCCATGCGGAGGGCTCCTGCCTCATCCGCTTCGGCGTGACCGAGGTGCTCTGCACCGCCAGCGTCGAGGGGCGGGTGCCGCCCTTCCTGCGCAATTCCGGCCAGGGCTGGGTCACGGCCGAATACGGCATGCTGCCGCGTGCGACGCACACGCGCGGCGACCGGGAGGCCGCGCGCGGCAAGCAATCCGGTCGCACGCAGGAGATCCAGCGCCTGATCGGCCGCTCGCTGCGCGCCGTCACCGACCTCAAGGCGATGGGCGAGATGACGGTGACGCTCGATTGCGACGTCATCACCGCCGATGGCGGCACGCGCTGCGCGGCGATCACCGGCGCCTGGGTGGCGCTCAGCCTCGCCTTCCAGCATTGCATGAAGAACAACGTGCTGAAGGCCAACCCGCTGCGCGACCAGGTGGCCGCGATCTCCTGCGGCATCTGGAACGGCACGCCGGTGGTCGATCTCGACTATGCCGAGGACAGCAAGGCCGAGACGGACGGGAATTTCGTCATGACCGGCTCGGGCGGGGTGGTCGAGGTCCAGGCCACGGCCGAGGGCGCGCCCTTCTCCGAGACCGAGCTGTTGAGCCTGCTCGGCCTGGCGCGCGCCGGCACGGCGAAGCTGTTCGAGCTGCAGAAGGCGGCGATCCGCGGATGACCCATCGCCGGCTGATCGAGCCGAAGCTGGTGCTGGCGACGCACAATGCCGGCAAGCTGCGCGAGGTCGCCGAACTCCTCGCCCCCTGGGGGCTGGAAGTGGTCAGCGCCGGCTCCCTCGGCCTGCCGGAGCCGGCCGAGACGGAGGAGAGCTTCCTCGGCAATGCGCGGATCAAGGCGCTGGCCGCCGCCACCGCCTCGGGCCTGCCGGCGCTGGCGGATGACAGCGGGTTTTCCGTGGCCGCGCTGGATGGCGCGCCGGGCGTGCGCACCGCCGATTGGGCGGAAACGCCGGGCGGGCGGGACTATGCGATGGCCATGGGAAAGGTCGAGAAGCTCGCCCGCCACGCACCCGATCGCCGCGCCTGGTTCTCCTGCGCCCTGGTGCTGGCCTGGCCCGATGGGCATAGCGAGGGCTTCCTGGGCGAGGCGCATGGCCAGTGGGTCTGGCCGCCGCGCGGCAGCCGGGGCTTCGGCTACGACCCGATGTTCGTCCCCGCCGGTCATAGCCAGACCTTCGGCGAGATGGAGCCGGCCGCGAAACATGCCATCAGCCACCGCGCGGCGGCCTTCAGCCTGTTGAAGGCCGGCTGCCTGCCCAGCCTGTCGTGAAGGCGCGGCCGCGCGCCGCACCCTTGAAGATCCGGCCTTGCGGGCCCTCCTTGCGATCGTTGCGACGCAGGAGAGACCGATGCAGCGCCGTATCTTCGCCACCCTCGCTGCCGGGCTGCTGGCCGCGCCCGACCTGGCCGCCGCCCCCTTCCTGACGCCCGACCCGCCCAGCGAGATCACAGGCCTGCGGCTGGTGCCTGTGGTGGAGGGGCTGGAGCGCCCCTGGGGCCTCGCCTTCCTGCCGGATGGCAGCGCGCTGGTGACGGAACGGCCGGGGCGGCTGCGGCTGATCCGCGACGGCGCGTTGCTGCCCACCCCCATCGCCGGCACGCCCGCGGTGCACGCCATGGGCCAGGGCGGGCTGCTGGACGTGGCGCTCGACCCGGATTTCGCCACCAATCGCACCATCTTCCTGACCTATGCGCATGGCGATGCCAGCGCCAACCGCACGCGCCTCGCTCGCGCCGTGTTCGACGGCACGGCGCTGCGCGAGCTGCGCGTGATCTTCGAGGTGGCGCAGGCCAAGCCTGCCAATGCGCATTTCGGCAGCCGCATCGCCTTCCTGCCGGATGGCACGCTGCTGCTCTCCATCGGCGATGGCGGCAACCCGCCGGTGAGCCTGGAAGGCCGGCTGATCCGCGAGCAGGCGCAGGCGCCGGGCAGCCATCTCGGCAAGATCCTGCGCCTGGATCGCGATGGCGGCGTGCCGCGCGACAATCCCTTCCTCGGCCGCGCCGGCTTCGCGCCGGAAATCTGGTCCTGGGGCCATCGCAACAACCAGGGCCTCGCCTGGGATCCGATCCGCCGCGTGGTCTGGGCGAATGAGCATGGCAGCCAGGGCGGCGACGAGCTGAACCTGGTGCGCGGCGGCGAGAATCATGGCTGGCCGCTGGTGAGCCACAGCGTCGAGTATCGCGGCGGCGCGCGGATCGGCGGCGGGCAGAGCGCCGCTGGCCTGGTGGACCCGATGCTGGTCTGGTCCATGACCACGGCGCCCTCGGGCCTCGCGGTCTATACCGGGGATCGATACCCGGGGTGGCGGGGGGACCTGTTCTCCGGCTCCCTGCGGGCGATGGATGTGCGGCGCATCAGCGCGGATGCGCAGGGCCGTGTGACGGCCGAGCAGGTGATCCGCGTCGGCCGGCGGGTGCGCGACGTGCGCCAGGGGCCGGATGGCTTCCTCTATTTGCTCACCGACGACACGCCCGGCGCGGTGCTGCGGATCGAGCCCGCGCGGTAGCGCCTACAGCAGCCCCGCGCCCGCGAGGCCGATGCAGGCGGCGCCGGCCACGACCATCATGGTGAAGGTCAGGCTGGTGCCGAGCACGCGCCCGCGGAAATTCTCCGGCTCCTGCGCGATGCCCTGGGCGTGGATGACACGCCCGGCCAGCAGCACCACGCCCAGCACATGCAGCGCCCAGTCGGGCAGGCCGTTCAACTCGCACAGCGCCAGCAGCAGCAGCGCGAAGGGGACGTATTCGGCGAAATTGCCATGCGCGCGGATGGCGCGCTGGACCAGCCGGTGCTGGCCATCGCCGATCGCCACGCGATAGACGCGCCGCGCCTTGATGACGCGGGTGGCGAGCCAGACGAAGCCGAGGGCGAGCAGCCCGGCATAGAGGGCGGTGACGGGCAGCATCAGGTCTCCTCCTTCACATCGGCGCGCTTCCCGCCGGCGAGGCGAAGCACCGCCTCGGGCGTGGTCTCGAAGACATGCATCGGCGATCCGGCGGCGGCCCAGATCCGGTCGAGGACGAAGAGATCCGCATCCACCAGCACCACCGGCGGCGTGAGATGGCCGAGCGGCGCGACGCCGCCGATGGCGAAGCCCGTCACGTCGCGCACCCAGCCGCCATCGGCGCGCTTGATGGCGAGCCCGGTCGCGGCCGCGACCTTGGCCATGTCCACGCGGTTGGCGCCAGAGGCGATGACCAGCACCGGGGTCGATCCGGCGCGGAAGATGATGGATTTGGCGATCTGCGCCACGTCGCAGCCCACGGCCGCGGCGGCCTCGGCGGCGCTGCGCGTGCCCTCGGGGAAGGCCTGGATGCTGTCCGCATGGCCCGCCGCCAGCAGCGCGGCGCGTACCCGTTCGACAGAACCGCCCGACATCGCCATATCCCTTCCCGATGGAACCGCTCGCCCTCTACATCCACTGGCCCTTCTGCGCCGCCAAGTGCCCCTATTGCGATTTCAACAGCCATGTGCGGGAGCGCATCGACCAGGCGGCCTTCGCCGAGGCGCTGTCCCGCGAATTGGCGCATGAGGCGGCGCGCGCGGGCCGGCGCCCGCTGGCCAGCATCTTCTTCGGCGGCGGCACGCCGAGCCTGATGGCGCCGGAGACAGCGGCGCGGCTGATCGCCGAGGCGCGCGGCCATTTCGTGGCCGATCCGGCCATCGAGATCACGCTGGAAGCCAACCCGACCAGCGTGGAGATCGGCAAGCTCAGGGATTTCCGCGCCGCGGGGGTCAATCGCGTCTCGCTCGGTGTTCAGGCGCTGGACGAAAAATCGCTGCAATTCCTGGGCCGTAAGCATGATGCACCGGAAGCGATCCGGGCGCTGGAAGCCGCACGGGAAATCTTCCCGCGCGTGTCCTTCGATCTCATCTATGCGCGGCCCGGCCAGTCCGAAGCCGCCTGGCGGGCCGAATTGCGCCGCGCCCTGGCGCTCGCGGCCGACCATCTCTCGCTCTACCAGCTCACCATCGAACCGGGCACGCAATTCGCCACGCTCTTCGGCCGCGGCGCCTTCACCCTGCCCGAGGGGGAGGAGGCCGCGAGGCTCTACACCGCCACCGCCGAGGAGGCCGCGCATTTCGGGCTCCTGCCTTATGAGATCTCGAACTATGCGAAGCCGGGTGCGGAGAGCCGGCACAACCTCGCCTATTGGCGCTACGGCGATTACCTCGGGATCGGTGCGGGGGCGCATCAGCGCCTCGGCTTCGCGGATGGCACGCTGCGCGCCGCGCGGCGGCATCGCGGGCCGGAGGAATGGCTCGCGCGCGTTCAGCGCGACGGCCATGCCATCACGGAGGAGGAAATTCTCTCGCCACGCGACCGTGCACGGGAATCTCTCCTGATGGGGCTTAGGTTGACCGAAGGAATCGACCCCGTGCGCATCGCCGCGCGCAGCACCCTGCCCTTCGAGGCGTGCATCGATTTGGCCGCGCGCGACATGCTGCTGGCGGAAGGCCTGCTCGCCTGGCGCGACACCGGCCACCTTGCCGCCACCCCGGACGGGCTGCTGCGGCTGGACAGCCTGCTGCCCTTGCTGGTTCGATGATCCGATGAGCACCACCGCCTATCTCGGCGCCTATGGCTTCGGCAATCTCGGCGACGAGCTCTGCCTGCTGGAAGCGATGCAGGCCTTCCCCGCCAGCCGCGCCTATGCGCTTTCGCCGGACCCGGAATGGACGCGCCGCTGCGTGCCCGCCCTGGCCGGCTGCTTCCGCGAGGGGCCGGAGCTGCTGGCCCTTGCGCCGGATCGTATCGTCTTCGGCGGCGGCATGTTCGGCCTCAGCACTGCCTTTGCCGCCTGGATGCCCTGGATGGCGCAGGCGCGCGCGCAGGGGGCGGAAATCCACCTGCACAATCTCGGCATGGCGCGGATCAAGAGCGAGTTGGGTTGGCTGGACGCTCAGGCGCGCGAGGTGATCGCCAACCTCGCCAGCTTCACCGTGCGCGACTATGTCAGCTTCGAAATGGTCGCCGAGGCCGCGCTCGGCCGCTTGCCTCGCCTGACCTTCTTCCCCGAGGCAAATATCCCTGCCGAGCATGACCTCGCTGCCGCCCTGCTGCCGCGCGGCGACGCGCGCAAGCTGCTCGGCCTGTCCATCATCGGCACGCGGCACATGCAGGCCTGTCTCAAGGCCGATGCCGCGCGGGTGCGTGAGACGCTGGCCCCCTTCGCGGACCACGCCATCGTGCCGATCATCAGCACCGTGCACATGGACAGCGCGGAAGAGGACGATGCCGCCGGCACCGCCGCCTTCATCCGCGACTTCCTGCCCGAGGCCGAGATCGCCGCCCCCATCCTGCTCGACCGCGCGCATTGGCGCGCCGAACTCACCCCGCCGCGCCTCAAGGGGCTGATCGCGCGCTGCGACGTGCTGGCGACGCAGCGCAAGCACAATGCCGTGCACGCCATCGGCGCCGGCACACGGGTGATCGGCCTGCACCCGATCGAGGATGACAGCCTGCGCCGCACCTTCGTGGCGTTGAACCATCGCCTGCCGCCCGGCTCGCGCTGCGTCGGATTGGAGCCGGCCGCATGAGCCGCACGCTGCTGCTCGCCGAGCATCCTTTCCGGGACCTGGTCTCGCGCGCCCTTTTGGCGGATTTCGCGGCCGGCCCCGGCGCGCCGCCCGTGCTGGTGGCAAGCCCCGCCGCGCCGCTGCCGCCCGGCTTCGAGGCCCTGCCCGAAGGGGCGGATCCGCGCGCGCTTGGCGTGACGCAGGTGATCCTCGGCGGCGTCTTCCTCGAGCGGGCGCGGCTGGAGGCGATGCTGGCGCTGGCCGCGCGTGCCGGCGCGCCGCTGACGCTGCGCCATTTCGGCGTGGAGGGCGACGCCGCGCAGCGCGTCGCGCCGGCCGGGGCAGCGGTGCTGGATCGCGCCACCCGCATCGTGCTGCGCGACCACCGCAGCGCCAATGTGCTCACGCTCTGGCGCCTGCGCGTGCCCTTCGCGATCGAGCCCTATCCGGAACGACACATCGCGCCCGACCCGATCCTGGGGATGCTGCTGCCGCCCGGCCCGGTGCTGGGGCTGGCCATCCGTGATGGCGGGGACATGAAGGCCTCCTGGCAGCCGCGCCTGCCGGCGATCAAGCGGCTGCTCGCGCGGACCATCGGCTGGCCGGTGCTGCCGCTGCCTATCCAGGGGCCGGGCCAGCCGGGCGACGACATGGCCGGCAGCCTGGCCTTCGCCCGGGCAGTCTTCGAGGCGCCGCGGATCCTGATGCCGCGCCTCGCCGATCTCGAATGGTGGCGGAGGGAGGTGACGCCGGCGCGGATGAAGGGGCTGGTCGCGCGCTGCGCCCTGGTGGTGACGAACCGCGACCTGGTCGCCGCCTATGCGGTGGCCGCTGGCGTGCCGGTGCAGGGAATCGCGCTGGGGGCGGACCGGCGCATCGTCTCCTGCCTCGCGACGCTGGCGAATGAGCTGCCGCCGGGCTCGGACCTCGCGCATCCGATCCCTGGCGCGTAGCTACGCCTCGCGGCTGAGTTCCAGCGCGCGGGCATAGACCTGCTTGCGCGGCAGGCCGGTGGCCGTGGCGACCAGGGCGGCGGCATCGCGCACGCTGCTCTGCGCCAGCGCGGCGCGCAGCTGGGTGTCGAGATCGGCGGCATCCGTGCTCTCCGCCGGCGCCGGGCCGACGCAGATGCAGATCTCGCCGCGCGCCTCGGCGCTGGCGTAATGCGCGGCAAGCTCGGCAAGCGGCCCACGGCGCACTTCCTCGAAGCGCTTGGTGAGTTCGCGCGCCACGGCGGCGGGGCGATCCCCGCCCAGCCCCTCGGCCAGGGCGGCGAGGGTCTCGGCCAGGCGGTGCGGCGCCTCATGCAGGATCAGCGTGGCCGAGAGCCCGGCGCGTTCGGCGGCGCGGTGCCGGGCGATGGCGGCGGCGCGCGGGCCGGCGCGGGGCGGCAGGAAGCCGTGGAACAGGAAGGGGTGCGGCGGCAGGCCCGAGAGTGTCAGCGCCACCACCGCCGCATTCGGCCCCGGAATGGCGGTCAGCGGCAGGCCGGCGGCGATCACGGCGCGCACCAGCCGGTAGCCGGGGTCGGAGACCAGCGGCGTGCCGGCATCCGAGGCCAGGGCGAGGCGCTCGCCCCGCGCCAGTCTCTCGAGCAATCGGGGGGTGATTTCGTCTTCGTTGTGCTCATGCAGTGGCAGCAGCGTCGCAGAAACGCCATAACGGCTCAGCATCTGGCCTGTTACCCTGGTATCCTCGCAGAGAACGGCGTCCACGGCGCCGAGCACCGCGAGGGCACGGGAAGACAGGTCGCCGAGATTGCCGATCGGCGTCGCCACCAGGCTGAGCCCCGCAGGGGCCTCGGCCTGGGGCCGTGTCGTCCGGTGCAGGGATTCAGGAGGGTCGCCGCTTGTCATTTCGCATGCCCCGTTCAGGCCGCCGAAACGCCCTCACGGCGCTGCTTGGCGCCACCCTTCTGGGGCTGGCCGCCTGTGCGCCGCAACCCCCGCAGCCGAGCTTCGTGGGCATCGCCCCGCCGATCGGCGGCCAGGCGCCGCAGCCGCAAGTGGCGCGCGCGGGGCTGCTGCTGCCGCTGACCGGCGCGCAGGCGCCGCTCGGCCAGGCGATGCTCAACGCCAGCTTCATGGCGCTGTTCGATGAGGCACCCAGCGGCGTCGAATTCGCGCCGCGCGACACGGGCGGCACGCCCGCCGGGGCCGCGGCCGCGGCACGCTCGGCCATCGCCGATGGCGCGCGCGTGCTGGTCGGGCCGCTGACCAGCGCCGAGACCGCCGCCGTGGCCGACCCGGCGCGCGCGGCCGGCGTGCCGGTGCTGGCCTTCACCAACGACCCGCAGCGTGCCGCGCCGGGCGTGTGGGTGATGGGCGTCACGCCGAACCAGCAGGTGCGCCGCGTGGTCGCCGCCGCCGCGGCGCAGGGCGCGCAGCGCTTCGGCCTGGCCGCCGTGGACAATGAATTCGGCCGGGCCCTGGCCCAGGCGCTGCGCGGCGCGGTGGGCGATCTCGGCCTGCCGCCGCCGGTCATCGTGCTGCATCCGGGCGGGGCCGACGCCGCCATGGCGGCCTCCGGCGCGCGGCCGCAGCTGCGCCAGGTGGACGCGCTGCTGATCGGCGAGGCCGGGGAGCGCGCGCGGCGCTTCGCCGCCGGCTGGGCCGCCGACCAGCCCGAAGGCGGGCCGCGCCCGCGCCTGATGGGCACGGCGCTCTGGCTCGGCGATGCGACGCTCGCGACCGAGCCCGCTTTGGCCGGCGCCTGGTTCCCCGGCCCGGATGGCCGCGCCCGGGCGCGCTTCGAGGCGCGCTACCGCGAGGCCTTCCAGGAAGCCCCGCCCCGCGTGGCCGCCGTGGCCTATGATTCGGCCGCCCTGGCCGCCCGCACGCTGCGCGCCGGCGGGCGGGACCCGGTGGCGGCGACCGCGGTCGAGCCGCTGGCGGGCGCCGATGGCCCGCTGCGGCTGCTCGCCGGCGGGCAGACGCTGCGCGGCCTGTCTGTCTTCGCGCTGAGCGCGGGCAGCGAGCCGAGCGTGGTCGAACCCGCGCCGGCGCCGGGCGCGGCCGGGTTCTGAGCCAGCCCATGCCGGTGGCGCCCCCCGCCGGCCGCCTGGTCACGGCGGCCCTGATGGTGGGGGGCGTGCCGGCCGCGGCGCTGGTCCTGCTGCTGGCCACCGAGACGGTGCAGCCCGGCGCGGGGCTGCTGGCGCTCGGCGTGACCATCGGCGCTGCGCTGGTGGTGGCGCGCATCTGGCTCGGCAATCTGCGCCGTCTGCGCGACGCGCTGCACCGCGCGGAGGATGGCGGGGGCGAGGTGCCGGAAGTGCTCGGCCCGGCGCTGCTTCCCTCGGTCGAGGAGATCGCGGAGGCGGTGCGCCGCCTCGCCCGCACGCAGCGCGAAAGGGCGGAGCTGGTGGGCCGCCTGCGCCGGGCGGACGAGACGATCGTGGAATCCCTGCCCGACCCGCTGGTGGTGCTGGACGAGGATGCGCAGCCCCTGCGCGCCAACGCCGCCGCGCGGGCCCTGTTCGGCACCGGCGGCAGCGGCGGGGGCGACCTCGCGGCCGCGCTGCGCCACCCGACCCTGGCCGAGGCGGTGGACGCCGCCCGCGCCGCGCAGCGCCCGCAGCTGGCCGACATCGCCCTGCCCGTGCCGGTGGCGCGCGAGCTGCGCGTGCATGTCATCCCGATGGAGCCCGCTTTGGCCGATGGCGGGCGGCTGGTGCTGTTGCTCTCCGACCGCACGCGCGATCGCGCGGTGGAGCGCATGCGCGCCGATTTCGTCGCCAATGCCAGCCATGAGTTGCGCACGCCGCTGGCCAGCCTGATCGGCTTCATCGAGACGCTGCGCGGCCCGGCCGAGGATGATCCGGAGGCCCGCGCGCGCTTCCTCGGCATCATGGCCGAGCAGTCCGAGCGCATGCGGCTGCTGATCGACGACCTGCTCGGCCTGTCGCGCATCGAGATCACCGAGCATCAGGCGCCGGTCGGTGCGGTGGACCTCTCGGCGCTGGCGGCGCGCGAGGCGGAGGCGCTGGAGCCGGTGCTGAGCGCCCGGCAGGTGCAGCTGGCGGCGGATCTGGCACCGGGCGCCATGGCGGATCCGGCGGACCCCGAGCAGCTCGGCCAGGTGCTGCGCAACCTGCTGGAGAATGCGGCGCGGCATGGCAGGCCGGGTGGGGTGGTGCGGCTGCGCGTGGCACCGGCGGCGGACCCGGCGCGCTGGCCGGCCGGACCCGGCGTGGTGCTCAGCGTGGCCGATGACGGGCCGGGCATCGCGAAGCACCATATCCCGCGCCTGACGGAGCGATTCTATCGCGTCGATCGCGGGCGCGGCCGGGCGACGGGGGGCACGGGGCTCGGGCTCGCGATCGTCAAGCACATCGTCAATCGCCATCGCGGGCGGCTGCTGATCGAGAGCGAGGAAGGCCAGGGTGCCACCTTCAGCGTGTGGTTGCCGGGAAAGGCAGACGGCGAAGCGGTCTGATACCAACGGCCCGGCGTGATGACCTGCGGCCAGCGAAGCTGGCCGAGCGGCCGGAGGCCGCGCCCGCCGCTTGAGGGCACCAAAAAGCCTTCTACACCACCCTGATGTGGGAGGCGCTGGTCACGTCCGGCGCACCGAGCGCCATCAGCAACGCGCTGCGCAGCGCGCCGAGCTTGCGCTCATTCTCCACCTTCAGGCCGAAGACGTCCTTCACGTAGAAGACATCGACCGCGCGCACGCCATAGGTGGTGATGTGGGCGGAGGCGATCTGCAGCCCCTGGCCGCTGATCGCCGCCGTCACGTCATGCAGCAGGCCCGGCCGGTCGCGGCCATTCACCTCGATGACGGTGTGGGTGTTGGAGGCGTGGTTGTCCACCACCACGCGCGGCGGCACGGTGACGGCGCGCAACCGCGCGGGCTCGCGCCGCACCTTGGCGATCTCGGCCTCCAGCCGCAGGCGGCCCGAGAGCGACTGCTCGATCAGCACGGAGAGGCGCGCGAGGCGATGCGGCGCGTCGAAGGCGCCGCCGGCGGCATCCTGCACCCAGAAGGTGTCCAGCGCCATGCCGTTGGTCATGGTGTGGATGCGCGCATCGACGATGCTCGCCCCCGCCACCGCCAGCGCGCCGGCGATGCGGCTGAACAGGCCGGGATGGTCGGAGCAATAGACCGTGACCTCGGTGACGGAGCGCGCCTCGATCACCCGCGTGCGCACGGTGAGCGGGGCGGATTCCGCCTCGGCCTCGCGGATCATCTCGGCGTGGCGGGCATGCGTCTCGGGGTCGAAGGAGAGCCAGTAGCCGGGATAGCCCAGCGTGAGGAAGCGCTCGGTCTCGGCCTTGTCGTGGCCGGCGAGCAGCGCGGCGGCGGCGGCGCGGGCGCGGGCGACGCGCGTGTCGCGCTCGGGCACGGAAAGCCCGCCGGCCAGCACCTCCGCCACGCGCCAGTAGAGTTCGCGCAGCAGCGTGGCCTTCCAGCCATTCCACACCTTCGGCCCCACGGCGCGCATGTCGGCCACCGTCAGCACCAGCAGCAGGCGCAGCCGCTCGGGCGATTGCACCGTCTCGGCGATGTCGAGGATGGTCTTGGGGTCGTCGATGTCGCGCTTGAAGGCGGTGGCGCTGATCAGCAGGTGGTTGAGCACGAGCCAGGAGACGGTCTCGGTCTCCTCCGGCGTCAGGCCGAGGCGGGGACAGAGTTCGAGCGCGATCTGCGAGCCGAGCTCGGAATGATCGCCGCCGCGCCCCTTGGCGATGTCGTGCAGCATCATCGCGACATAGAGCGCGCGGCGCGACTGCACCTGGCCGATCAGTTCGGAGGCGACGGGCGCGATCTCGCCGAGTTCGGCGCGTTCCAGGGCGCCGAGCACGCCGATCGCCTCGATCGTGTGCTCCTCCACCGTGAAGACATGGTAGGTGTCGAACTGCATGAGCCCGACGATGCGCGCCCAGTCCGGCATGTAGCGGGAGAGGAAGCCGACCTCGTTCAGCACGCGCATCCAGCGCGCCGGGTCGCGGCCCGAGAGCAGGTCCAGGAACAGCGTGTTGGCGGCCGGGTCGTCGCGCAGCTTCGTGGCGAAGCGGGCGTTGCGGATCAGCGCGCGATGGGCCAGCGGATGGATGTCGAGCCCGCGGTCGCGCGCGGCGCGCAGCAGGCGGAGCATGATGGCCGGGTCATCGCCCACTTGGCGATCCGGCGCGAAAAGTACCTTGCCATCCGCCAGCGCCATGCCAGCTCGGGAAAGTTCGGCATCGCCGGCCGGCACCACGGCGGGCGGGCCGAGGGCGGCGCGTTCCAGCGCGGGTTCCAGCAGGCGGGTGAGCCGCACCACGTCGCGCGCCGTCAGGAACAGGTGCTTCATGAAGCGCTCGACACCGTCCTGCATGCCGTGGCGCGTATAGCCCATGCGGGCCCCCACCACGGGCTGCAGGTCGAAGGTCAGGCGTTCCTCGGCGCGGCCGGTGACGTAGTGGAGGTGGAAGCGCACGGTCCAGAGGAAGTTCCAGGCGCGGCGGATGGCGCGTGCTTCCTGTGGCGTCAGCAGCCCGCCGCCGGGGCTCTGGGGGCCGACCAGCTCGGGCATGCGCTGCACGCCGAAGGCATGGCGCGCCAGCCAGTAGAGCGTCTGCAGGTCGCGCAAGCCCCCGCGGCCTTCCTTCACATGCGGTTCGACCAGGAAGGGGCTCTCGCCGTAGCGGGCATGGCGCGCGGCGCGCTCGGCGCGCTTGCCCATCAGGAAGGGCGCGAGGCCGGAGGCGGTGCGCGCGGCGATGAAGGCGGCGTCGAAACGCTCGAAGACTGGGCGCTCACCATCCACGAAGCGCGCGTCGATCAGCGCGGTCTGGATGGTGAGGTCGCCGCGCGCATCCTCGAGACATTCGGGCAGGGTGCGCGTGGCATGGCCGACCTTCAGGCCGAGATCCCACAGCAGGTAGAGCATGAACTCCACCGCGCGCCGTCCCTGCGGGCCGAGCGGCTGGTCCGAGAGGAACAGCAGGTCGATGTCCGAATAGGGGGCGAGCACGCCGCGGCCATAGCCGCCGGTGGCGATCAGCGCGAAGCGGGGCTCGACCGGCGCGGCCGGGCTGGCCTGCTGGCAGACGGCCAGGGCGTAACGATGCAGCGCGGTGACCACGCCATCGGTCAGCGAGGCGAGCCAGCGTGCGGCGCCGAGGCCGGAGAGTTCATGCGCCTCGAAGGCGCGCTGCACGCGGCCCTGGATGCGGCCCAGCTGGCGGCGCAGCAGGCCGAGCGCCATGTCGCGCGGCACCGGCTGTTCCTTGTCGAACAGGCCGGCCATCAGGTCCGGCAGGACCTCCGGTTGGTCGGGCGACATGAAGGGGGCGGTGCCCGCCGCGGGAGACGGCTGGCCAAGTCTGACGGTCATTCGTGTCACACTAACCTGTCACTCGGCGGCATAACAGGCTTCTCGTGCTGCGCTGCGGAAACTTCCTCGGCGAGCGCCTTGACGCGGTAGAGCGCGGCCTGGGCGTCTCGCGGCGAGAGGGAATCGAGGTCGAGTCCTGCCAGCAGCGCGAGCAGCGGCGTGGCATCCGGGGGCGGTTCAGGCGTCGCGGCCGCGCCAGGGGCCTGGGCGAACAGCGGCAGCTCCTCGGCCAGGGCATCGCGGCCGCCGCTGCGCGCGCGCGCCTCGAGCGCGGCCAGCACCTCGGCCGCGCGGGCCAGCACGGGGCGCGGCACGCCGGCCAGGCGGGCGACATGCACGCCCCAGCTCCGCTCGGCCGCGCCGGGGACGACCAGGTGGCGGAACACGACCTCGCCGCGGAACTCGGTGACCTTCAGGCTCGCCAGCTGCACCTCCGGCAGGCGTCCGGCGAGCGCGGTGAGTTCGTGGAAATGCGTGGCGAAGATGGCGCGCGCGCGGATGCGGTCATGCAGCGCCTCCAGCACCGCCCAGGCGATGGCCAGCCCATCCCAGGTCGCGGTGCCGCGGCCGACCTCGTCCAGCACCACCAGGGAGCGCTGGGTGGCCTGGTTGAGGATCGCCGCCGTCTCGGCCATCTCGACCATGAAGGTGGAGCGCCCGCCGGCGATGTCGTCGCCGCCGCCGACGCGCGAGAACAGCCGATCCACCAGCCCGATGCGCGCCGACTGGGCGGGCACGAAGAGCCCGGCCTGGGCGAGCACCACCATCAGCGCGTTCTGCCGCAGCCAGGTGGATTTGCCGGCCATGTTCGGCCCGGTGAGCAGGCAGAGCCGCCGCCCCGCGGAGAGGTCGCAGTCATTGGGCACGAAGGCGGGCCCCCTGGCGCGCTTCTGCATCGCCTCCACCACCGGGTGGCGGCCGCCCTGGATGGCGAAGTCGCGCCCCTCGGTCATCTCGGGGCGGCACCAGCCCTCGGCCTCGGCGAGGGTGGCGGCGGCGGCGTGCAGGTCCAGCTCGGCGAGCGCCTGGGCCGCGGCGGCGATGGCGCTGCCGGAATCGAGCGCGAGGCGCCTGAGGTGCTGCACGCAGAGCTTCTCCCGCGCGGCCGCGCGCTCGCCGGCCTCGGCCACCTTGCGGTCCAGCTCGGCGAGCGCGGTGCAGGTGAAGCGCATGGCGTTCGCCATGGTCTGGCGATGGATGGGCGCCAGGGACCCGGGCTGCGGCGGGGCCTGCATCAGCTTCTGCCCGGCGGCGGCGGGGAGTTCGGCGAGGAAGCCGAATTGCTGGTGGTGGCGGATCTTCAGGCTCGCCACGCCCCAGGCCTGGGCGAGTTCCATCTGCAGCGCCGCCACGGCCTCCCGCGCCCCGTCGCGCAGCCGGCGCAGGGCATCGAGCTCGCCATCATAGCCGGGCGCGATCACGCCCCCTTCCTCCAGACGCGCCGGGAGCTTTTCGAGGTTGAGCGCGCGCGTGAACTCGGCGCCGAGGGCGGGATCCAGGCCCAGCGCGGCGGCGGCGGCGAGCATCAGGGGGGGCGCGGGAAGCTGCGCGGCGGCAAGCGCGCCGCGGGCCGCTTCGGCCCGGGCGAAGCCGATCTGCAGCGCGGCGAGGTCGCGGGGCGCGAAGCGATCGACGGCAAGGCGCGCGAGCGCGCGGGCCAGGTCGGGCGCGCCCTTCAGCGTGGCGCGCAGCGCGCCGCGCAGCGACGCATCGCCGAGCAGGAAGGCCACCGCCTCATGCCGCGCCGTGATGGCGGCGAGATCCGCGAGCGGGGCTGCGAGGCGCGCGGCCAGTTCGCGCGCGCCGGCGGCGGTCAGGGTGCGGTCGATGGCGGCGAGCAGCGTGGCCTCCGCCCCGCCGCGCTGGTCGCGCAGGATCTCGAGGCTGCGGCGCGTCGCCGCGTCGAGGGCAAGGGTGCCGGCGGCCGCGCCCTGCGGGCGGGGCGGGTCGAGCCGCGGCAGGCCGCCGGCCTGGGTCTCGCGCACATAGGACAGTGCCAGGGCGGCGGCGGCGAGTTCGGCGGCCTCGAAGCGGCCGAAGCCGTCGAGCGTGGCGACGCCATAGGCCTCGCGCAGCAGCCTTGCGGGATCGCGGGGCGGGATGCGCTCGGCGATGCGCCCGGCGAGGCGCCCCAGGGCGCTGCCGGTCAGGTCGGGATGTCCCGCGAGCTCGGGCGGGACCACGGCCTCGGCCGGTTCCAGCCGGGCGAGCAGCGCGCCGAGCTCGGCGCGCGGCAGGGCCATGGTGGCGAAGGCGCCGGTGGAGATGTCGAGCCAGGCGGCGGCGAGGCCCTCGCCAGCCTCCTCGGCCAGCGCCAGCAGCCAGGCGGGGCGCGTGGCGTCGAGCAGCCCGTCCTCGGTGACGGTGGCGGGAGTGACGACGCGGATCACCTCGCGCCGGATGGTGGGGGCGCGGCGGCGCTTGGCTTCCTCGGGCGTCTCCATCTGGTCGCAGATCGCGACGCGGAAGCCCTGGCGGATGAGGCGCGCGAGATAGGGTTCCAGGGCGTGGGCGGGCACGCCCGCCATGGGCACGGGCTGGCCCTGGTGCTCGCCGCGATGGCTCACCGCGATGTCGAGGGCGGGGCCGGCGCGCTCGGCATCCTCGAAGAAGAGCTCGAAGAAATCGCCCATGCGGAAGAAGAGCAGCGCATCGGGATGCGCGGCCTTGGCGGCGAACCATTGGGCCAGGGCGGGAGTCGCGCCGAAGGCGCGCGGGATGGCTTCCGTCACGCGCAATCCGTAGCGCGTCGGCTCGCACCTGCGAAGCGCCCCGCTTCCCGCGCCGCGCGCTTGGTTCCATAACGGACCCAAGAGGGAGATCGAGCACCATGGACGACGCGCGCAAGGCACCGGCTGAGATCAAGGGCGACACCCGCACCGCCCGGGTCACGGATGAGGAAGCGCTGGCGATGCATCGCGAGGGGCGGCCGGGCAAGCTGGAGATCCGGCTGACCAAGCCGCTGACCACCGCGCGCGACCTCTCGCTCGCCTATTCGCCGGGCGTGGCCGCGCCCTGCGTCGAGATCGCGCGCGACCCGTCGCTGGCCTATGACTACACCTCGAAGGGCAATTTCGTGGCGGTGATCAGCAACGGCACGGCGGTGCTGGGGCTGGGCAATCTCGGCGCGCTGGCCTCCAAGCCGGTGATGGAGGGCAAGGCGGCGCTGTTCAAGCGCTTCGCCGATGTCGATTCGATGGATCTGTGCGTCTCGACCGAGGATGTGGACCAGTTCGTGAACTGCGTGCGCTACCTTGGCGCGAGCTTCGGGGGCATCAACCTCGAGGACATCAAGGCGCCGGAATGCTTCGTCATCGAGAGCCGCCTGCGCGAACTGATGGACATTCCCGTCTTCCACGACGACCAGCACGGCACGGCGATCGTCGCCGCGGCGGGGCTGATCAACGCCTGCCACCTCACGGGGCGCGACCTGAAATCGGTGAAGCTCGTGATCAATGGCGCGGGTGCGGCGGCGGTCGCCTGCGCCGAGCTGGTGAAGGCCATGGGCATCCGCCCGCAGAACGTGATCCTCGCCGACACCAAGGGCGTGATCTGGCGCGGCCGGACCGAGGGCATGAACCAGTGGAAATCCGCCCATGCGGTGGAGACGCCGGCGCGCACCCTGGCGCAGGCGATGGAGGGGGCGGATTGCTTCATGGGCCTCTCCGTGAAGGGGGCGGTCACACCCGCGATGGTGCGCTCGATGGCGGCGCATCCGATCATCTTCGCGATGGCGAATCCCGACCCCGAGATCACGCCCGATGAGGCGCGCGCGGTGCGGCCCGATTGCATCATCGCCACGGGGCGCAGCGACTATCCGAACCAGGTCAACAACGTGCTGGGCTTCCCCTTCATCTTCCGCGGCGCGCTGGATGTGCGGGCCAGCACCATCAACGACGCGATGAAGGTGGCCGCGGCCGAGGCGCTGGCGATGCTGGCGCGCGAGGACGTGCCGGAGGAAGTGGCCGGGGCCGGTGCGGGGCCGCGCGGGGGCAAGGCACTTCGTTTCGGTCCCGAATACATTATCCCCAACGCCTTCGACCCGCGCCTGATCAGCCGGATCTCGCCGGCGGTGGCGAAGGCGGCGATGGAAAGCGGCGTGGCGCGCAAGCCGATCGCAGACCTGCACCGCTATGCGCGCGACCTCGCCGGGCGGCTCGACGCCACGGCGGGGGCGATGGAGGCGATCGCCGAGCGGGTGCGCGCCAAGCCGCGCCGCGTGGTCTTCGCCGAGGGCGAGGAGGCGCGCGTGATCCGCGCCGCCATCGCCTTCCGCAATGCGGGCTATGGCACGCCCGTGCTGATCGGGCGGGAGGATCGGATCCAGGAGACGGTGGCGGGGCTGGGCATTCCGCTGCCGGAGGGGATCGAGATCCAGAATGCGCGGCTGTCCGACCAGAATCGCAGCTATGCCGAGTGGCTGTACGAGAAGCGCCAGCGGGAGGGCTTCCTGCTGCGCGACTGCCAGCGCCTGGTGAACCTCGACCGCAACGTCTTCGCCGCCTGCATGGTCGCGAAGGGCGATGCCGATGCCATGGTGACCGGGGCGACGCGCAGCTATGCCGCCACGCTGGAGGGCGTGCGCACGGTGATCGATCCCGCGCCGGATACGGTGCTGTTCGGCCTGACGGTGATGCTCGCGCGCCGGTCGGGCACGGTGCTGGTGGCGGATACGGCGATCCATGAGCGGCCCGATGCCGCGACGCTGGCGGAGATCGCGATCAAGGCCGCCGCCGCCGCACGGCGCATCGGCCAGGAGCCGCGCGTGGCCTTCCTCAGCTTCTCCACCTTCGGCGATCCCAAGGGCAGCATCCCCGGCAGCGTGCGCGACGCCGTGCGGCTGCTCGACGCGCGCGGCGTCGATTTCGAGTATGATGGGGAGATGGCGGCGGATGTGGCGCTCGACCCCGAACTGCGCCGCAACCTCTACCCCTTCTGCCGCCTCACCGGGCCGGCCAATGTGCTGGTGATGCCGGGGCTGCACACGGCGCACATCCTGACCAAGGCGGTGCCGCGCCTGACCAGCGCCCAGACCATCGGGCCGCTGCTGATGGGGCTTTCGGCGCCGGTGCAGATCGTGGGCATGGAGGCGAGCGTGAACCAGATCCTGGACATCGCCTGCCTCGCGGCCCACTCCGCTTTGCCGAAATAGACCCAGAGGCAGCAGCGCAAGCCCGGCCGCCGAAGACGGCCGGGTAAAGGTAAGCAGGCCTCAGGCGCGGAAGGCATTGCCGCGCATATAGGCGCGCTCGGGCCGATAGCTCAGCCAGCGGCGAAGGCGGCGCAGCGCGTCGCGGATCGGCGTGCGGGCGCGGAACGGCAGCAGCAAGGCGGGCATGGGGACCCCCGGGAAGGAGAGAGGTTCGCCTTCCTGGCGGGGCGGCACGCGGGGCGCCGGATGCGGTCAGTATCGGCCGGAGAGATTGACCGATCCTTGCCGCGCCGGCCGCCATTCGGCGGGGCGGTGGAAATGCTGTAGGATGGGCTGAACGCATTCTCTCGCCCCATGGTTCCAGACCCTTGACCGATCCGACCAGCCCTTCCGCCACCCCGGCCTTCCTCAACCACGACCGGCCCCCCGTGCCGGACATCGTGGTGCCGCGGGGGGTGCAGCCCTTTCACCTGGACCAGAAACCCGTGCGTGGCCGGCTCGTGCGGCTGGGGCCGCTGGCGGAGGCGCTGCTCGCGCGCCACAACCAGGATCCGGCCGTGCTCAAGCTGATGGGCGAGGCGCTGGCCCTGACGGCGGCGCTGGCGACGGCGCTGAAGTACAAGGGCTCCTTCAGCCTGCAGGCGAAGGGGGATGGTCCCGTGCCGATGCTGCTGGCCGATTGCACCGATGCCGGCGCGCTGCGCGGCTATGCCCGCGCCGACGCCGAGCGTCTGGCCCCACTGCTGGCCGACGGCGCCGCGCCCAGCGCGCGCGCCCTGCTCGGCGATGGCTACTTCGCCTTCACCTGCGACCAGGGGCCGGAGATGGAGCGCTACCAGGGCATCGTGGCGATCGAGGGCGACAGTCTCGCGGAGATGACGGGCACCTATTTCCGCGCCTCCGAACAGCTGCAGAGCGAGGTCTTCCTGGCCGCGGCGCAGGGCCCGTCCGGCTGGCGCGCGAGCGCGCTGGTGATCGAGCGCGTCGCCAGCGGCGGGGGCCTGCCGGTCACGACGGGCGCGGCCTCCGAGGCCGAGGATGACGATGCCTGGCGCACGGCGGTGGCGCTGGCCAGCACGATCAAGGCCGCGGAATTGCTGGATGACGCGCTGAGCCCGGAGCAGTTGCTGCATCGGCTGTTCCACGCCGAAGGCTTGGCGCTGGACCGCGCGCGCGCGCTTTCCTATGGCTGCCGCTGCTCGCGGGCGCGGCTGGCGCAGGTGCTGGAAGGGTTCAGCACGGATGACCTGGACCACATGGCGGAATCCGGCGCCATCACCATGACCTGCGAGTTCTGCAACCTCGATTTCCGCTTCAACCGGGCGGAGGTCGGCAGCCGCGGCGCGCCCGGCTGATGTCTGTGCCCGGTTCCTGGGAAGGAGTTGTCGCCCCATGATGAAGCGTCGCCTGATGCTGCGTCTGCCGCTCGCCCTGCCGGTTGCGCTGGCCGCCTGTGCCAGCGGCGATGACCAGCCCTTGCCGCCGCTGGTGACGGGCTATCGGCACCTGACGCCGCTGCGCCTGAACGTGCTGGAGGTGGATATCCCCGATCCGGCGCCGGGGGCGGTGGCGGTCGCGCCCTCGGCCACGCTGCGCCCGGATGTCGAGATGCGGCGCATGGGGCAGGAAAGGCTGGTGCCTGTGGGCACGGCCGGGCGCGCGCGCTTCCTCGTGACCCGCGCCCGCTTCTCGCGCGAGCGGCTGCCGCCGGCCGGTGGGCTGACCAGCCTGGTTGCCGGCGAGCCGGGCGAACGCTTCTCCTGCGAGATGGCCTGCCGGATCGAGGTGATGTCCGCCGAGGGCGGGCGGCTGGGCTTCGCCGAGGCCGAGGCGCGGCGCAGCCAGACGGTGGCCGAGGGGGCTTCGGCCACGGCGCGCAGCCGCGCCGCGGAAGAGGTGGTGCGGCTCGCGATGGAGTCGCTCAATGTCGAATTCGAGTTCCAGATCCGCCGCGCGCTGCGTGCCTGGCTGGTCGAGGGCAACCAGCCGCTGACGCCCGCGCCTGTCGAGCGCGAGGACCTCGCCCGGCCGAGCTGAAGGGCGCGCGGGCGCGCCCCGCCTCCCGTTCAGCCGCCGCCGGTCAACAGGCGGACCAGGCCGTCGAGCTGGTCGAGGTCGCGGTAGCGGATCACGATCTCGCCGCCCTTGCCCTGGTGCTTCACCGCGACGACCAGGCCGAGATGTTCGCTCAGCTCCTTCTCCAGGGCGCGGGTCTCGGGGTCCTGGGGGCGCGGCGGTGAGCCGGCCGGGCGGGGCTTGGCGGTGGCGAGCGCCTCGGTCTGGCGCACATTCAGTCCGCGCGCGACGATCTGCGCGGCGAGCCGGGCCGGGTCGGCGGTGCCGATCAGGGCGCGGGCATGGCCGGCGGAGATGGTGCCGAGCCGCACCAGGGTGCGCACCTGCTCGGGCAGCGCCAGCAGGCGCAGCGTATTCGCCACATGGCTGCGGCTCTTGCCGACGGCGGTGCCGAGCGCTTCCTGGGTCAGGCCGAATTCCTCGAGCAGGCGCTTGTAGCCTTCGGCCTCCTCGACGGCGTTGAGGTCCTGGCGCTGAAGGTTCTCGACGAGGCCGGCGGCCATCGCCTCGCGGTCGCCAAGGTCGCGGATGACGACCGGGACAGTATGGAGCTGGGCGGCCTGGGCCGCGCGCCAGCGGCGCTCGCCGCCGATGATCTCGTAGCTGTCCGGGCTGCCACGCTTGCGGCGCACCAGGATGGGCTGGAGGATTCCGTGCTCGCGGATCGAGGCGGCGAGTTCCTCAAGGCTGCCGCGGTCCATGCCGCCGCGCGGCTGGAAGGGGCCGGGTTCCAGCGCCTCGATCGGGACGTTGCGCAGCGCCTCGGCGGCGGCGCCGGCGGGCATGTCCGGGATCAGGGCGGAGAGGCCCTGGCCGAGGCGGGAGGTGGGTTTGCGCGTGCTGCTCATGGCTTGGGGGTCATCTCGGGCGTGCTGCTCATGAAGCGCGGTGCCGCGCTCTCTCCCGCTTGAGGAATTCGACCGCCAGCCTGACATGCGCCTGCGCGCCCGGCGAACGGAAATCGTAGAGCAGCACCGGCAGGCCGTGCGAGGGCGCCTCGCTGACGCGGACGTTGCGCGGGATCACGGTCTCATAGACCTTGTCCTTGAAGAAGCCGCGCACGTCGCTCGCCACCAGTTCGGAGAGGTTGTTGCGGCGGTCCACCATGGTCAGCACGATGCCCTCGAGCTGCAGGCGCGGGTTCAGCGAGCGCCGCACGCGCTCGATGGTGCGGGTGATCTGGCTGATGCCCTCCAGGGCGAAGAACTCGGTCTGCAGCGGCACGAGCACGCCCTCGGCGGCGACCAGCGCGTTCAGCGTGATCAGGCCGAGCGAGGGTGGGCAGTCGAAGAAGATGTAGTCGTAGCCCTGCAGCGCTTCGGCACCGGCGGCCAGCGCCTCGGCCAGGCGATGCTCGCGGCGCTCCAGGCCGACGAGCTCGATCTCGGCGCCGGCGAGGTCGGGGTCGGCGGGCAGGATGGCGAGGTTGGGCACCTGGGTGGGGCGGATCAGCTCGGCCAGGGGCCGGCCTTCGACCAGCAGCGCGTAGCTGCCGGCGCTGCGTTCAGTCCGGGGGATGCCGAGCCCGGTGGAGGCATTGCCCTGCGGGTCGAGGTCGAGCAGCAGCACGCGCCGGTCGGAGGCCAGGGCGGTGGCGAGGTTGATGGCCGTGGTCGTCTTGCCCACGCCGCCCTTCTGGTTGGCGAAGGCGAGCAGGCGCGGCGGCGGACGATCAGTCTTGCGGGGCGGCACGGCGGATGTCGCTGAGGCGGAGGATCGTGGCGGTGGGGTCGGTCTGGCTGGGGAAGCGATCGAGGGTGAAGCTCCAGCCAGAGTCCTGGGCGGCCCTCACTTCGGCCTCCGCGGTGCGGCCCTTGGGGAACAGCGCGATGCCGGCAGGACCGAGGAAGCGGACGGCATGAGGCAGAAGCTCCGTCAGGGGGGCGAGGGCGCGGGCCGTCAGGACATCCAGCGGGGGCAGGCTGACGGACTCGATGCGCGTGGCATGGACCTTCACGCGCGGCAAGTCGAGCCGTGCCGCGGCCTCGATGAGGAAGGCGGCCTTGCGCCGGTCCGATTCCACCAGATGGGTCGGCCTTCCCGTGGCCAGGGCGAGCATCAGCCCCGGGAAGCCACCGCCCGAACCGAGATCGCCGAGCGGGCCGTCGCCGGGGGGTAGGAAGGGCAGCAATTGCAGGGAATCCGCGACATGGCGCGTGCGAATGGACGCCGGATCGCGCTCCGCCACCAGGTTGATGCGGCCATTCCAGCGCAGCAGGAGGTCGATGAAGGCCTCGATCCGGGCGTCGGACACGGCCTCGCCCTGTTTCACGTGAAACACCCGCCCTGCTCCGGGGGCTGCGGCGTGTTAGAGCACGCCGCGTTCTGATGAACGCAGCTCGTGCTCTGCAACTCATTGAATCTAGAGCAAGGAATGCGTTCAGATGATTCCATCTGAACGCACATTGCTCCAGGGCTGCGGCGGAGATGCACGGCGAGGGCCGCGATGGCAGCCGGGGTGATGCCGGGCAAGCGGCCAGCGCTGCCGAGCGTGGCCGGGCGGGCGCGGGCAAGGCGCTGACGCATCTCGTTCGAAAGGCCGGGGATGATGGTGAAGTCCAAGGCCTCGGGGATGGCCACGGCCTCCTCCCGCGCCAGGGCGCGACGCTCGCTCTCCTGGCGGCGCAGATAGGGCGCGTAGAGCGCCTCGGCCTCGACCTGGCTGGCGACATCGGGCGGCAGGGTGGCGAGGAAGGGGAAGGCGGCGGCAGCTTCCGCCACACCGATGCCGGGCAGGCCCAGCACCTCGAGCACCGAGCGGCGGCGGCCATCCTGGCGGATCGGCAGGCCGGCGGCGATGAGGGCGGCGGGGGTGGCTTCCTCGCGCTGCGCCTGCGCGAGGGCCGCCGCCACGGCGGTGGAAAAGGCGGCGTGGCGCGCGGCGCGGAGGGGGCCGACGCAGCCCCAGGCGAGGCCGCGTTCGGTCAGGCGCAGCCCGGCATTGTCGGCCCGCAGGCTCAGGCGATGCTCCGAGCGTGCGGTGAGCATCCGATAGGGCTCAGAGACGCCATGCAGCACGAGGTCGTCGATCAGCACGCCGATATAGGCCTCGGCCCGGCCGAGCACGCGGTCCGGCGTTTCGCCTGCCGCGCGCTGGGCCGCGTTGAGGCCGGCCATCAGCCCCTGCGCGGCGGCTTCCTCATAGCCGGTGGTGCCATTGATCTGGCCGGCGAGGAACAGGCCCGGCGCGTCGCGCAGTTCAAGGGTCGGGCGCAGGGCGCGCGGGTCCACATGGTCGTATTCGATGGCATAGCCCGGCCGCAGGATGACGGTGCGAGCGAGGCCCGGGATGGTCGCGATCATCGCCGCCTGGAGGTCCGCCGGCAGGCTAGTGGAAATGCCGTTGGGATAGACCGTGTGGTCATCCAGACCCTCGGGCTCCAGGAAGATCTGGTGCCGCTCGCGATCGGCGAAGCGCACCACCTTGTCCTCGATCGAGGGACAATAGCGTGGCCCCACGCCCTGGATATGCCCGCCATAGACCGCCGTGCGGTGCAGATTTTCCCGAATGAGCGCGTGAGTCCCGGGCGTGGTCCAGGTGATCCCGCAGGCGATCTGGGGATTGGTGATGGCGGGTGTGAGCCAGGACATCGGCTCGGCCGGGTCATCGCCGGGCTGGCTTTCCAGCGCCGCCCAATCGATGGTGCGGCCATCGAGGCGCGGCGGCGTGCCGGTCTTGAGCCGGGCGAGGGGCAGCTTCAGCCGCTCCAGCGCCAAGGCGAGGCCGATGGCCGGCGCATCGCCGGCGCGGCCGGCCGGGGTCCGCTGGTCGCCGAGATGGATCTCGCCGCGCAGGAAGGTGCCGGTGGTCAGGATCACCGCACCGGCCGTGATGCGCTGCCCTGCTGCCGTGACGACGCCGCTGACCCGGCCATCGGGGGCGACGACCAGATCCTCCACCGCCGCTTCCAGCAGCACGAGGTTCTCGGTCTCCGCCAGCAGGCGCTGCATGGCGGCGCGGTACAGCGCGCGATCCGCCTGGATGCGCGGGCCGCGCACGGCGGGGCCCTTGCTGCGGTTGAGCAGCTTGGCATGGATCGCGGCCGCATCCGCGGCCCGGGCCATCACGCCATCCAGCGCGTCGATCTCACGCACCAGATGGCCCTTGCCGATTCCGCCGATCGCCGGGTTGCACGACATCTCGCCGATGGTGGCGCGCTTGTGCGTCAGCAGCGCCGTGCGCGCGCCGCATCGCGCCGCCGCGGCCGCTGCCTCGCACCCGGCATGGCCGCCGCCCACCACCACGACATCGAACTGCATCTGGTCCATCACGCGTGACCTATACGCCGGCTACTTGCCGATACAGAAGTCGCGGAAGACGGAATCCAGGATTTCCTCGACGCCGACACGCCCCGTGAGCCGCCCGAGCGCCCGCAACGCGGCGCGATAGCCCTCCGCCGCGAGTTCCGACAGCGGGGCGCACTCCGCCTGTGCGAGTTGCGCTGCGGCCTCTTCCAGCGTCGCGCGGTGCCGCGCGCGCGTCAGGCTCGGCGTTTCGGCGGGAGCCGCCAGTGCCACGGCTTCCCGCGCCAGGGCGGCCCGCAGGGCGTCGATCCCGGCGCCGGTATGCGCGCTGGTGGGCAAGACAACATGGCCGGCGATCGTCGCCGGGGCCGGGGCGAGGTCGACCTTCGCGGCGACGACCAGCGCCCGTGGCGCCTGTTCCAGAGCGGCGAGGGCCTCCGGCGCCGGCGGGGTGTCGGCCGCGAAGACCAGCAGGACGAGGTCGGCTTCCCGTGCCCGTCCCTCGGCCCGGCGCACGCCCTCCTGCTCGATTGAATCCGCGCTCTGGCGCAACCCCGCTGTGTCGGCGATCTGCACCGGGATGCCATCGAGGTCGAGCCGCCCTTCCACCACGTCGCGCGTCGTGCCGGGGATGGGCGAGACGATGGCGGCCTCGCGCCCGAGCAGCGCGTTCAGCAGCGAGGATTTGCCGGCATTGGGCGCGCCGAGAATGACCAGCGAGAGTCCCGCCCGCAGGCGTTCACCCCGCCCACCATCGGCCAGATGCGCGGTGATCTCGCCGCGCAGCGCGGCCGCGGCGGCTCGGGCCTGGCGATCGAGATCGCTGGGCAGGTCGTCCATCTCGAACTCGATGGCGGCCTCCTGATGCGCCAGGATTCTTGTGGCGCGCGCTGTCCACGCGGCATAGAGCGCGCCCAGCGCGCCTTCCGCCTGGCGCAGCGCCTGGCGCCGCTGCGCTTCGGTCTCGGCCGCGATCAGGTCGGCGATGGCCTCGGCCTGTGTCAGGTCGAGCTTGCCGTGCAGGAAGGCCCGGCGGGTAAATTCGCCCGGCTCGGCCTGCCGGCAACCGAGTGCCGCCAGCGCGCCCGCCACGCCTGCCAGCACCGCCGGCCCGCCATGCAGATGCAACTCGGCGGCATCCTCGCCCGTGTAGCTGCGGGGGGCGGGAAACCAGAGCACAAGCGCCTGGTCGAGGGTCTCGCCCGTGCCGGGCGCGCGCAGGCGACGCAGGCTCGCCTGGCGGGCCGCGGGCAACCCGCCGGTGAGCGCCGCCACCACAGGCCCCGCATCGGGTCCGGACAGGCGCAGCACCGCCACGGCCGCCGCGCCGGCGCCGGAGGCGCGCGCGAAGATCGTGTCCGCGGCATCCGTCACGCGGCAGTCCTTCTGTCCATGGCGTGTTTCACGTGAAACAGTCGGGGCGCCGGATCACGCCTTGGCCGGCGGCACGTCCTTTTCGGTGAGCATCAGCCGGCTCGCCCGGCCGCCGGCGACGAGATGCGCGGCCAGGATCTCATCCACATCGGCGTGGCTCTGCGGGCGGTACCAGATGCCCTCCGGATAGATCACCACCGTCGGCCCGAACTCGCACCGGTCGAGGCAGCCGGCCGAATTGACGCGCACGCCCTTGAGGCCGAGCTCCTTCGCGCGGGCCTTCATGTAGTCGCGCAGCTCCTCGCTGCCCCGTGCCGCGCAGGAACCGCGCTTGTGCCCGTCCGGGCGGCGATTGCAGCAGACGAAGACATGGGCGGTGAACCAGGGGGCGGGGTCGTCGGCAAGCGCCCGGCGGGCGGCGGGGGGGGCGTCGGTCACGGCAATCTCCAGGGGCAGGATCGGGGATGTAGCGATGCCGCGTGTGGGGTGCCAGGGTTCTTCCGCCAGCCCATCCGCATCGCGTCGTCCAAGCGCCACCCGCAGCCGGTCTTGACGGCGCCCCCATGGTTGTGGCGCATGGCGCGCCTTGGACCTGCAAACATGCCGCAACGCACCTGCCTCACCCCGCTCGGCGAGGTGACCCTGTCGGAAGAGGACGGACACATCGTTGCCCTCGATTGGGGCCGCGGCCGCGATCAGGCGTCCACACCCCTGCTGCGGGAGGCCGTGGCCCAGCTGCAGGATTACTTCGACGGTCGTCGCCAGGCCTTCGACCTGCCGCTCAGCCCGCACGGCTCGGCCTTCCAGCAACGCGTCTGGGCGGCGCTCACCCGCATTCCCGCCGGCGAGACCCGCAGCTATGGCGATCTCGCCGCCGAACTCGGCACCGCCGCGCGGGCCATCGGCCAGGCGAATGGCGCCAACCCGATCCCGATCCTGATCCCCTGCCACCGCGTGGTCGCCGCCAATGGCGCGCTCGGCGGCTATTCCGGGGGCGAGGGCGCGCCGACCAAGCGCTTCCTCCTCGACCTCGAGGCCCGCGCCGTCCGCGCCGCGCGGCCCGACCTCCTCTCCGTCCTTCCCCCCCACCAAGGGCCCTGACCGCCATGAACCATGCCATTCGCGTCCATGAATATGGCGGCCCCGAGAAGATGGTCTGGGAAGAGGTGCCGCTGCCCGCACCCAAGCCCGGCGAGGCGCTGGTCCGCCACAAGGCGGTCGGCCTCAACTACATCGACGTCTATTTCCGCACCGGCCTCTACAAGGCCCCGGCCCTGCCCGCGACCATCGGCATGGAGGCCTCGGGCATCGTGGAGGCGGTGGGCGAAGGCGTCACCAACGTCGCCCCCGGCGACCGCGTCGCCTATGCCACCGGGCCCATCGGCGCCTATGCCGAGGCCCGCACCATCAAGGCGGATCGCCTGGTGCGGATCCCCGGCGCCATCGGCTTCGAGCAGGCGGCGGCGATGATGCTGCAGGGCATGACCGCCTGCTTCCTCCTGAACCGCACCTTCAAGGTGCAGCGCGGCCAGACCATCCTGATCCATGCCGCGGCCGGCGGCGTCGGGCTGATCATGACGCAATGGGCCAAGCATCTCGGCTGCACCGTGATCGCCTGCGTCAGCACCGAGGAGAAGGCGGCGCTTGTCCGCGCCCATGGCGCCGACCATGCCGTGATCGGCCTCGCCGATCTGCCGGCGCGGGTAAAGGAGATCACCGGCGGCGCGATGCTGCCCGTGGTGTTCGACAGCGTCGGTCGCGACAGCTTCCTCACCTCGCTCGACTGCCTCGCGCCCTATGGCACCATGGTTTCCTACGGCAACGCCTCGGGCCCCGTGTCGATCCCCGATATCGGCATCCTCGCCGCCAAGGGCTCGCTCTACCTGACGCGCCCGACGCTCGCCACCTACACCGCCAAGCGCGAGGACCTGGAATTCTGCGCCAATGGCCTCTTCGAGGTCGTGGCCAGCGGTGCCGTGGCCATCCGCGTCAACCAGAGCTTCCCGCTGAAGGACGCCGCCGAGGCGCATCGCGCGCTCGAGGCGCGCCGCACCACCGGCAGCACCATCCTTCTGCCCTGAGACATCACAGCGACGGCGCCAGGGTTGTCGGCCCGGCGATCGCGCCACATGCTGCGGCCGGCCTGACAAGAGGGGATGAAACGCGTGGCGCGACTGACTGTGCTCGAACCGGAAGGCATGTATCCGGACACGCTGCTCGAGCAGCAGATCCTGGGCCCGGAGGTCGAGGTGCTGCACGGCGGCGCCCCCCATACCGGCTCGCTCGACGAATTGTCGGATGAGGTCTGCGCGCGCGTCGACGGGCTGCTGATCTTCCGCCACTGGCTCAAGCCGCACCACATCGCGCGCTTTCCGAAGCTCAAGGTCGTGGTCCGCATGGGCGTGGGCTATGACCGGCTGGATCGCGCCGCCTGCGCCGCCCGCGGCATCACGGTCTGCAATGTCCCCGACTACGGCACGCAGGAAGTGGCGGACCACGCCATGTCGCTGGTCCTGGCCCTGCGCCGCGGGCTGATCCTGCACCACGATCTGCAGCGCGCCACGCCGCCGGCCCCCTGGCGCTACGCTGAAAGCCCGCTGATCAAGCGCGCCGAGGTGCAGGGCTTCGGCATCGTCGGCCTGGGCCGTATCGGCACGGCCGTGGCGCTGCGCGCCAAGGCCTTCGGCTTCAAGGTGCGCTTCTTCGACCCCTTCCTGCCGAATGGCGTCGACCGCGCGCTTGGCATCACCCGCTGCAAGACCCTCGATGAGCTGCTCAGCGGCGCCGATGTGCTCACCATCCACGCCCCGGACACCAAGAGCACGCGCGGCATGATCGGCGCGGCGCAACTCGCCCGTCTGCCCAAGGACGCCATCGTGGTGAACACGGCGCGTGGCACCAGCATCGACATCGATGCGCTGGAAGCCGCGCTGCGCTCCGGCCACCTCGCCGGCGCCGGGCTCGACGTGATCCCGGTGGAACCGCCCGTCGATCCGGTTCCGGGCCTGCTGGCCGCCTACCGTGCGCGGGAACCCTGGCTCGAGGGCCGGGTGATCATCACCCCGCACAGCGCCTTCCACACGCCCGACGCCTGGCTCGACATCCGCACCAAGAGCGCCGAGACCATGCGTGACGTGCTGGTGGACGGGGGTCATAGCAACGTGATCCGACCCGACCAGGATTGAGGCTCCGGTCAGGAAATCCCCTGGGGCGCCAAGGCGCCTCAGTCCTGCCTTAACCTTTTGCGACCATCATTGCGCCGGTGATTCGGAGACACTCCGCGGCTGCCTGTTTTTCAGGCGACGTCAAATAATATAGATTGACGTGAAGTTGCCGCGGACACGATCATGTGAAGCTAATTCAAGGCCGTGTCGCGGTTTAACGTCCTGCCTGTGTCTGATTTCTGCGATTGTGCAGTGCAGCGGTTTCCGAGTAAGCCACCCCTGTGTGGGGGCGTTCACATCTTCGGGGTATGGTGGTGCACGTATTCCTCGACATTTCCCGGTTGCTGACCGCCGCCAAGCGCGGGGCTCCTTCCGGCATCGACCGGGTCGAGCTGGCCTATGCGCGGCGCTGGGCCGCCATGCCCGATGGCAGCGCCACCTTCGTCGCTGAGATCCCGCTGATCGGCTTTTCCGCGCTGCCCGCTACCCTGGTGCGGGAGCTGATTGCCGGCATTGCTCAGGCCTGGGACCATGGCGGCCGCCCCCCCAGCGCCATCATCCGCCGTGTCCGCATGGCTCAGCCCTTCGGCCGCGGTGCGCTGACCGAGGCGCTGAAGCGCCCCGGCCCCAAGGTGTTCCTTCTCGTGTCCCACCGTGCCCTCGAGCGCCCGGCACAGATTGCCGCCATGCGCCGCCAGGGCTGCCACTTCGTGCCGCTGATCCACGACCTGATCCCGCTGCACCACCCCGAATTCGCCCGGGCCGGCCAGGCCGAGACGCATCGCCGCCGCATCGTGGCCACCGCTGCGCTGGCGGATGCCATCGTCGTCAACTCGGCCGCGACCGCCGCCGAGCTGAAGCCCTGGCTGGCCGAGCGTGTGGCCGCCCCCCCCATCGCCGTCGCCGCGCTCGGCGTCGCACCTCCGCAGGTGGAGCCTCCGCCGGTCGCGCTGCGGCCCTATTTCGTCGTGCTCGGCACCATCGAGCCGCGCAAGAACCACATGCTGCTCCTCAACATGTGGCGCAACTTCGCCACCACCCTCGGGCCTGCCGCGCCGCGCCTCGTGGTGGTCGGGCGCCGCGGCTGGGAGAACGAGAACGTGCTCGACATGCTCGAGCGCTGCACCGTTCTCGACGGCCTTGTCCGGGAAGCCGGCATGCTGCCGGACCGTGAGGTCGCCTCCCTGCTCCGTGGCGCACGCGCGCTCCTGTTCCCCAGCTTTGCCGAGGGCTTTGGCCTGCCCCTCGCCGAGGCGCTGGCGCTGGGCGTCCCGGCCATTGCCTCGGACCTTGCCGCGCTGCGCGAGGTCGGCCAGCAGGCGCCCGACTACATCGACCCGCTGGACGGTGCCGCCTGGCGCAATGCGGTGCTCGACTATGCGCGGCCCGACAGCCCGGCCCGGCGCGCCCAGGTCGCCCGTCTTGCCGCCTGGCAGGCGCCGAGCTGGGAGCGCCACTTTGCCGAGGTCGATCGGCTGCTCGACCGCCTCTCGGGCACGCCCATCCTGGTGCCCTCCACCCGTCCCCCGACGCGCGCCGTTCGGGCGCAGCCGGCTGCCGGCCTGCCCCGCGATGAGGTGCAGCCATGAGGGGCCATTCCGGGCGCGTCGCCGCCGCCCCGCCAGGCGCCCCTCAGGTCAGGCCCCCTCTGGCCAGGCCGAGTTGCTGAGGCGACGACCCTGCGCCCGACCCAGCGCCGCAGCGGAACGCGGCAAGGCGTGAGCGGTCCCCCCCGGCCCCAGCCTGACCCGCCTGCCTGCCCCATCGCCATCCTCGGTGCCGCCGGCCGACTGCCTGGCGCGCCCGACATGGCGGCGCTGTGGCGCCTTCTCGCGCAGGGCGGCGATGCCGTCTCGACCCTGCCGGCGGATCGCTTCACCCAGGCGGCCTTCCTGCACCCGCGACGCGGTGAACCCGGGCGCAGCTATACTTTCGCCGCCGGCACGCTCGGCGACATCACCGGCTTCGACCCCGGCGCCTTCGGCATCTCGCCCCGCGAGGCGGCAGAGATGGACCCGCAGCAGCGCGTGCTGCTGGAGGTCGCGTTGGCCGCGATCGAGGATGCCGGGCAGCGCCCCTCCGCCCTCGCCGGGACGGAGACCGGCGTCTTCATCGGCAGTTCCGCCACCGACTACGCCGATATCCGCCTGCAGGACGTCTCGGGCGGCGACCGCTACTTCATGACCGGCAACGCGCTCTCGATCCTGGCGAACCGGCTGACCAACGTCTTCGACCTGCGCGGCCCCGCCCAGACCATCGACACCGCCTGCTCCTCCTCCCTGGTCGCGCTGCATGCCGCCTGCGCGGCGCTGGCGCGTGGCGAGGTCGCGATGGCGGTGGCGGGCGGCGTGCACATCCTGCTCTCGCCCTTCGCCTTCGTCGGCTTCTCGCGCGCCGGCATGCTCTCCGCCCGCGGCCGCTGCGCCGCCTTCGACGCGGCGGCGGATGGCTATGTGCGGGCCGAGGGCGCGGGCGTGGTGCTGCTCAAGCGGCTCGAGGATGCGCTGGCGGCGGGCGACCCGATCCGTGGTGTCATCCTGGGCAGCGGGGTCAACGCCGCCGGGCGCACCGTCGGCCTGTCCCTGCCGAACCGAGAGGCCCAGGCCAGGCTGATCCGCCGCGTCATGGGCCAGGCCGGCGTCACCCCCGACCGCTTCGCCTATTTCGAGGCCCATGGCACCGGCACCCAGGCGGGTGACCCGGTCGAGGCCTGGGCGATCGGCCAGGCTGCCGCCGCCGGCCGCCCCGGCGCCCTGCCGATCGGCTCGCTCAAGACGAATATCGGCCACACCGAGCCTGCCTCCGGCATGGCCGGGCTGCTCAAGGCGCTGCTGGTGCTGGAACACCGCGCCATCCCCGCCACGCTGCACCAGGACACGCCCAACCCGAACATCGACTTCGCCGGGCTCAACCTGCGCATCCCCGCAGCGCTCGAGCCGCTGGCCGATCTCGGCGCGGCGAGCGTCATCGGCGTGAATTCCTTCGGCTTCGGCGGCACCAACGCCACGGCGCTGATCGGCCCGCCGCCGGCCCGCCCGGCCCCGCGCGCGCCCGCGGGCCAGGCCATGCCGCCGCTGCTGCTCTCCGCCCGCAGCGCCGCCGCCCTGGCCAGCCTGGCCGATCGCTGGGCGGAAGGGCTCGCCGGCCAGCCGCCCGCGGCCACCGCCGCCCTGGCCCGCGCTGCCGCCCGGCACCGCGACCTGCTGCCGCATCGCCTCGCGCTGCGCGGTGCGGATGGCGATGCCCTGGCCGCCGCGCTCGGCGCCTGGCGCGCCGGCGCCAAGCCGCCCGCGCTTCAGCAGAACGAGGCCCTGCCTCAGGCCGATTCCGCGAAGCTCTGCTTCGTCTTCAGCGGCAATGGCGCGCAATGGCCCGGCATGGCGCAGGCCGCGCTGGCCGCCTCGCCCGGCTTCCGGGCTGGCTTCGCCGCGGTGGACTCCGCGCTCGCCCCGCTGCTCGGCTGGTCGCCGCGGGCGATGCTGGAGGCCGGCGTCACCGCCGAGCAGCTTGCCGCGACCGACATCGCCCAGCCGCTGCTCTTCGCCATCCAGGTCGCGATGCTCGCCCCGCTCGCGGCGGAGGGGCTGCGCCCGGCGATGGTGCTCGGCCACTCGGTGGGCGAGGTCGCCGCCGCCCATGCCGCCGGCTTCCTGACGCTGGAGGCCGCCGCGCGCCTCGTCGTGGCGCGCAGCCGCCAGCAGCACCGCCAGCGCGGCGTGGGCCGCATGGCCGCGCTCTCCGCCACGCCCGAGATCGCCGCCGCGCTGATCGCGGAAGTCGATCCCGCGCAGCCCCCCGGCATCGAGATCGCCGCCTTCAACGGTCCCGCCGCCGTCACCCTCGCCGGCCCGGCCGAGGCCCTGGCGCGGCTGGGCGCGCTGGCGGAGCAGCGGCGGCTCAATTTCGTGCCGCTCGACCTCGACTACGCCTTCCACAGCCGCGCGATGGACCCGGTGCAGCCCGAACTGCTCGCCGCGCTGGCCGACCTGCCGGTGCAGGCCCCCGCGCTGCCCCTGCTGTCCACCGTCACCGGCGCCGTGCTGGAAGGCCCCGCGACCGACGCCGCCTATTGGTGGCGCAACCTGCGCGCCCCCGTGCGCTTCGAGCAGGCGGTGCGCGCCGCCATCGGCCAGGGGGCAAGGCTGTTCCTCGAGATCGGCCCCAACCCGGTGCTGCAATCCTATCTGCGCGAGACCTGCCGCGCCGCCGGCGTGGAGGGCGCGCCGCTGGTCTCGCTCAGCCGCCGCGAGGCCCAGAATCCCGAGGCACCCGCCGATCCCTTCCCCGGCATCGCCGATCGTGCCTTCGCCGCCGGCGTCGATCCGCGCGGCGGCCCGGCCTTCGCCGGCCCCACGGCGCTCGAACTGGGCCGGGCCCGCCTGCCGGCCACGCCGCTCGACCCGCAGCCCTTCTGGTTCGTGAAGACCGGCGAGAGCCGGCGCATGAGCGACCCGATCCTCGACCACCCGCTGCTCGGCTTCCGCCAGGGCGCCGAGCCCGCCGAGTGGCGCCGCGCCCTGGATACCGAGCAGGCGCCCTGGCTGGCCGACCACCGCCTCGGCCCCGACGCCGTGATGCCCGCTTCCGGCATGCTGGAGATGGCCCTGGCCGCGCTGCGCGCCCAGCAGCCCGAGGCGCCGGCGCTGGAACTGCGCGAGTTCCGCATCCTGCGCCCGCTGACCCTCGAACCCGCCCGGGCGCGGGAACTGCGCGCCACCCTCTCGCCCGAGGGCGTCTTCCGCCTGGAATCCCGCCACCGCCTGGCCGAGGAGGCCTGGGTGCTGCATGCCGAGGCGCTCGCCGCCCCGGCCACCCCCAACGCCCTGGGCGTCGCGCCCGCCCCCTTCCTCGCCGCGGGTGGCCGCGACGGGCAGTCGCTGCGCGCCCTGGCCAAGGAACTCGGCCTGACCTACGGCCCGGCCTTTGCCACGCTGCAGCGGGTCGAGGTCGATGCCGAGGGCCGCCTCGCCCGCGTCAGCCTCGCCTTGCCCGAGGCCGCGCCGGAGGATGCGCTCGGCTATCTGCTGCACCCCGCGCGGCTGGATGGCGCCTTCCAGGGGCTGTTCGCGCTGCTCGCGGGTCCGGACGCGGCCGAAGGCGCGCCGCCCGGCGGGGCCGGGCTGGTGCCGGTGCGCTTCGCCCGGCTGGTCGCCGGCCGCGACGCCGGGCCGATCGTCACGGCGGAACTCACCCTGGTGCGCCGCGGCGCCCGCAGCGCGCGCGTGCATCTGGTGGCGCGCGACGCCGCCGGGCGTGTGGCCGCGCGCATCGAACACGCCACCTTCCAGCGCGTGCCGCAGCCGGTGGTGAACCCGGCCGAGCATGGCTACCGCATTGCCCTGCTGCCCGCCGCGAGCGGCCCCGCCCCGACCCCCGCTTTGCCCGCCGCCCTGGCTGCCGGGCGCCGGGCGGCCGAGGCGCTGGCGCTGGCGCTGGGCGAGGCGACGCTGCTGCTGGAAGCCCATGTCGCCGCCGTGGCGCAGGAAAGCTGGGCCGGCGCGCTCGCCCTGCCCGCCGCGCCCGATGCCGCGCCCTACCAGGCCTTCCTCTGCCGCGCCCTGGTCGAGGATGGCGCGGCCAGCATGGGCCCGGGCGGCCTTGCGCTGCTGCCCGAAGCCGCCCTGCCTGAGCCCGCCGCGATCTGGCGCTCGGTGCTGGAGGAACACCCGGCGCTTGCGCTCGACCTCGCCTGGATCGCCGAGGCGGCGGAGCGCGTGCCCGAGGCGCTGCGCGGCGCCGCGCGGGCCGGGGCCGGCGGCGCGGCGCTCGGCGCGCCCCCGCCTGCGCAGGGCGAGGCCTTCACCCGCCTCGCCGCCAGCCTCGCCGCCGCCGTCGCCGCCCTGGCCGCGGCCTGGCCGGAGGAAAGGCCGCTGCGGATCCTGGAGGTCGGCGCCACCGGCGTGCTTGCCCGCCATGTGGGCGCGGCGCTGGCACCGCTCGGCCGGCAGGTCGCCTACATCGCCGCCGGCCCGCAGCAATCCGCCCTGCCGCCCCTGGGTCCCTGGGGGCATGAGGGCCTGGCCTTCTCCACCCTGGCCTGGGATCCCGCCGCCCCCGGCGCCGCCGCGCTGCCGGTGGTGGATCTGGTCATCGGCCTCGCCCCCGCCGCGCGCAGCCGCGCCGGCGCCACCCTGGCCAGCGCGCTCCGCCCCGCTCTGGCCGAGGGCGGCGCCCTGCTGCTGGCCGAACCCTTGCCCGGCCGCGTCTGGACCTTCGTCTGCGGCCAGGATCCGGCCTGGTGGACCGGCCTTGGCCCGGCGGCCGAGGGCGGCGCCGAATGGGGCGCGCTGGCCGATGACGGGCTCTGGCTCACCCGCCTCGCCCAGGCCGGCTATCGCAGCACCGCCGCGACCCCGATCGAGGCCGCCCCCTGGCCCGCCTTGCTGATCGCCGCCGAGGCGCCCGCCACCCCGGCCGCCGAGGCCGGCGCGCCGGCTTCGCCCCCGCGGCTGATCCTGGCCGATGCGCCGAGCCTGCCCCTGGCCGAGGCCCTGGCCTTGCGGCTCGGCCGGCAGGGCCCGGCGCCGGTCATCCTGCCGTTGCCCCTCCAGGCGGAAGCGCCGGCGCCGCGCGCCCTCTCGGGGCGGGAGGTGCTGGTGCTCGCGCAGCCCGATGCGGCCGCGCTGCCCGCCACGCTCGCTGCCCTGACGCGGCTGGCCGAATCCGCCGCCGGCGCCGCCGCCGGATTCACCCTGGTGACGCGCGGCGGGGCGCAGCCCGATGCCGGCACGCATCTGCCCGAAGCCGCCGCCCTGCTCGGCCTGGCCCGCGTGCTGGGTAACGAGATGCCCGCCCTGAAGCCGCGGCGGATCGATCTCTCGCCCGAGCTCGGCCCCGATGCCGCGGCGCGGCGCCTGGCCGCCGAACTGGCCGGTGGCGAGCCGGAGGTCACGCTTGCCGCGCAGGGCAGGCTGGTGCCGCGCCTGCTGCCCGGCCTCGTCGCGCCCGCGCCGGGCGGCACGCTGGCGCTCAGCGTCGCCCAGCCCGGCCGGCTCGGCAGCCTGGCCTGGGTGCCCGCCACGCCGCGCAGCCCCGGCCCGGGCGAGGTGCTGCTGCGGATCGAGGCGGCAGGGCTGAATTTCCGCGACCTGATGTGGGCGCAGGGCCTGTTGCCCGAGGAAGTGCTCGAAGCCGGTTTCGCCGGGCCGACGCTCGGCATGGAATGCGCCGGCGTGGTCGAGGCGGTGGGCGCCGATGTCGCGCTGCGCCCCGGCACGCGCGTCTTCGGCTTCGTCCCGGGCGCTTTCGCCGGCCGCGCCGTGACCCGGATCGAGGCGCTGGCCCGCCTGCCCGAGGGGGTGGACCCGGTGGCCGCCGCCACCATGCCGGTCGCCTTCATGACCGCGCTGCATGGCCTCGAGAGCTGCGCGCAGCTCCAGGCCGGGGAGTGCGTGCTGATCCATGGCGGCGCGGGGGCGGTCGGCCTCGCCGCGCTGCAATTGGCGCTGGCGCAGGGTGCCCGCGTGGCGATGACGGCCGGCACGCCGGCCAAGCGCGCCTTCCTGCGCGCCGCGGGGGCGGAACTCGTGCTCGACAGCCGCGACCCGGGCTTCGCCGATGCGCTGCGCGCCGCCTGGGGCGGGCAGGGCGGCGACCATGGCGTCGTGGATGTCGTGCTCAACAGCCTGGCTGGCGAGGCCATGGTGCAGAGCATGGGGCTGCTCAAGCCTTTCGGCCGCTTCGTCGAGCTCGGCAAGCGCGACTATGTCGAGAACACCCGCGCCAGCCTGCGGCCGCTGCGCCGCAACGCCAGCTATTTCGCCGTCGATGTCGATGAGCTGCCGGCGGCGCGCCCCGCCTTGGCCGCGCGGCTCCTGGGCCGCATCCGCGACGGGCTGCAGGACGGCACGCTGCGCCCGCTGCCGGCGGCCGTCTTCGGGCCCGAGGAGGTGGAGATGGCCTTCCGCCAGCTCCAGGCCTCGGCGCATATCGGCAAGCTGGTGATCCGCCCGCCCGCCCCCGCGCCCGAGGCGGCCAGGCCCTGGGCGCCGGATCCGGGGCAGAGTTTCGTCGTGGTCGGCGGCACGCGGGGCTTCGGGCTTGCCTGCGCGCGCTGGCTGGCGCGGCAGGGGGTGCGCCACCTCGCCTTGATCGGCCGCCGCCTGCCCGAGGACGCCGCGGCGCTGCGCGAGTTGGCCGGGCTCGGTGCCCAGGCCGCCCTGCACAGCTGCGACGCGGCGGATGAAACCGCCCTGGCCGCCACCCTGGCCAAGATCCGCGCCGTGCGGCCGATCGGCGGCGTGGTGCATGCGGCCGGCATCCTCGACGATGGCGCCGCCATCGCGATGGATGAGGCGCGCTTCCGCCGCGTGCTGGCGCCGAAGCTCACCGCCGCCGAGAACCTCGATCGCCTGACGGCGGGCGACAGGCTGAGTCTCTTCCTGATGTTCGGCTCCGCCACCACCGCCTTCGGCAATCCCGGCCAGGCCAATTACGTCGCCGCCAACATGGCGCTGGAAGCCCTGGCGCGCCGCCGCCGCGCCCAGGGCCGCCCGGCGCTGACCGTGGGCTGGGGCCCGATCGCCGATGTCGGCATGCTGGCGGCGGATCGCGCCACGGCCGAGAAGCTGAACCGGCGCCTCGGCGTCGCGGCGCTGGAGGCCGAGGCCGCGCTTGCCGCCCTGCCGGCGCTGCTGGCGCAGCCGCATGCCGCGCCGCTGCTGTTCCGTGCCCTGGGCGGCGAGGCGCGGATCGCCCTGCCGTTGCTGGCCGAGCCCATGCTGGCCGCCCTGGCCGGCGCCGCCCCTGCCGCCAGCGCCGATTCCGGCGAGTTGCGCGCCCTGCTGCCGACCCTGCCCCGCGCCGAGGCCGAGGCGCTGATCCTGGCCCTGGTGGCCGAGGAGATCGGCCGCGTGCTGCGCCTGCCCGCCGCCGCCATCGGGCCGGAGCAATCGGTGGTGGGCCTGGGCCTCGACAGCCTGGGTGCTGTCGAGCTGCGCGGCGCGCTGGAGCAGCGGCTCGGCCTGCAGGTGCCCATGGCGGCCCTGACCGAGGAGCTGAGCGTCGCCGCCCTGGCGCGCCAGATCGCCGAGGTGGCGCTGCTGCCCGGCGCCGGCGAGGCCGCGATCTCGAGCCTGGTCGAGGGCTTCGAGCCCACACCCGAGGATCCGGCCCGCATCCAGGCGGCGGAATAATCCGCTCCCGCCAACTTCTTGTGGGGTGGCGGAAACAATCCATCTCCTGCGGCGTTTACCCAGCATAGGTGCGCGCCATGCCAAGCTGGGTTACACCAGCAGCGTGGGGCCAGTGTCACGGCATGGACGAGTGGGTATGAGCAGAGGCCAGGGTTTCGGACTGACTGCCACGGCGCGCCTCGCTTTGGTGCAGCGCCTCTCGCGCCGCCGCGAGGGGCAGGAGGCCGAGGCCGCCGCCGATCCGCGCGGCTTCTCGGGCATCCAGAACCTGCGCGACTGGGGCCTGGTGCGCGACGCGCTGGACAGCCTGGGCATCGAAAGCCCCTTCTTCCGCGCGCATCAGGGCCGCGCTGGCGGGCACAGCCTGATCGGCAACCGCGAGGTGATCAATTTCGGCTCCTATGACTATCTCGGCCTGAACGGCGACCCGCGCCTGCATGAAGCCGCGGCCGAGGCGATGGCGAAGCACGGCATCTCGGCCTCCGCCTCGCGCCTCGTATCCGGCGAGCGGCCGGTGCATGCGGCGCTGGAGAGCCGGATCGCGGCGCATTACGGCACCCAGGCGGCGCTGGCCTTCGTCAGCGGCCACGCCACCAACGTCACCTTCATCGGCCATCTGATGGGCCCGCGCGACGTGATCGTGCATGACGCCGCCATCCACAATTCCTGCGTCGAGGGGGCCAAGCTCTCCGGCGCGCGGCGCGTCGGCTTCGCGCACAACGATGTCCGCGCGGCGGAGAAGGAACTCGCCGCCGCCCGGCGCGGCGCGGCGCGCGCCCTGCTGCTGATCGAGGGCCATTATTCGATGGATGGCGACGTGCCGGACCTCGCCGGCTTCGTGCGCCTCGCGCGGAAATACGATGCCTGGCTGATGGTGGACGACGCGCATGGGCTGGGCGTGGTGGGCGCGACCGGCAAGGGCGCCTTCGAACCCCAGGGCGTGGACCCGGCCGAGGTCGACATCTGGATGGGCACGCTCTCCAAGACGCTCTGCGCCTGCGGCGGCTACATCGCCGCGCGGGGCGACCTGATCGACTGGCTGCGCCACACCGCGCCGGGCTTCGTCTATTCGGTGGGCCTCGCGCCCCCGCTCGCCGCCTCGGCCGCGGCGGCGATGGATGTGATGGCGGCGGAGCCCTGGCGCGTGGCGAAGCTGCAGGCCAATGCCACGCTGTTCCGCGACCTCTGCCGCGCGCAGGGCTTCGATACGGGGGAATCCGCGGGCCTGGGCATCGTGCCGATCGTGCTCGGCTCCTCGGTGCGCTCGATCCGCGTCTCGGCGGCGCTGCTCGAGCGTGGGGTGAACGCGCTGCCGATCATCTTCCCCGCCGTGCCGGAAAAGGCGGCGCGGCTGCGCTTCTTCATCTCGGCCGAGCATACCGAGCAGGATATCCGCGACGCCGTGGCCGCGCTGACAGCAGCGACCGACAGCGTGGCGCTGGCCGAGTAGTGGCGGCGCCGCTCAGCCTCCGCCCCGTCACCACGCCCCAAGACGCCGCCGCCTTCCTCGCCCTGCCGGCGCGGCTCGGCCGGCTTGGCTGGTCGGTGCCGCTGCGGATGGAACAAGGCTGGCTGTTCGACCCGGCGCGCAACGGCTTCCTCGATGCCCATCGCGTCGTGCGCTTCCTGGCCTGGCGGGACGGCGCGGTGGTGGGACGGATCGCGGCCTGCCTGCCCGAGGACCCCGCGGCGCCGGCCACCTTCGGCTTCCTCTGCTGCATCGAGGATGCGGCCGTGCTCGGCGCGCTGCTGGACGCGGCGCGGGGCTGGATCGGCGCGGGCGGGCGCGAGGCGATGCTTGGCCCGCTCTCCTTCAGCATCAACCATGAGGTCGGCGCGCTGGTGCAGGGGTTCGACAGGCCACCCATGCTGCACATGCCGCGCACGCCGCCCTGGCTGCCCGCCATGTTCGAGGCGGCTGGCCTGACCCCGGTACAGGATGTGCTGGCCTGCACGCTGGACCTCGCGGCGGAACGCCACCGTGCCCGCTTCGCCGCGCTCTGCGCCGCCCGGCCGACCGAGGCGGCGCGGCTGCGCCTGCACCCGCTCGACCGACGGGATTTCGCCGCCGGGATGCGCGAGATCCGCCGCCGCTACAACGCCGCCTGGGCGGCGAATTGGGGCGCCGTGCCGCTCGGCGCGCGGGAGGTGGAGAGCCTGGGCGAACTGCTCCGCCCGCTGCTCTGGCGGGGCGAGGTCTTGTTCGCGGACTGGGACGATGCGCCGGCCGGGCTGCTCTCGATCGTGCCGAACATCGAGCCCCATCTGCCCGGGCATGGTCGCATGACGCCCCTGGCCGCCTTGCGTCTGGGCCTGGCGCTGGGCGCGCCCCCGGCCCTGGGCGGGGCGTGTGGCGCGCGCATCCCGATGCTGGGCCTGATGCCGGCCTTCCGTGGCACGCCGGCGGGGGCGATCGTGCTGGGCGGGCTGCTGGCGCGGGCGCTGGACCTGGCGGCGGCGCGCGGCTGGGGGCAGGTCGAGATCTCCTGGATCCTGCAACACAATGCCGCGATGCTGAATGCCATGGCACGGCTGCCGGCCCCGGTCACCGGACGCTGGCGGCTGTGGCGAGGCGACGTCGCCGCCACGGATTCGAGGGGGTCACGTTGACAGCTTGGCAGCGGGCTGGTGCCTATGGTGTCGAGATGCCGCCGCATGACGCCCTGCCCGAACCGATGGGTCTCCCGACGCCTCTGGCCAGCCAGCCCGGCCCGACCGTCCCGTGCCCCGTGCGGCCGCGCCCGGGGCCGCGCTGCTTCCTGTTCCTGCAGGGACCGATCAGCCCCTATTTCCTGGAAGTGGCCCGCGGCCTGAAGGCGCTGGGCCATGCCGTGCATCGGATCAACCTCTCGCTCGGCGACAGGCTCTCCTGGCGCGGCCTGCCGGCGGAGAACTTCACCGGCCGGCCCGAGGCCTGGCCCGCCTTCATCGCCGATGCGCTGGACCGGCTGGGCGTGACGGACCTGATGCTGCTGGGCGAGCAGCGCGACTACCACCGCGTCGCCATCCGCGCCGCCAAGGCGCGCGGCATCTTCGTGACGGTGACGGATTTCGGCTATTTCCGCCCCGACTGGATCACGCTTGAGGCCGACGGCATGGGCGGCGACAGCCGCTTCCCGCGTGACCCCGCGGCCATCCGCGCCCTGGCCGCCACCCTGCCGCCGGTGCAGCTGGACGAGCAGTTCCAGGACAGCTTCCTCCGCCAGGCGGCCTGGGATGTCGGCTATCACCTCGCCAACCTGCTGCCCTGGCCCTTCCCGCATTATGACAGCCACCAGCTTCACCACCCGCTGGCGACCTATGCCGGGGTGCTGCGCCGGCTGCTGCGCCGCCGCGCCGAACATGCCGAAGGCGCGGCGGCCATGCAGGCCATCGGCGCGCGCCCCTATTGGCTGTTCGCGATGCAGATGGAGACCGATTTCTCGCTGCGCGCCTATTCGCCCTATGACGACCTGGACACGCCGATCCGCGAGACGCTGGCCAGCTTCGCCCGCCATGCCCCGCAAGAGGGCCAGTTGCTGTTCAAGGTGCATCCGCTCGACCCCTGCCTGAAGCGCTGGCGCCGGCGCATCACCCGCATGGCCATGGCCGAGGGCATCGCGGAGCGAGTCCACATCGCCCATCACGGCGCGCTGGAGGAGATGTTGCGCCGCGCGCAGGGCACGGTGACGGTGAACAGCACGGTCGGCTTGCGCGCCATCGTCTTCGACCGGCCGATCAAGGCCATGGGGCAGGCGGTCTGGGACGTCCCGGGCCTGGCCTATCAGGGCGCGCTGGACGATTTCTGGGCCGAGGGCGCGCCGCCCGACGCCGCGCTGCGCGAGGATTTCCTGCGGGCGCTGCAGGGCACCACCCAGCTGCGCGGGCTGTTCTATGGCGTCGCGGGCCGGCGCGCGGCCGTGGCAGGCACGGTGGCGCGGCTGCATGCCGACATCATCGGCGTGCCCGATGCCGCGGCCCACAGGCCCGATGCGGAGAGGACCGCATGAGCACCGACACGATGGCCGCCCGGCTGATGCACGCCACGCTCTTCGCCGCGCGCGCCCATGCCGGGCAGACCCGCAAGGGGGCGGCCGCCGAGCCCTATGTGAACCATGTCATCGAGGTCGCCGCGATCCTCGCCGCGCATGGTGCGCCCGAGGAAGCGATCCTGGCCGGGCTGCTGCATGACACGGTCGAGGACACCGCCGTGACGCCGTCCGAGCTGGTGGCGGCCTTCGGCGAGGTGGTGGCCGGGCTTGTGGCCGAGGCGACGGACGACAAGACCCTGACCAAGGAACAGCGCAAGGCCCTGCAGGTGAAGCACGCGGCGGCGCATTCGCCGGCCGGGAAGATGCTGAAGCTGGCCGACAAGATCGCCAATCTTCGCGCCATCGCCGAGAGCCCGCCGGCCAATTGGGACCATGCGCGGCGCGTGGAATATGTCGGCTGGGCCGGGCGCGTCGCCGGCGGTCTGAAGGGCGTGAACCCCGCGCTGGATGCCCTGTTCGAGCAGACCTACCGGGCGGCCATCAGCAAGCTGATGGAAGAGGTCTGAGCGCTACGTGCGCAAGAGCGCACCCACAAGGGCCGCGAAGCGGCCCCGCGCACAGGGTGACTTCCTGGCCCAACGCAACAGCGCGTAGGCGCGCAGCCAAGCCGGCGGATGCCGGCGCCCGGCGCTTGAGGGCGCACAAAAAGCGCTCACAAATGCTCCTTCAGCCTTGGCATCAGCTCCACCAGGTTGCAGGGGCGGTGGCGGCTGTCGAGTTGCCAGACCAGGATGTCGTCCCAGGCATCCTTGCAGGCGCCCGTGCTGCCGGGCAGCGCGAACAGATAGGTGCCGCCCGCCACGCCGCCGATGGCGCGCGACTGGATCGTGGAGGTGCCGATCTTCTGGTAGCTCAGCATCCGGAACAGCTCGCCGAAGCCGGTGATCTCCTTCTCCAGCACGCGGGCAAAGGCTTCCGGCGTCACGTCGCGCCCGGTGATACCGGTGCCGCCGGTGGTGATCACGCAGTCGATGGCGGGGTCGGCGATCCAGGCGCGCAGCTGCGCCTCGATCAGGCTGGCCTCATCCTTCAGGATGGTTCGCGCCGCCACGCTGTGCCCGGCCTTGCCGATGCGCTCCACCAGCGTGTCGCCACTGCGGTCCGAAGCAAGGTCGCGGGTGTCGGAGACGGTGAGCACCGCGATGCTCACCGGTACGAATTTTCTCGACTCATCGATGGGCATGGCGGGGCCTCCTGCTGCGCAAGATAGGCCCACGCCCCCGCGCCGACTACCGCCGCGCCGTCGCCTGCAGCATGGCCGCCACCTCGTTCGGTTCCTGGAAGCGCGGGAAGCGCCCGGTGGCGAGCGCATCGAGGCTCGGCGAAGGCAGGCCGAGCCGCGCCGCATAGATCCAGGAATAGGCCAGCACGCGCTGCACGAAGAGCCGCGTCTCGCCCACCGGGATGCTCTCGATGAACAGGAAGGGATCGTCGCGGTGGCGCACCGCCGGCAGCCAGCGGCCGAGATTGCCCGGGCCGTTGTTGTAGGCGGCGAGCAGGCGGATGAGGTCGCCGTTCACATGTTCGCTGCGCGCCAGGTAGTGGACGTAGCGCTGCCCGACCTCGAGCGAGAAGCCCGCATCATGCAGCCGCCGCGCGCCGGCGCCGCGGAGCGAGCTGTCGCCCGTCACGTAGCTGGCCGTGGAGGGCATGATCTGCAGGATGCCGCGCGCCCCGGCCGGGGAGACGGCGCCGGAATCGAAGTTCGATTCCTGCCGCGCCAGCGCATAGACCAGCGCCGGATCCATGCGGAAGCCGTGCATGGGCTCAAGCCGCGGCAGCGGGAAGCGGGCGAAGTCGCGCGGCCTGCCATCGGCGTTCTGCGAGAGCGTGGCGAGCTGGGCGGCGAGGTCCACCATGCCCGCCTGGGAGGCGACAAGCATCATGGCGCGCATCACGCCCGCATTGCCCTGCACCCGCGGCCAGAGCGCGCGCAGCTCGGCCTCGGCCCGCTCGGGCTGGCCGATCTGCAGCAGGGCCAGGGCCCGCCAGCCGGCGGCGGTCTCGGTGATGGCCGCGCCCTCGCCCTCACCGGCGACTTCGCGTTCCCAGGCGAAGCCCATCGGCAGGCCGAGCGCGCGGCGCGCGACCAGGCCGTAGAAGGTGCGCGGTTCCTGCGCCGCCTGCATCATCCAGGGCACATAGGCCTGGGGCCGGCGGGCGCGCACGGCGGCGCGCGCGGTCCAGAAGGCGGCCGCGGCACGGGTGGCCGGGGAGGCGATCTCGGAGCGTGCGGCGTGTTCGAAATAGGCCAGCGCCACTTCCGGCCGCTCGAGCGCCCAGGCGGCGAGGCCGGCGATGTAGCCCGGCAGCGCCACCCCGCCCGAGACGCGCGCGGCTTCGGAGGCGATGCGGAAGGCCTCCTGGTCGCGGCCCTTCTGGAACAGGATCTGCGCGACCTCGGCCCGCAGCAGCGCGGCATAGGGGCCGGAGATGCGGGCGCGGGCGATGGCGGAGAGCGCGCCGTTCACATCGTCGTCGCGCGCACGGTCCCGCACCTGGCGGTCGAGCCCGGCATTGCGGGTGATGCTGCGCGTCGCGGGCTCGCGTTCCTCGGGCACCACCTCGGTGCCATCCGCCAGCGCCTCGACCGCCGGTGCGGCGGGCAGCGCCATGCCGCGCGGCGCGCGGCGGACGAGCTGGGCGTGGATCGCGCCGGCATCCGGATGGTCGGCATGGTCCGACAGCCAGGCGACCAGCTCGGCCAGCGGAGGTTCGCCCCCGGCGCGCAGGTAGCGGTCGGCCAGGACATGGCCGACGAGGCGCCGGTCATCCAGGCGTTCGACCTCGCGCGCCGCGACGGTGTTCTCGCCGCGGGACTGCAATTCGAAGATACGGCGAAGCCGCGCCGCGTCCGACGGCGCTAAAGGTTGCGGGAGCCCGGCGACCCCGCCCTGCATGGCAGGACGCGGGACGCTCATGGCGGTCTGGTCGACCCTTTGCGCGGCGACCGGGACCTGAGCCCCGATCGTCATCGTCGCTCCGGCCAGGAGTGCCAGCGCCCATTGGCGAGGGGCACGCAGCGGCCGGAAACGCAGGGCCATGGGGCAGATCGCTTGCATGGCCCGGCTTCCCTACCGGCCCTTGCGCGGGGGACGCAACCCCTGAATCGCCAGTGAATCTCACCGCATGAGACGGTCTTTACCGAATCAGCCGGTTAAGGGCCGTTCTTGGTGCGTTTTTTCTTGTCAAGGTGGCGTGACGGACCCGTCCAGGGTGCGCCGCAGCAACACCAGATCGGCCCAGGCGTCCTTTTTCGCCATCGGCGTGCGCAGCAGATAGGCCGGGTGCAGCGTGGCGAGCGCGGGCAGACCGCCGGCCTCCGCCGGTAGCCGGTGCCAGCGCCCGCGCAACCGGGTGATCCCCTCCTTCGAGCGCAGCAGCGCCTTGGCCGCCACGCCGCCCAGCAGCACGAGGTGCCGCGGCCGCACCAGGGCTATGTGGCGCAGGATGAAGGGCAGGAACTGGGCGATCTCCGCATCTGTGGGCGTGCGGTTGCCCGGCGGGCGCCAGGGCAGGATGTTGGTGATGTAGAAATCCCGGGCTCGATCCAGCCCGACCGAGGCCAGCATCCGGTCCAGCAACTGGCCCGAGACGCCCACGAAGGGCCGCCCCAGCCGGTCCTCATCCGCGCCCGGGGCCTCGCCGATGAACATCAACCCGGCCTCTGCCACGCCATCGGCGAAGACGAGGTTGGTCGCGGTCTCGCGCAGCGGGCTGTCGAACGCCGCCAGGGCGGCCTTGAGCGCGGCCAGGTCCTGCGCCGCGGCGGCCAGGCTCGCGGCGCCGGGGGGCGCGGCGGGGGGCGGCAGCAGCGCGGGCGCGGCCCTGGGCGCGGGCGCAGCCAGGGGTGCGGGCGCGGGCGCGCTCAGCCGGTCGCGCGGCGCGTCTTCCAGCGCCTCATCCGCCCCCCATTCGACCTGCAGGCGAAGTGCGGCCAGCAGCGCTTCGCGCATCGGCATCTCCATGCGCGCGATATCCGCCCGCCCGAGGGTTCCGCGCAAGCATCCCCGACGCTACATGCGCCGATATTGCTTCTGGCACAGGGGACGCGGCATGTCGGATCAGGGCGAAGCGCGCGAGGCGATGGAATTCGACGTGCTGGTGGTGGGCGGCGGCCCCTCGGGCCTCGCCACCGCCATCCGGCTCAAGCAGCTCAAGCCGGAGGCGAATGTCTGCCTGATCGAGAAGGGCGGCGAGATCGGCGCGCATATCCTCTCGGGCGCGGTGCTCGAGCCCCGCGCGCTGGACGAGCTGATCCCCGATTGGCGCGAGGATCCGCCGGCGCTGGCCACCCCGGTGGCCGAGGACCGCTTCATGTTCCTCACCGAGACGCGCGCCTTCAAGCTGCCCACGCCGCCCCAGATGCACAATGAGGGCAACTACGTCGTCAGCCTCGGCAATGTCTGCCGCTGGCTTGGCGCCAAGGCCGAGGCGCTGGGGGTGGAGATCTATCCCGGCTTCGCGGCTTCCGAGGTGCTGATCGAGGACGGCCAGGTGCGCGGCGTGGTCGCCGGCGTGATGGGCATCGCCAGGAATGGCGCGAAGGGCCCGAACTACCAGCCGGGGATGGAACTGCGCGCCGCGCTCACCGTCTTCGCCGAAGGGTGCCGCGGCAGCCTCACCAAGACGTTGTTCGAGCGCTTCGATTTGCGCGCCGGCGTCGCCCCCCAGACCTTCGGCCTGGGGATGAAGGAGCTGTGGGAAATCCCGAAGGAGAAGCACACGCCCGGCCTGGTGTGGCATTCCACCGGCTGGCCGATGGCCTCCGACACCTATGGCGGCTCCTGGCTCTACATGTTCGGGGAGAATCTGGTCAGCGTCGGCTTCGTCATCGGGCTGGACTACCCCAACCCCTGGCTTTCGCCCTTCGACGAGTTCCAGCGCTTCAAGACGCACCCGTCGGTGCGCGGCTTCCTCGAGGGCGGCAAGCGCATCTCCTATGGTGCGCGGGCGCTGAACGAGGGCGGCATCCAGGCCATCCCGAAGCTGGTCTTCCCCGGCGGGCTGCTGGTGGGCGACACGGCGGGCTTCCTCAACGTGCCCAAGATCAAGGGCACGCACACCGCCATGAAGTCCGGCATGGTGGCGGCCGAGGCGATCGCGGAAGCGATGGAAGCAGGCCTGCCACCCGTGCTGGAGAGCTACCCCGAGAAGCTCCAGGCGAGCTGGGTGTGGGCGGAATTGCAGGCGGTGCGCAACATCCGTCCTGGCTTCGCGAAGTTCGGCTTCTGGGGCGGCATGGCGGCGGCGGCGCTGGATACCTACGTCTTCCGCGGCAAGGCGCCCTGGACCTGGACCCACCATGCCGACCACAGCCAGCTCAGGAAGGCGTCCGAGGCGCCGCGCCTGACCTATCCCAAGCCCGATGGCGTGCTGACCTTCGATCGCCTGTCCTCGGTTTTCCTCTCCAACACCAACCATGAGGAAGACCAGCCCGCGCATCTGGTGCTGCGCGACCCGGCGCGCTGGCAGGGCGTGAACTGGGCGCAGTTCGCGAGCCCCGAGAGCCGCTACTGCCCCGCCGGGGTCTATGAGGCGGTGGGGGCCGAGGCCGGCAATGGCGAGGGGCCGATGCGCCTCGTGATCAACGCGCAGAACTGCGTCCATTGCAAAACCTGCGACATCAAGGACCCGACGCAGAACATCGATTGGAAGACACCCGAGGGCGGCGGCGGGCCGGCCTATATCGGCGGCATGTGAGGCGGCCCCATCCCGCCGCCGCCCGACTTCCTTCAGGGATCGGGGTGGCGGCGGGCCGGCCTGTATCGGGGGGATGTGAGGCGGTTGCAGCGATACGGCGCGCGGGGGTAGAGCCACCGCCATGCGCCGGTTGATCCGCCCTCTGCTCGACCGCCCCGGCCTCTCCGCCGCGGCCTTCGCGATTCTGGTGGTGCTGGGCGCGGCGGCGGACCTCGCCACGCCCTTCTTCGCCCTCATGCCGCTGCTCTTCGGCCTCGCCTTGCTCGGCCTCGGCGCCGGCTTCATCGCCGCGCGGCGCCGCCCCGAAGCGGCCTGGCCGCATGGCGTGCTGACCTTCGCCGCCATCCTCGCGGCCGGCTTCGGCCTCGCCACCGCCCTGCAACTGGCCACCGGCGCGCCGCGCGGCCTGCTGGTGGCGGCCCATGACGACCTCGCGGCGATCCAGGACGCCTTCATCGCCCACCCACCCGGCTCGCCCGAGGCGCTGGACGCGCTGCGCGACGCGCTGGCCGGCCCCGCCCCGGCGCTGCGCCCGCGCCCGGCCACCGCCGATGAGTTCCTCTACAACGCCACGCTGCTGCGCCTGCGCGATGAGCCGGTGGCGAGCGCCCAGGCGCTGGTGCGGTCCCTGCGCCTGCAACCTGCGCCGCGCCCGGATGCGCTGCTGCTGCTCGCCGACCTCGCGGCGATGGACCTGCCCGGCGTGCGCGAGGCGATGGCCGGCCTGCCGGCCGAGCTCAGCCCCGCCGCGCGCGCCTATCTGGCGGCGATGCGCGATGGCGCGCCGGCCAGCCGGGCCACGGCGCTCGGCGCGCTGGTGGCGCAGGATGGCGAGAACCTGCTGGCCGCCGCCGCCCTGGCCCAGGCCCTGGTCGCCGCCGCCCTGCCGCAGGGGCCCACCATCGCCACCGCCACGCGCATCGCCGCCATCGTCGATGCCTTCGACGACCCCGACCGCGCCCAGCCCTTCGAGGCCGGCTTCCTCAACCCCGCCACCGCCCGCACCCTGGCCGAGCAGGTCGCCGCCCTGGCCTGGACGCGCGAGGTCGCGCAGCGGCGCCTCACGGTCGCGGCCCTCGCGCCGCCGCCCGGCCTGCCCAACGCGCCGATCCTGCTGCGCGTCACCCCGCCCGAGCCCGCCACGGCGGTGCAGTTTCTGCGCAGCACCGATGCCGAGGGCGAGGTCTGGGCCAATGTCACGCAGCGCAACACCGCGCAGGAGCGCGACCCGGTGCCGACGCTGCGCATGATGCGCCCCTGGCGGAACCAGGAGATCCGCTTCCGCCACCTGGACCGGGACGGCGTGGCCTCGGAGCCTGTGCCCTACCGCTTCGAGCCCGCCACCGCGATCCGCGAGGCGACGCAGCGCCAGGTGCAGCGCCAGGGCCTGTTCGCGCTCTACCAGCCCGGCTTCGTCGCCCCCGGGCGGCTCAACGCCCTGGGCATCCCGGGCAATCTGCGCGCCGGGCTGATCGCGGTGGAGTGGTTCACCGACGCCAACCGCACGCCGCGCAACGTGCCCGTCGGCGTGCCGGATGAGGTGATCCTGGCCGGCGAGGTGCCGCGCACCGTGGTGGAGTTCCAAGCACCCCAGGGCAGCCGTACATTGTTCCTGACCGCCATCTATGCCGATGGCAGCCGTTCCCCCGTGCTGGAGCGGCCGATCCGCTGACCCCTTCCCGAGATGGAGACCTGACGATGTTGAAGATCCATGGCGTCGCCCGCAGCCGCGCCTTCCGCTGCATCTGGGCCGCCGAGGAAGCGGGGCTGCCCTATGAGGTCATTCCCGTCGGCTTCGGCCCCGACATGAAGGCGGCGATCGCCAAGGTGAACCCGAACGGCAAGATCCCGGCGCTGCAGGATGGCGCGCTGACGCTGTTCGAGAGCCTGGCCATCAACCTGCACATCGCGGGCAAGGCCGGCGCGCCCTTCATGCCCACGGGCGACGATGCCTCCCGCGCCCTGCAATGGACGCTCTGGGCCGCGACCGAGGCCGAGCCGGCGGCGATGCAATGGGCCTACAACACCTATATCCTGCCGCCCGAGCAGCGCAGCGCCGCCGAGGCCGCGAAGGGCATCGCCGCGCTGGCCGCGAAGCTCGCGGTGCTGGAGGGCGCGATCGCCGGGCCCTGGCTGCTCGGCAAGCATTTCACCGTGGCCGACTGCAACCTGGCCGGCGTGCTCTACGGCGCCTGGGCGAACAAGCTCGACATGTCGGCGACGCCGCGCGTGCAGGCCTGGCTCGACGCCTGCTTCGAACGGCCGGCGGCGCTGAAGGCGCGCGCCCAGCGCGAGGGCTGAGGCGATGACCACCGTCACCCCCGTCATCGGGCTGATCGGCGGCTCGGGCCTCTATGACATCCCCGGCCTCGAGAACCGCGAATGGCGCGCGGTGGAGAGCCCCTGGGGCAAGCCCTCGGACGAGATCCTGCACGGCACGCTGCGCGGCGTGCCGGTGCGCTTCCTGCCGCGGCATGGGCGCGGGCACCCCACGCCGCCCTCGGACCTCAACTACCGCGCCAATATCGACGCGATGAAGCGCGCCGGCTGCACGGAGCTGATCTCCCTCTCCGCCGTGGGCTCGCTGCGGGAGGATCTGCCGCCGGGGCATTTCGTCATCGTGGACCAGTTCATCGACCGCACCTTCGCCCGCGCCAAGAGCTTCTTCGGCCCGGGCTGCGTCGGCCATGTCTCGGTCGCGCATCCGGTCTGCTCGCGGCTCGGCGACGCGCTGGAGGCCTCGGCCCGCCGGCTCGGCCTGCCGGTGACGCGGGGCGGGACCTATCTGGTGATGGAAGGGCCGCAATTCTCCACGCGCGCGGAAAGCCTGCTCTACCGCAGCTGGGGCTGTTCCGTGATCGGCATGACCAACATGCCCGAGGCGAAACTCGCGCGGGAGGCGGAGCTTTGCTACGCGACCGTTGCGATGGTGACGGATTTCGACTGCTGGCATCCGGACCATGAGGCGGTGACGGTGGACCAGGTGGTGAAGGTGCTGTTCGGCAATGCCGACAAGGCGCGCGCCCTGGTGGCCGATGTCGTCCCCGGCCTGGGCGCGCCGCGCGGGCTGTGCCCGGCGGGCTGCGACCGGGCGCTGGACCACGCCCTGATCACCGCCCCCGAGATGCGCGACCCGGTGCTGCTGGCCAAGCTCGACGCCGTGGCGGGGCGGCTGCTCTAGGGCCAGAGGCGGCGCCTCACCCGCCGATAGGGTGAGGCTTCTGGTCGGGCTCACGGTTTCGTGGTTCGGTGCGCGGGTCCAGGCAATCCCGCGGAGCAGACCAGCATGACCAGCCCGACCAATTCGCCCAAGCCGCTCGACCCGGCGGCCCTCGCGACCATCACGGGGGGCACGAACGGCACCTTCAACAATGACCGCCTAACCGGCAGCAATGGCAACAACACCTTCAATGCCTACGATGGCAACGACACGGTGCTCGCCTATGGCGGCAACGACACGGTGAACGCCGGCGGGGGCAATGACAGCGTCACCGGCCATGACGGCAATGATTCGATCCTCGGCGGCGACGGCACCGACCAGCTCTACGGCAATGAGGGCAACGACACGATCAATGCCGGGTCGGGCAATGACTATATCGAGGGCGGCACCGGCGCCGACGTGCTGAACGGCGACGATGCCTGGGGTGCCCAGGGCGACGACCAGTTCGTCTGGAGCCGCAACGATGGCAATGACACGATCAATGGCGGCGGCGGCAGCGACACACTCATCCTGAAGAACATCGGAATGACGCTGAACCAGCTACTCGCCGCCATCAACGAAACCAGCACGACCCAGGCGCGGATCGTGGGCAACAGCTACATCGACCTCACGGGCGTGACCGGCAGCATCACCATCGGTAGCGAAACGATCCAGTTCAGCCAGATGGAAAAGCTGATGCTCGCCAACTGAGGCAGCACCGGGGAGGGCGCGGCCCTCCCCGGCCCGGCTCTCAGCCCGCCATCCGGCCGCGCTCGCCGCAGGCCCAGCCATGGCCGTGCACCAGCCCCTCATCCTGCGGTTCCTCGCCGCTCATCGGGCGCAGGCCCGGGGCCGCCGGGCGGTGCACCATCCGGCCGCGCTCGCTGCAGGCCCAGGCGTGGCCGTGCACCAGGCCGTCATCATGATCGTGGTTCATGGTCGTGATCTCCCTTGTGGCGCTCAATGCGCCGCTTCGTGGTGGAATTGCGCCGCCTCGGTGCTGGTGGCGAGGGCGGTGGTGCTGGAATGGCCGCCGGCGGCCGCCGTTGCGACGGCATCGAAATAGCCCACGCCGACCTCGCGCTGGTGGCGCACGGCGGTGAAGCCCTCGGCCTCGGCGGCGAATTCGGCCTGCTGCAATTCGCTGTAGGCGCCCATGCCACGTTCGGCATAGCCGCGGGCCAGCTTGAACATGCTGAGGTTGAGGCTGTGGAAGCCGGCCAGCGTGACGAACTGGAACTTGTAGCCCATCGCGCCCAGCTCGCGCTGGAATTTCGTGGCGGCCTCGATGCCCATCTTGCGCTGCCAGTTGAAGCTGGGCGAGCAGTTGTAGGCGAGCATCTTGCCGGGGAATTCGCGCTGGATGGCTTCCGCGAAGTCGCGCGCATCCTGCAGATCGGGGTCCGAGGTCTCCCACCACAGCAGGTCCGCATAGGGCGCATAGGCGAGCGAACGCGCGATGGCGTAGGCCTTGCCCATGCCGGGGCGGATGCGGAAGAAGCCCTCCGCCGTGCGCTCATTGCCGATGAAGGGGCGGTCGCGCTCATCGATGTCGGCGGTGAGCAGCTGCGCGCTTTCCGCATCGGTACGGCAGAGCAGCACGGTCGGCACGCCCTCGACATCGGCGGCGAGGCGCGCGGCGTTGAGCGTGCGGATGTGCTGCTGGATCGGCACCAGCACCTTGCCGCCGAGATGGCCGCATTTCTTCTCGCTGGCGAGCTGGTCCTCGAAATGCACGCCGGCGGCGCCGGCCTCGATCATCGCGCGCATCAGCTCATAGGCGTTGAGCGCGCCGCCGAAGCCGGCCTCGGCATCGGCGACGATGGGGGCCATCCACTCGGTGGTGTCGCCCTTCCCCTCCTGCACCGCGATCTGGTCGCAGCGGCGCAGCGCGTTGTTGATGCGTCGCACCACGGTCGGCACGCTGTCCACCGGGTAGAGCGACTGGTCGGGATACATCTGCGCCCCCGAATTGGCGTCCGCCGCCACCTGCCAGCCGGAGAGGTAGATGGCCTTCAGCCCGGCCTTCACCTGCTGCACCGCCTGCATGCCGGTGAGCGCGCCGAGCGTGTTCACGAAGGGCTCGGTCTTGAGCAGCTGCCACAGCCGCCGCGCGCCGCGATCGGCCAGCGTGTGCTGGATGCGGAAGCTGCCGGCGAGGCGGGCGACATCGGCGGCGCTGTAGTCGCGCCTGATGCCGTCGAAACGGCCGGGCTGGGCGGGCCCATGGGCGAAGCCGCCATCGGGGGCGAGGCAGGGACGGGGCGAGGGACGCATCGGGATACTCCGTGAAGGCGCGGCCTTCGCGGCGGCGCTGGTCAATAATTTACCTTGCACCCGGCCCCGTCACCGGTGAATCTGGCTGTCAAACGGCAATCCTGTGACGATATTCACAGATCACTGCCGGGCATCAGTAAGGGATGTAAAGAATGGCCCGCCCGCTCATCGGCCGCACGCTGCGCCGGCTGCGCATGGAAAAGGGGCTGACCCAGCAGGCGCTCGCCGTGCGGCTGGGCATCTCGGCCAGCTACCTGAACCTGATCGAGCACGACCAGCGCGCGGTCACCGCCAGCCTGCTGATCAAGCTGGGGGAGCAGCTCAGCGTCGATCTCGCCGCGCTCTCCGGTACCCGCGAACGCCAGGCCGAGGCCGGGCTGCGCGAGGTCTTCACCGATCCCCTCCTGGGCCTCGACGTGCCGGAGGCCGAGATCGCCGCCCTCGCGGCCTCCGCCCCCCAGGCGGCGCAGGCGATGCTGGCGCTGTATCGCGCCTGGCGCGTGGCGCGGGAGGACAGTTCGGGCATCGCCCTGCCGACCGGCCGGCGCGTGCTGCTGCCGACGGAAGAGGCGCGGGATTTCTTCCACGACCACGCCAACCACTTCCCCCCGCTCGAGGCGGTGGCGGAACAGATCTGCGCCGAGCTGCGCGCATCCCCCGCCGAGATGAACCATGCGATCGCGGAACGTCTGCGCCGCACGCATGGCGTCACCGTCTCCGTCGCGCCGCTGGAGGGGCATCTGCGCCGCTACGATCCTGCCCTGCGGCGTCTCGATCTTTCGGAATCCCTGCCGCGCGAGAGCCGCGGCTTCCAGATGGCCTTCCAGCTCATGCTGCTGGAAGCGCGGGAGGCGGTGGAAGCGCTGGTGGCCCCCGCCGAGCCGACCAGCCCGGAGGCCGCGGCGCTGATCCGGCTCGGCCTGCTGAACTATGCCGCCGGCGCGCTGCTGATGCCCTACGCGCCCTTCCTCGCCGCCGCGCGCGCGCTGCGCCATGAGGTGGAGACGCTGGCCGCGCGCTTCGGCGTGAGCTTCGAGCAGGTGGCGCATCGGCTCGCGACCCTGCAGCGGCCCGAGGCGCGGGGCGTGCCCTTCTTCTTCCTGCGCGTCGATCCGGCCGGCAATGTGGACAAGCGCTTCTCCGCCGCAGGCTACCCTTTCGCGCGGTTCGGCGGCTCCTGCCCCAAATGGATCATTCATCGCGCCTTCGAAACGCCCGGGCGCACCCGCGTGCAGGTGGCGCAACTGCCCGATGGCGCGACCTATCTCTGCGTCGCGCAGGCCATCGTCGCGCCCACCACGCGCTGGGGCGAACCCGCGCCGGTGCATGTGGTGGCGATGGGCTGCGACATCTCCCGCGCGGCGGAGGTGGTCTATGCCGATGGGCTCGACTTGCCCAAGGCCGCGGTGGGCATCGGCCTGTCCTGCCGGCTCTGCGAGCGCACCGATTGTCGCTCCCGCGCCTTCCCGCCGATGGAGCACCGGCTCAAGCTCGACCCGAATGAGGACAGCGCCACGCCCTGGCGCTTCGAGACCGGCCGCCCGCGCCCCTCCGCTTAGCGTCGCCTTAACCGCCGCCCGCCATAAGGGCCTGCCGGGATTCGGCGGGAACAGCGCGGGACAGGATGGCAAAAGGCCGCAACGATGGTGCGACCATCGTCATCAAGAAGATCGAGGAAGGCGGGCACGGGCACCATGGCGGCGCCTGGAAGGTGGCCTATGCCGATTTCGTCACCGCGATGATGGCCTTCTTCCTGCTGATGTGGCTGCTCAACGCCACCACCGAGGAACAGCGCCGCGGCATCGCGGATTACTTCGCGCCGACCAATGTCATGGGCCGCAACCAGACCGGCAGCGGCCAGCCCTTCGGCGGGCGCACGCCGCATGAATCCGAACAGATGGCCCAGAATGCCGGGGCCATCCGCATCCAGCGCGGCCCCGTGCCCGTGCTGCCCGATGTGGAGGTCGAGGAAGACGTCCCAACCCCCGCGCGCCCCACGCCGATGCGTGAGGGCCCCGAGGGCGAGGATGAAGACGCCACGCCGCGCCGCGTGCAGGCCGCGCGCGCCGATGCGCCGCCCGGCGACGCTGATCCGCGCCGCCTGGGCGAGGGCACTGAATCCGACCCGCGTCGCCTGACCGATGCCGCGCTGCGCGCCGAACAGGCGCGGCGCGAGCGCGAATCCTTCGAACGCGCGGCCGAGGAGATCCGCCGCATGGTCGCCGCCGACCCCGCGCTGGCCGAGCTCGGCCAGCAGCTGCGCGTGGAGCAGACGCCGGAGGGGCTGCGCATCCAGCTGCTGGATGCCGATCGCCAGCCGATGTTCGCGCTCGGCGGCAGTGCGCCCAATGACCGCGCGCGGCTGCTGGTGGCGCGCGTGGCGCAGGTGGCCGCGCGCCTGCCCAACCCCGTCGCCGTCACCGGGCACACGGACGCTACGCCGTTCCGGGGCGGCACCGAACGCTCGAACTGGGATCTCTCGGCCGAGCGCGCCAACGCCACCCGCCGCCTGCTGACCGAGGCCGGGTTGCCCGAGGCGCGCATCCGCTCCGTGGCCGGCTATGCCGAGCGCGATCCGCTGCTGCCCGAGAATCCCACCGCCGCCGCCAATCGCCGCGTCGCCATCACCCTGCTGCGCGCCACGCCGGAGTCCGCCCCCTCGCCATGACGACGATCGCCGGCTTCATCTTCCTGCTGGTCATGGTGTTCGGCGGCTACGCGATCGCGGGCGGCAAGTTCACCATCATCATCGGCGCGCTGCCCTTCGAGATGATGATGATCGGCGGCGCCGCCATCGGCGCCTTCCTGATGGCCAACTCGATGCACGACGTGAAGCACACGCTTGGCGGCTTCGGGAAGATCATCAAGGGCGGAAAGTACCACAAATCCGACTACATCGAGATGCTCTCGCTGCTGTACTGGTTCGTGCGCCTGGCGCAGACCAAGGGCGCGATGGCGCTCGAACCCCATATCGAGAAGCCGGCCGAGAGCGCGGCCTTCCAGAAATTCCCGAAGATCGCGGCGGACCATCACGCCGTCGCGCTGATCTGCGACTATCTGCGCATGGTCGGCATGAATGCCGACGATCCGCACCAGATCGAGGACACGATGGCGCGGGAACTCAAGAAGATCAAAGAGGAGGAGATGCACCCCTCCCACGCCATGCAGAACCTCGCGGATGCGCTGCCGGCGCTGGGCATCGTCGCCGCCGTGCTGGGCGTGATCAAGACCATGGCCTCGATCGATCAGCCCCCCGCCGTGCTCGGCAAGATGATCGGCGGCGCGCTGGTCGGCACCTTCCTCGGCGTGCTGCTGGCCTATGGGCTGATGGGGCCGATGGCGACACGGCTGAAGGGTGTGGTGGAGGAGGATGCGAAATACATGGAGGTGATCCGCGCCGTGATCGTTGCGCATCTGCACGGCAACGCGCCGCAGGTGGCGGTGGAGACGGGCCGCAAGGTCGCCCCCACACACCATATGCCGAGCTTCCAGGAACTCGAGGAAGCGCTGCAGAATTTGAGCATCTAGCCGCCTGACAGAACCCTGCCCGTGCCCTGCTCCACGATCAGCCGCCTTTCCTTCGCACGGTGACGCAGCGTGAGGCGCAGCGTGCCTGCATCTTCGCCTTCGCCGCGCTCGACCAGCGAATAGACGCGCCCGGCGCGCAGATCCGCCAGGAAGGCCTCCAGCGTCACGCCCAGCAGGGCTGCGGCCTGCGGCGCGCTGAGCGCGGCATCGCCGGCTTCGTCGATCTCGACATGGGTCAACCCATGATTCATTGATCGGAACCTGCGCCCGCCAAAGGCGGGCGAGCGGCCGACTGGCCGCCGCACCCAATGGCGCGTCGCCAAGCCGGCGGATGCCGGCGCCGGCGACTGAGGGCGGATCGGTCACGATCCGCGGGATTTGGTATCAGGGGCGTGGTGTCCATGCGCCACAGTTGACCCTGGGCGCGCCGCGCGGCAACGGGGCGGCATGGAAAACGATCTCGATCCCGGCACCGCCCCCTATCACGACCTGCTCGGCGTCACGCTGGTGGGGTGGGAGGATGGATTTGCCCGACTGTCCTGCATCGCGGGGCCGCAGCACCGCAACCGCTCCGGCATCACCCATGGCGGGCTGATCCTGTCCATGATCGACCAGGCCGCGGGCTATGCCGGGCTGTGGTGCGCGGTGCCGGGCAATGTGCGCCGCGCCGTCACCCTCGACCTCGATTGCCGCTTCACCAGCCAGGTGCGCGAGGGGCGGCTGGTGGCGGAGGCGCGGATCGTCTCGCGCGGCCGCAACATCTATTTCGTGCGCACGGAAGTCTTCGACGAGGCCGGCACGATGGTCGCCTTCGGCGCCTCGACACATCGCTGGCGTTCGGGCAGCGAGACGACGCAAGGCGTGCCGGCTACATCAAGCCTTTGAGTGTCAGCAGCGCCCAGGCGGCAAACGTCGGCGAATCCTTGATCTCGCCCTCACGCAACATGCGTTCCACCTCGGCGCGGGGGAAGCGGCGGCTGACGAGGTCCTGTTCCTCGATCTCCAGCCGCGCCTCGCCTGGCGTCAGCCCGCGCGCGAGGAACACGGTGTAGCCCTGCGTCATCGTCCCCGGGCAGCCATGCAGATGGCCGGCTTCGATCATCTCGGCGGCGGTCAGCCCGGTTTCCTCGCGCAACTCATGCGCGGCAGCCAGGGCCGGGTCCGTGCCAGGCGGGCCCCACATGCCCTGCGGGAACTCCCAGTAGCGCCCGCCGACCGGGTAGCGGAATTGCTGCACGAGATGCAGCGACCCATCCGCCTCCTGCGGCACGACCAGGACGAAATCGGCCTTCTCGATCACGCCATAGATGCCGGTGGAGCCATCGCGCCGCCGCACCTGGTCCTCGCGCACGCGCATCCACTTGTTCTCATAGACCAGGCGGGCCGAGAGCTGGGTGATGTCGGGGCCGTCCAAGCTCAGCGTCCGCTGAAGGGGTTGGGGCCGAGCAGGTCCAGCCCGTAGCGCGCCGCGATCTCCAGGATGCGGCCCATATCGGCCGGGATCTGCAGCCCGGCATCGGCGATCTCGATGAAGAAATGCTCGAAGCCGCCAGGCTGGACGACGCAGAGCATGGTGCCCTCGGTATCGCCGCAATTGACGAAGGAATGCGGCACGCCGCGCGGCAGCAGCGCGGTGTCGCCGGGCCCGGCCTCGAACTCCTGCTCGCCGCAGCGCATCCGGAAGCGGCCGGAGACGACGCGGAACAGCTCTTCTTCATTGTTGTGCATGTGCCAGGGCGGGCCGTCGCCGGGCTGGCGCACATCCTCGAAGGCGCTGAAGCCCGCGCCGGGGCCGTCGGCCGGCATGGTGATGCGCAGCACGCCGCCGAAGAGCGGCAGCAGGCGGGCCTGGGCGAGGGGTGTGAAGCGGGGCTGGGGCACGGCGTGTCTCCGGGGTGGCCCCGAAACGCTATCCGTCTGGTTGTGCCCTGGCCATCCCTGCCCGGCGTCAGGGCTGATCGAGGCCGTTTGCCGCCCGCAGCGCCTCGGCCGCCGCGTGTTCGCCGCGCGCCTCGAGCGCGGCGGCCACGGCGATGCGATCGGCCAGGGGGCGGTTCTGGCTCTGCTTGCGCTTGCCGGTCCAGCGCGTGACGGTGATCTCCACCCCCACCAGGGCGCGGAACATGCCGTCCATGTATTTCTGCGGCTGGCCGTCCATGTCGAAGCCGCCCTCGGGCTCATAGGCGGCGGCCAAGGCGCGCATCTGGGTGGCGATTTCGGCCGGGTCCTCGATCAGCCGCGCATGGCCCTCGGCTTCGACCGCGTCGTAGTTCCAGGTCGGCACGGCCGGCTGCGCGCCATACCAGGCGGTGGAGACATAGGCGTGGCTGCCGCGGAACATCGCCAGCACCGGCGCGCCCGCCCCCTGGAAGGCCTGCCAATGCGTGTTGGCGCGGGCGAGGTGGCAGAGCAGCCGCGCGGGCTGCTCGCCTTGCGGGCGCACCAGGTGGAAGGGCAGGTGGCTCGCCATCAGCGGGTCGGCGCTGATGAGCAGGCCGAAATCATGGCGCTCGACGAAGCTGAAGAGCCAGTCGGGGTTGTCGTCGCGGAAGGCGGGGGGCGTGTACATGGCGATGATCCGGGCAGGCGGCAGGAACGACGCGCCACGGGGCGCGCGGGCGAGGGTCAGAAGGTGGTAGCTCGTCGCCGGAGGATCATGCGGCCACGATGCGGCAAGGCCCGCCTGCCGCACCATTGCAAAAACCGCGGATCACCCCCGTGCGCGCAGGCGCACGAACTATCACCCGTGCGCGCAGGCGCACGAACTATCACCCGTGCGCGCAGGCGCACCAACTATCACTCGTGCGCGCAGGCGCACCAACTATCACCCGTGCGCGCGGGTGCACCAAGCTTCAACCGCGCGATCGCGCATGCACCAGCAGCGCCAGCCCTGTCAGCGTCAGCACCCCGCCCAGGATGTCGCTGAAATACAGCCGCTCGCCGATCAGCGCCCAGCCGAAGACCGCGGCCAGCGGCGGGGCCAGCAATTGCAGCGCCGCCGCGGTCGAGGTCGGCACGCGCTTGAGCATCAGGAAATTCAGCGCATAGGCGCCGATCCCCACCGCCAGCATCGACCAGCCCAGCGCCAGCCCCGTGGGCCAGGACAGCGTGGTGGGCGGCGTGCCCTCCAGCAGCACGGCCAGGACCAGGCAGAGCAGGGCCGAGACGGCCGTCTGCCCCAGGCTCGCCGCCCACATATCCACCCGCCCCTTGGCCGGCGCATAGATCAGCAGCCCCACCGCCTGCGCGGTGGCGGCGGCGATGGCGAAGAGGAAGCCGGTGGCCTCGGCGGCGTCCAGCCCATCCAGCGCCCGCAGGAAGCCCAGCAGCGCGACGCCCGACCAGCCCAGCACCAGCCCCACCCAGGCGAGGCGCGGCAGAGGGCGCTTCAGGAACAGGCTCTCCCCCGCGGCGATCAGCAGCGGCGTGGCCGCGCAGATCAGCGCCACCAGCCCCGAGGGGATGCGCGCCATGGCCAGCCAGGCGAAGGCGAGGTAGCCGCCCATGCCGAACAGCCCGAGCAGCGCCACGCGCCCCGCATCCGGCAGGCTCGGCACCGGCGCGCGCAGCGCCAGCGCGAGGCCCAGCAGCAGCGGCGCGGTGAGGGTGAAGCGGATGGCGAGCGACCACAGCGCCGGCCACTCCTTCACCACGATCCCCGCCACCGTGAAGGCCGAGGCCCAGAGGGCGACGAACAGGCCCGCGATCAGCAGCCCGCCCTTGCCCATTCTACGCGCGCCGGGCGAGCGCTGCGTCCAGCGTGTTCTCGAGCAGGCAGGCGATGGTCATGGGGCCGACCCCGCCGGGCACGGGGGTGATCGCCTCGGCACGTGTCGCGGCCTCGGCGAAGGCGACGTCACCGACGAGGCGCCCATCGGCGAGGCGGTTGATGCCGACATCGATCACCGTGGCCCCTTCCGCCACCCAGTCGCCGCGCACCATCTCCGGCCGTCCGACGGCGGCGACCAGGATCTCGGCGCGGCGGCATTCGGCCGGCAGGTCGCGGGTGCGCGAATGCACGATGGTGACGGTGCAATCCGCCGCCAACAGCAGCTGCGCCATGGGCCGGCCCACGATCTGGCTGCGCCCGAGCACCACCGCCCGCGCCCCCGGCAGGGCGGCGCCGGCGGCGCGCAGCAGATGCATCACCCCCTTCGGCGTGCAGGGCACGAGGCCCGGCAGCCCCGCCGCCAGCCGCCCGGCATTGAGCGGGTGGAAGCCATCCACATCCTTGGCCGGATCGACGGCGGCGATCACCGCCTCGGCATCCAGATGCGCGGGCAGGGGCAGCTGCACCAGGATGCCGTCCACGGCCGGGTCGGCATTCAGCCCGGCCACCACGGCCAGCAGCTCGGCCTGGGTGGTGGCGGCGGGCAGGTGCAGCGTGGCGGAATCGAAGCCCACCTCCTGCGCCGCCTTGTCCTTGTTGCGCACATACACGCCGCTGGCCGGGTCCTCCCCCACCCGGACCACGCGCAGGCCCGGGCGGAAGGAAAGGGCGGCCACGCGGGCCGCGATCTGCGCCCGCAGCCCTGCCGCAACCGCCTTGCCGTCGATGATGCGCGCGCTCATGCCAGAAGCTCTTTCAACCGGTTTTCGAGGCGGGCGGTCTCGCCCGCGATGTGGAACAGCTTGTGCCGCGAGGTCGCGCCCTGGCGCAATTCCACCGCCCGCTTCGGCACGCCGAAGGCCTCAGCCAGGGCGGCGGCCACGGCCTCGGTGGCGCGGCCATCCTCGGGGGCGGTGGTGACGGCGACACGGAGCGCGCCGTCGGTGGCGGCCCCGCCCACCTTGGCGCGGCGCGCCTTGGGCTGGGCACGGACCGCGACCTCGATGCCGCCCCCGGTCACGGGATCAGAAGTAGATGCCCGCCCGCAGCATGTAGCCGCGGATGGCGGCCACCGCGATGCTGACCGCGGTGATCAGCAGCAGCACCACCAGCGGCGAGAGGTCGATGCCGCCCAGTTGCGGCAGGCGGTTGCGCACGGGGCGCAGCATCGGCTCGGTCACGCGGTAGAGGAAATCCGCGATGGTCCAGACGATGCGGTTGCGGCCATCGAGCACGTTGAAGGACATCAGCGTCTGCACGATCGCGGCCAGCAGCACGGCCCACCACAACAGGTCGAGGCCCGCCTGGAGCAGGAAGAACACGGCGTCGAGCAGCATATGGCGAGGCCCCTGGCGTTGTGCGGGGAACCTAGTGGCGCGACAGCGGCGGAACAAGGCGGCAGGCATCGCCGCCGGTTCGGGGGCCGCCTTGACTTGCGCGCCCGGCTTGCACATAACCCGCGCCTCGCAGGTGCCCCAGCGGCATCCTGTGGCGTGGTGCGGGGGTGTAGCTCAGTTGGTAGAGCGCGTCGTTCGCAATGACGAGGTCAGGGGTTCGATTCCCCTCACCTCCACCACCGCGGCCCCCTCCCTTCCCTTCGGTTGCCCTGCCCTGCGCTGACCGCGCGGGCCCCCTGGTCATGCGGGTGCGACCGGGGCAGGAAGATGCGGCAGGCCGGCGCGGACCGGCTTCGAGGAGGACACCGATGAAGCGACGCCATGCGCTGGCCCTGGCGGGCCTGTTGCCCATCCCCGGCATCCTGCGTGCCCAGACCGCGGATTTCCCCACCCGCCCGCTGCGCCTGGTCATTCCCTTCACGCCCGGCGGCAGCAACGACATCGTCGGCCGCATGCTGGCCGAGGCACTCTCGGCGCGTCTGGGCCAGCCTGTGGCGGTGGAGAATCGCGGTGGCGCGGGCGGCGTGCTCGGCAATGACGCTGTGGCCAAGGCCGCGCCGGATGGCCACACGCTGCTGCTCGCGGGCAGCGGCAGCTTCGTGATCTCCTCCCTGGTGCAGCCGCGCCTGCCCTATGATCCGGTGCGGGACTTCGCCCCGGTCGGCTATATCGGCGCGGCGCCGAACGTCATCACCGTGAACCCGCGCGTGGCGGCCCGCACCCTGGCCGAGCTGCAGACGGTCGCGCGCGCCGCGCCGACGCCGCTGCGCTTCGGCTCGCCGGGCGTGGGCACCAATGGCCATGCGCTCGGCGCCATGATCGGCGTGGTGCTGGGCGTGGAGCTGGAGGCCGTACACTACCGCGGCACCGGACCTGCACTCGCAGACGTGCTGGCCGGGCGGATCGAGATCCTGACCAATGCCTCCGCGCCGCTGCAGCCGCATATCGCCGCCGGCACGCTGCGCGCCCTGGCGGTGGCGGGGCGCACGCGCTCGGCCGCGCTGCCCGACCTGCCGACCAGCGTGGAGCAGGGCTTCCCCGAGCTCGATTCCGCCACCTGGTATGCGCTGCTCGCCACCGGCGGCACGCCGCCCGAGCGCACCGCGGTGCTGCATCGCGCGCTGAACGAGGTGCTCGCCCAGCCCGAGATCCGCCGCCGCCTGATCGAGAACGGCGTGGATGAGATCGCCCCCAGCGCCAGCCCCGCCGACCTCGCCACACTGATGGCCGAGGACCGGCAGCGCTGGCAGCGCGTGGTGGATCGCGCCCGGCTGCGCGTCGAATAGGGGGCCAAGATGACCGAGACCGAATCCGTCCTGCTGACGGTGGAGCAGGGCGTGGCGCTGCTGCGCCTCAACCGGCCCGAGCGCCGCAACGCCATCGACGATTCGACGCGCGGGCTGATGATCGCGGCCCTCGAACAGGCGGCAGCGGACCCGGCCGTGCGCGCGCTGGTCGTCACCGGCACGGGCAGCGCCTTCTGCGCGGGCGGGGATGTGCGCGGCATGAAGGCGCGGCTGGAGGCCCCGCCCGAGCAGGTCGCCTTCAATGGCTGGCGGCGCCAGGGCAGCACGCATCGCGCCGTGGCCCTGCTGCACAATTTCCCCAAGCCCAGCATCGCGGCGGTGAATGGCGCGGCGGCCGGGCTGGGCTGCGATGTGGCCCTCGCCTGCGATTTCGTGATGGCGGCGGAGAGTGCGCATTTCACCATGAGCTTCCTCGCGCGCGGGCTGATCCCCGATGGCGGCGGCATGTATTTCCTGCCCCGCCGCGTGGGCCTCGCGCGGGCGAAGGAGCTGGTCTTCACCGGCCGCCGCGTGATGGCGGATGAGGCGCTGGCGATCAGCATGATCGAGCGCGTGGTGCCGGATGCCGAGCTTCTCACGGCGGCAAGCGACTGGGCGCGCGAGCTCTCCGCGCATTCCGCCTCGGCGCTGGCGCTGGCGAAGTCCGTGATGGACCGTTCGCTGGAGATGAGCTTCGAGCAGGTGCTGGCCGAGGGCGCGAAGGCGCAGGCCATCTGCTACACCACGGGCGAGCACCGTGCCTCGGTCGCGGCCTTCCTGGCGAAGTCGAAGTGAGCGCGCTTGAGCGGCTGCTAAGGCCGGCGAGCGTCGCCATTGTCGGCGCTTCCGCCGACCCCACCAAGATGACGGGCCGGCCCGTGGGCTATCTGCGCACGCATGGCTATGGCGGCGCGATCTGGCCGGTGAATCCGCGCGTGGCCGAGATTGCCGGCCTGCCCTGCTACCCCGATGTCGCGGCCCTGCCCGGCGCGCCCGATGTCGGCATCGTGCTGCTGGGGCCGGAGCGCGCGACCCAGGCGGTGGCCGATCTCGCGGCGCGCGGCTGCGGGGCGGCCATCGTGCTCGCCGGCGGCTATGCCGAGGGGGGCGCGGAGGGTGCCAATCGCCAGGCGGCGCTGCGCGCGGCGGCGGGGCCGATGCGCCTGCTCGGGCCCAACACCATCGGCCTGGTGAACCTCGCCGACCGCATCGTGCTGAGCGCCACCGGCGCGCTGGAGATGGAGGGGCTGAACGCGGGCAGCGTCTCGCTCGTGTCGCAATCGGGCGGGATCCTGGGGGCGATGCTCTCGCGCGGCGCGGCGGCGGGCATCGGCTTCGCGCGGCTGATCGCCACCGGCAATGAAGCGGATCTCGACGTCGCCGACTTCGTCGATCTGCTCGCGGAAGATGACGCCACGCGCGTGATCGCGCTCTATGTCGAGGGGCTGCGCCGGCCGGAGGCCTTCCGCGCCGCCGCGCTCAAGGCGCGCGATGCGGGCAAGCCGATCGTCGCCTTCAAGGTCGGCCGGTCCGAGGCCGGCGCGCAGGCGGCGATCAGCCATACGGGCGCGCTCTCCGGCGCCGACCGGCTCTATGACGCGCTGTTCCGCCAGCTTGGCGTGATCCGCGCGGAACGGTTTTCCGACCTGCTCGACATTCCGGCCGCGCTCGCCACCGGGCGGCGTCTGGCGGGGCGGCGCGTGGCGGTGCTGACCTCGACCGGCGGGGCGGGCGCGCTGCTGGCGGACAGTTTCGGCCTCTCCGGCTTCGACCTGCCGGCGCCGGACGCGCCGACCGCGCAACGATTGGCCGCGCTGACGGGCGAGGCGGCGGTGGCCAACCCGCTCGACCTCACCCTGGCGGGGCTCAAGCCCGAGGTGATGCAGGGCGCCATCGCCGCGCTGCTGGACAGCCCGGGCTATGATGGCCTGGCGGTGGTGGTGGGCAGTTCCGCCCTGGCGCAGCCGCGCCTCGTGGCCGATGCCATCGCCGCCTGCCAGGCGGGCAGCGCCAAGCCCGTGCTGGCCTATCTGAGCCCGCATGCGCCGGCCATCGGCGCCGCCCTGCAGCGCCAGGGCATCCCGGCCGTGACGGCGCCGGAGGCCGCGGCATCGGTGTTCGGCGCCCTCGCCGCGCCGGCTGTGCCGGGCCTTGTGCCGCCGGCCCCGCGCCCGCTGCCGGAAGGGCTGCGCAGCGGCCAGTTTGATGAGGCGGAGAGCAAGGCGCTCTTCGCCCGTTTCGGCATCGATGCGGTGCGCGAGCAGGCCTGCGCCACGCCGGCCGAGGCGGCCGCGGCCGCGCAGGCGATGGGGGGGCGCGTGGCGCTGAAGGCGCTCTCGCGCCATCTCGCGCACAAGAGCGATGTGGGCGGCGTGCGGCTGAACCTGGCGCCGGAGCAGGTGCGCGCGGCGGGCGAGGCGATCATCGCCGGCGTCGCCGCCGCCACCGGCAGCGCGCCGGAGGGGCTGCTGGTGCAGGAGATGGCCTCGGGCGTGGAGGTGATTCTCGGCCTGACGCGCGATCCGCATCTCGGCACGGCGATCCTGCTCGGCATGGGCGGCGTGGCGGCGGAGTTGTTCGGCGACACGGCGCTGCGCCTGCTGCCGATCGATCGCGCCACGGCGCAGGGCATGGTGGCGGAATTGCGCGGCGCGGCCCTGCTGCGCGGCTTCCGCGGCCGCGCGCCGGCCGATGAGGCCGCCCTTGTGCAAGCCGTGCTGGACATGGCCGCGCTGGGCGAGGCCCTCGGCCCGCGCCTCGTCACCGCCGAGATCAATCCGCTGTTCGTGCGCGACGCCGGTGAGGGTGTGCGCGCGGCGGATGGGTTGGTGGTCTTGGCATGACCGAAAAAACGGCCGCCACAGGCGGCCCGCGCACAGAGTAACTTCCTCATCTGCGCCCCAGCGCGTCACGCCGGAGGCGTGACTTCGGCACGACGGCGCGCAAGCCAAGCGGCCGGATGGCCGCGCCCGGCGTTCGAGGGCAAAAAAATCAGCAATTCAAAAGAGCCGCCGTAGGCGGCCGTTTGAATTACTGCGGCGGCTCGCCCGGTATTGGCTGGCTGCCGATGGCGCGCAGCAGCATCGTGATGGCGTGCGCGGCCTCGACCACTGCGGCCTCGTCCTGGCCCTTCGCCACCAGCGCCACGCCGCCGCCGCCCATGCGGTAATAGGGGTAGCTGCCGATATCGAGCTCGGGCCAGCGCGCCTGGATGGCCTCCAGCCCCTCGGCGATGCGCCCTTCCATCACGCCATCGGCATGCACGGTGCGCGACGCCACGGGCGGGCCGCCCTGCAGACGGGGCGCGAGGGATTCGAACATCGCCTGCATGATGCGCGGCACGCCCGCCAGCACATGCACATTGCCGATCGTGTAGCCCGGCGCGATGGAGATGGCGTTGTCGATCAGCTTCGCCCCGCGCGGCATGGTCGCCATGCGCTGGCGCGCCGCGTTGAACTCGCCGGGCTTGTAGTGGCGTTCGAGCCGCGCCCAGGCCTCGGGCTCGGGCTCCCAGGGCACGCCGAAGGCGGCGGCGACGCATTCGGAGGTGATGTCGTCATGCGTCGGGCCGATGCCGCCCGTGGTGAAGACATGGTCGAATTTTTGCCGGACTTCGTTGAGCGTTCCGATGATGGTCGCGCGCACATCCGGGATGACGCGCACTTCGCGCAGCGGGATGCCGATCTCGCCGAGCCGCGTGGCGAGGAACTTGATGTTGGCATCCTGGGTGCGGCCGGAGAGCACTTCGTTGCCGATGACGAGCAGGCAGGCGGTGGGGTTGGTCATGCGGTGCGTCCCGTGGATCGGCGTGCGGCGCCGATTCGCACCCAGACGCTACAGAAAATCCCGCAGCAGTGCGACCAGCGGCTTGTCGGCGTCGGGCATGGCGTAGTCGGCCAGCTTCTGCGGCTTCACCCAGGCCAGGGCCTGGCCCTCCTGGGCCGTCACGCGCCCTTCCCAGCGGCGGCAGAGGTAGAGCGGCATCAGCAGGTGGAACCCCTCATAGCCATGGCTGGCGAAGGCGAAGGGGGCGAGGCAGCTTGCCGCCACGTCGATCCCCAGTTCCTCCTTCAATTCGCGGATCAGCGCGGCCTCGGGCGTTTCCCCGGCATGGACCTTGCCGCCGGGGAATTCCCACAGCCCGGCCATCGCCTTGCCCTCGGGCCGGCGGGCGAGCAGCACGCGGCCATCGGGGTCGATCAGCCCGACGGCGGCGACCAGCACGATCTTCTTCGCCGTGTCCTCGGCCAGCGCCAAGGCTGGCTTGGCGGCTTCGGGCGCGTCCTGCGCCACATCGGCGCGCGTCATCTCGAACCAGCGCACCGGCATCGCCCCGCCGCGCGAGACGGAATCGCGCAGCCCCGTGCCGGTCTCGCGGAAGCCGATGCGGCGCAGCACGGCCTGGCTGCGCGCATTCTCCTCCAGCGCCGAGGCCACCAGCCGGTCCACGGCGAGGTTGGCGAGACCCCATCGCGCCAGCCGCGCCGCCGCCTCGGGCCCCACGCCATGGCCCCAGAAGCGCCTGCCGACCCAGTAGCCGAGCTCGGCACTGCGCGCCTCGGCATCCAGGCGCAGCCCGACGCAGCCGACCAGCACCTCGCGCCCCGCCTCATCGCCCACGATGGCGACGTGGTAGGCGGTGCCGGCCGCGATCTGCCGCGCGGTGGAGGTGATCCACTCATCCGCGAGGTCGCGCGGATAGGGGAAGGGCACGGTGGCCAGCGACTTCGCCACCTCCCAGTCATTCACCAGGCGATGGAGTTCGGCGGCATCCTCCGCCTGCAGCGGGCGCAGCCGCAGCCGCTCGGTGATGAGCGGTGCGAAGCTCCGCGGGTTCATGGGCGTCGGGTCACGAACGGTAGCTGCCGTTGATGTCGATGTAGCCGTGGGTGAGATCGCAGGTCCAGGCCGTGGCCTTGCCCCGGCCGAGCCCGATATCGACCTCGATCAGGATCTCGCGGCCCTTCATGTGGGCGACGACGGGCGTCTCGTCATAGCCCGGCACCACGCCGCCCTCGCGCGCCATCCAGGTGCCGCCCACGGCGACCGAGAGACGATCGCGGTCCGCGGGCTCACCCGCCTTGCCGACCGCCATGACGATGCGGCCCCAATTCGCGTCCTCGCCGGCGATCGCGGTCTTCACCAGCGGCGAATTGGCGATGGACATGGCGATCCGGTGCGCGGACTTGCCGCTGACCGCGCCGGTCACGTCGATGCGGATCAGCTTCTGCGCGCCCTCGCCATCGCGCGCCACCATCAGGGCGAGGTCCATCAGCACCTCATGCACCGCGCGGGCGAAATCCTTGAGCATCGGCCCGCCCTCGGCCGGCACGCGCTTGTGCTTCGCGGCCCCCGTGGCGAAGAACAGCACGGTGTCGGAGGTCGAGGTGTCGGAATCCACCGTCACGCAGTTGAAGGATTTGTCCGAGCCCTTGCGGAGAATGGCCTGCAGCGCGGCCGCCGGCACCTTCGCGTCGGTGGCGAGGAAGCAGAGCATCGTCGCCATGTCGGGCGCGATCATCCCGCTGCCCTTGGCGATGCCGTTCACCGTCACCGTCGTGTCGCCGATCTTCGCGGTGCGCGTCGAGGCCTTGGGGAAGGTGTCGGTGGTCATGATGGCGCGCGAGGCGGCCTCCCACCCCGCATCCACCAGCTTGCCGAAGAGCGGCGGCAGCGCGGCGGTGAGCTTGGCGGTGGGCAGGCGTTCCCCGATCACGCCGGTCGAGGCGAGGAAGACCTCACGCGGCTTGCAGCCGGCGAGCTCGGCCATGGCGGCGGCGGTGGCGGCACAGGTGTCGCGCCCGGCCTTGCCGGTGAAGACGTTGGAATTGCCGGCCGTGACGACCAAGGCGCGCGCCTTGCCGCCCTTCAGCGCATCCCGGCACCAATCCACCGGCGCGCCGGGGCATTTGTTCTTGGTGAAGACCCCCGCCACGGTGGTGCCCGCGGGGAAGAGCATCATGGTCACGTCCTCCCGCGCCACGTAGCGGATGCCGGCCTGGGCCGAGCCGAGGCTGACGCCCGCAATGGCCGGCATGGCCGGCAGCGGCAGCGCGAGGGGCGAGACGGGAAGATCCTTGCCAGCCATCTTGGTCGGTCCTGGTTCAGCGGCGGGGTTGGGCAGGTGCCGGGGGGGCGGCGCCATCCAGCAGCGAGGGCGCGGCCGGGCGCGAGCCATCGAGGTTGAAGCGCTCGATCCGCGCGGCGGCGCGGATGCGCTCGACCTCGGCGTTCACGGCTTCCTCGAAGGCGGTCTGGCGCAGCGCCTCCTTCGCTTCCTCGAAGCCGGGCGCGGGGGCGGCGCGGCGCTCGGTGACGCGGATGATGTGCCAGCCGAACTGGGTGCGCACCGGGTTGGGGCTGATCTCGCCGGGCTGCAGCGCGAAGGCGGCCTCGGCGAATTCCGGGATCATGTCGCCGCGCTTGAAGAAGCCGAGGTCGCCCCCTTCGCGGGAGCCGGGACCGGTGGAGCGCGCCCGGGCGACGGCGGCGAAATCGGCGCCGGGGCGGCGGGCATCAGCCAGGGCGGCGCGGGCCTCGGCCTCGGTCGGCACCAGGATGTGGCTGGCGCGCACCTCCTCCTCCACCGGGCGGGCGGCGGCCTCACGCGCGAAGCGGGCGCGCAGGGCCTCCTCCGTCACCTGCGGCGCCACGGCGCGGGTGATGAGGATCTGCTGCAGCGTCTCCTCCTCCGCGCGCTTGATGCGGGAAATCACCTCGGCATCGCGCTCCAGCCCGGCGGCGCGGGCGGCGGTGACGATGGCGCGCTGGGTGATCATCTGGTCGAGCAGCAGCGGGAACAGCATGGGCGGCGGCATGGCGCGCAGCTCGGCCGGCAGGCGCCCCGCTTCCTCCTGCACGTCGGAGAGGCGGATCTCGGTGCCGTCCACCCGCGCCACCACGGGATTGTCCGCCGGCGGGCTGGCGGGCGGGGTCTGGGCCATGGCGGGGCCGGCCGAAAGCAGAAGGGCGGCGAGCAGGCGGGCCGGTCGGCGCATGGGGGGTCTCCTTGACGGGCCGGAACATGGCTGAAGCCTCCGGGGGCGGCAAGGCGGGGTCGCGTTGACCTTGGGGGGGCGGCGCCCTATTTCTGCCCGGCTTTGCGCCGGGGTGATCTTCGGCCGGCGGGCGAATTGCTGCCGGCCCGGCGCGGGCCGGAGAAGACTCGCAAACATGTTCCAACGCCTCGTCCGCGCCTTTCTCGGCACCTCGAACGACCGTGCGCTCAAGCGCTACCAGGCGCGGGTGCCGGCGATCAACGCGCTTGAGCCGCGCCTGAGCGCGATGTCCGACGCCGAGCTGCAGGGCCAGACCGCCGCGCTCCGCGCCCAGCTTGCCGCCGGCAAGACGCTCGACGACCTGCTGCCCGAGGCCTTCGCCACGGTGCGCGAGGCCGCGAAGCGCGTGCTCGGCCTGCGCCATTTCGACGTGCAGATGATCGGCGGCATGGTGCTGCACGATGGCCGCATCGCCGAGATGAAGACCGGCGAGGGCAAGACGCTGGTCGCGACCCTGCCGGTCTACCTCAACGCGCTGCCCGGCAAGGGCGTGCATGTGGTGACGGTGAACGACTACCTGGCCAGGCGCGACAGCGAGTGGATGGGCCGGGTCTATGGCTTCCTGGGGCTGACCACCGGCGTGATCGTGCATGGGCTGACCGATGAGGAACGCCGCGCCGCCTACAACGCGGACGTCACCTACGGCACCAACAACGAGTTCGGCTTCGACTACCTGCGCGACAACATGAAGTACCGGCTGGAGGAGATGGTCCAGCGCGATTTCGCCTACGCAATCGTGGACGAGGTGGACTCGATCCTGGTGGATGAGGCGCGCACGCCCCTCATCATCTCCGGCCCCTCCGACGACAGTTCCGAGCTCTACAACCGCGTCGACGCGGTGATGAAGGAGCTGGTGAAGGACAAGTCGATCTACGAGAAGGACGAGAAGTTCAAGACGGTGCACCTGAACGAGCAGGGCACCGAGGCGCTGGAACAGGCGCTGACCGCCGCCGGGCTGCTGACCGAGGGTGGGCTCTATGACAGCGTCAACGTCTCCCTCGTGCATCACGCCAACCAGGCGCTGCGCGCGCATACGCTGTTCACGCGCGATGTGGACTACATCGTCAAGAAGGTGACCGAATACGGCCAGACCCAGGACAAGGTCATCATCATCGACGAATTCACCGGCCGCATGATGGAAGGCCGGCGCTATTCCGAGGGGCTGCACCAGGCGCTGGAGGCCAAGGAAGGCGTGCCGGTGCAGCCGGAGAACCAGACCCTCGCCTCCATCACCTTCCAGAACTATTTCCGCCTCTACCCGAAGCTGTCGGGCATGACCGGCACGGCCTCGACCGAGGCCGACGAATTCGCCGAGATCTACAAGCTCGAGGTCGTCGAGATCCCGACCAACGTGCCGGTGGCGCGCATCGATGCCGATGACGAGGTCTACAAGACGGCACGCGAGAAATACGACGCGGTGGCGAACCTGATCGCCGAGGCGCGCGATCGTGGCCAGCCGATCCTGGTCGGCACGACCAGCATCGAGAAGAGCGAGCTGATCTCGGGCATCCTCAAGCAGAAGAAGATCCCGCACCAGGTGCTCAACGCGCGCTATCATGAGCAGGAGGCCGGCATCGTCGCCCAGGCCGGCCGGCCCGGCGCGGTGACCATCGCCACCAACATGGCCGGCCGCGGCACGGACATCCAGCTCGGCGGGAATGCCGACATGCTGGCCAAGGCGGAGGTCGGCAACAGCGACAGCCCCGAATACGAAGCCGCCCTCGCCCGCCACCGGGCGGAGGTCGAGGCGGTGCGCCCCGCCGTGAAGGCGGCCGGCGGCCTGCTCGTGATCGGCACCGAGCGGCATGAGAGCCGGCGCATCGACAACCAGCTGCGCGGCCGCTCCGGCCGCCAGGGCGACCCGGGGGCGAGCCGCTTCTTCCTCTCCCTCGAGGACGACCTGATGCGGATCTTCGGCTCCGACCGCATGGCGGGGATGCTGGAGAAGCTCGGCCTGAAGGAAGGCGAGGCGATCGTCCATTCCTGGATCAACAAGGCGCTGGAGAAGGCGCAGAAGAAGGTCGAGGCGCGGAACTTCGACACGCGCAAGAACCTGCTGAAATACGACGACGTCATGAACAACCAGCGCCGCGAGGTCTATGCGCAGCGCAAGGCCTACATGACGGCGACCGACGTGGCCGAGACCGTGGCCGAGATGCGCCGCGAGACCATCGGCAACCTCGTCGACCGGGCGATCCCGGAGAACGCCTATCCCGAGCAATGGGACCTCACCGGGCTCGAGACCAAGGTGCGCGAGGTCCTCGGCCTGGAACTGCCCGTCGCCGATTGGGCGCGCGAGGAAGGCATCGACGAGACGCAGGTGCGCGAGCGGCTGGAGAAGGCGGCGAACGAGGCCTATGCGGCGCGCGTCGCCAATATCGGTGCCGATCTGATGCGCATCGTCGAGAAGTCGCTGCTGCTGCAGATCTTCGACGCGGTGTGGAAGGAACACCTGCTCTCGCTCGACCATCTGCGCCAGGGCATCGGCCTGCGCGCCTATGGCCAGCGCGACCCGCTGAACGAGTACAAGAGCGAGGCCTTCAACCTGTTCAACGCGATGCTCGAGGATCTGCGCGAGCGGACGACGAGCGTGCTGATGCGCATCGACATCCGCCCCGACGCGCCGCCGCCGATGCCCGAGCCGGTGCAGGTGATGGACATGCGCCACGATGCGCCGGTGTCGGAGCTGGAATACGCCGATGGCGCGCCGCCGCCGGTGCCGGCCTATGGCTCGGCGACGGCGGGGGCGCGCGCCCCCGTGGTCGCCGCGGCGATCGACCCGAACGACCCCACCACCTGGGCCGCCACGCCGCGCAACGCGCCCTGCCCGTGTGGCTCGGGGAAGAAGTACAAGCACTGCCACGGCAAAGGCTGAGTCCGAAGCCGCGAGGCAGGTGGTGCGGGTGGAAGCGGTGCCGGTCTGAGCGCGTGAGCTGCGGCAGGTCGGCACCCGAAATCTGCCGACGGCATCTGACGACCGTCTTGGGGTTCACACGGTAGCGGCGCGCCCACTTCCTCGGCTTCGCGGGACCGGGTTGGATCGTGCGCCGGACCACCTCCGCCCTGGTGGCGCAGCCGTGGAAACCCTGGCCCAGCGTGCGTCCTTCCATGCCTGGGAAAGGACGGCACCGCCAAACACCGGGATCGAACACCTATAGACAACAGGCTCTGGAGCACGAGATCCGTCCAACAGGACGGACCGTGCTCTACCGTGCTGGGCGCTGGCCCGGCATCGCGCTGCCGCCCTGGCCGGGCATCTGCATGCTCTGGAAGCCCTGCGGGCGTTGGAAGCGGGCCGGATCCTGCGCGCCGAAGGTCACCTGCGTGGCCTCCATGCTGCCGGACTGGCCCTGGCTGTTGCCCTGGGCGCGCAGCATCACGCCATCATTCGTCACGCAGGCGGTGCCGCTGTTGCCGCGATCCTGGAAGGCCCAGACGGTGCAGGGCAGGCCGGCGACCGTGTCGGTGCCGGTGCGGCGAAAGCTGGCATTGGCCGAGGGGCCGTGCTGCTGCATGGCCTGCTCCATCGGGATGTCCATGATCATGCGCGCGGATTCCATCACCATGAAGCCGCGCTGGGCGCGATGGTCGGCGACCATGTAGCCCATCGCACCCATGTCCATGCGCATGGTCTGCGCGTTCGCGAGCCAGGACATGGTCATGGTCGGCATGCCGGTCTGGGCCTGCGGCCCGGTGAAGCGATAGGTGATGGCGACGTCGCGCGTGGGAAACAGCGGCGGCTTGTCCTGCGCCTGCGCAGGCAGCGTGGCCATGGCGAGCATCGCGATGAGGACGGAGCGGCGCATGGCGGGTTTCCTTTCCGTGCGTGGTGGCGCGAGCCTCTGCCCGGCTGTGCCGCGGGTCAAGAAGCGTTACGTCTGCGGCGCTGATCCCGGCGCGCGCCGTCTTGCTCGAATCCGTAACGATGGTTAACGCGAGGCGGTTCAGTTCCACCTGGGAGAGCGCGACTCATGGCGACCATCATCGGCACATCGGGAGCCGACACCATCAGCCCGGACTTCGTCTCCGCGGGCATCATCGGCGCGCCGGGCGTGGGGGCTGACCTGATCTTCGATGATCCGCGTGCCAGCGCGACGTTGGCGGCGCCGATCCTGGTCGCGGATCTGCTCGCGGGTGGTGACGGCGCGGACACGCTGGTCGCGAGTGGTGGGGCGGATACGCTGCTGGGGGGGGCGGGGAATGACCTCCTGATCGCCATCGGTACTCCCGCGGCTCTGGATGGTGGCGCAGGTCAGGACATCCTGCAGTTCCGCGTGGCGGCGCCGACATGGTCCGAATTCGGCATCACCATCAACCTTGATGCCCTCTCCAGCATTACGGGGATCGAGGTGGTCCGCGGCACGCCGGGACGCGACTTCATCTCCGGCGCCTCTGGCGTGGCGATGCGCATCGAAAGCGGCGAGGAGCCTAGCACCGCCCTCCCGTATATCGGCGATACCCTGGTCGGCGGGGACCTGGCTGACACGCTGATCGGCGGCGGCGGGTCCGATGTCCTGCGCGGTGGCGGGGGCAACGATGTCATCGATGCAGGTGGGGGTGATAGGGATCGGATCGATGGCGGCGCAGGCGACGATACGCTCACCGGCAGCGGTGCCTACCAGGAGATCTATGGCGGCGAGGGCAATGACCGGATCGTCGGCGGCAGGATATGGGACCTGCTGTATGGTGAGGCGGGCAACGACACGATTCGTGGCGGTCGAGAGAACGACGTTTTGTTCGGTGGCGATGGCCATGACATCGTCGATGGTGGCGTCGGCGATGACAGGCTCGATGGTGGCGTAGGGAATGACACGCTGATCGGCGGATTGGGCAGCGACCGGCTGTTCGGGGGCTCGGGCGCGGACCGACTGGACGGTGGCGCCGGCAATGACACGCTTCAGGGTCGCAACGGCAATGACCGGCTCTTTGCTGGCGACGGCGACGATATCCTGGAAGGTGATATCGGCGCGGACATCCTGCGCGGCGGCGCCGGCAGTGACGGGCTTAAGGGCGGCTTCGGCAATGACAGCTTGCATGGGGAGGACGGCGCGGATTTCTTCATCTTCGCAAGTCGCTCCGATGGTGCCGACACCATCTTCGACTGGCGGGACGAAGATCGTTTTGAACTGCGTGAACTGGGCGTCCTCGAGTACATCGGCAGTGCCGCATTCACTGGTTCAGCCTCCGAGCTCCGCCATCAAGGCGCGCACGGCAGGACACTGGTGCAGGTCGATGTCGATGGCGACATGGTCAGTGATCTCGTCATCACCATCGCGGGCAGCGTCACGCTCTCACGTGCCCACTTCATCATCACCGATGATGTGCAGATATTTTGATTTCTCGCCTCGCCAGGGGGCGCGCTACTCCCGCCCCCCTGGCGCCAGCACCTCGCGCTTGCCGACATGGTTCGCGGCACCCACCACGCCGTTCTTCTCCATCTGCTCGATGAGCTTGGCGGCGCGGTTGTAGCCGATGTTGAGGTGGCGCTGGACGAAGCTCGTGCTCGCCTTGCGCTCATGCGTCACCAGCGCCACCGCTTGGTCATAGAGCGAGGCCTCGGCATCGGTGTTGCCGCCCAGCACGCCCGAGGCCAAGCCCTCGGCCGTGTCCTCATCCACCTCGGTGACCTCTTCCACATAGTGCGGCTCACCCTGCTCGCGCAGGAAGGCCACCACATCCTCCACCTCCTGGTCGGAGACGAAGGGTCCGTGCACGCGAGAGATCCGCCCGCCGCCGGCCATGTGCAGCATGTCGCCCTGGCCGAGCAATTGTTCCGCGCCCATCTCACCCAGGATCGTGCGGCTGTCGATCTTCGAGGTCACCTGGAAGGAGATGCGCGTGGGGAAGTTCGCCTTGATGGTGCCGGTGATGACATCCACCGAAGGCCGCTGGGTCGCCATCACCACATGGATGCCCGCCGCGCGCGCCATCTGCGCGAGCCGCTGCACCGCGGCCTCGATATCCTTGCCCGCCACCATCATCAGGTCCGCCACCTCGTCGATGATCACGACGATCATCGGCAGCGGCTCGAGCGTCAGCGGCTGGTCCTCGAAGAGCGGCTTGTTCGTCTCCGGGTCGAAGCCCACCTGCACGCGCCGCGTCAGCACCTCGCCCTTCGCGCGCGCGGCAATCGCCTTCTCGTTGTAGCCGGCGATGTTGCGCACGCCCAATTGCGACATGGCGCGATAGCGGCGCTCCATCTCGCGCACCGTCCATTTCAGCGCGCCGATCGCCTTGGGCGGTTCCGTCACCACCGGTGCCAGCAGGTGTGGGATGCGGTCATAGACCGACAATTCCAGCATCTTCGGATCGATCATGATGAAGCGGCAGTCGTCCGGGCTGAGCCGGTAGAGCAGCGACAGGATCATGGTGTTGATCGCCACCGACTTGCCCGAACCGGTGGTGCCCGCGATCAGCAGATGCGGCATGCGCGCGAGGTCGGCGATCACCGGCGCGCCGCCGATATCCTTGCCGAGCGCGATGTTCAGCTTGCCCGGATGCTTCACCCAATCCTCGGCGCCGAGCAGCTCGCTCAGCAGCACCGTCTCGCGCTTCGCGTTGGGCATCTCGATGCCGATGACGTTGCGCCCGGGGACGGTGGCGATGCGCACCGCCGTCACGCTCATCGAGCGCGCGATGTCGTCCGCGAGGCCGATGACGCGCGCGGATTTCGTGCCCGGCGCGGGCTCCAGCTCATAGAGCGTCACCACCGGGCCCGGGCGGATCTCATTGATGCGCCCGCGCACGCCGTAATCGTCGAGCACCGTCTCCAGCATGCGTGCATTGCCCTGCAACGCATCCTCGGAGGGGCCGACGGCGCGGCGCGTGGGGGCGGCGGCGAGCAGCGAGAGCGGCGGGAAGCGCCAGGTGCCGTCGGGCAGCGGCAGGCTGCCCTGGCGCGCGGCGTCTGCCGGCTTGGGCGGCGCGCTGCGCTCGGCCACGCGCGGCTGCGTGGTCTTGCCCGGCTTGGCGGGCGGCGTCGGCGTGGCGACGAAGGGCGCAGGCGCAGGCGCAGGCGCGGGGGGCGGTGCCTCCTCCGCCGTGCCGAAGCGCGGTTCCTGGCGGCGGATCACCGCGCCGGGGGCGGGACCTTCGCCGGCGGCTTCATCGGCCTTGCGCAGGATCTCGGCCAGCGGCGTCTCGGCCGGGCGGCGGCGGCGGAACACCCCCGCCAGGGCCCGGAAGGGCCAGGTGGCGGCGCGCGAGATCAGGCCCGGCGGCACCTGTTCGCCCACCCGGCGCGCGCCCGAGGCCGTGGCGCGCGCGGCGCCGAGGGTGGCCTGCCCGGCGCCCGCGGCGGCGCTCACGGCCGCGCTGCCGGCCAGCTTCCCGGCCCGGCGCCACTCGCCCAGGCTCAGCCCCAGCGCGACGAAGGTGAGCACGAGCGTGAGCAGCCCCAGTGCCAGATGCGCGATGCCCGCCCCCACCGGGCCCAGCAGCCCCTCCAGGACGCTGAGCACGCCCTCTGCCACGGCGGGACCCGCGGCGCCGCCAGCCCCGGCCGCCGCGGGAGCGCCGCCGGGCAGCGGCAGCAGGCTCAGCGTCGCCGCCAGCAGCGGCAGCGCGGCCAGGAGGCAGGCGAGGCGCAGCGCGAAGGGGGCGAGGCCCTTGTGCATGCCCAGCCGCCAGGCCCAGCCGAACAGGCAGGCCACGGGCAATGCCGTGGCGAAGCCGAAGCCCTGCAGCATGATGTCGGCCACCAGCGCGCCCGGCGCGCCGAGGATGTTGCTGGGCTCGCGCGCCGTCGCCGTGGAGAAAGAGGGATCGGCCGGATTGTAGCTGGCCAGCGCCAGGGCCACGACGAGGCCGAAGGAGACGAGCGCCAGCGCCAGCAACTCGCCGAGGCGGCGCCTGATCGCGGCCTTCACGGCCGGCGAGGCGAAGCGGCGGCCGACCGCGGCCATCCTGCCTCCGCCCGAAGCTGTCTCGACGGTGCGCGCCATGATTCCTCGGGATCTTCACACAGGCCGGGAGTTCTACACGGGAAGCCCCTCGAATTCCACGCTTCCGATTGGCGGGGCATGCGGCGGGTGAAGCGGGGGCCGCGGCGCGCGCGGGGGGCCACGTTCCGCGCCGCGCTCGGGCGTGCTACCGCCGCCCCATGGCCTCTTCCGGCTTCCGATGCGCCGCCTGATCCGGCACCCGACCGTCCAGGCCGGGCTGGCCTGGATGTTGGGCGCCTACATCGCGCTGGTGGTCCGCACCACCCGCTGGCGGCTGGAGGGCGCGGGCCCGGCGCTGGCGGTGATCGGCGCGGGGCAGCCGCTGATCCTGGCCTTCTGGCATGAGCGCCTGCCCCTGCTGCCGGCGCTCTTTCCCCTCGCCAACGCGGCCGAGCCGCTTGTGGCGCGGCTCACCCCGCGCGTGCTGGTCAGCCAACACCGCGATGGCCGCTTCATCGGCGCGGCCGTGGCGCGCTTCGGCGTGCGGATGGTCTATGGCTCCTCCCGCCGCGGCGGTGGGCCGGCGCTGGTCGAGCTGCTGCGCCTGCTGCGCGCGGGCGACCCGGTGCTGATCACCCCGGATGGCCCGCGCGGCCCACGCCGGGTCGCGGCGGCGGGGGTGGCGCAGCTTGCCGCGCTCTCCGGCGCACCGGTGGTGGCGGTGGGGGCGGCGAGCACGCGCCACCGCCTGTTGCCCTCCTGGGACCGGATGATGCTGCCGCTGCCCTTCGGTCGCGGCGTGCTGGCGGTGGGCGCGCCCATCGCCGTCGCGCGCGGCGAGGCCGAGGCCGCGCTGCCGGGAATCGCCGCCGCCATCGATGCCGCGACGGCAGCCGCCGACGCCGCCTGCGGGCTGGCGCCTTGAGCTTCGCCGGCAGCATCCTCGCCGGCCTCGCCACGGCGCTGGCGCCGCTGCTGCGCGTGCATCTGCGCCGGCGCGCGGGCCGCGGCAAGGAAATCCCCGCCCGGCTGGCGGAGCGCGAGGGCTTCGGCGCCGCCCGCCCGCCCGGCCCGCTCTTCTGGCTGCACGCCGCCAGCGTGGGGGAGACGCAGTCCGCCCTGCCGGTGCTGGCCGCCCTGGCGGCACGCGCGCCGGCGCTGTGCTTCCTGGTCACCACCGGCACCGTCGCCTCGGCCGAGCTGCTCGCCCAGCGCCTGCCGCCCGACCTCGCCGCGCGCGTGACGCACCGCTTCCTCCCGCTCGACGTGCCGGCCTGGGTGGCGCGCTTCCTCGATGCCTGGCGCCCCGATGCCGGCGCCTTCGTGGAGAGCGAGCTCTGGCCCAATCTGCTCGCCGCCGCGCGCGCGCGCGGCTTGCCGCTCGCCTTGCTGAACGGGCGCGTCAGCCCGCGCAGCTTCGCCCGGCGCCGCTGGCTGCCTGCCCTGACCCGCGAGGGCCTCGACGCCTTCCGCCTGGTGCTGGCGCGCAGCGCGGCGGATCAGGCGCGGCTGGTCGCACTCGGCGCGCCGGGGGCGCTGTGCTGGGGCGACCTCAAGGCCGCGGCGCCCCCCCTGCCGGCCGATCCGGCGGCGCTGGCGCGGCTGCGCGCGAGCATCGGCGACCGCCCCGTCTTCCTCGCCGCCAGCACCCATCCGGGGGAGGAGACGCTGGTGCTGGCCGCGCATCAGCGGCTGGTCGCCGCCTTCCCCAACCTGCTGACCGTGCTCGTCCCCCGCCACCCGCCGCGCGGCGCGGCGCTGGCGGAGGAGGCGCAGGCGGCAGGGTTTGGCGTGGCGCGGCGCCAGGCGGGCGGGGCGCCGGCGCCGGGCGTGGCGGTCTATGTCGCGGACACGATCGGCGAGCTCGGCCTGTTCTACCGCCTGGCCGGCGTGGCGCTGGTCGGCGGCTCGCTGGTGCCGCATGGCGGGCAGAACCCGCTGGAGGCGGCGCGGCTGGGCTGCCCGATCCTGCTCGGCCCGCATGCCTGGAATTTCGAGGAGCCGGTCGCCCGGCTGCGCGAGGCCGGCGGGCTGATGCCGGTGGCCGCCGAGTCCGCCGCGCTGGCGGAGGGGGTGCGGGCCGTGCTAACGAATGAAGATTGCGCGCGGGGCCTGCGGGAGGCCGCCGCCAGCGTGGCCGATGGTCAGGCCGATCTGCCGGACCGGGTGGCCGCAGCACTTCTAGAGCAATATCCGATCTGACTGAATCAGTCAGATCGGATATTGCTCTAGAATCAATATTTTATAGAGCACGAGATCCGTCCAAGAGGACGGATCGTGCTCTGGGCCTGATGCCGCCTGTGCAGGCGGATCGGGCGGGTTGAGGGGTCGGGGCGGCTGCCGACAGGGCGGGCGCCCCCTTGTTGGAGCAGAACGAGCGTTGATACGAGCACCCGGATTCTGGTCCGGCAGCGGGGGGCTCATGCCCCTGTTGCTGTCGCCGATCTCGGCCCTTTATGCGGGCGCGACGGCGCGGCGCATGGCGCAGCCCGGCTGGCAGGCGCCCGTGCCGGTGATCTGCTGCGGCAACGCCACGGCGGGCGGGGCGGGCAAGACCACGGTGGCGCTCGACCTCGGCCAGCGCCTGGCGGATCGCGGCATCGCGGCGCATTTCCTGCTTCGGGGCTATGGCGGCCGGCTCAGCGGGCCGACCCGCGTCGATCCCGCGGCGCATGACAGCACCGCCGTGGGCGATGAGGCGCTGCTGCTGGCCGAGCGCCGGCCCACCTGGGTCTCGGCCGATCGCCGGGCCGGCGGGCAGGCGGCGGTGGCGGCCGGCGCCCAGGCCATCGTGATGGATGACGGGCTGCAGAATCCGGGGCTCGAGAAGGACCTGTCGCTGCTGGTGGTGGATGGCGGCTATGGCTTCGGCAATGGCCGGATCATCCCCGCCGGCCCGCTGCGCGAGCCTGTGGCCGCCGCCGCCGCGCGCTGCCGCGCCGCGGTGCTGATCGGCGAGGATGAGGCCGGCGTGCTGGGCCAACTCCCGCCCAACCTGCCGGTGCTGCGCGCCCGGCTGGTGGCCGGGCCGGAGGCCGCGATGCTGGCGGGCCAGCCGGTCTTCGCCTTCTGCGGCATCGCCAGCCCGCGCAAATTCTTCGCCACGTTGCAGGAGGCCGGGGCGATCCTGGCCGGGCGCGAGAGCTTCGCCGACCACTACCCCTTCGATGAGGGCGACATGCAGGCGCTGCTGGCGCAGGCGGAATCGCTGCGGGCGCTGCCGGTGACGACGAAGAAGGATTTCGTGCGCATCCCGCCGCAATTCCGTTCCCGCGTCACGGTGGTGACGGTGCGCCTCGCCTGGGAGGAACCGGCGGCGATCGAGAGCCTGCTGGACCCGCTCGCCGCCCGCGTGCCCATCCCAGCCTGAAGAAGCTGCGTCGGGCCTCAGTTCACCCGCGCACCGGAAATCCGCACCAGCTCCGCATGGCTGGCGATCTCGGATTGCAGGAAGGTGGCGAGCCGCTCGGGCGTGCCGCCGCCATCCAGCGCCATGCCGGCCGCTTCCAGCCGGGCGCGCGCCTCGGGATCGGCCAGGATCTCATTCGCCAGCGCATTGAGCCGGGCGACCATCGCCGGCTCCGCGCCGCGCGGCAGCATCAGGCAGAACCAGGTGCCGAAAGCGAGGCCGGGCATGCCAAGCTCGGCCGCCGTCGGCACATCGGGCATCTGCGGCACGCGCTGCTCGGCCAGCACGGCGATCGCGCGCGCGCGCCCGCCCGCGACCAAGGGCTGCGCGCCGGTGATCAGGTTGAACATCGCCTGGATGCGCCCCGAGATCAGGTCCGTCGTCGCCGCCGCCGGCGCGGTATAGGGCACATGCGTCAGCTGCGTGCCGGTGCGCGAGGCGAACAGCTCCGCCGCCAGATGCATGGAGGATCCATTGCCGGTGGTGCCGTGGTTGATCGCGCCGGGGTTGGCGCGGGCGAAGGCGGCGAAATCGGCCAGGCTGCGGGCCGGGAAGTCGTTGTTCACGATCAGGATGTTGGGCACCGAGCCGAGCAGGATCACGGGGGCGAAGTCGCGCTGCGGGTCGAAGGGCATGTCGGCATACATGGCCGGGTTGGTCGCCATGGTGCCGGCCCAGGTCCAGAGGATGGTGTAGCCATCCGGCGCCGAGCGGGCGGCGGCGGCGGCGCCGACATTGCCTGCCGCGCCGCCGCGATTCTCGATGATCACGCGCTGCGACAGGCGCTTCTCCATCTCCTGGGCGAAGATGCGGGCGAGCGCATCGGCGGTGCCGGCCCCGCCCGGGGCGGGCACGATCATGCGCACCGGCCGGTTCGGCCAGCCCGCCACCTGCGCCCCGGCGGGGCTGGCGGCGGCGGCGCCCGTGGCGGCGGCGGTGGCGAGCAGCAGGCGGCGGGTGAGCGTCATGCGGGGTCCCCTGGTCGCTTGGAAGGTCCAGGCTACGCTATCCTGGCAGCGGAACCAACGCGAAGGAGCAGGCGATGCGGTTGAGCGTGCTGGGCGCCGGGGCCATCGGCCCGGCTGCGGCGGCGCTGGCGGCGTCGCGCGGGCATGAGGTCTCGCTCTGGTCGCCCTCGGGCGCGGGCACGGCGGGGTTGGGCGGCGTGCTGCAGGCCGAGGGCGCGCTGGCCGGCGCCTTCCCGCTCCGCGTCGCCCAGAGCCTGGAAGACGCGCTGCGCGGTGCCGATGCGGCGCTGCTCGCCGTGCCCGCCTATGCCTTCCCGGCCCTGCTGCCGCGCATCGCCGCCGCCGCGCCGCCGGGCCTGATCCTGATGATCGCCCCCGCTTCCTCCCTCGCCCCGCTGGCCTTCGAGGCGCTGCGCGCCGCGATGGGCCGGCGCGCGCCGGTGGGCGGGCTGGCCACCACGCCGCTGACCGCACGGCGCCTCGCGCCCGACCGCGTGCGCATCCCGGCGCTGCGGGCGGCGGTGGATGTGGCTGCCGTGCCGGCCGCCGCGGCGCCCGAGGTCGCCGCCCTGGCCACCGCCCTGTTCGGCCATGCCAGCCCCATCGCCCCCGACGTGCTGCAACCGGCGCTCGCCAATGCCAACCCGATCTTCCATGCCGGCCTCGCCCTGGTGAATGCCAGCCGCATCGAGCGCGCCGAGGCCTGGCCGCAATACGCGCTGATGACGCCGCTCACGGCGCGGCTCTTCACCGCGCTGGAGGCCGAGCGGGACGCCCTCGCCGCCGCCTTCGGCCATACCCTGCCCTCCCTGGCCGAGGCGCTGCACCGCGCCAGCGGCGTCAAGCGCGGCCCGCTGCCCGAGATGGGCGCGGCGATCGAGGCCACGGGCCGCTCCGTGAACGGGCCCACCAGCCTCGAGACCCGCTATGTGACGGAGGACGTGCCCTATGGCCTCGCCTTCTACCTCTGGCTGGCGCGCGGCGCGGGGGTGGCGATGCCGCGCACCGAGGCCACGGTCGCGCTGCTTGAGACGCTCTGGGCGCGCGACCTGCGTGCGAACCCGCTGCTCGCCGGGCTCGAGGCGCGGGCCGTGCCGGGGCTGCTGCGCGCGGGGGTGGGCCGTTGACGCCCGCGCGGCCAGCGCGCCACGCTGCCGGACCGATCCGAGAAGGCCGCGCCATGACCCTGACCCGCCGCGCTCTGCTGGCCGCCCCGATGCTCGCCACGCCGCTGGTGGCGCGCGCCCAGGCGCCCTGGTCGCCGGACCGCGCCGTGCGGCTGGTGGTGCCCTTCGCCGCGGGGGGCGGGCAGGATGTGCTCGGCCGGCTCTTCGGCCAGGCGGTGGCGCCGATGGTGGGCCAGAGCATCGTCATCGAGAATCGCGGCGGCGCGGGCGGCGTGCTGGGGGCGGAGGCGGTGGCGCGCGCCGCCCCGGATGGCACGACGCTGCTGCTGGCCACCGCCGGGCAGCTCACCATCGCCAAGGCGGTCGGGCGGCGCCTGCCCTATGACCCGATCGCGGATTTCGCCCCCATCGCCTGGCTGATCGACAGCCCCGTGGCGCTGCTGGTCGCCCCCGATGTGCCGGCGCGCGACGTGGCGGGCGTGCTGGCCTATGCCCGCGCCGCCGCCCAGCCCCTGCCCTATGCCAGCACCGGCACCGGCACGAACACGCATCTGATCATGGAGGATCTGAAGGCGCGCGCCCGGCTGAATGTCGAGCACGTGCCCTATCGCGGCGCGGCGGCGGCCTTCTCGGACCTGCTGGCGTCGCGCATCAAGCTGATGTTCGTCTCCCTGCCCTCGGTGCTGGGCTTCTCGGGCGGGCAGTTGCGGGTGATGGCGGTGACCTCCCGCACCCGCTTCCCGGCCCTGCCCGAGGTGCCGACCATGATCGAGAGCGGCGTGGCGGATTTCGAGGCCTCGATCTGGACCGGCCTTTCCGCCCCGGCCGGCACGCCCGCCCCCATCGTCGAGCGCTGGCGCGCCGCCTTCATCGCCGCCCTGGACAGCGAGGTGGTGAAGCCGCGCCTGGCCAGCCTCGGCGCCCTGCCGCGCGGCGCGGGGCCGGCGGAATTCGGCGCCCTGCTGCGCGAGGACCTCGCGCGCTGGACGGCGGTGGCCGCACCGCTCGCCATCAGCCTGGATTGAGCCGCGTAGAGCACGATCCGTCCTCCCGGACGGATCCCGTGCTCCATAACGCGTTGTTTCCAGAGCAAGAAATCCGATCTGACTGGTCGCGGCGCTGCTGCGACGTCAGATCGGATATTGCTCTAGGGTTTCATCGAGACGTCACACCACGCCTCGATGCTTCGACTATAGTGGAAGCATGGAAACCGAGGATGCCGCCTTCGCCTTCGCCGCGCTCGGCCAGCCCACCCGGCTGGAGCTGCTGCGCCGGCTGATCGCGGCCGGGCCGAACGGCCTGCCGGCCGGGGAGGTCGCCCATCGGCTGGGCGTGCCGCCCTCCACCCTCTCCTTCCACCTGCGGGCGCTGGAGCAGGCGGGGCTGATCGCACCGACCCGCCAGGGCCGCAGCCTGGTCTATGCCGCGCAGTTCCTGCGGCTGCGCGCGCTGCTCGGCTTCCTCGCCGAATCCTGCTGCGGCGGCGAGCCGGCGCGCTGCGGCGACATTGCCCGATTGCTCGACAGTCTCACCGGGAGGACCCCGACCTTGCCGATGCCCGTCTTCAACGTGCTGTTCCTCTGCACGCGCAACTCGGCGCGCTCGATCCTGGCGGAGGCGCTGCTGAACCGCATCGGCGCCGGGCGCTTCGCGGCCTATTCCGCGGGCTCCGACCCGGCGCCCGAGGGCCCGCTGCCGGAGGTGCTGGCGCTGCTGCGCACGCTCGGGCACGACACCTCCCGCCTGCGCTCCAAATCCTGGCAGGAATTCAGCGGCCCCGGCGCGCCGCGCATGGATTTCGTGCTGACGCTCTGCGACACGCTGCAGGGCCAGGCCTGCCCGGATTTCGGCGCCACCACCGTCACCGGCGCCTGGCCGCTGCCCGACCCGGCGAAATTCACCGGCAGCCTGGCGGAGCGCGCGACCCTGCTGAACGAGCTGCATGCCGGGCTGCGCCGGCGGCTCGAGGCCTTCACCAGCCTGCCCTTCGCCGCGCTCGACCGCCTGGCGCTGAAGGCGCGCATCGATGAGCTGGCCGACCCGCATGTGGCGGTGCGGGCATGAAGGTCGGCATCAATGGCATGGGCCGCATCGGCCGGCTCGCGCTGCGCGCGGCGATGGGCGCGGCGGAGCGCCAGCCCGCGGATCCGCGCGCCGGCAACCGGCTGGAGGTCGTGCACCTCAACGAGATCAAGGGCGGCGCGCCGGCCATCGCGCATCTGCTGGAATTCGACAGCGTGCAGGGCCGCTGGCGGGCCGACATCGCGGCCGAGGGCGCGGGCGCGATCCGCATCGGCGCGCGGCGCCTGGGCTATTCCGAGCACGCGACGCCGGGGGCGATTCCCTGGGGCGATCTCGGCGTGGATCTCGTGCTGGAATGCACCGGCAAGTTCCTGACACCCGAGACGATCCAGGGGCACCTCGACCGCGGGGCGAAGCGCGTGATCGTCGCCGCGCCGGTGAAGTTCGACTCCGTGCTCAACATCGTCGTCGGCGTGAACGAGCATCGCTACGATCCGGCGCGCCATCCCATCGTCACCGCCGCCTCCTGCACCACAAACTGCCTCGCCCCCGTGGTGAAGGTGGTGCATGAGGCCATCGGCATCCGGCACGGCCAGATCACCACCATCCACGACCCGACCAACACCAATGTCGTGGTCGATGCGCCGCACAAGGATCTGCGCCGCGCGCGTTCCGCCATGCTCTCCCTGCAGCCGACGACCACGGGCAGCGCCACCGCTATCGCGCTCATCTATCCCGAGCTGAAGGGCAAGCTGAACGGCCATGCGGTGCGCGCGCCGGTGCTTAACGCCTCGCTCACCGATTGCGTCTTCGAGATGCAGCGCGAGACCACGGCCGAGGAGGTGAACGCGCTCTTCGCCGCCGCCGCCGCCGGGCCGCTCGCCGGCATATTGGGCCATGAGACGCGCGCGCTGGTCTCGGCCGATTATGCGCGGGATACGCGGAGTTCGATCGTGGATGCGCTGTCCACGCTGGTGACGGACGGCACGCTGCTGAAGATCTACGCCTGGTACGACAACGAAATGGGCTATGCCTGCCGCATGGTCGACCTCGCCTGCCATATGGAGCGGGTGGGGCTGTGAATTTCAGCATACGAGGTGCCGACCTGCGGCCCGCAGGGCCGAGTGCCCGAAGGGGCGCCGCCGCACCTGCGGCGAAGCCAAGGCGGCCGGATGGCCGCCGCCCGGCGTCTGAGGGGGGCGAAGGTGAAACCTTCGCCCGCTTCCAATGACCCCCGGGGCGCGCAACTACGCCATCGTCACGGCGGCCTATTGGGGCTTCACCCTGACCGATGGCGCGCTGCGCCTGCTGGTGCTGCTGCATTTCTTCCGGCTCGGCTACTCGCCCTTCACGCTCGCGCTGCTGTTCCTGCTCTATGAGGCGGCGGGCATCCTCGCCAACCTCATCGGCGGCTGGCTGGCGACGCGCTTCGGCATCGCGCGGATGCTCGCGGTGGGGCTGGCCACGCAGATCGCGGGCTTCCTGCTGCTCTCGGCCGTCTCGCCGGATTGGGGGGCGGCGCTCTCGGTCGCCTGGGTCGTTGTCGCGCAGGGCGTGTGCGGCGTGGCCAAGGATCTCACCAAGACGGCGAGCAAATCCGCCATCAAGCTGACGCATGAGTCCGCCTTCGGCGGTGCGGTCGATTCACGCCGCAAGGCTTCGCCTTCCGGCGATCGGAGGTATGAGTCCGCCTTCGGCGGTGCGGCCGATTCACGCCTCCAGGCTTCGCCTTCCGGCGATCGGACGCAGGAGGCTGGCTCGGGCACCCTCTTCCGCTGGGTCGCCCTCTTCACCGGCAGCAAGAACGCGATGAAGGGGCTGGGCTTCTTCTTCGGCGGCGTGCTGCTGGAGGCCTTCGGCTTTCGCGGCGCGCTCTGGGCGATGGCGGCGGCGCTGGCGCTGATCCTGCTCGGCGTGTTCGCCACGCTGCCGCCGCTGATGGGCAAGGCGAAGGCCTCGCGCAGCGCGCGCGAATTCCTGGGCAAGAGCCGCGGCGTGAACCTGCTTGCCGCCGCACGGCTCTTCCTGTTCGGCGCGCGCGACGTGTGGTTCGTCGTCGGCCTGCCGGTCTTCCTCTACGCGGCGGGCTGGACCTTCTCGATGGTGGGCGGGTTCCTCGCACTCTGGACCATCGGCTACGGCGTGGTGCAGGCGGCCGCGCCGCGGCTGGTGCGGCCGAGCGCGGATGGGCTCTCGGCGGAGGTGCCGGCGGCGCGGCGCTGGTCGTTGGCGCTGCTGCTGACCACGGCGGGGCTGGCCGCGCTGCTGCTCGCCGGCGCCCCGCGCGCGGATCTCTTCATCCCGCTCGGCCTCTGCCTCTTCGGCATCGTCTTCGCGGTCAATTCCTCGGTGCATTCCTATCTCGTGCTCGCCTATGCGGGCAGCGAGAAGGCGGCCGAGGATGTGGGCTTCTACTACGCCGCCAATGCCGCGGGGCGCTTCATCGGCACGCTCGCCTCCGGTCTGCTCTACGCCATGGGCGGCCTCGGCGCCTGCCTGTTGGGGGCGAGCCTGATGCTCGCCGCCTGCTGGCTGGTGACACTGGCCCTGCCGGCGGGCGCGACTCAGCCGGCCGGCGCCATCACCCGGTCATAGGCCGCCTTGGCGGTGGCAGGGCTGGCGATCACGCCGTGATTCGCCCGGGCATGGTCGATCACGCGGCGGAACTGATCCATCCAGCGCGGCTCGGCGATCGAGGTGTTGTGGAACAGGTAATGCACGAAAAAGGGCCGCCCCGCCGCGCGCGCCTGCGCGACGATGGCATCCCAGACGCGCAGCAGGTTCGCGAGGTCGGTCTTCTCGTTGTAGAGGGTGTTCACCTCCTCCACCGCCCCGCCGCCATCATTGCCGAGGGGCATTTCCAGCACGCGGGAGCGTGTGCCGCGCCCCTCGGGCCAGGTCGGATCCTCGAAGCTGAGATAGCCGCCGCCGGGCGCGACACCGATCCAGTTCGCGTCGCAGCGCGGCTCGCTGTAGCCCGGTGCCGCCGAGAAATCGACATGCAGCCCTTCCTCGTCGAGGATGCGCGTGAGCCAGGCGGGATAGGCGAAATGCCCGCCCTTGTAGGCGCTGGGCGTCACACCCCCGGCCAGCAGCTGATCCTTCCGGGCGCGGATCATCTGGCGCATGTAGGGCTCGGTGATGTGGCCCGTGCCCTGGGCGCGGATCTCCTCATGCGGATGGATCGCGATGCCCGCGCCCTGCGCGACGGCGCTGCGGTAATGTTCCAGGAAAGGCTCCTGGTAGAAGGCGTCGCGATTGTAGGTGCCCGTGTGCACGGCAAGCACATACTGGCCCTCGAGAAAGGGGCCGAGTTCCGCCACCACGCGGCCGAGTTCGTCGGCGCATTGCGCGACCGGCGGCGGGTCCGCGATGAAGTTCCGGTGCGGGCGCATCGGCGCGAAATTCGCCCAGCACACATCGAGCGAGGGCACGAGATAGACCAGCGGCCCGCCCTGCTCAGCCATGCGGCGCTTCCACGCCCGGCGCCGTGATGGTCTGCAGCACGTCGAAGCCCTCGAAGCTCGGCGGGCCGAGCGTGGTGGGCTTGGAGGCACCGGCGCCGGCATGGGCGCGGCGGAACTGCTCCGAGCGCGTCCAGGCCTCGAAAGCTGCGCGTGAGGCCCAGAGCGTGAAGGAGGAGTAGAGGATGTGGTCCGCCGCCTGCGGGCCCTTCAGAAGATGGAAGGTGAGGAAGCCCTCCAGCTCATGCAGATGGCTTTCGCGGGTGAGCCAGGTCTGCTCGAAGGCGGCGGCCTGTTCGGGGATGACGCGGAAGCGGTTGGCGGCGACGAACATCGGCAGGACTTTCTAAAGCACTTTTCCGCTGTCGGGATCGATCAGGTGCATGTGGTTGAGGTCGGCGGCCATCATCATCGGCCGGCCCGGTGCGGCCGCGGTGGTGGGGTCGATGCGGCAGCACACTTCGGCGCCGTCCATCCACAGATGCAGCAGCGTCTCCATGCCCATCGGCTCGATCACCTCGGGGATGATCTCGAATTGCGCGATGTTGCCGCGGTCGAGGTTCCTGGGTTCGGTCAGATGTTCCGGGCGAATGCCCAGCAGCAGCGCGCGCCCGGCATGCGGCGCGTAGCGCGCGGTGCGCTCGGCCGGCACGTCCAGCACGATGCCGTTGGGCAGGTTGAGGCGCAGCGCGCCCGAGGCCTGTTCCAGTCGCACGGGCAGGAAATTCATCGCCGGGCTGCCGATGAAGCCGGCGACGAAGCGCGTCTTCGGGTGGTGATACAGCTCCTGCGGCGGACCCACCTGCTCGATCACGCCGTGATTCATCACCACCACGCGGTCGGCCAGCGTCATCGCCTCGATCTGGTCATGCGTGACATAGACCGTGGTGGTGCGCACCTTCTGGTGCACCTTCTTGATCTCGGTGCGCATCTGCACGCGCAGCTTGGCGTCGAGGTTCGAGAGCGGCTCGTCGAAGAGGAACACCTTGGGGTCGCGCACGATGGCGCGGCCCATCGCCACGCGCTGGCGCTGCCCGCCCGAGAGCGCCTTGGGCTTGCGCTCCAGCAGCGGTTCGATGTCGAGGATGCGCGCGGCGTTCATCACGCGGCGCTTGATCTCCTCCTTCGCGAATTTCCGCAGCGTCAGGCCGAAGGCCATGTTGTCGTAGACCGACATGTGCGGGTAGAGCGCGTAGTTCTGGAACACCATCGCAATGTCCCGGTCGCGCGGCGGGATGTCGTTCACCACCGTGCCGCCGATCGCGATCTCGCCGCCCGTGATCTCCTCCAGCCCCGCGATCATGCGCAGCGTGGTGGATTTGCCGCAGCCGGAAGGGCCGACGAGCACGACGAATTCATGGTCGGCGATCTCGAGGTCGATCCCCTTCACCGCCTGCACGCCGCCCTCATAGGCCTTGACGACCTTGCGGATCGAAACCTGCGCCATCGCTCCCCTTCCACACCCTGTGGTCGTGCCTTGCGGCGCCGGACCTGCTTTTGCGCCAGCATGACGGGCGCCCGGCGCGCGGGCAAGGCGGATGGATTGACCGCGGGCCGCCACCGGCCGAACCATGCGGGCCATGAGCTCAACCGATTTCGACATATTGGTGATCGGGGCCGGCATCGCCGGCGCCACCGCCGCCGCCCATCTCGCCAGCACGGGGCGCCGCGTGGCGCTGATCGAGGCCGAGGAGAGTGCCGGCTACCACAGCACCGGCCGCTCCGCGGCGATCTGGATCCTGAACTACGGCCCGCCCGATGTGCGGATCCTGACCCGCGCCTCACGCGCCTTCTTCGAATCGCCCGGCGAAGGCTTCGCCCCCGCGCCCCTGCTCGCCCCGCGCCCGGTGGTGACCCTCGCCCCCGAGGCCGATCGCGCGAAGCTCGCCACGATGATCGCCGAGGGCGAGGGGATCGAGCCCATCGCGGTGGCCGAGATCGCGGCCCAGGTGGCGCCGCTCAGGCCCGGCTATGCGGCCGCCGCGGCGATCGAGCGCGACGCCTTCGACATCGATGTCGCGGGGCTGCATGCGGGCTTCCTCAAGCAGCTGCGCCAGGCGGGCGGCGTGCTGGCGCTGCGCGCGCGGGCCGGGCGCATCCACCACGCCGCGGGGCGCTGGCAGGCCGAGACGACGGCGGGCGAGACCTTCCGCGCCCCTGTCCTGGTCAACGCCGCCGGCGCCTGGGGCGATGCGGTGGCGGCCATCGCGGGGCTCGCGCCCCTTGGCCTGCAGCCCAAGCGGCGCACCGCGTTGATCGTCGATCCCGGCGCGCATGAGTGCAGCACTTGGCCGCTGCTCGGCGATGTCGGCCATTCCTGGTATGTGCGGCCCGAGGCGCGGCGCAAGCTGATGGTCTCGCCGGCCGACGAGACGGACATGGACCCGCACGACGTGCAGCCCGATGAGCTCGATGTCGCCATCGCCGTGGACCGCATGCAGCAGGCGCTTGATATCCCGGTGCATCGCGTGGAGCATCGCTGGGCGGGGCTGCGCAGCTTCACGCCCGACCGCTCGCTCGCCATCGGCTTCGACCGCGACGCACCCGGCTTCCTGTGGATGATCGGCCAGGGCGGCTACGGCATCCAGACCTCGCCGGCGGCGGGGCGGCTGGTGGCGGGGCTGGTGGCGGGGGCGGTGGATGCGGATCTCGCGCCGGCGGTGCCGCTGCTCGACCCCAACCGGTTTCGGTCGTCGCCCCTTCGAAAGGATTGAGCATGGTGAAGGCGATCCCCCCGCAGGTCTTCGACCGCCTGCCGACGCATGAGGATGTGCTGGCCGCCGCCGCGCGGCTCGCGGGCAAGGTGGTGCACACGCCGATGCTGCGCCATGCGGTGCTGGACCAGCGCACCGGCGGCACCATCCTGGTGAAGCCCGAGCCGCTGCAGCGCACCGGCAGCTTCAAGCTGCGGGGTGCGACCAATGCCGCGCTCTGCCTGCCCGAGGCGGCGCGCGCGGGCGGCGTGGTGACGCATTCCTCGGGCAATCACGGCCAGGCGGTGGCCTGCGCCTCCGCCATGCTCGGCATGCCCGCGCTGATCGCCATGCCGCTGGATGCGCCTGCCATCAAGGTGCAGAGCACGCGTGGCTGGGGGGCGGAGATCACCTTCTTCGACCGCAAGACGATGGATCGCGAGATGCTGGCCGGCCGCCTGGCGCGCGAGCGCGGGGCCACGCTGCTGCCGCCCTTCGACCATCCCGATGTCATCGCCGGCCAGGGCACGCTGGCCCTGGAACTCATCGCCGATGCGCGCGCCGCGGGGCTGACGCTGGATGAGCTGGCGGTGTGCACCGGCGGCGGCGGGCTGATCGCGGGCTGCGCGCTGGCGGTGGAGGGTGCGGCGCCCGGCACGCGCATCCATGCGGTGGAGCCCGAGGGCTGGGACGACACGAAGCGCTCGCTCGCGGCCGGCGAGCGGATCGCCAATGACGGCAAGGGCGAGGGGCTGTGCGATGCGCTGCTGTCGATGCGCCCCGGCGCGCTGACCTTCGCCATCAACCAGCCGCGCCTGGCGGGGGGCGTGGTGGTGACGCCGGCCGAGGTGTTCCGCGCGATGCGCTTCGCCTTCGAGCATCTGAAGATCGTGGCGGAGCCCGGCGGCGCGGTGGCGCTGGCCGCCGTGCTGGCCGGCAAGATCGAGACACGCGGGCGCGTGGTGGGCGTGGTGGTCAGCGGCGGGAATGTCGACCCCGCCGTGTTCCAGCGCGCCTTCGCGGTTTGAAGGAAGGGGGCGCGGGAAGGGATCGCCTTCCCGCGCCTCCCGTCAGTCCAGCGTGGCGCCCGAAAGCTCGACCAGCGTGCGCCACACGCCTTCCTGCTGCGCCATGTAGGTGCCGAAGGCCGCCGGCGAGGGATCGGTGATCGGCTCGAAGCCCAGCGGCATCAGCCGGGCGCGGAAATCATCGCTCATCGCCACCTGGGAGATCACCTCATGCAGCCGCGCCAGCACCGGGGCGGGCGTGCGCGCGGGGGCGCTGACGGCGTACCAGCTCTGCATGTCGATCCCCGCGCCGGGCAGCAGCTCGCGCATCCCCGGCACCTCGCGCAGCTCGGGGACGAAGGTGATGCGCTCGGCGCTGCCGACCGCGAGCGGGCGGAAGCGGCCCTCCCGCACATGCGGCATCAGGGCCGGAATCACGTCGAACATCATGTCGATGCTGCCGGCGAGCAGATCCGTGATGGCCGGCCCGCCGCCGCGATAGGGCACATGGGTGATGTCCATGCCGGCCGCGCGGTTGATGCTGGCCAGCGTCAGGTGGCTGACCGTGCCGGTGCCGGAGGAGCCCATGCTGATCCGCCCCGGCGCCGCCTTCGCCGCCGCGACGAGATCCGCGAAGCTGCGCCAGGGGCGCTGGCTGTTCACCACCAGCAGCACCGTGCCGGTCGACACACGGGTGATGGGGGCCAGGTCGCGCACCGGGTCGAAGGGCATGGAGCGGCGATAGAGGAACTTGTTCGCCGCCAGGATGGTGGCGGTGCCGAGCAGGATGGTGTGGCCATCGGGCTCGGCCTTGGCGACCGCATCGGCGCCGATATTGCCGCCCGCGCCGCCGCGATTGTCGATCACCACGTTCACGCCGAGGATCGGCTGCAGCTTCTCGCCCAGCAGGCGCGCGGTGATGTCCACCGCGCCGCCGGGGGCGAAGGGCACGACGATGCGCAGCGGGCGGCTCGGGAAGGCCTGGGCGGCGCCGGGGCGCGGCAGGGCGAGCAAGGCGGGGGTGGCGAGCAGGGTGCGGCGCAGCAGGGTCATGTTCGTCTCTCCTGGGCAATGACTATCACGGGGGCGGGCGCGGGGCGCCAGGGTTCACTCTTCCCGCTTGCCGCCCACGCTCTCCACCGTCACGGGCAGCGCGCCCGGCGTGGCCGCACCCTCACGCTGGCGGCGCTTGAGCACCAGCGGCACCACGAAGACCACCACCGCCAGCGCGATGATGACGAGGAAAGGGTAGCTCGGATTGTCGCTGCGCGGTGACCAGATCGGGATCATCGCCAGCAGGAACAGGCATACGCCTGTCGTGATGTAGTAGCCGATCATCCGCCCGTGCCCTCAGCCCAGATGCTTCGCCAGGAACGCCAGGCTGCGCGCCTGCGCCACCTGTTGGTCCGGCGCCGAGTAGCTGTCACGCTCATCGCAGCCGAAGCCATGCCCGGCACCCTTGTAGACGAAGATCTCCACCGCCGGCTGGGCGGCGCGGATCGCCTCGATGTCGGAGAGCGGGATGGCGTGGTCGATCTCGCCGAAATGCAGCTGCACGGGGCAATTGGGCGTCTCGGTGCGGGTGCCGGCGATGCCGCCGCCATACCAGCCGACCGCGGCCTTGAAGCTCTTGCTGCGCGTCGCCCCCCACCAGGCGACGGTGCCGCCCCAGCAATAGCCGATGATGCCCCGCGTGGCCCCCTTGGGCAGGGCGGCGGCCGCGGCCTCGACATCCAGCATCTGCCCGGCCTCGGGCACCTGGCCCTTCAGCGTGCGGCCGCGCTGCACGTCATCGGGCGTGTAGCCGAGCTCGGTGCCGCGTGCGACGCGGTCGAACAGCGCGGGCGCCACCACGGCATAGCCCTCGGCGGCGAAGGCGTCGCAGATCCGGCGGATGTTGTTGTTCACCCCGAAGATCTCCTGCACCACCACCAGGGCGCGCTTGGCGTCGGTGGGGCCGGCGGCATAGGCGGCGAAGCGGTGGCCATCGGCGGCGGTCAACTCGATCATCACGGTGTTCCTCGCGGCTGCGCTGCGCGTTACTCTCCCGTCATGGGCGATCCCGTCAACCTCAACAAGGCGCGCAAGGCGGCGGCGAAGCGGGCGGCGGAGGCCGAGGCCGCCGCCAACCGGGTGAAATTCGGCCGGACCAAGGCCGAAAAGCTGGCGGATCGCGCGGCCGAGGCCCGGCGCCTCGCCCTGCTGGAGGGGGCGCGGCGGGAAAAATAACGCCCCCGTCGAAGGCGGGTGTCGAAATCGGCCGGGCTGCCGCGTCGTCAGGGCAGCGGTGTCATCCGGCGCCGCGGTGCAAGGAGCGTGACGATGCAAGCGATGCTGATGATCCACTCGGATGAAGCCGCCTGGGCCCGCCTGCCCGAGGCCGAGGTCGGCCGCATCATGGCCGCCTATGGCGCCTATGCCGAGGCGCTGGCCGCCGCCGGCGTGATGCGCGGAGGCGAGCGGCTGCACGATGCCGCCACCGCCAAGCGCGTGCGCGTCGGCCCTGCCGGCGCCGAGGTGCTGGACGGCCCCTATGCCGAGACGCGCGAGCAGCTCGGCGGCTATTTCCTGATCGAGGTGCCGGACATGCAGGCGGCGGTCGAATGGGCCGCGCGCTGCCCGGGCGCGGCGCATGGCACGGTCGAGGTCCGCCCGATCTGGGAGATGCCCAGGCCGTGAGTGCGGCGGCGCGCGCCGCCGAGCGGGTGGCGCGCGAGGGCTATGGCCGTCTGCTCGCCTTCCTGATGGCGCGCGGGCAGCCGATGGCGGCGGCGGAGGACGCGCTGGCGGATGCCTTCGCCGCCGCGCTGGCGACCTGGCCGAATGAGGGCGTGCCCGAGCGGCCGGAGGCCTGGCTGCTCACCGCCGCGCGCCGGCGCCTGACCGACCAGCACCGCCGCCGCGCCACGGCAGCCGCCGCGCTGCCCACGCTGCGCCTCGCCGCCGGGGAGGAGGGGGTGGAGGCCGAGGAAGGCGACCGCCTGCCCGACCACCGGTTGGCCCTGCTGCTGGCCTGCGCCGGCCCGGCTGTGGAACCCGCCGCGCGCGCGGCCCTGATGCTCCAGACCGTGCTCGGGCTGGATGCCGCGCGCATCGCCGGCGCTTACCTGATGACGCCCGCCGCGATGTCGCAGCGGCTGGTCCGTGCCAAGCGCCGCATCGCGGAGAGCGGCGCCGCCTTCGCCCTGCCGGGACGCGAGGCCCTGGAAGAGGGCCTGCCCGCCGTGCTCGGCGCGATCTATGCCGCCTACACGGCGGGCGCCACCGACCCCGCCGATGGCGGCGCCCTGGCGGGCGAGGCGCTGTGGCTGGCGCGCATCGTCGCCGCCCTGGCGCCGGACCAGCCGGAGGCCGCGGGACTCGCCGCGCTGCTGCTGCATCTCGAGGCGCGCCGCCCCGCCGCGCGCGATGCCGCCGGGCGCTATGTGCCGCTCTCGGCGCAGGACATGGCGCGCTGGGACCATCCGATGCAGGCGGAGGCCGAGGCGCTGCTCGCCGGCGCCTTCACCAGGGGCGCGCCCGGCCGCTACCAATGGGAGGCCGCGGTGCAATCGGTGCATGCGGCGCGGCGCGTCACCGGCGTGACCGATTGGGGCGCGATCCTGCTGTTCTATGACGCGCTGCTGGCGGCCACGGCCAGCCCCGTGGTGGCGGTGAACCGCGCCGTGGCGCTGGCCGAGCGGGCCGGGGCGGCGGCCGGGCTGGCGGCGCTGCGCGACGCGGCGGCGGATGCGCGGCTCGAGGGCTACCAGCCCTATTGGGCGGCCCTGGCTTCGCTCGCGGCGCGGCTGGGCGATGCCGAGACCGCGCAGGCGGCGCGGCGACGGGCGGCGGGGCTTTCGACGGACCCCGCCGTGCGGGATTTCCTGCTCGAATCGCCGAAGTGACCCTTCACCCTGCTGGTCGGTTCTTGCGCCTGCCGAAGGCGGGCGAGCGGCCGAATGGCCGCGCCCGGCGCGTGAGGGCGCCTTCAAGCCCTACGCGCGGTGGCGATGATGGCTCGCATCTTCCGCACGGCGCCGGGCAGGCTGTCGAAGATCGCCTGGCCCACCAGGAAATGACCGATCGAGACCTCGGTGACCTCCGGCATGGCGGCGATGGGCGGCAGGTTCTCATAGGTCAGGCCGTGCCCGGCATGGCAGAGCAGCCCCTCGGCCACCGCCACGCGGGCGCCTTCCTTCAGCCGGGCCAGCAAGGGCGCGCGGGCTTCGGGCGCGGCATCGGCATAGGTGCCGGTGTGGAGTTCCACCGCCGCGGCGCCGATGCGCGCACAGGCGGCGATCTGCGCCGGATCGGCCTCGACGAAGACCGACACACGGATACCGGCGTCGCGCAGCGTGCGGACCTTCTTCGCGAAATCCTCGCCGGCGCGAATCACGTCGAGCCCGCCTTCGGTGGTCAGTTCCGCACGCTTCTCGGGCACCAGGCAGCAGTAGGGGGGCGCGATCCGCCGCGCGATCGCCACCATCTCCTCGGTCGCGGCCATCTCGAAATTGAGGGGGGCGGCGATCTCGGCGCGGATGCGTTCCACGTCGCGGTCGCGGATGTGGCGGCGATCCTCGCGCAGATGCACGGTGATGCCATCCGCGCCGGCCTCGATGCAGGCGCGCGCGGCCTCGGTCGGATCGGGGAAGGTGCCGCCGCGGGCGTTGCGGATGGTGGCGACGTGATCGACGTTGATCGAGAGGTCGAGGTGCTTCATTTTGTGTGCACGAAGGTTTCACCTTCGTGCCCCTCAAACGCGTCGTGCCGAAGGCACGCCCAAGGCGTGACGCGCCGCGCATCCGCGCGGCTTGGCTTCGCGGCATAAGCCGCGGCGCCCATTCGGGCGCTCGGCCCTTCGGGCCGCAGGTCGGAATTCTTCTGTGAGGCGATCATCCGGCGATTTCCTTCGCACGGGTTGCGGCGATCTCGGCGGCCATGCGCAGGGCCGCGACCAGGCTGCCCGGATCGGCGCGGTCCTGGCCGGCGATGTCCAGCGCCGTGCCGTGGTCCGGGCTGGTGCGCACGATGGCGAGGCCGAGCGTGACGTTCACCCCGCCATCCATGTCGATGGTCTTCACCGGGATCAGCGCCTGGTCGTGATACATGCACAGCGCGCAGTCATAGGTGGCGCGTGCGCGCGGGGTGAACATTGTGTCCGCCGGCAGCGGGCCGCGCGCGGCGATGCCCTGCGCGACAAGCTGCGCGATGGCCGGGGCGACGATGGCGTCGTCCTCCTGCCCCATCGTGCCGGCCTCGCCCGCATGGGGGTTGAGGCCCGCGATGGCGAGGCGCGGGCGGGCGATGCCGAAATCGCGCCGCAGCGCCTCGGCCACGATCTGCCCGTGTTCGACGATGCTCGCGGTGTCGAGCCTGGCGATGGCGTCGCGCAGCGCGAGGTGCACCGTCACCGGCACCACCCGCAGCCCCGGGCAGGCCAGCAGCATCACCGGCGGGCGGCCGAGGCCGGCGAGCACGCCGAGGAACTCGGTGTGGCCCGGATGCGGGAAGCCGATGGCGGTGAGCACGGATTTCTGGATCGGGTTGGTGACCACGCCCGCCGCGCGCCCCGCGCGTGCGAAGGCCACCGCCTGCTCGATGGAGGCCACCACCGCCGGCGCGTTGCGCGGGTCGAGCCGCCCGGGCGTGACGGGGGCCGGCAGGCGCAGCGGCAGCACCGGCAGATGCGTGGCGAAGGCGGCGGCGGCCTGTTCGGGGGCGTCGATCTCGGCCACCGGCACGCCCGCAAGCTGCGCCGGGTCGCCGATCAGGAAGAAGGGGGGGCCGGCGCGATGCACGGCGCGCCAGGCCTTGGCCGCGATCTCGGCGCCGATGCCGGCGGGCTCGCCCATCGTCAGGGCCAGGGGAAGGGTCATGCGGGCGGGTTACGCCTTCGCGGCCAGCCCCGCCAGACGGGCGAGCAACGCATCCACCTCCGCATCGGTCTGGTAGATCCCGAAGCCGAAGCGCAGCCTTGTACCGCGCCGGTCCGTGATGATCCGCGCCGCCTCCAGCCGCGCCTGCCAGCCTGCAGCGTCGGGGATGTCGAAGGTGAGGAAATTGCCGCGGTTCTTCTCGCCCAGCGGCACGACGAGGGTCGCGGGGTCGAGCCCCGTGCCGGCGAGCCCCGCCACGAAGCGCGTCTGCAGCGCATGCGCGTGGTCGCGCACCATCGCGGTGGTCAGGCCCTGTTCCTCGAACCAGCGCAGCGCGGCGTTGAGGCGGAAGAGCGCGGTGGGGTCGAAGGTGGCGCCCATGAAGCGGTTGCCATCCGCCGCATAGCCCACGCCGCCGCCGGGCGCGGCCAGCGCGCTGAAGGCGGCGTACCAGCCCGTCGCGCGCGGTCGTGGCAGCCAGCCGGGCGGGCAATGCAGGAAGCAGCAGCCCTCGCCCGCCATCGCGTATTTGTAGCCGCCGGCGGTGTAGAAGGCGCGGTCGGCGACGGGGCCGAGATCGACGGGCCGGGCCATGAAGCCGTGATAGCCATCGATCACCAGCACGGCCTCTCCGGCCGCGGCCGCCAGGGGGGTGACATCGGGCTGGGCGTAGCCGGAATTGAAGAAGACCTCCGACACCCAGATCAGGTCGAAGTTGTCTCGCGCTGCCGCCACCAATCGATCCATGCAGGCCGCACCCGGCTCGGCGGGGATGCGCGTGACCTGCACCAGGCCTTCCTCCTCCAGCCGGGCCAATTGCCGGGTCAGGGTGTGGAACTCGCCATCCGTGGTCAGCACGCGCGCGGGCCGGGTGGGGTCCAGCGCCGAGAGGATGCGCAGCAGGAAATCATGCGTGTTGGCGGAAAAGACCAGCGTGGCGGGGTCCGGCAGGCCCAACTGCCGGGCCACGCGCGCGCGGCACTCGGCCACGACGCCGCCCAGCACGCTGCCCCATTTCGCATCCTGCTCCGCCGCCGCGAGGTCCCAGGCGGCGAGTTGGGCCGCGCGGGTCGCATCCGGCCAGGGATGGTGGCTGTGCGCGGCGAAATGCAGCCGGCCGGGCTCGGCCTGGAGGAAGCGGGAAAAATGCGGGCGCAGGTCGGGGATCATGACGCGCGATGTGGTTGCGCACCCGCCGCGTCACCAGATGTTCGGTGGTGAAGGCCCTTGGAAGCGGAGCGGCATGAGCGAGGCAGCGATTCGCCTGGCGGTTTTCCTCGGCGTGCTGGCCACCATGCTGTGGGCCGAGCGCCAATGGACGCGGGGCGTGGCGCGGCCGATCGGCTGGCGTCGCTGGCCAGGCAATCTCAGCCTGCCGGTGATCGGCGCGGCGCTGGTTCGCCTCGTGGCGCCAGCCGGTGCGGTGGGCGTCGCGCTCTGGGCGGAGGCGCAGGGGCTGGGGCTCCTGCCGATGCTGGGCCTGCCCGCTTGGCTGGCCGTGCCGCTGGCGATCGTGGTGCTGGACCTGGCGATCTACGCGCAGCACCGGCTGTTCCACCATGTGCCGCTGCTCTGGCGGCTGCACCGGATGCACCATGCCGATCCGGAATTGGACGCGACGACGGGCCTGCGTTTTCACCCGCTGGAGATCCTGCTCTCCCTGGGCATCAAGGCCGTGGTCGTCGTGGCTCTCGGCGCACCGGCCGTGGCGGTGCTGGCCTTCGAACTCCTGCTGAACGCGACCAGCCTGTTCAACCATGCCAATATCCGCCTGCCGCGGCGCGTGGATGCGGTGCTGCGCCGGGTGCTGGTGACGCCCGACATGCACCGCACCCACCATTCGGAAGTGCCGGCCGAGACGGATAGCTGCTTCGGCTTCTGCCTGCCTTGGTGGGATCGGCTTTTCGGCACCTATCGCGCCGCGCCCGCGGCGGGGCTCGACGCAGCCGTGATTGGCGTACCGGGTTTCCGCGCGGCGGGGGAGCAGCGGCTCGACCGGCTGCTGCTGCAACCCTTGCGGCGCCATGGTTCCGGCCACGCCGCGTCACCAGATCCGTCCTCACAGCCAGGAGCATCGTGATGGTCGAGGGTGCGGAGACCGATTTCTCGCGGAAGATGGACTACGCCGAATATCTCGGCCTGGAGGCGCTGCTGGCGGCGCAGAAGCCGCGCTCGGGCCAGCATGACGAGATGCTCTTCATCGTCATCCACCAGGTGCAGGAGCTGTGGATGAAGCTGATGGGCCATGAGCTGTCGCTGGCCATGGACAATATCCGCGCGGATTCCCTCGCCCCCGCCTTCAAGGCCATGGCGCGGGTCAGCCGCATCCAGCGCCAGCTGGTCGAGGCCTGGGACGTGCTGACCACCCTCACCCCGCATGACTACCTGGCCTTCCGCGAGAGCCTCGGTTCCTCCTCCGGCTTCCAGTCCTGGCAGTACCGGATGCTGGAGTTCCGCATGGGCCAGCGCGACGCCTTCATGCTGCGCCCGCATGCGCATCGCCCGACCATCCAGGCCGAGCTGCGCGCGGCCTTCGAAGCACCTTCCCTCTATGATGAGGCGCTGCGCCTGCTGGCCCGGCGCGGCCTGCCCGTGCCGGAGGCGGTGCTGGCGCGCGACTTCACGCGCACGCATCAGCCCGATCCGGGGGTGGAGGCGGTCTGGGCCGAGGTCTATCGCCACGCTGACCGGCATTTCGACCTCTATGAGCTGGCGGAGGAACTCGTGGACCTGGAGGATTCCTTCCAGACTTGGCGCTTCCGGCACCTCAAGACGGTGGAGCGCATCATCGGCGGGCGCATGGGCACGGGCGGGAGTGCCGGCGTGTCCTACCTCAAGGGGGTGCTGGAGAAGCGGTTCTTTCCGGAGCTGTTCTCGGTCCGGACCACGCTGTGAACACCCTCACACATTAAACCTGAACAGCAACACATCGCCGTCCTTGACGACGTATTCCTTGCCCTCGATGCGCATCTTGCCGGCTTCCTTGGCGCCCTGCTCGCCGCCCAGGGCGACGTAGTCGTCATAGGCGGTGGTCTCGGCCGCGATGAAGCCGCGCTCGAAATCGCCATGGATGACGCCCGCCGCGCCCGGCGCCTTGGTGCCGCGCGTGATGGTCCAGGCGCGCGTCTCCTTCGGACCCACCGTGAAATAGGTGACAAGGCCCAGAAGCTCGTAGCCGGCGCGGATGATGCGATCGAGCCCGCTGTCGCTCAGCCCCAGCGATTCCAGGAATTCCGCCCGGTCGGCATCGGCCATCTGGCTGATCTCGGCCTCGATGGCGGCGGAGACGATGACGGCGCGCGCGCCTTCCTTCTTCGCCATCTCGAAGACCCGCGCGCTGTGCGCGTTGCCCGTCGCGGCCGAGGCTTCCTCGACATTGCAGACATAGAGAACGGGCTTGGTGGTCATCAGCTGCAGCCGCGCCGCCGCTTCCTCCTCGCCCTTCGGAATCGCCTTGCGCGCGGGGATGCCGGCGGTGAGTGCGGCGGTCAGCGGCTCGATCAGCGCCATCTGCGCCTGCGCTTCCTTGTCCCCGCCGCGCGCCTTCTTGCCGAGGCTGACGGCGCGCTTCTCGAGGCTCTCGAGATCCGCGAGCATCAGCTCGGTCTCCACCGTCTCGGCATCGCGCACGGGGTCGACGCTGCCCTCGACATGGGTGATGTCGCCATCCTCGAAGCAGCGCAGCACGTGCACGATGGCGTCCACCTCGCGGATGTTCGCCAGGAACTGGTTGCCCAGCCCCTCGCCCTTCGAGGCCCCGCGCACCAGGCCCGCGATGTCCACGAATTCCAGGCTGGTGGGGATGATCTTCTGCGACTTGCCGATCTTCGCCAGCGTGCCCAGGCGCGGATCCGGCACGGCGACGCGCCCGACATTCGGCTCGATCGTGCAGAAGGGATAGTTCGCGGCCTGGGCCGAGGCCGTCGCCGTCAGCGCGTTGAACAGCGTGGACTTGCCGACATTGGGCAGGCCGACGATGCCGCAATTGAAACCCATGGGATCAGCCTTCTCGGGTCTGCGTCAGCGCCGTGCAGAGATCGGCGGCCAGGGTGGAGGCGGCGATGCGCGCCGCCGCGTCATCGGTGCGGAAATCCAGTGCCGCCGCGCGCAGCGCCGGCGCAAGGGTCGCCCCCGGCAGGCCGACGCGCTTCGCGGCCTCGGCGATGCGCGCCGCGTGCTCGGCCGCGCTGCGGCGCTCACCCAGCAGGGCGGCGGCCTCCAGCGCGAGGGCAGCACGCAGCGCGGCCTCGCCGGCGGTGGAGAGCACCATGCGGGCGCGGCGCACATCCGAGAGCGGCTCGCCGCTCGCCACGCCGGGCGGATTGGACATGGCGACGGCGCGCAGCGACGCCGCGGCCTGGGAGAGGCTCTGCGCCTCACGGATCAGCCCGGCCGCGAGCGCGGCGGCGCCATTGGCGAAATCCTCGGGCCCCGGGGCGCCGAAGCCGCCATCGAACATGTTTTCCGCGGATTCCATGAAGGTCACTCCGAAGGGGTCAACAGGGCCACGCGGGACATGAAGGCCTCGGGCTGGCCCTCGGCGAGCAGGGGGGCGGCCTCGGCCACGGCGTCGAGCAGGGGGGTCACCCAGGTCTCGGCCTTGGCGAAATTGCCCAGCACATGGCCGGTCACGGCATCCTTGTGGCCGGGATGGCCGATGCCCAGCCGCACGCGCCAGAAATCCGCCGAACCCAAGGCGCGCTGCATGTCGCGCAGCCCGTTATGGCCGGCCACGCCCCCGCCCTTCTTCACCCGCAGCCTGCCGGGGGCGAGGTCGAGCTCGTCATGGAAGGCCCAGATGGCCGGCGGCGGCGCCTTGATGAAGCCTGCCGCCTGCTGCACCGCATCGCCGGAGGCGTTCATGTAGGTCTCGGGCTTGAGGGCGAGCACCTTCACCCCGCCGACGAGACCCTCGGCCACCTGGCCCTTGAAGCGCTTGCGCCAGGCCGAGAAGCCGTGGCGCCGGGCAATGGCGTCCAGCGCCATGAAGCCGATATTGTGGCGCTGCCGCGCATGTTCCGGCCCCGGATTGCCGAGACCGACCCACAGAAGCACGGCAGCGCCCCCCGATCGCGCGGGTTACTTCTTCTTGGCGGGCGCGGCCGCCGCGGCCGGCTTGGCCGCCGCCGCCGCGGGCTTCGCCGCCGCCTTGCCCTTGCCCTTGGCGGGCTCGGGGGCCGCGGCCGCCACCGGGGCGACCTCTTCTTCCGTCGTCGGCGCGGCGATGGAGGCGACCATGAAGTCGCGGCCCACGATCACCGGGCGGGCGCCGAAATTGTCCTTGATCGAGGACCAGCGCAGGCCTTCGCCGATCTTGGCGTTGGCGAGGTCGATCTCGAAATGGTCCGGCACGCGGTCGACCTCGACCATCACCTCGATCTCGCGGCGCACGGCGTTCAGCACGCCGCCGGCCTTGATGCCGGGGCAGGTGTCCTCATGCAGGAACACCACGGGCACGCGCACGCGGATGCGCGCGCCGGGGGCGACGCGCTGGAAATCGATGTGCACGGGGCGGTCCGTCACCGGGTCGAACTGCACTTCGCGCATGATGGTGCGCTCGGTCGGGCCGTCCTTCACCGCGACCTCATAGAGGTGCGACTGCCAGCCACCCTTGGTCAGTTCCTTCATGATGTCGCGCGGGTCGAGCGCCACCAGGGTCGCGGGCTGCTTCGCGCCGTAGACCACACCGGGGACCAGCCCCTCACGCCGGGTCGCACGCGCTGCCCCCTTACCTGCATTTGCGCGCGCCACGACGTCGATCCGTACCGTCTGGACCATTGCCAGGCTCCTTCACTGTGAGATGCGTTGAGACAACGCAAAAACGCCGGCCTCCAGGGGTGCCGGCGAGGGGCGGACGCATAGCCGAGCGGGGGCGGCGGCGCAAGCGCGGCGCTGCCGCCCCCCAGACAGAAGGGGGGGGTCCCTACCGCACGATGTCCCGGTAGGCGTGCCAGGTGGCGTGGCCCACCAGCGGCAGGACCAGCGCGATACCCAGGAAGAAGGGCACCAGCGCCATGCCGGTGAAGACCACGATCAGCCCCGCCCAGAAGGCCATCGCCCGCCAATTGTCGAAGGTGGCGCGGATCGAGGTGACGATCGCCTCCACCGCCGAGATGTCGCGGTCGAGGATCATCGGGATGGAGACGGCCGAGATGGCGAAGGCCGCGGTGGCGAGGACGAAGCCGAAGCCCGTGCCCACGATCAGGAAGGGCAGCAGCTGGTTCGAGCGCAGCAGCGCCGCCGGCAGCATCTCGATGGCCGGCGAGAAGCCCAGCCCGAAGAACACCATGAAGAGCAGCCCGGCGATGCGCACCCAGAACAGGTTGATGAGCACCAGGGCGGCGCCCATGATCGCGAGCTGCGGCGCGTTGCGCCGATAGGCGGTGAAGGCGATGCCGAGCGAAACGGGCTCGCCCCGCTCACGCCGCCGGCTGGTCTCATAGAGGCCCGCGCCGATGATCGGCCCGACCAGGAAGAAGCCCGCCACCGCCGGCAGCACCGCCCAGCCCGAGCCGAACTGGAGCAGCAGCACCACCAGCAGCCAGCTCAGCGCCACCACCGCGCCGCCATAGAAGAAGCCGATATGCGGCGCCGCCATCAGATCCTTCCAGCCGGCCGACAGCCAGACCCAGGGCCGGTCGTTCGGCACGCGATGGATGACGATGGCGGGCCGCGCGCCCTCAGGGGGGGCGGCTTGCGGTGCGGCGGGCTCCGCGGTGTCGGTGGTCATGGCAGGCGTCTCCCCGATCCGTTCTGCGCATCACACTAGCCTTCCTGCATCGCAGCAAGACTTGATCCGGATCAAGGACGCGGTGGCGGCTTCCCGGTCTTGTAGCCCTGTCATGGGTGCGTCCCGGGGTCGGCCCGGGGAACCAGGGTTGGGGAGAGGTGCCAGATGGCGGCAACCGCAGTTGCAACAGGCTCCGCGATGGAGGGCGCCGCATCGGCCTCCCTCCATCGGGTCGAGCCCTATGTGGAGGGGCCGATCCGCGCCTTCGCGATCGCGACCATGTTCTGGGGCGTGGCCGGCTTCCTGCTCGGCGTCGTCATCGCCTCACAGCTGGCCTGGCCGCTGCTGAACCTCGACCTGGAATGGACGACCTTCGGGCGGCTGCGCCCGGTCCACACCTCCGCCGTGATCTTCGCCTTCGGCGGCAATGCGCTGTTCTGCACCAGCCTCTATGTCGTGCAGCGCACCTGCCGCGCGCGGCTGTTCGGCGGCGAGCCGATGGGCTGGTTCCTCTTCGCGGGCTACCAGTTCGTCATCGTCACGGCCGCGCTGGGCTACGTCTTCGGCGTGACGCAGGGCAAGGAATATGCCGAGCCCGAATGGTATGTAGACCTGTGGCTGACCATCGTGTGGGTGCACTACCTGGTCGCCTTCGCGGGCACGATCATGAAGCGCGAGGAACCCCACATCTACGTGGCGAACTGGTTCTTCCTGGCCTTCATCATCACCGTCGCGATGCTGCACATCGTCAACAACCTGGCCCTGCCGGTGACGATGGGGCATTCGAAGTCCTACGGCCTCGCTTCGGGCGTGCAGGATGCGATGATCCAGTGGTGGTACGGCCACAACGCGGTGGGCTTCTTCCTGACCGCGGGCTTCCTGGGGATGATGTACTACTTCATCCCCAAGCAGGCCGAGCGCCCGGTCTATTCCTACCGGCTGTCGATCGTGCACTTCTGGTCGCTGATCTTCCTCTACATCTGGGCCGGCCCGCACCACCTGCACTACACCGCACTGCCCGACTGGGCGCAGACGCTGGGCATGGTGTTCTCGATCATGCTCTGGATGCCCAGCTGGGGCGGCATGATCAACGGCGTGATGACGCTCTCCGGCGCGTGGGACAAGCTGCGCACGAACCCCGGTCTGCGCTTCTCGGTCACCGCGGTGGGCTTCTACGGCATGTCCACCTTCGAAGGGCCGGTGATGTCCATCAAGGCGGTCAACGCGCTCAGCCACTACACCGACTGGACCATCGGCCATGTGCATTCGGGCGCGATGGGCTGGGTCGGCTTCGTCACCTTCGGCGCGCTCTACTGGCTGTTCCCCAAGCTCTGGGGCAAGCGCGGCATGTATTCCGAGAAGCTGATCTCCTGGCACTTCTGGGTCGCGACCCTGGGCATCGTCCTCTACATCACCGCGATGTGGGTGTCGGGCATCCTGCAGGGCCTGATGTGGCGCGCCTATGACGAGAACGGCTTCCTGCAATACGCCTTCATCGAGACCGTGGCGGCGATGCACCCCTACTACGTCATCCGCGTGCTCGGCGGGCTGATGTACCTCTCGGGCGCGCTGATCATGGTCTACAACCTCTGGATGACCGTGACGCGCGGCGAGCAGGAGGAACCGGCCGCCGTGCCGGCCGCCTCCTATGCCGGCCCTGTCCCGGCTCCGGCCGAATAAGGGAGCCCCGGACATGAACTGGTTCAGCAAGCACGCGCTGATCGAGAAGAACGTCGTCCTGATGGCGGTGCTCACCCTCATCACCGTCTCGATCGGCGGCCTGGCGCAGATCGTCCCGCTCTTCACCGTGGAGAGCACGATCGAGCGCGTGCAGGGCATCCGCCCCTACACGCCGCTCGAACTCGCCGGGCGCGACATCTACATCCGCGAGGGCTGCTACACCTGCCACAGCCAGATGATCCGCCCCTTCCGCGACGAGGCCGAGCGCTATGGCCATTTCAGCCTGGCGGCGGAGAGCATGTACGACCACCCCTTCCAGTGGGGATCGAAGCGCACGGGGCCGGACCTCGCGCGCGTCGGCGGGCGCTATTCGGACCAGTGGCAGGCGGCGCATCTGCGCAGCCCGCGCTCGGTGGTGCCGGACAGCATCATGCCGCCCTACGCCTTCCTCGACCGGCCGCTCGATACCTCTGATGTCGCGCAGCGGCTGCGCGCGCAGCGTGCGGTGGGCGTGCCCTATTCGGATGAGATGATCGCCAATGCCCGCGCCGATCTCGAGGCGCAGGCCAATCCGGATGCGGACGCCACCGGCTTCCAGTCGCGCTATGCCCGCGCCGCGCAACGCGCCTTCGACGGCAACCCGCGGGTGCTGACCGAGATGGATGCGCTGGTCGCCTATCTGCAGATGCTCGGCACGCTCGTGCAGTTCCGCGACGTGACCCCCGACCAGCTCCGGCAGCAGTGAGAGGAGACGGAACATGAGTCTGCTCGACCTGCAGCCGATCTTCTCCACCCTCTGGGTGGTGTGGTTCTTCGTGTTGTTCATCGGGATCCTGATCTACGTCATGGCGCCGCGCCGGCGGGGTGCCTACGAGCGCGCGGGCGATATTCCGCTGCGCGACGACGATACCCCCCGCCCCGCCCGCCACCCGTCCTGAGGAGAGGCACAAGATGCCCACCAAGATCGAGAAGGACGCCCTGACGGGCACCGACACCACCGGCCATGAATGGGACGGATTGAAGGAGCTGAACACGCCGCTGCCGAAATGGTGGCTGTATGTCCTCTACGCCTGCATCGCCTTCAGCGCCGTCTATGTGCTGTTCTACCCCGCGGTGCCGATCCGCGGCGCCACCGGCATCACCGGCTGGGTGGCGCGCGAGGCGATCGTCGAGGATCTGCGCGCGCAGCAGACGGCGCGCGAGCCGATGATGGCGCGCATCCGCGCCGCCAGCCCGGCCGAGATCGCCGCCAACCCCGAGCTGCGCAGCTTCGCCATGGCGGGCGGGCGCATCGCCTTCGCCAACAACTGCGCCGCCTGCCACGGCGCGGGCGGCCAGGGCGCGGTGGGCGGCTTCCCCTCGCTCGCCGACGATGACTGGATCTGGGGCGGCACGCATGACGCGATCCGCCACACCATCCTGCACGGCGTGCGCGCCGGCGAAAGCGATGAGGAACGCGCCAGCGTGATGCCGCGCTTCGTGGCGGATGGCGTGCTGACCGCACCGCAGGTGAACGACGTGGCCGAATACGTGCTCGGCCTCGCCAACCGCTCGACGGATGCGGCCGCGCGCGGCCGGGGTGAGACGCTGTATGCCGAGAACTGCGCCGCCTGCCATGGCGAGCGCGGCGAGGGCAACCGCGATGTCGGCGCGCCGCGGCTGTCCGACCAGGTCTGGCTGTTCGGCGCCGACAAGGCGGCGATCGCGCGCTACATCGCCAACCCGCAGATGAACGTGATGCCCGCCTGGGGCCCGCGCCTGGATGCGGCGGTGGTGAACATGCTGACCGTCTACGTCCACGCGCTGGGTGGCGGCGAGAACTGAGCCCATGAGCACCGTCCAGAAGCCCGATCAGATGCGACCGGCCGGCGTTCCCCCCGCGCCGCCCTCGCTCTATGCCGACCGGGTGAAGGTCTATCCCAGGGCCGTCGCCGGCACGGTCCGTCGGGCGAAATGGGCGGTGCTCATCCTCTGTCTCGCGCTCTACTACCTCGTGCCCTGGATCCGCTGGGATCGCGGGCCCGAGGCGCCGAGCCAGGCGGTGCTGGTGGACATCACCAATGGCCGCCTGTTCTTCTTCTTCTTCGAGATCTGGCCGCAGGAGGTCTATTTCCTCACCGGGCTGCTGGTGCTCGGCGCCATCGGCCTCTTCGCCGCCACCTCGCTCTTCGGCCGCGTCTGGTGCGGCTTCGCCTGCCCGCAGACGGTCTGGACGGACCTGTTCATGTGGGTGGAACGCCGCATCCAGGGCGACCGCAACGAACGCATGCGGCTCGACCGCGCGCCCTGGTCGGCGGAGAAGCTCCGCAAGAAGGGGCTGACGCACGCCGCCTGGCTGGCCATCGCCATGGCCACGGGCGGTGCGTGGATCATGTATTTCCAGGATGCGCCCACCGTCACCGTGGAGTTGCTGACCGGCGGCGCGAGCCTCGAGACCTATTTCTTCTTCGCGCTCTTCACCGGCACCACCTATCTGCTGGCCGGCTGGGCGCGCGAGCAGGTCTGCACCTACATGTGCCCCTGGCCGCGCTTCCAGGCGGCGATGCTGGATGAGAATTCCCTCGTCGTCTCCTATCGCGACTGGCGCGGCGAGCCGCGCGGCAAGCTGAAATCCGAAGGCAGCGGCGATTGCATCGATTGCGGGGCCTGCGTGCATGTCTGCCCCACCGGCATCGACATCCGCGACGGCCAGCAGCTGGAATGCATCGGCTGCGGCCTGTGCATCGATGCCTGCGACGACGTGATGAAGAAGATCGGCCGCCCGACGGGGCTGATCGCCTTCGAGACGCTGGCCAACATCGCCACCTCCACCGCCGCCACGCGGGCCATGCCCCCCGGCCCGGCGCGCGACGCCTGCGGCATGCAGGCGCGCCACGTGCCGAAATTCATCCGCCCGCGCACCATCCTCTACAGCGCGATGCTGGGCGCGGTGCTGGCCGTGATGGCCGGCGCCTGGCTGCTGCGCGAGACCACGACGCTGGCCGTGATCCGCGACCGCGCGCCGCTCTATGTCACGCTTTCGGATGGCGGCGTGCGCAACGGCTTCACGCTGAAGATCGCCAACAAGCTGCGCAGCACCAATTCGCTGACCCTGAGCCTGCACGCCGCCGCCCCGCTGCAGCTTGTGGTGCAGGAGGCCGAGCCCGCCGGGCCGAATGCCTTCCGCGTCACCACCCGCGCCGATGGCATCACGCAATGGCGCGCGCTGGTCACGCTGCCGGCGGGCAGCCGCAGCCGTGAATCGACACAAGTCACCTTCCGCCTGACCGATGCGCGGGGCCGCGTGCTGGTCAGCGAACGCAGCGTCTTCCTGGGCCCCGAGCGCGAGGAACGTCACGATGTCCGCCGTTGATCCGAACCGCAGCAAGTGGATTCCCTGGGTCTTCGTCGGCGGCATGGGCCTTGTCGTGGTGGTGAATGCCGGGCTGGTCTTCGCCGCGCTCTCCACCTTCACCGGCGTCACCGTCGGCCAGTCCTATGATCGCGGGCGGAGCTACAACAACGTGCTCGCCGCCGCCGCGCGGCAGGAGGCGCTGGGCTGGTCCGCCCAGGTCTCCCTGCGGGAGGGCGCGCTGGATGTCGCGGTGCGCGACCGCGAGGGCCTGCCCGTGGCGGGCCGCCTGGAAGGCGTGCTGCAGCGCCCGCTGGAGCGCACGGCGCTGCCGCTTGATTTCGCCGCCCTCGGCCCCGGCCGCTTCCTCGCCGCCGTCACCCCCGGCCAGCCCGGCCAGTGGGAAGCACGGCTGACGCTGATCGGCCCGGGCGGGGAGAGCTTCGACATCCGCCAGCGGGTCATGGCGCCGTGACCACCCTCGCCGCGCCGGAGGGCTTCGCACCCGGCCAGGCGGGGCTGTCGCGCCGTGCCTGCGCGCATTGCGGCGCGAAGCTCGCCCCCGGCCAGGGCGAGTTCTGCTGCCAGGGCTGCGGCGCCGCCTATGCGCTGGTGCGCGGCCTTGGCCTCAACGCCTTCTACCAGCGGCAGGAGACCGCCTCCGGCACGCTGCGCCCGCCCGAGGCGCCGCCGGCGGTGGATTTCGCCGGCCTCGCCCAGAAGGGGCGCGACGGCACGATGAGCCTGGAGCTGATCGTCGGCGGGCTGACCTGCGGCGCCTGCGTCTGGCTGGTCGAGCAGGCGCTCGCGGCCGAGCCCGACGTGCTGCGCGCCCGGGCGGGTCTGACCACGCGGCGGCTGACCATCACCTGGCGGGGCGAGGCCGAACGGGCGCGCGACCTCGCGGGGCTGGTCGCGCGGCTCGGCTTCCGCGTCGCCCCCTGGTCGCCCGCCTGCCTGCGCGCCACCGAGGATGCCGAAGGCCGCGCACTGATCCGCGCGCTCGGCATCGCCGCCTTCGGGGCGATGAACGTCATGCTCGTCTCCGTGCCCGTCTGGGCCGGGCTCGACATGGGCGAGCACACGCGCGCGCTGATGCATTGGCTGGCGGCCCTGATCGGCCTGCCCACCGTGCTCGTCGCCGGCATGCCCTTCTACCGCTCGGCCTGGGATGCCCTGCGCGCGGGCCGCGTGAACATGGACATGGCCGTCTCGCTCGGCGTCATCGCCACCACGCTGATGTCGGTCAGCGAGGTGCTGCGCAACGGCCCCTATACCTGGTTCGATGGCGCAACGGCCCTGCTCGCGCTGCTGCTCGCCGGGCGCGTGCTGGATCGCCGCATGCGCGCCCGCGCCCGCCAGGCGGTGGCCGAGCTGCTGGCGCTGCAGGATGGCACGGTCGAGCTGCTGCTGGCGGATGGCTCCACCCGCGCCGTGCCGGCCGAGAACATCCGCGCCGGCGACCGCGTGCTGGTCGCGGCCGGGGAGCGGCTGCGCCTGGATGGCAGCGCGGCGCAGGCCGTGCTGCTCGATACCTCCGCCACCACCGGCGAAAGCCTGCCGCGCGAACTCGCGCCCGGCGCGGCGCTGCCGGCGGGGGCGGTGAACATGGGCGCGCCCTTCGTGCTGAGCGTGGGGGCGGCGCTGCGCGACGGCTCGCTCGCCGCGCTGGCGCGGCTGCTGGAACGCGCCGAGCAGGGGCGCGGGCGCTATGTCGCCGTCGCGGACCGCGCGGCGCGGCTCTATGTGCCGGTGGTGCATGTGGTGGCGCTGGCCACCTTCCTCGGCTGGTGGCTGCTGGTGGGCGAGAGCTGGCAGGCCGCGCTGGTGCCCGCCGTGGCCACGCTGATCGTCACCTGTCCGTGCGGGCTCGCCATCGCGGTGCCGGCGGTGCAGGTCGCCGCCGTCGGCGCGCTGTTCCGCCGCGGCGTGCTCGTCGCCTCCCCCACCGCGCTGGAGCGCCTGGCGAGCGCCGACCATGCCGTGCTCGACAAGACCGGCACGCTGAGCGAGGGCCGGCCCGAATTCATCCCCGAGGACCAGGACCCGGCGGTGCTGCGCGAGGCGGCGGGGCTGGCGCGGGCCAGCCGTCATCCGCTGGCCCAGGCCCTGCTGCGCGCCTGCCCCGACGCGCCCGCGCCCGAGGGCGTGCAGGAATTCCCCGGACAGGGCCTCGCCTGGGGCGAGAAGCGGCTGGGCAGCGCCGCCTTCCTCGGCCTGCCGCCGGAGATCGATTCCGGCATGGCGCTGCATTTCGGCCGCCCCGGCGGGCCCATCACCAGCTTCCATTTCAGCGACCGGCTGCGTGGCGATGCCGGCGAGGCGGTGCGCGCGCTGCAGGAGCTGGGGCTGGAGACCGAGCTGCTTTCCGGCGACGGCGCGGGGGTGGTGGAGGCCGCGGCCGCCGCCACCGGCATCGGCCCCTGGCAGGCCCGCGCGACGCCGGCCGACAAGGCGCACCGCATCGAGACGCTGCGCGCCGAAGGCCGGCGCACGCTGATGGTGGGCGATGGCATCAACGACGCTGCCGCGCTCGCACTCGCCCATGTCTCCGCGGCGCCGGCGACGGGGACGGATGTGGCGCAGGCCGCGGCCGACATCGTGCTGCGCGGGGAGGGCCTGTCCGCCCTGCCCGTCGCGATCCGCGTCGCGCGCCGCGCCCAGGCCTTGGCGCGGCAGAACATCTTGTTCAGCCTCGCCTACAATGTGGTGGCGGTGCCGATGGCGGTGCTGGGCTTCGTCACGCCGCTGATCGCGGCGGTGGTGATGGCCAGCAGTTCCATCATCGTCATCCTCAACGCGTTGCGGGCCGGCAAGGAGACCACGCCATGAACGTGCTGCTGCTGCTGGTGCCGGCCGCGCTGGCGCTCGGGTTGATGGGCCTCGCCGCCTTTCTCTGGACGCTGCGCCACCGGCAATACGAGGATCTGGACGGCGCCGCCTCCAGGATCCTGTTCGACGATATCCCGCGCGCGGCGCGCGACGACATCCCGCGCGCGACGCGGGACACCCTTCCCTCTCGCAAGGACCAAAAGCCATGATCTATTTCCTGGTGCTCTCGGCCGTCGTCGCGCTGGTCGGCCTCTTCGCCGTGGCGGCGGCGGCGCAGACCGCGCTGTCGCTCTTCGGCATGGCGCTCTTCGCCTTCGGCGTCGGCTTCGCCTTCTTCCTCGTGAAGTCGCATTTCGACGCGGCCGACGCCGCGAAGCACTGATCCCTCCCCCCTTGGCAGCGCCCCGCATCCTCCCCAAGGTCAAGGGAGGATGAGGGGAGCAAGCCGATGGGCAGCCTGCAAAGGCCGGGCGCGACGCTGGAAGACCGCTGGGACGCGGCGGGCGAGCCCGTGGTGCTCACCGGCATCCAGGCGCTGGTGCGGCTGCCCCTGCTGCGCCGGCAGCTCGATGCCGCGCTGGGGTGGAAGACCGGCGGCTTCATCAGCGGCTATCGCGGCTCGCCGCTCGGCGGCTACGACAAGGAGCTGGAGAAGCAGCAGGCGCGCCTCACCGCCCAGAACATCGTCTTCCGCCCCGGGCTGAACGAGGACCTCGCCGCGACCTCAATCTGGGGCACGCAGCAGCTTCATCTCTCGCCCGGCGCGACCGCCGAGGGTGTCTTCGGCATCTGGTACGGCAAGGGCCCCGGCGTGGACCGCAGCGGCGACGTGCTGCGCCATGCGAATGCCGCCGGCACGGCGCCGAAGGGGGGCGTGATCGCGCTGGCCGGCGACGATCCGGCGGCGAAATCCTCCACCGTCACCTCGGGCTGCGAATACAGTTTCGCCGATGTCGAGATGCCCATGCTCGACCCCGCCGAGGTGGCGGAGGTGCTGGAATTCGGCGTGAAGGCCATCGCGCTGTCGCGCTTCGCCGGTGTCTGGGTCGGCATCAAATGCGTGGCGGAGACGATGGATGCGGCGGCCACGCTGCAAGTGGACGCCGCCCGCTACGCCACCACGATTCCCGAGGATGTGGCGATCCCGCCCGATGGCTTCGCGCTCCGCGTGCCGGATACGGCGCAGGCGCAGGAACGCCGGCTGCGCCTGTTCAAGCTGCCCGCCGCCCAGGCCTTTGCCCGCGCCAACGGCTTCGACCGGATGATCGTCGATTCCGCCCGCGCGCGGCTCGGCATCGCGGTGCGCGGCAAGGCCTTCGCGAGCCTGCGCCAGGTGCTCGCCGATTGCGGCATCACGCCGGAGATGGCGCGCGACCACGGTCTGCGCATCTGGAAGGTGGGGCTGGCCTGGCCGCTGGATGCCGAGGGCGCGCGCCACTTCGCCCGGGGCCTGGAGGATGTGCTGGTGATCGAGGATCGCCGCGCCTTCCTCGAGACCCAGCTGCGCGATGCGCTCTACGCCCTGCCCGACCGCCCGCGCCTCCAGGGCAAGCGCGATGGCATGGGCGCGCCGCTGCTCTCCGAACTCACCGAACTCGACGCCGCCGAGATCACCCGCGCGCTCGCGCGCTTCCTGCCCGAGGGCCTGCACACGGAGCGCCTGCAGGCGCGCCTCGCCGAGATCGCGGCCCTGGAACAGGCGGCCACCACGCCGCTCGCTGAGCGCGGGCCCTTCTTCTGCCCGGGCTGCCCGCACAACACCTCGACCCGCCTGCCCGAGGGCTCGCGCGCACTGGCGGGCATCGGCTGCCACTGGCTGGTGACGAAGATGCCGGAGCGCGAATCGCTCCCCTTCACCCAGATGGGCGGTGAGGGCGCGCCCTGGCTCGGCCTGATGCACTTCACCGAGGAGGCGCATATCTTCGCCAATATCGGGGATGGCACCTGGGCGCATTCCGGCTCGCTCGCGCTGCGCGCGGCGGTCGAGGCGCGGGCCAACATGACCTACAAGCTGCTGGTCAATTCTGCGGTCGCGATGACCGGCGGCCAGCATGTCGAAGGCAGCATGACGGTGCCGCGCATCGCGGCCCAGCTGCGCGCCGAGGGCGTGGAGCGCATCGCCATCGTCGCCGATGATCCGGACCGGCATCGCGGCGATCCCGAGATGCCTTCGGGTGTGACGTTTCATCATCGCAGCGCACTCGATTCCGTGCAGCGCGAATTGCGCGAGCAAAAAGGTGTCACCGGCCTGATCTACGACCAGGAATGCGCCACCGAACGCCGCCGCAAGCGCAAGCGGGGCACGGCGCAGAAGGCCGAGCGGCGCGCGGTGATCAATCCCCGCGTCTGCGAGGATTGCGGCGAATGCTCGCGCGTCTCGAACTGCATCGCGGTGGAACCGCTCGAGACGCCGTGGGGCCGCAAGCGCCGCATCGACCAATCCGCCTGCAACCAGGACCTCAGCTGCGTGCAGGGTTTCTGCCCGTCCTTCGTCACGCTGCTGGGCGCGGAACCGGCGCGGCCCGAAACGCCGGTTGTTGAGGGCGCGCTGCCGGATCCCGTGCTGCCCACGCCGCCCGATGGCGTGGCCTGGAACGTGCTGATCGCGGGCATCGGCGGGCAGGGCGTGACGGCGGTGGGCGCCATCCTCGGCATGGCGGCGCATCTGGATGGAAGGCCCTCGCGCAGCGTCGATACGCTCGGCTTCGCGCAGAAGGGGGGTGGCGTCTTCGTGCAGCTGCGCATCGGGCAGCCCGGTACGACGGAAGCGAGCATCGCCAGCCCGCGCATCGGCGCCGGCCAGGCGGATCTGCTGATCGCCTCGGATCTGGTGGTGGCGCATGGCCGCGCGGCGCGGCCGCTGCTCTCGCATCATCGCAGCGCGACGGTGGTGAATGTGGAGATGGCGCCCACCGCGCTCTTCGTGCGCGACACCACCACGCGCTACGACACGGCGGCGATGCTGGAGAGCCTGCGCGCGGCCTCGCGCGACACGCTGCCGCTGGAGGCGGCAAGCGAGGTGGTGGCGGAACTTGGTGACGCGATCTTCCTCAACATCTGGCTGCTCGGCGTCGCCTTCCAGCGGGGCTTGGTTCCGGTGAGCGCGGCGGCGCTGGAGCGCGCCATCACGCTCAACGGCGCGGCGGTGGAACGCAACCTTGCCGCCTTCGCGCTCGGCCGGCGCGCGCAGATCGAGGGCCGGCACGCGATGCCGGAGGCTGCGGAAAGCATCGACGCGCTGATGGCGCGCTGCGCGGCCGATCTCACCGACTATCAGAACGCCCGCTATGCGCGGCGCTACACGGATTTCCTCGCGACGATCCGCGCCGCCGAACAGGCCGCGCTGCCGGGCGCGGAACGCCTGACGCGCGCGGTGGCGACACAGCTCTACCGGCTGATGGCCTACAAGGATGAATACGAGGTCGCGCGGCTGCACAGTCTGCCGGACTGGCAGAACCACCTCGCCACGCAGTTCCGCGGCACCACGCGGATCGAGATGAACCTCGCCCCGCCGCTGCTCTCGAAGCCCGACCCGCATACGGGCCTGCCCGCGAAGCGGCGCTTCGGCCCCTGGATGCTGCGCGCCATGGGCTGGCTGCGGCATGGCAAGGTGCTGCGCGGCAGCGTGCTCGACCCCTTCGGGCATACCGAGGAACGGCGCATGGAGCGCGCGCTGATCGAGGAGTATCGGGAGGCCATCGCCGGCTTCGCGAAGCGCCTCTCGCCGGCCAACCACGCCGTGATCTGCGACTGGGCCGAGGCCGCCGCCGGCATCAAGGGGTACGGGCCGATCAAGGCGCGCAACCTCGCCGCCACGCGCGCGCGCTGGCAGGAGATCTCGGCCCGAGAGCAGGATCGCTCCTGACGGATCGCTTTCGTGCTGCGGCAGGATGCGACCAGAGGGACTCATCCAGACGGCAGATACTCTAGATTTCAAACTTCCAGAGCACGAGATCCGTCCGAGAGGACGGATCGTGCTCTGCAAATCATTGAATCTAGAGCAAGAAATGCGTTCAGATGATTCCATCTGAACGCATATTGCTCTAGGCTCCAAACCCGATCAGGCGACGGACGGCTGGTCGGTTCTGGCCGCCGTCGGTCGCTTCCCGCCCGGCACCGACCAGCCCCCGGCCATCCACCGCGTCCCTGATCGGGTTTGGACCCTAACGCGGCCCGTCGAGCCAGGATTGCAGCGCCCGCTCATCCGAGCCGAGCGGCTGCCCCAGCACGCGCTCGGGCATCTCCCACAGCACCACGCGGGGCGGCGTCTCGCGCCAGGCGGGCGAGACGAAATACTCCGCCGCGGCGCGGGCGAAGCCGCCCCCGGCCAGGGCGAGGTTCGCCACGGGGGCGCGCGCCGCCTGCTGCAGCGCACCGTGGAAATTGGCGTTGACCGAGAAGGAACTGCCGATCAGCACCACCTCCGGCACCGGGGTCTCGTCGAGGATCGATTCCGCCTCTTCCGTCTCGGTGGGGCTGGTGATCTCCACGCGCTCGCGGTCCGGGCGGGGGCGCAGCCAATCGGGCACGCGGTCCAGGCTCATCAGCCGCAGCAGGTCGCCGGGGCCGTTGGTCTCGTCCTGCGCGGCCTCGGTGCGGAACCCGGTCTCGCGCGGCAACTCGGCGGGCAGGGCGGCGGCCAGGGCCTGGGCGGCGCGGCGCGCGCCCTCCTGGTTCCAATGCGTGTCGGTGCGGTAGAACAGCGCCGGGCCCTCTGCCCCGAAGGCCGCGGCGATGTCCACCAGCGCGACGCCTTGCGCGGCCAGCGCGGCCTGGAAGGCGGGCAGGCGGGCCTCGGCCTGGGCGGCATAGGGCACGCCGCAGCGCATCGCCGGCACCATGCGCGCCTTGTCCGGCACCACCGCGACGCGCAGCGCGATGCCGTCGCGGGCCAGCCGCTCGGCCACGGCGGCGACCAGCGCGGCCCGGCGCGCCATGGCGCCCTCCGCATCCGGCCAGGGGCGGACTTCCTCCGCCAGGTAGAGCCAGCCGCCGCAGCCGGGCAGCACCTGCGTGCTGCCGGCCCCGAAGAGCTTCCAGCGCAGCACGCCCCCGGCGGCGCGCAGCAGCGGGTCGGCGGGCAGGTCATGCGCCATCACATGGTTCACCGCCGCCGCGGTGCGCCCGGCGAGGAAGGCGTCCGGGTGCATCACCTCCGCCAGGCGGCGCTGCGCCTGGGGGGTCGCGATGGCGGCGATGCCCTGCCAGAGGCCCAGCGCGAGGAAGCCCAGCGTGGCGAGGCCGAAGACCCTTTCCGCCAGCCGCCGCCCCGGGAATTCGGGCCCGTCCGGGTCGCGGCGGGCGAGGACATCCGGCGAGGTCATGCGGCCCGCCCCCTCAGAACTGGAAATACAGGAAGGGCACGGCGGCGCGGCTGTAGAGCAGCACCACCGCGGCCAGGAAGGCAAGCATCGGCCAGCACAGCCACCACAGCCGCGCCAGCACCGCGCCCGCACCCGCGCGCATCGGGTCCGGCAGCAGGCCGCGGCGCTTCAGCGCCTCCAGCAGCAGCGGCAGGTAGACGAAGAAAACGGCCAGCGGCAGCGTCCAGGCCCGGTCGGCGGTGAGCTGCCAGGCCAGGGCGTCCGAGAGCGCGAGGCCGTGCAGGCCGATCATGCCGCCATACATCGACCCGGCGCCGGCCAGGGTCTCGGCGCGGAAGATCACCCAGCCGATGATGACGCAGAGCAGCGTCAGCGCATGGGCGAGGATCCAGGGCGGGCGCCAGCCGGCCTCGCGGCGGCGGTCCGCGCCCGCGCGCCGCTCGCCCGTGGCGGGCAGGGGGGCGCCCAGCGCGTCGCGCCGTTCCTCCCCGCGCCGGCCCGGGAAGCCCTCCGCCATGCGGCGCTGGTTGCGGGTGCTCCAGAGGCGATGCAGCGCCAGCAGCCCGCCATGCCACAGGCCCCAGATCAGGAAGTTCCAGCTCGCGCCGTGCCAGAAGCCGCCGATCGCCATGACGGCGATGAGGTTGATGTAGGTGCGCCGCACACCGCGGCGGTTGCCGCCCAGCGAGACGTAGAGGTAGTCGCGCAGGAAGCTCGACAGCGTCATGTGCCAGCGCTGCCAGAAATTCTGGATCGAGGCGGCGAGGTAGGGGTTGTCGAAATTGCGCGGGAAATGGAAGCCGATCATCAGGCCGAGGCCGATGGCCATCAGCGAATAGCCGGCGAAGTCGAAGAACAATTGCAGCGTATAGGCGACCGCGCCGATCCAGGCGTCGGCGGCGGAGGGCTGGGGCAGGGCGAAGGCGGCATCCACCAGGGGCGAGAGCGTATCGGCCAGCGCCACCTTCATGGCGAAGCCGATCATGAATTTCCGCGCCCCCGCGCCGAACTGCGCCACATCGTAGCGGCGCTGCTTCAGCTCGGCGTCGATATCGGCATAGCGCACGATCGGCCCGGCGATGAGCTGGCTGAACAGCGCCTTGTAGGCCGCGTAGTCGAGGAAGCTGCGGCTGGGCAGGATGTCGCCGCGGCGGATGTCGATCAGGTAGCTGACCGATTGCAGCACGTAGAAGGACAGGCCGATGGGCAGCACGATCTCGGACCATCCGACCGGGTTGTGGCCGATGCCGCGCAGCAGGTCGTTGAAGGTCTCGACGCCGAAATTGGCGTATTTGAAGTAGCCCAGCACGCAGAGGTTGACGACGATGCCGAACCACATGAGCCGGCCGGCGGGTGGGCTGTCATGCGCGACCCGCCCCATGGCGCGCGCGACCAGGAAGGTGAAGAGCGTGACGGCGACCAGCAGGAACAGGAAATCGACGCGCCACCAGCCGTAGAAACCCCAGGAGAACAGCAGGATGGTCACGTTGCGCGCCCGGGCGGGCGTCAGCGTGTAGGCCGCGAAGAAGAGCGGCAGGAACAGGAACAGGAATTCGAAGGAGGCGAAGATCATGCACCCGCACTCTCGCGCCGGGCCATGCCAAAAAGCAAGACTCAATCGTTAAATTGTTACGGTGGCCCCAACCGGAGGATGCGGCCCTGGCGCTCATCGGTCAGGATCAGCAGCGCGCCATCCCCTGCCACCACCACTTGGCGCATCCGGATCCGCCGGTCGAAGAGCAGCCGTTCCTCGGCCAGGATCCGGTCGCCCTCGGTGGCCAGGCGCACCAGGCCGGGCGGGTTGAGGGCCGCGACGAACAGGCTGCGCTGCCAGCCCGGAAAGGCGCTGCCGGTGTAGAAGGCGATGCCCGAGGGGCTGATGGAGGGCGTCCAGAACCGCGCCGGCGCCTCGATCCCCGGCGCCGTCTTGCCGCTGCCGATGGGCGTGCCGTTGTAGTTCACGCCATGCGTGACCAGCGGCCAGCCGTAATTGGCACCCGGGCGCAGCAGGTTGATCTCATCCCCGCCACGCGCGCCGAACTCCGCCTGCCAGAGCGTGCCGGTCCAGGGGTTGCGCGCCAGGCCCTGCGGGTTGCGGTGGCCGTAGCTGAAGATCTCGCCCCGCGCGCCCTCCTGGCGGAGGAAGGGGTTGTCGGCCGGGATCCGCCCGTCGCGCTCCAGCCGCAGCACCTTGCCGGCGAGGTCATCCAGGCGCTGGGCGCGCATCATGTCGGCCTGGCGGTCGCCGGTGGAGAGATAGAGGCGCTGGTCCGTGCCGAAGGCGATCCGGCACCCGTAATGGTTGCGCCCATTGGCCTGGGCCGGCGTGGCATCCAGGATCGGCGTGGCGCCGAGCAGCGCGGATGCGTCGGGGGCCAGCCGCGCGCGGGTCAACCGCGTCAGCGCGCCCCCCTGCACCAGCGTCGCGTGGCAGAGGTAAAGCTCGCGCGTGGTGGCGAAATCCGGCGCGAGGGCGATGTCGAGCAGCCCGCCCTGGCTGCGCGCCTCGACCTGCGGCACGCCGGCCAGGGGCGCGGAGAGAGCGCCATCCAGGCCCACCAGCCGCAGCCGCCCGGGCCGTTCAGTGACCAGGAGCCGCCCATCGGGCAGCAGGGCCGCGCCCCAGGGGTGTTCGAGCCCCGTGGCGAAGGTGGTGAGGCGGAAGCTCGCGGCCTCCGAGCGCACCACCTCCCCTTCCTGCGCCGCGGCGGCGCAGGGCAGCAAAGCGACGAGCGCGAGAAGCGCCCGGCGGATCAACCAATCTTTCCCGCGATCCAGTCCTTCATCGCGCTGCGGGGCATCGCGCCGACCTTGGTGTCGAGCGGCTTGCCGTCCTTGAACAGGATCATGGTGGGGATGCCGCGCACGGCGTAGTCGTTCGGCGTCATCGGGTTGTCGTCGATGTTCACCTTCGCGACCGTCAGCTTGCCGGCATATTCCTTGGCGATCTCGTCCAGGATCGGGGCGACCATCCGGCAGGGGCCGCACCACTCGGCCCAGAAATCCACCAGCACCGGGCCGGGGGCCTCCAGCACATCGGTCTTGAAGCTGTCGTCGGTCACGGCCTTGGTGAGTTCGCTCATCGGGGGTCTCCAGAGGGTCCCGGGCGGAAGACCGGGTTGATGGCAAGATCGTGGCGGCGTTCGCCCTGTTCAAGCAAGGGTGCCATCCGACCGTTGCGCGGGGTCATGCAGGCAATGCATGGGCATCCAGCATCTCATCCGGCAGCAGCATGAGCCGCGCGCTGTAGGTCCAGATCAGCGCGCAGGCCACCGCCCGGCCCGGAAAGGCCTGGCGCAGCACGGCGCGATAGGCCGCCATCTGCCGCAGATAGAGGCCCGGCACCCCCTCCAGCGTCTCCGGTGGGGGACGGTTGGTCTTGTAGTCCAGCACCAGCACCCGCTCGGGGGTGATGAGCAGCCGGTCCACCTGCCCGCTCACCAGCCGGTCGCCGATCCGCCCGGCGATCGGCGCCTCGGCCAGGGCGCCGGGCCCGAAGGCCTCGGCGAGTTCGGGCCGGGCGAAGAGGTCCAGCACCTCGCGCAGCGTCTCGGCCTGTTCGGCCGGCGCCAGCCCATGGCCGGGCCGGGCGAGATAGGCGGCGGCGAGGGCAGCGCGGGAGTCGGGCGCCTGCTCGGGCAGATGCTGCAACAGCGCATGCACCAGCCGCCCGCGCCGGAAGCGCCGCCCGGTCGGGTCGCCCGCGCCATGCGGGGCGGCGGCGGGCGTCTCCGTCTCGGCCGGCACGGCGGAAGGGGCCAGCGCATCGAGCACCGCCTCGGGCGGGGCGGGGCGGCGCGCCCAATCGGGCAGGGTGGCGGGGGCATCGGCGCCCTTCTGGTCCTCCGCGCGCGGCGCGGCCGCCTGCGGCGCGGCGAGGCGCCGGAGCGTGGCCTGCTGGAAGCGCGCCTCGGCCGGCGCGCCGAACTCCTGCGGCGCGAAGGGCGCGGTCTCGGCCCCGGCGAAACCCTGGGCGATCAGGTCGTACCAGCTGCCCTCCTTCCAGGGGCGGTCCTTGGGCGGCCTCTTCTGCCAGCCGCAGACCAGCAGCCGATCCTCGGCGCGGGTCAGGGCGACGTAGAGCAGGCGATGCTCCTCCGCCGCGCGGGCCTGTTTCTCGGCCTCCAGCAGGTCGGTGTAGGCGGGGGCGTGATGCGCCGCGTTCGGCGCCCAGAGCGGCAAGGGCGGGCCCTCCTCGGGCATGTGCCAGCGCACATCGCCCTGGTCGCGCCCGGCGCTGGTCGTGTCGGGCAGGATCACCACCGGCGCCTGCAACCCCTTCGCGCCATGCACGGTCATGATGCGCACGGAATCCGCCCCGCCCTCCTGCTCGCGCTTCACCTCGGCGCCGCCGCGCCGCAGCCACTGGAGGAAGCCCTGCAGGCTCGGCGGGTGGCGCGCGCCATGGTCGAGCGCGGCGTTGAGGAATTCCGCCACCGGATCCGCCGCATCCGGCCCGAGCCGCGCCAGCAATCTGCCGAGGCCGCCATGCTCGCCCAGCACCTCGGCATAGAGCGCATGGGGCGTGATGAGGTCGGCGCGGGCCATCAGATGCGCGAGGAAATCCGCCGCCCGTCCTTCCTCCGTGTCGCGCCCGCGCTCGGCCAGCAGGGCGGCCCAGAGGCTGCCCCGGCGCGGCGCGGCCAGCGCCAGCAATTGGTCCTGGCTCAGCCCGATCAGCGGCGAGGTGAGTGCGGCCGCCAGTTGCAGGTCATCCTCCGGCAGCAGCACCGCATCACCCAGCGCCAGCAGGTCCTGCACCGCGAGCTGTTCCACCAGCACCATGCGGTCCGCCCCGCCCACCGGCACGCCGTAGCGCTTCAGCGCGCGCACGAGGCGGGGGATCAGCGCGCCGGAGCGCTTGCGCACCAGCACCAGGATATCGCCCGGCCGCATGGTGCGCCCGCGCGCCGGCAGGGCCTCGCCCGTGCTGAGCCAATGGTGGATCCGCGCCGCCAGCGCCTCGGCCAGCAGCGCATCGGGGCCGGTCGCGGATTCCGGCGCCTCGGGCACTTCCCAGGCCGGCGGCGCGGTGGCCTCGGCGCCATCGAGCATCGGCCAGAGTTCCACCAGCCCCGCCTGGCCCAGCCGGTCGGCGCGATGCGTCAGCACCTCGCCCGGCGCGACCACGCCCTCGCGCGCCGCGCCCTGGGCGAAGACCGCATCCACCAGCGCCAGCACCGGCGCGGTGGAGCGGAAGGAGACCTGCAGCTGCACGTCGCGCAGCTCCGCCTGGGCGAGGGCGGCGCGCCGCGCGAATTCCTGCTTCCAGCGCGCGAAGCCGCCGGGATCGGCGCCCTGGAAGCCGTAGATCGATTGCTTCGTGTCGCCCACGGCGAAGATCGTGCGGGAGCGTTGCGTATCCGCGAAGAATTCCTCGGTCAGCGCGGCGGCGATGCCCCATTGCGCGCGGTTGCTGTCCTGCGCCTCGTCCAGCAGTAGGTGGTCCAGCCCGTTGTCGAGCTTGAACAGCACCCAGGCACTGCCCGGGTCGCGCAGCACGCGCTGCGCGCTGAGGATCAGATCGTCGTAATCCATCAGCCCCGCCGCCTGCTTGCGCTGGCGATAGCCCTCCAGCACCGGCGCGCCGAGGCTGAGCAGCGCGCGCGTGGCGGCGAGCAGGCGCACGGCGCGGCGGCCGCCCTCGATGGCGGCGACGCGCGTGGCTTCCGCGCCGAGGATCGCCGCGCATTCGCCCTGGCGCGGCCCGACATCGCGTGTAGCAAGCCGCGCGCGCGGCGTGGCCTCCAGCGTCAGGAAGATCTTCACCCAGACGGTCCATTGCGCCGCACGCTGCGACGGGGCGAGAGCGAGAAAGTCGAGGATCGCCCGCCCACGCTCCTGGTCGTTCTTGTTTCGGCTTGCTTCGAGCAGCCGTGCGGCGGTGACGAGGTCCGCCCCCGTCTCCGCCACCGCATCCGCGACCAGCGCCCCCTCATGCGCGCCGGCGGGCAGGCCGAGATGCGCCGCGATGGCGGCCAGCAGCCCGGGCAGGTCGTGCGTGGCGCTCAGCGCGGCGGCCAGGCGCTCGCGATCCTTCACCAGGCGCTGCAGCAGCGCGGCGAAGCGATCCGGCGGCACGAGGCCGGCCAGCGCCTCGAGCGCGCCCTGGTGCTGCGCAGGCGCGCCGAGCACGGCCTCCCGCGCCTCGGCCAGCATCGCCGCCGCATCCGCGTCCTCGACCACCGAGAATTGCGGCGCGAGCCCGGCCTCGAGCGGAAAGGCGCGCAGCAGCGACTGGCAGAAGGCGTGGATGGTGCTGATGCGCATGCCGCCGGGCAGGTCCAGCACCTCGGCGAAGAGCTTGCGCGCGCGGTCGAGATCATCACGCTGCGGCGCGCGTTGCAGAAGCTCGGTGAGCTTTTCCGAGAGTTCGGGCTCCGGCAGCACCGCCCAGGCGCCAAGCTCGCGCGCCAGCCGGTTCGCCATCTCCGCCGCCGCGGCCTTGGTGAAGGTCAGGCAGAGAATGGCCCCCGCGCGCGTGCCGGGTGCGAGCAGCAGCCGCAGCACGCGATCGGTCAGCACCTTGGTCTTGCCCGACCCCGCTGAGGCGCCGACCCAGGCCGAGACGAGCGGATCGGAGGCGCGGCCCTGCGCACGCTGCGCTTCCTGACGTGGAGACAAGGATATTGCCTGGCGCGACGGATTCAGACCTCCGGGGCCTTCGCCCCTCCGGTCATCCGGCGCGCTCACTCCTCCTCCTCCGCATCCGCCCATTCGGCGTAGCGCGAAAGCTGGTCGTACTCCGTCCCGCGTGCGCTGCGCCCCGGATGCGGCCGCGCGGGGAAGGCGGCGTCGCCGAGCAGGAAGCGATCCACCAGCGCACCGAGTTTCTCCAGGGCGAGCCCGGCCAGTTCCGCGACATCCGCGGCCTCGCTCGCCATCTCCTTCACCTCGCCGGCCGTCTCGCCCCCCGAGAGCTTCCAATAGGTCAGCGCGCGCGCCTGCCCTTGCAGCGCCTTGCCGAAGCCGCCCTCGGCCAGCATCGCGGCCTCCAGGGGCAATTGCGGCGCGCGGCCATCGGCGAGGTCGGCGGGCTTCGGCGTGGTGCCGGTCTTGTAGTCCAGCACGGCGAAGGATCCGCTGGCGCAGCGATCGATCCGGTCTGCGCGCGCCTTCAGCGTCACCGTCCCGCGCGGGCGTTCCAGCAGCAGCTTGCCTTCGATCTCCGTCCAGCTGCGCACGATGCGCGCCGCCGCGCGCGGCCCGGCCTCCTCCCCGATCACGAAATCGCCGATGCGCGAGAGGCGCGGGCGCCAGAAGGCGGCCAGGGCGGGGCGCGGGCCCTGCGCGGCGAGCGCGGCCTCGGCCTGTTCGGCCCAGATCGCGCGCGCGGCGTCCTCGCCCGGCCAGCTGCCCGGCGTGGCGTCAAGCGCCCGCACGAAGCCGGCCAGCGCGGCGTGCACGATCTGCCCGTAATCCAGCGCACCGACATCGGCATCCAGCGGATCGAGCGGGCGCAGCCGCAGCACGCGCTTCGCGTAGAAGGCGAAGGGATCGGCCAGCAGGTCCCCCACCTCGGTGACGCTGATCTCGCGCGGCCGCAACGCGCGGTCCGGGCGCGGCGCGGGGCGCGGCACGGGCGTGACCGCCTCCGGCTGGTCGAGCAACGCGACAAGGCCAGGCATGGGGCTGCGCGCCAGGCGCAGATCCTGCCCGGCGAGGAAGGTCTCGAGCCGCGTGATCCAGCGCGCCGGCACGGTGGGTGCGCCCCCGCGCCGCGCGGCGCGGGAGAGCACCGCCTCGGGCGCGGCGCAGGCAAACAGACAGAAATCCATGGCGACGCGGCCGATGCGCGTCTCGGGTTCCGGCAGGCCGAAGGCGCTGCGCATCGGCCGGCTCATCCAGGGGCCGGGATCGGTGGCGAGCGGCCAGACCGTCTCGTCCAGCGCGCCGAGCACCACCCGGTCGAAGGTCAGCAGCCGCGCTTCCAGCAGGCCGAGGATCTCGACGCGCGGATGCACGCCGCCATCGCGCCCGCGCGCCGCGCGGATGGAGCGCGCGGCCACGCCCTGCAGCGTCGCGTCGAACAGGCCGGGCCAGAGGCTCGGGCCGATCGGCGGCAGCAGCGCCAAAGCGGGGGCGAGATCCGCGAGATGCGTGGCCAGCACCTCCCCCTCCTCGGCGCCGTAGAGCCTGAGGCCGCCGGGCATGTCGGGCGTGCCGGCCAGCGCCTCGGCGGCGGCGAGTTGGGCGGCGAGCAGATCGGCCGGCGGGCGCGATGCACCGCCCAGCCGTTCGAACCCCGCGAAGGCGCTTGCGAGGGCGGCGTGCAGCGCGAGGAGGCGCGGCTTCGTGTCGCTTTCGGGCAGCGCGTCGATGGCGGCACCCAGCCCGGCAAGGCCACCCTGCGGCCGCGCGCCACGCAGCACCCGGCGCTCGAGAAGCCTGACGGCATCGAGGAAGTCGTTGCGCGCCATCCCGGCGGCCGCGAGCGGATGCTTGAGCAGGGAGAGCAGCGGGACGGGCGCGAAATCCTCGGCCACCACCTGGGCCAGCAGCCGCAGGAAGGCGCCCGTCGGCGTCTCGCCCAGCGGTTCGCCGGCGCTGTCATCGGCGAGGATGCCGTGGCGGATCAGCGCGGCGGAGACGCGGCGCGCAAGGTCGCGATCCGGCGTGACCAGCGCGGCGCGCGCGCCCGGCACGTCCAGCGCCTCCCGCAGCGTCAGCGCGATCGCCGCCGCCTCGGCCTGCGAATCGGGCGCGGCGAGATAGGTGAGCCCCGCAAGGCCCGGCGCCCAGCGCGCCTGCTCGCGCTGCGTCCAGGCCGCCATGCCGGCGGGCGGGCGCAGCGCCATGTCGAGCAGCGCCACGCGCGCGGCGGGCGCGGTGGGGGCGACCCGCGCGCAGCCGGGCCAGCGCGCAACGTCGCGCGGCGCGGCGCCGAGCAGCGTCAGCAGCCGGACCTGGCTCGCCAGCGGATGGGTGGGCGCCTGCGCGACGGACTCCGCCAATTCGCCCAGGGCGGCGCGATCCAGCCCATGCAGCACCACCGCGCCGCGCTTCATGCCGGCGACCACGCGCAGCAGCGCCACGGCGGCGGGGATGGTGCCGCCCACGCCGATGCCCGCCGCGATTACCGGATCGGCCGGCGGAGTCGCGCGCCAGGCCTCGGCCTGCGCCCCCAGGGCCAGCACGCGGCGCAGCCCGATGTCGAGCAGCCCGCGTTCCTCCAGCCAGCCGGTCCAGGCCAGCGCGATGCCGCGCAGGAAGGTGGTGGTGATCTGCCAATGCTGCGCCTGTTCGGGCGGCACCAGCCCCTCGAGCCGCGCCAGCCAGGATTCGGTGAAGGCGGCGGCGCGGTCGGGGGTGAGCAGGCTGGTATCGGCCTCTTCCAGCGCGATCTCGTCGAAGAGCTTCGCGAGTTCGCCGGCGAGGCCCCAGGCCTGTTCCGGCGTGGCCACGCCGCCATGGCGCGGCGGCAGGCGCTGCACCATCGCGGTCAGCACCGCCTGGCGCGTCAGCGCGGGCACCGCCGGCGGCAGGTCGAGCAAGGCGGGCAGCGCCAGCTCATCCGCATCCTCGGTGGAGAGCCCCGCCAAAGCGCGCATGCGCGGCAGCAGCAGCGCCTTGCCCTCGGCGGCGCGCAGGAAGGCGTCGCGCAACCCGCGCGCGGAGCGGCGGGTGGGCAGCAGGATGGTGACGCGCGCCAGCGCCTCGGGCCCCGACCCGCGCAGCTCTTCCAGCACCCCCGCCGCGAGCGCATCCAGGAAGGGCAGCTCGGCGGGGATGTCGAAGAGCCTCATGCGGGACCGTTTCTCCTGGGCTACCGCGGCTGCGAGAAGGGTTGGCGTGGCGGCTTCGAGCGGCCGCGGCTCAAAAAAGGGCGGTGAGCATGCCCGCGCGCAGCATCGTCTCCGCACGGTCGAGGTCGCGCGGGGTGGAGAGGTGGAACCACGCGCCGTCATGCACCAGCCCGTAGAGCCGGCCCGACTCGATGGCGCGGTCATAGATCCGGTTGAGGCTGAAGGGGCCTTCCGGCGTCTCCGCGAACAGGCCGGGCGTGAGGATCTGCACGCCGCCGAATAGATAGGGCGCGATCTCACGCTCCTTCGGGCGGCGGGCGCGGCCCATCGGGTCGAGCAGGAAGTCGCCGCGCCCGGTCTCGCCATCCACCTGATGCGTGCGCACCAGCAGCACCAGCGCGTCCATCTCCGCCGGGTCGAAGGCCGCCGCGAGGCGCTCGAGCGCGGGGGTGGGGCCATCGAGCCAGAAGGCGTCGCCATTCACCACGGCGAAAGGACCGCCGCCCAGATGCGGCAGGGCGGCGCGCACGCCGCCGCCGGTCTCGAGCAGCACCTCCTCGCGCAGCAGCACGCGGCCGGGCGCGTCGTGGTCGGCGACGGCGGCCGCCACCTGGTCGGCGAACCAATGCGCGTTGACGACATGGTGCTGCACGCCCGCATCGCGCAGCCGGTCCAGCGCGTGATGCAGCAGGGAACGCCCCTCCAGCGGCAGCAGCGGCTTGGGCGTGTCCTCGGTCAGCGGGCGCATCCGCGTGCCGAGCCCGGCGGCGAGCACCATGGCGTGGGTGAGCTTGATCATGCCGCACTCTCCTGCACCGCGCGCGGCGTCTGTCGCAGCGCGCGCGGGACATGTCGATCGAGGAAGTCGCGCAGCGGCGCCGTGGAGTCATGGCGCAACGCACGATCGAGCAGCGCCCAGCAGCGCGGCCCGTGGATGAGGTATCCTGGCTTGTGGTCACGCTGCGCGAGCCGCACCCACAGCGCGGCGACGCGCAGATGCCGCTGCGCGGCCATGGCCGCCATCGCCGCGCGGAACCCCGCCGGGTCCAGCTCGGGCCGCAGCGCGAGGTAGTGGTCGATGCAGGCAGCGCGGACATCGCCATCGACATCGCGCCGCGCATCCTCGACCAGCGAGACGAGGTCATAGGCCGGGTGGCCCAGCGCGGCGTCCTGGAAGTCGAGCAGCCCGACATCCGCCGGCGCCGCGCGATCGGGCAGCGGCATGAGGTTGGCCGGGAAGAAATCGCGATGCACGAAGCCCTGCTGCGCGAAGGGCGCGAGCATGGCGTGGATCGCGGCGTTGAACTCGGCCCGGATGGACTCACTGGGTGGCGTGCCGAATTGCGCCGGCCACCACCACTCGAGGAAGGTCGCCGCCGCCGTCTCCGCCATGCGCGCCGCCCCCCATGGGGGCAGGCCCGGCGGCGGCGGGGCGGCGTGCAACCGCGCAAGCGCCGCCGTCGCGGCGAGGTAATGCGGGCGGGCTTCGGCCCCGGCATCGAGCAATTGCGCCACGGTCTGCGCGCCGAAATCCTCGAGCAGGCAGAAACCCTGCGCGACATCGGCGGCGAGGATGCGCGGCGCCGAGAGCCCGATGCCCCGCAGATGCGCCGCGATGGCGATGAAGGGGCGGATATCCTCCTGCGGTGGCGGCGCATCCATCAGCAGCACGCCCCCCGCCAGCCGCACATAGCGGCGGAAGGACGCATCGGCCGGCAGCGCCACGCGCGGTGTCGCGGCATGGCCCTGCGCGGCGAGAAAGGCCTCGGCTTCCGGCCTCACGCGGCGAGCCCTGCAAGCCGCTCGGGCCAGCCGGCGAGGGTCGCGATGCGCGCGTCCTCCTCCAGCCCGGCGGCGAGGCTGACCGCCAGCGCGCCATCCGGCCGCAGCGCGCCCAGCCGGTCGGGCCATTCCACCAGCACGATGCCCGCGCGCGCTTCCTCCCAGCCCAGCTCGGCCAGTCCCTGGGGCCCGTCGAGTCGCCAGAGGTCGAAATGGAAGGCGGTGGTGCCGGGCAGGGCGTATTCCTGCACCAGGGTGAAGGTGGGCGAGGGCACTTCGAGGCCGGCATCGCCGCTCGCCGCGCGCAGGAAGGCGCGGCAGAAGCTCGATTTCCCGGCGCCCAGCGGGCCCTCCAGCAGCACCGCATCGCCCGGCCGCGCCAGGGCCGCGACACGCGCCGCCAGCGCCGCGGTGGCGGCTTCGTCAGGCAGGTCGAGGCGCAAGGGGTCCGGCATCCGGGCGCAATCTGCCCCCGCGCCACCCCTCGACACAAGGCAGGGCTGGCCAATCTGCACGCCACGCCTTGATCCCGCGCGGCGCTTCGGCCAAGGGATCGCGGATTGCAAGGGGATGCGGGCAATGGCGTCGGTGATCGAGACGGATGTGGCCATCATCGGCGCGGGGCCCGTGGGGCTCTTCGCCGTCTTCGAATGCGGCATGCTGCGCATGAAATCCGTGGTGATCGACACGCTCGAGGCCATCGGCGGCCAGTGCAGCGCGCTCTACCCCGAGAAGCCGATCTACGACATCCCCGCCCATCCCGAGGTCACGGGGGGCGATCTCATCGCCGCGCTGGAGAAGCAGGCCGCGCCCTTCAGCCCGCTCTACCTGCTTGGCCGGCGCGTGGAGGGGCTGACGCAGACCGAGGGCGGCTTCGTGCTGACCACCAGCGCGGGCGACAGCGTGCGCGCCAAGGCGGTGATCCTGGCCGCGGGCGCGGGCGCCTTCGGCCCCAACCGCCCGCCGCTGGAGCGGCTTGCCGAATTCGAGGCCACGGGTGCGGTGCGCTACATGGTCGCACGGCGCGAGGAGTTCCGCGGCAAGCGCGTGGTGATCGCAGGCGGCGGCGACTCGGCGGTGGATTGGGCACTCAGCCTGAAATCGGTGGCCGCGCGGGTCACCGTGGTGCACCGGCGCGACAAGTTCCGCTGTGCGCCGGAATCGGCCGCACAGCTCAAGGAAGCCGGCGAGCGGGGCGAGATCGACCTCGCCATCCCCTACCAGCTGCAGGGGCTGGAGGGCGAATCGGGCGCGCTGACCGGGGTGACGCTGGCGACGCTGAAGGGCGAGGTGAAGACCGTGTCGGCGGACCACCTGCTGGCCTTCTTCGGCCTGTCCATGGAGTTGGGCCCGATCGCCGAATGGGGGTTGGGGCTGGAGCGCAGCCATGTGGCGGTCGCCCCCGCCACCTGCGAAACGAACATCCCCGGCCTGCACGCCATCGGCGACATCGCGACCTATCCCGGCAAGCTGAAGCTGATCCTGCAGGGCTTCTCGGAAGCCGCGATGGCGGCGCACGCCATCCATCCGCGCGTCTTCCCCGGTGAGGCGCTGCACTTCGAATACTCCACCAGCAAGGGCGTGCCGGCCTGAAGCGGCCGCCCGGCGATCGCGGGCGTGAAGCGCTGGGGTCACGTCCGCGCGAACTTTCCGCCCCTGCCACAATTCGCCTTTTGCAATCCGCGTGGCAGGCGCGCTACTCTCCCGAAGCCGGCGTCTTCCGCTGGCGGCGGTCCCGGTTCCCCTGCCGGCCCGCCCGACCACTCCGATCGGAACTACGGTTGAAGAGTGCGCCCGGTCACCCCCCTGACCGGGCGTTTTCTTTGGCGGGTCTCTGCAAGCGATTGCGGCCGCGCCCTTGCGCGGGCGCGCGGGCGTTCTATGGTCCCGCCCGTTTCAGAACACCCGAAGGATCGACCCCGCATGGCCGAGTATGTGATTCCCCCGCCCGCCCAGGCCTTCCTGCCGGTCGCCGGCGGCGGCAAGTTCCCGGTGCGCCGCATCTTCTGCGTCGGCCGCAACTATGCCGAGCACGCCATCGAGATGGGCTCCGACCCGACGCGCGAGCCGCCCTTCTACTTCGCGAAGCCGGCCGATGCGGTCGTGATCAACGGCGCCGACATGCCCTATCCGGCCGCTACCAAGTCGCTGCACCATGAGATGGAGCTGGTGGTCGCCATCGGTACCGGCGGCGTGAACATCGCCCAGGCCGACGCGCTGAAGCATGTCTGGGGCTGGTGCTGCGGCCTGGATATGACGCGCCGCGACCTGCAGAACGAGGCGAAGAAGACCGGCCGCCCCTGGGACATGGGCAAGGGCTTCGACCTCTCCGCGCCGATGGGCCTGCTGGTGAAGCACGATGGCAGCTTCGACGGCTCCAAGGGCAAGATCGAGCTGAAGGTGAACGGCAAGGTCACGCAGACCTCCGACCTCGCCAAGCTGATCTGGTCGGTGCCGGAAGTGATCTCCAACCTCTCCGGCCTGGTGCGGCTCGAGCCCGGCGACCTGATCATGACCGGCACGCCCGAGGGCGTGGCCGCCGTGGTCAAGGGCGACCTGCTGGAAGGCATGGTCGAGGGCGTGGGCACCATCACCACCCGGATTGTTTGATGCCGGCCCGGCAGCCGCTGCGAATCGCGACCTGGAACATCAACTCGGTCCGGTTGCGGCTGCCGCTGCTGGCGGATCTCGTCGGGGCCCTCGCCCCCGACGTGATCTGCCTGCAGGAAACCAAATGCCCCGACGAGCTCTTCCCGCATGAGGGCATCGCCGCCCTTGGCTTCGCGCATCGCGTGGTGCGCGGGCAGAAGGGCTACAACGGCGTCGCCATCCTCTCCCGCCTGCCGCTGACGCTGCACGAGGAGACACCCGACTGGTGTGGCAAGGGGGATTGCCGGCACATCGCGGCCCTGGTCGACGCGCCGGGCGGGCCGGTCGAGCTGCACGACTTCTACATCCCCGCCGGCGGCGACATCCCCGACCGCGCGAAGAACGAGAAGTTCGCCCACAAGCTCGATTTCGTCGCCGAGGCTACCGCCTGGTCGGCCGCGCGTCACGCCGCCGGCGGCTTCAAGCGCGCCGTGCTGGTGGGCGACCTCAACATCGCCCCCCTCGAACATGATGTCTGGTCGCACAAGCAGCTGCTCGACGTGGTCTCGCACACGCCGGTCGAGACCGAGGCGCTGACCGCGATGATGCGCGCCGGCGCCTGGCACGACGCGCTGCGCCACTTCGTGCCCCACGACCAGAAGCTCTACACGTGGTGGAGCTACCGTGCGGCGGATTGGCGTGCGTCCGATCGCGGGCGGCGGCTCGACCATGTCTGGGTCTCGCCGGACCTCGCGGGGGGCCTTGTGAGCCACACCGTGCTGAAGGATGCGCGGGGCTGGGAGAAGGCCTCGGACCACGTGCCGGTGCTGGTTGAGATCGCCACCTGAGGGGTTTGGCCCGGCGACCGCCAGTCGGGGCTACAGACGTACGCGCGCTAGACCGAAGGAAGGCGCTTCCGGCCGCCTTTGAGGCACGGGACTCACGCGCGCAGGCAGGCCCGCAGGCAGGTTCATGAGCGCTTGCGCGGCAGTCACGCCCGAATCGCGTCGCTCCAGGTATTGTACCCACCTATGGTTTGCTCGCAGCCGCGCAGCGAAGGCATCGGGCGGCGCCCCGTACATGGCATTGCAGAACTGCACGGCGTCCTGAATCTCGTTCTCATCCGCTGGCAGAGCGGCATCGGCGATGGAGAAGTGTAGCGCCGCACCCATGCCCACAGCCGCGGGACGGGTGAAGTCGCGCTCGAGTGCGAGGGTGCCGAAACGCCCCGCGACGAGACGCGCCTGGGCCTGGCCCGGCGTGTTGGCACTCATCCCCATCACGCGATTGATGTTGCTTAGCATCTGCGCGCGTTGCGCGTCGAACTCACCAGGGAAGGCCGCAGCCGATCGGGGCGGATCCGCAGGTTTTGGCGCCGCGTTGTCCCCGGAGGGCGGCGTGACGACGGGGGCGCCGGGCAACGACACCACGGCTGGCGCCTGCGGCCGATTGGCCAGCGCGCTGGCGAACTCCAGGCCGAGCCGCACCACCGCCACATCCTCGGTTAGGAAGTTGAAGGTAACACCGGACGCATAGAGAACGCGGTTGGCGACGATGATCCTGATCCCGGCACTCTCAAGCTGGTCAAATCGGGCGGCGCAGAAATCCCTGCCCGCGGTTCCACCGTTTCGTGTCTCGTTCAGCGAAAGAGATCGCGCCAGCATTAGGGGGGTCAGCGGATTGTGGATACGCACATTGCGCCCCGTTCCGCCCGGCACTCTTTGGCCCGAACGCGCTGCGACTTCCCGGGCATGGGCCTCGCTTTGCGCTTGCCGCACCCGCTCGATCGCAACGTCCTCAACCAAACGCGAGCCGCGCAATTCTTCGAGCGTCAACGTCTGGAGATGCCGCAATTCAACACGCGTCGCGGCTCCGCTCGACCAGCCGATTCCAAGCGAGGCACCGATATTGCCCAGCAGGCCGGCTCCGGCGATCTCTCCTTCGCTGAAACGGCCCACCTCCAATGCTGGGATCGCCGCCTCGCGGAGCCGCGTCACATGGGTCGCTGTGGTGGGCTGCATGTGGCTCGCTACGCGATGCTGGCCCCGCAATTGACCGCAATCCCGGTCGGCGTTCACAGCGCCACTGACGCCAGCCGTGGCTTGCAATACACCCTCATCGTTCCGCACAAGCGAGTCCGAGACAAGGCGGTCCTGTTCCTGGAAGCAGAGCTGTCGGGCCAAAGGCCCGCGCGGTGCCGCGGTGATCCGCACGAGGTCGAGATAATGAGCATTTGGCAGATGTAGGAAGACATCCCCCACCATCACATCTTCGGAAGGTGGGTAGATCGGGAACAGGCCGAGCTGGCTGATCGCCTCGCTCCACTGTGCTTCGGCATCCAACCGCGCAGGCGCCAAGGCGCATCCCGAAAGGCCCAGGCCGGCCGCCAAGGCCAGAACAAACATGGGAGAAGAAGGACGCAATTTTTTGCCCGCCTCTGGCTTTGTTGCCAAATAGGACCTCTGCCAACTCAATTCTGTCAATGAACTAATTGCTGTCGGACATGCTCGCCCGCGCCCACCAATCGGGCAGCGCTCAATCCGTGACGGTCAGCCCCAGCCAGGTGATCACCGCCCCCCAGCGCGCCGTCTCGCGCCGCTTCAGCGCCGTCATCTCCTCGGGCGAGGAGCCGACGATCTCGGCCCCTGTCGCCTCCATGCCGCCACGCGCCGCGGGGTCGCGCGCCATCGCCTCGCGGGTCAATTGCGCGAGCCGCTCGGCCGCCGCAGGGGGGAAATTCGCCGGCGCGATGATCCCGGTCCAGCCGAAGAAGCTGGCTTCCGCCGGCTCGCCCACCTCGATCAGCGTCGGCACCTCGGGCATCTGCGCCACGCGCCGCGCGCCGGTCTGGGCGAGCGCCACCAGCGCGCCGGCATTGATGTGCTGCAGCGCCGAGAAGGGCGAGTGGAACATCACCTCCACGCGCCCGGCCAGCAGGTCGAGCGTCGCCGGGGCGAAGCCGCGATAGGGCACGTGCTCGAGGTCGAGTCCCAGCCGCTGCTTGAACTCCTCCATCGCCAGATGGGTCGTCGTGCCCGGCCCGATGGAGGCGTAGCGATAACGCCCCGGCGCGGCCCGCACCGCGGCGAGGAACTCCGCCCAGGTCCTGGCGGGAAAGGACGGATGCACCGTCAGCACGAAGGGGGAGCGCGTCAGCAGCGTCACGTTGCTGAAGGCCGTGGCGGGGTCGTAGGGCAGGCCGGGGTTGAGCAGCCGCGCCGTGGTGGTCGGCCCGCCGAAGACGAGCCCCAGCACATGCCGGTCGGTTGCCGAAGCGACCGCCTGCGCCGTGATGGCGCCGCCCGCGCCGGGCCGGTTCTCCACCACGAAGGGCTGGCCCAGCGCGGTCTGGTAGTGGCCGGCCAGCGCGCGCGCCATCTGGTCGCTGCCCGGCCCCGGCGGGGTCATCACCACCAGACGCACGGCGCGCTCCGGCCACGGGGTCTGCGCCTGGGCAGCCGGCGCGAGCAGGCCGAGCGGGGCGCCGAGCAGCAGGCGGCGGGGCACCAACGGCATGGGCGGGAATCCTGTACGGGGGCGGTGAAAGGCTGCCAGAGCCGCCGCGCGCCTGTCCATGCTGCTTGCGCGGCGACCGGCGCTTGGATATCCGCAACACCCGATCCCCCCGCGCAACAAGGCTTCCCCTTGCCCGGCCCACGCTTCTGGCAGGATTTGACCTGGCCCGAATTCCGCGACCTGCCGGCGAACACCATCGCGGTGCAGCCCGTGGCCGCGATCGAGCAGCACGGCCCGCATCTGCCCGTCGCGGTGGACCGCCTGATCGGCGAGGGCGTGCTCGGCGCCACCCTCGCGAAGCTGCCGGCGGATCTGCCCGTGCTGGTGCTGCCGATGCAGGCGGTGGGGCTCTCGGTCGAGCATCTGCACTATCCCGGCACGCTGACCGCATCGCCCGAGACGCTGCTCGCGCTGCTCACCGACATCGGCGCGAGCGTGGCGCGCGCGGGGGTGCGGCGGCTGGTCTTTCTCAACAGCCATGGCGGCAATGTGCCGGTGCTGGAGACGGCGGCGCGGCGGCTGCGCATCGACCACGCCATGCTGGTGCTGACCACCGCCTGGGCGCGCATGGCCAGGCCCGAAGCGCTGCGCGACCCGGTCGAGGGGGTCTGGGGAATCCATGCGGGGCGGGAGGAAACCAGCCTGATGCTGACCCTCGCGCCCGATCTGGTCCGCATGGACCGCGCGCGGGATTTCGCCAGCCGCTGGCAGGCGATGGCGAATGCCGCGCCCGCGCTGCACCCCCAGGCGGGCGCGCCCTTCGGCTGGCTGGCCGAGGACCTGCAACCGGCCGGCGCGGTGGGCGATGCGCAGGGGGCCACCGCCGAACGGGGCGCCGCCCTCCTGGACAATGCGGCAACGCACCTCAGCTTGAGGCTGCAAGAACTCGCCGCCTTCGATCTCGACACCTGGCTCTCCGAGGAACCAAGCCCGCATGCCTGACGTCGCCGCCGTGATGGCCGCCCTGCCCGCGCTCGACTGGACCACCGACCCGGCCCTGGTGCGGCAGAAGTCGCGCGACTTCTTCTGGTACTCGCCCGTGCTCAAGCGCCAGCTCAACAAGGTGACGGGCGAGGCGGTGGTGACACCGCGCAGCGAGGCCGAGCTGATCGCCCTGCTCGCCACCGCCTACGCCCATGACGCGCCGGTGACGGCGCGCGGCGCGGGCACGGGCAATTACGGCCAGGCCATGCCGCTGCAGGGGGGCATCGTGCTCGACATGACGGGCTTCGACCGCATCCTCTGGGCCAAGCCCGGCGTGGCGCGGATCGAGGCGGGCGCGAAGCTGATCGACATCGATGCCGCGCTGCGCGCGCAGGTCGGCGGCGAGCTGCGCTTCCACCCCTCGACGCTGCGCACCGCCACGCTTGGCGGTTTCGTCGCGGGCGGGTCGGGCGGCGTGGGCAGCACCACCTATGGCGGGCTGCGCGAGCCGGGCAACCTCTTCGGCCTCAAGGTCATCACCATGGAGGCCGCGCCGCGCGTGCTGGAGCTGCGCGGCACCGACATCGCCCAGGCCAACCACGCCTATGGCACCAACGGCATCATCACCGAGATCGAACTGCCCCTGGCGCCGGCCTGGGATTGGGTGGACGTGGTCGTGGCCTTCCCCTCGCTGATGGGCGCGGCGCGCTTCGCGGATGCCTTCACGCGCATGGATGGCGTGGCGAAGAAGCTCGCCTGCGTCGTGCCCGCGCCGCTGGCCCAGAACCATTTCAAGGCCTGGGGCGGCCGCGTGCCGGCGGGCATGGCGGTGGCCTGCCTGATGATCGCGGCGCCTTTCCTCGAAGCGGTCGAGCCGCTGATCGCCGGGCATGGCGGGCTCGAGATCCTGCGCGAGCCCACGGCCGAGGCCGCGGTGCCGCTCTACGAGCATTCCTGGAACCACACGACGCTGCAGATCCTCAAGACCGACAAGACCATCACCTATCTGCAGAACCTGTTCCCGGCGCCGAACCACCTCGAGCTGATCGCGAAGCTCGAGAAGCAGTTCGGCGATGAGGTGCTCTACCATCTGGAATTCGTGCGCTTCGGCGGCCCGGTCTGTGCCGTGGGGCTCCCCATCGTGCGCTTCACCACGGAAGAGCGGCTGGAGGAGATCATGCGCCTGCATGAGGAAGCGGGTTCGGCCATCTTCAACCCGCACACCTTCCTGCTGGAAGAGGGCGGCATGAAGCGCGTGGACCAGGCGCAGCTCGACTTCAAGCGGCTGGCCGACCCGAAGGGGCTGCTCAACCCCGGCAAGATGGCCGCCTGGGGCAACCCGGACTGGCAGCCGGGCAAGACCCAGACCGTGGCGCTCTACGAGACCGACTACGAACCGCCGGCCGAGGTGCTGGAGTAGCCCGCGGGGGGGATGGCCGGCGCCCGGATGGCGGCGCGCGGGCTGCGCCGCTAGAGCACGCCGCGTTCTCATGAACCCAGCTCGTGCTCCAGAAACCATTGAATCTAGAGCAAGAAATGCGTTCAGATGATTCCATCTGAACGCCTATTGCTCTATACGGGGGCAAACCACGGTGAGGACCGCCCCCTGCATGCCTGATCGCCCGCCCGCGCCGGGGTGCCGCTGAGCATGGGCAAGGTGCTGGTCACCGGCGCAGCGGGCTTCATCGGCGCGCATCTGTGCCAGGCCCTGCTGGCGCGCGGCGAGCAGGTGGTGGGTCTCGACAATCTCAACGCCTATTACGACCCGGCGCTGAAGGAGGCCCGGCTTGCGGCGCTGACCGGCGCGGCCGCCCCCGGCGCCTTCGCCCTGCACCGCATCGACCTGGCCGACAGCGACGCCGTGCTGGGCCTGATGCGCGCCGAGACGGGGATCGACCGCGTCGCGCATCTCGGCGCCCAGGCGGGCGTGCGCTGGTCGCTCGAGGCGCCCTTCGCCTATACGGCCGCCAACGTCACCGGCTCGCTCTCGATCCTCGAGGGCGTGCGCCGGGCGGAGGGGCGGATCCGCCACACCGTCTATGCCTCGACCAGCTCGGTCTATGGGTCGCGCCGCGACGGGCCGTTCCGGGAGAGCGACGTGGCGGACCGCCCGGCCTCGCTCTATGCGGCGACCAAGCTCGGCGTGGAGATGATGGCGAAATCCTATGCCGATCTCTACGCCCTGCCGCTGACGGGGCTGCGCTTCTTCACCGTCTATGGCCCCTGGGGCCGGCCCGACATGGCCTATTGGCTGTTCACCGAGGCGATGCTCCAGGGCCGCCCGATCGCGCTGTTCAACCAGGGCGACATGCGGCGGGACTTCACCTACATCGACGACATCGTGGCCGGCGTGATCGCGGCGCTCGACCACCCGCCGGCCGCACCCGCGCACCGGCTCTACAACATCGGCAACAGCCACCCCGAGCAGCTGCTCGACATGGTGGCGATGCTGGAGGAATTGCTGGGCGTGCGCGCGATCCGCGACCTCAGGCCGATGCAGCCGGGCGACGTGCCCGCCACCTATGCCGATGTCTCGGCCATGCGGCGCGATTTCGGCTGGGCGCCGACCACCGATTTGCGTACCGGGCTTGGCCGATTTGTCGCGTGGTGGCGCGGGCATTTCGGGTAAGCTCGTTCTCAGTCCTTCACGAACCAAGGGGAACGCCTCAATGACCGCCCTCTCCCGCCGCAGCCTGCTCGGCGCCGCCACGCTGGTGGTGCCCGCGCTCTTCGCCGTCCCGCGCACGGGCTTCGCCCAGGCCGCCGCACCCGCCACGGGCCCGCACACCCATGCGCCCCTGCCCTATGCCTTCGACGCGAACGAGGCCGCGATCGATGCGCGCACCATGGAGCTGCATTGGCGCTTCCATCACGGCGCGCAGGTCACGAACCTGAACAACGCACTGCGCGAGCACAGTGCGCTGCAGGCCCTGCCGCTCGACCAGCTCTTGATGAATCTCGGCCAGGTGCCGGAGAGCGTGCGCACCGCCGTGCGCAACAATGGCGGCGGCCACGCCAATCACACCATGTTCTGGGCCATCATGGGCGGGCGCGGCGGCGAGCCGACGGGCGCGCTGGCGGCTGCGATCGCGCAGGATTTCGGCGATTTCGCCACCTTCCGCACGCGCTTCAACGCGGCGGCGAATGGCGTGTTCGGCTCGGGCTGGGCCTTCGTCACCGTCACGCGCGAAGGCCGGCTCGCCATCGTTACGCGGCCGAACCAGGACAATCCGCTGTTCGACGGGCAGCGTGTGCTGATGGGCAACGACGTGTGGGAGCACGCCTACTACCTGCGCTACCAGAACCGCCGTGCCGAATACTCCACGAATTGGTGGAACGTGCTCGACTGGGCGAAGATCGGCGCGCGCTACGACGCGGCGCGGGCGGGCACGCTCGGCGTTTGATGCACCAGGGGAGGGCGCGGCTCTCCCCTACCTTTCCTTCACATAGGGCACGCCGGCCGCTTTCGGCGGCACGGCGCGCCCGACGAAGCCGGCCAGAAGCACCACCGTCAACACATAGGGCAGCGCCTGCACCGCCTGCACCGGGAAGGCCACGCCCAGGCCCGGGATCGGCACGCCCTGCAGGCGGATCGCCACCGCATCGAGCAGCCCGAAGGCGAGGCAAGTGGCCAGCACCGGCCCCGGCTTCCAGGCGCCGAGGATCAGCGCGGCCAGCGCGATGAAGCCGCGCCCGGCCGTCATCTCCGTGCCGAACCCCGCCCCCTGCGCGGTCGAGATCGCCGCCCCCGCCACGCCGCAGAGCACGCCCGCGATCAGCACCCCCGCATAGCGCAGCCGCGCGACCGAGATGCCGGCCGCATCCACCGCGCCCGGATTCTCGCCACAGGCGCGCAGCCTGAGCCCGAAGCGCGTGCGCCACAGCACGAAGCTCGCCACCGGCACCAGCGCGAAGGCGATGTAGACCGGCGCGGTGTGCCCGCCGACCACCGAGACCAGCAGCCGCCCGAGCACCGGGATCTGCCCGATCACCTCGGCGCCGGGCAGCGGCAGGGCCGGGAAGCGCGCCGATGGCGGCAGGGGCGGCGTCTGCCCGCCCATGCGGAACCAGGCGATGGCCAGCGTCGCCGTCAGCCCCACCGCCAGCACGTTGATCGCCATGCCCGAGACCACCTGGCTGCCGCGCAGCGTGACGCAGGCCAGCCCATGCACCAGCGCCAGCGCGCTGGAGGCCAGGATCGCCACACCCAGCCCCATCCAGACGCTGCCGGTGACCGAGGCCGTGGCGGCGGCGGCGAAGGCGCCGGCGAGCATCTTGCCCTCCAGCCCCACATCCACCACGCCCGCGCGCTCCGCGAAGAGCCCCGCCAAAGCGGCCAGGATCAGCGGCGTGGCGGTGCGCAGAGTGGCCGCGAGCACCGAGACGATGAGGTCGAGCGCGCCCTCCATCCCCTCAGCCCCCCCGCGCCAGCAGCCGGGCCAGCGGCGCGCGCAGCAACCCGCCGAGCGCGCCGGTGAACAGGATCACGAGGCCCTGCACCACCAGCACCAGGTCGCGCGGCACTTCCGGCATCTCGAAGGCGAGTTCCGCGCCCCCCTGCGCCAGCGCGCCAAACAGCAAGGCGGCGGCCAGCACGCCGGCCGGGTGGTTGCGCCCCATCAGCGCCACCGCGATGCCGGTGAAGCCCGCACCCCCGGTGAAGTTCAGCAGCAGCTTCTGGTGCGTGCCGAGCAACTCGTTCACCGCGATGCCGGCGGCCAGCGCGCCGGAGATCGCCATGGCGAGGATGATGCGCGCCCCGTGGTCGATGCCCGCATAGCGCGCGGCCTCGGGGTTCGCACCCGCGACGCGCAGCCCGTAGCCCCAGGGCGTGCGCCAGACCAGCAGCCACACGCCGAGCGCGGCCAGAAGGGCGAGGATCAGCGTGACATTCACCGGCGCATGGCCGGGAAAGCCGAAGGCCGAGAGCGGCGGCAAGGCCGTGGCGAAGCGGCGTGTCTCGGGCGCCATCTGGCCCGGCTCGATCAGCACGTTCACCAGCAGGTAGACCAGCAGGCTCGCCGCGATGAAGTTGAACATGATGGTGGTGATGACGATGTGGCTGCCGCGCCGCGCCTGCAGCCAGCCCGGCACCGCGCCCCAGAGCGCGCCCCCCGCCGCCCCGCCGAGGATGGCGAGCGGCAGCAGCAGCGCCGCCGGCAGCGCCGCATCGAGGCCGAGGCAGACGAGCGCCAGCGCCAGCCCGCCGATTGCCGCCTGGCCCTCGACGCCGATGTTGAACAGCCCGCACTTGAAGGCGATGGCCACGGCAAGGCCCGCGAAGATCATGTCGGTGGCGTAGAACAGCGTGTAGCCCACGGAATCCCACGATCCGAAGCTGCCTATCAGCAGCGCGCGCATGGCCCCCACCGGTGATTGCCCCGCCGCCAGCACGACCAGCGCCGAGACGCCGAGGGCGAGGGCCAGGTTGAGCAGCGGCAGCAGCAACAGATCGGCCCAGGGTGGCAATGGCCTCATGTGGTTGCATCCTCAGACGCCGGGCGCCTCGGCCCTGCGGGCCGCGTCATGTCGAGGCCCCCGCCATCATCATCCCCAACCGCCGCTCATCCGCCACGCCGGCCGGCAGCTCGCCCATGATGCGGCCGTCGAACATCACCAGGATGCGGTCTGCCAGCGCCAGGATCTCATCCAGCTCGACCGAGACCAGCAGCACGCCGCGCCCGGCCTCTCGCCAGCCACGCAGGCGGCGATGGATGGCCTCGATGCCGCCGATATCGACACCGCGCGTCGGCTGGCCCACCAGCAGCACCTCCGGCGTGCGGTCCAGCTCGCGGCCCAGGATCAGCTTCTGCTGGTTGCCACCCGAGAACAGCGAGGAGCGCAGGCGCGGGATCGGCGGGCGCACGTCATGCTCGCGCATCAGCCGCGCGGCATGGGCGCCGATGCGGCCGCGCGAGATCAGCCCGAGCAGGCGCCGCCAGGCCGGATCCTGCTGGTAGCCGAGGATCGCCGTATCCTCGGCCGCGAATTCCGCGACGAGGCCATGGCGCAGCCTGTCCTCCGGCACATGCGCGATGCCGACCGCGCGCCGCTGCGCCGCATCGCCCGGCGGCAGGGCCGCGCCGCGCAGCGCCACCGCCCCGCCGCTCGTGCGGCGCATGCCGGCGAGTGCTTCCAGCAGCTCGGTCTGGCCATTGCCCGCGACACCGGCGATGCCGAGGATCTCGCCGGCATGGAGCGTGAAGGAGACGCCGCGCAGACGTTCCACCCCCGTAGCATCGCGCACGCGCAGATCCTCGACACGCAGCAGTTCCGCGCCGGGCGTTGCAGGCGCGGGCCGTTCCGCCACGGCCGGCCGGCGGCCGATCATCAACTCGGACAGTTCTTCGGCCGAGGTCTCGGCGGTGGCGCGATGCGCCACCATCCGCCCGCCGCGCATGACGGAGACACGGTCCGTCACCGCCATCACCTCGCGCAGCTTGTGGGTGATGAGCAGCACGGCCTTGCCCTGGTCGCGCAAGGATCGCAGCACGCGGAAGAGGTCGTCGGCCTCCTGCGGTGTCAGCACGCCGGTGGGCTCGTCCAGGATCAGGATCTCGGCCCCGCGATGCAGCGCCTTGAGGATCTCCACGCGCTGCTTGTCGCCCACGCCGAGATCGCCCACCACCGCATCGGGATCGACGGCGAGGCCGTAATCGGCGGCGAGCCGGGCGAGGGATTCGCGCGCCGCGGCGCGGCCGGGGGCGAGCAGCGCGCCGCCCTCCGCCCCCAGCATCACGTTCTCGAGCACGGTGAAGGTCTCCACCAGCATGAAGTGCTGGTGCACCATCTCGATCCCCTGCGCGATGGCATCCGCGCTGTCGCGGATGGTCACGGGCCTTCCATCCACCGCGATGGAGCCGGCATCCATCGGATAGAAGCCGTGCAGGATCGCCATGAGGGTGGATTTGCCGGCGCCGTTCTCGCCGATCACGCCATGGATCGAGCCGCGATGGACCGTGAGGTCCACCGCATCATTCGCCAATACGGTACCGAAACGCTTGGTGATCCCGCGGCATTCGACCGCGGGAGGTCCCGCTACTGCTCCGGGCACGTATTGTTGGACATGAAGTCGTGCACGCTGACGCGCCCGGCGACGATCTCGGTCCGCGCGGCGTCGATGCGCGCGCGCATCTCGGCGGTGAAGAGCGCGGCGTTGTGCTCATCGAAGGCGAGGCCCACGCCATCCTCGGCCAGGCCCAGCACGCTGCGCCCGGGCCGCCAGGTGCCGGCGCGCGCCTGCTCCATGGCGGTGCGGGTCGCGACATCGACGCGCTTGAGCATCGATGTCAGCACCCGGCCCGGATGCAGGTGGTTCTGGTTCGAATCGACGCCGATGCCGAGCCGCCCCGCATCGGCCGCGGCCTGCAGCACGCCCGCACCGGTGCCGCCGGCGGCGTGGAAGATCACATCCGCGCCGCGCTCGATCTGGCTGCGCGCAAGCTCCGCCCCGCGCACCGGGTCGCGCCAGGCGGCGGGGGTCGAGCCGGTCATGTTCTGGAAGACCTGCACCTGCGGGTTCACCGCGCGGGCACCCTGCACATAGCCGCAGGCGAAGCGACGGATGAGGGGAATGTCCATGCCGCCCACGAAGCCCACGCGCCCGCTGCGGCTGGCCAGGGCGGCCGCCATGCCGGCGAGGTAGGAGCCCTGCTCCTCGCGGAACTGGATGGATTGCACGTTCGGCGCCTCGACCACGCTGTCGATCAGCACGAAGCGGATGCGCGGGAATTCGGCGGCCACCGTCTGCACCGCGCTGCGCTGGGAGAAGCCGACGGCGATGATCGGGTCCTGGCCGCGCCGGGCGAAGTTGCGCAGCGCCTGCTCGCGCTGCGGTTCCTGCTGGGGCTCGAATTCCTGCACGGTGATGCCGGTGGCGCGCTGGAATTCCTGCCCGCCGCGATGCACCGCCTCGTTGAAGGAGCGGTCGAACTTGCCGCCCATGTCGAAGACGATGGCGGGGCGGATCTCCTGTGCCTGGGCGGGCAGGGCGGCCGTGGCCAGCAGGGCGCAGAGCGCGGTGAGCAGGTGCCTTCGCATCGCGGGAGCCTCACGGGGGGGATGAAGATTTCGCAACCTGCCGCCCCGGCGGGCCGGGCGTCAATCGTCATTCGTCGCCGCTGGGCATCGCGGTCGGGCATCGCGGTCAGGAGGGGGCGGTGGAGCGGGCGATGGGAATCGAACCCACGACATTCAGCTTGGGAAGCTGACGTTCTACCTCTGAACTACGCCCGCGCGCCGGAGGTGAAGCCTTATACAGAGCCTCCCGCCGCCCCGGCAAGCGGTGCCTTGACCGCGCTGCGCGCGCGCCGTAACCACAGGTCCGGTGCCCTTGCGCCCCTCGCGATTTGTCCGGCCTGATTGCGGCGAGGTCCCGGAAACGGGCGGCTTCCACCAGCCGAAAACATGCGCGCTAAAGGGCCTTCGGGGCGCAGGGCCATCCGGCCAGCCCGCCCCGAACCCCGGAAGGGGGCCGGACGCCGCGCGTTTGAAGGTGTTCCGAAGATGGCCAAGACCCTGCCCGACCGCCCCCTCCGCCCCGCCACCCTGCTGGTCCGCGGCGGGCAGATGCGCTCGAACCATGACGAGACGTCGGAGGCGCTCTACCTCACCTCCGGCTTCGTCTATGACAGCGCCGGCCAGGCCGAGGACACCTTCCTCGGCAAGGCGACCCACTACCAGTATTCGCGCTTCGGCAACCCGACCGTGACGATGCTGGAAGAACGCCTCGCCGCGCTGGAAGGGGCCGAGGCCTGCCGCCTGACCGCCACCGGCATGGCCGCGGTGCATGCCTCCATGCTTTCGCACCTCAAGACCGGCGACCGCGTGGTGGCCAGCCGCGCGCTGTTCGGCTCCTGCCACTGGATCGTCTCCTCCCTGCTGCCGCGCTACGGCATCCGCACGGATTTCGTCGATGGCGCGGACCTGGCGCAGTGGAAGGCCGCGCTGTCCACGCCGGCGACGATGGTGCTGCTCGAGACGCCCTCGAACCCGATGCTCGAGCTGGTGGACCTCGCCGCCGTGTGTGACCTCGCGCATGCGGCCGGCGCGCTGGTGGTGGTGGACAATGTCTTCGCCACGCCGCTGCTGCAGAAGCCGATGCAGTTCGGCGCCGACATCATCGTCTATTCCTGCACCAAGCACATGGATGGCCAGGGCCGCGTGCTCGGCGGCGCCGTGCTGGGGCGCAGGAAGTGGGTGGATGACGTGCTGCAGCCCTTCATCCGCAACACCGGCCCCTCGATCAGCCCCTTCAACGCCTGGGTGATCCTCAAGGGGCTCGAGACGCTGCACCTGCGCCTGCCGGCGATGTGCCGCTCGGCCGCGGCGGTGGCGGATTTCCTGGCCGAGCGCAGCGAGGTCGCCCGCGTCCTCTACCCCTTCCGCGTCGATCACCCGCAGCATGCCCTGGCCAAGGCGCAGATGGCGGCCGGCGGCACGCTGGTGACCTTCGACCTGAAGGGCGGCAAGGAGGAGACCTTCCGCTTCCTCGACGCGCTGAAGCTGATCGATGTCTCCAACAACCTTGGCGACGCGAAGTCGCTGGTCACGCATCCGGCGACCACCACGCATATGCGCGTCGGTGCCGAGGAGCGTGCGAAGCTCGGCATCACGGATGGCACGGTGCGGCTTTCCGTCGGGCTGGAAGACGTCGCCGACCTCATCGCCGATCTCTCCGAGGCGCTGGACGCCATCGCCCCGGCGCCCAAGCCCACGAAGCGCGCGAAGCCGGTCATCGAGGCCGCCCCCGCGCCTGCCCCGGGGCCCGAGCCGGAGGCCCCCGCAAAGCCCAAGCGGGCCAAGGCCAAGGCCGCACCGGCGGAAGCCGGGCTGTTCGGGCTGATGCCCGACCTCCCCGAAGCACCGCGCCGGAAGTAACCGCATGGACCTCGCCACCTGGCTTGCCTTTCTCGCCGCCGCCACGGCGATGCTGCTGATCCCCGGGCCGACCATCCTGCTGGTGATCGGCCAGTCGCTCGGCGGGGGCGCGCGCAACGCGCTCCCGCTGGTGGTGGGCGTGGCGCTGGGGGATCTCACCGCCATCACGCTCTCGCTGGCCGGGCTGGGGGCGATCCTGGCGGCCTCGGCCACGCTCTTCACGGCGCTGAAATGGGCCGGCGCGGCCTATCTGGTCTATCTCGGCGTGAAACTGTGGCGCGCGCCGGTCGAACCCGGGGCGGCGCCGCCGCTCGCCCCCGGCCAGGCGATGCGCCAGGCCTATGTGGTGACGGCGCTGAACCCCAAGGGCATCGCCTTCTTCGTGGCCTTCGTGCCGCAATTCATCGACGCCTCCCGCCCCTTCCTGCCGCAGGCGGCAATCCTGGTGGCGAGCTTCGTCAGCCTCGCCGCGCTCAATGCGGGCGCCTATGCGCTGCTCGCCGCGCGGCTTTCGGGGGCGGTGCGCCGGCCGGGCGTGCGGCGCGCGCTGAACCGCACCGGGGGCGCAATGCTGATGGGCGCGGGCCTCGCCGTGGCGCTGCGCCGGGGCTGACGCGCTACCCCTGGACATCGTCCCGCGCGCGCGACAAATATTGCGCGGGGAGAAGTACGATGCGGGAAGGCTATAGCGCAACGACCCGGCGCATCCGCGTGGACGTCCGGGCTTTCTATCTCGCGGACCAGTCAGAGCCCGAACGCGGTCATTTCGTCTGGGCCTATCGGGTCGCCATCCGCAATGAGGGCGAGCAGACCGTGCAACTGCTCAAGCGCAGCTGGCACATCACCGATGCGCGCGGCCGCACCCAGAGCGTGCATGGCGAGGGCGTGGTCGGCGAGCAGCCGGTGCTCGAGCCCGGGCAGGAATTCGAATACACGTCGGGCACGCCGCTGCCCACGCCCTCGGGCTTCATGCGCGGCGCCTATCACATGGTCGTGCCTGACAGCGGCGAGAGCTTCGAGGTCGCGATCCCGCCCTTCAGCCTCGACAGCCCGCACGAGCCGACCAGCAGGGTGCATTGATTTGTGCCCTCAGGCGCCGGGCGCCGCCTCCGGCGGCTTGGCTTGCGCCTACGCGCTGTTGCGCCGGTGATCGCGGCAGTCCTGCGCGCGGGGCCGCATTCGCGTCCTGAAAAAGGGAAGCAAGTGGGCGGCGGCTAAGTCATATTGGCTGTTACGCCGCCATCCACGAACAGCAACTGCCCGCTCACGAAGTCGCTGGCCGGCGCGGCGAGGAACACGGCCGTGCCGACGATCTCGCGCGGGTCGGCATAGCGCCCGGCGGGGCAGCGCCGCGCCACCATCGCCAGCCATTCCGGGTTGTTCAGCAGCGGCTTGTTCAGCTCGGTGTCGAACCAGCCCGGCCCGATCGCATTCGCCTGGATGTTGTGCGGGCCGAGTTCCACCGCCAGCGCGCGGATGAACATCTTCAAGCCGCCCTTCGCCGCCGCATAGGGCGTGATGGTGCCCCGCCCGAGATCCGAGGCGAGGCTGCCCGTGGCGATCACCTTGCCCCGCCGGCGTTCCTTCATCCCCGGCACGATGAGCTTGGAGAGGCGGAACAGCGCGGTCAGATGCGTGTCCAGCACGCTCGCCCAGCCTTCCTCCGTCACCTGCTCGACCGGCGCGCGGTGCTGGTTGCCGGCATTGTGCAGCAGGATGTCGATCGGCCCGAGGCCCCCCACCGCCGCGGCCATCGCCGCGCCGTCGCGCACGTCGAAGGCGCTGATCCGCGCCTTGAGCCCATCGGCGCGCAGTCGCGCGGCTTCCGCTTCCAGCGCCGCCGGGTCGCGGGCGTTGAGGATCACCTCCGCCCCCGCCTCCGCCAGCCCCCGCGCCATGGCCGCGCCCAGCCCGCGCGAGGCCCCGGTGACGAGCGCGACGCGCCCCGTCAGGTCGAACAGCGCGGCGTGGCGCGCGGCGGCGTCGGTCATGGCGGTCCCTTCCCGGGACCTGTCCGGCCGGTCCCTGCTCAGGCAGCCTGCCGTGTGGACAGGGCGCTGACCAGACCCTCCATGATGGCGGCCGTCGCTTCATCCTGCTTCACCACGAGCCCCACCACCGGGCCGTCCACCCGCGCCACGCGCGCCTCCAGCGGTGCGAGACCACGGATCTCGAGCCGCAGCAGCACGCCGGGCTCGACCCCCGGCGGGGCCGTGGCGTCGAGCCGGACGGCGAGGCCCCCGCGCGAGAGATCCTGCAGCAGGCCCCGTGCCGTCTTGCCGCCGGGCAGCGCCAGCGTCACCGGGCGCTGGTCGCCCGCCACGCGTTCGAAGCTGCGCCGCTCATTGCGCACCTCGTTGATGACGTTCAGGAACTGGTCCACATCGCTGCCCAGTTCGCGGGTCTCATGGCTGACCGCGCCGGCCGCGTCCTGCACCTCGCCGCTGGCCTCGCGGGCGCGACGGGCGGAGTCCGCCGCCTGCTCCATCGCCACCACCGTCTGCTGCGAGGTGCCAAGCACGGTCGCGACCGAGGCCGAGATCTCGCGCGTGGCGGCGCCCTGCTGCTCGACCGCGGCGGCGATGGCGGTCGCGGTCTCGCCGAGGCTGCTGACCTGCTCCGCCATGCCGCGCACCACGCCCACAGCCTCCTCGGCGGCGCCCTGGATGGCCTGGATCTGGCCGGCGATCTGCTCGGTGGCCTTGGCGGTCTGGCTGGCCAGCGCCTTCACCTCATTGGCGACGACGGCGAAGCCCTTGCCGGCCTCCCCCGCACGCGCCGCCTCGATCGTGGCGTTGAGCGCGAGCAGGTTGGTCTGCCCGGCGATGTCGCCGATCAGGCGCGCGACCTCGCCGATGGTGGTGGCGGCCTCGTTCAGCCGGGTCATGGTCGTGTCGGCGCTTTGCGCGCGCTGGGCCAGCATCTGCGCCGCCTGCGCGGAATTCGCCGCCTGGCGGGAGATCTCGCCGACCGAGGCGGTCAGCTCCTCCGTCGCGGCGGCGACCGAGCCAAGGTCGTTCACCGCCCCGCTCGCTGCCTGGGCCGTGGTCTCGGCCTCGCGCATCGTCTGGTCGGCCCGCTCGGCGATGCCCGAGGCGGTGTCCGACATGCGCCCGGCGGCGGTGGAGAGCCGTGCCATCACCCCCGACAGCGCCGCGCCGAATTCGCGCGTGTGGCGGTCCATCTCCGCGGCACGGCGTTCGCGCGCCGCGCGCTGCGTCGTGGCCGCGGCCTCCAGCAGCAGCTTCTGCTCCGCCTGGGTGCGGAAGACCTCCAGCGCGCGGGCCATGGCGCCGACCTCGTCGCGCGCGGCGAGGTGCGGGACGGTCAGCGCGATATCGCCCGCGGCGAGCAGGCCCATCGAGTCCTGCAGCGCCTTGAGGCGGCGGAAGGCGCGCAGGATCAGCAGGCAGGCGATGCCGGCGACGCAGAGGATGAGCAGCACGGCAAGGCCGGCCAGCAGCACCGCCTGGAAGGACCTGGCGTCGCGCTCCCGGTAGAGCTCCCTGATGGCGGCATTCGCGGCGGCCGAGAGCGCCTCTGCCCCCTCCAGTGCGGTGTTGGAGCGGGCGAGGAAGGTGGCGGCGTCCACCGGATAGGCGGGCGTGGGCCTGGCGGCCTCGGCCAGCATCCCCTGGCGCAGCTGCGCATAGCTGCCGAAGTAGGTCTCCGCGAGCTGCCGCGCGGCTTGGCGCGGCGCCGCGGGCAGGCCGGGATGGCTGGTGATGCGCTGGATCTCCTCCCCCGCTTCCGCCGCGCGCCGGGCCAGCGCCTCCAGCTCCGCGAGGCGCACCGGCGACAGCTCGGCGCGGGTGGTGGCCGCGATCAGCAGGAAGGTGCGTTCCTGCCCGCCGAATTCGCGCACCTGCCAGGCCAGGTCGCGCAGCATCTCCAGCAGCACCATGGCGGCCGGCAGGTTCACGCTGAGGCCGCGCAGCAGGTGCCGCTTCGCCTGCAGGGCGGCGCCCATGTCCTTCAGGGCGCGCGGCAGGGCGGCCAGCTGGGCGGCATCGCGCCGGGCGCGGGGCAGGGGGAGCTGCACGTCCAGCGCCTGGCGCGTGGCGAGCAGGCGCGTGCGCAGCTCGGTCACCTCGCGCCGGAAGGCATCCACCTGGCCGGCGACGGGCTCGGTGGCGATGAAATCCAGCACGCGCTGCAGCGCGACATCGGTCTCCTGCCGCTGCGCGGTGAGCGCCTGGCGCTGGGCGGCGCTGATCGCGTCGGGCAGTTCGAGCAGCAATTCGCTCTGTCCGCGCTCATGCGACATCTCGATCACCGCGCTGCTGAGCAGGGAACGCGCCTCGGAGGTGGTCTCCGCCCGGTGATACCGGTCCTGCTCCACCCTGGCGTCGCGCAGGATCAGCCCGGCGAAGACGAGTCCGATCAGCGCCAGGACCAGCGCCGATGCCATGATGCGGATGTTGATCGAATGTCGCGGCGCGATGGTGCCGGAAGACGCAGGCGGCATGCCGAGGGCTCCGATGCCAGGGGGGCCGGGCGCGCGGCCCGCTCAAGCAGGGCTTCTGGGCAAAAAAGATGAAGGCCTTGCTACCGGGGCGGCACAAGACCGTCGCGTGGCAGGATCAATCCGCGCGCGGATGCGCCTTCTTCCAGGTGTCGAGCAGCGCCACGGCGTCCACACTGGTGTAGCGCTGCGTCGTGGACAGGCTGGCATGGCCCAGCAATTCCTGGATCGCGCGCAGATCCGCGCCCCCGCCGAGCAGATGCGTGGCGAAGGAATGGCGCAGCGCATGCGGCGTGGCGTGCTCGGGCAGGCCGGCCATGCGCCGGTATTCGCGCAAGGATCGCTGCGCCACCGCCGGGTCGAGACGCGCGCCGCGCGCGCCGAGGAACAGGGCCGAATCGGGGCGCGGGTCGGGGTGGTGGCGCAGCCATTCGGCCATGGCCGCGCGCACCGCGGGCAGCACCGGCACCAGCCTTTCCTTGTTGCCCTTGCCGCGCACGCGCAGCGGCGCGGTGGCGCCGGGCTGTGGCGCGTCACGCACATTGAGCGCCAGCGCCTCCGCGATGCGCAGGCCGCAGCCATAGAGCAGGGTGAACAGCGCCACGTCCCGCGCCGCCTGCATGGCCGGCTGCTCGGCCCGGTCGGGGTCGTGCACCGCGCCGATCCCGGCCGCCACCTCCCGCGCCGCGGGGGCGGAGAGGGCGCGCGGCACGGGCGGGCGGGCGCGCGGGCCGCGCAGCCCGGCGAGGCTGGCGAGCCCGATCCCCTGCCGCCGCGCCAGATGCCGCAGGAAGCCGCGCAGCGCAGCCAGCCGCCGCGCGCGGGTGGCGTTGCCATCCCCGGCGCGGGCGCGCGCGGCGAGGAAGCCGCGCAGATCAGCCGGGCGCAGCGCCCCCAGCGCCGCCACGTCCGGCGCCTCACCCAGGTGCTGCGTCAGGAAGCCCAGGAACAGCGCGAGGTCGCTGCGATAGGCCTCGAGCGTATGCGCGCTGGCGCGGCGCTCATGCGCCAGCATCGCCAGGAAATCCTCGAGCGCGGCCTCGGCCTGCATCAGCGCGACAATGCCGCCGCCAGGGCGCGGCCCAGGAAGGCGAGGGTCTCGGTGGCGGGCAGGCTTTCATCCGCCCGGGCGCCCAGCACCAGCAGCGCGCTGCCGGCGGCGAGCGGCACGCGCACCAGCGCATCCCGGAAAATCAGCCCGGCGGCCTCGGCATGGAGCGTGGCCGCCGCCACCATCTCGGCGCCGCTGCGCAGCGTCACGTCGCGCGCGGGGGTGAGGGGGGCGGGGCTGAGCAGGGCGCCGTGCGTCACATGCAGCAGCGCCGGCCATTCCTGCGCCACCGTCTCCGCCACGTCGCGCGACGCCAGCAGGGCCAGCACGGCAAGCCGCGCGCGCAGGCCGAGCATCGTGCCGGCGCGCAGTTCGCCCTCCAGCGCCCGCGCGCCGGAGCGTTCGGCGGCCAGCATCGCCGCCATATGGTCGGCCAGCGCCTCGCCATGCACGCGCTTCGGCGGGGTGAGCAGGCGGTAGAGGTCGGGGCGCGCCGCCAGGAAATCCGGGTGGCGCGCCAGATATGCCGCGACCTCCTCCGCGCCGAGTTCGGCAGGCGAGGTCGCGACCCCCTTCACAGGATGGACTGGCCCGTCTTGGCCCAATCGGCCAGGAAGGCGGCGAGGCCGCTATCGGTCAGCGGGTGCTTGAGCATCTGGCGGATCACCGCCGGCGGCAGCGTCGCCACATGCGCGCCGAGCTTGGCCGATTCGATCAGGTGGATCGGGTGGCGGACGGAGGCGACCAGCACCTCGGTCTTCAGCCCCGGATAGTTGGCGTAGATCCGCACGATGTCGCCGATCAGCGCCATGCCGTCGGTCGAGATGTCATCGAGCCGCCCCACGAAGGGGGAGATGAAGGCCGCGCCCGCCTTGGCCGCCAGCAGCGCCTGGCCGGGGGAGAAGCAGAGCGTGACGTTCACCGGCGTGCCTTCGGCCGCCAGCACGCGGCAGGTGCGCAGCCCGGCCTCCGTCAGCGGCACCTTCACCGCCACATTCGGCGCGATGCCGCGCAGGTAGCGGCCCTCGGCCAGCATGCCGGCATGGTCGGTGGCGGTGACCTCGGCGCTCACCGGGCCGGTCGTCAGGGTGCAGATCTCGGCGATCACCTCGGCCATCTTGCGGCCGGACTTGGCGATGATGGAGGGGTTGGTGGTGACACCATCGACCAGGCCCAACTCGCCCAGCGCCCGGATTTCGGACACGTCGGCGGTGTCCACGAAGAATTTCATCAGTGCTTTCCCTGGTCTGGTCGCGTCTTGACCCGGCGGAGGATACAGGAGGGGGCAGGGGCAGCGGAAGGCGCTGTCTCGGAAGGGGAGCCCCGCGTCTTGCGTGCACGCCTGCCGGTGCTGCTGCCGCTGCCGCTCGCGGCCGGCGCCTATGACTACCGGGTGCCGGCGGGGTTTGCCGTGGCGCCGGGCGATGTGGTGCGCGTGCCGCTCGGCGGGCGGGAAGTGCTGGGCGTGGCCTGGGACGGGCAGGCCGATCCCGACCTGGCCGAGGGCAAGCTGCGCGACATCAGGGGCGTGGTCTCCACCACCCCGCTGCCGGCCAATCTGCGCCGATTCGTGGAGTGGGTGGCGGCCTACACCCTCTCGCCCCCCGGGGCGGTGCTGCGCATGGCGATCAGCGCGCCCGCCGCCTTCGACCCCGCACCGGCCCGGATCGGCTGGCAGCGCAGCCCCTCCAACGGCCCGAAGCTGACCGAGGCGCGCCGGCGCGTGCTGGAGGCCCTGCCCCCTGGTGCGGTGCTGACCACCGGCGAACTCGCCGCCGCCGCCGGCGTCTCACCCGGCGTGGTGCGGGGCATGGCCGATGCCGGGCTGCTCCAGCCCGCCATCATCCCGGCCGGCGAGGCCTTCCCCCGCCCCGACCCCGAACATCCCGGCCCGACGCTTGGCGCCGAGCAGACCGCCGCATCCCAGGCGCTGCGCGAGGCGGCGGCCGAGCGGCGATTCTCGGTCACGCTGCTGACCGGCGTCACCGGCTCGGGCAAGACGGAGGTCTATCTGGACGCGGTGGCGGAATGCCTGCGCCGCGGCCGGCAGGCGCTGGTCCTGCTGCCGGAGATCGCGCTCTCCACCCAGTGGCTCGAGCGCTTCCGCGCGCGCTTCGGGGTGGATCCGGCGCTGTGGCATTCGGAACTGGGGTCGAAAACGCGGGCCAATACCTGGCGCGCCGTCGCCGCCGGGGAGGTGGAGGTGCTGGTCGGCGCGCGCTCGGCCCTGTTCCTGCCCTTCCCCGATCTCGGCCTGATCGTGGTGGATGAGGAGCATGAGACCGCCTTCAAGCAGGAGGACGGCGTGGTCTACCACGCGCGCGACATGGCCGTGGTGCGCGCGCGGCTGGAGGACGCCGCCTGCGTGCTGGTCTCCGCCACGCCGTCGCTGGAAACCCTGACCAATGCCGAGGCCGGGCGCTACCGCCACCTGCACCTGGCCGAGCGGCATGGCAGCGCGGGGATGCCCACGGTGCAGCTGCTCGACCTGCGCGTCACGCCCCCCGAGCGCGGCCGCTTCCTCAGCCCGCCTTTGGTCGAGGCGGTGCGGGAGACGCTGGCGCGCGGCGAGCAGGCGATGCTGTTCCTCAATCGCCGGGGCTATGCGCCGCTGACCTTGTGCCGCGCCTGCGGGCATCGGCTGCGCTGCCCGAACTGCACCGCCTGGCTGGTCGAGCACCGCGCCCAGCGGCGCCTGCAATGCCACCATTGCGGCCATGCCGAACCGATCCCCACCAATTGCCCCGAATGCCACGCGCCCGGCACGCTGACCCCGGTCGGCCCCGGGGTGGAGCGGGTGGTGGAGGAGGCGAGCCTGCTCTTCCCCGATGCGCGGCGCATCGTGATGGCCAGCGACACCCTGCCCGGCCCGGCGGCGGCGCGGGCGGCGGGGGCGGCGATCTCGGCGCGGCAGGTGGACCTCATCATCGGCACGCAGATCGTCGCCAAGGGCTGGCATTTCCCGCATCTGACGCTGGTCGGCGTGGTCGATGCGGATCTCGGGCTGGCGGGGGGCGACCTGCGCGCGGCGGAGCGCACGCTGCAGGTGCTGCACCAGGTCTCGGGAAGGGCGGGGCGGGCCGAGGCGCCGGGCCGGGTGCTGCTGCAGAGCTTCAACACCGAGCATCCGGTGATGCAGGCGCTGGTCTCGGGCGATGTCGATTCCTTCCTGCGCGCCGAGGCCGCCGGCCGCCGCCCCGGCCATTGGCCGCCCTTCGGCCGGCTGGTGGCGCTGGTGGTGAGCAGCGAGGAGGAACGCGCCGCCGAACGCACCGCGCGCGATCTGGGCCTGGCCGCGCCGCGGGTCGAGGGCGTGGAGGTGCTGGGCCCCGCCCCCGCGCCGCTCGCCTTGCTGCGCGGGCGGCACCGGCGCCGCCTGCTGCTCAAGGCGCGGCGCGAGGTGCGGGTGCAGGAGGTGGTGCGGGACTGGCTCGCGCGCGTCGCCGTGCCGCACAACGTCCGGGTCCAGGTGGATGTGGACCCGGTGAGTTTCTTGTAGTGCCCTCAAACGGCGGGCGCCGGCATCCGCCGGCTTGCCTTCGCGCCACTGGGCGCGGCGGCCATTCGGCTTCGGGGCAGCGCCCCGAACGGCCCGCGTGAAGAACGCGGGCCGCCAACCTTCCTAATCCAGCTTCGCGCCGGAGATCCGCACCACTTCCTGCCACATCGGCCGCTCGCGCGCGACGCGGGCGGTGACGTCGGCGGGGGTGCTCCAGACCGCCTTGGCACCGGTGCGCAGGAAACGCTCCTGCACCGCCGGGTCCTGGCCGATCTCGCGCATCAGCCCTGCCGCGCGCTCGACGATCGGGGCCGGCACGCCGGCCGGGAAGGCCATGGCGCACCAGGAGGTCACCACGAAATCCGGCACGCCGGCCTCGGCCATGGTCGGCACATTGGGCAGCGTCGCCCAGCGCTCGGCCCCGGTGACGGCGAGCGCGCGCACGCGGCCCTCCTGGATCACCGGGATGTAGCTGGCGAGGTTGTCGATCGCGACATTGAGGTCGCCCGAGAGCATGGCCGGGATGATCTGCGCGGCACCGCGGAAGGGCACATGCGTGCCATCCAGGTTGAGCCGGCTGGTGAACATCGAGCCGCTGAGATGCGCCGTGGTGCCCACGCCGGGCGAGCCGAAGGAGATCCCCTGGCGCTGCGCGCGCGCCCAGGTGATGAACTCGGCCAGGGTGGTCGAGGGATTGTGCTGCGCCGAGACGACGACGACGTTCGGCAGTTCCCAATGCATCGAAATGGGCTGGAAGTCGCGCTGCGGGTCATAGGGCAGGCGGCTGTAGAGGAAGCTGTTGATGTGCCACGCACCCAGCGTCAGCGGCGCCATGGTGTAGCCATCCGGCGCCGATTTCGCGAGCGCGTCGGCGCCGATGTTGCCGCCCGCGCCGGGCCGGTTCTCGAGCACGAAGGACTGGCCGGTGCGGGTCTGCATCTGCTCGGCCAGCAGCCGGGCGAGCACATCGGTGGACCCGCCGGGCGGCCAGGGCACGATGATCCGCACGGTGCGGTTGGGCCAGGGCGCCTGGGCCAGGGCGGGGGTAGCCAGGGGCGCGGCGAGCGGGGCGGCAAGCGCCGAGCCGAGCAGGGTGCGACGGGCGATCATCTTGGCGGAACCTCCGTGATTGGTTGCCGCCTCGGTCGCACTTCTTCCCGACCCTGGCAAGCGTCGCCCTCAGCCGTCGCGGCGCGCCTGGGCGTTGCGCGTGGCCTGGCCGATGCTGCCGACCCGGCGCGGATCGACCTTCCAGCCCGGCCGCGCGCCGCCCTTCTTGCGCATGCCCTCGCGCGCCGTCGCCCCGGCGCCCGGATGCGCGGCGCGCTGCGCCTGCTTGCGGGCCAGGGCGGCGCGCAGGGCCGCGGTGTGCGCGGCGCGGCGGCGCTCGGCGGTGATCGCCTCGAAGCGGCTGTTCACCCGCTTCAGCGCGGCGGCGAAGACCTGCTTCTTCTGCGCAAGGCGCGTGCCCAACGCCGAGGCGGCCGCGCGGGGCTCGCCCTTGCCGGCGCGCGCGCGGCGGCCGGCGCGCAGCAGGTCGCGCGCCTTGTTGTGATGGTCGCGCAGGCGGGTCGCGATCGCCCGCAGCTCCTCGGCCGGCAGGGCCTTGATGGCCGGGTAGTGCGTCGGCTCGACGAGGCTGAATTCCTCATGCGAGAGCAGGCTGCGTTCTTCGCGCGTCGTCGTGGCCATGGCGGTGTCTCCTTGTCCCGGCACGTTACGCCGCCGGCGCGATATCACCAAGCGAGGGTGCGGTTTCGCTCGACGCGCGAATATCACCCGGCTAGGCTCAACCTTGGGGAGTCTCCGGGGGTGGCCGTGGCAATCGGCGGGATGAGGACGGTGCTCTGCGTGCTCGGGACCAGGCCCGAGGCGGTGAAGATGGCGCCCGTCATCCAGGCCCTGCGCGCCCTGCCCTGGTGCCGGGTGGTGGTGGCCAGCACGGGGCAGCACCGCGACCTGCTCGGCCAGACGCTCGCGATCTTCGGCATCCGGCCGGACCATGACCTCGACCTCATGCAGCCCGAGCAGAGCCTGGCGGGGCTGACGGCGGGGCTGCTCGCGCGGCTCGACCCGCTGCTGGTGGCGGAGGCGCCGGATCTGGTGCTGGCGCAGGGCGACACGACCACGGTGATGGCCGCGGCCCTTGCCTGTTTCTACCGGCGCATCCCCTTCGGCCATGTCGAGGCCGGGCTGCGGACCGGCGACCTGGCCAGCCCCTTCCCCGAGGAGTTCAACCGGCTGACGGCCACGCGCCTCGCCGCGCTGCACTTCGCCCCCACCGCCCAGGCGCGGGCCAATCTGCTGGCCGAGGGGGTGGCGCCGGGCAGCGTGCATGTCACCGGCAATACGGTGATCGACGCGCTGCGCGCCACCGCCGCGATCCCGGGCCTGGCCAGCGCCTATCCGCGCCTGGCGTCGAACCGGCTTGTGCTGCTGACGGCGCACCGGCGGGAGAATCTCGGCCCGCCTTTGGCGCGGATCTGCGCCGCCGCACGGGCGCTGCTGGCGCGTTTCCCCGATGTGGAACTGCTCTATCCGCTGCACCCCAACCCGGCGGTGCGGCGCGGCGTGGTGCCGCTGCTGGGCGGCGTGCCGCGCGCGCATCTGGTGGAACCGCTCGACTACCTGGAAATGACCGCCGCGCTGGGGCGCTGCACCCTGGTGCTGACCGACAGCGGCGGGCTGCAGGAGGAAGCGCCCGCGCTCGGCAAGCCGGTGCTTGTGCTGCGCGACAAGACCGAGCGGCCGGAGGCGATCGCGGCCGGCGTCGCCGCGCTGGTGGGCACGCGGCGCGGGCCGATCCTGGCCGCGGCCGCGCGCCTGCTCTCGGACCCGGCGGCGCTGGCGGCCATGACCGCGGGCGGCTCGCCTTTCGGCGACGGCCAGGCCGGGCCGCGGATTGCCGCGATCTGTGGCACCTTCCTCGGCGTTCGCGCGCGCGGGGACAGGCTGACACAAAGGCGCCCGCCATGGGCGGGCGAGCGGCCGAATGGCCGCCGCGGCAAGTGCCGCGAAGCCAAGCCGCCGGAGGCGGCGCGTCACGCCGAAGGCGTGCCTCCGGCACGACGCGCCTGAGGGCGCAATAAACTAAGGCCAGCCGGTCTCCGGCGGCAGCGACATCAGGATCGCCTCGACATTGCCGCCCGTCTTGAGGCCGAAGATCGTCCCGCGGTCATAGAGCAGGTTGAACTCCACATACCGGCCGCGGCGCATCAGCTGGTGCGCGCGCTCGGCCTCGGTCCAGGGCTCATGCATCCGCCGGCGCACGATGGCCGGATAGGCCTCGAGGAAGGCGAGGCCCACATCCTTGGTGAAGGCGAAATCCAGCTCCTGGCCGCGCCCGGGCGTGCGGTCGCCGAGCCAGTCATAGAAGATGCCGCCCAGGCCGCGGGGCTCGTTGCGGTGGGGCAGGAAGAAGTATTCGTCGCACCACTGTTTGAAGCGCGGATAATAGGTGGGATCGTGCCTGTCGCAGGCGGATTTGAAGGCGGCGTGGAAGGTCGCGGCGTCTTCCAGGCTGTGCGGCGCGGCGTGGTCCATGGGCGTGAGGTCGCCGCCGCCGCCGAACCAGGATTTCGTGGTGACGATGAAGCGCGTGTTCATATGCGCCGCCGGCACGCGCGGGTTGCGCAGATGCGCGACCAGCGAGATGCCGGTCGCGAGAAACCGCGGATCCTCCTCCGCGCCCGGGATCTGCTTGCGGAATTCGGGCGAGAACTCGCCGAAGACGGTGGAGACGTTCACCCCCACCTTCTCGAAGACGCGGCCCTTCATCACGCCCATCACGCCGCCGCCCCCCTCCGGCCGGTCCCAGGGCGTGCGCACGAAGCGGCCGGGCGGCAGGTGCGCGTGCGGGCCGGAGGCGAGCTCATCCTCGCAGGCCTCGAAGGCGGCGCAGATGCGGTCGCGCAGGCCTTCGAACCAGGCGCGGGCCGGGGCCACCATCGGGTGCGCGGCGAGGGGGGCTTCGGGCATGGCGGGCGTATCTCCTCCGGGCGGCACCGAGGGTCGGGGCGGTGCTGCGTCGGGCAAAGATTGGCAGGAGGTTACCGGAAAGGCGATCCTGCGTCCCCATGATCGCTTTTTGGGCGAAGATGCAGCGATTTCAGGCGCGGCGCCGGATGGACAGTCAGCGGATGCGACCCTTATATGCGCCGCAGCGTCCCGCCCCGGCAAAACGCCCGGATTGCGCCTCGCACGGCGTTATCCGGACGGTAAGGGGGCCCGGGCGATGCAGTGCGATGATGCGGCACGGCCCGGGGAAGCCCCCCCGCGCCACGCCGGAAGGGGATGACGACATGGCCCAAGCGAGCGCGCCCAACGGCGCGGCCCACCCGCCCGCCGGGGATGACGAGACCGGCGGCACGCGGCGCGACTTCCTGTTCCTGACCACCGGCGCCTTTGCCGCGGTCGGGGTCGGCGCGGTGGCGTGGCCCTTCATCCACTCGATGAACCCGGCCCGCGACGTGCTGGCGCTGTCCTCCACCGAGGTCGATCTGAGCCGCATCGAGGTCGGGCAGGCGGTGACGGTGATGTGGCGCGGCAAGCCGGTCTTTGTGCGCCATCGCTCGGCGGAGGAAATCCAGGCCGCGCGCGCCACCCCGCTCTCCGAGCTGAAGGACCCCGCGCCGGACCAGAGCCGCGTGCAGAAGGACCAGTGGCTGGTGCTGGTGGGCGTGTGCACGCATCTGGGCTGCGTGCCGCTCGGCCAGAAGGCGACCGACGCGCGCGGCAATTACGGCGGCTGGTTCTGCCCGTGCCACGGCAGCCACTATGACACCTCGGGGCGGATCCGCCTCGGCCCGGCGCCCACGAACCTTGCGGTTCCGGGATACACCTTCATGTCCGACACGCAGATCCGCATCGGCTGAGGTCGGTCAGGTCGCGGTATCCTCCGCGCCCACCCCTCAGCCCTCATTCCCGAGGAGCCAGCCGCGATGGCCATCGGCCTTCACGACAGTCAGATCAAGAACCCGGTGGCCCGCTGGATCGACCAGCGCCTGCCGGTCTTCACCATGATGCAGAAGGAGTACGGGACGTTCCCCACGCCCCGGAACTTCAACTACTTCTGGAATTTCGGCGCGCTCGCCATGGTCAACCTGATGATCATGATCGCGACCGGCATCTTCCTGTCGATGCACTACACGGCGCACACCGCCTACGCCTTCGACAGCGTCGAGCGCATCATGCGCGACGTGAACTTCGGCTGGCTGATCCGCTACGTTCACATGAACGGCGCCAGCATGTTCTTCATCGTCGTCTTCATCCACATCTGGCGCGGGCTCTACTACGGGTCCTACAAGGCGCCGCGCGAGCTGCTGTGGATCCTCGGCGTCGTGATCTTCCTGCTGATGATGGCCACCGCCTTCATGGGCTACGTGCTGCCCTGGGGCCAGATGTCCTTCTGGGGTGCCACCGTCATCACCAACCTGTTCAGCGCCTTCCCCATCGTGGGCGAGCACATCGTGATCTGGCTGTGGGGCGGCTTCAGCGTCGACAACCCCACGCTGTCGCGCTTCTTCTCGCTGCACTACCTGCTGCCCTTCGTGATCGCCGGCGTCGTGTTCCTGCACGTCGCGGCGCTGCACATCACGGGCTCGAACAACCCGCTGGGCATCGACCCGAAGGGCCCGCAGGACACGCTGCCCTTCCACCCCTACTACACGGCGAAGGACAGCTTCGGCCTGGTCGTGTACTTCATCGTGTTCGCCTTCCTGGTGTTCTTCATGCCGAACTACCTCGGCCACCCGGACAACTACATCCCGGCGAACCCGCTGGTGACACCCGCGCACATCGTGCCTGAGTGGTACTTCCTGCCCTTCTACGCGATCCTGCGCGCGGTGCCGGACAAGCTCGGCGGCGTGCTGCTGATGTTCGGCTCCATCGCGGTGCTGTTCATCCTGCCCTGGCTCGACACCTCGCCGGTGCGCTCCATGCGCTTCCGCCCGGTGGCGAAGTGGCTGCTGATGCTCTGGGGCGTGAACTTCTTCGTCCTGATGTGGGCGGGCGCGATGCCGGCCGAGGGCATCTACGTGACGATCTCGCGCCTCGCCACGGCCTACTACTTCGCCTACTTCCTGGTGGTCCTGCCCGTGCTTGGCCGCCTGGAACGCCCCTTGCGCCTGCCCGAAAGCATCGCGATGCCGGTGCTGCGCGGCGGCGGACCGATCCTGGCCGGCGCAGCGGCCAAGCCGATGGAGAAGGCATGATGCGCGGCTTCCGCAACATGGTGGGCGGGCTTGCGCTCGCCCTGGTCGCCCTCAACCCGCTGCCCTCCCAGGCGGCGGGCCCGGCCATCGCCCTGCCCGATACGCGCTTCAGCTTCGACGGGCTGTTCGGCACCTTCGATCGCGGCGCCCTGCAGCGCGGCTTCCAGGTCTACAAGGAGGTCTGCGCCGCCTGCCACGCGATGCGCCAGCTCTCCTACCGCAACCTGCTCGAGATCGGCCTCTCCGAGGAACAGGCGCGCCGCATCGCCGCCGATTTCCAGGTGACGGACGGCCCGAATGATGAAGGCCAGATGTTCGAGCGCCCGGCCCGACTCTCGGACCGGTTCCGCAGCCCCTTCCCGAACCAGCAGGCCGCGCGTGCCGCGAACAACGGCGCCTATCCGCCCGACCTCTCGGTGATGATCAAGGCGCGGCCGAACGGCGCGGACTACATGTACGCGCTGCTGACCGGCTATCGTGACCCGCCGGCCGGTTTCGCCATGGGCGAGGGGATGAACTACAACGAGTACTTCCCCGGCCATCAGATCGCCATGCCGAACGTCCTGAACGACGGCCAGGTGGAGTTCGCCGACCGCACGCAGGCCACGGTGTCCCAGATGGCCCGCGACGTGACGACCTTCATGGCCTGGGCCGCCGAGCCCGAGCTGGAGCAGCGCCGCGCCATGGGCGTGCGCATCATCCTGTTCCTGACCATCCTGGCCGGCCTCACCTATGCGGTGAAGCGCAAGGTCTGGGCTGACGTGAAGCACTGAGAGCCGGGCGGCCCCGCCGCCCCCTCCGGCTGCCATATCCTGCCGCAGGCGCCGGTCCCAGATCGCTGGGGCCGGCGCTTCTGCTTTCGCCCCCATCGCCGGCCGCCCCCCTCGTCCTCGGGCCCGCCACGCACTAGGTTCACGCCATGCGCTACATCTCGACCCGCGGCGATGCGCCGCTCCGTGACTTCGAAGGCGTGCTGCTCGCCGGCCTCGCCGAGGATGGCGGCCTCTTCATGCCCGAGACCTGGCCCGTGCTGAGCAGCGCCGAGTGGCGCACGCTGCGTGGCCTGCCCTATCCCGACCTTGCCGCGCGCATCCTGGCGCTGTTCACCGGCGGGCAGCCGGACCACGCCACGCTGCTGCCGCTGCTGCGGCAGGCCTATGCCGGCTTCGGCACGCCCGCCGTCGCGCCGCTGGTGCAGCTCGACTCCCGCATCTTCGCGCTGGAGCTGTTCCACGGCCCCACGCTCGCCTTCAAGGACATGGCGATGCAGGCGCTCGGGCCGCTCTTCGACCATGTGCTGGCCCGGCGGGGTGAGCGCGTGACCATCGTGGGTGCCACCAGCGGCGACACCGGCTCCGCCGCCATCGAGGCCTGCCGCGACCGCGCGGCCATCGACATCGTGATCCTGCACCCGGAGGGCCGCACCTCCGCCGTGCAGCGGCGGCAGATGACGACCGTGCTCTCGCCCAACGTCGCCAACCTCGCCATCGATGGCTCCTTCGACGATTGCCAGGATCTGGTGAAGGCGATGTTCGCCGATGTCCCTTTCCGCACGGAGATGCGGCTTGCGGCGGTGAACTCCATCAACTGGGCGCGCATCGCGCTGCAGATCCCCTACTACGTCGCCGCCGCCCTCGCGCTCGGCGCGCCGGACCGGGAGGTGGCGTTCAGCGTGCCGACCGGCAATTTCGGCAACGTCATGGCCGCCTGGGCGGCGCGCCGCATGGGGCTGCCCATCGCGCAGCTGCTGGTGGCCTCCAACCGCAACGACATCCTCACCCGCTTTCTCACCGCCAATGACATGACGGTGCGCGGCGTGGAGCCCTCGCTCTCGCCCTCGATGGACATCCAGGTGAGCTCGAATTTCGAGCGCCTGCTCTTCGAACTGCTCGGCCGCGACGCGCCGGCCACCGCCGAGACGATGCGCCGCTTCCGCGCCGAGGGCCGCATGCCCGTGCCCGACGCCGCCTGGCGCAGCGCGGCGCAACTCTTCCGCGGCTTCACGCTGGACGATCCCGGCACGCTGGAGGAGATCGCGCGGCTGCAGCGCGAGGGCGGCTACCTCGCCGATCCGCACACCGCCATCGGCACCGCCGCCGCGCGCGCCGTGCCGCCCACTGACAAGGCGATTCCCGTCATCGTCGCCGCCACCGCGCATCCGGCGAAATTCCCCGATGCGGTGCGCGCGGCCACGGGCATCGACGCACCCCTGCCGCCGCGCCTGTCCGACCTCTATGAGCGGCCGGAACGCTACACGCGCCTGCCCAACGCGCTTGGCGCCGTCGAGGATTTCGTGCGCGCCCATACGCTCAGGAACGCCGCATGACGGCCCCGGAAGGCATCACAAATTCCATGAACGACGCGATCCGACTCACGCGCCTGCCCTCCGGCCTCACCGTGGTGTCGGAGAAGATGCCGCGCGTGGAGACCGTCTCGATCGGCGCCTATGTGAATGCCGGCACGCGCCATGAGGTGCCGGCGGAGAACGGCGTTTCCCACTTCCTCGAACACATGGCCTTCAAGGGCACGCAGCGGCGCGACGCGGCGGCGATCGCGCGCGAGATCGAGAATGTCGGCGGCCACCTCAACGCCTACACGTCTCGGGAAAACACCGCCTATTACTGCAAGGTGCTGAAGGAGGATGTGGACCTCGCCGCCGACATCATCGGCGACATCCTCACCAACTCCACCTTCGTGCCGGAGGAGCTGGAGCGCGAGCGCGGCGTGATCCTGCAGGAGATCGGCCAGGCCAACGACACGCCGGACGACATCGTCTTCGACCATTTCCAGTCCACCGCCTATGCGTCCCAGGCGATGGGCCGCCCCGTGCTCGGCACGGAGGACAGCATCAAGGCGATGCCGCGGGAGGTGCTGACCGGCTACATGCGCCGCCATTACGGCCCGTCGCGCATGGTGCTCGCCGCCGCCGGCGCGCTGGAGCATGAGGATCTGCTGCGCATGGCCGAGGCGCATTTCGGCGCCCTGCCCGCGGCCGAGCCCGTCACCGCCGAGCCTGCGCGCTACACCGGCGGCGAGTTCCGCGAGGAGCGCGACCTCGACCAGGTGCATGTGGTGCTGGGCTTCCCCTCCGTTGCGGTCGGCGATCCGCTGAACATGCCCACACAGCTGCTCTCGACGCTGCTGGGCGGCGGGATGTCCTCGCGCCTGTTCCAGGAGATCCGCGAGAAGCGCGGCCTGGTCTATTCCATCTACAGCTTCGCCTCGCCCTTCGCCGATGGCGGCGTCTTCGGCATCTATGCCGGCACGGGCGAGGACCAGGCGGCGGAACTCGTGCCCGTGGCGCTGGAGGAACTGCGCCGCGTGCAGCGCGACGTGACCGAGGACGAGTTGCAGCGTGCGAAGGCGCAGCTGCGCGCCTCGCTGCTCATGTCGCTCGAATCCACCGGCAGCCGCTGCGAGCAGCTGGCCCGCCAGCTCCAGGTGCATGGCCGCATCATTCCGGTCGAGGAGACCAAGGCCAAGATCGCCGCGGTGACGATCGAGCAGGTGCAGCAGGCGGCAGCACTTGCCTTCCGCGGCAAGCCCACGCTCACCGCGCTCGGCCCGGCGGGCAAGGTGCCTTCCCTCGACCGTATCGCGGAGAAATTGGCCGCATGACCCCCTCCGATGGTCGCAGGGCGGAGCGGCCGCAGGCCGCGAGCACCGAAGAGCTGAATCGGAGGGACGACACATGAGCAACCTCGACACGCTCGCCGATCTCGTCGCGGCCGCGAAACGCGCCGGCGCCGACAGCGCGGATGCGCTGCATGTCGAGAACGCCTCGCTCTCCGTCGCCCGCCGGCTCGGCAAGATCGAGCAGTTGGAGCGCGCGGAGGGCATGGATATCGGCCTGCGCGTTTTCGTGGGCAAGCGCCAGGCCATCGTCTCCACCACCGATCCCGACCCGCGCGGATTCACTGCGCTGGCGGAACGGGCGGTCGCGATGGCGCAGGTGGTGCCGGAGGATCCCTTCGGCGGGCTCGGCGATTCCTTCGACGCCCCGCGCGATGTCGCGGGCCTCGACCTTGATGACGGCGTCGAGCCGAGTGCCGAAGAACTGATCGCGCGCGCGGCGGCCGCCGAGGAAGCGGCCCTGGCCGTCGCCGGCATCACCAACAGCGAAGGGGCCGAGGCCGGCTGGGGCCGCGTGCGCATCGCTCTTGTGACCTCCGCGGGATTCGCCGGCGCCTATCAGCGTTCCTCGCATAGCCTTTCCGTCACCGCGCTGGCGGGCAGCGGCACGGCGATGGAGCGCGACTATGACTGGTCCTCGGTCGTGCACCTCGCCGATCTCGATGATCCCGCCACGCTCGGCAAGCGCGCGGCGGAGCGCACGCTCGCACGGCTCAACCCGGTGCGGGCGAAGACCGCGCGCATCCCGGTGATCTTCGACCCGCGCGTTTCCTCCTCCCTGCTCGGGCATCTGAGCAGCGCGATCAATGGCGCGGCGGTGGCCCGCGGCACCTCCTTCCTGCGCGACCGGCTCGGCACGCAGGTGCTGGCCAAGGGGCTGACGGTGCGCGACGACCCGACGCGCCCGCGCGGCCTGCGCTCACGCCCCTTCGATGGCGAGGGCATGGCCGGCCAGCCCCGCGCCATCGTCGAGGATGGCGTGCTCACCACCTGGATCCTGGACTGGCGCAGCGCGCGGCAGCTCGGCATGATCTCCACCGGCCATGCCAGCCGCGGCACGGGCGGCCCGCCGGGGCCGGCCACCACCAATCTCTGGCTCGAGGCCGGCACGCTCTCCCCCGAGGATCTGCGCGCCGACATCAGCGAAGGTCTCTACGTCACCGACCTGATCGGCATGGGCGTGAACGGCGTGACCGGCGACTATTCGCGCGGCGCCGCCGGCTTCATGATCCGCAATGGCAGGCTTGCAGAGCCCGTCAGCGAGATCACCATCGCGGGCAACCTCAAGGACATGTTCCTCAACATGGCCGTGGCGAACGATCTGAAGCTGAAGCGCGGCACGGATGCGCCGAGCATCCGCCTGGAAGGCCTGACCCTCGCCGGCGCATGAGCATCACGCGCGACGAGGTTGAACTCGCCTACCGGCTGCTGCTCGGCCGCCTGCCGGAGAATGAGGCCGCCTACGAGTACGGCCTCTCCGCCGGGTCGGTCGAGACGCTGCGCCGCTGGCTGATGAACAGCCCGGAATTCGCCCGCGCGCTGCAGCGCGAGACGCCGACCACGCTGCGGCGCTGGATGCTGGCGGAACAGCGCCAGCGCAACCGCGTGGAGGCGCCGGCCGAGGCGACGGCGACGGCGGAGGACAGGCCGCCGCGCATCGTCTTCCTGCACATCATGAAGACGGCCGGCACCTCGTTGCGGACACGGCTCGAGGAACTGCTGGCCGGGGAACGCATCTGGCGGCATGAGGAACGCGGCCGCCCCGGCGATGCGACGGTGGAGGAGCTTGCGCCCTATCGCTGCATCATGGGCCATTTCAACTTCGCCGATGCCTGGCACGTGCCCGGCCCGAAGCGCATCTTCACCGTGCTGCGCGAACCCCGCGCGCGCCTGCTCTCGCTCTACCATTTCCTCGCCAGGCACCGGCCGGAGGTGATCGCGGAGAAGAAGCTGCGCGCCGCCGCCATCGCGCGGGAGCATGGCCTGCTCGACTTCCTGCGCCACCCCGATGCGGAGGTGCGCGGCCATGTGCAGAACCACATGACCTGCGTCATCGCCGGCGACTACCGCCCGATCGGCGCCAATCTCTACACCACCCCCTGGGGCGGCCGGTCGGGTGCGATCGGCGGCACGGCGCTGCTGCGCCTGGCGCTGGAGAATCTCCGCCGGATCGATTTCGTGACCTCGGTGGAACGGCTGGAGCATGACCGGCCGCGCCTCATGGCCGCCCTCGGCCTGCCCGATACCGGCCCCATCGCGCGCGAGAACACGCGCGACCTGATCAACGCCGTGGTCGAGCCGCGCCCGGAGACAGAGGTCAGCCCCGAGGCCCAGGCCGAGCTGATGCGCCTGACGGAGCTCGACCGGATGCTCGTGCGGCTCGCCAATATCGACATCCGCTGAGGGCGGACCCTGGAGCACGCTGCATTCTGATGAACGCAGCGTGCTCTAGAAATCATTGAATCTAGAGCAAGAAATGCGTTCAGCGTCGCGGCAGCACCGCGACCCATCTGAACGCATATTGCTCTAACGCCCCCAGCGCAGCACCATCGCATCCAGCCGCTTCGCCTGCTCGACCAGCCCCGCGCGCGTCGCCGGGTGCAGGGCCGCGAGGGGCGCGCGCGGCGCGCCGCAGCGGATCACGCCGCCTTCCTCCATCAGCGCCTTGGCGGCGAGCAGCCCGCATTGGCGGTTCTCGTAATTGATCAGCGGCAGCCAGCGGCAATAGGCCTCCATCGCCGCGGCGCGATTGCCCGCGAACCAGGGATCGGTGATCTGGCGGATGCCGTCGGGAAAGCCGCCGCCGGTCATGGAGCCCGTGGCGCCGGCATCGAGATCGGCCATCAGCGTGATCGCCTCCTCCCCGTCCCAGGGGCCGATGATGGAATCGCCGCCGAGCGCGATCAGCTCGCGCAGCTTGGCCGCGGCCTGCGGCACCTCGATCTTGAAATAGGACAGGTTGGAGATCTCGCGCGCCATGCGCGCCAGGAAGGGCGCGCTGAGATGCGTGCCGGCGACCGGCGCATCCTGCACCATGATCGGGATCGAGATGGCGTCCGAGACTCGGCGGAAGAACTCGAAGATCGCGGCCTCGCCGACGCGGATCGTGGCCCCGTGATAGGGCGGCATGATCATCACCATCGCCGCGCCCAGATCCTGCGCGCGGCGGCTGCGCGCGGCGCAGACATGGGTGGCGAAATGCGTGGTGGTGACGATCACCGGCACGCGCCCGGCGACATGCGCGAGGGCCACTTCCATCACCTGCTCGCGATCCGCATCCGTCAGCACGAACTGCTCGGAGAAATTCGCGAGGATGCACAGGCCTTCGGAGCCTGCATCGATCATGAAGTCGATGGCGCGCTTCTGGCCCTCGAGGTCCAGCCCGCCATCGGCATGGAAGATGGTGGGCACGACGGGGAAGACCCCGCGATAGGGTTGCGGCATGGGCGTGTCCTCAGTGGTTGTCGCGCGCGACCGGCGCGCCGGAACTGCCGGCGAGGAAATCGAGGTCGGCACCCTCATTCGCCTGCGTCACATGGTCCAGATACATCTTCACATAGCCGCGCGTGGCATGCGGCGCGGGTGGCACCCAGCCAGCGCGGCGCGTGGCGAGATCGGCGTCGTCCACATGCAGCGTCAGGCTGCGCGCGGCGACGTCGAGCGTGATCATGTCCCCGTTCTGCACAAGCGCGAGCGGCCCGCCGGCCGCGGCCTCGGGCGCGACATGCAGCACGACGGTGCCATAGGCGGTGCCGGACATGCGCGCATCGCTGATGCGGATCATGTCGCGCACGCCCTGCTTCAGCAGCTTCGCGGGGATCGGCATGTTCCCGACCTCCGCCATGCCCGGATAGCCCTTGGGCCCGCAATTCTTCAGCACCATGATGCACTCCGCATCGATGTCGAGCGCAGGATCATCCTTGCGCGCGTGCAGATCCTCGATGCTCTCGAACACCACGGCGCGACCGGTGTGGCGCATGAGGTGCGGCGAGGCGGCGGAAGGCTTGATCACCGCGCCATCGGGGCAGAGATTGCCGCGCAGCACGGCCATGCCCGCATCGGGCTTGAAGGGCGCGGACCAGGGCGTGATGACCTCCGGCCGCCAGCAGCGCGCCTCCTGCACATTCTCCCAGATCGTGCGGCCATTCGCGGTGGGTGCATCGCGATTCAGCAGCCCGGCCTCGCCCAGCGTGCGCAGCACCACGGGCAGGCCGCCGGCCTCGAAGAAATCCTCCATCAGGAAGCGGCCCGAGGGCATCAGATCGACCAGGCAATGGATGCCGCGGCCCAGCGCATCGAGGTCGTCGAGCGTGAAGGGCACGCCGAGCCTGCGCGCGATCGCCAGCAGATGCACCACGGCATTGGTGGAACCGCCGATCGCGCCCAGCACGCGCACCGCATTCTCGAAGGCCGCGCGCGTCAGGATCCGCGAGATGGTGAGGTCCTCGCGCACCATCTCCACGATGCGCCGCCCGGCCATGCGCGCCAGCAGGTTGCGCCGCGCATCGGCGGCCGGGATGGCGGCGTTGTGCGGCAGGCCAAGCCCCATCGCCTCGACCAGCGAGGCCATGGTGGAGGCCGTGCCCATGGTCATGCACGACCCGGCGGAGCGGTTCATGCCGGCCTCGGCCTCATGGAATTCCGCCAGCGTCACCTCGCCCGCGCGCAGCTGCTCGCTCATCGAGATGATGTTGGTGCCCGAGCCGATGATCTGCCCGCGATAGACACCGCGCAGCTGCGGCCCGCCGGAGACACCGATGGTCGGCAGATCGACGCTCGCCGCCCCCATCACCAAGGCGGGCGTGGTCTTGTCGCAGCCCATCAGCAGCACCGCGCCGTCGAGCGGATGCGCGCGCAGCGCTTCCTCCACATCCATCGCGGCGAGGTTGCGGTAGAGCATCGCGGTGGGGCGCATCGTCACCTCGCCGAGCGAGGAGACGGGGAACTCCAGCGGATAGCCGCCCGCTTCCAGCACGCCCTCGCGCACATGGCGCGCGAGCTCGCGGAAATGCTGGTTGCAGGGCGTCAGCTCGGACCAGGTGTTGCAGATTCCGATGACGGGGCGGCCATCGAACTGGTCCTGCGGCGTGCCGTGGTTCTTCAGGAAGGAGCGGTAGTAGAACCCCATCTTGTCCTGCCGGCCGAACCAGGCCTGGCTGCGCAGCGGCTTCTTCGTGGACATGCGCTCAGCCTTTCGCGCGGCGGCGCGCACCCATGGTGCAGGCCAGGTCGAAGGCCGCCTGCAGCGCGCCGACGCGCGCGATGCCCTTGCCCTGGATGTCGAAGCCCGTGCCATGCGCGCAGGTCGCGATCGGCACCGGCAGGCCGCCGGCCACGGTGATGCCGCGCCAGAAGCCCATCAGCTTCATCGCGATCTGCCCCTGGTCGTGATACATGGTGACGATCGCGTCCACGTCGCGCGTGCCATCGGCCTTGGGCTGCGCGCGCAGGAAGATGGTGTCGGCCGGGAAGGGGCCCTCGCAGGGCAGGCCGCGGCGGCGCGCTTCCTCCAGCGCGGGGCCGATGATCTCGATCTCCTCGCGGCCGAAGGCGCCGTTGTCGCCATTGTGGGGGTTGAGGCCGCAGACCGCGATGCGCGGCCTGTCGATGCCCGCCGCCACCAGCGCGTCGCGGATCAGCGCCACCGCGCCGATCACCTTCTCGGGCGTGATGAGATCCGCGACCTCGCGGATCGCGACATGGCTGGTGACACGGCAGGTCCACAGCCCGTCGAGTACGTTGAACTCGCTATGCGCGCCCTGGTGGCCCAGCACCTCTGCGAACCAGTGCAGCTCGTCCGGGTGGCCCATCCGCGCCATGTGCAGGGAGGATTTGTTGAGTGGGGCGAAGACGATGCCATCCACCGTACCGGCCTGCGCATAGGCGAGGCATTGGCGCAGCGTGGCCATTGCATGGGCCCCGCCGGCGGCGCTGGATTGCCCGCGCGGAATCGGCGCCTCGCGGCGCAGTTCATGCAGCACGATGCGCCCGGGCGTGAGCGCCGTGGGGTCGTTCGCGCGCGTGATCGGCAGTTCCACGCCGGCGATGCGCATGCCTTCCGCCAGCTCGTCGGGGTCCGCCACCAGCAGCAGCGCCGCCTTGTTGCGATTGGCTTCCTCGGCCAGCAGCCGGGCCATGATCTCGGGCCCGATTCCGGCAGGATCGCCGAGCACGAGGGCAAGGCGTGGCGTCATTCGACTGGTCTCCGCGTGAAGGATGCGCCGCCGCGCAGCAGCATGGCCAGCAGCGGCCAGGCAAGCAGCAGCAGCGCGAGGGTGGTGATGGAGCCGACCAGCGCATTCGACCAGAAGATGGTCAAATCGCCACGGCTGATCAGCATGGATTGGCGGAAGGCATCCTCCGCCTTGTCGCCGAGCACCATGGCCAGCACCATGGGCGCGATCGGGTAGTCGAGCTTCTTCATCAGGTAGCCGAGCACGCCGAAGCCGAGCGCGAGCAGCACGTCGAACCCGCTGCCCGAGATCATCCAGGCGCCGGTGACGCAGATCGCCATGATCATCGGCGCGAGCAGCCCGAAGGGCACGCGCATGACCGAGGCGAAGATCGGCACGGTGGCGAGCACCAGCACCACGGCCACGAGATTCGCCACATACATGCTGGCGATCAGGCCCCAGACGAAATCGGGACGGTCCTGGAACAACATCGGCCCCGGCTGCAGGCCCCAGATCATCAACCCGCCCAGCATCACCGCCGCGGTGGCCGAGCCCGGCACGCCGAGGGCGAGCATCGGCAGCAGGGCGGAGACACCGGCGGCGTGGTCCGAGGTCTCGGGGCTGACCACGCCCTCCGGCTCGCCTTTGCCGAAATTGTCGCGGCGGCGGGAGAAGCGGCGCGCGACGCCATAGGACATGAAGGAGGCCGCGGTCGGCCCGCCCGGCGTCAGCCCCATCCAGATGCCGATCGCCGCCGAGCGCAGCAGCGCCACCCAGTAGCGCGGCATCTCGAGCAGCGTGCGCAACACGGCAATGAGGCGCACGCGCGCGGGAATGCCCTCCACCTTCTCGGTCTCATCCGCCGTGGCCAGCAATTCGCCGATGCCGAACAGGCCGATCACCGCGACAAGGAAGGAGATGCCGCGCACCAGCTGGTCCTGGCCGAAGGTCAGGCGCATCTCGCCCGAGACCGTGTCCATGCCGATCGTCGCCAGCGACAGGCCCACCAGCAGCGAGACGGCGGTCTTCAGCGGGTTCGATCCGCCCATGCCGATGAAGGCGCAGAAGGCCAGCAGATAGACCGCGAAGTATTCCGCCGGGCTGAAGCGCAGCGCGAATTCCGCGATGTCGTCGGCGACGATGGTGATGGTGATGACGCCCACCAGCGCGCCGAAGCCCGAGGAGAGGAAGGCGAGCGAAAGCGCCTCCGCCGCGCGCCCCTGCTTCGCCATCGGATGCCCGTCGAAGGTGGTGGCGACGGAAGAGGGCTCGCCGGGGATGTTGAACAGGATGGAGGTGGTGGAGCCGCCCAGCAGCGCGCCCCAATACATCGAGCTCAGCAGGATGATGGCGCTGACCGGCGGCATGAAGAAGGTGAGCGGCATCAGGAGCGCCACGCCGTTCGGCGCGCCGAGCCCCGGCAGCACGCCGACCAGGATGCCGATCAGCACGCCCACCACCATCAGCCCGACATGGTAGCCGGTCAGTGCGACCTCGAATCCATGCAGCAGCGCGTCGAGGCCGCTCATCAGTAGATGCCCAGCGCTTCCTCGAGCGGCCCCTTGGCGAGCGGCACGCCGAGCCAGGTCTCGAACAGCAGGAAGAAGGCAGCCGGCATGCCGAAGGCGAGCAGCAGCGCCACCGCCCAGCGCGCCTTCGCCTGGCGGCGGGCCATCCAGAGCAGATAGGCGAACATGGTGACATAGGCGCCGAGCGGGGCGATCGACACGGCGAAGACGGCCGTGGGCACGCCCAGCGCGGCCACGCGCTTCAGCGCGCCGGGCTCGGCGAAGCGCCCCGGCGCGGCGGCGATGATCTCACGCAGCAGCAACAGCGCGGCGACCGCCATCAGCAACAGGCCGATGCGCATCGGGAAATAGCCCGCGCCCGGCCCGGTCGGGCCCCAGCCGACATCGTGCTGCAGCGCGCCGAACACCACGATCCCGCCGAAGGACGCGGCGGCGAGCGCCATGCCCAGCTCCGCCGCCTGGCGTCCCCTCATGAAGGTCAGCCCTGCTCGACCAGCCAGCCATAGTCGCGGAAATGCGCGCGGTTCGTCGCCTCATCCTGCGCGATGAAGGCGGCGAGCTCGGCGCCGGTCTGCCAGAGGTCGCCCTGGCTGCCGCCCTCGAGCCAGGCCTTCCACTCCGGCGTCTCGCGCACGCGGGCGAGCAGCTGCGTCCAGAAGGCGGCCTGCGCATCGGTGGTGCGCGCGGGCAGCCAGACGGTGCGCGGCATGCGGTAATCGGCCGGGCCGATGCCGGCCTCGGTCGCGGTCGGGATGTCGGACCAGCCGACGCCGTCATGCACCTTCTCGGTCAGCGTCAGGCGCTGCGGGTTGAAGACGCAGAGCGGGCGCACGCGCCCGGCACGCCACTGGCCGATATTCTCCGCCGGGTTGTTGGTGTTGGCCTCCACATGCCGCCCGGCGAGCTGGACCGCCACCTCGCCGCCCGAGCGGAAGGGGACGTAGGTGAAGGTCACGCCGGTGGCGCGCTCGATCAGCTTGGTGAGGATGTGGTCGGTGTCGCGCGCCTGGCTGCCGCCCATGCGGAACTCGCCATTGCGCGCGCGCGCGGCCTCGATCAGATCCTTCGCCGTGCGGAACGGGGCATCCGTGTAGGTCCAGAGGATGAACTCGTCGGCGGCCATGGAGGCGACGGGGCGCAGGTCGGACAGCCCGTAGCCGACGCGCGTGACCAGCGGCATCAGCCAGACATTGTTGGTGCCGAAGATGACCTTGTGCGGGTCGCCCGCCGCGCCACGGCCATAGACGAAGGCCTCGGTGCCGGCGCCGCCGCCCTTGTTGGCGACGATGACCGGCGTGCGCAGCAGGTTGTACTTCTGGATGATCGACTGGACGATGCGCGCGAACTGGTCCGTGCCGCCACCGGGGCCGGCGGCGACGATGAATTCCACCGGGCGCGCGGGCTGCCAGGCCTGGGCGAGGGCGGGGCTCGCGAGCAGCGCGGCGCCGGTGCCGAGCAGCAGGCTGCGGCGCGATGCGGCGAAGGCGGGTGTGCGGGACGCAACTGTGTCTGTCACGGCGTTTTCCTTCCCTACGGTTCACGGGCCGGGTCTGTCGACGGCCTCATGCCGGCAGGCTGGACGAAGCCCCGGCCACTTGTCAACCGGTCCGGCCACCGGACCAGTAGACCAGCGCCGCGCGATCGCGTTAGGCTCGCCCCATGCAAGACAGCTTCGCCCTCCTGCAGACCGCGCTCTCCAAGCGCACCATGCGCGAGCAGATCACCGATCGCCTCGCCGGCATGATCGTCTCCGGCCTGCTGCGCGCCGGCGATGCGATGCCGGGGGAGCGTGAGCTTGCCAGCCAGCTCGATGTCAGCCGCGAGACGGTGCGCGGCGCCATCCAGGCCCTGGCCGCGCGCGGGCTGATCGAGGTCGCGCAGGGTGCGCGATCCCGCGTGCTGCCCGCTGCGCGCTGGATCGCCCGGCCCGCGCCGGCCGTGCGCTACACGACCGAGGAGGTGCATGCCGCGCGGCTCGCCCTGGAAGTCGCCGCCGCGCGCGGGGCGGCCGCCAATGCCGATGACGCCATCCGCGCCCGGCTGCGCCGCCTGGTCGAGGAACAGGGCCGCGCGCTGGACGACGTGCCGACCTTCCACATCTGCGGCAATGAGTTCCACGCCGCGCTGCAGGAAGCGAGCGGCAACCGGCTGATCGCCGCGCTGCTGGCCGAGGTCTCGGGCCAATCCTCCGAACTGAGCCTGCGCGCGCTGGAGGCGCCGGGCGCGATGCGCAGATCCTGGCTCGACCACAAGCGCATCGCCGCGGCCATCGAGGCCCGCGATCCGGAAGCCGCCGCCGCGGAGATGCGCCGGCACCTGGATCGCATCGGCAAGGCCGCGAAGCGCACCGGCGAAGGCCGCGCCGCCGCCTGAGCGAAAGCCCCGGCCCTGGCCTGGACGCCCCGCGCAACTCGGGGCAAGTTTCCCGCAGGTAGAGGAAACCATCCATGGCAAGCAGCCAGGTTCTTGTCGAAGCCACCACGCTCGAGACGCTGGTGGCGCGCATCTTCATCGGCGCCGGCTGCGATGAGGCCGAATCCTGGCGCATCTCCACCCATCTGCTCGGCGCCAACCTCGCCGGGCATGACAGCCACGGCGTGGCGCGCGTGCCGCGCTATGTGGAGTGGCTGCAGGCCGGCTATGTGCTGCGCGACCAGACCGCCGAGATCGTCACCGATGGCGGCTGCTTCGCGCTGCTGGATGGGCATTTCGGCTTCGGCCAGACGGTCGCGCCCCAGGCCGTGGCACTCGGTATCGCGCGCGCGCAGAAGCATGGCATTGCCGTGGTCGGGCTGCGCAATGCGGGGCATATCGGCCGCGTGGGCGACTATGCCGAGACGGCGATCCGCGCGGGGCTGATCTCGATCCATTTCGTCAACGTCGCGGGCTCGGTGCTGGTCGCGCCCTTCGGCGGGACGGAGCGGCGCTTCTCCACCGCGCCCTTCTCCGTCGGCGTGCCGCTGCCCGGCCGCCCGCTGGTGCTGGATTTCGCGACCTCGCTGGTGGCGGAAGGCAAGGTGCTGGTGGCGTCGAATGGCGGCAAGCCGCTGCCGGGCGATGCGCTGATCGAGCCCGATGGAAGGCTCTCGGGCGATCCGCACACGCTCTACGGCCCCTATGACCAGATCGGTCCGCGCAACCCCGCGCTCGGCGCGGGCGCGATCCGCGCCTTCGGCGAGCACAAGGGCAGCGGCCTCGCCTTCATGTGCGAGATGCTGGCCGGTGCCTTGACCGGCGGCGGCACTTCGGGCCCCACGGGCGAGCGCGGGCGCATCGCGAATGGCATGTTCTCGATCTATGTCTCGCCCGCGCATTTCGGCACCCAGGCCGAGTTCGAGGCGACGGGCCGTGCCTATATCGATTGGGTGATGGCCTGCACGCCGGCCGATCCGGCGCATCCGGTGCTGGCGCCGGGCGACAAGGAAGCCGCGATGCGCGCCGATCGGCTCGCCAACGGCGTGCCGCTGCAACCCGACACCTGGGAGAGCATCCTGCAGGTGGCGCGCAAGCTGGGTGTTTCGATTCCAAACTGAAAAGACGCCATCGGGAGACGGCCATGTTCCGACGCACGTTTCTGGGCCTCACGCTGGCGGCGGGGCTCGCCGCGCCGGCCCTGGCCTTCCCGGACCGCACCATCACCCTCGCCGTGGGCTTCGCCCCGGGGGGCTCGACCGACGTCACCTCCCGCCTGCTGGCCGATCGGCTGGGCCCGGCGCTGGGTGCCAATGGGCGCGTGGTGGTGGAGAACCGCCCCGGCGCGGCGGGGATGATCGCCAGCGACTGGCTGCGCCGCCAGGCGCCGGACGGGCACACGCTGATGCTCGTCGAGGCATCCTCCCACGCCCTCGCGCCGAACGCCGTGGCGGGGGGCACGCGCTATGATCCGGTGGCGGATTTCGCGCATGTCGCGGTGGTCGGCACGGGGCCGATGATCGTCGTCGCGCAGCCGAATTTCCCCGCCCGCACGCCAGCCGAGATGATCGCGCGGCTGCGCGCGGCGCAGCCCGACACGCAGCCCTTCGCCTCTTCCGGCGTCGCCTCCATGCCGCATCTCTCGGCCGAGATGTTCGCCGCCGTGATGGGCCTGCCGGGCCGCTTCCCGCATGTGCCCTATCGCTCCGGCGGGCTGATGGTGGAGAGCATCGCGCGCGGCGAGACGCAGTGGGGCGTGGCCGTGCTGGCTTCCGCCGCCGGGCAGGCGCGCGACGGGCGCGTGCGGCCGGTGGCGGTGACGGGGCTGGAGCGATTCCCCTCCTTCCCCGATGTGCCGACGCTGAACGAAAGCGCGCTGCCGGGCTTCGATCTCGAGAACTGGTTCGCGGTGATCGGCCCGCGCGGCATGCCTGAGGCCGTGGTCGCGCAGCTCAACGCCGCGATCCGCGCCGCCATCGCCGAGCCGCAGCTGCGCGAGCGCCTGCTGGTGGCCGGCGTCGCGCCCTGGACGCGCCCCAACGCGCCCACCGACGCCACCGCCTTCTTCCGCGCGGAGCTCGCGAAGTTCCGCCAGGTGGTGGAGCGGACGGGCGTGAAGCTGGAGCCCTGATGTCGCGTCCGATGACAGGAGGGCCGCATGGCCCGGATGTCTGAATCAGCCGCGATTCACGACGGCTTTGATGTCGTTGTCGTGGGCGGCGGCAGCGCGGGCTGCGTCGTCGCGGCACGGCTCTCGGAAGATCCCGCCACGCGCGTGCTGCTGCTCGAGGCCGGGCCGCCGGATGACGACATCTGGATCCGCCTGCCGATGGGCTACGCCAAGCTCTTCGGCAGCGGGCGCTACAACCCCGGCTTCGCGACCCAACCGGAAGAGGCGCTGAACGACCGCTCCATCCCCTGGCCGCGCGGGCGCGTGCTGGGGGGCTCGGGCAGCGTCAACGGCCTGGTCTTCCTGCGCGGTGCGCCGGATGACTACAACCGCTGGGCCCAGGCCGGCGCACGCGGCTGGAGCTATGAAGACTGCCTGCCGGCCTTCCGCGCGCTGGAAACCTGGCGCGGCGCGCCTTCGGAGATGCGCGGCAGCGAGGGCCCGATCCAGGTGGGGGAGCCACGCAAGCTCGCCCCCGCCGCGCAGGCCTTCGTGGACAGCGCCGTGGCGGCGGGGCTGCCGCGCTTCACCGACGTGAATGGCGGCGGGCCGATCGAGGGCGCGGGGCCCGTGCAGCTCAATGTCGATGGGCGCTGGCGGTCCTCCTCCGCGCGCACCTTCCTCCGCCCGGCGATGACGCGCCCGAACCTCACGGTGCGCACCGGCATCGCCGTGCAGCGCGTGCTCTTCGAGGGAAGGCGCGCGGTGGGTGTCGCCACCGCTCAGGGCGAATTCCGCGCCACGCGCGCCGTGGTGCTCAGCGCCGGCGCGATCGAGACGCCGAAGCTGCTGATGCTCTCGGGCATCGGCGATGGCGCGAAGCTGCAGGCACTCGGCATCGAGACGCGCGTGCACAGCCCCGATGTCGGGATGAACCTGCAGGACCATCTGATCGCGCGCTACATCTGGCGCGTGAAGCCCTGCGGCACGCTGAACGAGATCCTCGGCAGCCCGCTGCGCAAGGCCGCGATGGGGCTCGACTGGCTGCTGCGCAAGCAAGGCCCGCTCGCGATCGGCGCCGGCGAGGCCACCGCCTTCGCGCGCGTCACCCCCGGCGCGGAAGAGGCCGAGGCGCAGCTGCTCTTCGTGAATTTCTCGACCTTCGACTACACCAAGGGGCTACATGGTTTCCCCGGCGTGATGCTGAACTTCAACCAGTGCCGGCCGGACAGCCGCGGCGAGCTGACGCTGGCCTCGCCCGACCCGGCGGGCAAGCCGGTGATCCGCGCCAACTACCTCGACCATCCGAACGACATGCGGGTGATGCTCGGCGCAGCGGCCCTATGCCGGCGCATCGCCGGCGTGGGGCCGCTGCGTGACCTGATCGACGCGCAGCTGCGTCCCGAACATGATGATGGCAGCGAGGCCGCGATCGAGCGCCATATCCGCGCCACCGCGAGCACGGTCTTTCATCCCTGCGGCACGGCGCGCATGGGCAGCGATGATCGCGCGGTGCTGGATTCCGAATTGCGCGTGAATGGCGTGGAGGGGCTGCGCGTGGCGGATGCCTCGGTCTTCCCGATCATCCCCTCGCCCAACATCCAGCCCGCGGCGCTGATGGTGGGTGAGCGCTGCGCGGCCTTCCTGCGGCGGGACATCTAGGGCGGCCCGCAGGGCCGAGCGCCCGAAGGGGCGCCCGGCGCTTGAGGGCGCTAAACAAGCCCGCCATTCACATGCAGCACCTGGCCGGTGATGTAGCCGGCTTCCGGCGAGGCCAGGAAGGCGACGGCCTGCGCCACATCGGCCGGCGTGCCGAGCCGCCCCAGCGGGATCTTCGCCACGACCGCCGCCCATTGCGCGGGGTCGAGCGCGCTGTGCCCCGTCGCATCCTTGCGCGTGAAGCCCGGCGCGACCGCATTGGCCGTGATGCCGGCGGGCGCCGCCTCCACCGCGATGGCGCGCACCAGCGCCTCGACACCCGCCTTCGCCGCCGCGGTGGCGGGGAAGAGCGCCGCATCGGTGCGGAACATGTGCGCGACGAAGGAGGAGATCGCGACGATGCGCGGCGCCTCGCCCTGCGCCAGCACCGGCAGCGCGGCGCGCGACAGGCGCAGGAAGGCCCAGAGCACGGTATCCATCGAGCGCGCGAAACCCGCATCGCTCAACTCGGCGAGCTTCGTCTTGTCCGCGAAGCCGGCATTCGCCACCACCACATCCAGCCCGCCGAAGCGCGCCACGGCCTCGGCCACCAGCGCCTCTGGCAAGGCGGGGTCGGCGATGTCGCCCAGCATCACCGCGGCCTCGCCGCCGGCGGCGCGGATCTGCGCCGCCACCTGCTCCGCGCCGTCGCGGTTCTTGCGCGTATGCACCAGGAAGGCGGTGCCCGGACCGGCGAGCCGCCGGCAGCAGGCCGCACCGATGCCCGAGGCCGCGCCGGTGACGAGGAAGATGCGGGGGCGGGGGGTCATGGGTCTCACACGCCCACGAATTCGCCCGCGCGCATCAAGGGCTCCACCGCCCCATCCTGCGTGACGCCATCGATGTCGAGCGCGCCGGAGCCGATCATCCAGTCGATATGGATCAGCGAGGCATTGGCGCCGCGCGTCGCCAGTTCCTCGAAGGATCTGCCCTCGGAGTCGCGCAGGCAGGTGGTGTAGGCCTGACCCAGCGCGATGTGGCTGGCCGCGTTCTCGTCGAACAGCGTGTTGCGGAACAACAGGCCCGAGGCGCTGATCGGCGAGGAATGCGGCACCAGCGCCACCTCGCCCAGCCGCGCCGCGCCCTCATCCGTCTCCAGCACCTTCTGCAGCACATCCTGGCCGCGGCTGGCATGGGCCTCGACGATGCGCCCGCCCTCGAAGCGGACGACGATGTCCTCGATCAGCGTGCCCTGATAGGCCAGCGGCTTGGTCGAGCGCACCGTGCCCTGCACGCGCTGGGCGTGCGGCGTGGTGAAGACCTCCTCGGTCGGGATGTTGGGGTTGCAGACGATGCCGTTCTTGGCGGGCTCCGCCCCGCCGGCCCAGAGATGCCCGTCGGCGAGCCCGATGGTGAGATCCGTGCCCGGCCCGCGATAGCGCAGCTCGGCGTAATTCTTGGTGTTGAGGTGCTTCGTGCGGGCGTGAAGCCCGGCGTTGTGCGCCGCCCATTCCGCCACCGGATCGGCCACGTCGACGCGGCAGGCCTTGAAGATGGCGTCCCACAGCGCGGCCAGCGCGGCGTCGGGGGCGAGGTCGGGGAAGACCTGCCGCGCCCAGCCCGGCGTGGCCGCGGGCACGAGGTTCCAGTTGATGGCGAAGCTCGTGATCAGCTCCAGCGCCGGGCGATAGGCGACCGAGCGCGCGCGGTTGGCCCGCGCCACCTTGGCCGGATCCTGCCCGCCGAGCAGCGTCGGGTCCTCTCCCACCACGGCGAGGCGCGCGGCCCCGCCGGCGAAGGCCTTGGCCATGCCCTCGAACAGCCAGCCGGAGGCGACGTCGAAGGCCTCGGGCGCGGCGTGGCGGTAGCGGGCGAGCGTGACCTCGTCATCGCCGATCAGTGGCGTGACCAGTGTCGCGCCGGCCTTGTAGGCATGCGCGGCGATGCGCCGCACCAGGGCGATGGACTCCAGCGGCGCGGTCATCACCACCTCCTGCCCGGGGCGGAGGTTGAGGCCCACCCGCACGGCCAGCGCGGCCAGCTTGTCGAGGCGTTCGTCGAAATCGGACTGGGTCATGGAGTCTCTCAGGTGGAAGTTGCGGGCGCGGCAGGCGCGCGGGTCAGGCGGCGGATGGCGGCGACGAAGTCGGGCCGGTCCCACTCGGCCTCGCCCATCAGCCGCGCCACTTCCTGGCCGCGGCGGTCGAGGATGATCGTGGTCGGCAGCACGCGCACGGCCAGCGCCCGGCCCGTCGCCCCGCGCGGGTCGAGCCAGATGGCCATGTGCCGCAGCCCGGTGCGCTGGAAGAAGGGCTCCACCTGGGCGCGCCCGCCGCGATCATTGGAGAGCGCCAGCACCTCGATCCCCTCACGCGACAGCTGGGCGTGCAGGCGGTCGAGCGCGGGCATCTCGGCCACGCAGGGCGGGCACCAGGTGGCCCAGAAATTCACCACCAGCCCCCGGCCGCGAAAGGCGGCGAAGCCGGTCTCGCGCCCCTCGGCATCGGTGAAGGTCAGGCCCTCGGGCAGGGCTTGCGGGCTGGGGTGCTCGCGCAGCCGCGACAGGCCGCCATCGCCGGGCGCGGCCATCGCTTTGCGCGCCGCCCCGGCGGCGGCTAGGGTCGCGCCGAAGGCCACCACCGAACGCCGCGAAACCAGCCTGGACACCGAAAGACCTCCCTCCGTGACCGAGAACACCACCAGCAACTCCACTTCCCACGGCCTCTGGGGCGGCCGCTACGCCGAGGGCCCCGGCGCCATCATGCGCGAGATCAATGCCTCCATCGGCTTCGACCGCAAGATGTGGCGCCAGGATATTCGCGGCAGCCTCGCCCATGCCCGGATGCTGGCGCATGTGGGGATCATCTCGGCGGAAGACGAGGCGGCGATCCGCAAGGGCCTGGAGGAAATCGGCGCCGAGATCGAGGCGGGGCAATTCCCCTTCTCCGAGGCGCTCGAGGACATCCACATGAACATCGAGGCGCGGCTGACCGAGCGCATCGGCGAGGCCGGCAAGCGCCTGCATACCGGGCGCAGCCGCAACGACCAGGTGGCGCTGGATGTGCGCCTGTGGGTGCGCGACGCGATCGACGGGCTGGACGCGCAGATCGCCGACGTGATGCGCGCCCTGGTGGATCGCGCGGCGGAACATGCCGGCACGGTGATGCCCGGCTTCACCCATCTCCAGCCCGCCCAGCCCACCACCTTCGGCCATCACCTGCTGGCCTATGTCGAGATGCTCTCCCGCGACCGCGGGCGGCTTGCCGATGCGCGCAGGCGGCTGAACGAATGCCCGCTCGGCGCGGCCGCGCTCTGCGGCACGGGCTTCCCGATCGACCGGCACATGACGGCCGCGTCACTCGGCTTCGAGGGGCCCACGCGCAACAGCCTGGACAGCGTGGCCAGCCGCGATTTCGGCGCGGAATTCCTCTTCGCCTGCGCCATGTGCGCCACGCATCTCAGCCGCTTCGCGGAGGAGATCGTGATCTGGACCAACCCCTATTTCGGCTTCATCAAGCTGAGTGACGCCTTCACCACCGGCAGCTCGATCATGCCGCAGAAGCGCAACCCCGACGCGGCCGAGCTGGTGCGCGGCAAGACCGGGCGGATCTTCGGCGCGCTGATGGGGCTGCTGACGGTGCAGAAAGGCCTCGCCCTGACCTATTTCAAGGACATGCAGGAGGACAAGGAAGGCCTGTTCGACGCCGCCGAGAGCCTGGCACTCGGCCTCGCGGCCATCGGCGGCATGGTGCGCGACATGCGCCCGCAGGTGGAGCGGCTGGCGGAGGCCGCGGGGGCGGGCTTCTCCACCGCCACGGACCTCGCCGACTGGCTGGTGCGGGAGCTGCGCTTCCCCTTCCGCGACGCGCACCACGTCACGGGCCGGCTGGTGGCGCTGGCCGAGCAGAAGGGCGTGGACCTCGCCGGGCTCAGCCTGGAGGATATGCGCTTCGTCGAGCCGCGCATCACCGCGGGCGTCTTCGACGTGCTGAGCGTCGGCGCCTCTGTGCGCAGCCGCACGAGCTTCGGCGGCACGGCGCCGGCCAATGTGGCGCGGATGGCGGCGGAATGGCAGGCGCGGCTGGCATGAAGCGGGGCCTGGCCCTGCTGCTCGCGCTCGCGCTGCTGGCCGCCTGCGGCCGCGCGGGCAGCATCCGCCCGCCCGGCCCGCCGGAGGCCGTGACCCACCCGCGCACCTATCCGAGCCGGTAATCGATCCCGAGGGACATTTCCGGTCGGAAGGAATATCCCGATCGGCATTCTCCCCTGGCAATGTTAGATTATAACATTAGGATAAAGGGTCCGAGGGCCTCCCTTCGGACGGATCATGCCCCAGCAGGGAGACCCCCTTGCCGAATTCCCCCGCCCTCGCGCCGCTCACGGCCGCCGAGATGGCCGCGCAGGCGGCCGAGGCCACGCGGCTGCTGCGCCTGCTGGCGAATGAGCGCCGGCTGCTGCTGCTCTGCCTGCTGATCGCGGAGGGCGAGGCCTCGGTCGGGCTGATGGCCGAGCGCGTCGGCCTTTCCCAGCCGGCCCTGTCGCAGCACCTGGCGAAGCTGCGTGCCGATGGGCTGGTGGCGACGCGGCGCAGCGGCACCACCATCCATTACCGCATCGCCGATCCGCGCGTCGCCCGGCTGGTCGGCACGCTGCACGCGATGTTCTGCGAACCGGCCTGATCCCCTTCCCGATCGGCCGCCGCCACCCCATGCTTGAGGGATGGCCGCCCCCGCCCCCCGGATCCACGCCGATCCCGACCCCACCTTCGCCGAGCTGCTGGCGATCCGCCCCGACCTGACGCTCGACGCCCAGGCTGGCCTGCTGATGGAGGACGTGCCGCTGGCGCGCCTCGCCGCCGAGCATGGCACCCCGTGCTGGGTCTATTCGGCCGGGGCGTTGCGCCGCCGGCTCGGCGCGCTGCAGGGCGCGCTGGACGACGCCCGGCTGGGCGCCCAGGTGCATTTCGCGGTGAAGGCGAACCCCTCGCTGGCCGTGCTGCGCGTGCTCGCCGCCCAGGGCGCCGGGGCGGATGTGGTCAGTGAGGGCGAGCTGCGCCTGGCCCGCGCCGCCGGCATCGCGCCCGGCCACATCGTCTTCTCCGGCGTGGGCAAGACCCATGCCGAGATCCGCTACGCCCTGGCCGAGGGCATCCACCAGATCAACGCCGAGAGCGCGGAGGAGGTGGAGATGATCTCCGCCATCGCCACCGCCATGGGCGTGGTGGCCCAGGTCGCGCTGCGCGTGAACCCGGATGTGGACGCCAAGACCCACGCCAAGATCACCACCGGCAAGTCCGAGAACAAGTTCGGCGTCGCCATCGCCGATGCCCCGGCGCTCTATGCCCGCATGGCGGCGACGCCGGGGGTGAGGCCGGTGGGGGTGGCGGTGCATATCGGCAGCCAGATCACCGCCGGCATGTCGGCCTATCGCACCGCCTATGGGCATCTGGCGGACCTCGTGCGCAGCCTGCGCGACCAGAGCCTGCCGGTGGAGCGCGTGGATTGCGGCGGGGGGCTCGGCATCCCCTATCGCGACGAGCCCGCGCCCAGCCCCGCCGCGCTGGCGGGCGCCATCCAGGCCACCCTGGGCAATCTCGGCGTCGAGCTGATGGTCGAGCCCGGGCGCTGGATCGCCGGGCCGGCCGGGGTGCTGCTGGCCTCGGTCATCCTGCAGAAGCGGGGTGGCGGGCGGCGCTTCGTGGTGCTGGACGCGGCGATGAACGACCTGGTGCGCCCCGCGATGTACGAGGCCTGGCACGGCATCCTGCCCGTGGCGGCGGCCGACCATGCGAAGCCCGTGAGCCCCGCCGACATCGTCGGCCCGGTCTGCGAGACCGGGGACACCTTCGCCAAAAGCCGTGGCATTCCGGACCTCGAACCCGGTAGTCTGGTCGCCTTCCTCGATGCGGGGGCGTACGGAGCGGCGATGAGCAGCACCTACAACAACCGGCCCCTGGCGGCCGAGATCCTGGTGGATGGCGCGAAATCCGCCGTGATCCGCCCGCGCCAGACGCAGGAGGCGCTGCTGGCGCAGCACCGCCTGCCGGCCTGGCTGGACGCATGACGGAGGCGGGTGGGCCGCTCGACCAGCTCACCGCGCGGCGGCGCCTCGCCCGCGCGGCGCTGACCTGGGAGCGACTCTGGCCCGCGCTCTGGCCGCCGCTGGGCGTGGCGGGGCTGTTCCTGACCCTCGCCCTCTTCGGCCTGCCGCTGCTGCTGCCGGGCTGGGGCCGCGCCGTGCTGGCGGCGCTCTTCGCCGCCGCCTTCCTCTACGCGCTCTGGCGCGGCTTCGCCGGCTTCGCCCTGCCGGCGCCCGAGGCCGCGGACCGGCGGCTGGAATCGGCCAGCGGCCTTGCCCATCGCCCCCTCGCCACGCTCACGGACCGGCCCGCCGGCGATGACCCGATGGCGCTCGCCATCTGGCAGGCGCACCAGCGGCGCGCCCGCGCCAGCATCCGTCGGCTGCGGATCGGCCTGCCCCGGCCGGGCCTCGCGCGGCGCGACCCGCGCGCGCTGCGCGCCGCCCTCGCGCTTTCCCTCCTGGCCGGGCTGGTGGTGGCCGGGGCCGAGGCGCCGGAGCGCCTGCGACGGGCTGTCGCACCCGACCTCGTCGTGCCGCCCGCCCCGCCGGGGCTGCGGCTGGAGGCCTGGGTGACGCCGCCCGCCTATACCGGCGCCGCCCCCCTTTTCCTCGACCCCGCCGGCGGCAATGTCAGCGTGCCGGCCGGCAGCCGCCTGCAACTGGCCCTTTCGGGCGGCGTCGGCGGCACGCCCGAGATGGTGCTCGGCGGCGAGGCCAACCCCTTCCGCAGCCTCGACGCCCGCAGCTTCGGTGCGGAAGCGGTGCTCGACCAGGGCACGCGCCTGGCCATCCGGCGCGACGGCCGCGAATTGGCGGCCTGGGGCGTGGCCGTGCAGGCCGACCAGCCACCGCGCGCGAGCTTCACCGAGGCCCCCGCCCGCGCCCCGCGGGGGCTTGCCATCCGCCTGCCCTGGAAGGCCGAGGATGATTGGGGCGTGGCCTCGCTCCAGGCCGAGATCCGCCTCAAGCCGCGCCCCGGCGCCGCGCCGCATGTGATCGAGATCGGCCTGCCCGGCGGGGCCGTGCGCACGGCCCGCGGCGTGGTCTCGCCCGACCTCTCGGCGCATCCCTGGGCGGGGCTGGAGGTGGAGATCACGCTGCGCGCCCGCGACGGCGCGGGGCAGGAGGGTGTCTCCGAGACCGCGACGCTCACCCTGCCGGAACGCGCCTTCAACCACCCCGTCGCCAAGGCGCTGATCGCGCTGCGGCGCTCCCTCTCGCTCGACCCCAGCGCGCGGGCCGCCGCGCGGCGGGAGCTGGATGCGCTGTCCAACGCGCCCGAGGCCTTCGAGCACGACACCACCACCTATCTCGCGCTGCGCGCCGCCCGCCACCGCCTGACCCGCGACCGCCGCCCCGAAGCGGTGGGCGAGGCGCAGGACCTGATGTGGGAAACCGCCCTGGCGCTCGAGGAAGGCCGCGCCGATCGCACCGCCCGCGCCCTGCAGCAGGCGCGGGACGCATTGCGCGAGGCGCTGCAGGAAGCCACGCGCGAGCAGCAGGAAGGCAACCGGCAGACCCCCGAGCAGCGCCAGGAAACCGACCGGCGCATCCAGGAGCTGCGCGACGCCATCCGCCGCCACCTGGAGGCCCTGGCCGAGCGCCTCCAGCAGGAAAATGCGGAGGCCATGCCGAATGACCCGCAGAACCGGCTGATGGACCAGCGCGAGCTGGACCGCCGCACCAACCGCATGCGCGAGGCGAACCGCCAGGAACGCCCCCAGGACGCGGAGCGCGAGCTGGCCGAGCTGGAGGAACAGCTCCGCGCGCTCGAGGAAGGCCGCACGCCGCGCAGCGAGGCCCAGGAACGCCAGCGCCAGCAGCGCGAGCGCGGCCAGCAGCAGATGGGCGTGGTGCAGGACATGGTCCGCCGCCAGACCGAGATGCTCGACAGCGGCCATCGCCGCGCCGACTCCGAAACCCAGCGCGCCGAAGCCGAGCGCCGCGCCCAGCAATTGCAGAACCGCACCCCCTGGATGCGCCCCACGCCCGAGCAGCAGCAGCAACAGCAGCAGCAGCGCGCCGAGGCCGAGGCCCAGACCCGCACCGAAGCGGCGCGCGAGGCCCGCACCCAACGCGCGCTGCGCCGCGCGCTCGGCGAGGTGATGCAGCAATTCGGCGACCTGACCGGCGAGGTCCCCCCCCAGCTCGGCCGCGCCGACCAGGCGATGCGCGAGGCGCAGGAGGCCCTGACCGAAGGCCGGGACGCCCGCGCCGCGCAGCAGACCGCCATCCGCGAATTGCAGGAAGGCAGCCGGCAGATGGCGCAGCAGATGCAGCGCCAGTTCGGCCAGGGCCAGGAAGGCGAGGATGAGGGCGAGGGCGAGGGCGAGATGATGGGCGAGGGCCAGGGCCAGGGCGAAGGCCAGGACCAGGCCCAGGACCAGGGCCCCGGCCGCGACCCGCTCGGCCGCCGCACGCGTGAGGCGCCGGGCGCGCAGGACAATGGCAGCGACACCCGCGTGCCCGATGAGGCCGAGTTGCTCCGCACGCGCCGCATCCAGGAGGAACTGCGCCGCCGCGGCGCCGAGCGTGGCCGCCCGGCGGAGGAGCTGGACTACATCGACCGGCTGCTGAAGCGGTTTTGATCACCGAGTCGCCGCCCCCCGGCGCGCTCGGGGCCATCATCGCGCTGCATGCCGATTGGTATGGCCGGCACTGGGGCTTCGGCCTGCCCTTCGAGGCGAAGATGGCGGCCGAGCTGGGCGCCTTCGCCGCCGCCCTGCCGCAGGCCCAGTCGCGGCTCTTCACCGACCATGACGAGTCCGGCGCGCTGCGCGGCGCCATCGCGCTCGATGGCCGCGCCTGGCCGGTGGCGCGGCTGCGCTGGTTCATCGTGGCGGAGGGCGCGCGCGGCGGGCTCGGCCGGCGGCTGCTGGATGCGGCGCTGGCCTGCGCGCGGGCGCAGGGCTGCAGGCGGGTCTGGCTGACCAGCTTCGCCGGGCTCGATGCCGCCCGCCGGCTCTACGAACAGGCCGGCTTCGTGCTGGAATCCGAGGCGCCGGAGGATGGCTGGGGGCAGCGCGTCACCGGCCAGGTCTTCGCCCTGGCGATGGGGCCGCCCTGACGGACGGCCCCCGGATGGGTCATACCCATCGCACAAAGGTTTCACCTTTGTGCCCCTCAGTCGCCGGGCGGGCCGCATCCGCGGCCCTTGGCTTCGCGGCATAAGCCGCGGCGCGCCTTCGCGCGCTCGGCCCTTCGGGCCGCAAGTCGGAACTTCCTGCGACTGGCATCACTGGCTGCGGCGCGAGAGCGACACCGCATAGGATTCCGCCCGCGCATTCAGGATCGGGTCGTCCGAGGGGTCGATGCCCGCGGGCAGCAGGGTCGGGTTGAACATCCGCGCATCGCAGGCCCCGGCAGCCCCCGCCGGCTGCAGGCCGGTGATGCGCAGGCGGCCGACCTCGACAGTCCGGCGATCCGCCGGCCAGGCGGTGACCGCGTCATCGAGATTGTCGCCCGCCTGCGGGAATTGCAGCAGCACGCGCCACTCGGCCGGGGCCGTGGCCAGGCGCTGTCGCAGTTCGGCCTCGAGGAAGGTGGGGCCGCGCGCCGCGCGTTCCTCGGGCGTCAGGCCGACGCGCCCGGCCACGGGTTCGAAGGTCCAGCGCACGGGCTGCTTCTGGCCCTGGGCGTTCGTCAGCACGAAGGTGTTCACGCCGAAATAGGGCGCGGTCGCGTAGCTCGCCGGCGGGGCGTTGTCGCGCAGATAGGCCATCTGCGGCGCCCAGTCCGGATGGGCGGCATTGGCGGCGGCCACGGCGGCGGCGTTCATCTGGCGCGTCGCCGGATCGGGCGCGCGCACGCGCAGGAAGCGCACGAAGCTCTCGGGCGTGCGCGCGGTGAAGACCGGGGTGTTGATCAGCACGAATTCATGCGTGTCGCCGCCGGGCCCCTCCAGCGAGAAGGACAGCCCGCGCACGCTCGGCGCATTGTCCGGCGCATTCGGATTGCCCCCGCCGATCGAGAAGCGCGCCACTGCCGCCGAGCGCGCCTGCGCCTGCAGGGTGGAGGCGGTTGTGAAGGGTGCGGCCGCGCCATTCGCCACGAACTCGCCCGTGGCGCAGACGCCCTTGGCGCCGCTGCGGCGGCGGCCCGCATGGGTGCCGAAGACGCCTTCGAGGCCATCGACGAGTTGCACGGAGACCGGCTCCGGCGCGGCCATGGTCTGGCTGTGCGCGGCAGGCGCGAGGAAGGCGCCGGCGCCGAGCAGCGCAGCACCCAGGGCAAGGCGGCGCGTGATGTGTCTGGACATGGCGGGATGGCTCCTTCGGTTGTCTCCCGCACTCCGCTTCGCAGGGCCGGGCGCCGGGGTTACGCTGGCGCGCCGATCAGGAGTGCCAGCGCATGCCCTTCGCCGCCCCGGACTTTGCCGCTCCAGCCCGCCGCCGTGGCTTCCTCGACCGCCCCGATTGCCGCATCGCCTATGAGGTGACGGGCGAGGGCCCGCCCCTGGTCTTCGCGCATGGGCTGGGCGGGGGGCTGATGTCCTGGTGGCAGCAGGTGGCGCATTTCGCGCCGCACTTCACCTGCGTGACCTTCTCGCATCGCGGCTTCTGGCCCTCCACCGCGCCCGCGGGCGGGCCGGATCCGCGCGCCTATGCCGGCGACCTCGCCGCGCTGCTCGACCATCTCGGCCTCGGGGCGATCCGCTTCGTGGGGCAATCCATGGGGGGCTGGACCGGCGTGGAATTCGCCATCGCGAATCCGGGCCGCGTGACGGCGCTGGTGCTGGCGGCGACGACAGGCTCGCTCGACCCGTCCAAGGTGCCCGGCGCGGGGCCGCGCCTTGCCGCGTGGCAGGACCAGGCGAATGCCGCCAGGGCCGACCTGCTCGCGCGCCACATCCTGCCCGCCTGCGGGGCGGCGATGGCGGAAGCGCAACCCGCGCTGCACCACCTCTACGCGCAGATCGATGCGGCCTCTTCCGGGCTCGACAAGGAAGCCGTGCGCGCGCGGATCGGCGCGATGCGCGTGCGCCCGCCGACCGACCTGATCGCCGCGAAATGCCCGGTGCTGTTCATCCCCGGCGGGCAGGATGTGGTGCTGCCGCCCTTCGCGGGGGAGTTGATGGCGCCGCTCATCCCCGGCGCGCGCGTCGCCCCCATCCCGGCCGCCGGGCATTCGGCCTATTTCGAATGCGCCGGCACCTTCAACGCCCTGCTCGACGCCTTCTTCGCCGAGCAGGGCTGAGGCGCTTCAGAACAGCCCCAGATCGCCCGCCGTCAGCAGCCCGGGCCCGCCGGCGAAGGACAGGCCGATCAGCATGTCGGCGGCGTTGCTGACAGCGGCATTGGCGTCATTCACGTAGAGGTAACTGCCGGCCATGCTGCCGGCCGTCACGTTGATCTGCGCCATCTGCAGCGTCGCCGTGCTGGCCGCCAGCGCGCTGATCCCGGCATAGACCGCGGCCAGGGTGTTGGCCGTGGCGACGGTCTGCACGGCGCCGAGGTTGATGGCCGTAATGGCGACGCCGGAGACGAAGCGGCCCGCGACATCCTGGAAGACGATGTCGTCCACGCCGATCTCGAAATCCGCGATGCGGTCGATCGCGGTGGTGCCGCGGCTGTCGCCAAGGCGATCGATCTGGAACTGGTCAGCCCCCGCGCCGCCGGAGAGGCTGTCCGCCCCCAGCCCGCCGAAGAGCGTATCGGCACCAAGCCCGCCCGAGAGCGTGTCGTTGCCCGCATCGCCGCTGAGGCGGTTGTTGCCGGTATTGCCGGTGATGGCGTTGGCGTTGGCGTTGCCGTTGCCGACCAGGTTGGAGGCGCCGGTCAGCAGCAGCACTTCCACATCCGCCGTTGCGGCGATGGTGTAGCTGATCGCGCTCTGCACCGTGTCGATGCCGCCGCCGGCCAGCTCGATCACCACATCGCCGATGGCGCCGACGAAGAAGAAATCATCGCCCGTGCCGCCGATCATGGTGTCGGCGCCGTCATTGCCCTGCAGCGTATCGGCCCCCGCGCCGCCATCCAGCACATCGTCGCCGGCCAGCGCGTTGATCGTGTCGTTCCCCTCCGCACCGCCGAGCGAATTGGCGCCGGCGCTGCCGATCAGCGTGTCGTTGCCGAAGCTGCCGAGCGCGTGCTCGATGCTCGTGAGCTTGTCGAGCGAACCGCCGCCCGCCGTGCCGTCGCCGTCACGCGCAGACTGGTTGTTGAGGTTGACGTTCACGCCGTTATGGATCGGCGAAGCGACCCCCTGCCAGGCGGCGTAGTAGTGGACCCAATCCTCGCCCGCGCCGCCGGTGATCGTGTCCGCGCCGGCGCCGCCGAAGAACCAGGTGCCATCGGCGTCGCCGACGAGCACATCGGCGAAGCCGCTGCCCGAGATGAACTCGAAGCTGCCCAGCAGGCTGTCGGTGCCGCCCTCGCCATCCTGTGCGATGCCGGTCAGCAGGTTGACGTCGATGGCCGCGGTGGCGCTGCCGAAATTGAGGGCGTCGAAGCCCGCCCCGCCGGTCAGCGTGTCGTTGCCCGCGCGGCCGCGCATCCAGGACCCGGTCGCGCCGGCGGTGATGACGTCGTCGAAGGCGCTGCCCTCGATGCCGCTGACATTCACCAGCAGGTCGAAATAGCCGAAGCCGTCCTCGACGACGAAGCTGACATCAAGCTGCGCCACGATGCCCGACTGGTCGTCGCGGTAGCTGGCGACCACGCCGTCGCCGGCGGAGATCGCCTGCAGCGTGTCCTCGCCCTGCCGGCCATTGAGGAAGGAGCGGTCGGTGGCGAAGTGGGAGATGCCGCCGAAGCTGAAGCTGGCCGTGCGCTCGGCGCCGAACATGCGGTCATTGAAGCTGCTGCCAAGCGCGCTCTCGATGCTGGTCAGCGCATCCACATCGCCCCAGCCGTCACGCGCGGTGCGCGCCGCGCTCACCAGCGTCGTCTCCGCCCCGAAGCCCGGGATGGTGACCGCGGTGTTGGAGAGGTTGATGATGGCGCCGTGGAAATCGCCGTTCAGATCGGCATCGTTGCGATGATCCGCGGTATCGTTGCCGAGCCCGCCATTGATCACATCCGCACCGCGGCCGGCACGGAAGCTGTTGCCGACGGAATCGCTGCCGATCAGCGTGTCGGCCATGTCGGTGCCGCGCAGGTTCTCGATGCTCACCAGCGTGTCGAGCGCGCCCGAACTGTCGCGCGCCTGCCCGCCCGCCACGCCGCCTACCGCCGCGTCGGAGAGGTTGGCGAGCACGCCTGGCAGCGTGCCGCCGAAGAGGGCGTCGCCGCTGTAGTCGGCCATGTCGAAGCCCGCGCCGCCATCGAGGAAGTCCGCACCGCCACGCCCGCGCAGGAAGTTGCCGTCACTGTCGCCGATGATGGTGTCGGCGGCATCGCCGGTGACGATGCCGTCGACATAGTTGTTGGTCGCGCTCTCAAGAATCAGCCGGTCCACCCCGCCCAGCCCGTCCTGGACGATGCCGGTCGCGAGGTTCGCGATGACGCTGCCCACGCCGGGCCGGTCGTAGCGCGCCGTATCGAAGCCGGCGCCGCCATGGATCGTGTCGTTGCCGCCGCCGCCGGTGAAGGTCTCGTCCTGGTCCCAGCCGAGGAACTTGTCGCCATTCTGGGTGCCGATGAAGCTCTCGATGGCGTTGGAAAGGAAATCACTGCCCGTGACCACGCCTTCGTCGCGCTTGGCGGCGCGGAAGAAGCCCAGCCGCAGCGTGACGACGACCGAGGCGGTGGCGCCGAGCTGCGAGTAATCCAGCACGTCGAAGCCATCGCCGCCATCGACGACGTCATTGCCGAAGGAGGCGATGATCGTGTCGTTGCTGCCGCCCGCGAGGATGCGGTCATTGCCCGCGCCGCCATCCAGCGTGTCGGAGCCGTCGCCGCCATCGAGCGTGTCGTTGCCAAGCCCGCCGAGGAGGACATCGCTGCCGCCATCGGCCACGATGTTGTCGTTACCTTCGCCGCCATCGACGCTGTCGGCGCCACTGCCCGAGAAGATGCGGTCATTGCCCTGGCCGCCGGCGAGGATGTTGTTGCCGTCGCCGGCATCGATCCGGTCATCGCCATCCTGGCCGTCGATGCTGTCATTGCCGCTGCCGGCGATGATGTTGTCGTTGCCGCCGCCGCCGAGGATGGTGTTGTTGCCGCGATGGGCGTCGATGTACTCGCCGCCATCGGTGGTGTCGTTGGCGCCGCCGATGATCAGGTCGTCATCGAAGCCGGCGAAGATGCGATCGTCGCCCGCGCCGCCATTGATGGTGTTGCGGCCGTTGCCGGCATCGATGTGGTCGCCGACCGCCCCGCCATCGATGGAATCGGCGCCACTGCCCGCGATGATGCGGTCCGAGCCGTCGCCGCCCGCGATCGTGTTGTTGCCATCGCCCGCGTCGATCCGGTCATTGCCGTTGCCGCCGTCGATGCTGTCGGCGCCGAAGCTTGCCGTGATGCTGTCATCGCCATCGCCGCCCGAGAGCAGGTTTGCCACGCCGGGCACGGAGCTGCCGCCGCCGCTGCCATGGATCGTGTCGTTGCCCTCATCGCCCTGGATCGTGTCGTTGCCGAAGCCGCCGGTCAGCAGGTCGTTGTCGAGGCCGCCCGAGATGAAGTTGTTGCCGTTACCGCCATCGATCGTGTCGAAGCCGGCCTCGCCCGAGAAGCTGTCATCGTTGAAGCCGCCGAGGATCACGTCGCCGCCGCCACCGCCGAGCACGGTGTTGTTGCCGTTGCCGGCATCGATCAGGTCATTGAGGATCCCGCCGCGCACGCTGTCCGCGCCTTCGCCGGCGAAGATGGAATCGACGCCGCCGCCGCCCAGGATGGTGTCGTTGCCGGTGCCGCCATGCAGCCGGTCGTCATTTAAGGTGCCGATGATGGAATCGTCGCCGTCGCCGCCCTCGGCGACGAGGTTGATCACGCCCGCACCGAGCAGGGTCGGCGCGCCGCCCAGGATGGTGTCGTTGCCGGTGCCGCCGCGCAGCAGGCCACCGAAGCCGTTGCCGCCGACCAGGCTGTCATCGCCGTCCTGCCCGTCCAGCAGGTCATCCGGCCCGCTGCCGCCGATCAGCGTGTCGCTGCCCGAGCCGCCATAGAGCCCGTTGTTGTTGCCCGCGAAGACCTGCAGGCGGTCATTCCCCAGGCCACCGAGCAGGAAGACCGGCTGGGTCGAGTTGACGGCGCCGGTCAGTGTGTCGTCACCGCCAAGGCCATCGACCGAGAAAAGCTCCCCGGGAAGGATGTTCGGAAGGCCGCCGCTGCTGCCTGCGCCGGTGATGGAATCGGCACCGTTGGTGCCCGCAATGAAAGGCATGTGCTTCCCTTCCCCCCGATGATACCTGTACTATGCCGTAATCGTATGCGAAAAAAAATGCTGATCTGCGGTCCGGGGGAACGGGATTGGCACGCGCCGCGTCAGCGCCGTGCGAAGGCGCCGTTCCCGATCACCACCACGTCGCGCTCCAGCACCCGCGCCTGGAAGGCCGCGCCCTTGTCGTCGGGCCAGATCTCGGTGCGGATGGTCTCGCCCGGATAGACCGGCGCCGAGAAGCGGCATTCCATGCGGCCGAAGCGCCCCGGTTCGCCCTGGCACACCGCCTGCAGCAGCGCCCGCGCCACCAGGCCGAAGCTCGCCAGCCCATGCAGGATCGGGCGCGGGAAGCCGGCCGCCGCGGCCACCTCGGGCCGGCTGTGCAACGGGTTGTGGTCGCCGTTCAGCCGGTAGAGCAGCGCGATCTCGGGCCTTGTCGGCAGATCCACCACCAGCGCGGGCGTGCCCACCGGCGCCGGGTTCGGGGCGCGCACCGGCCCCGACGCGCCCCCGAAGCCGCCATCGCCGCGCAGGAAGGTGGTCTGGCCGAGGGTGGCCAGCTTCGCCCCCGTCGCGGCGTCGAGGATCACGCGCTCGGTGTAGAGCAGCGCGCCCTTGCCCGCGCCGCGATCCACCAGGCCGGTGACGCGGGAGCGGCCGATGACCTCGCCCTGCACCGGCAGGGGCGCATGGAGTTCCAGGCTCTGCTCGCCATGCACGAGCCGCAGCGCGTCCACCCCCGTCGCCGGGTCGGCCAGCCAGAAGCCGGGATAGCCCAGCACCACCGCCATGCTCGGCAGCGCGCGCATGGCGGGGCCCTCGGTGACATAGCGCAGGGCCGCTTCGTCCATCGGGTCGGCGCCGAGGCCGAGCGACAGCGCATAGAGCGCGCAATCCTGCCAGCGCAGGGTCTGGCGGATCTCCGGGATGGGGAAGGCCAGCAGTTTTTCCGGGTCAATCGGCATGGGCGGCATCCAGTTCGATCACGGCATCGGCCGCGAAGGCGCCTGCGGGCAGGACAAGCAGGGGGTTGATCTCGGCCGAGAGCAGGCGCGGCCCCGCCGCCGCGCCGAAGCGCGAGAGGGCGGCGGCCGCCTCGGCCAGGGCGGCGAGATCGGCCCTGGGTCGCCCGCGCGCCCCATCCAGCAACGCAAAGCCGCGCAGCCCGCGGATCATCGCCTCGGCCTGCGCGGGCGAAACCGGGCACCGGGCGAAGGCGACGTCACGGAAAACCTCGATGAAGACGCCGCCGAGGCCGACCATGAGCATCGGGCCGAAGACCGGGTCGCGCAGCACGCCCAGCGCCATCTCGACCCCACCCGAAAGCTGCTTCGCCACCAGCACGCCCTCGATCCGCGCGCCGGGCGCCTGGGCGGCGGCGCGGGCGAGCAGCGTGGCGAAGCCCTCGCGCACCGCCGCGGCATCGGCGAGGTTCAGCAGCACGCCGCCGATCTCGCTCTTGTGCAGGATGTCGGGGGAGAGGATTTTCGCCACCACCGGGTAGCCGAGCCGGTCGGCGGCGGAAACGGCTTCCTCCGCCGTCGCACAGGCCTGCTCGGGCGCCATGGGGATGCCGGCAGCGGCGAGGATGCGCTTCGCCTCCGCCTCGTTGGGCGCGTGCTCGGGCAGCGTCACGGCGGGCAGGGCGGGGGGCGGTGGAAGGGCGCGGGCGAAGGCGGCGCCGATGCGGCCCATGGCGGCGAGCGCCACCACGGCGCGGGAGGGGTCTTCAAGGCAGAGGAAGCCATCCGCCTCCCATTCGCGGAGCCGCTCGGGCGTGCCCAGGATGCTGAGGGCGAAAAGCCGGCCCGGGTGGCGGTCCAGCACCTGCTTGAGTTCGGCGCGCAGGCGCGGCGCCATGGAGGGGCTGGAACCCCAGGCGGTGAAGAAGGCGATGACCGAGCTGTAGCCGCCCTCCGCCACCATCGCCTCGGCGAAGGCGCCGATCACGCTCATGTCGTTGAAGGCCTGGGCCGTGCAATCGACCGGGTTGAGCGGGCTGGCGAAGGGCACCAACGCCTTGAGCCTGGCCTGCGCCGCCTCGGGCAGGGGCGGCATGGGCAGGCCGGCGGCCTCTGCCGCATCCGCGATGAGCACGCCAGCCCCGCCCGAGATGGTGACGACGCCGAGCGTGTTGGCGCTCGGAAAAATGCGCTTCTGCGCGACATAGGCGATGTCGAGCAGCTCCTCGGTGGTGCGGGCGCGGACCACGCCGAACTCGTCGAGGACGGCGTCGAAGATGCGGTCGTCGCCGGCGATGGAGGCGGTGTGGGAGGCCGCCGCCGCCGCCCCCAGCGCGCTGCGGCCCACCTTCATCATCACCACCGGTTTCCGCGCGGCCCGTGCCGCGTGCAGCGCGGCGAGGAAGCGCGGGCCGTCCTGGATGCCTTCCGCATAGGCGGCGATGACCTGCACCTCCTCGCTGGCGGCCATCCAGTGGATGACGTCGGCGATGTGGATGTCGGCCTCGTTGCCGGTGGTGACCAGCACGGGGGTGCCGATGCCCCGGTCGCGCGCGGCGGCGAAGAGATGGCTGCCATAGGCGCCGGACTGGCTGGCGATGCCGACATGGCCCGGCAGGGGCCAGCCCATCTCGAAGCTTGCCGTGAAAATGGGGTAGTAGCCGCGCGTGGCGTTGAACAGGCCGAGGCAGTTGGGTCCGGCGAGTCGCATGCCGTGCCGGCGCGCGGCGCCGACGAGGCGGGCCTGCAGGTCCACCCCCGCCGGCCCCACCTCGGCGAAGCCGGCGGTGAAGCAGATGGCGGCGCGGCAGCCCCGTGCGCCCAGCGCCTCGACGGCGGCGATCGCGCCCTCGCCGGGGATGGCGATGATGGCGGCCTCGGGCGCCTCGGGCAGGTCGGCGACGGTGGCGAAGGCGGGCAGGCCCTGCACGCGGGGCCGGTTCGGGTTCACCGGCATCAGCCGCCCGGCGAATCCCTGGGCGAGCATATAGGCCAGCGGCCGCCCTCCGATCCGGGTCGGGTCGTCCGAGGCCCCGATGAGGGCAAGGGAGCGCGGCCGGAGCAGCGCATCAAGCGGATGTGATGTCAGGGTGCGAACCTCCCGTGAGGGAGGCAGGGTGCGGCGCGGGGCGCCCCGGGACAAGTCCAGGGCAACCCGGTCAGCGGCTCAGTTCAGCAGCAGGCCGATGGCGGCGAGAAACAGAACCAGCACAGCCCCGGCGCCGAGCGCGGTGACGAGATCGCTGGTCTTGCCGCGCCCTTCCTGGTCCTCGCTGTCGCGGCCGGAAGAGACGATCTGGTAGCTGGGACGCTCCGGGAGGGCGGGCGAACCACCACGGCGCGCGCGGTCGGACGGTTCCACCGGGGGGCGGAGTCCGAGCAGGGCGCGCGGCGCCTCAGTGTGTGTCTGATCCACAGCCATATTGACAGCATACGATGTGTCGGCCGCGAATCTACTAACCAGCGGTAGTAATTTGTCGTAATTGGCGCGCCTCAGGCCCCAGATTCACGCCCCCGGCGCGACCACCACGCAGGCGCCGCGGCCCCGGAGGCGGTCGCAGGCCTGGTCGGCGGCGCCGCGGTTGGACAGGCCGACGACGCGCGCCCGGAACAGGCGGTTCCGGCCTTGGGTCACGGGCTCGATCACGGTGCGGGTGGCACTGCCGCCGATCTGCTCCCGCGCCCGGTTGGCCGCAGCGCGGGCGAGGTTCTCGGAGGCGAAGGCGCCGACCTGGATGCCCCAAGGGCCGGGCGTGGCAGGCACGGGGCTGCGCGACGCCGCCAGGGTCGGGGTGGGCGTGGGGGCCGGTGCGGCCGGGCTCGGCGCCACCAGGCCGCGCGGCGGGGCCGGCAGCGTGCCCGCCTGGGCCTGCGGGATCAGCGAGAACCCGCGCGAGGGCGCAAGAGGCGCGGCGGCCAGCGCCGTGCCGCGTGCCGGGGGCAGGGGCTCGGCCTGGATCGTGCCGGGGTCGCCGGGGCTGACGATCGGCTCCATGCGGGTCACGCGCTCGGCACCCGCGGGCTCGCCACGCACCGGGTCGCCGGGGCTGACGATGGGCGCCATGGCGATGACCGGGCCGGCCGAGGCGATCTGCGTACGCGCGGGCTCGGCCGCGGCATAGGTGCTGCCGTCGGGGATCGGCTCCATGCGCACGACCGGGCCGGGCGGCAGCTGCGCCACCTGGATCGCCGGCTGCTGCGCGGCACGGCTCTGCTCGCGCAGGGCCAGCATGGTGGCGCTGTCGGCGCGGCGGGGGCCGGCGGGCACGTTGAAGGGAAGCTCGGCAGCGGCATAGACCTCGGGCGCTGCGCGGCGGTTGGGCGTGGTGCCCTGGATGCGCGGGCCGATGCGCGCGACGTAGTTGCGCGTCTCGTTCGGCAGGCCGCGGCTGCCCCAGAGGTAGTCCTCCAGCCGGCGGGGGCCGGCATTGTAGGCGGCGAGGAAGGCGGGGTTGCCGTACAGCTCATACATCTGGCGCAGATAGGCCGTGCCGGCCATCAGGCTGTCCCAGGGATGGTAGGGGTCGGGGCCGAGGCCGTAGCGGGCCTGCAATTCCCGGTAGGTGCCGGGCATCACCTGCATCAGCCCCATGGCGCCGGCGCGCGAGGTGGCGGAGGCGCGGCCGCCGGATTCCTGGCGCATCACCTCGCGGATCCAGGTCTCGGGGATGTCGAAGCGGCGGCTGGCCTGGGAAATCCACGGCCCCCAGGGGTCACCGGGCGGGCCGGGCGGATCATAGGAGGTCGGGCGCGGCCAATGGCCATCGGAGACCACCTGCGGGCCGGTGGCAGGCGATTGCGCGCAGGCCGCCAGCAGGCCAAGGGCCAGGCAGGCCGCCAGGGTGGAGAGCCTGGCTCGCAAGGGACGCGCGCAGCGGAAGCGGTTCATCCGCGTTCTCCGTCGGTTTCCGGGTGATCGTTTCCCGAGGCCTGCCCCCCTCAGAATGACCGTCGCCCCTGCGACGCCCATCCCAGGCCAACCCCGAATGACGCTCCCAGTTGACGCCTGGATGGCAAGGCGACGCGACTATCGCCACGCCCCGCTGCCACCCTGATGCGCCCCGGCGCCACGCCGACCGGGCGTTGAGCGGGCGCATCAACAGCAAGGCCTAAAGCCCTACAGCAAGGGGGTGCGGGGAAGCAAGGACCAGATCGTGGCAAGACCGCCGCAGGGATGCCTTGAAAAGGGTCGAGACAGGCCGGGCATCGCGCCGCGCCGCACTTCGGTGCAGATTAGCCTCAAGACCGGGCGCCGTGCCCGGCCCTCGACCCGACCCATGTCCAGAAGGATGTGACCCCATGCGACTTCCCCCGAATTTCCGCCCCGCCTTCGCCGCCCTGGCGCTGGTGGCCGTGCTCGGCGCCTGCGCGCCGGCCAATACCGGCAACACCGTCTCGGCCGGTGCGCTGGGGCAGGAGGCCTCCGTCTCCTTCGGCACCATCGTCGGCACCCGGCCGGTGACGGTGGCGGGCGGCAATAGCGGCGTGGGCACGGTGGGCGGCGCGGTGGCGGGCGGCCTCGCGGGCAGCTTCATCGGCGGCGACTGGCGCTCCAACGCCATCGCGGGCGTGGGCGGGGCGATCATCGGCGGGCTGGCCGGCAACGCCATCGAGCGCGGCGTCACCCAGGGCCAGGCGGTGGAGTTCGTGGTCCGGCAGGATCGCGGCGGCGACATCGCCGTGGTGCAGACGAACGAGGCCGGGCTGCAGGTCGGCGACCGGGTGATGATCTCGCGCGGTGATCGGGTGCGGCTGTCGCGCGCGGCGCCCACCGCCCAGCCGGCCAGCAGCGTCCGGTAGCCCGGCGGCGCGGCGCGACGGTCCGCGCGGGCGGCTTTCATGCTGGAACGTTTCTTGCCAAGCTTCGGGGGTTGATCGCCGAGAGCCACGGGAGAATGCCGATGATCCGCCGCCGCAGCCTGCTTGCCCTTGCCCCAGCCCTGGGCGCCGCCAGCCTCGCCACCCCGGCGCTCGCCCAGGGGGCCTGGCCGGCGCGCCAGATCCGCCTGGTGGTGCCCTACCCGCCGGGGGGGGCCAGCGACATCGCCGGGCGGCTGCAGGCGCAGGTGCTGCAGGATGGCCTCGGCGTGCCGGTGGTGGTGGACAACCGCGCCGGCGCGGGTGGGACCATCGGCACCGCGCATGTCGCGCAATCCCCGCCCGATGGCTACACGGTGATGATGGCGAGCCCCTCTTCCCATCTCGGCGCGCCGCTGCTGTTCAAGACGCCCGGCTATGAGGGCGTGGACGATTTCACCGCCATCGCCACCTTCGCCACCGGCACGGCCATGGTCTGCGTCAATCCGCGCCTGCCGATCAACAACATCCAGGAACTGATCGCCTATGCCCGGGCGCGGCCCGGCCAGCTCAATTTCGGCTCGGCCGGGGCGGGCGGGGCGAACCACATGCTGGGCGTGCTGTTCATGCAGCGCACCGGCGTGGAACTCACCCATGTGCCCTATCGCGGGGCAGCCCCGGCGCTGGCCGACCTGATCGCGGGCAACATCCAAGTGGTGTTCGACAGCTATGCGGGCGTCATCGGCTCGGTCCGCGCGGGCCAGGTGCGCGCGCTGGCGGTGACCAACCCCACGCGCTGGCCGCTCGCGCCCGAATTCCCCACCGTGCAGGAGCAGGGCGTGGCCGATTACGACCTGCCGAGCTTCTCCGCCGTCATGGGCCCGCGCGGCATCCCCGAGCCGATCGTGGCGCGCATGAACAGCGTGATCAACGAAGGCCTGAAGAACCCGACCATGGTCGAGCGGCTCGCCGCCAACGGCAACGCGCCCTTCCCGACCACCCCGGCCGAGTTCGCCGCGCTGATGCGCGCCCAGCGCACCACCTGGCAGCAGCTGGTGCGCGCCACCGGCCTGCAGCCGGAGTAGCGCGGGGCGGCTTTCGCCGAAGTTTCGGACGGGCTTCGGGACTTCCCCGCGGCCCCTCCGCCTTACTGGCCCGCAGGATCATTCGGGACAGGAGACCGGCAAGATGCCCAACGGCATGGCACCCACGCTCAGCAAGTCGGTGGCGGAGGCAGCGCAGCAGATCACCCGCACCGACGCCCATTGGGGGCCCGCGCTCGGCGCCCCCGCGGCCGTCACCTACGCCTTCCGCGCCTTCGTGCCGGAGGGCTACCAGATGGATCCCACGAGCCTCGAGGGCAACAGCTTCGCCCGGCTCAATGGCGGGCAGATCACGGCGGTGCGATCGGCGCTGCAGCTGTGGTCGGATGTGGCGAACATCACCTTCACGCAGGTGCGCGAGGCCACCTCCGGCTACTCGAACAACGCCACCATGCTGTTCGGCACCTATCTCTCCACCACCGACAATTCCGCCGCCTTCGCCGCCGGCCCGGGGGATGCCGACCCGGCCGCGCGGGCCGGCGATGTCTGGCTCAACCGCAACAGCTTCACCGGCAATGGCAGCATCGGGCCGGGCCAGGCGAATTTCGAGACGCTGATCCATGAGATCGGCCACGCCATCGGGCTGAAGCATCCGGGCGACTACAACGCGGTGCCCACCCTGCCCCCGCCCGCGCCGCCACCGACCCAGCCGAGCTACCTCAACGATGCCCTCTACATCGAGGACCATCGGCAATACACGATCATGTCCTATTTCACGCTGGGCGAGGCGCGCAACGTGGAATCCCCGCTGCTGCACGACATCGCGGCGGCGCAGCGGCTCTATGGTGCCAATCTCGGCACGCGCACGGGCAACGACGTCTACGGCTTCAACACCACGCTGCGCGGCCCCTCGGCGGCGAGCTTCGACTTCACCATCAACCAGGTGCCGCATGTGGCGATCTGGGATGCCGGGGGGATCGACACCTTCGATGTCTCGGGCTTCGCGCAGAACCAGTTGATCGACCTGCGCGCCGGCTTCTTCAGCGACATCGCCGGCAAGACCGCCAATGTCGCCATGGCCGCGCTGGTGCGCAACGGCGCGGGGCAGGTGGTGAACTGGATCGAGAACGCGGTGGGCGGCGCGGGCGCCGACACGCTGATCGGCAATGAGGTGGACAATGTGCTCGAGGGCGGCGCCGGTGCCGATTCGCTGCTCGGCCTGGGCGGCTTCGACGTGGCGTCCTATGCGCGCGCGGCGGCCGGGGTGGTGGCCGATCTGGGCAACCCGGCCGGCAATGCGGGCGATGCGGCAGGCGACCGCTACACCTCCATCGAGGGGCTGACCGGCTCCGCGCATGGCGACCGGCTGCGCGGCGACTTCGCCAACAACACCATCCGTGGCGGCGGCGGCGCCGATACGCTGGATGGCGGGGACGGCGTGAACCGCCTGTTCGGCGATGCCGGCGACGACGTGATGGTCGGCCGACTCGGCGACCATGTCTTCGATGGCGGTACGGGTTTCGACATCGCCTCCTACGAGATGTCGCTCGGCCGGGTCGCGGCCTCGCTGTCGGTCGGCATGGGCTGGATCGGCGATGCCTCGGGCGACAGCTACATCCGGGTCGAGGGGCTGCGCGGCAGCGCCTTCGACGACACGCTGAGCGGCGGCGCCGGGCGCGACCGGCTGGAGGGCGGCGGCGGCAATGACCGCCTCGACGGGCTCGACCTGAACGACACCATGGCGGGCGGGGATGGCGACGACACTTTCCTCGGCGGCCATGGCGCCGACAGCATGAATGGCGGCGAGGGCATCGACACGGCCGACTACAGCGCGCTGAGCGGCCCGGTGCAGGTGTTGCTCGGCCTCGCCTTCTCCCCCACCGGCACCCTGCTGCTCAGCGGCGGGCTGGCGGCGGGCGACCGCTTCAGCAGCGTCGAGAACGTGATCGGCACGAATTTCGCCGACACGCTCTACGGCAATGCCGCCGACAACCTGCTGGTCGGCGGCGGCGATTTCGACGTGCTGCGCGGCGGGCTGGGCAACGACACCTACGACATCGGCGCGGCCGCCAGCACCGGCTTCGGCCGCGTCTTCGACGATGTGGCGGAGGGGGCGGATGCCGGCTTCGACACGGTGCTGCTGCGCGGCCATCCGAACTTCTTCTCCGGCGCGCTGGGTGCGAGCTACACGCTGGGCGCCAATCTCGAAGGGCTGGAGGCGCAGGGCGAGGGCAGCTTCACCCTGGTCGGCAACATCCATGACAACCGCCTGATCGGCAGTTTCGGCGCCGACCTGCTGGTGGCCGGCGATGGCGCGGACACGCTGGGCGGGGGCGGGGGCGCGGATACGCTCTATGGCGAGTTCGGCGACGACACCTACATCCTCACCGATGTCACCGAGACCGCCTTCTCCCTCGCGGAGTGGGACGCCGTGCTGGAACCGGTGGGTGGGGGCAACGACACCGTCATCCTCGTCGCCGCGCCCTATCCGAGCCTGCCGCTGCTGTTCAAGAGCAGCTACACGCTGGGCGCGCAGGTCGAGAATGGCTGGGTCTATGACTCACGCGACTTCGTCCTGGTCGGCAATGTGCTCGACAACGACCTCGATGGCGGCAATGGCGATGACCGGATCGTCGCCGGCGACGGCGCCGACACGCTCTGGGGCGCGCTGGGCGCCGACACGCTGTTCGGCGAGTTCGGCGACGACACCTACATCCTGCGCGACGTCGCCACCCCCGACGCCCCGCCGGGCAGCATCGCCATCGAGGGCTGGGACCTGATCCTGGAGGCCGAGCCCGGGGGGACGGACACGGTGCTGGTCGAGCGCGCCGCCCGCATCCTGCCCGGCGGCATCGCGGGCTGGCGCAGCGATTACACCCTGGCCCAGTTCATCGAGAACGGGGTGGTGACGGGCAACGAGGCCTTCACCCTCTCGGGCAACGCACTGGCCAACCGGCTCACCGGCAACGGGGCGGCGAATGTGCTGCTCGGCCAGGAGGGCGCGGATACGCTGAACGGCATGTCGGGCGATGACGCGCTGAATGGCGGCCAGGGCGGCGACCGGCTCAGCGGCGGGGCGGGCGCCGACACGCTGGAGGGCGGCGCCGGGCGGGACATCCTGATCGGCGGGACGGAGGCCGACCGCTTCGTCTTCGGCGCCCCGCCCCCGCCGACCGAGGTGGACAGCGTGGCGGATTTCGACGTCGGGCTGGACCAGGTGGTGCTGGCGCTGGCCGGCTTCGACCCTGGCGGGCTGAGCGGCCTGACAGCGGGCAGCCTGGCCGGCCAGGCCGGGCGCTTCTTCGCCAATCTCTCGGGCCAGGCCGAGCAGCGCGGCGTGGCCGCCTTCACCTATGAGACGGATGCCGGGCGGCTGTGGTGGGATGCGGATGGCTATGGCGGGGCGGGGCGGGTGGTGGTGGCCACCTTCTCCGGCCTGCCGGCCCTGGCGGCGGGCGATCTGTTGCTCGTCTGACGCCCCTTCTGGACAAGCCGGGCGGATCGGGCCAAACCGCCCTCTTCCCGCCCGGGGGCCGCCCGGGGGCCGCCTGCCCCCTGCCTCGCCCCTCGGCCCGCCCGGAGTCCGCCACATGACCTCCCCGGTCTTCGACCGCATCGCCGACATCATCGCGGAAAACAGCGAAGTGGCGCGTGACTCCATCACGCCCGAAGCGCATGTGATCAACGATCTCGGCATCGACAGCCTGGACTTCCTCGACATCGTCTTCGCCATCGACAAGGCCTTCGGCATCAAGGTCCCGGTCGAGGCCTGGACGCAGGAGGTCAATGCCGGCACGGCGCCGGCCGACAAGTACTTCGTGATGGGCAACCTCGCGCTCCGCATCGAGGAACTGGTCGCCGCCAAGGCCGCGAAGGGCTGAGGGCCCGGCCGCCGGAATCGCCCCGCCATGCGTCTTGAATACTTCCAGATGGCCGATCGCATCGTCAGCCTCGATGCGGAGTCCATCGTCGTGGAAAGCACGGTGCCCGAGGCCAGCCCGGTCTTCGAGGGGCATTTCCCCGGCTACCCGATCGTCCCCGGCGTGCTGCTGGTGGAAACCATGGCCCAGGCCGGCGGCTGGCTGATCCTCTCGCTGGAGCAGATGCGCCGCATGCCCTTCCTCTCCATGGTGAAGGAAGCGAAGTTCCGTGGCTTCGTCGGCCCCGGCACGGCGCTGACGGTGGAGGCGCGCCGCACGCATGACGGCTCGGGCTTCGCGGTGGCGCAGGCGCGCATCCTGGCCGGCGGCAAGCGCATCGCCGATGCCGAGATCACCTACCGCATCATGGATTTCCCGGCCCCCGAGCTGCGCGAGGCGATGCTCGCCACCGCCCGGCGCATCGGCCTGCCCGGACACAGCTGATGACGCAGGAGGTCTGGATCACCGGGCTTGGCCTGGTCTCGACGCTGGGTGAGGGCCGGGCCGCGCACCGCGCCGCCTTCGCTGCGGGCACGGCCCCGCCGCTCGATACGGCGACCTACGCGCCCCTGGCGCTGCACCCCGCGCCGGCGCTGGAACTCGACCGCCAGATCCCCAAGAAGGGCGACCAGCGGCAGATGGAGCCCTGGCAGCGGCTGGGCACCTATGCCGCCGGCCTCGCGCTGGACGATGCCGGGGCGCGCGCCCTCGCACCGGGGATGGACCTGATCGTGGCCGCCGGCGGGGGGGAGCGCGACCTCGCGCTGGATGAGGCGGTGCTGGCCGCGCTGGCCCCCCTGCCGCCGGCCGAGGCCGGGGTGCGGCTGAACGAGATGCTGGCCAATGGCCTGCGCCCCACCCTGTTCCTCGCGCAGCTCTCCAACCTGCTGGCGGGCAACATCTCGATCGTGCATGGCGTGACCGGCGCCTCGCGCACCTTCATGGGCGAGGAGCAGGCCGGCGCGGATGCGGTGCGCATCGCCGCCGCGCGCATCGCCGAGGGGCGCGCGCCCGCCGCGCTCGTTGGTGGCGCCTTCAGCGCGGCGCGCTGGGACCTGATGGTGCTCTACCATGCCGGCGGGCTGCTGCGCGGCGCGCCCGGCTTCGCGCCCGTCTTCGACCGTGGCGCCGCCCCCGGGGCGATCCCGGGCACGCTGGCCGCCTTCCTGGTGCTGGAATCGGCCGAGCAGGCGCGCGCGCGGGGCGTGCGCGGCCTGGCCCGCATCCTCGGCATGGCGAGCGAGCAGGCGGGGCGCAGCGGCGCGGACACCTCCCTCGCCGCCGCCCGGCGTGCCGCCTCCCGGCTTTCCCTGCCGGCGGGGCCGCTCTGCGTCGTCTCGGGCGCGACCGGCGTGGCCGGGCCGACCGCGGCCGAGGCCGAGTTCCTGGCCGGTCTGGGCCGGCCCACCCTGCTGCGCGCCGCCGGCAGCCGCTTCGGCTGGGGGGTGGAGGCCGCCTTCCCCGCCAGCCTCGCCATGGCCGCGCTGGCGCTGGCCGATGGCACGCTGCCCGCGCCGCTCGACGCCACCGAAGCGCCCTTCGATGGCGCGCCCGAGCACATCCTGGTCACCGGCTTCGGCGCCTGGCGGGGCGAATCGCTCGCCCTGCTGGGCCGCATCAAGGCGGAGGAGCAGGCATGAGCGACCTCGATCACGCCTTCCTCGACCATGCCGGGCGGCCCATCGTCGTCGTCACCGGCATCGGGCTGGTCACGCCGCTGGGCTTCGGCGCGGGGCCGAACTGGGCGGCGCTGCTGGCCGGCACCTCCGGCATCCGGCGGATCACGCGCTTCCCCACCGAGCATCTGCGCACCACCATCGCCGGCACGGTGGACCTGCCGGAGGAAGCGACGGGGCCGACCCTCACCTCCTCCGAGCGCGTGGGCCGCCTCGCCGCCCTGGCGGGAGAGGAGGCGCTGGCCCAGGCCGGCCTCGGCGGCGCCGGCGGCTTCCCCGGCCCGCTGCTGCTCGGCATGCCGCCGGTGGAGGTGGAGTGGCCACACCGCTTCGCCCTCGCCGCCCGCGCGGCCGGCACGCCCAGCTACCCGGCCCTGACCGAGGCCGCGGCGGGGCAGGAGTCGCTCTACGCCACCGCCTGCTTCGCGGGCGTGGGGGAACGGCTCGCCCGGCAATTCGGCACGCGCGGCGCGCCCGTGGCGATCACCACCGCCTGCGCCACCGGCGCCTCGGCCATCCAGCTGGGTGTCGAGGCGATCCAGCGCGGGGAGGCCGAGGCCGCGCTCGCCATCGGCGCGGACGGCACGGTGCAGCCGGAATCGCTGATCCGCTTCTCCCTGCTCTCGGCGCTCTCCACGCGCAACGAGGACCCGACCCGCGCCGCCCGCCCCTTCGAGAAGACCCGCGACGGCTTCGTGATGAGCGAGGGCGCGGCCTGCCTGGTGCTGGAGAGTCTGGCCCATGCCCGCGCGCGCGGGGCGGTGGTGCTCGGGCGCGTGCGTGGCTGCGGCGAGAAGTCGGACAGCTTCCACCGCACGCGCTCCAACCCCGATGGCGGGGCGATCATCCAGGCGATGCGCAACGCCATCGCCGATGCGGGGCTCACACCGGCCGACATCTCCTATGTCAACGCGCATGGCACGAGCACGCCCGAGAACGACAAGATGGAGACGCTCGGCCTGCGTGCCGTCTTCGGTGACAACGTGCCGCCGATCTCCTCCAACAAATCGATGATCGGCCACACGCTCTCGGCCTCGGGCGCGATCGAGGCGGCGTTCAGCCTGCTGACGCTGCGCGACCAGATGCTGCCGCCGACGATCAACCATGCGGAACCCGACCCGGCGATCGGGCTCGACGTCGTGCCCAATGTCGCGCGGGCCGCGAAGGTCACGCATGTGCTGTCGAACAGCTTCGGCTTCGGTGGGCAGAATGTGTGCCTGGTGCTGAGTGGAGAACCGTCGTGAGAGCCCTTCGTTTGCACGGCGACAAGGATCTTCGCCTTGAAGAGGTGGCGCCCCCGCCGCCGCCGGGCGCGGGCGAGGTGCAGATCCGCATCCGCGCCATCTCGCTCAACCATATCGATGTCTGGGGCTGGCGCGGCATGGCCTTCGCGCAGCGCGCCCTGCCGCTCGCCGTCGGTGCGGAAGCGGCGGGCGAGGTCGTTTCGGTGGGCGAAGGTGTCGCCGGCTTCGCGCCCGGCCAGCGCGTGGTGCCCTATGGCGCGCGCACCTGCGGCGTCTGCCCCGCCTGCCTGGAAGGGCGCGACAATCATTGCGAGAACGTCTCGGGTGTTGCCGGCTTCCATGTCGATGGCTTCGCGCGCGAACTCGCCAACGTGCCCGCGCGGCTGCTGGTCAAGGTGCCGGAGGGCGTGAGCTTCGAGGACGCGGCCTGTGCCACCGTCACCTTCGGCACGGTCGAGCACATGCTCTTCGACAATGCGCAGCTCAAGCCCAGTGAGACGGTGCTGATCCAGGCGGCGGGTTCGGGCATCGGCTCGGCCGCCATCCGCATCGCCAAGGCGATCGGCTGCACCGTGATCGCCACCGCCGGCGATGACGAGAAATGCGCCAAGGCGCTGGCGCTGGGCGCCGACCATGTCGTGAACTACACCGAGAAGAACTTCTCCACCGTCGCGCGGCGCGTGACCAACAAGCGCGGCGTCGATGTGGTGTTCGAGCATGTGGGGGCCACCACCTGGGCGGGCTCGCTGCTCTCGCTGCGCAATGGCGGGCGGCTGGTGACCTGCGGCAGCACCTCCGGCGTCTCGGCCGAGACCAACCTGATGATGCTGTTCCAGCGCCAGCTGCGCATCATCGGCAGCTTCGGCTGCGCGATGCGCAACGTCGCCGAGGGGCTGGGCAAGATGGCGCAGGGCATCCGCCCGGTGCTGGATACCGTCGTGCCGCTGGAGCGTTTCACCGAAGGCCTGGAGCGGCTGGAATCGCGCCGTGTCTTCGGGAAGATCATCGTTACTCTTTGATGCCCTCAGACGTCGTGCCGAAGGCACGCCTCCGGCGTGACGGGCGCGGCCTCCGGCCGCTTGGCTTACGCGCCGACGCGCTGGGGCGCCGGCGAAGCGGTCGCCCTGCGCGCGGGGCCGCGATTGCGGCCCCAGGGGGGGCGTGATGAAGGCGCGGTTGCTCCGCATCGGCGAAGAAGTGCTGGCGGCGCTGGTGCGGGCGGTCTTCGCGGTGATCCGCGCGCTGGGCATCGAGCGCGCGGGCCGGATCGGCGCCTTCCTCGCGCGCAACATCGGCCCGCTGACCTCGGCGCATCGCGTGGCGCGGGAGAATATCGACGCGGCCTTCCCCGAGAAATCCGCCGCCGAACGCGCCGCCATCCTGCGCGAGAGCTGGGAGAACCTCGGCCGCACCACCAGCGAATACGTCCACCTGGCCGAGATCTGGGACTACGACCATGATCGCCCCGGCGCGGGCCGCATCGAGCTCTCCCCCGGCACCGCCGAGCGCTTCGTGCAGCTGCGCGAGGACGGCAAGCCGGCCATCTTCTTCGCCGCGCATCTGGCGAACTGGGAACTGCCCGCCGTCGCCGCGCGCTTCAACGACCTGCCCTCGGCCGCGCTCTACCGCACGCCCAACAACCGCGCCATCGCGCGCGACATCCTGGCGATGCGTGAGCCGGTGATGGGCCGCCTGATCGCCGCCGGCCATGCCGCGCCGGTGCGCATGATGGAGGCGCTCGATGAGGGGCTGCATCTCGGCATGCTCATCGACCAGCGTTTCGGGCGCGGACCGAAGGTGCGGTTCCTCGGCCGCATTGCCACCGCCAACCCGCTGCTCGCGCGGCTCGCGCGGCGCTTCGACTGCCCCGTGCATGGCGCGCGCGCCATCCGCCTGCCGGGCGGGCGCTTCCGGCTGGAACTGACCGAGACCATCACCCTGCCGCGCGACGCGCGCGGGCAGGTGGATGTCGAGGCCGCGACCCAGCTGATGAACGACATCGTCGCCGGCTGGATCCGGGAATATCCGGGGCAGTGGCTTTGGCAGCATCGGCGGTGGCGGATGTGAGCGCGCTGGAGGGGGCGCTGCCCCCTCCAGACCTCCCCCGCCAGGAGGCTTAGCCTCCTGGACTTCGATTCAGTTCAACGCCGCAAGGGAGGGGGCCAAAGTCCCCCTCAGGCCGCCACCCGCAGCGGCCGCTCGCCTGCCGCCCAGGCCGCGCAGGCGCGGCCGAAGGCCTCGAAGATGGCGCGGCTGCGCGCATCCTTCTCCCAGTCATATTCCGGGTGCCACTGCACCCCCATCGCGAAGCCCGGCGATTCGGCCACGCGCACGGCCTCGATCGTGCCGTCCGGCGCCCAGGCCTCGGCGATCAGCCGGGGCGCGAGCCGCGCGATGCCCTGGTTGTGCAGCGAGTTCACCGGCACCGCCTCCGCCCGGAAGGGCGCGCCGGCCGCCGCCCAGACCCGGGCGAGCTGCGCCTCGGGGGCGAGCCGCACCGCATGGGCCTTGCCCACCCGCACGCCGGGCAGCTTCTGGTCCGACGGCGTTGAGTGATCCAGCCGCCCGGGCAGGTCCTGGATGCGCTGGTCGAGCGAGCCGCCCAGCGCCACGTTCAGCTCCTGGAAGCCGCGGCAGATCGCCAGCACCGGCAGGCCGGCGGCGATGGCCGCACGGATCAGCGGCAGCGTCGTGGCGTCGCGCTGCGGGTCCTCGGGCGTGCCCTCCGCATGGGGCGGACCTTCATAATAGGTGGGGTGCACGTTGGAGCGGCTGCCGGTGAGCATCAGCCCATCCAGCCGGGGCAGGATCTCCGGCACCAGCGCCTCACCAGCGGCGGGCAGCAGCACCGGGATGCCGCCGATCGGGCCGAGGGAGACCCGCACATAGCTGTCGGAGGCCGCATGGTTGGGCGTGGCAAAGAGGCCGAAGGCCTTCACGCAGCAGGAGATGCCGATCAAGGGGCGCATGGGGGCTGAGAATCGCGCCCGTCTGTGGCAGGATCAAGACGAAATCATTGCCCCGCCCTGTTTTTCGCGCAGAGCCGCCCGTCCTGCCGCACAGAACGGTTGCACCGGCGCCTCGGCATCGCACAATGGGGCGGCTGTGGAGGATTGGGCATGGTCGGACGGCGCGGTGTGATGGCGGGGATGGGCGCGATTGCGCTCGGCGGCGGCCAAGCGATGGCCCAGGCGGCCTGGCCCGACCGGCCGCTGCGCTGGTTCGTGGGCTACCCGCCCGGCGGACCCTCCGACATCTTCGCCCGGCTGATCGCCGCGCAGATGGGCCCGCGGCTCGGCCAGAACGTGGTGGTGGAGAACCGCCCCGGCGGCGGCGCCGTGCTGGCCAGCGAGGCCGCGGCCCGCAGCCCCGCCGATGGCTATACCTGGCTGCACGTGGACAACGGCATCCTGGTCTACAACCCGGCCCTCTATGCCCGGCTGCCCTATGACCCGGACCGCGACCTGACGGGCGTGGGCTTCATCGGCCGCTTTCCGCTCTACATCGTCGTGCGGCCCAACAGCACGGCGAGCGATTTCGCCGGGCTGGTCGCGGGCTCCCGCGCGCGGGCCATCACCTATGGCTCGCCCGCCGTCGCCTCACCGCACCATCTGGCGATGGAGCTGGTGAAGCGCCGCTCCGGCCTGGTGGCTGAGCATGTGCCCTATCGCGGCGGGCCGGCGGCGATGCAGGATCTGCTGGCGGGCAATGTGGACGCGGTGATGATCGACACCGCCACCGGCACGCCCTTCATCCGCGATGGCCGCGTGCGCGCGCTCTGCGTGCTGAGCGAGGCGCGGAGCGCGCTGTTTCCCGCCGTGCCGACGCTGCGCGAACTGGGCCATGACGCCGTGGCCTATGGCTGGCAGGGCATGAGCGTGCCCACCGGCACCCCGGCGCCGGTCATCGCCCGCCTGGCGGAGGAGATGGTGCGCGCGATGCAGTCGGACGTGCTGGCCGGGCGGCTGCGCGATCTCGGCATCGAGTACCAGCCCTGGACGCCCGCGCAATTCGCGGCCTTCGTCGCGGCCGAGAACGCGCTCTGGCGGCCGCTGATCCGCGACCTGGGCATCCGGCTGGATAGCTGAGGGCGGCGGGGCGCAGCCGCGCCCCCCGGTTCAGCGCCCGAAGATCGGCTCCAGGAAGCCCGGGCGGCGCGGCTGGATGATCGGCGTCTCGCCATCCGTCTGTTCGCGGCCCAGGGCAGCGTTCTCGCGCAGGCGCTGCGCCTCGCGCTGCGGGTCCACGGTGATGCCGGGCTGGGGCGGCGCGCGCCAGAACATCAGGCGGTCCACCACCCCGGCATCGGGGCGATCCAGGCGCAGGCTTTCCTCATCAACCCGGCGGCGGATGCCGTCATCGGCCGGCTGGCCGACCTGGGCGAGCAGCGCGCGCTCGGCGCCCGAGGGCGCGGCGGCAGTGGGGCCGGCGCCGCCGCCGATGATCGCGGCCCCACCACGCGCCACATCCTGCGGCCGGGCCGCGCCCGGGGTGGGGGTGGGCAATTCGCCCAGCCGCGGCGGCACGGAGAGCGGCGCGCGGGTGGTCACCTGGAATTCGTCCGGCGCATCCCGGGTGAAGCCGAGGGTGCGGGAGGTGTTCTCGCCGCAGCCGGCCAGGGCCAGCAGCAACGGCAGGATCAGAAGGGGGGCGCGGTGCTGGGTCATGGGGCACTTTCCTTAGCCCTGGGCGATGGCCGGAACAAGGCATCGCCCACCAGGGCGAGGACGCCCACCACGATGGCGGCGTCCGCCACGTTGAACACGTACCAGTGCCAGCCGAAGGCGTGGGCGTCGAAGAAATCGGCCACGGCGCCGAAGCGGGCGCGGTCGATCACATTGCCGATGGCGCCCCCCACCACGCCGCCCAGCGCCAGCGCCGTCAGCCGGTTCTCGGCCCGGGCCATCCAGCGCAGCAGGATGGCCGCGATGACGAGCGCGATGCCCCCCAGCAGCGCCTGCGACCAGGGGCTGTCGCCCGCCAGCAGGCCGAAGGTGACGCCGCGATTCCACACCATCGTCAGGTCGAAGCCGAAGGGCCCGAGGGCCAGCAGCGGGATATGCCCCACGCTCGGCAGGCCGAGCACGAAGAGCATGTAGTGCTTCGAGGCCTGGTCGGCGGCCAGCACCAGCGCAGCGAGGATCAGGCCGCGGCGCAGCATCAGGCGGCGACGACCGCTTCACAGCGGCCGCACAGCGTCGGATGGGCGGCGGACTGGCCCACCTCCGGCAGCACCTTCCAGCAGCGGTCGCATTTGTGGCCCTCGGCCTTGGCGACCGCGGTGGCGGCGCCGAAGCCGACATGGGAGACGATCAGCACCTCCTCCCATTGCGCGGCGGTGAGCAGCGCGGCGGCCTGCTCCTCCAGCGTCACGGCGGCCTGCAGCGAGGCGCCGATGACCTTGGCGGTGCGCAGCGCCTCAAGCTCCGTGGTCACGCTGCCGCGGATTTCGCGAATTCTTGCGAGCTTCTCGCCCAGCGCCGCGTCGTGCCACGCCGCCGGGATCGCGGGCCAGAGCTGCAGATGCACGCTGCCCTGATCGTCGGGGAAGCGCGCCAGCCAGGCTTCCTCGGCGGTCGAGACCAGCACGGGGGCGAGCCAGGTGGTGAGGCAGCGATGCAGCGCATCGATCACCGTGCGCGCGGCTCGGCGGCGCAGGCTGTCCGGCGCGTCGCAGTAGAGCGAATCCTTGCGCACGTCGAAATAGAAGGCCGAGAGGTCGGTGGCGCAGAAGGCGTGGATCTCGGGATAGACGCCCGACCAGTCATGATCCGCCACCGCGCGCCGCAGCCGCGCATCGAGTTCCGACAGGCGATGCAGCACCCAGCGCTCGAGTTCCGGCAGATCGGCGTGATCCACCTTCTCGGCGTCCGAAAACCCGTCGAGATTGCCGAGCAGCCAGCGCAGCGTGTTGCGGATGCGGCGATAGAGTTCCGCCTGCTGGTCGAGGATCTTCTTGCCGATCCGCTGGTCCTCGGTGACGTCGGTGTTCATCACCCACAGGCGCAGGATGTCGGCGCCGAAATCCTTCACCACATCCTGCGGCGCGGTGACGTTGCCGAGCGACTTCGACATCTTCCGCCCCTGCTCGTCGAGCACGAAGCCATGCGTCAGGATCGCCTTGAAGGGCGCGACGCCGCGCGAGCCGATGCTCTCCAGCAGCGAGGAATGGAACCAGCCGCGATGCTGGTCCGAGCCTTCCAGATAGAGATCCGCAGGGTAGCCCAGGCCGCGCTCGGGCGTGAGCACGAAGGCGTGGGTGCTCCCGCTCTCGAACCAGACATCGACGATGTCCATCACCTGCTCGTAATCCTCGGCGCGGCGATCGGCGCCGAGGAAGCGCGCAGCGGCGCCGGGCTTGTACCAGGCATCCGCGCCCTCGACGCGGAAGGCCTCGACGATGCGTGCCATCACCGCCGGGTCGCGCAGCGGCTCGTTCGATTGCTTCGAGACGAAGACCGGGATCGGCACGCCCCAGGCGCGCTGGCGGCTGATGCACCAGTCGGGACGCGCGGCGATCATGCTGCCGATGCGGTTGCGGCCCATGTCGGGGACGAAATGGGTCTCGGCGATCGCCTGCAACGCCTTCTCGCGGATGCGCCCTTCGCCATCCATGGCGATGAACCATTGCGGCGTGGCACGGAAGATCACGGGCTTCTTGGAGCGCCAGCTATGCGGATAGCTGTGCGTGAGCTTCGACTTCGCCACCAGCGTGCCGGCTTCCTCGCAGGCGGCGTAGACCGCGTCATGCGCCTTGAACACATGCAGGCCTTCGAAGCCCGGCGCGAAATGCGTGAAGGTGCCGTCGTCGTTCACCGTCTCGGGGATCGGCAGGCCATGCGCGCGGCCGAGGTTGAAATCGTCCTCGCCATGGCCGGGCGCGATGTGCACGAAGCCGGTGCCGGCCTCGGTGGTAACGAAATCGCCGGGCAGCAGCGGCACGTCGAACTCATAGCCCGCACCGCGCAGCGGATGCGCGGCCAGCGCCCCGGCCAGCTCCGCGCCCTTCAACACGCGCTTGAGGCTGTGCGCGCCCAGGCCCGCATCCTTCTCGAACTGCGGCAGCAGCGCGAGGGCGACGAGCAGGAATTCGCCGGGCACGAGGTGGCTGCCCTCGGCCACGCCTTCGACATGCACCAGCGCGTAGTCGATCTCCGGCCCATAGGCCACCGCGCGGTTGCCGGGGATGGTCCAGGGCGTGGTGGTCCAGATCACCACGCTGGCGCCGACCAGATCCGCGTGCCCCGCCTTGTGCAGGCGGAACCGCGCCCAGAGGGTGGGCGAGACGTGGTCGTGATACTCGATCTCGGCCTCGGCGAGGGCGGTCTTTTCCACCGGGCTCCACATCACCGGGCGCAGGCCGCGATAGAGCGCGCCATTCATCAGGAATTTGCCGATCTCATCGGCGATCACCGCCTCGCTGGCGAAGTCCATCGTGGCGTAGCGGTTGGCCCAGTCGCCGGCCACGCCCAGGCGCTTGAACTCCTCGCGCTGCACGTCGAGCCACTTCGCGGCATAGGCGCGGCATTCGGCGCGGAAGTCGAGGACCGGCACCTCGTCCTTGTTCTTCTTCCGCGCGCGATATTCCTCCTCGACCTTCCACTCGATCGGCAGGCCGTGGCAGTCCCAGCCGGGGACGTAGTTGGCGTCGCGCCCGTCCATCTGGGCGGCGCGGTTGATCACGTCCTTCAGGATCTTGTTCAGCGCGTGGCCGATATGCAGCGGGCCGTTCGCGTAAGGAGGGCCGTCATGCAGCACGAAGGGCGGGCGGCCCTTGGCTTCGCTGCGCAGGCGGTCCCACAGGCCCATCCTCTCCCAGCGCTCGAGCCAGCCGGGCTCGCGCTTCGGCAGATCGCCGCGCATCGGGAAGTCGGTCTTGGGCAGGAAGACGGTGCCGCGGTAGTCGCGGGTGGCGGTTGTGTCGCCAGATGGGGCGTCGGTCATCGGGGAACTCTCGGCAGGTGCGGCAGGGGCGGCGTGGGGGTGGGCCCGGCCCTCAGGCGAGGACCGGGCGACGAATTCGCAGAAAGGCCGCACCACGGGACATGACCGCCATATGCGGATGCCGCCCCGCCAGGGTCAAGCGTCAGCCTTTGCAGGGGGCGCCCTGCGCGCTACCTCTGCGGGCGAAGGAGACCCCGGATGACCGCCCTCACCGACGAAGCCGCCCGGATGCTGGAAGTCGCTGCCCTGGCCGCGCGCCAGGCCGCCAAGGTGCTGGCCGTCGCCCCAGGGCCGCAGAAGGACGCAGCCTTGCGGGAGGCCGCCGCCGCGCTGCGCGCCCGGGCGGAGAGCGTGCTCGCCGCCAATGCCGCGGATCTCGCCGCCGCCCCCGACCTCACCCCCGCCTTCCGCGACCGCCTCACGCTGAACCCCGCGCGGGTCGAGGCGATGGCGCGCGGGATCGAGGAGATCATCGCCCTGCCCGACCCGGTCGGCCGCGTGCTGGCCGAATGGACCCGGCCCAATGGCTTGCGCATCAAGCGCGTCGCCCAGCCGCTCGGCGTGATCGGCATGATCTATGAGAGCCGGCCCAATGTCGGCGCCGATGCCGCCGCCCTCTGCCTCAAGGCCGGCAGCGCCGTGATCCTGCGCGGCGGGCGGGAATCGCTGCACAGCGCCAGCGCCATCCATGCCTGCATGGCGGAGGGACTGCGCGCCGCCGGCCTGCCGGAGGCGGCGGTGCAGACCGCGCCCACCGCCGATCGCGGCTTCGTTGCCGCCATGCTGCGCGCCGCGGGGCTGATCGACCTCATCATCCCGCGCGGCGGCAAGGGGCTGGTCACAAGGGTGCAGGAGGAAGCGCGGGTGCCCGTGCTCGCCCATGCCGAGGGGCTCTGCCACACCTACATCCACGAAGCCGCCGAGCCCGACATGGCGCGCGCCATCCTGGCCAATGCCAAGATGCGCCGCACCGGCGTGTGTGGCTCGACCGAGACGCTGCTGATCGACGCCGGCATCGCGCCCGCCCTGCTGCCGCTGCTGGTGGCCGACCTCGCCGCGCTGGGCTGCGAGTTTCGCGCCGATGACCGGGCGCGCGCGATCCTGCCCGACCTGCCCGCGGCGACCGAGCAGGATTTCCGCACGGAATGGCTCGCCCCCATGCTCTCGATCCGCGTGGTCGATGGCGTGGCGATGGCGCTGGACCACATCGCGCGCTTCGGCTCGGAGCACACCGAGGCGATCGTCACCGCGGATGCGGCGGTGGCGCAGCACTTCCTGGACGGCATCGGCTCGGCGGTCGGGCTGTGGAACGCCTCGACGCAGTTCTGCGACGGCGGCGAGTTCGGCTTCGGTGCGGAGATCGGCATCGCCACGGGCCGGCTGCATGCGCGCGGGCCGGTGGGCCTCGAGCAGCTCTGCACCTATCGCTACCAGGTGATCGGCACGGGGCAGGTGCGGCCCTGACGCTGTCATTGACCCGCGCAACCCGCACGGCGCAGCATTTCCGCGGGAGAAGGAGCGCGCCATGGCCACCTATCTGGTCGTCAACATCGCGGTGAAGGACCCGGTGGCCTTCGAGGGCTATCGCCAGGCCGTGCCGCCGCTGATCGCCCGGCATGGCGGGCGCTACCTGGTGCGCGGCGGTGAGACCCGGCAGATGGAGGGCACGCGCCCCTGGAGCCGCGTGGTGGTGCTGGAATTCCCCTCGCGCGCCGCGGCCGAGTCCTTCTATGCCGATCCCGACTACGCGCCCCTGCTTGCGCTGCGCCTCGCCTGCACCGACAGCGACATGGTGATGGTCGATGGCTACGCCCCGGCTTGAATCGGCCCTGCTCGGCCTTTGCCTCGCCCTGGCGCCGCTGCCCGCGCTGGCCGCCTGCCCGGATGTGCCGACCACGGCGCGCCTGGCCGCGGCGATCATCGAGCGGCGGGAGGCGCCGATGCCCGACCCGCGGATGAGCCTCGCGGACGCCACCTGCGCGCGCGACCGGCTGGTGGCGGTGCTCGCCCAGCCCTGGGGCGACCAGGTGGGCTGGAAGGTGGGGCTGACCAACCCGGCCGCCCAGGCGCGCTTCGGCGTGCCGCATCCCGTGGCGGGTGCGATCTTCCACGGCACGCTGCGCGCCGCCTCGGGCGCGGAATTCCCCGCCAATTTCGGCCATGTCCCCGCGGTGGAGAGCGACCTGCTGGTGCGCATCCGCGATGAGGGCGTGAACGAGGCCGGCAGCGATCCCGTGGCGCTGCTGCGGCACATCGACGCCGTGATCCCCTTCATCGAGCTGCCGGATCTGGTGTTCCGCGGCGAGGTGCCGTGGTCGGGCGCCCTGCTGATCGCCATCAATGTCGGCGCGCGCTTCGGCGTGCTGGGCGAGCCGATCCCGGCCCAGGCCACGCCCGAATTCGCCGCCGCGCTGGCCGCCATGACCGTGACGCTGAGCGACGACACACGCGAATTGGCGCGCGCCCCGGGCAGCGCGCTGCTGGGCCATCCGCTGAACGCCTTGGCCTGGCTGGTGGCGGATCTGCGCGCCCAGGGGCGGCTGCTGCGGGCGGGCGAGCATGTCTCGCTGGGCGGATTCTCGCCGGCGCTGCCGGTGCAGGCGGGCCGGACCTACACGGCGACCTATAGCGGCCTGGCCGCCAGCCCAGTAGCCGTTACAGTCCGGATCAAGTGACCATCAACCCGCGCGGCGATCGCCGGCGCCGGCGCATCGGCCTGCTCGGCGGCAGCTTCAACCCGGCGCATGACGGCCATCGCCATGTGGCGGAGCGCGTGCGCCGGGCGCTGCGGCTGCATGAGGTCTGGCTGATGGTGTCGCCGGGCAATCCCCTGAAGCCGCGCGCCGGCATGGCGCCGCTCGCGCAGCGCCTGGCCTCGGCGCGGCGCATCGCGGATGGGCGGCGCCTGATCGCGACCGACATCGAGGCCGCGCTGGGTACGCGCTATTCGGTCGCGACGCTGGCGGCGCTGCGGCGGCGCTTTCCGCGCGCGCGCTTCGTCTTCGTCATCGGCGCCGACAATCTTTGTCAGTTGCCGCGCTGGCAGGCATGGGTGCGGCTGGCGGCGCGCACGAGGATCGCGGTGCTGCCGCGGCCAGGCTGGACGCGCCGCGCCCTGGCCGGGCAGGCGGCGCAGCGCCTGGCGCGGCACCGGCGCCGGCCCGCCGCGCTGCTCGAGGCCGGGCCGCCGGGCTGGGCCTTCGTGCCGGCGGCCGAGCACCCGGCCTCGGCCACGGCGATCCGCGCGGCGATGCAGGCATGATCACGATTCTTGTGCTACAGCCCGGCAAGCCAGTTCACGACAGGAGGCGGCCATAGCCCGCACGCCCAAGACCCCGAAGGACACCGAGGGGACGACCGAGACGCCGAAGCGCAAGCCCGCCACCAAGGCGAAGGCCGCGCCCAAGGCCGAAGCGAAGCCCGCTGCCAAGCCGAAGGCCGCGCCCAAGGCTGCGGCGAAGCCCGCCGCCAAGCCGAAAGCCGCGCCCAAGGCCGAAGCGAAGCCCGCTGCCAAGCCCAAGGCCGCCCCCAAGGCCGCGGCGAAGCCCGCTGCCAAGCCGAAGGCGGCGCCCAAGGCTGACGCGAAACCCGCCACCAAGCCCAAGGCTGCGGCGAAGCCTGCCGCCAAGCCGAAGGCGGCGCCGAAGGCCGCCGCGAAGCCGGCCGCGAAGTCCAAAGCCGCCGCCCCGCGCCCGAAGCGCGCCGCCGGCGCAACGCGGAAAAAGGTGGCCCCCGCGCTGCTCGACCGGCTGGTGGAGGCTGCGCGCCGCTCACTGGATGAGGACAAGGCCGAGAACATCCTCGTCCTCGATGTCACCGGCCGCGCCGACTATGCCGACCGGCTCGTCATCGCCACCGGCCTCGTCGATCGCCAGATCCAGGCCATGGCCAGCCATCTCGAGGACGCTTTCGAGAAGGAAGGCCTCAAGCTCAACCGCAACGCCATCCAGGCCTCGCCCGATTGGGTGCTGATCGATGCCGGCGACCTCGTCGTGCATCTGTTCAAGCCCGAGGCGCGGGCGATGTACGGGCTCGAGCGCATGTGGGGCCCCGACAGCCCCGCGCCGCAACTGCCGACCGAGGCCGATGTGCTGCCCGATGACGGCTCCGTGCCCGAGGCCGGCATCGAGGACGACGATGAATGACGGCCCGCGCCAAGGGCGCGACGAGTAGAGGCTTCACCATCCTCGCCATCGGCCGCATCAAGGCCGGGCCGGAACGCGCGCTGTTCGAGCAGCACGCCGCCCGGCTCCGCCCCGCGCCGGCGGTGATCGAACTGCCCGAGGCTCAGGGCGCCAATGCCGCCGAGATCCGCAGGCGGGAGGGGGCCGCGCTGCTCGCCGCCCTGCCGGCCGGCGCGCTGGCCGTGGCCCTTGATCTCGGCGCGCCCGCGCCCTCCAGCGAGGCCTTCGCGGCCCTGCTCGGCAAGTGGGAGGAAGCGGCGCGCCCGGTCACCTTCGTGATCGGGGGCGCGGAGGGGCTCGACCCCACGGTGCTCGCCCGTGCCGATCATCGCCTCTCGCTCGGCCCCATGACCTGGCCGCATTTCCTGGTGCGCGGGATGCTGGCGGAACAGCTTTTCCGCGCCCAGGCGATCCGCACCAACCACCCTTATCATCGAGCGTGGCGGCCGGATTAGCTCTTGCGCGGCAGCGTTCTTTCGCGGCGCAATATCAGCCTGATCGCCGGAGACACCGCCATGCAACGCCGCCACCTGCTTGCCGCACCGCTGCTCGCCTCCGGGTTGTTCGCCCCCGCAGCCCGCGCGCAGGGCGCCTTTCCGACCAAGCCGATCCGCATGGTCGTGCCCTGGGCGCCGGGCGGGGCCACGGGCAATGTCGCGCGCATCGTCGGCGATGCGATGACGCCGCATCTCGGCCAGCCCATCGTGCTCGACCACCGGCCCGGCGCGGGGGGCGGCATCGGCTCCGACAACGTGGCGAAGAGCCCGGGCGATGGCTACACGCTGCTGATCTCGGGCGCAGGCACCTTCTATCGCCCGCTGGTGGAGCGCGACACGCCCTTCAACCCGCAGCGCGATTTCGGCTTCCTCGGGCTGATCGGCGTGGGTCCCTTCGCGCTGGTCACGCGCAACGGCCTGCCCAACACCATCAGCGAGTTCATTGCCCATGCGCGGGCACGGCCGGGCGTGCTGAACTTCGCCTCCTCCGGCCAGGGGGCGACCAGCCATCTCGCCACCGAGATGTTCAACCGCACCGCCGGCATCACGGCCACGCATGTGCCCTATCGCGGCAGCGCGCCGGCGATGGTGGATCTGATCGGCGGGCGCGTGGACTATTTCTTCGACGCACTTTCCACCGTGCTTGAGAATGCGCGGCAGGGCCGCATCCAGCTGCTCGCCGTCACCACCGCCCAGCGCGCCCGGCAGGTGCCGGAGGTGCCCACGATCGGGGAGGCCGCGCTGCCCGGCTTCACCGCCACCCCCTGGTGGGGGCTGAACACGCCCGCCGGCGTGCCCGCGCCCGCGCTCGCGAAGATGTCGGACGCGCTGCGCCAGGCGCTGGCCCAGCCTGCCGTGGTGACGGCGCTGGAAGGCCAGGGCGTGATCGCGCAGTTCCAGACCCCTTCCGAGTTCGAATCCTTCGTCTGGGCCGAGAATACGAAATGGTCGCAGACGATCGAGGCGGCGGGGCTGAAGGTCAGTTGACCTCGCGCCCGGCGCCCCCCACTTCGCGCCGGGATGATGGAATATCGCCCCTCCCTGCGGCGCAAGCTCGCGGGTTTCGCCTTGATGTGCTTCAGCATGATCGGCGCGATCCTGCCGATCCTGCCTGGCTTCATCTTCTTCGCGCTCGGGCTGTTCGTGCTGCGCCACCAATACATGTGGGCGCATCGCGGCATGGCCTGGGCGAATGGCCGCTGGCCCGAGACGACCGGCAAGCTCGAGGCGATGGAGGGGCGCATGGTGATGCGCATGAACCTCGCGCGCGACGCAATGCTGAGGCCCTTCCGGCGCGGGTGACGCGGCGCACCTTTGGGTGCAGGCTCACCATGCGATGATACCCAGCCAAAGAAGCGTTGCCCTGCGGCCCGCCCGGCGTCTGAGGGCACAGGCAGCATGACGATGAGCCGCCGCAGGCGACCGTCGGCATGATGCCGGTGGCCATTGCGCTCGGGGTGGCACAGACCATCGCCTGGGCCTGCACCTACTACCTGCCCGCGGTGATCGCCGCCCCGGTGGCCGAGGAACTCGGCCGGCCGCTCTTCCAGGTGGTGGCGGCGTTTTCCGTGGCGCTGCTCGTCTCGGGCTTCTGCGCCCCGGCCGTGGGCCGCGCCATCGAGGCGCGGGGCGGGCGCGGCGTGCTGGCGGTCTCGGCGGGGGTGATCGCGCTCGGCCTCGCTTTGCTCGGGCTTTTGCCGGGGCTCTGGGGCTGGGGGCTGGGCTGGCTGGTGCTCGGCCTGGGCATGGCGATGGGGCTCTATGACGCCGCTTTCGCGACGCTCGGGCGGCTCTACGGCCAGGGGGCGCGGCGCTGGATCACGGTGGTGACGCTCTTTGCCGGCTTCGCCAGCACCATCGGTTTTCCCGTGGGTGCGGCGCTGCTGCCGGGCCTGGGCTGGCGCCACCTCTGCCTGCTCTACGCGGCGATCCACCTGCTGGTGGTGCTGCCGCTCTATGTCTTCGCCGTACCGGCGGCCGGGCCGGCGCCGCCGCCCAAGCCGAAGCTGGCCGGGGACGCGCCAGGCGAGACCTGGGCGCGCCGCGCCTTCCTGCTGGTGGCCACCTTCTTCACCCTGCGCTCGGCCATCTCGGCCATCTTCGCCGTGCATCTGCTGGTGCTGCTGGAGGGTCTCGGCCTGGCCGTGGCGGCGGCGGTGGGGCTGGGCGCGCTGGTGGGGGCGGCGCAGGTGGGCGGGCGGGTGATGGAGTTCACCCTCGGCGCCAAGGCGCATCCGCTGACGGTCGCCCGCGCCGGGGCGGTGCTGCTGCCCGGCGGCGTGGCCGCCCTTGTCCTGCTCGGCCCGGATGCCGCGCTGGGCTTCGCCCTGGCCTATGGCGTGAGCAACGGGATCCTCACCATCAGCCGCGGTGCCGTGCCGCTCGTGCTGTTCGGCGCGCAGGGCTATGCGGTGCTGATGGGCCGCATGGCCAAGCCGGCGCTGATCGCCCAGGCGCTCTCCCCCACCCTGGCGGCGCCGCTGGTGGAGTCCCTGCCCGCGCTCTGGGTCTTCGCGGGCGCGGGCGTGCTCTCGGCGGTGGCGCTGGCCTGCCTCTGGCTGGTGCGCCCCCAGCCGGATAGGCTGGCCGAAGGAGAATCCCGATGACCGAGTTCACCGCCGGCCAGCGCGTGCGCGTGAAGGCCGATTTCCCCGAGACGCGCGGGCCCTGCCATATCCGCACGCCGCATTACCTGCGCGGCCGGGCGGGTGTGGTGGAGCGCGCGCTGGGCCGTTTCCCCAACCCCGAGGACCTCGCCTTCGCCCGCCCCGCGCCGAAGCGCACCCTGTATCATGTGCGCTTCGACCAGCCCGCGCTGTGGCAGGAGGGCGCGGCCGGCGACGCCGTTGTGGTCGAACTCTTCGAACACTGGCTGGAGACCACCTGATGGCCGGCGCCGCCACCCCCGAACACGCCGCGCTGCTCGAGCGCTTCGTCGCCGCCCTCACCGCCAAGGGCGTCGTCACCGAGGCGCAGATCGCCGAGCAGGTCGCCCGCACCAACCGCGCCAGCCCCGAGATCGGCGCCCGCATGGTCGCCCGCGCCTGGACCGACCCCGCCTATCGCGACCTGATGATCCGCGACGGCTCGGCGGCGGCCGAGGAAATGGGTGTGTCCATGGCCGGCATGCCGCCGCTCGGCGTGCTGGCGGATACGCCGGAGGTGCATCACGTGGTGGTCTGCACGCTCTGCTCCTGCTACCCGCGCGCCGTGCTCGGCTACCCGCCGGGCTGGTTCAAATCCGCCAGCTACCGCGCCCGCATGGTGCGCGAACCCCGCGCCGTGCTGGCCGAATGGGGCACCCACCTGCCCGAGGGCATGGCGCTGCGCGTGGTCGATTCCACCGCCGATTACCGCTGGATGGTCCTGCCCGAGCGCCCCGCCGGGACCGAGGGCTGGGATGCCACCCGCCTCGCCGCCATCGTCACCCGCGACGCGCTGGTCGGCGTGGCGCTGCCGAAGGCGTGATCATTACGGGTTGAGCCGGGCGCGCAGTGGGGCGAGCGTCGCCTCCGGCGCGCCCAGCGCCGCGGCGCGTGCAAGCGCGGCGGCGGCCTCCTCCTGCCGGCCGAGCACCAGCAGCGCCTCCGCCCGCCCGGCATGGGCCTCGGCGAGGTTCGGCATGGAAGCGAGCGCCGCCTCGAAGGCCGCGAGCGCCGCCAACTCCTCGCGCTGGCGCAGCGCCACCTGGCCCAGCGCCGCATGGGCCGGCGCGTAGCGGGCATCGAGCGCCACGGCGCGCCGCGCCGCCTCCGCCGCCTCCGACAGCCGGGCCATGGCGCGCAGCACCTGCGCCTCTTCCACCAGGCCGGGGCGGTCATCCTCGTCCAGGTCCTGGGCGCGGCGCGCGGCGGCCAAGGCGGGGTCGAGCCGCCCGAGTTCGCGCAGCAGCGCCGCCGAGACCAGATGCGCCCAGGGGCTCTGCGGGTCGAGCGCCAAGCCGCGCGCCTGCGCCGCCAGCGCCTCGGCCGGGTTGCCCAGCGCGTGCAGCGCCAGGGCGCGGCCATAATGCGCCGCCGGATAGGCCGGGTTGGCGGCGGCCAGCGCATCGAGCATCTCCAGCGCCGCGCCGGGATCGCCCGCGCGCACCAGGGAACGGCCGATCAGGTAGGTGAGCGTCGCCTCCGTCGCCGCATCGGGCGCGCGGCGGCGCAGGGCGAGCAGCTTGTCGCGGATCTCGGCCTCCGGCGCCTCGCTCTCCGCCACATGCCAGGCGTAGAGGCGCGGGGCGACGACGCGCCACAGCTCGGGCGCCGCGGCCAGCAGCAGCGTATCCGCGCCTTCGCTCGCCGGGCCGGCCACATCGGCGATCACGCCATGCCCGGCAAGGCGCAGGCGCAGGCGCAGCACCTCGCCATCCGCCAGGATCTCGCCCGAGAGCCGGCGCTCCGGCCAGCCGAGCAGCCCGCGCAGCACCCCGGCCAGGGCGCGCAGCGAGACGCCGGCGCCGGGGATGGTGACGTCGGGCTGCGAGCCCTGCAGCTCGGCGGCCGGGCGGTGCAGGGTCTCGGCATGCACGGCCCGCGCGGTGGCCTCGATCGCATCCATCAGCCGCAGCGCCGCGACCTCGGGCGTCAGGCCGCGCTCGGCCAGGGCGGGCGGCACGCTGAGCGAGGTGACCTCGATCGGCTCGCGCGCCGCCTCCGTCACCACGACATAGAGCGCGGCGCCGCCCAGCAGCAGCGGCACCAGGCCGAACAGCAGCCGCTGGCCGAGCGCCCAGAGCCGCGCGGCGCTGGTGGCGAGGCGGCGGGCCGGGTGGGGTGGGGGGGCTTCGTGGTCCATCCGGCCCTCACGCCCCCATCACGCGACCGCCTCGGCCTCGACCTCGAAGACGAAGCGCGGATCGGCGAGGCCGGCGACCAGCAGCAGGGTGCTGGTGGGGGCGTGGGTGCCGAGCATCGCCTCGCGCTGCGCCCGCCAGGCCGGGATGAGGTCGCGCTCGGTGAGGAAGACGTTGAGCTTGATGAGGTTCGCCGGCGTCATGCCATGGGCGGCGAGGATGGCGCCGAGATTGGCCAGCGCCTGTGCGATCTGGCCCGGCCCGTCCGGCACGATGGAGCCATCGGGGCGCACGCCGATCTGGCCCGACACCACCAGCCGGCGCGCGCCCTGCACCAGGGCGGCGTGGGAATAGCGCGAGCCGGGCGTGTGCACGCCGGGCGGGTTGCTGAATTGCGTCGTCATGGCCGGGGTCTCCAGGGGCGCACCAGCCTGCCCCAGCGGCGGGCGGAGGGGAACCGCCGGCACGCCGGCCACGGTCGTGCCCGGCGGCACGTCGCGCGTCACCACCGCGCCGGCGCCGACCACGGCACCCGCACCGATCCGCAGCCGCGGGAGCACGCGCACGCCGATGCCCAGGCTCGCCCCCTCGCCCACCGAGACCCCGCCCGCCAGCGCCACCGCCGGGGCGAGGGTGGCGAAATCCGCCAGCGCCGCATCATGCGCCAGCAGGCAGCCCGGGTTGAGCAGCACATGCCGGCCCAGCACCGCGTCGGCGGTGATGCTGACCCCGGCCATGACCACGCTGCCCGCCCCCAGCGCCACGCTGTCCCCCAGCCAGGCGCCCGGATGCACCAGCGTGGCGAAGCGCGGGCCGAGTGCTGCCTCCAGCCGCGCCGCGACGCGCGCCCGCGCCACCGGATCGCCGAGCGCGATCACGACCGACAGCCCCGGATCCGCGCGCAGCACGGCCAGCGCATCGCGATGCACCGGCAGGCCCTGCAACGTGGCCGGTGCAGCGCTTTCGGGATCGACGAGGAAGCCGGCCGGCTCGGCCGCCAGGCCGGCGCGGGCCTGGTCGCGCAGGAGTTGCAGCAACTCGCGCCCCAGATCGCCGGCGCCGAACAGCAGGACCCGGCCCGGCGAAGCGGGGGGGCGGGGCGTCATTGCCCGGCGCCGAGGCGGCGTGGCGGCATGGGGGCTTTCTCCGGCAGGAAGAACGGGTCCACACCGCTGATAGGAGTGGTGCGCGGCCGATTCAACTGGGAGTGGCATGGCCGGGTCATCCGTCACGGATATTGTGTCGAAAGCCGGGTGGATGGGCTTGCGATCCGAGGCAGAAAGAAAGACTGTTGAATCTCGATCGATTGCCGATTCCTCTTGCCTCGGTCGATCGTGTCGGTCTTGTGACTATCGTGCTGGCGCTTTCCGGCGCTAGCCTTTGTCGCCCGGTTTCCGTTCCTGCGCCGGACAGGTTGTGCTACCTCCGGTTGCAGACTATCGGCCTCTGCCTTGGCCAAGGAGTATCGATGCTCGATTGCCTGTCTACCGAAGCGGCTGCTGCCCTGCCGTTGCATGCCGTGACGCCCGAGGGGCTCGAGGCGCTGCTGGCCGGGCTGTCGCCGCTCGAGGCCGGCTTCCTGCGCGCCAGCGGCTTCAAGGCCAAGGCGCAGGAGATCCGCCTGCTGCCGGGTGGGTCGGGGATTTCGGGCGCGGTGCTCGGCCTGGGGGCGGAGGCGGATTCGCCCTACGCCTTCGGCGGCTGCGCCTTCGGCCTGCCGGAAGGCACCGTCTGGCGCGTGGAAGGGCCGGTGGCGGCAGAAGCCGTGACGCTGGGCTGGTGCCTCGGCGCCTATCGCTTCCGCCGCTTCAAGCAGGAGGCCGGACGCCTGCCCGCGCGGCTCCTGGCGCCGTCGCACGCGGCTGCTGCGGCCCAGGCCGCCGCCATCTGGCGCGGGCGCGACCTGATCAACCGGCCCGCCAATGATCTCGGTCCGGCTGAACTCGCCGCCGCGGTGGGCGAGCTGGCCGCCCGGCACGGTGCCAGCTTCGAGGTGATCGAGGGCGCGGCCCTGGCCGAGGGGTTCCCCGCCGTGCTCGCGGTCGGTCAGGGCGCGATCCCCGCCCGCGCGCCGCGCGTGGCCGTGCTCCGCTGGGGGTTCGACCGGCCCGAGGCGCCGCTGGTGGCGCTCTGCGGCAAGGGCGTGTGCTTCGATACGGGCGGACTCGACCTCAAGCCCTCCAGCGCGATGTTGCGGATGAAGAAGGATATGGGCGGCGCGGCGGCGATGATGGCAACCGCCGAGATGGTCATGGCGGCCGGGCTGCCGGTGCGCCTGCTGCTCCTGGTCGGCGCGGTGGAGAATGCCGTCTCCGGCGCCTCCTTCCGCCCGCTCGACGTGATTCGCACCCGCAAGGGACTGAGCGTGGAGATCGGCAACACCGATGCGGAAGGGCGCCTGGTGCTGGCCGATCTGTTGTGCTTCGCGGCCGAGCAACAACCCGCGATCATCCTCGACGGCGCCACGCTGACAGGCGCGGCGCGTGTCGCGCTCGGCCCCGATCTTCCGGCATTGTTCTGTGATGACGCTGCAACCGCCGAGATTTTGTTGCAGAGCGGCAGTACAACCCACGATCCCATGTGGCGCCTTCCATTACAAAAGAATTATATTTCTTGGCTGGACAGCAGCGTTGCCGACCTCAACAACGTGGCAACGAAGCCCATGGCGGGTTCGATCACGGCGGCGTTGTTTCTGTACCGTTTCATCCCGGCAGGGATGAAGTGGGTCCACCTCGACATCTACGCCTGGAACGATCAGACCCGGCCTGGGCGCCCGGAGGGCGGTGAGGTCCAGGCGGCACGCGCAATCACGCAGGCCCTGGCCAAGCTGTTCGGCGGGGCCAGCCACGCAGACAGAAAAAGCGCATCATGAAGACCCAGAAATCCCCATCCGGCCGCGCAACGAAGACGAAGGCGGCGGAAACCAAGAGCCGCGCCGCGGCCCCGGCCGCGGTGAAGACCAAGGCGGTGCCTGCCGGTCGCAAGCGTGACAACACAGGAGGCGTTTCCATGGCGGCCCATACCAGCACCGACCAGCTTATCGGCATCCTGCGCGAGACGGTGGTCTCCCTGGTTCGTCGCGACGGGCCCGACCTCTCCGCGCGCCAGCTCGGCGTCTTCCTGACCGTCTACCTGAATGACGGCCCGCACACGGTGCGTGGCCTGGCGGCGGAGCTGAACGTCTCCAAGCCCGCGATCACCCGCGCGCTGGACCGGCTGGGCGAACTCGACCTCGCGCGCCGCAAGGTGGACCCGATGGACCGCCGCTCGGTCCTGGTGCAGCGCACGCTCAAGGGCGCGGCCCTGCTGCGCGACATGCGCGCCATCCTGGCCGCCGCCGAGAAGGCCGCCCATGAGGCCGCCGCCGAGGCGCAGCGCAAGAGCGCCTGAAGCCGGCTCCGCGGGGCCATGACGGTCCCGCGGATTTTCGCCTGCGCACCATCCGATCTGACCGGATCGGATTGGTTGCCCGGGCCGAATGATCGCCACGGCAACATGCGTTCGAAGGGGTCGCGGCGCCGCCGCGACGCCGCCGGAACCTCGTGCCTTGAATTCAGGGTTTGCTGGGCACGGCCTCCGTCCCGGTGGACGGATCCTGCCTCGGGGCGCGTTGCGGATCCCACGGAAAATCAGAGCGCAGCATCAGGATTATCTTGATGGGGTGCCTGCGTGCATCCGACCCCGTACCCGAACCTCGCCCTGCGCGCGCCCGATCTCGTCACCGTCGATGACGTGGCCCGCGCGCGTCGCATCTCGAAGGCGCATCTGGCCAAGGTCGCCGCCGACCTCGCCCGGCGCGGCGGCATGCGCCTCGCCCGCCCGTCGGAGGAGAGCATCACGGTGGGCGAGGTCCTGCACCGGACCGAGGCACCGCTCCACCCCGTCGCGTGCTTCAGCCCCGACACCAACACCTGTCCGCTGCTTGGCGGCTGCCACCTCTCGCGCGGGTTGCAGCGGGCGCCGCGGGCCTTCCCTTCGGTGCTGGATGACCTGACCATCGCCGACATCGCCGACATCGCCTACAACAGAAGCGCATTGCGGGCGCGGCTCGACGTGATGCCGGCGGTTCAGCCTGCCTCTTCGCCGCGCGATTCCGGGGTGCAGTAGAGCGCGTAGAGCGTCTGCAGGATCGCCGCGACCTCGGCACTCGCCAGTCGGTAATGGATCGTCTGGCCGTCGCGGCGTGTCGCGACCAGGCCGAGATCGCGCATCCGCGCGAGATGTTGCGACAGGGCGGTCGGCGCCAGGCCGATCAGTTCGGCGAGTTGGCCGACCGATCTCTCGCCCTGCAGCAGGTGACACAACGCCATCAGGCGCTTCGCGTTGGCCAGGGTGGCGAGCAGCCGGGCGGCCTCCCCGGCCTTCTCCTCCATGGTCGCGATGGCCGGAGGCAGGGGCGCCGGGGCAGGGCTATCCCTGCCGAACAAAGCGGTATCGGTCATATCCTTTTTCATATTGACATCTTCGCATATTCGCATATACATGTCGAGTGACAGTTTCTGGATCATGCCCATGGCCAATGTCGGCTCCCTCGACCGCACGCTCCGCTTCGTGCTCAGCGCCCTGCTGGTCGCCGCCCCCCTTTTCCTGGCCGAGGCCTTCGCGCCGCTGGGCGCGTGGCGCTTCGCGCTCGTCGCCTGGGGCGTGGTGATGCTCGGCACGGCGGTCTTCCGCTTCTGCCCGGCCTACACGCTGTTGGGCATCCGCACCTGCCCGGTCGCCAAGTCCTGACATGATCGCGACCGACTTCACCCCTGGTGCGGCACTGCTCGGCGGCGCGCTGATCGGTGCCGCCGCGGTTGCCCTCATGGCGGCCACCGGGCGCATCGCCGGCATCAGCGGCATCGCCATGCGCCTGCTGCCGCCCTATGGGGATTCTGGCCTGCCGGGGCGGGTCGCCTTCCTGCTGGGAATCGCCCTGGCCCCGCTGCTGGGCGCGCTGGGCACGGGCAGCCTGCCGGTGCCGCGGATCGAGGCATCGATGCCCTTGCTCCTGCTCGCCGGACTTCTCGTCGGCTTCGGCGCGGTCTGGGGCAATGGCTGCACCTCGGGCCACGGCGTCTGCGGCCTGTCGCGCCTGTCCCTGCGCTCGCTGGTCGCCACGGCGATCTTCATGGCGAGTGCGATCGCGACCGTCTTCCTCCTCCGTCACCTGACGTGAGCCCGGCCATGGTGATCCTCGTCCAATTCGCGATCGGCCTGTTGTTCGGCCTTGGCCTGGTTGTCGCGGGCATGTCCGATCCCGCCAAGGTGCTGAACTTCCTGGACCTCGCCGCGATTCCGACAGGCGGCTGGGACGCCAGCCTCGCCTTCGTGATGGCTGGCGCGATCGGCGTGACCTTCCTGGGCTACCGGTTCGTGCTGCGGCGTGGCCGGCCGATCTTCGGTGATCGCTTTCACCTGCCGACGGCGACAGGGCTCGATGGCCGCATCCTGGCCGGGCCGGCGATCTTCGGCATCGGTTGGGGCCTGGCGGGGTTCTGCCCGGGCCCGGCGCTGACGGCGCTGTTCATCGGCGGGGCGCCGGCCTGGACCTTCCTGTTCGCCATGTTCGTCGGCATGGCAGGCGCCCGCTTCCTTGCCGCGCGCCACGGCACGATCCGGGCACGCTGAAGCCAGGCGCGGGAAGGTTTCATCCTCCTGCGCCAGAATTGCGTCATCCTCCCCGGCAGGATCGACCATGCCCCAGGGCAATACGCGTTCAGATGCAATCACCCGAACGCATCGCGTGCCCAGGATTCACGGCGTGCCAAATGGTGCTGCGTTCATGGGAAGGCAGCCTGCCAGGGCCGCTGGACAATGGTGTTTCGGGCGCAGCGGCATGTCCTGCCTTGCGCTGGGTGTGTCGCCCCTGCCCGCCGATGGATGGCCACAATCCAGGCCGGCCGGTCACTGGCCCGCCGGCCCTGCCTGCGATTCCGCCAGCCGCAATTGCCACTCGCGCCCCGGCACGGATGCCAGCAACGTCCGTGTGTATTCATGCTGCGGATCGGCGAAGATCGCGGCGGTGCGACCATGTTCGACGATGCGCCCGCTCTTCAGCACCACGATCTCCTCGCAGACATGGGCCGCGACGCGCAGATCATGGGTGATGAAGAGCATCGTCAGGCCGAAGCGCCGGCGCAGATCGTCGAGCAGGTCGAGGACCTGCTTCTGCACGGACACGTCCAGAGCGGAGACCGGCTCGTCGGCGATCAGCACATCCGGCTTCACGGCAAGGGCGCGGGCGATGCCGATGCGCTGGCGTTGCCCGCCCGAGAATTCATGCGGGTAGCGCTCCGCCGCCTTCGGCTCCAGGCCGACCAGGGTGAGAAGTTCCTTCGCCTGTGCCATGGCCGCGTCCGGGGTTTCGCCCTGGAGGATGGCGCCGCGCGCGATGATGTCGCCGACCCGCGTGCGCGGGTTGAGCGAGGCGAAGGGATCCTGGAACACCATCTGCACGCGTGAGCGCAGCGGCCGCCATGCGCTGCGGCTCAGGCCCACGATCTCGTGGCCGGCGATCCTGACCGAACCGCCATCGGCGTGTTCGAGGCCGATCAAGCAGCGTGCGAGCGTCGATTTGCCCGAGCCTGACTCGCCCACCACCGCCACCGCGCTGCCGCGCTTCACGTCAAGATCGACCTGGTTGACGGCGTGCACCGCCTTGCGCCCGGTGCCGCCGAGCCACGGCAACCACCGTGTCAGCCACGGCGCGCCCTGCGACCTGCGGCCATAGACCTTGTCGAGGTTGCGGATCTCGACAAGCGCCTCGCGCGGCATGTCGGCAGCGCCGGCGATGCCCTGGCGGGGCACGAGGCTGGGAACGGCGTCGATCAGCGCGCGGGTATAGGGGTGCTGCGGCCGGCTCAGCACGGACTCGACATCGCCATGCTCGACGACCTCGCCGTAGCGCATGACCGCGACCCGGTCGGCGATCTCGGCGACGACGCCGAAATTATGCGTGATGAACAGCAGGGCCGTGCCGTGCCGCTGCTGCAACTCCTTCAGCAGCGTCAGGATCTGCGCTTCGGTGGTGACGTCGAGCGCGGTTGTCGGCTCATCGGCGATGATGAGCCTCGGCTCCAGCACGAGGCTCATCGCGATCATCACGCGCTGGCGCTGGCCGCCCGAGAGCTCATGCGGATAGGCCCCGAAGAGGCGCGCCGGGTCGGGCAGCCGCACATCCTCGAAGGTTGCAACCACGCGCCGGCGGCGTTCGGCCCGGCTCCAGTCGGTATGTGCCTCGAGGATCTCGTCGATCTGCCGGCCGATGGTCATCAGCGGATTCAGCGCGACCATCGGTTCCTGGAAGATCATGGCGATCTTGCCGCCGCGCACCTGGCGCATCCGCCGGGCATCGGCCTGCGCGAGGTCCTCGCCCTCCAGCAGCACGCTGCCGCCGGCGATGCGCACCTGCGGTTCAGGCAGCAGCCGGAGGATGGCGCGTGCCATCACCGACTTGCCCGATCCGGACTCGCCCACGACGCACAAGGTCTCCCCCGCCCCGATCTGAAGCGAGACCTGCTTCACCGCCTGCGGCCGATCCGCCCAGCTGGGCAGGGCGACGGACAGATCCCTGATGTCCAGGATCGGCGCCGCCGGGCCGCCTGCGGGGGCCATGCCCTTCATGGCGTCCGCAGCCTCGGGTTCAGCGCGTCGTTCAGCGCCTCCCCTACCAGATTGATGCTGAGCACCGTCAGCAGGATGGCGACGCCGGGGATGGCGACCAGCCACCAGGCGTCGCGCAGGAAACTGCGCCCGGCGCCGACCATGAAGCCCCAGCTCATCTGATTGGGCGCGCCGAGACCGAGGAAGGAGAGCGCCGATTCCGTCAGGATCGCGGTGGCCACCAGCAGCGATCCGGTCACGATCAGCGGCGAGAGCGCATTGGGCAGGATCTGGCGCAGCAGGATGGCGGCGTCGCGCTCACCCAGCGTGATGGCGGCCTGGACGAATTCGCGCGAGCGCAGCGTCAGCACTTCCCCGCGCACGATGCGCGCGATGGGCGGCCAGCTGACCGTCGCGATGGCGACGACGACGCTGGTGATGGAGGGCGAGAGGATGGCAACCAGCAGGATCGCGAAGATGAAGGAGGGGATGGTCTGGAAGAACTCCGTCAGCCGCATCAGGACGTCATCGATGCGCCCGCCATGGAAGCCGGCGAGGGCACCCACGAGGCCGCCGAAGGCAACCGCGCTGAGCGTGGCGATGATGGCGATCAGCAGCGTCGTGCGGGCCCCGAAGACGAGCCCCGCCCAGATGCTGCGACCCAGCGAATCCGTGCCGAGTCCGAAGCTGCCGAAGGGGCGCGCAAAGGGGGCGCCCGCAATGGCGAAGGGATCGGTCTGGGCGATCAGGGGGGCCGCGATGGCGGCCAGAACCACAAGGCCAAGCCAGACGAGCCCGAAGGCCGCCCGGGGATTGGCGATGAGGCGAAGCCAGAAGGGCCTGTTCATGACCTGCCCCCGACGCGGATGCGCGGATCGAGCAGCACATAGATCACGTCCACGACGAGGTTCACGACCACCACGAGGCAGGCCGAGAGGAAGAAGATGCCCAGCAGCAGGTTGAAGTCCCGGGCGAAGAGCGACTGGAAGGCGAGCTGGCCCAGGCCGGGCCAGGCGAACACCGTCTCGACCACCACCGAGCCGCCGAGCAGGGCGCCGACCTGCACGCCCGCCATGGTGACAACCGGCAGCAACGCGTTGCGCAGGATATGGCGCCGCGTGATCCGGCCCTCTGTCAGGCCCTTGGCACGGGCCGTGGTGACATACTCCGCCCCGCGCTGCTCCAGGACCGTCGCGCGCATCAGGCGCGTGTAGAGCGCCAGATAGAACAGCGAGAGCGTGATCGTCGGCAGCACGAGATGGTGCGCGATATCCACCACCCGTGCGAAGCCCTCGTTGAAGGCGACCACATCCTCCATGCCCGAGGTCGGGAACCAGTCGAGCCAGATGGAGAAGACCAGGATCAGCATCAGCCCGATCCAGAACAGCGGCGTTGCATAGGCCACGACGGCAACGACCGAGATCAGGTGGTCGCGCCACGTCCGCACCCACAGGGCCGCCAGCAGCCCCACGATCACGCCACCGCCGACCGAGAGGACGAAGGTCGCGCCCATCAGCAGCAGCGTGGGCCAGAGCCGTTCCAGGATGAGCTCGAGCACCGGCGCGTTGTTGCGGAAGGAATAGCCGAGATCGAGCAGCAGGATGTTCTTCAGGTACAGGCCGAGCTGCACGAGCATCGGCTTGTCCAGCCCGAAGCGGGCCCGCAGCTGCTCGACATATTCGGCCGGTGCCCCGCCGGCCTCGCCCGCCAGCACCGTCGCGGCGTCGCCAGGTGCCAGTTGCAGCAGCAGGAAGTTCAGCACCACGACGCCCAGCACGACAGGCACCGCCTGGAACAGCCGCAGGAAGACGTATCGGGCAAGCCGATTGCCGCGCATGCCCTATCCTTCCTGCCGAGCGGTCCGTTCGGCCGGGGCGCGATGCCCGCTCCGCACGCCTATTCGCGCCAGGCGCGATCGAAGGAGGCGAACAGGCCGAGCGGGCTCACGATCACGTCGCGCGAACGCCGGTCGAGGACGGTCGCGAAGTTGATTTCGTGGGTCCAGGCCAGCGGTGCGGCGGCCACGACGATGCGCTGGATCTCGGCGTATTGCTCCGCGCGCTTGCGCGCATCGGGCTCGATCGTCGCCTGGTCCATCAGCGCGTCGGCCCGCGGGTCGCTCCAGCGGACGCCGTTGACGAACACGGTGCCCGGCCGGATGAACCGCGAATGGAACGCCCGGTGGACGCCGATGACAGGGTCCGCCAGGTTGAAGAGGTGGTTGGAGGACACGTCGTAGTCGTAGTCGGTGTAGATGCGCCGCAGCCAGGTCGGCACGTCCTCGTAGCGCAGGCTTGCCCGGATGCCGATGCGCGCCAGCGCCTGCTGGGTGTATTCGCCGAAGCGGCGCCATTCCTCGCCATAGGGCGTGATGTCGTGCACGATCTCGAAGCGGGTGCCGTCGGCCCGGCGCGGGAAGCCTGCCTCATCGAGCAGCCGGTTCGCGCGATCCACCCCGTCGGGCACGTTGTAGTTGGTGACATCGGCGTTGAAGAGGCCCGTCGGCGCGAAGTTCGAGCTGATCGGCCCATTGGTCGGCTTGCCGAAGCCGAACCAGATGTTGTCCACCACGAACTGCCGGTCGATGGCGAAGGAGATCGCCTGGCGGACCTTCACGTTGTCGAAGGGCGGCTTGCGCGTGTTGAACATCAGCTCGACGACGGGCGAGACCATCTCATAGCCCCGGGTCTCGATGCGGATGTTGGGCAGCCGCTCGAGCCGCCGGACATCGTTGTAGGGCACGGCGCCGAAGCCGGCGACATGCACATCGCCCCGTTCAAGCGCGGCCGCGCGGGTGCCCGTATCGCCGATGAAGCGGACAACGATGCGATCGAGGTAGGGCAGGTTCGGCTTCCAATAGTCGGGATTGCGGTCGAGCCGGACGAATTCGCCGCGCCGCCACTGGAAGAACTTGAACGGTCCCGTGCCGACGGGCGTGTTGGCATTCGCGTGGCTGCGGATGTCGCCCTGGCTGAACACGTGCCTGGGCAGGATCGGCGATTCATAGCCCGACAGGGCAGCCATCATGTAGGGCGCCGGGCGGTTGAGACGGAAGATCGCCGTCTGGGCATCCGGCGTATCGACGGCGGTGACCTCGGCGAAGGTGTTGATGCCGCGCGGATGGACCTTCTTCAGGACCTCCATGACGGTGAACTGCACGTCGGCGCTGGTGAAGGGCTGGCCATCGTGGAACTTCACCCCGGCGCGCAGGCGGAAGGTGATGGTGCGGCCGTCGTCGGAGATGGTCCAGGATTCGGCAAGGCAGGGGATCGGCTTCAGGTCGAAGTCATACTCGCACAGCCCGTCATAGACCTTCGCCGCCACCTGGCCGATGGGCAGTGCGGTCGAGATGTAGGAGGCGAGCGTCGGCGGCTCTGGCTGGACGACCATCACCAGCGTGCCGCCGCGCCGCTGCGCCGCGGCCGGCTCGGGCATAAGCCCCGCGCCCGCGAGGCCGGCAAGCGATGCCATCTTGCCAAGCGAACGTCTGTCGATGCCCATCGCATTTTCCTTCTGGTGAAGTTGCGGGTTCGTCCCGGAGTCTGGCGATGAAATCCGTCCCGGATGCAGGTCCGTGTCAGGTGCCTGAAACCCTAGCGGCAGCCTTTGCGCCCCGGCCATTGTTATTTTTCGATGGATTATGCAAATTCCGCATGATCTCGATGCGGCGCGGGCCGGCACGCCGCGCTGCGGCGCCTGGGGGATGAACGGTGGATATCGGATGGCTCGAGGATTTCCTGAGCCTCGCCTCGACGGGCAGCTTCTCGCGCTCGGCCGCCGACCGCAACATCAGCCAGCCGGCTTTCAGCCGGCGCATTCGCGCGCTCGAACAGTGGCTGGGGGCAGAGCTGATCGATCGTTCCCACCTGCCCACCACGCTCAGCCCGACGGGCCACGCCTTCTATCAGACCGCGCTTGACGTCGTGGGAGCCTTGCACCGCGAGCGTGCGGAACTCCGCGGCCTGGTCAAGCGCGATGCGCGCACCATCAGCATCTGCGCGACCCATACCCTGGCGATCCACTTCGCGCCGCAATGGCTTGGTGCCTTGCGGGAAGGCAGTGTGGGCGGCGAGATCAACGTGAAGATGGTGGCCGCGGATCTCGACGATTGCGGGCAGGCGCTGCGCGAGGGCGCGTGCGATCTGGTGCTGGCCTATCACACCCCCGCCGTTCCCTCCGTCTTCGGCATGGCGCGCTTCGAGGCCATCACGATCGGGACCGACACCGTCATTCCCGTCTCGGCACCGGACGGGCAGGGTCGTCCCCTGCATCCGATCGCGGCGAAGGGGCAGGAGGCCTTTCCGCTGCTGGCCTACGCCTCCAATTCCTATCTCGGCCGCCTGGTCGGGTCCTCGCTGGAATCCTGGGGTCTCAACCAGCGTATCCGCCCTTCCTATGAAAGCGCGCTGGTCGAGGCGCTGAAGGGCATGGCGCTGATGGGCCAGGGCGTTGCCTGGCTCCCGCGCTCGGCGATCGGCGGCGACCTCGCCGCGGGGCGTCTCATGGCCTGCGGCATCGGCCCCGACTTCGCCCTGCATGTGGACATCCGGGCCTATCGCCGGGTCGAGCGCGGGTCGGCGATCCTGGAACAGGTCTGGCGGAAGCTGGGCGAGATGCCCAACGCCCATGCACGTCTTGCATAGGCATTGGGCAAGCGGAGGCTGAGCCGGCCTTCACTCCGGCCGCCGGTGATCCTGTCCGGCGCGCGGCCTTGCTGGCCTTTTCCCGCCCCTGCCGAGGCGGATCCACTTCAGGGGGGCAAGCCCAACTCCGGCGGCTCCGCCAGGGCGTGGCCGCGCCGCCGGGTGCGCCCGGGCGGGACCCCGAACTCGGCGCGATAGGCGGCGGAGAAGTGCTGGCTCGACCCGAAGCCGCAGGCGAAGGCCACCTCCGTCACACTGCGCGCCGGCTCCTCGCGGATCAGCCGCTGCGCCTCCCGCAAGCGCAGGTTCCTCAGGTGCTGCGCCGGCGTGGCGTTGGTGATCAGCCGGCAGTAATGCGCGAACCGCGTGCGTGACAGGCCGCATTCGCGCGCCATGTCCTCCAGCCGCCAATCCTCGCCCAGCGCCAGGGGCAGGCGGGCCAGGAACACCTCCACCGTCCGGCGCGTCGTCGCTGCGTCAGGGTCCGGTGGCGGCGGCGCCGCATCGATCGCATCCAGCAGAGCCAGCAGCATGGCGTTGCCGGCCACCATCATCCGCGCCTCGCCGCTTTCGGGGGAGTGCCGTTCAAGCACCCCGCGGATCTCGAGGAAGGCCTGCACCAGCGGCTGTGAGGCGCGCAGCACCGCGCGGTCGTTTCGGGTGAGGTGGTCGTGCAGGCGCCGCGCCTCCGCCTCCGACCACAGCAGCCAGTGCGGCCAGCGCCAGCGATCCGTCGGCCGGCGCATGTCCACGTCGAGCAGCATCCAGACGAGCTGGTTGGCGCCGACATGCGGCGTGCCGATGGCATGCAGTTGCCAGGGCCGGACGATGAAGGCGTCGCCGGCCGAAAGCTGGTGCGCCACGCCATCCACCTCGAGCGCCAGGCTGCCATGGGCGACGAAGGCGAACTTGATCCCCTCGTTGCAGTGGCGCGCCAGGCCCCAGCGTTGCGTCGCCGGTGCGTCCCAGAATCCGATGGTGCAGATGCCGGGCAGGCGCCCGTCCAGCGCCTGTCCCGGATAGCCGCCGCGCGTCCAGGCGACGAGGCGCGTCTCCCCCCGCGCTGCAGCCTCCTGCAGGGCGCGGCAATTGTCGGCGTAGAGGAGGGAGCCTGGCTGGCGGAACACCGCCGGGCGAACCCGATATGCGCGCGCGGCCCGCCCCTGCGGCATGGCGCCTACCCCCATCCCCCGTCAAAGATGGAGGGCGAATAACCGGAATTTAAGAAATTTACCAGTGGCAGCGCCCGCAAGCCATTGCGCCGTGACTGGGGCAGAAGGCGCCGGCGTGCCGACAGGCCCGCACCACGGGGAGACGCCATACATGAAGATCTTCGCCTTCGCCGCCGCCATGCTGGCCGCCGTCATCGGCCTGCCGGCAGCCGCCGCCGCACAGCAGACGCTGCGGCTCGGCCACAACATCTCGACCTCCTCGCCCTATCACCTGGCGGCCGAGCACTTCGCGCGGCTGGTGCAGGAACGCACCCAGGGGCGCATTCGCGTGCAGGTCTTCCCGGCCGGCGCGCTGGGCAATGAGCGCGACATGATCGAGGGCGCGCAGATCGGCACGATCGACCTGGTCGTGACCTCCTCCGCCGCGGCTGGTCCCTTCGTGCCGGCGCTGCGGATTCTCGACGTGCCCTTCCTGTTCCGCGACCCCGCGCATGCGCGTGGCGTGCTGGACGGCCCGCTGGGCGCCGAGCTGCTGGCGGCGATGCCGCCGCGCAACCTGGTCGGGCTCGCCTGGGGCGACATCGGCTTCCGCCACATCACCGCGAACCGCGCCGTGCGCACCGCCGACGACATGCGCGGCCTGAAGCTGCGTTCGCAGAACAACCCGATCCACCTTGCCGCCTATCGTGCGCTCGGCGCGCAGCCGACGGTGATCGGCTTCAACGAGCTGTACGCCGCGCTGCAGACCGGCGTGGTGGATGCGAACGAACAGCCGGTGTCGATCCATGTCGCGAGCCGGTTCTTCGAGGTGCAGCGCCACCTGACGATGACCGGCCATCTTGTCGCCTCGGCGATGTTCGTCGCCTCGCCCTCCACCTTCAACCGCCTGCCGGCGGCGACGCAGGAGATCCTGCGCGTGGCGGCTCGTGAGTCCATCCCGGTGATGCGCAACGCGGCCGACGAGCAGGATCGCGCGGGCCTCGCCACGCTGCGCGAGCGCGGCATGACCATCCAGGAGACCTTCGACCGCGACAGCTTCATCCGCGCCCTGCAGCCGGCCTTCGTCGAATTCGGCCGCGAGCTGGGCGAGGCGAACATCCGCCGGATCCAGGAGGCGCGCTGATGCTGGCGCTGCGCAGCGCCGTCCTGGCGGTGGACCGCGTGACCACGGCGGTCGTCACCTGGGCGGCCTGCGCGGCGTTGGCCACCGCGGCCTGCATGGCGCTGGGGCAGGTCTTCATGCGCTATGTCGCCCGCCAGCCCACCGCCTGGTCCGAGCCGGTGGTGCAGATGGCGGTGATCTGGATGGTCTATCTGGGCGCGGCCGCCACCTTCCGCGCCGGCGCGCTGGTCGCGATCGACCTGCTGGCGGACCGGCTGAGGGGCCGCTGGCGGGGCGGCCTGCGCCTGTTCATCACGGCCTGCGCGCTTGTGCTGCTTCTGCACATGGGCTGGTACGGCTGGGAGATGGCCGAACGCGCGCGCTTCAACGTGAACCCGACGCTCGGCATCTCGATGTCCTGGGGCTTCGCCGCCATCCCGGTGGGGGCCTTCTTCGCCATCATCGCGGTGATCGCACACGCCTTCGACCCGCCCTCGCGCGAGATCGATACCGGGACCTGACGATGCTGACCCATTCGCTGCTCGTGGTGATGTGCACGCTGTTCCTGCTCAGCGTGCCGATCGCGGTGTCCATCGGGCTCGCCGCTATCTTCGGCATCCAGGTGCTGGGTGCGATCAACCCGGTGATCATCGGCCAGCAGCTCTATGTCGTACTCGACAAGTTCCCGCTCGTCGCGATCCCCTTCTTCATCCTGGCGGGCAACCTGATGGACACCGGCGGCATCTCGCGCCGGCTGATCGACGTGGCGCGCGCCCTTGTCGGCAACACGCAGGGCGGTCTCGCCGCCACATGTGTTGTCGCCTGCATGATCTTCGCCGCCGTCTCGGGTTCCTCGACCGCCACCACCTTCGCCATCGGCGCCATCATGATCCCGGCCCTGGTGCGCGCCGGCTATCCGAAGCCCTGGGCGGCGGGCCTGCAGGCGACCTCGGCCGAGCTGGGTGTCATCATCCCGCCCTCGATCCCGATGATCCTGTTCGGCGTCGCGGCCGATGTCTCCATCGGCGAACTCTTCATCGCGGGTTTCGGCCCGGGGCTGCTGATCGGCTTCGTGCTGATCGCCTATGTCCTGATCTGGGCGCGCCTGACCGGGCACGGAAAGGGCGACGCGCTGGAGGGCGTGGACCCCTGGCCCGCTTTCCGTCGCGCCATCTGGGCCCTGCTGATGCCCGTCGTCGTGCTGGGCGGCATCTATGGCGGCGTCTTCACGCCCACCGAGGCCTCCGCGATCGCGGTCGGCTACGCCTTCCTGGTCGGCATGTTCATCCACCGCGAACTCACCTGGCGCGACATCGGGCCCGTGCTGAGGAAGTCGGTCATCTCCTCCGTCATCATCCTCTTCATCATCGCCTGGGCGGGGCTGTTCGCCTTCCTGATCAATCGCGAAGGCATCCCGGCCGCGATCGGCGCCTGGATGCTGGGAATCATCGACGATCCGGTGACCTTCCTGCTGATCGTCAACGTGGTGCTGTTCCTGATCGGCATGTTCATCGAGGGATCGGCCGCGATCATCGTCCTCGCCCCGATCCTGGTGCCCGTGGCGATCCAGTACGGCATCGACCCGGTGCATTTCGGCATCATCATGGTGGTGAACCTCGCCATCGGCTTCATCACCCCGCCCTTCGGCGTGAACCTGTTCGCCGCCTGCACCGTGGCGCGCATCCCGCTGGAGCGGATCATCCCGCCGATCCTCGCCTTCATCGGCGTGGTCGTCGCCTGCCTGCTGCTCATCACCTACATCCCGCCCGTCTCGCTCGCGCTGCGCGACTGGGTCTATCGCTGAGGTCGCCATGCGCTACGGGATGAACCTGCTGCTGTGGACCACCGAGGTGACCGAGGCGCATTGGCCGATCCTCGAGCGGCTGAAGGCCATCGGCTATGACCTGGTCGAGGTGCCGGTGTTCGAGACGGCCGGGGTGGATGGCTATGCCCGGCTCGGGGCGCGCCTGCGGGCGATCGGCCTTGCGCCGCACGCCGTCACCGCGCTGGGGCCGGAGGCCAACATCGCGGCGGCGGACCCGGCCCTGCGCGCCGCCGGGGAGGCAAGGTTGCGCGCGATCCTGGATTGCGCCGTCGCGCTCGGGGCGCCGACGCTCTCGGGCCCCATCCACTCCGCGATCGGCGTCTTCACCGGCAGCGGGCCGAAGCCGGAGGAGACCGCGCGCAGCGCCGAGATCCTGGCCCGGATCGCCGACAGGGCCCGCCCGCAGGGCCTGCGCCTGTCGATCGAACCGCTGAACCGCTTCGAATGCTATCTGCTGAACGACCTCGCCTCGGCAGCGGCGTTCGCGCGCGGCGTCGCGCCCGATGCCGGCGTGCTGTACGACACCTTCCACGCGCATATCGAGGAGAAGGATGTCGCCGCCGCCATCGCTGCCGATGCCGATCGCATCAACCTGGTGCATGTCTCGGAGAATGATCGCTCCACCCCGGGCCGCGGCCAGGTCCGGTGGCGGGAGACCTTCGCGGCGCTGAAGGCCGCGGGCTATCAGGGACCCCTGATCGTCGAGGCCTTCGGCCTTGCGCTGCCGGCGCTCTCGGCCGCGACACGAATCTGGCGGCGCATGTTCGATGATGAGTTCATGCTGGCGGCCGAGGCGCTGGACTTCATGCGACGGGAATGGGAGGCGGCGTGATGCGGACACTGAAGGGGCCGGGCATCTTCCTGGCGCAATTCGCCGGCGATGCGGCGCCGTTCGACACGCTGGGCGGCATTGCCGGCTGGGCCGCGAGCCTCGGCTTCAAGGGCGTGCAGATCCCCTCCTGGGATGCGCGTTTCCTCGACCTCGCGCGTGCCGCCGAAAGCCAGGCCTATTGCGACGAGGTGCGCGCCACGCTCGCGGCGCATGGGCTCGAGGTGACGGAGCTGTCCACGCATCTGCAAGGCCAGCTGGTCGCGGTGCATCCTGCCTATGACACCGCCTTCGACGGCTTCGCGCCGGCGGCGGTGCGCGGCCGCCCGCAGGCCCGGCAGGAATGGGCGGTGCAGCAGCTGAAGCTGGCGGCGAAGGCGTCGCGCAGGCTGGGCCTCACGGCGCATGCGACCTTCTCCGGCGCGCTCGCCTGGCCCTTCGTCTATCCCTGGCCGCAGCGGCCGGCCGGGTTGGTCGAGACCGCCTTCGCCGAGCTTGCCGCACGCTGGCGGCCGATCCTGGATGCCTTCGACACGGAGGGCGTGGACCTCTGCTACGAGATCCACCCTGGCGAGGATCTGCACGATGGCGCCACCTTCGAGCGCTTCCTCGACGCCGTGGGCGGGCATCCGCGCTGCAACATCCTCTACGATCCCAGCCACTTCGTGCTGCAGGCGCTGGACCATCTGGCCTTCATCGACATCTACAACCCGCGCATCCGCGCCTTCCATGCCAAGGACGCGGAGTTCCGCCCGAATGGCCGCGTCGGCGTCTATGGCGGCTATCTGCCCTGGGTGGATCGTGCCGGGCGCTTCCGCTCGCTCGGCGATGGCCAGGTGGATTTCCGGACGGTCTTCTCGAAGCTCGCGCAGTACGGCTTCGCAGGCTGGGCCGTGCTGGAATGGGAGTGCTGCCTGAAGCACCCGGAGGACGGCGCGCGCGAGGGCGCGGCCTTCATCCGTGACCACATCATCCGCGTCACCGAGAAGGCCTTCGACGACTTCGCCGCCACCCGCACGGATGAGGCGGCGAACCGCCGGCTGCTCGGGATCGGTTGAGATGCGCCGGATGCGCCTCGGCATGGTGGGTGGCGGGCAGGGCGCCTTCATCGGCGGCGTGCACCGCATGGCCGCGCGGCTCGATGACCGCTGGGAGCTGGTGGCGGGCTGCTTCTCCCGCGACCCGGACAACAATGGCCGCACCGCCGAGGCGCTGCATGTCACGCCTGATCGCACCTATGCCGACTTCACGGCCATGGCACGGGCAGAGGCGGCGCGTGCGGACGGGATTGATGCCGTCGCGATCGTGACGCCGAACGCCAGCCACCATCCGATCGCGCGCGCCTTCCTTGACGCCGGCATCCATGTGATCTGCGACAAGCCACTGGCGACAACCTGGGATGACGCGCAGGACCTGGTGCGTGCGGTGCGCGAGGGTGGCCGCGTCTTCGTGCTCACCCACAACTATACGGGCTATCCGATGGTCCGGCAGGCGCGCGCGATGGTCTCGGCCGGTGAGCTTGGCGCCATTCGCGTCGTGCAGGTGGAGTATCCACAGGATTGGCTGGCCACGCCGCTGGAAGAGAGCGGGCACAGGCAGGCGGCCTGGCGGGTTGATCCGGCGCAGGCCGGCCCGGCCGGTTCGCTCGGCGATCTCGGGACCCATGCCCACAACCTGGTGGAGTTCGTCACCGGCTTGCGCGTGGAGGCTGTCTGCGCGGCGCTCACCGCCTTCGTGCAGGGGCGCCGCGTGGATGATGACGCGCAGGTGCTGCTGCGCTTCGCGGGCGGTGCACGCGGCATGATGTGGTCGTCGCAGATCGCGCCTGGCAACGAGAATGCGCTGAGGCTTCGCATCTTCGGGGAGAAGGGCGGCTTGGAGTGGGCGCAGGAACACCCGAACCAGCTGCGCTGGTCACCGCTGGGGGAGGCGCCTCGAATCCTGGCCCGCGGCGCGGCCGCGCTGAGCGGCGCGGCGGCCCATGCCACACGCATTCCTTCGGGGCATCCGGAGGGTTATCTGGAGGCCTTCGCGCAGCTCTATCGCGACGCGGCCGAGCAGATCGCGGCGCGTCAGGCCGGACGGCCGGCTGATCCGGCTGCGCTTGTGCTGCCGAGCGTCGAGGACGGAGCGCGGGGCATTGCCTTCGTTGCCGCCTGCATCGAAAGCAGCCGGCGCGATGAATCCTGGGTCAGGCTCCGCAGCCTGCCAGAGCACTATCCGTTGTGACTGGTCGCGGCGCCTCCGCGACATCAGAACGGATATTGCTCTGATCCACGGTGCCCCCATGATTTCGTGATCGCGCGCCATGACGAATTGCTCCGGCGCCGAACGGCTTTGCGCGCGCCAGCAATCCCTTCGGCCGCGCCGGTGGCCGCGGTGCCCCAACATCGATCGCGCCATGGAAGCAGGGGACGGCCAGGCCCGCTTCTCGGGCGGCAGGGCGCCTCAGCGCGCCGCCGCATCCCGGGTTTGGCGCCGGCACTTTTCGTGTCCGTGCCAGCCTCTAGCCGACTCGTTCCAGAAATGGCGGACCCGAAAGGATTCGAACCTTCGACCTCTGCCTTCGGAGGGCAGCGCTCTATCCAGCTGAGCTACGGGTCCAGCACCCCATCCTTAGCGAAGCCGCGGCGGATAAGGAAGCCCCGCGGCATCTCCCGCCTCGGGGCAGGTTCCTCTACCCTCCGAGCCACCGCACCGGAGGAGAACGGCCATGCAGCACGGCCTGCCGACCAATGATCCCAAGACCCTGCTCCAGGCGCTCTATGCCGAGATGGCCCCCCAGCACCTGTTTCCGTTGTGGGAAGTGCTGCACGCCCTGGTCACGCCCACGCCACGCTCGCCCGTGCAGCCGCATCGCTGGACCTATGACACGGCCCGCAACCACCTGCTGCGCGCGGGCGACCTCATCACCGCGGAGCAGGCCGAACGCCGCGTGCTGATCCTGGAGAACCCTGGCCTGCCAGGCACCTCCTCGGTCACCACCAGCCTCTATGCCGGGCTGCAACTCATCCTGCCGGGCGAGGTCGCGCCCTGCCACCGGCACACGCAATGCGCGCTGCGTTTCGTCATGGAGGGCGACGGCGCCTTCACCGCGCTGGATGGCGAGAAGGCGGTGATGCGGCCCTTCGACCTGGTGCTGACGCCAAACTGGCAATGGCACGACCACGGCAATGACTCCGGCGCGCCGATGATCTGGCTCGATGGGCTCGACATCCCCACCGTGCGCCACTTCGCCGCGAGCTTCGCCGAGCGCCTGCCCGATGGCGCCATGGCCCATGCCGAGACCGCCCCGCCCGGCGACACCGCCGCGCGCTATGGCCGCAACCTCCGCCCCTTCGCGGGCAGCGCCGGCGCCCGCCGCCCGGCCAGCCTGCCGCTGTTCCACTACCCCTATGCCGAGTGGCGCGAGAGCCTGCACGCCATGGCCCGCCACGGCGCGCCGGACCCGCATCTCGGCCATGCGCTGGAATTCGTGAACCCGGCCGATGGCGGGCCGGTGATGCCGACCATCGCCGCCCATGTCCGCCTGCTGCCCCGGGGCTTCGCCACCCGGCCCCGCCAGGCGACCGACGGGATGGTGCTGGTGGTGGTCGAGGGCAGCGGCCGCGCCGTGCTGGGCGAACAGGCCTTCGCCCTTGCCCCGCGCGACCTGCTCGTCGTCCCGTCCTGGACCAGCCTGACTCTGGAAGCGGCCGAGGACCTCGTCCTGTTCGGCTATTCCGACGCCGCCGCGCAGCAGAAGCTCGGCCTGTGGCGGGAGGCGCGGCACTGAGGCGTTTCGGATAACATTCCCTCGATAAGTATATCGTCCTAGATTTTTCTTGATTCGGTTGCAGAAGCTCGGCTAGTCTCCCGCCACGCGAGAAGGGGGCCGCCGATGCAGCTGATCCGTGTCCTGGGACTTCCGCCTCGCCCCTGGCTGCCGGCGCTGCTGGCCTGGCTGCTCTGCGCCGCGCCCGCCTGGGCGCAGGAGGCCGGCAAGATCGAGACCGGCTCCCAACGCCCGCTGAGCTACTTCTTCCTCGCCTTCGTCATCCTGGTCGGCGCCGTGGTCGGGCGCTGGGTCTGGACGGTGCGGCAGGATTTCATGCGGGTCATCGGTCCAAGTCCCGAGGGCGGCGGCATCGAGCGCATCACCCTGTTCCGAGACGCCTCGGCCGGCCTGCCCGAGGGCACGATCCGCGCCGCCCTCGCGCTGCTCGTCGTGTGCATCCTGCTGCCCGCGCTGGTGCTGGAAGAAGCCCTGGGCCTCAGCGGCACGGGCGAGATCGGCACCATCCTGGGCGGCATCCTCGGCTTCTATTTCGGCACCCGCAGCGGCGGTGGTGAGGCCGAGGGCTTCCGCCGCCAGGCCGAGACCTTCATGGGCCAGGCGCGCCAGCAGGAAGACGCCGCGAAGCAGGCCGAGGCGCAGCGCCAGGCCGCCGAGGCCGCGAAGCAGCAGGCCGAGGCCGCGCGCGACCAGGTGGCGCAGGAACGCGACACGGTGGTGCAGCAGGCCGAGAGCCGCGTCGCGGAGGTCCGCCAGGGCCTGCTGGCCGAGACCGCCGAGAGCCAGAAGCAGCTCCAGGCGCTGCAGGCGCGCGCGCAGCAGGCGCTGGCCGTCGCCCAGGCCGTGGCGGGGATGCTGCCCGCCGGCCCGGCCGCGCGGGCCCTGGCCGGCACGCTGGCCACCGCCGGCGGCGTGCTGGAGGAAGCGGCCGAGGCTGGCGCCGCCATCCAGGCCGCCCTGCACCACCCCGAGCCCGCCACCATCGGCACGGCGCTGGAAGCCGCACGCGGCATCCTGACCCGCGCCGGGGAGGGTACGGAGATCGCCGACCGGCTCGGCACCGCGCTGGGCGTGCTGCGGGACGCCACCAGCCTCGCCGGGCAGGTGCAGGCGGCGGTGCGCGCGCCCTCGGCCGAGGGCATCGCCGGGGTGCTGGCGAGCGCGAGCACCGTGCTGGCGCGCACCGGCGGCGGCGGCTTCGCGGCCACGCTCGCCCCCGCCCTGGGCACCATCGGCACGGTGATGCGCGCCCCGGGCCTCGCCGGGATGCTCGGCGCGGCCACGCCGGCGGGGGTGGTGGGCGGCATCGTGCTCGGCGCCTGGCAGGCCTGGCGCATCGGCAATGCGCATTACACGCGCTGGATGGCGCGGGTGCTGGACCGGCCCGTGACGCCGGATCTCTTCCCCGCCGCGGCCTGGGATGGTGCGGCCGCGCGGCTGCTGCTGTCCCGCGTGCCCAGCCTTGCCCGCGTCTTCCGCGCGGAGATCGAGGGCGCCTCGCAGCAGGAGATGGCGGATCTGCTCGCCCAGCTCTTCCGCGCCGATGCGGTGGCCGAGCTGCTGCGCGCCCGCGGCGAGGCCTTCCTCAGCCCGGTCGAGGCCGAGGCCGCGGTGAACGAGCTGCGCCGCCTGGTGCTCGAGGCCGAGCTGGACCGCGAGGGGAATGAGCCCGTGCCCCTGCCCGGCGGCGGCGCCATGCCCCAGGCCGAGTTCCGCGCCACGCTCGACCGGCTGCGCGAGGCCGGGGCGGCGAGCGCGATCGAGGGGCTGGGCCTGCTCGCCGGCAGCCTGATCCGCGCCCGGCCGGTGGATGCCGCCGGCAACGCCATCGCGGTGGACCTGCCGCGCCTGCTGGCCGAGGCGCTGCCCGTCGCCGATGCCGACCCCGCCGCTGCCGCGCAGGACCCGCCGCCGCCCCCACCCCCGCCGGAAGGGGAGCCGCCGGTATGAGGGCGCTGCTGCTGCTGCCGCTGGCCCTGCTGGCCTGCGCCGGCCCCGAAACCCAGCCCGAGACGCGCGCCCCCGCTGCCATCCTCCAGCTCGACCGGATGAAGGAGTCCGCGGCGCGCGGCGATTGGGCGGCGCTGGCGGCGGCCGAGATCGCCCCTTGCGGGGGGGCGAATGACGCCATCTGCGCCGAATCCCAGGCGCTCCGGGCGCGCGGCTGCCGGATGCAGGCCGCGGCCGAGCCGGCGCGCCGCGCGCCCCTGCTCGACTGTGCCGTGGCGGGCAACCGCGCGGCGCTCGCCGCCGCCGCCGCCACGCCACCCGCCGAGCGCGCCACCTGGCAGGAGGCCCTGGCCTGGTCGCTCTTCGAGCGCCGGCAGATCCAGCCGCGCAGCGCGCTCTGCGCCGACAATGCCGCGCTGGGCGAGGCCGCGGCCGCGCTGGACCCCGCCAGCATGAGCGCGCGCTTCCTGGGCGCGAGCGCCCGGCTGAGCGCGGTGGCCGAGGGCTGCGCTCCGGCTGGCCGGCATTGCGCGCTGCTGGGCGAGGGGCGCGCGCTGCTCACCCCCGCGCCGGCCGGGGATACGCGCTGGGCCGCTGTGGCGGCCGCCACGCAGGGCGAGTCGAGGAGGTTGCAATGTCGCTGACCCATGCTGGCCCCGACCCGCGCCGCCTGCCGCGCAGCTTCCGCTACATGCAGCCCATGCAGCGCGGCGACGATGTGCGCCGGCTGCAGGACATGCTGCGCCGCGCCGATCCCGAGGGCGCGGGGCGCGAGATCACGGTGATCGACGGGCTGTTCGGCCCCGCCATGCGCCGCGCCGCCATGGCCTTCCAGGCCCGGGCGGGCCTGCCCGACATCGATGGCGTGGTCGGGCCCGACACCTGGGCGGCGCTGCTCCTCGCGCTTGAGACAGGGCAGCTGCAGCCCGCCCGCACGCCCGAGACACGCGCGCGCCTCGACGCCGCCGTGGCGCAGAGCCGGCGGGAGAATGGCGCGGCGGGCGTGCTGGCGCGCAACCTCGCCGCCCTGCGCGGCTTCCATGCGGTGTTCGAGGGGGGCTCGCGCTGGCGGCTCACGCCCCAGGGCGTGGAGGTGGAGGGCCGGCCCCTGCCGGGGCAGTCCGGCAACCCGCTCGCCGTGCGGCGCGCCTTCGACTGGTTCGGCCCCGAACTGCGCGCCGTGGCGGTGGAGACCGAGGTGCCGGTGGAACTCCTCGTCGCCACCATCTGCACCGAGGTGCTGGGCGCGACCAGCCGCTTCGCCACGCGCGACGCCGCGGCGCGCGCGGTGCGGGAGGAGCCGGGCTATGTCAGCGACGAAGCGACACCGCACCGCGTCTCGCCCGGTCTCGCGCAGACGCTGATCTCGACCGCGCAGCAGATGATGCCCGAGATCCGCGTCACGCGCGCCCTGCTGTTCGAACCCATCCACGCGCTGCGTGCCGGCGCGCTCTACATCCGCGCCCAGGCGCCGCAGACGCGGCTCGACCCGCCGGCGGTGGCCTGCGCCTACAATGCCGGCGGGCTCTACCTGCAGACCGGCGCGCGCAACCATTGGCGGCTGCGGCAATACCCGATCGGCACGCCCGACCATGCCGACCGCTTCGTGATCTTCTTCAACCAGATCTTCCGCGTCGTCGCGGCCGAGCCGGCGCTGCTGGGCGGGCCGGAGGTGCCAAGCCTGTTCCGGGCTCTGGCGGGGTAGGGGCGAGGCAGGGGCGAGGCCGATCCCACCCCGCGCCCCGCCCCTTGTTCAGCCGAAGGTGATGCGCGCCACGTCGTGGAAGGTCAGCTTCTCGCCGCCGATGTTGATCTCGCCCCATCCATTGGTCAGCGGGTTGCCCTGCGCGTCGTAGAGGCTCCAGCTGCCATCGCCATTGGGGGCCAGCGTCGCGCCCCAGCTCTTGATGTCGAGCGCCTGGGCGAGGTCCGCCGGCGTCATGCCGGTCAGGTGCAGCGTGTTGTGGCCGTCCTGCCCCACGAACAGGTCGCTGCCGCTGCCGGGCGACCAGGTGAAGGTGTCGTCGCCCGCACCGCCATAGACGCTGTCGCCCGCGCCATCGCCCGCGCCGCCATCCAGCAGGTCGTTGCCGGCATCGCCATAGAGGCGATCCGCGCCGCTGCCGCCGTCCAGCGTGTCGTTCCCCGTATCGCCGGCGAGCATGTCGTTATCCGCCCCGCCCTGGAGCTGGTCTTGGCCCGAGCCGCCATAGATGCTGTCCTGGCCGCCCTGGCCGGCGAGAACATCGTTCCCGCCCTCGCCGAAGATGAAATTGCTGCCGTTGGCATCGATGATGGTGTCGGCGCCCTGCCCGCCAAACACATAGGCGCCGCCCGCCACCTTGCTCAGCGCCGCCTTGTCGAGCTGCGCCTTGTCCTTGCCGGTCATCGATCCCTCCACCCTGGCCTGTCGTTGCGTCTCTACCGGAAGATGGCGGGGCGCGGCAGGCAGGCGCCGCCGATGGCCGCGGTAGGCATCGCCTTCAGGCGCGCAGCCCCTGCCCGCCCAGCAGACCGGCCGTGGCCGCATTCATCCCCATCGCGCGCTCCGCGAAGGCGCGCTTGAGCGGCGGCAGGCGGTCCACCGCCGCGATGCCGAGCCGGCGCGCGATCCGCACCGGCGCGAAATCCGTGCCGAACAGTTTTTCAAGCACATGCGTGGCGCCGAGCATCAGGGCGGCATCGGGCTGGGCGCGCCTTGCATAGCGCGCCAGCACCGTCCCGCTGCCCGGATCCTCATTCGCGTTGACCGCGGCGATGATCGTCTCGGCCAGCGCCGCCACATCGCGGAAGCCCAGGTTCAGCCCCTGCCCGGCGATCGGGTGGATGCCATGCGCGGCGTCACCCACCAGCGCCAGGCGCGTATCCGTGAAGCGCGCGGCCCAGAGCGCCGTCAGCGGATAGGACCAGCGCCGGCCGATCGGGCGGATGCGGCCCAGATGGTCGCCGAGGCGGCGGGTCAGCTCGCGCCCGAAGGCCGCGTCATCCATCGCCAGGAACCGCGCGGCGAGCGGGCGCTTGTCGGACCACACATAGGCCGAGGCATGGGGCAGCTCGGACGTGCCGAAATTGCCCGGCCCGGCGAGGGGCAGCTGGGCGAAGGGGCCGTTGGGCAGGAACATCTCCAGCGCCGTGCCATGGTGCGGACGCTCATGCGCGAAGGCGCCGACCATGCCGGTCTGGCCGTAATCATGGCGCACCACCTGGATGCCGGCCTGGCGGCGCAGCGGGCTCTCCCGCCCCTCGGCGCCGATGACGAGACGCGCGCGGATCACCGGCCCGCCCGCGACGCGGATCTCGGCATGGTCGGCGTGCCGCGTCACGGCGGCCTCGCTGGGCGCGAAGACATGCAGGTTGGGCAGGCTCGGCAGGGCGGCGTTCAGCGCCACGCGTAGCGCCCGGGCCTCGACCATCCAGCCGAAGGGGTCGGGGCCAACGGATGCGCTCTCGAAATCGAGGGTCAGGGAGGAAGGTCGCGCGCCCGGCCGGCCATCGGCGACGCGGATATGGTGGATCGCCTGGGGCTGGGCCGGCAGCCGGTCCCAGATGCCCGCAGCGGTCAGGAGGCGCTGGCTGGTGAGCGCGATGGCATAGGCCCGGCCGTCGAAATCCGGCAGCTCCATCGGCGGTAGCGGCGCGCGGTCCACCACGGCAGTCGGGATGCCCGCGGCGGCGAGCGTGGCCGCCATGGTGGCGCCGACGGGGCCCGCGCCGATGACGCAGGCGGTGAGGTCGAGGGTCTCGGTCATGCCTTCAGTTTGGCGCTTCCGGCGGGCCTGACAAGGCTGAGGCATTTGCCCGCATTTTGTGCAGACGCCGCGCCTGTCCCTGGCGAGCCGCGGGTGAGTCTTGTGTGCAACGGTGTTGCAGCGCGGAAACGCCGCTTTGGCACGGTCCTTGGAAGGGAGCGCCCATACCTGACCTTCAGGAGGGGAGTTTTCGGCGCGATGAAGCTTGTGATGGCGATCATCAAGCCCTTCAAACTGGACGAGGTGCGCGATGCGCTCACCCCGCTCGGCGTGCAGGGGCTGACGGTGACCGAGGTGAAGGGGTTCGGCCGGCAGAAGGGCCAGACCGAGATCTACCGCGGGGCCGAGTACCATGTGAGCTTCCTGCCGAAGCTCAAGATCGAAGTCGCCGTGGCCGCCGAGATGGTGGACGCGGTGGTCGAGGCCATCGCCGGTGCGGCGCGCACCGGCAAGATCGGCGACGGCAAGATCTTCGTGCTGGATGTGGAACGCGCCCTGCGCATCCGCACCGGCGAAACCGACGACCAGGCGCTGTGACCATGGCGCTGCACAACTCGCACAAGGGAATGATGGGCATGAGGATGCTTGCGCGCGCGGCGCTCGGCGCCGTGCCGGCGCTGCTGGCCGCCGGCACCGCCTTCGCGGCGGATGAGCCGAAGATCGACACCGGCGACACCGCCTGGATGCTGACCAGCACGGCGCTGGTCCTGATGATGACCGTGCCCGGCGTGGCGCTGTTCTATGCGGGCATGGTCCGCAAGAAGAGCGTGCTGGCCACGATGATGCAGTCCTTCTTCCTCAGCGCCCTGGTGGGCGTGATCTGGATGGTGATCGGCTACTCGCTCGCCTTCGGTGAGGGCAACGCCTATATCGGCGACCTGTCGCGCCTGTTCATGAGCGGCATGGCCGAGGCCTGGGACAAGCCCTTCACGCTGGGCAGCGGCGATTCGGCGGTGGCGACCACCATCCCCGAGAGCGTCTTCGCGATGTTCCAGATGACCTTCGCGATCATCACCGCCGCGCTGATCACCGGCGCGGTGGCGGACCGCATGAAGTTCTCGGCCCTGGTCGTCTTCATCACGCTCTGGACCGTCATCGTCTATTCGCCGGTGGCGCATTGGGTGTGGCATCCGGCGGGCTGGATCTTCGGCCTCGGCGCGCTCGACTTCGCCGGCGGCACGGTGGTGCACATCAATGCCGGCGTGGCCGGCCTGGTGGCGGCGGTCGTGCTCGGCAAGCGCGTGGGCTACGGCACGGACAACATGGCGCCCTTCAACCTCGGCCTTGCCGTGATCGGCGCCGCGCTGCTCTGGGTGGGCTGGTTCGGCTTCAATGCGGGCTCGGCCGTCGGTGCCGGTGCGCGCGCGGGCATGGCCATGCTGGTGACGCAGGTCGCGGCCTGCGGCGCGGTGCTGGCCTGGGTGATCGCGGAGTGGATGCTCAAGGGCAAGCCCAGCGTGCTGGGGGCGATCTCGGGGGCGGTGGCGGGCCTTGTCGCCATCACCCCGGCGGCGGGCTTCGTGCTGCCGGGCTCCGCGCTGGTCATCGGCGTGGTCGCGGGTCTGGCCGGCTTCTGGGGTGCCACGGCGCTCAAGCACTGGTGCGGCTATGACGACAGCCTGGACGCCTTCGGCGTGCATGGCATCTGCGGCATCGCCGGCGCGCTGCTGACGGGCGTCTTCGCCTATGGCCCGCTCTCGGCCAGCGCCTCGACCCCCGAAGGCTACGGCGCGTCCTTCGACCAGTTCATGATCCAGGTCTACGCGGTGGCGGCGGTGTTCGTGTACACGGCGATCGCAACCTTCATCCTGCTCAAGATCGTGGACGCCATCGTTGGCCTTCGCGTGACCGAGGAAGAGGAGCGCGAGGGCCTCGACGTCGCGCTGCATGGCGAGCGGATCGGCTGACGCCGGCGACATCGCGGAGTTCGAGGGGGCGCCCGGGCAACCGGGCGCCCCCTTCTTGTTTCGCCGGGCGCGGGAACCGGCTCGCGCGTCGTCCTGCCCTGCCGCTATTCCGGCTGGAAGTTCGCGCTGCGCAGCAATTCGCTGTTCCGCGCCAGGTCCGCCGCGATGAAGCTGCGGAACGCATCGCCTTGCGCATACACCGGTTCCAGCCCCAGCGCGGTGAAGCGCTGCACCATGGCGGGTTCGCGCATGAGCTCGCCCAGATGCCCCTCCAGGGTGGCAATGACCGGCGCCGGCATGTCCTTCGGCCCCCACACGCCGTACCAGGAGGCGAAGACCAAGCCCGGCATCCCGGCCTCGGCCGTGGTCGGCACGTTGGGTGCGAGCGCACTGCGCGCCGTGGAGGTGATGGCCACCCCCTTCACGCCGCCGCTCTGCACCAGCGGCAGCAGCGCCAGCACCGGGTCGATCATCATCTGCACATTGCCGGCAGCCACATCCGTCAGCGCCGGCGCCGTGCCGCGATAGGGCGCCACCACCAGATCCAGCCCCGCGAGCTTCAGGAACAGGATCGTCGCGAGATGGCCCGCCGAGCCGAGCGCCGAGGCGCCGAAGCTCCAGCGCTCGGGGTTGCGGCGCGCATCCGCCACGATCTCGGTGATGCTCGATTGCGGCCGGTTCGGCGAGAGCACGAGCAGCATGGGTGCCGCGCCGATCTGCGCGACGGGCGTGAAATCGACCACCGGATCATAGGGCGCGCGGCGCAGCACCTGGCGCGCCATGACATGCGTCGAGGCCGAGAAGAGCAGCGTGTAGCCATCCGCCGCCGCGCCCTGCACCACCTGCCCGCCCACCGTGCCGCTGGCACCCGAGCGGTTCTCGATCACCACCGGCACGCCCATGCGTTCCGTCAGGCGCTGCGCGACCGCCCTTCCCACCGCATCCACGCCGCCGCCCGGCGCGAAGGGGACGATCATGCGGATCGGGCGTGCGGGATAGGCGGCACCCTGCGCGGCCACCGGCCTCGCGGCCAGCCCGCCCGCCCCGATGGCGGCGAGGCCGCCGACCATGCTCCTGCGTCGAATCATGCTTTCCTCCGTCTGTTTCTTGTTGCGGTTCCGGTCCGGGATTCAGGCGGCCTCGTCGGCGATCCCGTTGCGCAGCACGCCGATGCCCGTGATCTCGACCTCCACCGTGTCGCCCGGCTTGAGCCAGAGCGGCGGCTGGCGCTTCGCCCCCACGCCGCCCGGCGTGCCGGTGGCGATCACATCGCCCGGCGAGAGCGGCGTGAAGGACGAGCAATAGGCGATGATCCGCGGCACATCGAAGATCATGTGGTCCAGCGTCGCCTCCTGCACCGTCACGCCGTTGACGCGCGTGGCGAGGCGCAGGGCCTCGAGGTCGGGGATCTCCTCGGGCGTGACGAGCCAGGGGCCGAAGCCGCCCGTCTGCGGAAAGTTCTTGCCGGGCGTGAACTGGATGGTGTGGCGCTGCCAGTCGCGCACCGAGCCGTCATTGTAGCAGGCATAGCCGGCCACATGGCCCATCGCCGCCTCGGGCGCGATGTAGCGCCCGCCCTTGCCGATCACCACGGCCAGCTCGCCCTCATAGTCGAAATCGGTCGAGACACGGGGCCGCAGCAGATCCTGCCCATGCGCCGCCTGGCTGTCGGCGAAGCGCGTGAAGATGGTGGGGTTCTCGACGACGTCGCGGCCGGTCTCGCGGCGATGCATCTCATAGTTCAGCCCGACGCAGAGGATCTTGCCCGGGTTCGGGATCACCGGCAGCAGCGTGACCTCGGCGAAGGCGACACGCCTGCCGGCGGCCACGCAGGCATGGGCCAGTTCCGCCAGCGCATCGGCCGCGATCGCCGCCTTGAGGTCGGCATGGATGGAGGCCGGGGCGATCAGGATGTGCTCCCCCTGCACCAGCCCGCAGGCCGGGCGGCCATCATGGAGGAAGGAGACGAAGCGCATGCGGAGATCCTTGCCGGTTCGGGGTCAGGTGCAGATCAGGCGATTGGGCGGGGGGCCGGCGGGCTCGAAGGAATCGAGCGTCGCGGTCAGGTCGGTGAGGAAACGATCCAGCGCGGCGGGCTCAACCCCGGCACCCGGCAGATGCGCGAGCCAGGCGCGGAAGGGGCGCGCGGGAATGTCCCCGGCCTCGCGCTCCGCCTCGCGCGCATCGAGCAGCGCGACCAGGGGGGCAAGGCCCTCGGTGGCGTAGCGGCCGCGCATGTAGTCGAGGATGTCGGCCTCCATGTCCCGCGCATTCATCGCCGGGATCAGGAAATGCCCCATGCAGGTGCAGCCCGCCGGATGCAGCGGGCGGGAGGAGACGGCGCGCCACAACGCGGCGAGCCGCGCCACGCGCTCCGTCACGCTCGCCATCTCCGGCTGCGTCATGGCGGCTCAGCCCGGGCTGACTTCGAGCTGCGGGCCGGACTCATCGGCCTTGCCGGGAAGCTGGGGCGCGGCGATGTCGCTCTGCGCGCGCAGGCGACGCGTGGCGGCCTCATCCACCGCGCCGCTGGCATCGAGCACCACGCGGTAGGCGGAGAGCGCGACGGCGCGCGAGACATAGCCCTCGCGCACGTCGCGGGCGACGCGGGCGGGGTCGCGTTCCACGGGCAGGCCGAAGCCGCCGCCGCCGCCCGAGCGCATCATGTAGGCATCGCCTGCCTTGAGTCGCACGTTGAACACCTTGGCGTTCGGGAATTCGGTCTGCCACTCGCCGCCGCGGCGCAGGCCGATGCCGTTGCCCGCGGCATCCTGCCCGCCCTCCAGGCCCCAGGGCTTGCAATGCACGCGATCGATGCGCGTGGTGAGCTGGAAGGGAGCAAGCGCCTGCACCACCTGCTCGCAGCCCAGCCCGCCGCGGAAGCGCCCAGCGCCGCCACTGTCCTCGCGCAGCGCGTAGCGCTCGACCAGCACGGGATACTTCGCCTCCAGCTGCTCGGTCGGGCTGTTGTGGGTGTCGCCGTCATTGATGCAGACGGTGGCGGACATGCCGTCTTCCGTCGCCTTGGCGCCCCAGCCGCCGCCCAGCGGACCGATACCGACGATGTAGAATTTCCCATCCATCGGGTTGATGCCGTGGATGTTGGGGAAGACCAGGTCGGCATGGTGGCCGGCCGCGACACGACCCGGGATGGCCTTCGCCATCGCCTTGAAGATCGTGTCGATCACCGTCATCGGATAGGTCATCCACACGCGCATCGGCGCCGGGCGCTCGGCGCTGACCACCGTGCCCATCGGCATGATGACCTTGAGATTGCGGAAGCTGCCCTCATTCACCGGGTAGTCGGTGGGTGAGGCGAGGCACTTGAACGCGACCTGCGCGCAGGCGATGCCGGTGGTGACGCCCGAATTGTAGAAGCCGCGCACCTGCTTCGCGACCTCGGAGAGGTCGATCGTCACCTCCTCGCCGCGCTTCTCGACGCGCACGCGGATCGGCACGGGCTCCCCGATCTCGAGCCCGTCATCGTCCATGAAGCTCTCGGCCTCATAGACGCCATCGGGGATGCTGAGGGTGTTGGCGCGGGCCAGCGCCTCGGACTGGTCCATGATGACGGCGATGGAATCGCGCACCGCCGGCCAGCCATAGCGGGTGACGAGTTCAAGGTAGCGGCGCTCGCCCGTCGTCACGGCGACGATCTGCGCGCGCAGGTCACCCATGGCCTTGTCGGCGAGGCGGACATTCATCGCGATGATGTCCACCAGATCCTGGTTCACCTCGCCGCGCTTGCGGTACTTCACGATCGGGATCTGGATGCCCTCGGAATAGATGTCCGTGGTCACCGTGCCGAGCGTACCGCCGACATCGAGCCAATGCGCCATGCAGCAGGTGAAGCCGATCAGCACGCCCGCGTGGAAAATCGGCATGGTGAAGGTGAAGTGGTTGAGGTGCGAGCCCGTGGTGTAGGCGTCGTTGGTGACGAGGATGTCGCCCTCATGGATGTTGTCGTAGCCGAAATGGCGGATCTTCGCCTTCACCGTCTCCGACATGCCGCGGATGAACATGGGCAGGCCGAGGCCGATGGAGACCGTCTCGCCCTCCTTCGTGAACAGGCCCACGGTGAAGTCCAGCGCCTCATAGATGATGAGGTTGTAGGCCGTGCGCATCAGGTTGGTCTTCATCTCCTCCGTCACGGCGATGAGGCCGCGGCGGACGATCTCGACCGTGACGGGATCGACCCGGGTGGCGGTGGCGGAGAGGCTGTCGTTCATCGCGCGTCGCTCCCGATGGCGATCAGAAGGTTGCCGGCGGCATCGACCTCCAGCGTGTCGCCGGGCTGCAGCACGGTGGTGGAGGCGTGTTCCTCGATCAGCGCCGGACCGGCGATGCGGTTGCCCGCCTTCAGCCGGTCGCGCGCATAGACGGGCGTGTCCATCAGCCCGCCGAAATAGGCCTGCTTCCGGCGCACCAGCGCGCCGGCATCGGGTTCCGCACCGCCGGCCGGCACGCTGTGCCGTGGCGGCTTGCGCATGACGCCGGAGACGGTGACGCGCAGCGAGACGAGTTCCGCCGGCTCGTTCGGGGCATTGGTGCCGTAGCGCAGCAGGTGCTGCGCGTCGAAGTGGCGCTTGATCGCCTCGCGGTCGGCGGCTTCGAAGATCTCGCGCGGCAGTTCGACTGTGACCGCGTGTTCCTGCCCGACATAGCGCATGTCGGCGGCGCGCTCGATCTCGATGCGCTCGGGCCGCACGGCGGAGCCTTCGATCGCGCCGCGACCCTCTGCCTCCATGCCGGCGTAGAGCCCCTCGATCTCCGCGAAGTCGGCGGTGGCGAGGCGGCGGAAGCAGGAGCGCACATAGTCGTAGCGCAGATCGGAGAACAGCATGCCATAGGCAGAGAAATAGCCGGGCGCATAAGGGATCATAACGCGACGGATGCCGATCTCCCGCGCGATGGCCGAGGCATGCAGCGGCCCCGCACCGCCATAGACCGCCATGGTGAAGCCGCCGACATCGAGGCCGCGTTCCGTCGTCACCGCCTTCACGGCATGCGACATGGTGGTCACCGCGATGCGCAGGATTCCGTCGGCGGCGGCGAGCACCTCCATGCCCAAAGGTGCGGCGATCCGCTCGCGCATCGCGCGCTCGGCGCCCGCGAGGTCGAGCGCCATGGTGCCGCCGAGGAAATGCTCGGGATCGAGCCGGCCGAGCAGCAGGTTCGCATCCGTCACCGTCGGCTCCGTGCCGCCGCGGCCGTAGCAGACCGGCCCCGGCATGGAGCCCGCGCTCTGCGGCCCGACGCGCAGCGCATTGCCCTGCTCGAGCCGCGCGATGGAGCCGCCGCCGGTGCCCACTTCGAAGATGTCGGTCATCGGGATCTGGATCGGCAGCGCCTGGTCGTAGCCGCCGATCAGCGCCGAGCCGGTCGTCAGCGGCTTGCCCTGGTAGATCACGCCGGCTTTCGCCGTGGTGCCGCCCATGTCGAAGGCGATGGCGTCCTTGAGGCCGAGCCCCTCGCAGATCGCCTGGGTGCCGATCACGCCGGCGGCCGGCCCGCTTTCCAGCATGCGCACGCAGTCGCGCCGCGCATGCTCCACGGGAAACAGGCCGCCGGTGGATTGCACCACGTAGAAGGCGCCGGCGAAATCATGGCGCGCGAGATGCTCCGACAACTCGCCGAGATAGGTCGCGACGCGCGGGCCGACATAGGCATTGGCCGCGACGGTCGAGACGCGCTCGAACTCGCGGTATTCCTGCGACAATTCGTGGGAGGCCGTGACGAAGGCGCCGGGCAGTTCCTCCTGCACGATCTGCTTCACCCGCACCTCATGCGCGGGGTTGCGATAGGAATGCAGCAGCAGGATCGCCACCGCCTGCACCTGGCCCGGATCGAGCGCGCGCAGCACGGCGCGCAGATGGTCCTCGTCGAGCGGCTTGTGCACGGCGCCGCTGGCCAGCAGGCGCTCATGCACCTCGAAGCGCGAGGAGCGATCGACCAGCGGCACGTGCTTGCGGAAGAACAGGTTGTAGGCGTCGGGGCGGTTGACGCGGCCGATCTCGTAGATGTCGCGGAACCCCTCGGTCACCAGCAGCACGGTCTTCGCACCGGTGCGTTCCAGCAGCGTGTTGATGGCGATGGTCGAGCCATGGAGGAAGAGATGGGCATCGGCGAAGGCGGCGCCGGCGATGTCCACCGTGTCCTGGATGCCGTCCACCAGCCTGCCATGCGTCGTCAGCGCCTTGCCGAAGCGCAGCTCGCCTGCGGCTTCGTCGAAGGCGGCGAGGTCGGTGAAGGTGCCGCCGATATCGACCGCGATGCGCAGCCGCGCGCGGGTTTTCGCGTCGCGCGGCTGCGCGCCGTTCTTCTCATTGTCGAGGGGCATGGGGGGCGCTTCCTCCGGTTCTTCTTGACAAACTTCGGAATGCGAAGAATACTTCGCAAGTGTCGAGCGCTTCCTACCGATCCGCCCTCACCCCTGTCAACGCGCTTTGCGAAGGGTTCTGCGCATGACCAGGCCGCCCCCGGACGCGAACCAGGACCAGGCCCCTGGCCACAGGGACAAGAACCTCGTCCATTCGCTCGCCAAGGGCTTTCGCGTGCTGGAAGGCTTCACCGCCGAGCAGCCGGAACTGCTGCAAAGCGAGATCGCCCGGCGCGCCGGGCTGGATGACGGCACCGCCTTCCGGATGCTGAACACCCTGGTCGCGCTCGGCTATGTCGCAAAGGTTCCGGGCACGCGGCGCTTCCGCCTGACGCTCAAGCCGCTCGAACTGGGCTTCAATGCCATCGCCCGCACGGGGCTGCGCGACCTTGCGCGCCCGGTGCTGCGCAGCCTTGTCGGAGAGGTGAATGAGGCCGCGAGCCTCGGCGTGCTGGACGGCGCGGACATCGTCTATGTCGAGCGCGCGCAGGCCGGGCTGGTCCGCATGGGCGTGGATATCCGCGTCGGGTCACGAATTCCCGCCGCATCCTCCGCCATCGGTCATGCGCTGCTCGCCTTCCTCCCGGAACCCGAGCTTGAGAAGGTGCTGCAGGCGAGCCGCTTCGAGCGAGCCGGGCCTGGCATGCCCGGCTCGCCGGATGCGCTGCGGGCGCGTCTGGCGGAGGTGCGGCGTGACGGCACCGCGCTGACCGACTGGGCGAGCGTCAACGGCTTGCGCGTGCTCGCCGCGCCGGTGCTGGATTCGAGCCGCCATGCCATCGCGGCGCTCAGCGTCGCCGCGCCCGCCATGCGCCTCTCCGCCGAGGCTTTCGCCGCGGCGGTGCGCGCCCCGCTGCGGGCCAAGGCTGGCGAACTTGCCCTTGCCCTCGCCGCGGCGGGCTGAAGCCGCGCTTCAGCCGCGCAGTTCGCGCGGCAGCAGCGGGTCGCCGAGGGTGAGCATCAGCCGGTTGGCATTGGCGAACATCGCGACGCTGTGGATCAGGTCGAGGATCTCCAGATCATCGAGGCCCACCGCGCGCAGCGGCGCCAGATGCGCGGGCGTCGTCGCACCGGGGTCGCGCGTCAGCGCCTCGGTGAAGGCCGCGATGGCGTGGCGGCGTGCGTTGGCTTCTTCCTGCCAGCCCTCGTCGAGGATGCGCTGCATCGCGCCCTCATCGCCGGTCAGCTCGACGAAGCGCTTCGCGTGCACCTGCGTGCAATAGACGCAGCCATTCACCATCGAAACGACCGCGGTGGCCAATTCGCGATCCGCGCGCGGCAGCCCGCCCTCGGCATACATCACGATGTTGAACAGCGCGCCACGCTCACCCAGCGAGCCGGGGTCATGCGCGAGGGTGAGGAAATAGGTGGAGCGCCGCTGCGCCGGCGGGCAGGCCTCCAGCGCGGCAAGCTGCGCGGGTGTCGCCGTCTCGGCCTGCACGGGGTCGAGCCGCGGGCGCCAGCCGACGGGCTTGAGGGTGAAGCGGGTCATCGGGCGCTCTCCTGCATCATGGCGCGCAGCCCGGCCAGCACGCGCACCTGGTAGGGCACGAAGGCGATGAGCTGCGTCGCCGCCACGATCTCCCGCGCGCTCAGGCCGAGCGCGGCCATGCCCTCGATATCCGCGCGGCGCGTCGCTTCCGGCGTGGCGGCGACGAGATCCGCGTAGCGCAGCAGCGCGTCGAGCCGCGGCCCCGGCGCGACGCCGCCGGCCGCGGCCAGCAGCGCGGCGTAATGCGCGGCGAGCGCGGCCTCGCCCTCGCGCGCCGCGACGCGCGCGGCGAGGGCAGCGCGCTCCGCCAGACTCAGCGTGCCGGGATCGGCGGGCAGCACCAATTCGCGCCACGCCCCCTCGGCGTGCTGGCGCGCTTCCGGCCGCCGGGCGCGCAGCGCGTGCAGCGGATGCGCGGGCGTGAGGCCGAGCAGATGGTCGATGAGATCCTCGGCCATGGCATTCTCCGATGTCATCATGCGCGATCCGGCCATTCGTCGCCGAGCAGCTCGGGGGTTTCGAAGGCCTCGAGCGCGGCGAAATGCGCTTCGCGATCCGCCACGAACAGCGCGCGCGCGATGCCCTGGGTCAGCCGTTCCGCGCCGGTACTGACCGCGGGAATGTCGCCCGAGAGCTTCCCGTGGCTCAGCGTCGCCGGATAATTGAAGCAATGCAGCCGGGCCAGGGACGGGCAGGCGCCGGGCACCTTCTCCTGGAAGGCGAAATCGGGCGCGAGGTCGGGCGAGGTGGCGAGTTCCTCATTCGGCGCGCCGGGTGGTTCGGGGTAGCGATCCGCCCAGAAGCGGATATGCGGCGCGACATCCGCCAATTCGGGCCGCTGCGCGAGATCGACGCGAAAGCCCGTGGCGAAGATCAGGAAATCGAGCTCGAAACGACCCGTCGGCGTGGTGAGGTGAATCACGCCGTCCTGCGCCGCCAGATCCAGGATCGGGCTGCTGAGATGCAGATGCGCGTGGGCGTGGCGGGAGACGCGCAGCGTGCTCTCGCGCGGCGGCGGCGTCTGGCTCGAGAAAACGAGGTCGAGGAAGCGCCACTTCCACGCATCCGGCAGGCCGGCGAAGCCATGCACCACGCCGGGACTGCCGATGCCGGTGAACTTGTTCACGCGCGGCAGCGCGGCGCGCCGCACGAAGAGGTCGAGCCGCGCGCAGCCCGCCTCCAGCGCCGCGCCGGCATTGTCCATGGCCGAGGCGCCAGCGCCGATCACGCCCACGCGCTTGCCGGCGAGGGCGGCGAAGTCGATGGCGTCGCGCGAATGGGCGCGCAGGCCGGGCGGCAGCGCCTGCGCGATCGGCGGCAGATAGGCCCCGCCCAGCCCGTCCCGCCCGGTGGCGAGCACGACATGGCGCGCGCTGAAGGCACCGGCGCTCGTCTCCAGCGTGAAGAGATCCGCCGTTGCCGGGGTGATGCGCGTCACCTCGACGCCGTTCTCCACCCTGATGCCCATGACGCGGCGGAACCACACCAGGTAGTCCATCCACATCACGCGCGGGATCTTGCCGAGCGCGGCGAAGGCCGCCGTGCCGTGCTGCGCCTCGAACCAGGCGCGGAAGGTCAGCGCGGGCAGGCCGAGCGCGGGGCCGGCGAGGGTCTTGGGCGAGCGCAGCGTCTCCATCCGCGCATAGGTCAGCCAGGGGCCTTCCTGCCCGGCCGGCGCGCGGTCCAGCACGCGGATGCGCCGGATCCCGAGCAGCTTGAGCGCGGCCGCGGCGACCAGCCCGCAGAGCCCGCCGCCGATGATCGCCACATCGGTCACCTCCGCGCCGCCCTGGTGGCGTGGCGGGACCCAGTTGCGGGCGGGGAGTTCCAGCCAGGCGAGGTCCTGGCGCAGGCGGGCCTCGAGCGCGGCGAGGCCGGCGGGGGCTTCGGGGATATCGAGCATGGCCGATTCTACCGCCCCCTCGGTCCCATCGGCTATAGCGCCGCGCATGAACACGCCGCAGGGTGCGCGAATCGAGGGGCTGAGCGTCGTGATCCCGGCGCTGAACGCGGCTTCGGGCCTGCCGGGCACGCTGGCGGCGCTGGGCGGCACGCCGGCCGAGATCATCCTGGTCGATGGCGGCAGCACGGATGCCACGGTGGCGCTGGCGCGCGCGGCCGGGGCGCGCGTGGTCGCGGCGCCGCGCGGCCGGGGCGGGCAGATCGCCGCCGGGATCGCGGCGGCGGCGGGGCCCTGGCTGCTGCTGCTCCATGCCGATACGCGGCTCGCGGAGGGCTGGCCGGCGGCGGTGGCGGCGGCGATGCGCGACCCGGCGCGGGCCGCGCATTTCCGCTTCGCGCTGGATGATGTGGCGCCGGCGGCGCGGCGGCTCGAGCGCGCCGTGGCGTGGCGCTGCCGCTGGCTCGGCCTGCCCTATGGCGACCAGGGGCTGCTGATCCATCGCGCGCTGCTGGCTGAGGTCGGCGGGATGCGCGCGCTGCCGCTGATGGAGGATGTGGACCTCGTGCGCCGTCTCGGGCGGCGCCGGCTGCGCGCGCTGGACGTGCCGGCGGTGACGAGTGCGGCCCGCTGGCAGGCCGAGGGCTATCTGCGCCGTTCCGCGCGCAACCTCCTGTGCCTCACGCTGTGGTTCGCCGGGGCGTCGCCGGAACGGGTGCAGCGGCTGTATCGGGGGCGGGCGTGAGGCAACGCGATACCCTTCTCATCTTCGTCCGCGCGCCGCGGCTCGGCACGCTGAAGCGGCGCCTGGCGAAGGGGATCGGCGCGCGCGGGGCGCTGCGCTTCTACACCGGGCAACTCGCCGCGCTGCTGCGGGAGGTGGCGCGCGACCGGCGCTGGCGCACGGTGCTGGTGCGCACGCCGGATCGCGCGCGCGCCCGCTGGCCGCGGCGCGTGCCGGTGCGCGACCAGGGGCGCGGCGATCTCGGCCAGCGCATGGCCCGCGCCATGCGCCCGCATCGGCGCGTGGTGCTGATCGGCAGCGACATCCCCGGCATCACGCGGGGCGACATCGCCGCCGCCTTCCGCGCGCTGGGGCGCGTCGGCACGGTGTTAGGCCCGGCGCTGGATGGCGGCTATTGGCTGGTCGGCTTCGGCCCACGCCGCGTGACGCAGCCCTTCGCGCGCGTGCGCTGGTCCACCGCGCACACACTTGCCGATACGCTGGCCAATTTCGGCCGCCGGCCCGTCGCGCTGCTGCGGCCGCTGCGCGATGTCGATACGGCGGCGGATCTGCGCGCCATTCTGGGCAACATTCCGTAGAGCACGAAATCCGTCCAACTGGACGGATAGTGCTCTACCCGACCCGGCGGTAGTCCAGCCGCCGCGCCAGCCAGCAGCCAAGCTGCACCCCCACGACCTTGCCCGCCGCATCGCGCCGGAAGGCGAGCGTCCAGTCGCCCGGCGGCGCATGGTCGAGCGCGCGTGGGCAGGGCAGGGCCCAGAGGTCCGGGCCGATCGGCTCCAGCACTTCCATCCGCCCCTGGCCGAGCCAGCCGCCGAAGGCGCCATAGGCCACGCCGCCGGCCAGGGCGATGTCCAGGCTCGCGCCCAGCTCGTCGCAGACGAAACGACCCTCGATATCCTGCGGTACCTCGCCCCGGCAGGGGATGAGGCGGCTCGACTGGTTCTCCTGCGGGCGATCCAGCCAGAGCCCGTCGGCGGCGGGGCGCAGCCGCGTGCGCCCATTCGTGGCGCTGCCATCCGCCTGCAACGCCAGCCGTTCCGGCCCCGTGCCGTAGCGCAGCAGCACCGCGCCGGGCTGCGCCTCCACCCGCACGGCGAGGCCGGTCTCGGGCTCGCGATAGGCGCCGAGCCAAGGCGGGTCGGGCAATGCCGCCGTGGCTGGCGGGCGCTCCTCCCCCAGCACCGCCGCCAGCGCATCGAGTGCGGCGGCCTGGGCGTCGGAGAGGTGGTTGAACAGCACCACCACCGAGAGCCGCTCCGCCGGCACGTAGAAGCGGTGGCTGCGCCAGCCGCGCAGCGCGCCGCCATGGCCGAGGATCTGCCGGCCGAATTCCGTGGCGCGACCGAGGCCGAAGCCATAGGGCGCGGGCGCGCCATCGGCGAAGCTCACGGGCACGGCGAGGCGGCTGTGCAGCGCGTCGGGGTCCTCGCGCGTCGCGTCGATATGCCGCTCCCAGGCGATCATGTCGTCGAGGCTGGCGGCGAGCCCGGCATCGCCGGTCCAGAGGATGCGGTTGGTGGCGGCGCGGAAGCCGTTGGCCTGCGTGCCCTCATAACCCTCCGTCCCGTCGGGCAAGGCGCGCGTATCGGCGGCGAGCAGCGCGCCGCCCATGCCGGTGCGTTCGAAGATGCGCCTGCGCAGCAGCGTGGCGAAGCTTTCGCCGCGGGTCATCTCCAGCGCGTTGGAGAGCAGGCGGAAGTTCTGGTTGCAATATGAATAGCGCGTGCCCGGCGCGAAATGCAGCGCGGCGGTGGTGCCGAGCAGCCGCGCGGATTCGGCATCACCGAAATCGCCCTCGACCGGCGCGCCGAGCAGCATCGCCACGGCCCAATAGTCGCGCAGCCCCGACTGGTTGTGGCAGAGCAGCCGCGCCGTAGGCGTGGCCGGGCCGAGCAGGGGCATCTGCGCGCGCACCGCCGCATCCAGCGCCTCGGGCGCCGCGCCATCCGCCAGCACCAGGGCGCAGGTGAACTGCTTGGTGATGGAGCACATCCGGAACAGCGTCTGCGGCGTGAAGGGGATGCGCCGCTCGGCATTGGCGTAGCCCCAGGCATGGCGCGCCAGCACCGCGCCCTCGCGCAGGATGGCGATGGCGCCGCCGGGGCCGGGGTAGCGCCGGGGCAGGCTGGCGAGCAGCCGGTCGAGCCGTGCGGAGAGATCATGCGTCATGGGCGCCAGCATGTCGCCGCCTCGGCGCGGCGACCAGCGGGGCGGGCTATTTTTCGAACCAGCGCGCCAGCTGCGCGGCGAAGGGGGCGAGCGCCGTGGCCGGGTCGGGCAGCGTCGCCGCGCGCGCCTGGGCCCCGGCGGCCAGCCGCGCGCGGCGCGCCGGATCGGCCAGCAATTCGCGCAGCAGCGCGGGCAGGCCGGAAGCATCGGGAATCAGCAGCCCATCCGCGCCGGGCTGGATCAGGCGCGCCGCCGGGTGATCCGGCAGCAGCACCGGCACGATCCCCGCCTGCCAGCCCTGCTGCACCGCCAGCACCGAGGCCTCCCCCTGCAGCGGCTGCACCAGCAGGTCGGGCGGCGGCCCCGTGCGCGTCACGCCGAGCGCGGCCAGGGGCCCGAGCGCCGCGAAGCCCGCGCCCTGCGCCTGCCAGGCGACCGGCAGCCCGGCCTGGCGCGTCGCCAGCACCAGCCGCGCCAGCGCATCGCGTTCCGCCGGGGCGGTCGCGGCCCCGGCCTGCAGCGCGGCGCGCAGCGGGCCGGGCGCGCGGGGCGGCGGCGGGGCGGCGGGGGGCAGGCCCGGCGCATAGGTGGCGAGCTTCGCGGGCGGCACGCCCTCGCCCTGCAGCCAGTCGCGCAGCTCGGGCGTGGCGGCGAGCATCAGGTCGTAGACATGCTCGAAGGCCAGCGCGAGATAGGGGTGCCCGGTGCCGCGGCCGAGCTGCGTGCGTTCCAGCGCGTGCAGATGCGCGACCAGCTTCATCCCCTGCTTGCGCAGCTCGCCCAGCACGGCGGAAAGCGCGGGGGTGTGGCTGCAGACCAGCACGTCGAGCTCGGTGAGCAGGCCGAGCATCGGCTTGTCGGCGCCCTCCATGTCCCCGGCCAGGGCGATCTTCTCGCCCATGAAGCCATGCGGCGCGGCCGCGGGCAGGGGCGAGGCGAGGAAGGAGATGCTGTCGAAGGCCGCGCGCGCCGCGGCGTCGAGCGTGATCGCGCGGTCCTCGATGACGAAGAGATGCGTCGCATGGCCCTCGGCGCGCAGCGCGGCGGCCATTTCGGCGGCGATGCGCCCCACGCCCGAGTCCAGCCCGCCGGGCACGGCGAAGCCGATATGGCGCTGGCTGCCCTGGCGGGCGCGCGGCATCACATGGTCGGCGCCGATCGCCTCGGCCAGATGGTCGCCATAGCGGCGGATCGGCGGCATGGCGCTGGCCTCGCGCCAGATCCAGCGGCGGCGCGCCGGCGCTTCCTCCTGCCGCAGCCGGGCGAGGGTGGCGTCGGGATGGGGGGTTTCCGCAGGCGGGTCGAAGGCGCCCTCGGGGGCCGGCAGGCGCATGGTGAGATGACCGAGGCGTGCGCCTGCCGCGATCGGGCCGGCGCCGCGCGCGGCCTCGCGCAGCGCATCCTGCCCCGCCGCCCAGCCGATCGGCGGGCCATCCGGGGTGCTGTCCAGCTCGAGCGCGATGCCGAGCGGGTCGGCGACCAGATGGATCGCCACGGCATCGAAGCGCGTGCATAGCCGCTGCACATGCCACAGCAGGTTGGCGAAGACGCCGGCCTCGCGCAGCGCCCGCTCGGCGGCCGGCGGCAGCCACAGCGCATGGGCCGGCGTGCCCTGGATCTCGGGCTCCAGCGTCTCGGCCGCATAGGCGTCGAGATGGTCTTCCAGGCTCAGCCGGCGCGCCGGGCGGTCGGGGTCGGAGAACCAGGCGACCTCGCCCGCGGGGCTGTCGAACAGCGCGAAGCGGGGCGCTTCCTCATGCTCGAAGGCCAGCAGGTTGCGCAGGGAGAACAGCGCGCGGTGCTTGGTGCGCATGTAGGTCAGGATGGAGGCGCGCAGGCGGTTGGAATCGCGCAGCATGCTCTCCGCCCGCTGGCGGTATTCCAGGCCGAAGGAAGGGTGGCAGCGGCCGCGGAATCCCTTGGCCAGGGCCTGCAGCCAGAACTCCCAATCCTCGAAGCCCTGGCGCATGGATTCGTCGAAGCGGATGCCCGCGTCGAAGACGCGCCGGTGCACCAGGCTGCCGGCCTCGCAGATGTTCTCGAAGGTGATGTGCGCGAGGCGCGAATAGGGCGCCTGGTGGCTGGCCGACCACTCGATGCCGAACTTGTCGATGCTGGGGTAGATCCAGTCCGCGCCGGAACTGCGCAGCAGGCCCAGCGCATTCGCCATGGCCGTGGGCGTCAGGCGGTTGTCCGCGTCGAGGAAATAGATCGCCTCCAGCGACGGCCAGGCGCGCAGCGCGAAGTCGATGCCGAAATTCCGCGCCGAGCTCAGCCCGCCATTGGTCTTGCGCAGATAGGTGATGCGCGGATGCGCCATCGCGTAGCTGGCGGCGATGGTGCGGGTTTCCTCGAAAGGGCAGCCATCATCGACGATGACGATGGCGTGCTCGAAATCGCCGCGCTGCGCCAGCGCGCAGTCCAGCGCCTCGGCCAGCAGGCCGGGATGCTTGAAGACGGGCACGATCAAGGCGAGGGTCGGGGCGGTCATTGCTGCGCGCGATCATGCGCCCATTGCCGCGCCGCGGAAATCAGGCGGAGAGGCGCAGGCCCGTGCAGGCGACGGAAAGCATGCGGCTGTCGCCCGCCGGCTTGTGGGCGCGGCCGAAGGCGAGGTCGAGCACCAGCACGCGGTCGCGGCGATGCGCCACGGCGGGGATCGGGATGCGCGCCACGAGGCCTTCCGCCAGCGAGCCCAGGAAGCAGGCCTCGCTCGGCGCGCCATTCACGGCGCAGCCCAGGGAGCCCTCGGTCAGGCCCGGCGCGGTGGCGGCGATCAGCACCTCGATCACCTTGGCGTCGCGCGGCACCGCCTGCAGGCGCAGCTTCACATCGGCGCCGAGCCAGCGCCAGGCGTTGTCGCCCTCGCCCTCCAGGGCGTGGAAGCCCTGGCCGCTGAAGTCGCGGGCGGGGACCAGCAGCTCGGCCGGCGCTTCCGCGGGCAGCTCGGCCGGCACGGCGCGCGGGCCGGCCAGGCGCGGGGCGGCGACGGTGGCGCCGAGCCCGCAGAGCCGCGCGCTGACCGGCGCGGCCTCGCCCGGCGTGGTGCGGCGGGTGAGCACATAGAGGTCGCTCGGCGTCTCGCCGGCGGGCAGGAAGAGGTGCAGCGGCGCCGCACCGGCCTCGTCGATCGCGACCCAGCCGGACCAGGCGGTGGCGGGCTCGGCCTGCTCGGCCAGGGCCAGCGCGGCCTCGGGCGAGTCGGCGGCGGCCAGGGCGAAGGCGATGCTGCCGGCGGGCGCGCTGGCGCGGCCGGTGGCCTGGGCCAGCAGCGTGCCGGCGGGCAGGGCGCCGGCCAGGCGGCCCAGCGCGATGCCGCGGCGCGCGGTGTCGCAGGGCAGGCTGTCATCGGCCAGGGCGCGGCGGGTCAGGGTGGCGCCGTCGCGGGTCAGCTCGATGCTGGCGAAGGGCAGGCTCACCTGCTCGAAGCCCGGGCCGAGATCCTCGGCGCCGGTGAGGTGGTCGATTTCGGTCAGCGGCGGCATCACGCCGGGCAGGCCGGTCCAGACCTTGAAGGCGAGGCTGCGCGGCGCGGGGGCCGTGCCGTCCTCGCCCTGGGCGCGGAAGGCCGGCAGCGGCTGGCGGGCGCCAAGGCCGAGCGCGATGGTGCCGCCCGAGACCTCGACGGAGAGGCTCAGCGTGCGCGACAGGCCGGTCAGCGCGCGATCCAGGCCGAGCACCTGCCAGCCGGGCGCAAGGCGCGGGGCGGCGATGCGCCAGGCGGCGCGTTCCTGCCCGTCCTCGAGCGAGGTCAGGCGGATGTCGAGCACGGCGTCGGGGGTCAGCGGGGTCTCGGCCAGGTGCAGGGCGATGGCGCTCACGCCCCGGCTGGCGACCGGCAGCAGCTGGGTGATGCGGCGGATATTGGCCTCGTTGCCCAGGCGCAGCGCGGTGTCGGCCACCGGCGGCTCGGCGAAGACGCAGTCGAAATCCTGGCGGTTGTCGCGGGCGACATAGGCCTCGAGCGCGGCGAGGCGCGCCTGGTGGTCCTCATGCGCGACGCGCAGATGGCCAAGGCTGCGCAGCGAATCCGCCAGCAGCCCGGCCTGACGGCGCATCAGGGCGGTGGAGCCGGTGACGATGGCCACGGCCAGCGCCATGGCGTCGCCCGGTTCCATGCGGGTGACGAGCGGGGCGGAGTCGCTGCCCGGGGCGCCGGCGATGGCGGCCTCGAGGTCGGCCGCGCCGTCCTCGGTGAAGGCGATGGCGGCGAGGCAGAGGGGCGGCAGGGCGGGCAGGGGCACGCGCTGGCCATCGGCATGGACGACCAGCCCGGCCTCGGGGTCGCGCTCGAGCGGCAGCAGGGTGACGGGCACGGCCATCAGGTCGCGCGCCAGGGTCCATTCGGCGGCGGCGATCAGGATGGTGGGCTCGCGCAGCGCGGCGACGAGGCTGGGGGGGAGGGCGGCGAGCGCGGCGGGGCTGATGCCCGCCTCGGAGGAGGAGAGCATCCCGGTCTGCGCGGCCTGGGGATGCGTGATCAACATGGGGGGTCGTGGGTCTCGCTCTTGATGGCGTCACCCTAACGCAACCTTAAAATGGAGAGAAGTCCTATTTTTGAGACAATGCCGATTGAGGGGTGTCTGACGTGTCGCGCCGGATGAGGCGCGGCGCGCGTTCCGCGACTGAGCGGCGCGCGGGATCGGATATAAGGTATTGATAAATATGATTTTTGCGGATGACTCTGCATCCGGGCCGGATGCGGTCGCTGATCGAATCAGGCCGAATTGTGGACCAAAATCTTTTTTATGATACGTCGTTGAGTGGGGCCAGGAAGCCATCCGGCCCCAGCGTCACCGACAGCCCGCCCTGGCCGAAGCCGCCGCTGCCCTCCGCCAGCATCGCCGCGTAGCGCCGGTACTCCGCCGCGCCGTTGTAGTGCTGCCCGCGCGCGATCTCCTCGAGGATCTTCCGCCGGAAGCCCGCGTGATACTTGAAATGCGCGAAGACCGCGTGCCGCCGCCAGACGGTGAGGTTGGCCGCGCTGTGCAGCCCCTCGCTGAGCCGCACCCCCGGGTGGTAGCGGAACATCGCCACCTTCTCCGCCACGAAGCCGTTCGGCTCGCTGTGCGGCAGCAGCCGGTGGCGCAGCGCGCTGACCTGCTGCACCCGGTTGCTGTAGTAGCAGCCTGCGAGCCGGTAGGGCGTGACCGGCTGCCGGTCCAGGAAGGGCGCGGCCTGGAAGGGGTCCTGCGCCGTGAAATCGGCTTCCTCGAGGCTGCCGAAGGGGTACATGTCCGCCATCCACAGCGGCACGGCATCCGCCCCCTCCGCCGTCACCTCGGCGATGAAATCCGCGAGCCTGCGGCTGCGCCAGCCGGGATAGATCAGGAATTCGTCGGCATCCGCCACCACCGCCCAGCGGCCCAGGAAATGGTGGCCCAGCACCGTCTGCTGCCAGGTCACCCCGTAATGCGAGGTGCGGTATTCCGAGGCCGCCGAATAGACCACCACATCGGGCTGGCCGAGCAGCCACTCACGCGAGCCATCGTCGGAGGCATTGTCCACCGCGTAGAAGGCACGCACGCCCAGGCCCCGGTAATGCGCCAGCAGATGCGGCAGCATCGTCATCTCGTTGCGCGCCGCCAGCACCACGCCGAAGGGCTCGGCCTGGGCGCGGGCGAGCACGTCGCCCTCGCTCAGCAATTCCAGCTGGTGCGCGTGGTAGTCGGTGCCGACGGCCGTGAAGCTCGGCCAGAGCCGCTTGGGCTGCAGCTGAGGCTGCCCGGCCAGCGCGGCGGCCCGCACCTGGTCGGCCTCGCGGTCCAGATGCGCGACCTTGGCCGGCGCCAGCGCCGAGGGGAAGAAGGTGTTCTCGTAGATGCCGATCGGGTGCGCGGCGCCGAAGGTGCGCCGGCGCTGGTAGCTTTCGTAGTCGGTGTTGGCCGGCGCGATGCCCCCCAGCGCCAGCAGGTCGCCGACCAGCTTGTCCTCCATGAAGGAGCGCGCGATCAGCCCCTGCCCGGCCTCGCTGCGCGCCGCCGCGCCGAGTGCGCGCATGGCATGGCGTGACAGCGCATAGACGCCCCCGCCATCGCAATAGGTCGAGGGCTCGGGCGAGCGGTCGATGCTGCGCGCCCGCGCGGAGCTGGATTTCAGGTGGTGCCACACCCGGTCCATGCCGCCGACCGGGCGTTCCAGCAGCCGGCCGTAATAGTGGTGCGCGCGGTAGTCGAAGCTGCCGAAGTAGTTGGCGGCGCTCAGCGCGCAATCATCGTCGATCTTGATCAGGATCTGCGCGTCGGTATGGGCTTCCACCCAGGCCACCATCCGCAACGTCTTGGCCGGCAGATCCTCATAGGCGTCGGAGACCGCAAGGCGCAGCACGTCGCCATCGAGCCGGTCGTCGCCATCGCCCACCACGACAATGCAGCGCGCCCCCACGGCGGCGAGGTCGCGCATCCAGGTCTCGCGGATCGCGGCGACGCGGCTGTCGAGGTATTTGTTGCAGGAATAGACGCAGACCAGCACGTCCCCGGCCAGGGCGCGGGGATCGCCGCCACCCAGGACCCGGCCGGCCAGGGCTTCGGGCGGGGCGCCATAGCGTTCGGTGAAGGCGCCGCCCAGAACCTCCAGCACCTCACCGAGGCAGGCGGGGGCCTGGTGCGGCGGCAGGCGGGCGAGCCGCGCCAGCCCCGCCAGCAGCGGCGCCGGCGGCACCCCGCCCGCCGCCGCCGGCAGCGCGCGCAGCACCGCCGCGCCGAAGCGGCCCAGCAGATCGACCGCGGCCGCGCTGTCCGGCGCGGCGCGCGCGGCCAGCAGGCTCAGCATGTCGAGCCCGAGATGGTCATGCCGCGCATCGGCCAACAATTCCGCCAGTTCCACCGCGCGGTCCGCGCCCTTCGCCGGGGCGTCGGCCAGCGCGGCGCAGAAGGCGCGCTGGGCGCCATCGGCCATCCCGCGCGGCTGGGGGCGCATCTCCCGCAGCAGGTCGCGCACGCCCTTGGCATCGATGCCGAGCGTGGCGAGCCCGCCCTGCGGCGGCGTGCCCGGATGCGCCAGCACGCGCACCGCCTCCTTCGCATCGGTAGCGGCGAGGTCGGCCACCAGCCGCGCCACCCAGCGCGGCGGCGCCGCACTGCCCGGCCGCATGGCATGGGCCGCCAGCTCCCGTTGCCAGACCAGCGCCTCGGGGTTGCGCTGGTGGCGGAAGAACTGCGTTGCCCGGTGCAGCCGGTCGAGCCGCTCGTCGATCAGGCCGGGCGCCTCCATGGTCGCCATCAGGGCGCGGAACTGCGCCTGTGCCTGGCGCAGCAGGCTCTGCGGCGGCTCGGCGCGGGCAGCGGGCGTGCGCGCCCAGGCCTGCCAGAAGGCGGGGGCGAGGCCGTAATGGCGCAGCGCCGCGCGCACCATGTCCTGCGCCAGGTAGTCCGGCACGGCGGGGCGGCGCGTCAGCAGCAGCACCATGGCCTGCACCAGGTGCCGGTCATGCAGGCGGGAGAACCACTCGCCCTTGAAGGCATCGAGCAGGCTGAGCACGGCGTAGCGGAAGCGCTCCAGCTCGCTCGCCGGCGCCTCGCCCGCACTGGCCAGCGCCTCCATCCGGCGCAGGGCGAAGCCGACGCAGGCGGTGTTGATCCACCCGCCCTTGCACCCCGCGAGGCGATACAGCGCCTCCGTCGCGCGCCGTGCCTCGCCGCCCGCCGCCAGCAGGGCGACGGCGGAGCTCAGCGCCCAGGCGTCGCCGTGGTTCTCATGCCCGTACCAGGTGGCGAGCGGGATGGCCTCCGCCAGGCGCGGCAACTCGTCCGTCGCGGCCAGGTTGGGCACCAGGGCGAACCAGAAATGCTCGCGCCCCGCCCCGGTCAGCCCCTGCGCGGCGGCGACCTGCAGCGCGAGGTCCATCAGCGGCGCGTCATCCGCCGGCATGGCGGCGCTGACGGCGCGCAGCGCGGCCCAGACGGCGAGGCGCGTCGGGTCCTCGGGCGGGGGCAGCGGCGCGGCCAGGCCGGGCCCCTCGGGCGGATCCTCGCGCTGGAGGAAGCCGGCGAGGTTCAGCTTCCGGGCGAAATCGCGCAGCGCCCCGGCGGGCTCGGCCGGCAGGTCGCGCCGGAAGCGCCCGAAGGCGAGATGCTCCACCGCCAGCAGGGATTCCGCCTGCGCCTCCGGCGTGGCGTCGCCGCGCGCCGCCGCCCGGGCCAGCGCCGCCAGCGCCATGTCGCGGGTCAGGCGCAGCGGCCCGGGGGGCAACACATCCCCCGCCTGCGTCACCTCCAGCACCAGGCCCGCCGCGGCATCGGGGAGCTGCCAGATCGTGCCCGGCAATTCGATGGCGAAGCCGTGCCGGTCGGGCGCCAGCGGCCAGCAGGCGATGGCCACCTCCAGCGCCACGCCCTGGCAGCGCAGACCGAGCGCGGGCGCCGGGCCCGCCACCTCGCCGCGCAGCACGAAGCCATCCAGATGCACCGCCGGGGCGACCTCGGCTGCCGCCTCGGGCGCAGGCGGCGAGAGGGGCGTCGGCGGGGCGAGCGGAATGATCCCGCCGGCCAGCCGCGCGCCATTGCCGAGCAGCTCGATCACCCCCACGCCCGCCCGCAGCGCCGCCGGCAGGTCGAGGCTGAAGGCGATGCGCCGCCAGGGCGCATAGCCGTCATCCTCGGAGTCCCGGGCGGCCTGATCGGCGGCGGCGATCAGCGAATCGCCGGGCAGGCGCGGCTCGCCCGCGAGCTGCGCGGCCACGGGCAGGGCAACGCCATCGGCCAGCACCTCGATCCGCGGCAGGGCGCCGCGCGTGCGCAGCCAGCCGGTGATGCGGCCCTCCGCGATGCTCTCGACCAGGCCGGGGGCGTTGACCCAGCCGCGCGCCTCTTGCCCCTGCTCGAAGGTGACGGTCACGGCGGTGGGCTGGCGGGCCTCGGCGCTGGCGCGGGCCAGGGCGGCCTGGGCCTCGGTGGGCAGGGGCAGGCGGAAGGCCTGGGGCATGCCCTCGGCGCTGGGGGCGGGTTCGGCCTGGGTGGGGAAGCTCGCGGCGCCGATCTGCAGCCTGGCCGGCCCGCCGGCCCAGCCCGGCGCGTCGAGGAAGCCGTGCAGCGCGGTGGCGCCGATGCCCTCTTCCGGCAGCCAGGCGGTGCGGCTGCCCGGCACGAAGGGGCCGAAGGCGGGTGTCGCGAAGACGGGCATGGAGGCGCGCAGCCGCAGCCCCGGCCGGTGGGGCTTGCGCAGCGCCATGGTGGCCTGCCAGGCGCCCTCGCGCAGCAGGTGTACGCGCCCCGGCTCGGCCAGCAGGGTCAGCGGCAGGATCTCCGGCACCGGCGGGTCGAGCGGCAGGATTCGCTCGATCCCCCAGGCGCCGTCGATCATGTCGGTCAGGATCAGCGCGCCCCGATCCGGCCGGATCGAGACATGGAACAGGATGTTCGCGTCGTCGATGTCGAGGTTGACGCTGTCCCACTGGCTGGCGCGCGGGTAGCAGATGCAGCGATAGATCTCGAGCACGGGCGAAGACCCTCACGGCGGGCAGGGATCGGCAGCACGCCGGGCGCGCGGAGCCACGCTTTTTTTCTTAACGGTCCTGCCCCATATCGTAAAGCGAGTGTCACAATGGCGCGAGCGCGGCCAGCGCCATCAAAGCGCGGTGCTGGAGCATCGCCGCGTCGCGCCGGAACGAAGATGGGAGCCGCCTTGCCGAACAGTGTCGATCACGCCGCGCTCGATCAGGCCGTGCGGGCGCTGGAGCAGGGCGATGCCGCGGCGGCGGAGGCCGCGATGGCGCGCGCCTTCCCCACCCAGGGCGGGGCGGCGCTGCTGCGCGATCCGGCCCGGCTCGACCAGCTGGCCAAGGCGCTCAACGCCGACCTTGCCTGGTCCAGCGCGTTGCTGGTGCACCGGCTGATGGTCGCGGCGGGGCATGTGGCCTATGGCGATCTGCGCCCCTGGCTGAGCTGGCGCGTGGCGAACCAGCCGCTCTTCCACCGCATGTTCGAGGAAGCCGCGCCGCTCGATCGGCTGCGCTCGCATTTCGAGGCCCAGCTCGGCCAGCCCATCGCCGCGATGCGCACCACGCGCATGCGCCCGGGCCTGATCGCCATGGCGATCTTCCGCCACGACGTGACCCTGGCGCGCGGTGGGGAGGAGGTGTCGATCGTCGAGAAGGTGCTCAGCACCGAGCCCTATGACCTGCGGCGCGTGGAGCAGGAGGACCTGCTGTTCACCCAGATGCCGGCGGCGGCGCTGATGGCCACGCCCTATTACGGCATGAAGCTGGACGGCCCCTTCGCCTCCAGCTTCCACGGCTTCTTCGATGGCGTGCCGCTCGACATCTCACGCTGGGTCGAGACGAATGCCGAGCTGCTCTACCGCTACTGGTCGATCGTGCCGCCCGAGCGGCTGCGCCGGGGCCCCAAAATCGCCCCCGTCTACTACGACAACCTCTTCCGCCTGCAGCAGGGCGAGCTGCTGCCGCAGGTGGCCGCGCATCTGCATGTGGTGACGCCTGAGCAGGTCGCGCAGACCATCAATGACCGGCGCGAGGCGATCGACGCGCAGATCGCCGCCATGCCGCGCTTCGTCTTCCATGACGACCTGCATTGCGGGAACATCCTGGTCGATGCGCGCGGCGCGATGGCGATCATCGACTGGGACAATTGGGCGATGGCGCCGCTCGGCACCGGCTGGCATTTCCACGCCGAGGAGGATTGGATCGAGGAGATCCAGCTCTCGCGCGTGACCTGGGCGCGCGCGCTGCCACCTGGCATGGGCGTGCGCGAACTGATGCTGATGGCCGCACTCTGGGGCTGGCACAAGGCGCTGCGCGAGGCGAAGTGGCTGCTCGCCGCGCGCTGGCTCGAGAAGATGCTGCGCTATTCCGAACCGGCCTGACCCGCCCGGCGCAGCACCCGCCCGCGCGGCGCGCCGACCAGCCCGGCCGCATCCGCGATCTGCGCGCCGCGCAGCCAGGTGCCGATCGGCCAGCCGGTGACGCCACGTCCCGCGAAGGGCGTGCGCCCGGCGCGGCTCATCTGCTGCGCGTCGGTGATCTCGCCGCGCCGCTGCGGGTCCACCAGCACGAAATCGGCATCGGCGCCGACCGCGAGGCTGCCCTTGCCGGCCAGGCCGAAGCGCCGCGCCGGCCCCGCACTGGTCAGGCGCACGAGGTCGCCCCAGCCGAGGCGCCCCTGCGCCACGGAGTCGAGCAGCAGCGGCAGCAGGGTCTGCACGCCCGGGAAGCCGCCCGGCGCGGCCCAGATATCCGCCTCGCCCGGCTGCTTCTCGGCCCTTGTGTGCGGCGCGTGGTCGGTCGCGATCAGGCTGATCCCGCCGCCGGGGCGCAGCGCCGCCCAGAGCGCGTCCTGGTCGGCCGGGCCGCGCAACGGCGGCAGGATCTTCGCCCAGGGGCCCTGGCGGCGGATCTCCGCCGCTTCCAGCAGCAGGTAGTGCGGCGTGGTCTCGGCGCTGAGGTCGAGGCCCTGCGCCTGCTGCACCAGCGCGAGCGATTCCACGCAGCTGATCTGGCGCAGATGCAGCGCCACACCTGTCTCCGCCGCGGCTTCCAGGGCGCGGCGCGTACCCTTCGCCTCGCTCGAGGGGGGACGGGAGGCGAAGAAATCCAGCGGGTCGCCACCCGGCCGGCGCAGCCGCGCCTCGGCCTCCGCGATCACGCCGTCATCCGCGGGGGTGACGCCGAGCACGATTCCCGCGGTGCGGCAGGCGCGCATCACCGCGCGCAGCGTCGTGTCCTCGCGCAGCAGCAGCGCGGGCGGCATGTCGCCCAGGAAGACCTCGAGGGAGACGGCGCCGGCCGCGGCGAGTTCGGCGACATGCGTGGCTTCCGTCGCCGCCGCCTGCAGGCCGATATCGACATGCGCGCGCCCCGGCACCAGTGCGGCCTTGGCGTGCCAGTCGGCGGCGGTGAAGGTGGGTGGCAGGTCGGTGGGCATGACCAGCGCCGTGGTCACGCCGCCCATCGCCGCGGCGGCGCTGCCGGAGCCGAAATCCTCCTTGTGCGTCAGCCCGGGGTCGCGGAAATGCACATGCGCATCGACGAGGCCGGGCAGGACGACGAGGCCCGTGGCGTCGATCGTCGCCCGCGCCACGGCGGCCTCGCCGGGGGCGAGCCAAGCGGCGACACGGCCTGCCTGCAGCGCGAGGTCCGCCGCCTTCAGGCCCTCCGGGGTGCCGATCAGGCCGCCACGGACCAGCGTGTCGAACAAGGCTCAGCCCTGTCGCGCGACGGCGCGGCGCGGCCGCGCGGGCGTGCGATGGCCCAGCACATGCGCGGCATTGGCGTTGACATGCGCGATGACCAGCTGCTCGGCCCGCGCGCCGTCGCGGTCGCGCAGCGCATCCACGATCACGTCATGCTCATGGCCGAGCGTCTCCGGGTCGCGGTGCTGCGCGGCGAAGCTGCCCAGCGCCGGGCGCAGCAGCAGCCGCAGCCGCCGTGCCTCCCCCGCGATGCGCGGCCGGCCGCCAAGCTCGCAGAGCCGGTCATGGAAACGCTCATGCCGCTCGACCCAGCGCGCGGGATCGACCAGCACGCTGCGCATCGCCTGGACCAGCGCATCCAGCTCCTCGACATCGGCGGGGCCGGCGCGGCCCGCGGCATGGCGCGCGCAGACTCCCTCGAGCACGGCGCGCATCTCGAAGATCTCGGCGAGGGAGCCCTGGTCGAGCTGCGTGACCACCGCGCCGCGATTGGGCCGCAGCGTGACCAGCCCCTCGGCGTCGAGCTGGCGCAGCGCCTCGCGCACCGGCATGCGGCTCAGCCCGAGATGCTGCGCGACGGCTTCGGGGCGGATGCGTTCGCCGGGACGCAGGCGGCCGTTCAGGATCTCCTGGCGCAGGAATTGCGTGCACAGGTCCTGTGCGGATTCGCTCGGCATGCGGCGGGCCTCCTGCGCGCTGCTTGACGCCCGCGCCTTATCGGTCCTGTATTGGATTCTTGGATCCAGAACAAGGTCGCCGGCTTGAGCTCCTCGTCCCCCCCGTTGCAATTCGGCCCGGCGGGACGCATCGGCCTGGTCGTGCCGGCGAACAACTCGGTGATCGAGCCGGAATTCTGGTCCGCCCTGCCGCCGGGCGTGGCGCTCTACGCCACGCGCATCCTCGCCAAGGGCGACCTGACGCCCGAGGCGGTGCGCCGCATGGAGGGCGCGATGGACCGCGCGGTGGAGGAACTCGCCGCCACGGGCGTCGATGTGATCCTGCTGGCCGACATGGTCACGAGCTTCATCATGGAGCCGGGCTGGAACGCGCAGCGCACGCAGGCGGTGGCGCAGCAGACGGGGGCCGCCTGCGCCTCCGCCTGGAGCGCGATGCGCGATGCGTTGACCGCGCTGGGGGCGAGCCGCATCGCGCTCGGCACGCCCTATCCGGCGGCGATCCATGCGCTTGCGCCCCCTTTCTTCGCGCAGGAGGGGCTGCACCTCACCGGCCACGCCACGCTCGACATCCTCGCGATGCGCGACGTGCCCGAGGTGCGCACCGCGCGGCTGGAGGCCTTCGCGCGCGGCATCGCGCGGCAGGGCGCGCAGGCGCTGGTGCTGCTCGCCACCGACCTGCCGAGTTTCGGCTCCATCGCCGCGCTGGAACGCGAACTCGGCATCCCGGTGCTGAGCTCGAACCTCGTGCTGCTGTGGAAGGCGCTGCGGCTTGCCGGCAACGAGACCCACCTGAACGGCCTCGGCACGCTGCTCGCGGCGCATTGAGGGAAGCGTGAAACTGCTCTCCGAAGCGGCGCTGCGCCGGCTCCTCACCCCCGAGATGGCGGTGGAGAGCAGTGCGCGCGCCTTCATCGCGCTGGCGCGCGGCGAGATCCTGGTGCCCGTGCGCTCGGAGATCGCGCGCCCCGACGGGCTCGGCGTGGTCTTCGCCATGCCGGGCTACCTGCCGGGCCGCGTCTTCGGGCTGAAGGTGATCGCCACGCGCGCCGCGGCGAGCACCGCGATGGTGCTGCTTTTCGATACGGAGACCCTCGCGCCGCTCGGCCTGCTCTCGGCGGATTACCTGACGGATTGGCGCACCGGCGGCGGCATCGCGGCGGCCACGCGGCTGCTCGCGCGGGAAGACAGCCGTGTGCATGTGGTGTTCGGCGCGGGACGCCTCGCCGGGCCCTGCGCGCGGCTGGTGGCGCAGGTGCGGCCCCTCACGCGCACGGTGATCGTCAGCCGCACGCAGGCGCGCGCGGAGGCGCTGGCCGCGCAACTCAGCGCGGACGGAATCGCGGCCGAGGTCAGCGCCGATCCCGCCTGCGTGGCGGCAGCCGACATCGTCACCACCGTCACCAATGCCGCCACGCCCGTGTTTCCCGGCGCGGCGCTGCGGCCGGGCACGCATGTGAATCTCGGCGGCGCCTTCCGGCCCGACACGCGCGAGGCGGATGACGACCTCGCGCGCCGCGCGCTGGTGTGGTGCGACAGCACCGCCGCCTGCCTCGCCCGCGCCGGCGATCTGGTGCAGCCGCTGGCGAGTGGCGCGCTGGACCGCGCGCGCGTGCTCGGCGATATCGGCGCGGCGCTGGCGGGCGATCTGCGCGGGCGGCGCGATGCGCAGGAGATCACGCTGTTCAAGTCGCTCGGCAATGCGGCGCAGGACATCTGCCTCGCCGCCGATGCGCTGAGCCTGCCCGGCCTCGACGTGCCGGCATTCGATGTGCAAGGAGAAGATGATGGCGGGTGAGTCGGCAGACCTCTCGGCCGAGATCCTCGATGAGGTGGCACGCGCGGGTGTCTCGCTGGTGGCGAGCCTGCCGGATGGCTGGATCGCGGGGCTGATCGCGCGCTGCGACGCCGATCCGCGCTTCCGCCATGTGCCGGTGAACCGCGAGGAAAGCGCGATCGGCCTGTGCTCCGGCGCCTTCTTCGCCGGCACGAAGGCGGCGGCGCTGATGGGGGCGAGCGGCTTCCTCACCTGCGTCTATGCCATCACCAAGATCAACTACACCTACCAGATCCCGCTGCCGATCTTCATCACGCTGCGCGGCGACATCGGCGACAAGGCGAAATACCATGTCTCGAACGGGCTCTATCTGCGCCCGATCATCGCCGCCATGGCGATGCCCTTCATCGAGCTGAAGGGCCGCGCCGATTTGCCCGAGATCGGCCGCGCCATCCGCCATTCGCACACCGTCGCGCGGCCCGTGGTCATTGGCCTGCCGCGCGCCATGCTGAAGGGGGCCGATTGAGATGACGATGAGCATGGAAGCCGCCTTCCGCGCGTTGATCGCAGCACGGCGCGAGGAGATCGTGATCCTCTCCGCCGGCAATGCCAGCGAGATGTGGTGGGGCCTGACCGGCGAGCGCGACAACGTCTTCTATCTCGAGGCCTCGATGTCGCTCGCCCCGCTCTTCGGCGCGGGCATCGCGATGGGCGTGCCGGGCCGCGATGTGTGGGTGCTGAACGGCGATGGCGCGCTGGTGATGAATCCCGGCACGCTGATGGTGGAGCGCGGGCTCGACCTGCCGAACCTCAAGCATTTCGTGGTGTCCAACCGCGCCTATGGCTCCACCTTCGATGCCGCGCTGCCGAATGCCGCGCGCAACGACTACCCGGCGATGGCGCGCGCGCTGGGCGTGGCGCGCACCGGGCAGTTCGAGACGGTGCAGGATCTGGTGGCCGGGCTGGAGGAGATCCGCGCGCCCGGCCACGGCCTGTGGGTGCTGGAGGTCGAGGCGCTGGGCCACAAGATCGAGGCCCCGCCCATCGACGGGCCGGAGATGAAGTTCCGTTTCGGCCGCTGGATGGAAGCGAATTGCGGGGTTACGATCTTCCGTTGATCGCGGCCCATAGCCGCGCCGGCGTCAGCGGCATGTCGAGCCGCGCCACGCCGAGCGGGCGCAGCGCATCCAGCGCGGCGTGCAGGATCGCGGGCGGGGCGGCAACGGGCCCGGCCTCGCCCACGCTCTTCGCGCCGATCGGGTTCAGCGCGGTCGGCGCGCCGGTCAGCGCGATCTCCAGCGCCGGCAGGTCATCGGCGCGCAGCGCGCGGTAGTCCATCAGGCTCGCCGTCAGCATCTGGCCTTCGGCATCGTGGTGCACATGCTCGCCGAGCGCCTGGCCGATGCCGAGCGCCACGCCGCCCTGCAACTGCCCCACCACGATGCGCGGCGACACCGCGCGGCCGACATCATGCACGCCGGTGTAGCGCGTCAGCCTCGCGACGCCCGTTTCGGGATCGATCTCGACCTCGGCGATGTGCACGCCGGCGGGGTAGGTGTAGTCGCGCGGGGCGAAGCGGGCTTCGGCATCCAGCCCGCCCTCGGCGGCCAGGGTCGCGAAGGCGACGCGCCGGTCCGTGCCGGTGACGAGGTAGTCGCTGCCTTCGCGCACCACATCGGCGGCATCGACCTCGAAGCGCGCGGCGGCGGCGGCGCGCGCCTTCTCCTCGACGGCAAGGGCGGCGAGATGCGCGGCGCTGCCGCCGACCGTCAGCGAACGGCAGGCGCCGGTGCCGTTGCCGGTCGCGATCGCATCGGTGTCGCCCTGCAGGAGCCGCACCTGCTCCGGCGCGAGGCCGAGTGCCGCGGCCACGAGGCGCGCATAGCTCGTCGCATGGCCCTGGCCGGAGGATTGCGTGCCGATCAGCAGGGTCACGGTGCCATCCGGGCCAACGCGCAACTCGGCTCCCTCGGCGAAGCCGAATCCGCAGGCCTCGACGCAGACGGAGATCCCGAAGCCGAGCCGTTTGCCACGCGACTCCGCGGCCACACGGCGCGCGGCGAAGCCATCACGATCGGCGGCGCGCAGGGCCTGGTCCAACATGGCGGGCAGGTCCATCGCATCATAGGTCGCGCCGGCGACCGTCTTCGTCGGAAGCGCCTCGGCAGGCAGCAGGTTGCGCGCGCGCAGCTCGGCGGGGTCGAGGCCGAGCCGGGTGGCGGCTTCCTCCATCAACCGCTCGACGACATAGAGGATCTCGGGCTGGCCGGCGCCGCGGAAGCTGCAGGTGGGCACGGCGTGGCTGTGAATGCCCTCGACCACCGCATGCGCAACCGGAAGGCGATAGCCACCGGCGAGGATCTTGAGCCCGTGCAGCGGCGGCACCACGCCGCGCGGCGCGAGATAGGCGCCCAGCCCCGCCAGCGAGTGCAGCCGCAGCGCGAGGATCTTGCCGCCTTCATCCAGCGCGAGCGCGGCCCGGTTCACCTGGTCGCGGCCTTGGATGTCGGCGAGGAAGCTCTCCGAGCGATCGGCCGCCCAGCGCACCGGCCGTTGCAGCTTCGCACTGGCCCAGAGCGTCACCACCTGCTCCGGATAGAGCACGTTCTTCACGCCGAAGCCGCCGCCGATCTGGCCGACCTGCACGCGCAGCCTGTCGCGCGGCCAGCCGAGCACGGCGTCGCAGAGCGTGTCGCGCAGGGGGTGCGGCTTGCCGGCGGGAGTCCAGAGCGCGTGGCGCCCCTCCGGCAGGGGCGTGGCCAGCGCGCCGCGCGGCTCCAGCGCCACGCCGGCCATGCGCGGGTTCTGCAGGGTGAGGTCCACCACATGCGCGGCCTGCGCGAAGGCCGCCTCCGTCGCCGCCGCATCGCCGAGCGTGATGGTGAAGGCGCGATTGCCCGCGCGTTCCGGCCAGACGAGCGGCGCGCCCGTGGCGGCGGCCTCGGCCGTGGTGGCAGCGGCGGGCAGGGGCTCCCAGGCCACCAGCAGCGCCTCCGCCCCGTCGCGCGCGGCGTGCGGTGTCTCGGCCAGCACGGCGGCCACGGCCTCACCCACGAAGCGCACCACATCCTGCGGCATGGCGGGTTGCGGCGCGGCGGCGCGCGGGTCGCCGATCGGCCAGTCCGCGGGCGCGCCGGGCGGGCGGACCTCCCAGGGAATTCCCTTGACGCCATCGGCAAGAAGATCGGCGCCGGTCAGCACCGCGACCACGCCGGGGATGGCGAGCGCGGCCGTGGCGTCGATGCCGAGGATGCGCGCATGGGCATGCGGCGCGCGATGGAACACCAGGTGCAGCGTGCCCGGCGGCGCCGGCGCATCCGCGAAGAAGCGCCCCGCGCCGGTGAGCAGCGGCAGATCCTCGAGCCGCGCGCCGCTCATCGCTTGCGCCGCAACTCGCCGAGGAATGTCCAACCGAGCAGCAGCACCGCACCCGCCAGCAGCCCCGCCGTGCCGGGCCGCGTGAGCATCGCCACCACGTCGCCGCCCGCGATGGTCAGCCCCTGGTGGAAGGAGGTCTCGGCCAGCGTGCCGAGCACAAGCCCGATCACCAGCGGCACCACCGGATAGCCGAAGCGCCGCGCGAGATAGCCGAGGATGCCGAAGAACAGCGCGAGGAAGACATCGAACAGCCGCTGGTCCTGCGCATAGACGCCGGCGAAGGAGATCACCAGGAAGACCGGCGCGAGGATCTCCGCCCGCACCAGCGTGACGCGGGCGAAGAGGTTGGTCATCAGCATGCCCATCGCCGCGAACATCAGCGCGCCGATCATCAGGCCGACGAAGAAGCCCCAGATCAGGTCGGGCTGCGTCGTGAACAGCATGGTGCCTGGCCGCAGCCCATGCACGGTGAGTGCGACCAGCAGCAGCGCCGAGGTCGCGCCCCCGGGAATGCCGAGCGTGAGCGCGGGCACGAGGCTCGCGCACACCGCGCTGTTGTTCGCCGCCTCGGGCGCGATCACGCCCTCTGGCGCGCCCTCGCCGAAGCGTTCGGGGGTGCGGGAGGATCGTTTCTCGATGGCGTAGGACAGGAAGCTCGCCGCCACGGCGCCCACGCCCGGCGTGATGCCGATGCCGATGCCCACCACGGTGGAGCGCACCAGCGCGACGGGGTAGCGGAAGGTGTCCACCAGCCCCTGCCAGACGCTGCCCGTGAGCGCGCCCATGCGCGCCACTGCCTCCCGCGTCACGATCCAGCCGATGATCTCGGAGATCGCGAAAAGCCCGACGGTGACGGGCACGAGGCCGATGCCCGACTGCAGTTCGAGGATGCCGAAGGCGAAGCGCGCCTCGCCCATCACGCTGTCCACGCCGACGAAGGAGAGGCACAGGCCGAGCGCCGCCATCATCACGCCCTTCACCGGCGCCTCGCGGCTCAGCATCGCGACCACGGCGAGGCCGAGCATGGCGAGCGCGAAATACTCCGCCGGGCTGAAGGCCTTTGCCAGCACCAGCAGCGGTTCCGTCAGCGCCATCACCGCGAGCATGCCGGCCAGCGCGCCGAACAGGCTGGCGCCGATGGACAGGCCGATGGCCACGCGCGCGCGGCCCTGGCGGGCCATCGGGTAGCCGTCGAAGCAGGTGGCGGCGGCGGTGGTCTCGCCCGGCACGTTGAGCAGGATGGAGGTGAAGGAGCCCGAGCAATTCGCCGCGGCCGAGATCGAGGCCAGCATCAGCAGCGCGGCCAGCGGTTCCATGGTGAAGGTGAAGGGGATCAGCAGCGCCATGGCGGTGATCGGCCCCAGCCCCGGGATCACGCCCACCCACATGCCGCCGATGGTGCCGAGCAGCATGAAGAGCAGATGCTCCCATTCCAGCGCCACGCGCAGGCCGAGCATCAGATTGTCGAGCATCACTCCTCCCCCTGGTCGAGCAGGCGCTCGATCAGCAGGCCGCGCGGCAGGCGCATGTCGAAGATCTCGACGAAGACGAGATCGACGGCGAGCAGCGTGCCGGCGCAGACGGCGAGCACGATGACCGGCCGCCGGTAGCCGAGCAGCCAGGGCAGCGCCAGCAGCACCGCGGCCGAGGCGATCCAGAAGCCGAAGGCCCAGAGCAGCACCGCATAGGCCACCGGCACGCCGAGCGAGAGGCCGGCGAGCCAAGCGGCATCCGCCCCGGCCGTCGCCGGATCCTCGGCACCCGCATCATGGCCGCGCAGCACCTGCACCAGGTTCACCAGCGCGGCGAGCCCGCCCACCACGCCGACCACGGCGGGGAACAGCCCCGCCACGCCCGGCGTGCGCAGCCCCTTCCACGCGACATAGGCCAGCACCACCAGCAGCAGCGCGGCGAAGGCCGCGCCGGGCAGACGGGTTCGGATCACGCCCTGAGTTCGTCGCGGAAGGCGGTGACCAGGGCGGTTTCGGCGCGCAGGATCTCGGTGATGCGTTCGGGCTCGAGCAGCACGGGGAATTCGCCCTGCCGTTCCAGGCGCGACACCAGCTCGGCCTCGCGGAAGGCCTCGCGGAAGGCGGTGGTCAGGGCGGCGCGGCGATCCGCCGGCACGGCCGCGCGGATCGAGCAGAAGAAGAGCTGGGCCACGAGCTGCACGTTCAGCCCCTGTTCCGCCACCGTCGGATGATCCGGCAGGGCGCGCGCGCGCGTGGGTTCGAAGACGCCGATGATGTGCAGATTGTCGAGCGCGCGCGAGCCCGAGGCCGGGCCGCCGATCGAGGCATCGATATGCCCGCCGATCACCTGCGCATAGGCCGCGCTGGAGCCGTTGAAATGCGCGATGTCGAAGGGGATGCCGAGGTCGCGGCGCATCGCCAGCAGCTGCAGGTGATGCGCGCCCCCGCGCCCGATGGAGCCGACCACGACGCGCCGGCGGCGGCACTCCGCCACGAAATCCGCCATGGTGCGGATCGGGCTGTTCTTCTGCACGTTGAGCTGCCCGCCGGTGGACTGCCAGCCATAGATCGGCGCGAAGTCGCGCGCCGTGTAGGGCACCTCGAACAGCGCGGTGTCCACCGACACGCCGGGGGCGACCTCGGTCATGATGGTGTAGCCATCGGGGCGGTTGGTGAAGAGCTTGGTGCGCGCCACGCGCCCGCCCGCGCCGGTGGCGTATTCGAGCTGCGACTTGAAGCCGCGCGCCTCCAGGAAGGGCTGGATCATGCGCGTGGTCACGTCGATGGAGCCGCCCGGCGACTGGTAGATCAGCCAGGTGAGGTCGCGCATCGGGAAGCGCCCCTGCGCGAGCGCGGGCGAGGCAAGCGCGGCGCCGGCCAGGCCGGCGAAGCCGCGACGGGTGAGGGACATGCTCATGGTGCTGCTACCTTCGGGTTGTTGCGAATCTCTCCGTGGCCGAGTGACGTGCCGGGCGTCTGCGCGCCCTTCTTCCGTGGTTCAGATCCGCGACATGTCGCGGGTGGCGGGGGCGAACATCTCGGCCGCATCCATGCGCCGGTCGGTCAGCCCCTGCTCATGCGCCCAGCGCACCATGGCATCGAGTTCGGGCTTGTTGGCCCCGAAGCCGTAGCGCCAGAGATCGGGGCCCATCACCGCTTCCGCGCGCTTCAGGTCATCGACCATCCAGGGCAGCATGACCGCCAGCGTGCCGACATGGCGCAGCTGCTGCAACGCCAGCGCGCGGGCTTCCTCGAAGGCCTTCTGCACGCTCGCCGCCAGCCAGGGGTGGCGTTCCACCAGCGAGCGGCGGATGCCGATCAGATGCATGATCGGGAAGAGACCGGTCTTGCGGTAATAGGCTTCCTCCGCCGTGCGGAAATCCGGAAAGAGCCGGCCGATATTCGGCGCGCCGCGCACGAAGCAGGAGGGCGCGCGCGCGGTGATCAGCGCGTCCAGCTCGCCCGCCTCGAGCATGCCCGAGAGCGTCTTGCCGGGGGGGATGGATTGCAGGTCGATATGCGGCGGCAGGGTGATGGGCGTGCGCTCGGTGCGGCCGGGCTGTTCCTGCCCGCCATTGCGCCAATGCACTTCCTCGGCCTTCACGCCGTATTCGTCGGAGAGCAGGCCGCGCGCCCAGACGCAGGCGGTCATCTGGTATTCCGGCAGGCCGATCCGCTTGCCGCGCAGATCCTCGGGCGAGCGGATGCCGCGATCGGTGCGGATGTAGAAGGCCGAGTGGCGGAAGACGCGCGAGACGAAGGCGGGAATGCCCAGGTAATGCGCGTCGCCGCGCGCCGTGGTCAGCAGGTGGCTGCTGCCCGACAGCTCCGTGATGTCGAAATCCTGGCTGCGGAAGGCGCGCGCGAAACATTCTTCCGGCTCCATCGGGAAGCTTTGCAGCTCCACCCCCTCGATCGCGATCCGCCCATCCATCAGGGGCTGGGTCCGGTCGTAGCTGCCGCAGGCGAAGGTGAGCTGAAGCTTGGGCATTGCGCGCGCGATTCTCCGAACGCCCCCGGGCTGGACCGGCGGGCGCGCCCATCACAAACTGGATCCGTGGATACGGCAAGGGCCGATCGCATCACGGCGGAAGGAATTGCGACATGGCTGAGGCCCCGACGGCGCTGCTGATCGAGGACGTGCTGGTCTATGATCACGATGGCGACACGGACCGCCCGGCCACCGCGGACATCCTCATCGCGGGCCAGCGGATCCTGGCGGTGGAGGCCGGGCTGGGCCGCGCCGCGCGGGCGAATGCCGATCACCCGCTGCGTGGCGTGGTGCAGCAGGCGCGGGTGATCCCGGGCGCGGGGCGGCTCGCCCTGCCGGGCTTCATGAACGCGCATTACCACTCGCACGACACGCTGATGAAGGGCGCCTTCGAGGCGATTCCGCTGGAGCTCTGGGGCCTCTACGCGCTGCCGCCCTCCTACCCCCGCCGGTCGCGGGAGGAGCTGGTGGCGCGCACGCTGATCGGCGCCGTCGAGTGCCTGTTCAGCGGCATCACCACCGTGCAGGACATGGACCGCATCCACCCCTATGACGAGGGCGACATGGCGGCGGTGCTGGCCGCCTATGACGAGATCGGCATCCGCTGCGTCTTTGCGCCGCACTTCACGGAAGTGAACCTGCTCGACGCCACGCCCTTCTGGCGGGAGACGATTCCGGCATCAGAGCAGTGGCGCATCTCGGGGCCCGCCGGGCCACTCTTTCCGCCGGGCGAGGACATCGTCGCGCGGCTGGTCGCGGCGCTGAAGCCGCATCGCGGGAAGTATGCGCGCATCACCTTCGGCCTCGGCCCCTCGGCGGCGGAGCGGCTCAAGCGCTCGACGCTCGAGAATCTCGCCGCCGCCAGCGCGGCGGAGGACCTGCCGGTCTACATCCACATCAATGAAAGCCGCGCCATGGCGCTGCACGGGCTGCTGCACCTGCAGGACCATGGCGGGTCGCAGGTGCGCTACCTGCAGGATTGCGGGCTGCTCGGCCCGCGCACCAGCCTCGCGCATTCCATCTGGCTGACGGATGAGGAGATCGCGCTGATCGGGCAGACCGGCACCAATGTCGCGCTCAACCCGGTGGGCAATCTCAAGACCCGCAGCGGCGTGGCGCGGTTCCGCGCGATGATCGAGGCGGGCATCAATATCGGCCTCGGCTGCGACAATTGCTCCTGCGGCGATGCGCAGAACATGTTCCAGGCGATGAAGATGTTCTGCGGCCTCGCGGCCATCTCGGACCCGATGCCCGGCCCGCCGCACGCCGCCGATGCGCTGCGCGCGGCCTGCTTCGGCGCGGCGCGGCCGGCCGGGCTGGAAGGGCAGCTGGGGCATCTGCGGCCCGGGATGCTGGCCGATCTGCTGCTGCTCGATCTGGATGATCCCTCCTTCCTGCCGCTCAACAGCGCGGCGCGGCAGGTGGTCTTCACCGAGGGCGGGCGCGGCGTGCGCACCGTGATCGTCGATGGCCGCGTGGTGCTGGAGGATGGCCGGCCGACGACGATCGACATGGGCTCGCTCGCGCGCACGGTGCATGCGCTGGCGAAGGATCTGCAGCGGGACGCGCGCGACGTGGCCACGCGCCTCGATCCTATTCGGGAAAACCTGCTGGAGGCGGTGCGGAAATCCTGGGAGGCGCCGATGCCGGTGCACCAGCATGTCGGCGCCCCCAGGCGGATCTAGGCGTTACAGCCGCAGCCCGAGCTTGCGGATCATCTCGCCTTCCTCGGCAAATTGCCGCCGCGCGAAGGCCGTGTATTCGGCCGGGCCGAGATGGAAGGGCGACATGTCGAAGCGTTCCAGCACCGCGATATGCGCCGGGTCGAACAGCGCCTCGCGGAAGGCGTCATGCAGCACGCGCACGACCTCGGGGCTCATCCCCTTCGGCCCGGCCAGGCCATAGGGGGAGGCCGAGACGATGTCGATGCCGCTTTCCTTCAGCGTCGGCGCGTCCGGGAAGCGCTTCGCGCGCTCCGCCCCCCAGGTGGCGAGCAGGCGCATCTGGCCGCCGCGCACCAACTCCGCCCAGCCCGAGGAATCCGAGCTGACCTGGATCTGCCCGCCGAGCAGCGCGGCGGCATTCTCCGCCCAGCCGCGGAAGGGCACATGCGTCCAGTCGATCCCGCCGCGCGCGAGCGCGATCTGCTCCATCGTGATGTGCAGCGAGGTGCCCACGCCCGGCGTGCCGTAGTTCACGCGCCCCGGATTCGCCTTCGCGTAGTCCAGCAGCTCGCCCATCGTGCGCCAGGGCGCATCGGCGCGCACCACCGTGCCGAAGAGGTAGCCGGTGACGTGGATGACGTAGGTGAAGTCCTCCAGCGGATTGAACAGCGGGCGCGCGGCCATCTGCGGGTGGCGGAAGACGCTGATCGGCATCTGCGAGAGCACATGGCCGTCATTGCGCTCGCTCAGCAATTGCTGCGCGCCCAGCACGCCGCCGGCACCGGGCTTGTTCTCGATGATCACCGGCTGGCCGAGGCGCCGCGCCGCCTGCTCGGCCAGGGCGCGCATCTGGATGTCGGTCGGCCCGCCGGCCGCCCAGGGCACGAGCAGCCGCACCGGCCGGTCCGGGAAGCGCGTCTGCGCGCGCAGCGCGGGTGTGGCGAGCAGCGAGGCGCCGAGGCCGAGGGCCAGGCGGCGGCCAGGACGGAAAACGGATGTCATGAGTCAGGTATCCTCCCCGCGCCTTGCCGGCCTTGCTGGCCGGTCTGCGCAAGGGCTCAGTCTGCCGTGCCCGCGCCGCGCGGCGCAAGCGCGCGCCAGCCGATATCGCGGCGGCAGAATCCCCCGGGCCAGTCGATCGCGTCCACCGCCGCATAGGCGGCGTCGCGCGCGGCCTGCAGCGTGGCGCCGGTGCCGCAGATCGCCAGCACGCGCCCGCCATTGGCGACCAGCGTGCCGTCGTCCCGCCGCGCCGTGCCGGCGTGGAAGATCCGCACGCCGGGCGTGGCTTCGGCGGCGGCGAGGCCACGAATCTCGCTGCCGCGGCGCGGCGTGCCGGGATAGCCCTCGGCCGCCATCACCACGACCAGGCTGTGCGCCGCCCGCCAGCGCAGCGCCACGCCCGCCAGATCGCCGCGCGCGGCAGCCAGCAGCGCGGGCAGCAGGTCATCGTCGAGCAGCGGCAGCAGCGTCTCGCATTCCGGGTCGCCGAAGCGGACGTTGTATTCGATCAGCTTCGGCCCCGTGGCGGTCAGCATCAGCCCGGCGAAGAGCACGCCGCGGAAGGGCGCGCCGCGGCGCTGCATCTCCGCGAGCGTGGGCAGGATGAAGCGGTCCATCACCTCGTCCCGCAGCGCGGGGGTGAAAGCGGGCGGCGGGGCATAGGCGCCCATGCCGCCGGTGTTGGGGCCGATGTCGCCCTCGCCCACGCGCTTGTGGTCCTGCGCGGCGCCGAGGGCGAGGGCGGTGGTGCCGTCGCAGAGCGCGAAGAAGCTGATCTCCTCGCCCAGCAGGCATTCCTCGATCACCACGGAGGCACCGGCCGCGCCATGCACGCGGCTTTCCATGATGTCGGCGATGGCGGACTCGGCCTCGGCGAGGGTGGCGGCGACGACCACGCCCTTGCCGGCGGCGAGGCCATCGGCCTTCACCACGATGGGCGCGCCCTTCGCGCGCACATATCGCCGCGCCGCATCGGCCGAGTCGAAGCGCGCCCAGGCGGCGGTGGGCACGCCGGCGGCATCCGCCACTTCCTTGCAGAAGGCCTTGCTGCCCTCCAGCCGCGCAGCCGCGGCACTCGGCCCGAAGCAGGCGATGCCGGCGGCCGCGCAGGCATCGGCGAGGCCGAGCGTCAGCGGCGCCTCGGGCCCCGCCACCACGAGGTCGATGGCGTTCTCGCGCGCGAAGGCGACCAGCGCGGCGATGTCCTCCGCCCCGATGGGCAGGCAGGTCGCGACCCGGGCGATGCCCGGATTGCCCGGCGCGCACCACAGCCGCGTGAGCAGGGGCGAGGCCGCGATCGCGGTGCAGAGCGCATCTTCGCGGCCACCGCCGCCCACCACCAGAACCCGCATCGGCAAGACCCCTTCGAAGTCGCCATCGGGTAGCATAGACTCACCCGATGGACACACCCGCCCCGCCCGCGTCGAACGTTCCCGAATACGCCGTCAGCGAGATCGCCGGCGCGGTGCGCCGCACGCTCGAAAGCAGCTTCGGCCGCATCCGCGTGCGGGGGGAGATCACCGAATGCAAGCGCTATCCCTCGGGCCACATCTACCTTTCGTTGAAGGATGAGAATGCGAAGCTCGAGGCCGTGGTCTGGAAGACCGCCGTCGCGCGCCTCGCGGTGAAGCCCGAGAACGGCGTGGAGGTGATCGCCACGGGCAAGATCACCACCTATGCCGATCGCTCGAAATACCAGCTTGTCATCGACCGGCTGGAATATGCCGGCGAGGGCGCGCTGCTCGCGCGGATCGAGGCGCTGCGTCGCAAGATGCTGGAGGAAGGGCTGTTCGAGGAGGGCCGGAAGAAGGCCCTGCCGATGCTGCCCCAGGTCATCGGCGTGGTGACCTCCGAGGCCGGTGCGGTGATCCAGGACATCCGCACCACCATCCTGCGCCGCTTCCCGCGCCGCATCCTGCTCTGGCCCGTGCCCGTCCAGGGCAAGGACGCCGCCGAGAAGATCGCTGCCGCCATCGAGGGCTTCGGCCGCCTGCCGCCCGAGGGCCCGATCCCGCGCCCCGACGTGCTGATCGTCGCGCGCGGCGGCGGCAGCCTGGAAGACCTGATGGCCTTCAACGAGGAGATCGTGGTGCGCGCCGCCGCCGCCTGCCCGATCCCGCTGATCTCCGCCGTGGGGCATGAGACGGACACGACGCTGATCGACTTCGCCGCCGATCGCCGCGCCCCCACCCCCACCGCCGCCGCCGAGATGGCCGTGCCCGCGCGCGCCGACCTGCTGGTGGACCTCGCCCAGCGCGAGGCGCGGCTGCGCGGCGCGGCGCTGCGCCGGGTGCGGGAGAGCCAGCGCGCGCTGCTGCTGCTGGAACGCCGCCTGCCCGACATTCCCGCCCGCGTCACCGATCTGCGTCGCCGCCTGGACGAGGCCGGGGAGGCCCTGCCCGGCGCCCTGGTGCGCTTCGTGCAGGGGCGGCGGGAGGCCCTCGCCCCGCTCGTTCCGCCCCACCCGCGGGAGGGCATCGCGGCGCGCCGCCACGCGCTGGCGTTGCTGGATGGCCGGCGCATCGCGCTGTTCGCGCGGGAGGTGCAGAAGCGCCGCGCCGCGCGGGCACTCGCGGCCTTCTCGCCCGCCCCGGTCGCGGCCCTGCTGCGGGAGAAGGCGGCGCGGCTCGCCGGGCTCTCGGCGCGGCTCGAAGCCGGCTCCTACCAGGCGGTGCTGGCGCGCGGCTTCGCCCTGGTGCGCGACGCGGAGGGCCAGCCCCTGACCCGGGCCGCGGCCGTGGCGCCGGGCGCGAAGCTCTCCATCGCCTTCGCCGATGGCGCCGTCGTCGCGACGGCGGAGGGCGAGAGGCGCCCGCGCAAACCCACGCCGCCAGCGCAGGAGACCTTGCTGTGATCGCGCGACGCCTCCTGCTTGCTGCCCCCGCCCTTCTGCTGGCCCGCCAGGCCAGCGCGGCGACGCTCGATGTCGCCCCCACCCAAGGCGCGCTGCTGCGCGGCCAGGTTCCGCCGGGCGCGCGCGTGGCGCTGGATGGGCGCAACCTGCGCGTCTCACCCGAGGGGCGCTTCGCCTTCGGCTTCGGGCGCGACCATGGCGCCGCCGCCACCCTCACCACCACCCATCCCGGCGGGCGGGTCGAGACGCAGGCGCTGACCGTCGCGCGGCGGCAATGGGATGTGCAGGCCATCTCCGGCCTGCCCCCCGCCCAGGTGACGCCCGATGCCGAGGCGCTGCGCCGCATAAATGCCGAGCGCGAGCGGCTGGGCCAGGCGCGCGCCGCGGACAGCGCGCTGCCGCATTTCGCCGAAGCCCTGGTGTGGCCAGCAAGAGGTCGCATCAGCGGCATCTTCGGCAGCCAGCGCGTGCTGAACGGCCAGCCGCGCCAGCCGCATTACGGGCTGGACGTCGCCGCCCCCGTGGGCACGCCGATCCAGGCGAGCCTCGCGGGCCGCGTGACGCTCTCGGGCGATTTCTTCTTCTTCGGGCAGATCCTGGTGATCGACCACGGGCATGGGGTGAACACGCTCTACGCCCATCTCAGCCAGCGGCTTGTGGCGGAAGGCGAGAGCGTGGCGAGCGGCCAGCGCATCGCGCTGATGGGGGCCACGGGCCGTGTCACGGGCCCGCACCTGCATTTCTCGCTGAGCTGGTATCAGGTCTGGCTCGACCCGCAGCCGCTGCTGCCGCGCGACCAGGGATAGGCCCGCCATGCATGAATTCGCCCGCTACCCCTCCCTCGCCGGCAAGGTGGTGCTGATCACCGGGGGCGCGAGCGGCATCGGCGCCGAGCTGGTGGCGCAATTCGCGCGGCAGGGCGCGCGCGTCGCCTTCCTCGATTTCGATGCCGAATCGGGCAGGCGCGTCGCGGCGGAGGCCGGGGCGCTCTTCCTGCCCTGCGATCTGCGCGACATCCCGGCGCTGCGCGACGCCATCGACAAGGCCATCGCCGCGCTCGGCCCCGTGCAGGTGCTGGTGAACAACGCCGCGCGCGACGACCGCCACGGGCTCGAGACGGTGGAGCCCGAGTATTGGGACGAGCGCTTCGCCACCAATCTCCGCCACATGTTCTTCTGCGCCCAGGCCGTCGCACCCGCGATGCGCGCGGCCAAGGCGGGCAGCATCATCAACATGGGCAGCGTGAGCTGGATGGGCGCGCAGGGCGGCATGCCGGCCTATACGGCGGCGAAATCCGCCGTGCGCGGGCTGACGCGCGGCCTGGCGCGCGACCTCGGCGGGGATGGCATCCGGGTGAACGAGATCGTGCCCGGCTGGGTCTTCACCCCGCGGCAGGAGGCGCTCTGGGCCACGCCCGAGGCCACGGCGCGGCACCTCGACAAGCAATGCCTCAAGCGCAAGGTGATGGCGGATGACATCGCGCGCATGGCGCTCTGGCTTGCCGCCGAGGACAGCCGGATGGTGACGGCGCAGTATTTCGTGGTGGATGGCGGCGGGATCTGACCTGCTGCGCTACGGGCCGACGGCGCGCATCGCCCGCGCGCCCCAGCGCTTCGAAAGCGCCATCACCAGCAGCACCGACCCGCCATGCCAGATCAGCACCATCGCGGCCGCGTCCAGGTGGTGCACGAGCGACAGCCCGACCGAGGCGATGGAGGCCGCCGCCAGCCCCGCCAGGGCGGCGACCGGCGTGGGGCGGATCGGCGCGGCGTGGCGCGTCATCCACAACATCGCCAGGGTCAGCGGCACGCCGAAGCCGATGATGAAGCGCATGCAGCCGAAGCTGGTGCCCAGCGCCGGCCAGCCCTGTTCGACGAATTCCGCGACACAGCCCCAGCCCAGCCCCGAGACCCAGAAGGCGCCGAAAGGCAGCGGCAGCAGCGCCCAGCGCGGGCTGCGGTCCGGCAGGGCGAGGTGGAAGGCCGCGATGGCCGCCGCCGTGCCGGTCAGCAGCGCGGCGATGAGGTTCACCTGCTCATGCATCAGCATCAGCCGGTGCTCGATGTCGTGGCGGAAGCCGGAGACGGCCACGCCCAGGCTCACCACCGCCAGCGCCATCGCCAGCCAGCCCAGCGCGGCCAGCATCGGCGGCGTCACGCGCTTCACCGGCTTCAGGCCGGTGGACAGGCGGGCGATCAGATCATCGGTCCGCATCTCGCTCTCCTATTCGCTCGCGCCGAAGCGGCGGCGCAGCGACTGCATGGCACGGTGGGTGGCGACCTTCAGCGCGCCCACGCTCAATCCTGACCGGGCCGAGGCCTCGGCCAGGGACAGATCCTCGAGCTTGGCGAGGCGCAGCGCGGTGCGCTGGCTCTCCGGGAGTTCGGAGACCGCGTCCCGCAGGTTGCGCGCGGCGAGGCGCTCCTCCGCCACCGGGGCGACGGCGGCGGCGGAATCGGGCAGGTCGTCGATGTTGGATTCGCGCCCGCCGGCCCGGCCATGCCGGCGCAGCCGGTCGATGGCGCGGCGCGTGGCGATGGTGGTGATCCAGGGGCCGAAGGGGCGCGCGGGGTCGTAGGTGTGGCGCAGCGCGTGCAGCGTCAGCAGCGCGTCCTGCACCGCATCCTCGACCTCCGCCGCGTCACGGATGCGGTTGCGGCAGAGGCTGCGGATGCGCGGCGTGACCTCACGCAGCAGCGTGTCATAGGCGCGCGCATCGCCACCCTGGGCGGCGGCCATCAGCACCCCCCAGCGCTCTTCCTGCGCGGCGCGGGCATCAGTCGGCACGCTCATCCCGGACGGATCGATGGACATGGCGAGGGCGGGCACATCATGCATCCATCAGCCGCGGCCAATTGGCCTCGGCGGTCGCGATGAAGCCGGGGATGTCGCGTTGCCACTGGCGTTGCACCCCGCGATCGTAGTTCAGGTAGAGACGGCCCTGGTGGATGTGCCATGCCTCCGGGTCGATATCCACCTTGTAGCCACGCGCCACGCCGAAAGCGCAGAAGCCGCCGAAGCGCGGGGCGAAGGCCTGCGGGTCCGCCACGAAGCGGGCGCGGTTCTCGGCCGAGGCGAAATGCCAGGTCGCACCGCCCCAGCTCGCCTGGTGCGCGGCCGAACCGCGCCGGGGCGCGCCCTCGGTGAACCAGGCAACCGTGTCGAAGCCGCGCAGCATGACGCCGCGCTGGTGGTTCAGCCGCCGCGTCGCGGCCTCGGCAGGGCCGGGCATGGTCAGCAGCAGGGCAGGGGCGAGCAACAGGTGGCGACGGGAGAGGGGCATGGCAGGGTCCTCGGCGGTTGCAGGGGGCTTCGCCGGACGCGACCTGGTGGTTACGGACCGCTCGCCAGATTCCGTCGCCTCGCCTACCGTCGCCGCATGACCGATGCGCCGCCCTGGACCACGCTCGACTCCCGCCTGCTGATCGAGGATCGCTGGATCCGCCTGCGCGCCGACCGGCTGCGCACCCAGGCCGGCACCGAGCTTTCGCCCTGGTATGTGCTGGACTACCCGGATTGGGTCGCCGCCGTGGTGCTGACCGAGGACGACCGCCTGGTGCTGGTGCGGCAATGGCGGCACGGCGCGCAGGCCTGGTCGCTGGAACTGCCCGGCGGCGTCATGGATGCGACCGACGCCGATGCGCTGGTCGCCGGCCAGCGCGAGACGCGCGAGGAGACGGGCTATGAGGCCGCCGATTGGCGCTACCTCACCGCCGGCCACGCGAACCCCGCCATCCAGACCAACCGGCTGCATGTCGTGCTCGGCACCGGCGCGCGGCCGAGCGCAGTGGCCACGCCCGAACCGGGCGAGGCGATCCGCGTGGAGGTGCTGCCGGTGGCCGAAGTGCTCGCCGGCCTGCCGCGCGGCCTGATCGGGCAATCCATGCATGTCGGCGCCATCCTGCTCGGGCTGGCATCTGTCGGGAGGATTTCGCTGTGAGCACCATTATCCGCCCCACCCCCGCGCATCGCGCGGCCTGGGACCGCCTCTATGCCGGCTACGCGGCCTTCTACAAGGTCGAGCAGGATGGCGCGATGCGCGACACCGTCTGGGGCTGGATCCATGACCCGCGCCATGAGGTGAAGGCCTTCCTGGCGCTGGACGCGCAGGGCGCGCCGATCGGGCTGGCGCATTACCGCCCCTTCGCGCGGCCGCTGCGCGCCGCGATGGGCATCTATCTCGACGACCTCTTCGTCGATCCGCAGGCGCGCGGCACCCGCACCGCCGATGCGCTGATCGAGGCGGTGGCCGAGGAAGGCCGCCGCCAGGGGGCCACGCTGCTGCGCTGGATCACCGCCGACGACAATTACCGCGGCCGCGGCGTGTACGACCGCCTGGCGACGCGCACGATGTGGATCACCTACGACAAGCCGCTGTAGCGCGCGGCGCCGCCGAACCCTGTGCTGCGCGGCGCCGCCGAACTTTGTGTTGCGCGGCTCCGCCGAACTTTGTGTTGCGCGGCTCCGCCGCGGGGCGCACACCGCGCGCATGAGCGCCATCACCATCCCCGAGGACGCGCTGGAGGAGAGCTTCGTGCGCGCCTCCGGCCCCGGCGGGCAGAACGTCAACAAGCTCTCCACCGCCGTGGAACTGCGCCTGGATCTCGCGCGCGCGGGGCTCGATCCGCGCGTGGAGGCACGGCTGGTGAAGCTCGCCGGGCGACGGGTGACGCAGTTCGGCGTGCTGGTGATCGAGGCGCAGGAACACCGCACCCAGGACCGCAACCGCCAGGAAGCCCGCGCCAAGCTCGCCGCCCTGCTGGCCGAGGCCGCCAAGCCCCCGCCGCCGCCGCGCCGCCCCACGCGCCCCAGCAAGGGCGCGCAGGAACGCCGCCTGGCCGGCAAGGCGAACCGCGCCGGGGTCAAGAAGCTCCGGCGCGAGAAGCCTGAGGTCTGATCGGGCCGATCAGTTCAGGAACGGGTTGCGCCCGCGCGCCGGCGCCTGGGCGGGGCCGAAATGCTGGGCGAGGTAGTTCACGATGGTGTCGCGGAACTCGCCCTCCAGCGGGTTCATCCCGTGCTTCTCCGCCATCCAGTCCATCAGCCCGTCCCATTGCGCGCGGCCGAAGCGGCTGCGGCGGATGATCGCGGTGCTGTGGCAGACGGTGCAGTAGGCGAAGGTCTCCGACCGCCCCTCCCCGTCGGGGAGGATGCTCTCCTCCTCTGCCGGGGCCTGGATGGCGTGCGCGCGGTCGGCATCGCGCTCGGGGTTGGTCTGCGCGACCGCGACCCCGATACCGAGCGCGGCCAGGGCGGCAACAAGCAGCGGCGCGCGCATCAGCCGACCAGGATCGCCGCGCGGCTCACCGGGTTCGCCCCGTAGCCCTGCGGATTCCAGTTCGCGGCCTGGTGCGGCTGCATCCGCCCCTGGCTGTCGGTGGCGCGGTACCAGATCTCGAAATACCCGTCCGAGGGCAGGGTCACGCGGCCATTCCAGCGCTGCCAGGCATGGCGGTTGGCGGGGGCCGCCACCTGCATCGCCTGCCAGGTGGCGCCGAAATCGAGGCTGACATGCACGGCCGAGACGGAGAGATCCCCCGCCCAGGCCGCGCCGCGCAGATCGAGGTTGCGCGTGCCCGCCGGCAGCCGCGCGCCATGCGGGTGGGAGGACAGGATGGAGCGCACGGGCATGCTCTCCATCTCCGCGAAATCGGCGCCGTTGTTGTCGCTGCCGGGAATGATCGGGCGCACCGGCAGGCGGTAGCTGGTGCCGCCCATGCCCTGGCCGCGATGCGGCTGGGCCAGCAGCGTCACGCGCGTGAGCCATTTCTGGCTGAGGCTGCCCGGCCAGCCCGGCACCAGCAGGCGCACCGGCCCGCCATGGATGTGCGGCAGCGGCTGGCCGTTCATGCGCAGGACGATCAGCGTGTCCTCGTCCATGGCTTTCACGAGGCGCATGCCGCGGCTGATCGCCGGGCGCGTGGCATCGCCCGAAAGGTGCGGGTCGCCGCCGAAATGCCCGGTGTAGCGGGCCGTTTCCTTCACCCCGGCGGCGCGCAGCACATCGGCCAGGCGCACGCCGGTGTATTCGGCGCAGCCGATGGCGCCATTGCCCCATTGGTTGCCGCGCGTCTGCGGCGCGAAGGAGGCCCGGCCATTGCCGCCGCACTCCATCTGCAACTGTCGCGTGACCAGCGGGAAGCGCTGCGCCAGGTCACCGAGGGTGAGTTCCAGCGGGCCGTTCACCTCGCCGTCGATGGTCAGCTTCCAGCCCTGCGGGTTGGTCGCGGCGTCGGGGATCAGGCCGTTGTTGCGGACGAAGAAATTGCCGTAGCTGGTGACGGCTTCATCCAGCAGGTGCTCGGGCGTCTCGGCCACCAGGGGGCGTTCCTGCAGCAGCAGCAGCGGGCCCTTGCCGTCCATGCGCAGGATCGGCGGCTGGCCCGCCGCCTGCGCCGCCGCCGGGCGGGCGAAGAGCGCGGGCAGCGTGCCGCGCGGCATGGTGCCGGCGAAGGGGATGGCGGCACCCAGGCTCGCCCCCATCGCCGCCAGCGCCGCGCCCTTCAGCGCGCCGCGCCGGCCGAAGGCCAGCGCATCGGCGCGCTCGGGGTCATCGCGATAGAGTTCCTGGATCGAGCGCTCGGCCCGCCCTGGGTGCTGGGTCATGGTGTCGTTCCTCCCGTGGTTGCGTGTCAGCCGGTTCCGGTCAGGCACGGTCTGCGCGGCAGCGCCGCGAGCAGGGGTTGGCGCGGGGCTTCCCGCATGAAGCGTTCCGCCGCCAGGGCGATCGGGCGCAGCCTCTCGCGCGGCAGCATGGCGGAGAGCGCGTAGCGCCAGCGCCCATCCGACCAGGCATAGGTCACCACCCCGCCCGGCCCATCGGCGCAGCGCATCGGCTGGGGATAGCTGCGCGCATCGGCCTCCCGCCGCAGCGACAGGGCGATGCCGTCGGGGTCCACATAGCGCAGCAGCGCAGCCGGCGGCCCGGCGATGTCGGCCTGCACCCAGGCGGCGTCGAGCCGGAAGCCGAAATCGGCCAGGTCCGGCAGCGGCATCTCCTCCTCGAGCTGGGCGGCGAGCCAGGGGCCGAGCGGCTGCTCCCGTGCGAAGGCGACCTGCGCGCTGGACCAGGGGGTGGCTGCCGGCGGCTCGGCCAGGCGATCCGCCACCGGCTCCGGCGCGACCTGCCCGCGCAGCGTCCAGCCCAGCCCCGTGCCGAGGCCGATGAGCAGCAGCGCCGCCGCCGCCACGCGCCCCTGCCCGTGCCGGCGCTGCCGGTGCTGCGCGCGCAGATGCGCCACGCGCAGCCGGGCCGGGATGGGCTCCTCCGCCACGGGCAGCAGCGCCGCGCGCAGCCGCTCGCGCTGCTGCCGGTCGGCGCGCAGCCCGGCGGCCAGCGCCGGCCTGGTGGCCAGGAAGGCCGAGACCTCGGCGGCGCGGTCCGGGGCCAGGCGGCCATCGATCCAGGCGTGCAGGTCATCCTCGCCGATCGGCGCGGGGGGCGGCGCGGCCATGGCTCAGACCACCCGCCGCAGCGCCGGCCGGGCTGGCGGCGCTTCCGCCATCCGGCGCAGCCGCTCCCGCGCGCGGGACAGGCGCGACATCACCGTGCCGACCGGCACGCCGAGCACGCGCGCCGCCTGCTCATAGCCCAGATCCTCCACCGCGATCAGGCACAGCACGGCGCGCTGCTCGGCCGGCAGCGCATCGAGCTGGGCGAGCACCTCGGCGCAATGCACGGCGGCGTCCTGGCCCTGGGGCGCGGCCTCGGGCGGGGCGCCCTGGGCGGCCAGCAGCCGCTCCTGCCGCGCGCTGCGGCGACGGCCGGAGACGAAGAGGTTGTAGAGAATGGCGAAGAGCCAGGCGCGCAGATCGGCCTCGGCCCGGCGGCGCGGCCAGGCCTGCAGCGCCTGTTCCAAGCAATCCTGCACCAGATCGTCCGCCGCATCGGGGGCGCGGCAGAGCGAGCGCGCGAAGCGCCGCAACGCCGGCACCTGGGCCTCGATCAGCGCGTCGCGATCCTGCGCCCCGAACATGCTCCTCCCGCCCCGAGCCTTGTGGCTTGCTCAGGGTGGGACGCGCGGGGCGGCCTTGCTATTCCCCCGGCCGGCTGATTTTTTTTGGCGCCGCCCGGGGTCGCGCCCTCAGCCGGTGCGCTGCTCCAGCGGGCAGGTGTTCAGGCCGATCAGCCCATAGACCGGGCAGTTGCCGAGCAGGCCGGTCGCCAGCGGCACGATGCCGATCAGGCCCCACCAGCCCAGCGGCCCGAAGAGGCCCAGCGTCAGCAGCACCACCCCGGCCCCGATCCGCAGCACCTTGTCGATGCCGCCGACATTCTTCTGCATGATATTCTCCTCTCGCGGGGATGTCCCTGCGCCGCACCTTGCCGGGCGGCGCACGCCTTCGCTTTGATGCGCGTCAATCCCGGGGCATGCGGGCGAGGCTGGAGGCGGGCATGACGGCCGTGCAGACCGATGCAGCGGGATCGCCGCCGGGCTTCTGGCGCAATCTCTTCGCCGTCGCGGCGTCCGACCGCATCTCCCTGGTCGCGGCGGGCTGCGCCTTCTACGCCATGCTGGCGCTGTTCCCGGCGCTGTCGCTCTGCATCTCCTTCTACGGCATCTGGTTCGACCCCGGCACGGTCGAGCCGCAGCTGGAGGTGCTGCACAAGCTGATGCCCGAGACCGGCTACCAGTTGATTGCCGCGCGGGTGCGCGAACTGGTGGCGATGCCGCGCCAGACGCTGGGCCTGGGCGCGGCGCTGGGGGCGGGGATCGCGCTGTGGAGCGCCTCGGCCGGCATCCGCGGGCTGCTCGGCGCGCTCAACCTCGCCCAGGGCGCGACCGAGGCGCGCGGGGCGCTGCGCTTCTACGTCACGGCGCTGCTGCTGACGCTCGGTGGCGTGCTGGCGGTGACGGTGGGGCTGGTGCTGCTGGTCGCGCTGCCGGCGCTGCTCGCGCTGCTCGACTTCGTGCCGCGCCAGGCGCTGATCCTGCGCGGGGCCTCGCTGCTGGTGCTGCTGGTGGCGGTGCTGCTGGCGATCGGCCTGCTCTACCGCTTCGGCCCGGCGCGGCCGCCGCCCTATTGGCGGCTGTTCTCGCCCGGCGCGCTGCTGGCGACCTTCCTGTGGCTGGTCGCTTCCAGCCTCTTCTCGCTCTACGTGTCCAACTTCGCGGTCCATGACGCGACCTATGGCGCGCTGGGCGCGGCGGTGGGGCTGCTCACCTGGCTCTACGTCACCGTCTACCTGATCCTGCTCGGCGCCGAGCTGGATGCCGCGCTGGCGCGGCGGCGCGCCTCAGCCTGAGGGCACCAGCTGGCGCAGCGCGGCGGCGACCTCATCCCGCCCGAAGGGCTTCTCCAGGATCATCGGCGGCGCCTCGGGGTCGAGGGCGGCGATGGCGGCGGGGCCGGCCACGGTGTCGCCGGTGACGAAGCAGAAATGCCCGCGCAGCTCGGGATGCACCGCCATGGCGTGGCGATAGAGCCCCCCGCCGCCGCCGCCGGGCATGCGCAGGTCGCAGAACACGGCCTGCACCCCGCCGGCGCGCAGATGCGCCACGGCCGTGGCGATGTCCTGCACCACCTGCACGCTCGCCCCCGCCACCTGCAGCAGCGCGGCCAGCGCCTCACCGACCTCGGGCTCGTCATCCACCACCAGCACGCGCGCGCGGCTGGGCGCGGCGGCGGGCGCGGCGGCCGGCGCCTCCTGCGCCACGCCGCGCGGCAGGCGCAGCACGAAGCGCGCCCCGCCGAGGCTGCCCGGCTCGAGCCCGATGGTGCCGCCATGCGCGGCGGCGATGTTGCGGCATACCGCGAGCCCCAGCCCCGTGCCGGCGCCGAGCGGCTTGGTCGTGACATAGGGTTCGAAGATCTGTTCGTGCAGCGCGGCGGGCACGCCGGGGCCGTTATCCTCCACCGCGAAGCCGAGGCCCTCGGGCGTGGCGAAGCTTTCCAGCCGCAGGCGCCGCGGCTCGGGCCGGTCGGCCAGTGCGGCCTGGGCGTTGACGATGAGGTTCACCGCCACCTGGCCGAGCTGGTCGCCATCCGCCTGCACCGGGCCGAGCCCCGGGGCGAGCGCCCATTCCACCTGCACGCCGGTGCTGCGCAGCCCGTAGCCCACCATCTCCACCGCGCCCTTCAGCGCCGCGTTGAGGTCCACCGCCGTGCGGGAGGGCGGCTGCTGGCGCACCATGGCCAGGAAGGTCTTGACGATGCGCCCGCAGCGCGTGGCTGCGGCATGGATGCGCGCGGCGCGGTCGCGCACCTCGGGGTCCGCGGCCACGGCCTCGAGCATCGTGGTCTGGGCGACGACGACGGCGAGCGGGTTGTTCAGCTCATGCGCCACGCCGGCCAGCAGGCTGCCGAGCGCCGAGAGCTTCTGCGCCTGGTGCAGTTTCTCCCGCTGCTGGGCCAGTTCGGCCTCGGCATCGCGCAGCGGCGTGAGGTCGCGCAGCCAGGCGGTGAAGAAGACGCGATCGCCCACCTTCACCTCATGGATCGACAGCTCGCAGGGGAAGAGGCTGCCATCATGGCGCATCGCCTCCATCTCCAGCCGCTGGCCGAGCACATGCGGGCAGCCCGTGGCCTGGTAGCGCGCGAGTCCGGCCTCATGCTGCGCGCGCAGATGGGGGGGCACGATGAGGTCGCCGATCGGCTGGCCCATGATGGCGGCGGCGCGATGGCCGAAGATGCGCTCGGCGGCGGCGTTCCAGCCAGTGACGCGGCAATTGCGGTCGGCGGTGATCACGGCGTCGAGGGCGGCGTTGATCACGCCTTCCTTCAGCGCCTCCGCCTCGCTCAGCCGGCCGGCGAGGCTGTTGGGGCCGGGCGGCGTCACGGCGCGGCGCCGAAGACGTAGCCCCGCCCGCGCACGGTGCGGATCAGCGGCGCGGCGCCGGGCGTGCCCTCCAGCTTGCGGCGCAGCCGCGTGATTCGGATGTCGATGGAACGGTCGAGCGGATCCGCCCCCTTGCCATGCGCACGCGCCAGCAGCGCCTCACGCGAGAAGACCTCGCCCGGGTGGCTCGCCAGCAGCAACAGCAGGTCGAATTCCATGGCGGTGAGCGCCACCTCCGCCCCGCCCGCGTCGAGCAATTGCCGCTCGCCGGGGCAGAGGGTGAAGCCGGCGAAGCGCAACCGCGGGCAGGGCGCGGGGGCGATGGCCGCGGCGGGAACCGCCACCGGCGCAGCCTCGGCCACGGCGGCGCGGCGGCGCAGCAGGGCCCGCAGGCGGGCCAGCAGCTCCCGCAGCTCGAAGGGCTTGCCGATATAGTCGTCGGCGCCGATCTCGAGGCCAACGACGCGATCGAGCGATTCGCCCAGCGCCGTCACCATGATGATCCCCGGCGGCGCGCCGAGCGCCTTCAGCCGCCGCGCGATGGAGAGCCCGCCCTCCCGCGGCAGGTTGAGGTCGAGCAGCACGATATCGACAGGGGCCTCCGCCAGCGCGGCGTCCAGCGCCGCGCCGTCCGGGCAGGGGATGGGGGAGAAGCCCTGCAGGCGGAGGTAGTCCACGACGACCTCGCGCAGATCCGCCTCATCCTCCACCACCGCGATGCGCGTCGGTGCCGTCATGCCCGCCCCTTTCGAGAGGCGCGCAAGCTAGCGACGCCCCATCACCTTGTCATGTGCGCAGGGCGGACGCTGAAACAGATGCAACACTTGCTTGCCGTGACCTGGCTCAGCGCCCGGTCATGATCCGCTCGACCAGCTGCTTCGCCGTCGGCACGAAGCCGTTGGAGTAGAAGGGGTCCGTGCCGAAGCGATAGGCGTTGTGGCCGGAGAACATCAGATTGCGCTCCAGCCGCCCGCCATGGGCGATGTCCTGCAGCGTCTTCTGGATGCAGAAGCTGCGCGGATCGGCCTTCTTGCCGGTGCTGAAATCGGGCTCGGTCTGCGCCCAGTTCGAGAAACGGCAGTGGGAGAGGCAGCCCATGCAGTCGGTCTGGTCGTTCAGGATCTCGCGCGCCGTGGCGGGAGTCTCGAAGACCAGCGTGTCGTCGGGCGTGCGCAGTGCCTCGGTGAAGCCCTCGGCCGTGTAGCCCTGCGCGCGGGGCAGGTCGTCGGGCTTGAGGTAGACCAGGCGCTTGCGCGGGCCTACCGGGAAGGGCGCGGTGTGCGTCTCATTCGGCTCGGTGGTGAAGGGCACCTGCCGCTGGCTGCGCGCCTCGAGCTCGCTGAGGAACTGCGTGCGCACGGCGGAGGAATAGAAGCCGGTCGGGCTGAAGGGCTGGAGCAGCACGTCGCCCTCCTTCAGCTGCAGCAGGCGGGTCTTCCATTCCTCGCTGATCGGGCTTTCCTGCGTCAGCAGCGGGCGGGTGCCGAACTGGAAGGCGACGGGGCCAAGCTCCTCGCTGTCGATCCAGTGCTCCCATTCCTCGAGCCACCACACGCCGCCGGCCATGATGATGGGCGTGTCGTGCAGGCCGAATTCGCGCATCTGCTGGCGCAGCTTGAGCACGCGCGGATAGGGATCCTCGGGCTTCAGCGGGTCCTCGCTGTTGGACAGGCCGTTATGGCCGCCGGCCAGCCAGGGGTCCTCGTACACCACGCCGCCCAGCAGCTCGCGCTGCTTGTTGTAGGCGCGCTTCCACAGCGCGGCGAAGGCGCGGGCGGAGGAGATGATGGGGTAGTAGTGCACGCCGTAGTCGCGCGCGAGCTCGGCGAGGCGATAGGGCATGCCGGCGCCGCAGGTGATGCCGTGCACCAGGCCCTTCGCACCTTCCAGCACGCCGCGCGCCACGCGCTCGGCGCCGCCCATCTCCCACAGGATGTTCATGTGGATGCGGCCCTGGCCGCCGGCGCGCTCATGCGCCTCGCGCGCCTGGGCGATGCCGCCGCGGATACCGTAGGCCACCAGCTCCTCATGCCGCTCGCGGCGCGTGCGGCCATGGTAGATCTGGCGGATGACGTTGCCGTCCGCGTCGTAGCTGTCGGCATTGACGGCCGAGAAGGTGCCGACGCCCCCACCGGAGGCCCAGCCCCCGCAGGTGGCCCCGTTGGAAACGGCGACGCCCTTGCCGCCTTCGACAAGCGGCAGCACGTCGACACCGCCCATGCGGATGGGGTTGATCGCCTTCAAGATTCTTCGGCTCCGGTGACTATCGCGTTGCGAGGGGCACGGCCCCCCGCATGACAACTATATGGCGCGGCTTGGCCGACAAGGGGAGAGGCCCCCCTGCCGGGCCGAGCCGGCCGGGTCGGGCGGCCTATTCGCCGCCGAGGTCGGTGATGCCCTCACGGCGCGGGCGGCGGTCGCGGTCGCGGTCGCGGCGCGGGCCGCGCTCGCCGCGCTCACCCCCGCCCTCGCCCTCTTCGCGCGGGCGGCGCGGGCCGACCTGGTCGGTGATGTCCGCACCCGTGGCCTGGTCGACCACGCGCATCGAGAGCTTCACCTTGCCGCGGTCGTCGAAGCCGATGACCTTGACCTTCACCGCATCGCCTTCCTTGACGATGTCGGTCGTCTTCTGCACGCGCTCGTTCGAGAGTTCCGAGATGTGCACAAGGCCGTCCTTGGCGCCGAGGAAGTTCACGAAGGCGCCGAACTCGGCGGTCTTCACCACCTTGCCGTTGTAGATCTTGTTGATCTCCGGCTCGGCGACGATGCCCATGATCCGGTCGATCGCCTTCTGCGCGGCCTCGGTCGTCGTCGCCGCCACCTTGATGGTGCCGTCGTCGTCGATGTCGATCTTCGTGCCGGTCTGCTCGGTGATCTCGCGGATCACCTTGCCGCCCGAGCCGATCACATCACGGATCTTGTCCTTGTTGATGTTGATCACGGTGATGCGCGGCGCGGTCGCGGCCACGTCGCCGCGCGCCCCCGACAAGCCCTTGGCCATCTCGCCCAGGATGTGCAGGCGGCCATCCTTCGCCTGGCCGAGCGCCTGGCGCATGATGTCGAAGGTGATGGAGGTGATCTTGATGTCCATCTGCAGCGCGGTGACGCCGGCTTCCGTGCCGGCCACCTTGAAGTCCATGTCGCCCAGATGGTCCTCATCGCCCAGGATGTCGGAGAGCACGGCGAAGCCGCGGTCTTCCTTGATCAGGCCCATGGCGATGCCCGCGCAGGGGCGCTTCAGCGGCGTGCCCGCATCCATCAGCGCCAGCGAGGTGCCGCAGACGGTGGCCATGGAGGAGGAGCCGTTGCTCTCCGTGATCTCGGAGACGACGCGCATCGTGTAGGGGAACTTCTCCTTCTCCGGCAGCAGCGGATGGAGCGCGCGCCAGGCGAGCTTGCCGTGGCCGATCTCACGCCGGCCGGGGCTGCCCATGCGGCCCGTCTCGTTCACGCTGTAGGGCGGGAAGTTGTAGTGCAGCATGAAGTTCTCGCGGTACTCGCCCGAGAGCGCGTCGATGATCTGCTCATCCTGCCCGGTGCCCAGCGTGGCCACGCACAGCGCCTGCGTCTCGCCGCGGGTGAACAGCGCCGAGCCATGCGCGCGCGGCAGCACGCCGACCTCGGCCAGGATGGGGCGCACGGTGCGCGTGTCGCGCCCGTCGATGCGCAGGCCGGTGTCGAGGATGGCGTTGCGGACGACGTCGGCCTCAAGCTCCTTCAGCAGGCCCTTGGCGGCGCCGGCATCCAGGCCCTCGGCCTCGAGCGCGGCGAGCACGGCCTTCTTGGCCGCACCAACCTGGGTCTGGCGGGCCAGCTTCTCGACCGTCTTGTAGGCCTCGGCGATCGGCGCGCGGCCGAGCTCGGCGATGCGGGCCTTCAGCGTCTTCGTCGCCTCGGACTCCTCGGGCAGGGCCCAGGGCTCCTTGGCGGCCACCTCGGCCAGCTCGATGATGCCCTGGATCACGGCCTGGAAGCTCTTGTGGCCGAATTCCACGGCGCCGAGCATGATCTCCTCGCTCAGCTCCTGGGCCTCGGATTCCACCATCAGCACGCCCTCGGCGGTGCCGGCGACGACGAGGTCGAGCTGGCTCTGCTGCAGCTGCGCGGCGGTCGGGTTCAGCACATAGCCGCCATCGATCCAGGCGACGCGCGCGCCGGCGACGGGGCCGAAGAAGGGAATGCCCGAGAGCGTCAGCGCGGCGGAGCAGCCGACCAGCGCCACGATGTCGGGGTTGTTCTCCAGGTCATGCGACAGCACGGTCGCGATCACCTGGACCTCGTTGCGGAAGCCCTCGGGGAAGAGCGGGCGCAGCGGCCGGTCGATGAGGCGCGAGACCAGGGTCTCGTTCTCGTTCGGGCGGCCTTCGCGCTTGAAGAAGCCGCCGGGGATCTTGCCGGCCGCGAAGGCCTTCTCCTGGTAGTTCACGGTCAGCGGGAAGAAGTCCTGGCCCGGCTTCACGCTGCGCGCGCCGACCACGGTGCAGAGCACGATGGTGTCGCCCAGGCGGGCCATCACGGCGCCATCGGCCTGGCGGGCGATCTTGCCTGTCTCCAGCGTCAGGAGCTGGCCGCCCCAGGAGATGTCCTTGCGGAAGTACTTGTCGAACATGAATCGTCCTTCGTGGCCCGCCGTCGCGGCGGACCAAAGCAATGCACCGCCCGCGCGCGATGGCAGGGGCGGCCTGGAACACGACAGGACGGATCCACGGGGTGGGTGCCGCACCGGCCCGACAGGGTCAGTCCCCTTGGGCAGGGATGCTCGGCGTCTCGGGCGGCATGGGAAGGCGGAAGGCCCACATTGCTTGCGCAGAGTGGGTCCCATCGCGCTTCCCGTTGCGGGGAGGCGGATGGGCAAGGCCGCCCATGTGGCCGGAGGCGCCGCCATCTCCCCGATCGGGTTTGGCGCTCCTCGAGAATTCCGCCGCCATCGCAGCGAAGACCGGGGGCTGGGCAGGGCCCGGCACCGATCCAGGCGCCGCTATCGCATGGCGGGGGGCGAAAGGCCAGAGGAAAGGCGGCCCCCCCCCGTGGACGCTCGCGCCCCGGCGGGCCGATGATCGGGGGATGACCTCGCCCCCTCCCGTTTCCGTCTGGCGGGCCGGCCTGGCCGGGGCCGGCGCGATCTGCGTCGGGATCGGCCTCGCCCGCTTCGCCTATGTGCCGCTGTTTCCCGTGATGGTCGGCGCCGGCTGGGTCGATGGCGGCGGGGCGGGGCTGCTCGGGGCGGCGAATTTCTCGGGCTATCTGCTGGGCGTGCTGGGCGGGCGGGCGGTGGCGGCGCGACTGGGCGTGCCGCGCGCGCTGGACCTCGGCATGGCGCTCGCGCTGCTGGCCTTCCTGGCCTGTGCCTGGAATGGCGGGCTCGCCTGGTTCGCGCTCTGGCGCGGGCTGGCGGGGATGGCGGGGGGCTTGCTGATGGCGCTGGCCGGCCCCGCCGTGCAGGCCTCCGTCGCGCCCGAGCAGCGCGGCTTCGCGGGCGGCATCGTGATGGGCGGCGCGGGGTCGGGCATCGTGCTGGCGGGGCTGCTGGTGCCCGCGCTGCTGACCGGCGGGCTGGCGGTGGCCTGGCTGGGCCTGGCGGCGGCCGTGGCGGGGGTCTGGGCGATGGTGCGCCCCGCCTTCCCCAACCCGCCGGCCCTGCCGGAAGCCGCGCGGGCGGCGGCGGTGCCGCGCGCCCTGGGGCTGGTGCTCGCCTATGGGCTCTCGGGGGCGGGGATGGTGGCGCCGATGGTCTATCTGGCGGACCTCGCCGTGCGCGGGCAGGGGCTGCCGGTCTTCGCCGGTTCGGCGATCTGGATGGGCTTCGGCGCCGGGGCGGTGGCCGGCACGCTGCTCGGCGGGCGCGTGGCCGGGCGGATCGGCGGGCGGCGGGCGCTGCCGATCTGGCTCGGCGTGCAGGTGGCGGCCCTGGCGCTCACGCTGCTGCCCTGGTGGCCGGCCCTGGCGCTGGCCGCACCGCTCGGCGGCTTTGCGGGCGTGGGCGCGACGGCGGTCACGCTGGCCGCGGCGCGCGAGGTGGCCGGGATGCAGGCGGGCCTTGTCTGGGTGCGCGCCACGGCCGCCTATGCCACGGCCCAGGCCGGGGTGGCCTTCGCCCTCGCGGCCTTGTTCGAGGCGGCGGGCGAGCGCCACGCGGCGGTGTTCGGCGCCGGCCTGCTGCTCTCCGTCCTCGCGCTGCTGGTGGCGCTGCGCGACCGGCGTTGAGCAAAAAAAGGCGGGACCCCCGAAGGAGCCCCGCCGAGGTGCGGGATGCCGGCATGATCGGGGGGATAGTCGCCGGCATCCTGGGAGGGAGAGACGGGGAGCAAAGAATGGCATCCCCGCGGAGGCATATGCGCCCGAATGGTTTACGGAACCTTTCCGGAACGGCGCTTGCCGATCACAAACGCGCCCCCGTCGTGACGGCGCGGCGCGCGGCTGGCATGGTCCGGCCCGACTGCAGGAGGGGATGCGCATGGCGGGCTTGCCGCTGACCGGGCTCAGGGTGCTGGAACTCGGCCACTACATCGCCGGGCCCTTCGCGACCCGGCTGCTGGCCGATCTCGGCGCCGAGGTGATCAAGATCGAGCCGCCCGAGGGCGACCCGATCCGCGGCTGGGGCAGCCGGCACAACGGCCATGCGGTGTGGTTCAGCGTGCATGGCCGCAACAAGCTCTCCGTCACGCTCGACCTGAAGAGCGCCGAGGGCCGCGCACGCATGATGAAGCTCGCGGGCCGGGCCGATGCCTTGGTGGAGAATTTCCGCCCCGGCTATCTCGAGCGCATCGGCCTCGGGCCGGAAGTGCTGCAGGCGGCGAATCCGCGCCTGACCATCGCGCGGGTCTCGGGCTTCGGCCAGGATGGCCCCTATCGCGACAAGCCCGCCTTCGGCGCGATCGGCGAGGCGATGGGCGGGCTGCGCCACCTCACGGCCACGCCCGGTGTGACCGAGCACGCGCCGCCGCGCTGCGGCGTCTCGATCAGCGACGACCTGGCGGGCATGTATGCGGCGATGGCCGTGGTCTCCGCCTGCTGGGCGATCAAGGGCGACCCGGCCGGGCGGGGCCGGATCATCGATGTGGACCTGGTCGGCGCCGTCTTCTCGCTGATGGAGGGGATGCTGCCGGAATACGGCCTGACGGGGCGCATCCGCCAACCCGCGGGGGCGGCCATCCCGACCGCCGCACCCACCAACACCTATCTCTGCGCCGACGGCAAATGGCTGTGCATCGGCGGCAATTCGGACCTGATCTATCGCCGCCTGATGCGCGCCATCGGACGAGAGGAGCTCGGCGCCGATCCGCGGCTGCAGGACAATCTCGGCCGCTGCGCCCATGTCGGTGAGATCGACGCGGCGATCGGCGCCTGGACCCGCACCCTGGCGGCCGCGGAGGCCGAGGCGGTGCTGGAGGCGGCGGAGGTGCCCTGCTCGCGCCTCTACGACATCCGCGACTGCGCGGAGGATCCGCATTTCCAGGCGCGCGAGATGGTGATGAAGGTGGCGGACCCGCTGCTCGGCACCACGCTGCTCCACCCCGCCGCGCCCTTCCGCTTCGATGGCGTCACCCCGCGCGAGATGGTGCGCTGGACCGCCCCGGCGGTGGGGGCGCACAACGACCATGTCTTCGGCGAATTGCTGGGAGAATCCTCGTGAACCACGCGATCATCAGCGAAGTGGCCCCGCGCGACGGGCTGCAATCCATCGGCCCCTTCGTGCCGACCGAGACCAAGATCGCGCTGGTGCGCAAGCTCCACGAGGCCGGGCTGCGGCGCATGGAGGTCAGCAGCTTCGTCAGCCCCCGCGCCGTGCCGCAGATGGCCGATGGGGCGGAGGTGCTGCGCGCGGCCCTGGCGCTGCCGGGGCTGGAATGCACGATGCTGGCACCCAACCGGAAGGGCTTCGAACTCGCGCTGGCGGCGGGGGCGCATCGCGTCGGCCTCTTCATGTCGGTGACCGAGGCGCACAACAAGGCGAATGTGAACCGCACCCGCGCGGAGAGCTTCGCCGACCTCTCGGGCATCGTGCGCGATGCCACGGCGGCGGGGATGAAGGTGCGCTTCAACCTCTCCTGCGCCTTCCACTGCCCCTTCGAGGGCGTGGTGCCCGAGCGCGAGGCGCTGGACTGGATCGAGCGCGTGGTGGCGCTGGACCCCGGGATGGAGATCGGCATCGCCGACACCACGGGCAATGCCGCGCCCGACCAGGTGGGCCGCGTCTTCGCCCATGCCCTGCGTGCCTGGCCCGGATCGGGCGATGTGCCGCGCTTCGCCTTCCATGGCCATGACACCTATGGGCTCGGCGTGGCCAATTGCGCCGCCGCCTGGGCGGCGGGCTGCCGCGTCTTCGACAGCGCGGCGGGCGGCCTGGGCGGCTGCCCCTTCGCGCCGGGGGCGACGGGCAATGTCGCGACCGAGGATGTGGCCTGGATGTTCCGCCGCATGGGGGTCGCGACCGGCATCGACTGGGCGGCGCTGCTCGCCGCCGCCGACTACGCCGCGGCGATCCCGCACGCCCTGCCGGGCGGGCGGATGCGTGCCGTGCCGGCCGCGCGGGCGGCGTGATGTCGGGCGGCCCCGGCCGCATCGTGCTGCTGGCCGCGACTTCGCTCGATGGCCGGATCGCCGATGCGGCAGGGGGCGTGGATTGGCTCGAGCCCTATCACGCCGGTGCGGCGCCGGCGCTGGAGGCCTTCCTCGGTGGCGTCTCCTGCGTGGTGATGGGCCGGCGGAGCTTCGACCAGGTGCAGGGCTTCGGCGCCTGGCCCTATGCGGGCAAGCGGTTGATATTGCTGACGAACCACCCGGCCGAGGCGCTGCCCGCGCCGGCCATGTGCCATGCCGGGCCGGTCGCGGCGCTGGCGCCCGCGCTCCGCGCCGAGCCGGGCGAGGCCTGGGTCGTCGGCGGCAGCGCGGTGTTCGGCGCCTTCCTGGCGGCGGGGTTGGTGGACCGCATCGAGGTTTTCGTGATGCCGCTGCTGCTCGGTGCCGGGCCGGTGCTGTTCCCGGCGGGCGCGATGCCGCTCGCCCTGGTGGACTCCCGCACCCTGCCGGGCGGCGTGGTGCATCTGCGCTACCACCCGGCCTGATTCGCCCAACCTGATTCACCTTGTCCCGCAGGGCCTGGTTGCGCTAAGCGAATCAACGCGATGCGCGCCACCCTTGCCATGTTGCTGTTGCTCGGCCTGGCCGCCTGCGGGACCGGCTCCGGCCCCCAGGCGCTGGCGCCGCATCGCCCGCAGATCGGTGAGCCCATCTCCTGTGTCCCCTATGCGCGGGCGCGCTCGGGCATCCAGCTCCAGGGCGATGCCTGGCAATGGTGGGATGCGGCGGCCGGGCGCTATGAGCGCGGCCGCACGCCGCAGCCCGGCAGCGTGCTGGTGATCGCGCGCACCTCCCGCAACCCGAGCGGCCATCTCGCCGTCGTCTCGCGCGTCGTCAGCAGCCGGGAGATCCGGGTGGACCACGCGAACTGGGCTTCGGGCGCGGCGCGCGGGCGGATCACGACCGACCAGCGGGTGGTGGATGTCTCGCCGGGCAATGACTGGACGCTGGTGCGGGTCTGGTATCCGCCGATCAACGACCTGGGCAATTCGGCCTTTCCGGCGCGCGGCTTCGTGCACGCCACCACGCGCTTCGCCAGCCGGTAGCGGGAAAGCCCGACGCGGGGCATGATCCGGCGCACAATCAAGGGGAGAGACGAACCATGAGCACCACACGCCGCGGCCTGATGGCCGCCGCCGGCGGGCTTGCGCTGGCGCCGGGCGCCCTGCGCGCCCAGGCCGCCTGGCCGGACCGGCCGCTGCGCATGATCGTGGCCTTCCCGGGTGGTTCGACGCCCGACCTCGCGGCGCGCGCCGTCTCTGGCCATCTGGCCACCGCACTCGGCCAGCCCGTGGTGGTGGACAACCGCGCCGGCGGCGGCGGCAATATCGGCACCGAGGCGATCGTGCGCGCCACCGATGGCCATACGGTGGGGGTGACCATCGGCGGGCCGGGCAGCACGGCCAAGGTGCTCAACCCCGCGCTGGGCTACGACCCCGCGACGGACCTGACGCCCATCACCCTGCTGGCGCGGCTGCCCTTCGTGCTGGTGGTGCATCCTTCCGTGCCGGCGCGCACGGCCGCCGAATTCGTGGCCTATGCCAAGGCGAATCCGGGCCGGATCAACTATGGCTCGACCGGGCCGGGCACGCTCTCCCACCTGGTGATGGAGGATCTGGCGGCGAGCCAGGGGTTCGAGGCGGTGCACGTGCCCTATCGCGCCGTGGCGCAGGCGGTGCTCGATCTCGTGGCCGGGCGCATCCAGGCCTTCTTCGCGGCTTCGGGCGGCGTGCTCGGGCAGGTGCGCGATGGCTCGGTGCGGGCGCTGGCGGTCACGGCGGGCGCGCGCATCCCGCAATTGCCCGACGTGCCGACCATGCCGGAATCGGGCGTGGCGAGTGAGCCGGCCATCGCCTGGATCGGCATGTTCGGCCCGGCCAACATGCCGGCGGAGCGCGTGGCGCGGCTGGCGGCGGAGAGCCGCGTGGCGCTGAACGTGCCCGAGCAGCGGCGGGTGCTGGAGAATGCCGGGTTCGAGCCGGTCGGTTCCACGTCGGCGGAATTCGCGGCGTTGCAGCGCGCCGAGATCGCGCGCTGGGGCGGGCTGATCCGCCGCCTGGGCATCCGCCCCGAAAGCTGAAACCCGAGAGCCGAAAACGCGAAACGCCGCCGTGGGTTGCCCCGCGGCGGCGTCTCATTCGGCGTCAGGAAGCGCGAGGCTTCCCGCAGCGGTTCAGACGAGCTTCAGGTTGCAGGCCGAGACCTTGCCCTGCTGGCCGCGCTGCAGCTCATAGGAGATCTTGGCGCCCTCGCGGAGCTCCGTGATCCCTGCGCGCTGCACGTCCGAGATGTGCACGAACACGTCGCTCGTGCCGTCCTCGGGCTGGATGAAGCCGTAGCCCTTGGTCGTGTTGAACCACTTGATGCTGCCGTTGGGCATGTAAGAAATCCGATCGCATAGCCGGTGCCGCCGCGCGAATGCGCTGCGGATCAATCACGAGGGGAGGGCAGCAGGCTCGGCGCTCAGGGGCCGCGGCGCGATACGCCAGGGCGGCAAGAGCAAGGAGAGAGCAGGCCGAACCAAACGAGGCTGACTTCATCAACATGATCCCTGCGCAGCGCGATTGCAAGCAGGGATTGCAGGCGTACCAAAATAGAAAGGGCGGCACCTTGCGGTGCCGCCCCCTTTTGGCCGGTCAGGTCGTCGCCGGGGCCGGCGGATCGTTGCGGGTCTTCCACAGCGAGTAGAAGATGCCGCCGGCGATCATCGCGAGCGTCACGCCGAGCGAGATGGCGGGGTCGACCTTCCCGAAGATCTGGTTCCAGAAGATCTTGCCGCCGATGAACACCAGCACGAGCGCCAGCGCGTACTTCAGGTAGTGGAAGCGGTGCACCATCGCCGCCAGGGCGAAGTACAGCGCGCGCAGGCCCAGGATCGCCATGATGTTCGCGGTGTAGACGATGAAGGTGTCGGTCGTGATGGCGAAGATCGCCGGCACGGAATCCACCGCGAAGATCAGGTCGGCGATGTTGATGATCACCAGCGCCAGGAAGAGCGGCGTCGCCCAGACCACCAGCTTGCCCGTCACGGGGTCCGGCTTGCGGACGAAGAACTTCTCGGCGTGCAGCTCCTGCGTCACGCGCATGCGCTTGGTCATGAACTTCACCACCGGGTTCTTCGACACGTCCGGGTCGCTCTCCGGCACCACCAGCATCTTGATGCCGGTGGCGATCAGGAAGGCGCCGAACACGTAGAGGATCCAGCTGTACTCCTGGACCAGCGCCGCACCCACCGCGATCATGATGCCGCGCAGCACGATCACCGCGATGATGCCCCAGACCAGGGCGCGGTACTGGTACTTCCGCGGGATGGCGAAGTAGGTGAAGATCAGGCTGATCACGAAGACGTTGTCGATGGACAGCGCCTTCTCGATGAAGAAGCCGGTGAAATAGGTGATGCCGGCGTGGGTGTTGTCCTCGGTCGTGATGTAGCCGTTCTCATAGGCCACCCAGATCGCGATGCCGTAGACGATCGCGAAGCCGATGTAGAAGGCCGAGAGATAGAGGCTCTCGGCGATGCCCATTTCCTTGTCTTCCTTGTGCAGGACGCCAAGGTCGAAGGCGAGCAGCGCGAGCACGATGGTGAAGAAGGCAAGCCACATCCAGATCGGCTTGCCGATCCATTCAGCTACGAGGAATTCCATCAGCACGTCTCCGGGCGTTGGGACGCGCCGGCCTGGACACGATCCGGGCCGGGCGTCGTGCGTTGCGGTTTCTCTGGCGATCCGACATCGCGGCGGCGCGGGGCGTCACCGTCCCACGCCGGAGCCGCCAGAGGGGCCCGGATCGCGGCCTAGATGGCGGATGAGTTACAGGATTGCAACCCCGATGATGGTGCCCGACGCAGGTAAATTTCGTGTTGCGGTGCCGCCGGGGTCCGGCTGACGATTTCCGCCCCTCCCCCCGTTGTCTCGCGGCGCCGGGCAGGCCATGTCCCGGTTTGCGCTGGACGGCCTTGCGCTTTAGTGTCCGGCCGGAAAGCAACCGACCGGCCCATCTTCAGGGGTGGGCCCCAAACGGGATCGAGGCGTCGCTATGGGTTCGTTCAGCATCTGGCATTGGCTGGTCGTGCTGCTGGTCATTCTGCTGCTCTTCGGCAGCGGCAAGATCAGCGGCCTGATGGGTGACCTGGCCAAGGGCATCAAGTCCTTCAAGCAGAACATGAAGGAAGACGAGGGCAAGGACGCCTCCATGGCGGCCGACCCCGCGGCGCAGACCCCGGCGCAGCCGGCCGGCTCCATCGCCGCGCCGGGCGCGCAGGCGACCGCCACCCAGGCGCAGCCGGCCAACCCCTCGCGCCCGGCCGCCTGACGCGGTGGCGCCCCCGGTGGTGGACCGGTTCGGGCGCGCGCGGTAGGCTGACCCTCACAAGGACGTGCTCCGCCCATGGGCGGGGCAGCGCGCCGACCCCGCATCACGGGGCCGGCGCGTCGCGTTTCGGGGGGCTTCCATGAAAGAACGATCGGCGCAGGCCGAGGGCGCGGCCGGCGGGTCCGTCACGATGGTGGACGACATGGAGTTCGCCTCCGCCCGGCGGGAGCTGGCGGGGTGGCAGGGCTATGCCTGGCGCGCGGCGGCCACCGCCTTCGTGCTGTGGCACATGTGGATCCTGCTGGTCGCCCCGGTCGATCCGACCGTGGGCCGCGCGGTGCATGTCTTCCTCGGCGCCGCGCTGGGCTTCGCGCTCTTCGCGCCGCGCAGCTCGGGCAATCCGGGCACGCGCGTGCCGGCCTATGACTGGGCGCTGATGGCGCTCTGCCTCACCGTGCCGCTGCACTACATCCTGGATGCCGACGGCATCGAGATGCGGAGCTTCATGGGGCCGAACTGGCAGGATCTGGCGGCGAGCTTCGTGGGCATGCTGCTGGTGCTGGAATTCGCGCGCCGCACCGCGGGCCTCGTGATGCCGCTGATCGCGATCGTCTTCATCGCCTATTGCTTCGTCGGCCCCTGGATGCCTGGCATCCTCTACCACCGCGGGATCGAGTGGGAGCAGGCGCTGGTCGAGCTGTTCGGCAACAACGGCGTGCTGGGCACCATCGTGCAGGTCTCGGCGACCTTCATCATCCTCTTCGTGACCTTCGCCGCCTTCCTCACCGCCTCGCGCGCCGGGGAGTATTTCAACGACTTCGCCCTGGCGCTGGTCGGCCGCGCGCGGGGCGGGCCGGCCAAGGTCACGGTGGTCTCGGGCATCCTCTTCGGCACCATCTCGGGCAGCGCGGTGGCCAATGTGGTCGCCTCGGGTGCCTTCACCATCCCGATGATGCGCCGCGTGGGCTACGACAAGGAAACCGCCGCGGCGGTCGAGGCCACAAGCTCCACCGGCGGGCAGATCACGCCGCCGGTGATGGGCGCGGGCGCCTTCATCATGGCCGAGGTGCTGGGCCGCCCCTATACTGACATCGCGTTGGCCGGGCTGATCCCGGCGCTGCTGTTCTACATCGCCAACTACATCCATTGCGACCTCAACGCCCGCAAATCCGGCATCCGCGGCCTGGCGCGGGAGGAGTTGCCGCGCTGGGTCGATATCGGCCGGCGTTGCTACATGGCGGCGCCGCTGGTCCTGCTGATCGTCATCCTGCTGATGGGCTATTCGCCCTTCCGCGCGGCGGCCATCGGCATTGCCGCGACCATCGTCATCATGCTGGCCTCGGCGCTGGTGCATCGCATGACGCTGCAGCGCCAGCCCCTGCCCGGCGCCCTGGCCGGCGCGGTGCGCGAGACGCTGGTGGCGATCGAGCGCGCGCTCTCGGGCAGTGCGAAGGAGGTGATGCAACTCATCGCCGTCTGCGCCGCCGCCGGCGTGGTCGCGGGCGTGATCGGGCTGACCGGCGTGGGCGGGCGCTTCGCCACCATGCTGCTCGACATCGCGGGCGCTTCCATCTTCCTCGCCATGCTGTTCGCGATGTTCGTGGCGATCGTGCTGGGCATGGGCGTGCCGACCACGGCGGCCTATGCCATCGCGGCCGCCGTCGTGGCGCCGGGGCTGATCCGCATCGGGGTCGAACCCCTGGTGGCGCACATGTTCATCTTCTACTTCGCGATCCTGTCGGCCATCACGCCGCCGGTCGCCCTCGCCTCCTTCGCCGCGGCCTCGATGGCGGGGGCCGACATGTGGAAGACAAGCGTGGTGGCGGTGAAGCTCGGGCTCGCCACCTTCATCGTGCCCTTCATGTTCTGGCTCTCGCCCGCGCTGCTGGCGCAGGGCGACCTCCTCGTGATCCTGCAGGTCTTCGTCACGGCCTCGCTCGGCGTCTGGCTGCTCGCCTGTTCGACCGAGGGCTGGATGTGGAACGGCCCGCTGCCGCTCCCGCTGCGGCTGCTCGCCGGCGCGGCGGGGCTGATGCTGATGGTGCCCGAGGGCTGGACCGACCTCGCCGGCCTCCTGATCGGCGCCGGCCTCCTTGCCTGGTCGCGCCGCACGCATCCGCGGGAGAGCCTTGCGTGATTCCGGACGATGTCGTCGCGGCCATCCTCGCCGCCGGGCGGCGGCTGGACGCGCTCGGCCTCGTGCCGGCGACGGCGGGGAATTTCTCGATCCGGCTCGATGCGGCGCGCCTCGCCGTCACCGCCTCGGGCTGCCACAAGGGATTCCTCACGCCCGAGGATGTGCTGGTGGTGGACCTCGACGGCGTGGTGCTCGGGAGCGCGCGGAAAAGCTCGGCCGAGACGCTGCTCCATTGCGGCATCTATCGCCGCTTCCCCGAGGCGGGCGCGGTACTGCACGGCCATTCCATCGCCAATACCGTGCTCTCCCGCGCGGCGGGCGAGAGCCTGACGCTCGCGGGCTACGAATTGCTGAAGGCCTTCCCCGGCCTGCCGACGCATGACGCCACGGTGGAAATCCCCGTCGTGCCGAACGACCAGGACATCGCGCTGATGCAGGCGGGGCTTGCCGCCCGCTGGGATGCGATGGAGAGGGTGCCGCCGGGCTATTTGATCCGCGGCCATGGCGCCTATGTCTGGGCCGCCGACATGCCTGGTGCGCTTGCCCGTCTGGAGGCGCTGGAATTCATGCTCGCCTGTGAACTGGAAGAAAGGAGGATGCGATGAGCCGCCTGACCATCTGGGATGCCGCGTCCAACGCGCAGATCGCCGTCACCGAGAACCCCACCGAGATCGCGCAGAAGCTCGCCGCCATCGGCGTGCGCTTCGAGCGCTGGCCGCTCGCCGATTTGCCCGCCGATGCGCCCGCCGAGGCGGTGCTCGAGGCCTATCGCCCGCGCCTGGATGCCTTCATGGGCGAGACGGGCGCGGGCACGGCGGATGTCATCAAGCTCACCCCCGACCACCCCATGAAGGATGCGATGCGCGCGAAATTCCTCAGCGAGCACACGCATACCGAGGATGAGGTGCGCTTCTTCCATGCAGGCTCGGGCAATTTCGTGCTGCACATGGACGGCAAGGTGTTCGACGCGCATTGCACGGCGGGCGATCTGATCTCCGTGCCGGCCAATTCGAAGCATTGGTTCGATGCCGGCGAGTCGCCGAGCTTCGCCGTGCTGCGCGTCTTCACCGACACCTCGGGCTGGACGCCGCACTACACCGGCACCGACATGGCCGAGCGCTTCCCGGCAGCGGTATGATCAAGGCGGTCGTTACCGACATCGAGGGCACCACCACCGCCATCGCCTTCGTGAAGGAGACGATGTTCCCCTTCGCGGAGGCCGCGCTGGATGGCTTCCTGGATGCGCAAGGCGCGGACCCCGCCGTCGCCGCGATCCTGGCCGAGATCGGCGACGATCCCCGCGCCAAGCTCCGCGCCTGGATGGCGGCGGATGCCAAGGTCACGCCCCTCAAGACGCTGCAGGGGCTGATCTGGGCGGCGGGCTTCGCGGATGGGCGGCTCAAGGGCCATCTCTGGCCCGACGTCGCCGCCTGCCTGCAAGCCTGGCAGGCCGGCGGGCTGACGCTCGCCGTCTATTCCTCGGGCTCGGTCGCGGCGCAGAAGCTGCTGTTCGGCCATTCCCTCGCGGGCGATTTGACCCCGCTGTTCAGCGGCTTCTTCGACACGCGCATCGGCGCCAAGCGCGAGGCCGCCGCCTATGCCGCCATCGCGGCGCAGCTTGGCCTGCCGCCGGCCGATATCCTGTTCCTCTCCGACGTGGCGGAGGAGCTGGACGCGGCCCGGGCGGCGGGCCTCGCCACCTGCCAGCTGGTGCGGCCCGAGGACGGCACGCAGCCCAGCGGGCGGCATCCGCAGGCGCCGGATTTCCCCGGCGTTACAAGGCTGTTCGGTCTGCCGATGGGTGGGTGACAGCCCGCCGCGCACCGCGCTACATGGCCCAACCCCAGGCCGGGAGCCCGCGACATGCTGACGTCCTACATCGTCGCCGACGGGCGCGTGGCGCTGCGCGACGGCCTGCTGCCGGTGCCGGATCTCGCCCAGTCGGTCTGGATCGACCTGCTGAACCCCACGCCGCAGGAAGAGGCCGCGGTGCAGGCCGCGCTGCGCCTCGAGATCCCGACGCGCGAGGAGATGGAGGAGATCGAGAGCTCGTCGCGCCTCTATCGCGAGGAGGACGTGCTCTTCCTCACCGCCAATTTCCTCTACGGCGTGGAGGGCGGTGAATATGGCTCCACCCCCATCACCTTCGTGCTGTCCAACCAGGCGCTGGTGACGGTGCGCTACCAGACGCCCAAGGCCTTCACCGTCTTCTCCCTGCGCTGCCAGCGCACCCCTGCCCTGGTCGCCAGCGCGGATGCGGTGATGCTGCACCTGTTCGAGCAGATCGTGGACCGGCTCGCCGACATTCTCGAACGGGTCGGCGCCGACATGGACCGCGCCAGCGCCGGCGCCTTCCGCTCCGCCCGCGCCACGGTGAAGGCGAACAAGCGCGACCACGATTTGCGCGAGACGCTGATCACGCTCGGCCAGGTCGGCGAGGTGACGACGCGCGCGAACGAGACCCTGCTCGGCCTGACCCGCATCCTGAGCTTCGTCAGCGCCGAGAAGGCGACGGCGGTGCGCAAGGAGAACCAGGTGCTGATCAAGACCCTGGTGCGCGACGTGCGCTCTCTGGTCGAGCATGCGGCCTTCCTCAACAACAAGGCGCAGTTCCTGCTCGATGCCGTGCTGGGCATCATCAATGTCGAGCAGACGGGCATCATCAAGACCTTCTCGGTCGTCTCGGTGGCCTTGATGCCGCCGACGCTGATCGCCAGCATCTACGGCATGAACTTCGAATTCATGCCGGAGCTGAAATGGGTGTTCGGCTACCCCGCCGCGCTGCTGCTGATGGTGGTCTCGGCCGTGCTGCCGGTGGCGTATTTCCGGCGCAAGGGATGGTTGTAGGGGCATCGCTGCTCGCCGGGCTGTTGCTGCTGCTGGCCGGACCCGCCCTGGCCCAGGGCACGCCGCCGGGCGCGCTGCCCGCCTGCCCGCCGCGCAGCGCCGTACCGGTGCGCGTGACGGTGGAGGACCCGCCGGTGCGTATCCGCCGCCCCGTGCCGGCGGCCGAGCTGCGCACCCTGGCGCAGGGCGATTCCGGGCTGGAGGCCGCGGACCCGCACCTGCATCACCTGGCGCTCACCCTTTCGCGCGTCGAGTGGCGCAGCGAGATCACGGTGCGCAGCCAGGGTGTCGCGGGCGGGCCGGTCTGCGCCCTGCCGGCCGAGCTGCGCCTGACCCTGCTGCATGCCGAGCACAGCATCGTCCTGGCGCGCGAGGTGCCGCGCGGCGGCTGCCTGGCGCGGGAGGTGCTGGCGCATGAGCGCCGCCATGCCGAGGTCAACCGCCGCACGCTGCGCGATGCCGCCACGGCGCTGCGCGGCGCGGCGCAGCGCTGGGCGGTGCGGGCCGAGGTGCGCGCCCCCGATGTCGCCGCCGCCGCCGCCGCGCTGCAGGATGATCTGGAAGCGGCGGTGGAGCCGATGCTCGACCGCCTGCGCCGGGCGCGGGAGGCCGGGCACGCCGCCATCGACACCCCGGCCGAGTATCGCCGCCTCGCCAGCGTCTGCCCGGACGACCAGCGGCGGCTGCGCCGCGCCATCGGCACGCGCTGAAGCCCGCGCTTCTGCCTGAAGCATGGGCAGCGCGCGTCCGGCCCCGGCGCATCGCGCGGCCGGGATGGATTGACCCGCGCCCGCCCGCGGGCTGATTTGCGGGGCATCATCCGCATCGAGGTTCCCATGGCTGCCTCCCACCGCATCCCCGCCACCCCCGCCACCATCCGCTGGGGCGCCTTCGACGCCAGCTTCGCGCCGGTGCTCACCGTCGCCAGCGGCGACCTCGTGGTGCTGGAATGCGTCTCCGGCGCGCCGGAGGTGATGCCGCCGCCCGAGAGCGGCCTGAAGATCCCCGAAGCGCTGGCCGCCATCCATGCCGCGAAGCCGCCGCGGCTCGGCCCGCACATCCTCACCGGCCCCGTCGCCGTGGCGGGCGCGGAGCCGGGCGACGTGCTGCGCGTGGACATCGAGAAGATCGAGCTGGGCTGCGACTGGGGCTTCTGCGGCTTCCGCCCGCTGGGTGGCACGCTGCCGGAGGATTTCCCCTATCACCGCATGCTGCACATCCCGGTGGACAAGGCGGCGATGACGGGCAAGGTGCCGGTGGGTCCGGGTGTGACCCTGCCGCTCAGCCCCTTCTTCGGCGTAATGGGCGTGGCCCCGCCGCCGGCCTGGGGCACGATCAGCACCAAGGAACCCCGCGCGCATGGCGGCAACCTCGACAACAAGGAGATCGGCGCGGGGGCCACGCTGTTCCTGCCGGTGCATGTGCCGGGTGCGAATTTCTCGGCCGGCGACGGCCATGGCGTGCAGGGCGATGGCGAGGTCTGCATCAACGCGCTGGAGATGTGCCTGACGGGCCATTTCCGCCTGACGCTGGAGAAGGGCGGCGGTGCGAAGGACCCGGCGCTGGCCTATCCGCGCGCCGAGACGCCGACCCACTACATCTCGATGGGCATGCATGAGGATCTCGACATCGCCATGAAGCTGGCGCTGCGGGAGATGATCGGCTTCATCGTGGCGCGGATGAACGTCTCGGCCGCGGATGCCTACCAGCTCTGCTCGCTGGCGGTGGATTTCCACGTGACGCAGACGGTGAACGGCGAGAAGGGCGTGCACGGGCTGCTCAAGAAAGGCCTCTTCTTCTGACGCCGGGGGGCTTTCCCCCCATCCATCCACAGCTTTTTGGTTAACGCGGCGACTCCAGTTCTTGTGTCCCAACCCCCCGATGCACTACCGTATGTTGTGTCAGGGTGAGCAGGGAGTGGGGAACATGGACTGGAGCGCCGAAGCGATCGAGCGCCTGAAAGCCTTGTGGGCAGAAGGCCATTCCACCGCCGAGATCGGCCGCCGCATGGGCATCTCGAAGAATGCGGTGGTCGGCAAGGCGCATCGCCTGAACCTTCCCGCGCGCCCGAGCCCGATCCGCCGCGAGCCGGGCGAGAAGCCCGTCGCCACCGCCCCGCGCGCGCCGCGCATCCCCGCCCCGCGCAGCACCCTGCCGCAGCCCGCGGTGCTCGCCACGCCGACGCCCGCCACCCCCTTGGTGGCGCCGCCGCCGGTGGCGCTGACCGCGCCGACGACCGTGGTGCGCGCCTTCCCGCGCTTCGCCTCCAAGCGCAGCTGCTGCTGGCCGATCGGCGAGCCGGGCACGCCGGAATTCCGCTTCTGCTCGGCCGAGGCCGCGAACGGCAAGCCCTATTGCCTCGAACACGCCGCCGTCGCCTATGTGAAGGCGCGCGACCGGCGCGAGGATGCCGCCTGATCCGACCCTCCCCGGCTGACGGTTTCGGGGCTATAGGTCACGAAACCGTCACGGAGGATCGTCGATGTTCGCACGTCGCAGGCTGCTGGCCGGGGCATCCGCCCTGGCCCTCGCGCCGCATGCCGCCCGCGCCCAGGCCGGCTGGGTGCCTGATCGCGCCATCACGCTGATCGTCGCCTTCGCCGCCGGCGGTGGCACGGACCTCGCGGCCCGCACCATCGCCCGCTTTATGGAAAAGGATCTCGGCGTCGCGGTGACGGTGCTCAACCGCCCCGGCGCCGGCGGCGAGATCGGCTTCGCGGAACTCGCCCGCGCCCGGCCGGATGGCTACACCATCGGCTTCATCAACACGCCGCACATCGTCACCCTGCCGATCGAGCGGCGCACGCGCTTCCAGCTTTCCGACTTCACGCTGATCGCCAACATCGTGGACGATCCGGGCGGGCTGTGGGTGCTGGCCGACAGCCCCTATCGCAGCCTGGCGGACCTGCTGGCCGCCGCACGGGCGCGGCCGGAGAGCATCGGCTACGGCACCACCGGCATCGGCTCGGACGACCATCTCGCGATGCTGGCGCTGGAGCGGCAGGCGAATGTGCGCTTCCTGCACGTGCCCTTCGGCGGCAGCGCGCAGGTCAAGCAGAACCTGATGTCGCGCGCCATCCCGGTGGCGGTGATGAACGTGGCCGAGGGCGTGATCGACCAGCGCCAGGGCCTGCTGCGTGGCCTGGCGCAGATGGGCGAGACGCGCTGGGCGCCGGTGGGTGACATCCCGACGCTGCGCGAACTCGGCTTCGACGTGGTCGAGGGCTCGATGCGCGGCATGGCGGCCCCCGCGGGCATGCCGCCCGCGGTGCTGGCGCGCCTGGCGCTCTCGGTGCAGCGCACGGTGGACGACCCCGAGTTCAAGGCCGCCGCGACGCAGCAGAACCTGCCGCTGCGTTTCCTCGCACCGGATGCCTATGCCGCCGAGCTGCGTGAGTTGCAGGCGCGCTACCAGGCGCTGTGGGCGCGCCATCCCTGGCGGGAGCAGTAGCCCGCCGTCACGCCATCCAGGCGAGCAGCGCGGCGCTGGCGGCATTGGCGCCGCGCAGCGCCGTGCCGTTCGCATCATAGGCGCGCTGCGCCATGTGCAGGTCCTGAAGCGCGCGCAGGGGGTTCGGCCCGGCCTGCTGCGCGGCGATCAGCGCGGCGGCGGAATCCGCCAGCGCCGGCCGGCCCGGCGCCAGCAGGGCGGTATCGGTGACAAGCCGCGCCGCCGCTTCGGCGGCACGTGCCTCGGCCTCGCGCATCCCCCGCAGGCTCACCGCGGTGGCAACCTGCAGGGGCGGAGGCCCGGAGAGTGCAGAAATGCTCATGGCGCGTCGTGATACGGGACGAAGGTTGAAGCTTCGTTGATGGTGCGCCGGCCCTCGCCTTCACCGGCGGGCTTCGCTACATCTGGCCCACCGGGCCAGAGCAATTTCCGATCGAATGGAATCATTCGATCGGAATTCTTGCTCTGGAAGCAATAAGTTATAGAGCACGAAACCCGTCCAGTTGGACGGATAGTGCTCTAGAGAGCCAGACAAAGGGGATGTCCATGATCACGCGCCGCACCCTCGCCGGGCTGCTGCCCGCTGGCCTCGCCAGCGTCACGCTGCCCGGCACCGCCTTCGGTCAGGCGGATTATCCGAACCGGCCGATCCGCATCATCGTGGGCTTCGCTGCCGGCGGCGGCACGGATTTGACCACCCGCACGATGCAGCCCAAGCTGCAGCAGCTGCTCGGCCAGTCCATCGTCGTGGACAACCGCCCCGGCGCGGGCGGCAACCTCGCCACCGAGATCACGGTGCGCGCCCCGGCCGATGGCTACACGCTGCTGATGGGCACCATCGCCGCACTCGCCATCAACCCCACCATCTACAGCAATCTCGGCTTCAACCCGCAGACCGACCTGACGCCGATCAGCCTCTCGGCGCAGATCCTCAACGTGCTGGTCGTGCCGGCCGACCGCCCCTGGCGGACCACGGCGGACCTCATCGCCGCCGCCAAGGCGCGGCCCGACACCATCACCTATGGCAGTTCGGGCGTGGGCGGGGCGGGGCACCTCGCCGGCGCGCTGCTCGACCAGATGGCGGGCATCACCACCGTGCACGTGCCCTATCGTGGCGGCGGGCCGCTTATGGCCGACCTGATCGGCGGCAAGATCGACTACGCCTTCTCCACCGCCCCCACCGCCGTGCCGCAGATCGAGGCCGGCAAGCTGCGCGCCCTGGCGGTGCCCACCCTCGCGCGCTCCGCCCTGCTGCCCAACGTGCCGACGGTGGCCGAGACGCTGCCGGGCTACGAGGTCGGCAATTGGTACGCGCTGGTCGGGCCGAAGGGCCTGCCGGAGCCCATCGTCGCGCGGCTCAATGCGGCGATGCGCGGCGTGCTGGCCGACCCCGAGGTCCTCTCGCACATGGCGCGGCATGGGGTGGAGCCGCTGCCCTCCTCGCCCGAGGAGCTGGGGCGCTTCATCCGCGAGGAGACGGCGAAATGGGCGCCCATCGTGCGGCGTTCCGGCGCGACGGCGAATTGAGGGGCAGGGGCCTTGGATCTCGGCTTCCGCGGCAAGGCCGCGCTGGTTCTGGGTGGCTCCTCGGGCATTGGCCTGGCAAGTGCGGAAATCCTGCTGCGCGAGGGGGCCGAGGTCACCATCGCCAGCCGGGCAGGGGCGAAGCTCGAGGCCGCGGTGGCGAGCCTTGCCGCGGCGACGGGCGTGGCCCCGCGCGCCGTGGCCTGCGATGCGGGCGACCCGGCGCAGGTGGCCGCGCTCTTCGCGCGCTATGAGGGCCAGCCCCTGCATGCGCTGGTCAGCGCCTTCGGCGGCAGTTTCCGCAGCGATTTCGCGGCGCTGACGGATGCGCAATGGCTGGCGAATTACGAGCTGAACCTGCTCGGCACGGTGCGCGTGGTTCGCAGCGCGCTGCCCGCGCTGAAGCGCGCGGCGGCCGCGCATCGCGGCGAGAGCGGCGGGGGGGCCAGGGTGGTGCTGCTGGGCGCGGCCTCGGCCCGGCAGCCCACGGAACACCAGGCGGTCTCCAACGTGCACAAGGCCGGGCTGCTCGCGCTGACCAAGACGCTGGCGAATGAGCTGGCAGGTGAGGGCGTGGCGGTGAATTGCGTCTGCCCCGGCCGCGCCTTCACGCCGCTGTGGCAGGCGCGGGCGAAGCAGATGGCGGCCGTGGAGGGCATTACCGAGCAGGCAGTGGTGGACCGCGTGGCCAAGGACATCCCGCTGCGCCGCTTCGGCTCGGCGGCCGAGAATGCGCGCGTGGTCGCCTTCCTGGCGAGCGAGGCCGCCAGCTATGTCACCGGCCAATCCGTGCTGGTGGATGGCGGGCTCTCGCGGGGTGTCTAGAGCAGTATGCGTTCAGATGGGTCGCGGCACTGCCGTGACGCTGATCGGATGCGGTGCTCGATGAGCAGGGGAAGCCGCGGCAGGCAATCCGATCACACGCTCATGGTGTGATCGGATCGTGCTGCAGGGTCGGCTCAGGCGGCCTTGAGGGCCCTGGGCAGGTCGGCGACGGCGCGGTCGATCAACGCCGCGTCGGCCTCGGCACTCATCGTCTCCACCAGCACCGTACGGGCGGCGGTGATGGCGATGTCGGCGGCGGCGTGGCGCACCTCGGTCAGCGCCGCGGCCTCGGCGGCCGCGATGCGGTCGAGTGCCATGCGCTCGCGCCGCGTGGCGGCGGCCTCGGCCTCCGCGGCGGCGGCAGCGGCGACGCGCTCGGCCTCGGCACGGGCGCGGATGATCAGCGCCTCGGCCTCGGCCAGGGCGGCGGCGCGGTCGGCCTCCGCCTGCTTCAGCATGGCCTCGGCCTCACCGCGCAGGCGGGCGGCCTCGGCCAGGTCACCGCGGATCTTCTCCGCGCGGCCGTCCAGCATGGCGGTCAGCGCGACCCAGATCTTCTTGCCCGCGAGGGCGACGAAGATGACGAAGGAGACAGCGACCCAGAACTTCGGGTCGAGCCAGAAATGGGCGTAGCCGTGGGCGTGGTCCATGGCGGTGCTCCTCAGCCCTGGCCGCGTGCGGCCAGCGCGCGGTCGACGGCGCCGGTGATGGCGGCCGTGTTGGCGCTACCGGTCAGCCGCGTCATCAGCGCCTGGGTGGTTTCGGTCGCGACCTCCCGCAGCGCGCCCATGGCGGCGTCGCGAGCGGCTTCGATGCGCGCATCGGCCTCGGCGATCTGCGAGGCGAGGCGTGCGGCCAGCGCTTCGGCGCGGGCCTGGGCCTCGGCATTGGCGCTCGCCACGGCGCCGGCGATGGCCGCCTGCGCCTCGGCGCGGGCCTTCATCGTGGCGGCATGGTGTGCCGCCATCGCCGCATCGGCCTCGGCCTTCATCGCCTGCGCGGCCTCGAGGTCGCCCTCGATGCGGCGGCGGCGTTCGTCGAGCACGCTTTCCACGCGCGGCAGCGCGTAGACGGCCATGATGTAGTACAGCAGGCCGAAGATGATCAGCAGCCAGACGAGCTGGGCGATGATCAGCGGATTGCCGAAATCAAGCTGCGGCATGGGTCTCCGTCTCCCTCGACCACCGTTCCGTCATGTTCGCTGAGGCGGTCGCGCGGGGCGCGTGCCCCGCGCTGCCGGGCATCAGGCGAACAGGATGAGGAACGCGATCAGCAGGGCGAAGAGCGCAACCGCTTCCGTGAGCGCGAAGCCCAGGATGCCGATCGGGAAGACCGCATCGCGGGCCGCCGGGTTGCGCGCCACGCTGGTGATCAGCGAGGAGAAGATGTTGCCGATGCCGAGGCCCACGCCGAACAGCGCGATCACGGCAATGCCAGCCCCGAGGGCCTTCGCGGCAGCGACTTCCATCTGAGTATTCCTTCTGTCTCTGTCGAGTGTTGGGTGAGGGGTGGAACTGAGCGAAACGAGGCACCCGCACTCAGTGCAGGTGCACCGCGTCGTGCAGGTAGATGCTGGTCAGGATCGCGAAGACATAGGCCTGCAGCAGCGCGACCAGGACCTCGAAGCCAACGATCGCCACATTGGTAGCCAGCGGCAGGATCGCAATGAAGGGCCCCACCGCACCAAGCCCGCCGAGCAGCACGATGAAGGTGGCGAACACCTTCAGCAGCACGTGGCCCGCCGTCATGTTGGCGAAGAGACGAATGGCGAGGCTGACCGGGCGCGAGAGGTAGGAAATGATCTCCACGGGGATGATGATCGGCGCCAGCCAGAGCGGCGCGCCCTCGGGGAAGAAGTAGCCGAAGAACTTCTTGCCGTGCAGCACGAAGGCCAGCACCGTGATCAGCACGAAGACGATCATCGCCAACCCGAAGGTGACGGCGAGGTGGCTGGTGTAGGTGAAGGCGTAGGGCAGCAGGCCGAGCAGGTTGCCCATCAGCACGAACATGAAGAGCGAGAAGATGAAGGGCACGAAGCGCTTGCCCTCATGCTCGCCGATCTGGCCCTTGGCGAGGTCGGCGATGAACTCGTAGGCGCCCTCGGCCACCGACTGCAGCCGGCCCGGGATCAGCGCGCGGCTCGCCATGCCGAACATGACGATGGCGGTGATGATGCCGACCGCGAGCAGCATGTGCGCGTTCGATTGGGTGAAGCCGACCGCCTCCCCGAACGGGCCCAGCACGGTCTTCAGCTCGAACTGCCCGAGCGCGTCGATCGTCTTGCCTTCGGCGGCCACTCTCAAGCTCCCCCGGTCGCCGCACATTGGCGGGCCGTTGATTCCAAAACCTACACGGGTGGGCGGCGCTTCGGGTCGAACAGGCGATAGACGTTCAGCACCCCGGCAACGCTGCCCAGCACGAAGCAGACCAGGAAGAGCCAAGGCCAGGTGCCAAGCCAGCGGTCCAGAACGAACCCAAGCCCCACACCCACGATGAGCGCCGAGACCACCTCGACCCCCGCGCGAAACCCGACCCCGTAGGGTGCATCCTTCGGACCTGCTGCCGCGCTGCCGGGCTTGGGGTCCATCCCCCGCCGGGCCCGGGCTTGCCGAAGCCGCTCCTCGAAGCCGTTCTGTTCCGCCACCTTCACTCCTCCAAGCGAGCCCCGCCCGGAAGGCGTGGGGCTCCTACGTCGCGGGGGGCGGGGTGTCAAGGCAATGCCCGCCGCAGCGCAGCATTTAGGGTCCAAACCCAATCATCCACCGGGCGCCTGGCCGGCCCCGCGCGGCATCCGCGGCGTCAGGCTGCTTGCCGATGCAACCTGCATCGGCCACGCAGCCTTCCTGGCGGCCTGCCACGCGGTCCTCAGCCATGCGCCTCGGGTCTGACTGGGTTTGGACCCTGCCGTGCTATTCCTCAAGCGCTCGCGCCGCGCGGTTCCGGCGCAACAACCAGAGCCCCAGGCCGACCGAGATCGCCAGCAGCACCCCCGCAAGCCCCAGCTGCCACGCGCCCTCGACCCGGATCCCCTTGCCGAGCAGGGCGAACACCACCGTCTGCGGCAGGTAGCCGAGCGCCGAGCCGGCCAGGAAGGGCCAGAGCCCCAGCCCCGCCATGCCCGCGAGCAGGTTGAGCGCGAGGTTGTTGCCCACCGGCAGCAGCCGCAGCGCCAGGGTGGCGCCGAAGGGGGTGGCGCGCAGCGCCTCATGCAGCGGCCGCAGCTTCGGCCCGAATCGGCCCTGCAGCCGGCGTTCAGCCCAATCCTGCCCCAGCGCGCGGGCCACGCCGTAGCTCGCCGCGCAGCCCAGCAGCTGCGCCAGCAGCGACAGCGCCGTGCCCAGCACCACGCCGAAGGCATAGCCGCCCAGGAAGGCCACGCTCTGCCGCGGCACGCCGAGCGCGGTCAGCGCCGCGCCGACCGCGACGAAGACCAGCTCGCCCCACAGCCCCTCGTCGCGGATCGAGGCATCGACCCAGGCCGTGCCCGGCACGCCGCCCAGTTCGCGCAGCAGCCAGCCCGCCGCCAGCAGCCCCGCCACCATGACCGCCAGCTTGAGCAGCGCGGCGTTCAGCCGCCCCGACCGGCCTGCGACCGGCGCGCTCAGCGGGGGCGCCCGCCGGCGGTGACCTCGGCCACCGGCCGCTTCCAGCGCCGCTGCAGCCAGATCACGCCCAGCATGTCGGAGATGCTGACCACCAGCCGGTCGAGCGTGCCGTAGTTGGACACGCCGCGGATCCGCGGGCGGTGGTTCACCGGTTCGCTCACCACGCGCGCCCCCTGGCGGAGCGCGAGCGCGGGCAGATAGCGATGCATGTGGTCGAAGCGCGGCAGGTCCAGGAACAGGGCGCGGGGAAACACCTTCAGCCCGCAGCCCGTATCGGGCGTGGCGTCGCCCAGAAGCCGGGCGCGGATGGCGTTGGCGATTCGGCTGGTCACGCGCTTCACGCCGCTGTCCTTGCGCGCCACGCGGTGCCCCGCCACCAGCACCGGCTGGCCGGGCGTGGCCTCCGCCTGGGCGCGGGCGAGCAGCTTCGGGATGTCGGCCGGGTCGTTCTGGCCGTCGCCGTCGAGGGTGGCGATCCAGGCCCCGCGCGCCGCCAGCACGCCGCTGACCACGCCCGCCGATTGCCCGCAGCTGCGCGCATGGCGCAGCGCCAGCACCGGCCATTGCGCTGCGGCCTCGGCCAGGCGCGCGCCGGTGTCGTCGGTCGAGCCGTCATCGACGCAGACGACCTCATAGGCCTGGCCCGCCAGCGCGGCGGCGATCTCGGCGATCAGCGGCAGCACGTTCGGGCCCTCGTTGCGCATCGGGATGACGACCGACACCAGGGGCGACACCAGAGGCGCGTCAGGCGACAGCGGGGCCGAAAGGGGGGCGGGGACCATGGCCGCGCGGGGTAGCAGGGGGCGATGGCGGCAGCAAGGCAAGGGGCTTCCTTGAAGCAGGCCTTGCCGGGCTATATTGCCCTACCATGCCGCTCGATTATCGCCCCCAGTCCCTGCCTGGCACCACCCTGGCCCCCGACCCCGCGGCGCGGGCGGTGGCGTGGTGGCTGCTGGGCGTGGCGGGCCTGGTCTGGGCGATGGTGGCGATCGGCGGGGCGACGCGGCTGACCGGCTCGGGCCTGTCGATCATGGAATGGGCGCCGCTCTCGGGCGCCCTGCCGCCGCTCAGCGAGGCCGAGTGGCAGCGGCTCTACGATCTCTACCGCTCGATCCCGCAATACGCGCTGGTCAACCAGGGCTTCGGGATCGAGGGTTTCAAGGAGATCTTCTGGCTGGAATGGATCCACCGCCAATGGGGGCGCCTGATCGGCCTCGCCTATGCGGCGGGGCTGGCCTGGTTCTGGCTGCGGGGGCGCATTCCGGCCGGCTACAAGCCGCGCCTGCTGGGGCTGCTGGCGCTGGGCGGGCTGCAGGGGGCGATCGGCTGGTACATGGTCGCCTCGGGCTTCCAGGCCGACCGCACCGCGGTGTCCCCCTATCGGCTGGTGATCCATCTGGGCCTCGCGCTGGTGATCTTCGCCGCCCTGCTCTGGACGGCGCTGGGGCTGCTGCGCCCGGTGGGCGAGGCGCCCGCGGCGGCACGGCCGGCGCGGCGGATGCTGAAGGTCGCGGTCTGGACGCTGGTGGCGGCGATGCTGGCGGGCGGCTTCGTCGCCGGCATCCGTGCCGGCTTCGCCTACAACACCTTCCCGCTGATGGATGGCCAGCTCGTACCCGCCGGCTATCTCGACCTCTCGCCCTGGTGGCACAACCTGACCGCCAATATCGCCGCGGTGCAGTTCAACCACCGGCTGCTGGCCACGCTCTCGGCGCTGTTCGCCGCCGGTGCGGTCTGGGCCGCGCTGCGGCGCCTGCCGGCGGGCCGGGCGCGGCGGGCCGTGCTGGCCTTCGGCGCCGCGGTGGCGGTGCAGTATGCACTGGGCATCGTGACGCTGCTGCACGTCGTCCCCGTGGCCCTCGGCACGGCGCATCAGGCGATGGCGGTGCTGGTGCTGGCCGCCGCCCTCGTGGCGCTGCATGCCCTGCGGCCGGCGGCGGGCGAGGTGCGCGGGACATGAGCGCGCCGCGGGGATTCGCGCGCGCCGCGCTCGACGCCCTGCCGTACAACGTGACCGTGATCGATGGCCAGCGGCGGCTGGTCTATGCCAATGCCTCCTTCTGGCATTCCGCGGGCATCGACCCTGCCACCTGCCCGATCGGCAGCCCGGTCGAGGACCTGATCCGCATCCTCTGCTATCGCGGCCTCTACGGGCCGGGCGACCCGGAGGCGCAGGTGCAGGCGGTGCTGCGCATCGACCGCACGCGCCTGTTCCGCCGGCGCGTGCGCGCCGCCGATGGGCGGATGGTCACCGACATCATGTCCTTCCCGCTGCCCGATGGCGGCTACGCCACCTGCGGCGTCGATGTCACCGCCAGCGCCGAGGCCGAGGCCGCGCTCCAGGCGCGCCTCACCATGATCGAGGGTGCGCTGGCGCGTGCGCAGGGTGGCTTCGTGATCTTCGATGCCGATCTGCGGCTCAGCTACGCCAACCCTGCCTATGCCACCTTGATCGGCCTGCCCGGCGCCGTCCCCGCCGGCATGACCCCGCGCGAGATCCTGGCCCTGCTGCAGGCGCGCGGCGAGTTGAACGGCCTCGAGCGGATCGACGACATCGCCGAGCGGATCGACCGCCAGCGCGACCAGCGCTCGCTGCAGGAGCGCGAGCGCCCGAACGGCCAGGTGCTGCGCTTCCTCAAGCAGCCCACCGCCGAGGGCGGCATGGTCGAGGAGGTGACCGACATCACCGCGCTGAAGCGCGCCGAGGACGAGGCGCGGCGCCGTGCCGCCGTGCTCGACGGCGTGCTGGCCACGCTGCCGCATGGCGTGTGCGTCTTCGGCCCCGACCGGCGGGTGACTCTGGTGAACGCCGCCTATGCGCGCATCATGGCCGGCGCGCCGGTGAGCGTCGGCGACCATACGGATGAGATCGTGGCACGCCGCGTGGCATCGGGCGAATACGGCGCCGACTACGCGAAGCTGACCAGCGCGACGCTGTTCGAGGAAGCCGGTGAGGGGCTGCGCGAACTGCGACGCGTGCGGCCGAACGGCACGGTGATCGCGGTGCGCGCCGCGCGCCTGCCCGATGGCGGGCAGGTCTCCGTCGTCGCCGACATCACCGCCCTGGCCCGCGCGGAGGCCGAGGCCGAGCGGCGGCTGAAACTGCTGGAGGGCGTGCTGGCCACGCTGCCGCACGGCGTGCTCGTCTATGGGCCGGATCGGCGCGTGGCGATGTTCAACGCCGCCTATGCGCGCATCATGGAAGGCGCCCCCGTCGCGCTGGGCGAGCACATGGACGAGGTGAACGCCCGCCGTGTCGCGACCGGCGAGTTCAGCGCCGAATATCTCGACTCCGTGCTGGCCAAGCGCTTCCTGCCCGGCGCGCCCGAACAGGCCGAGATCCTGCGCGTGCGGCCCAACGGCACCGCGATCGCCGTCCGCGTCGCCGAGACGCCCGATGGCGGGCACATCTCGGTGGTCACCGACGTGACCGCGCTGCACCGCGCCGAGGCGCAGGCGCGCGAGCGCGCGGCGCTGCTGGAATCGAGCCTCGGCGCCATGCGCCACGGCATCGCGCTGTTCGGGCCCGACCATCGCATGGTCGCCACCAACCCGCAGATGGCGGTGCTGACCGGCGTGCCGCATACGGCCCGCCAGGTCGGCCAGAGCCTGCGCGAACTGCTCGACGCCCAGGTCGCCTTCGGCGCCCTCACCCCCGCGCAGGCGGCCAGCGCCCTGGCGCTCGATCGCAGCAAGCCGCAGGGCTATGTGCGCCGCGGCAGCGACGGCTCGCTTGTCGAGGTCATCTCGGACCCCACGCCCGATGGCGGCTTTGCCGTCACCATGACCGACGTCACCGCGCTGCACCGCGCCGAGGCGCGGGCGCGCGACCGCGCGGCGCTGCTGGAACGCACGCTGGGCGCCATGCGGCACGGCATCTCCATGTTCGGCCCCGACCACCGGCTGATCCTGACCAATGCACGGACCAGCGAACTCACCGACCTGCCGGCCGAGGTGATGTATCCGGGCATCGCGCATCGCGACCTGCTGGAAGGCCAGGCGCGGCGCGGGCTGATTCCGGAATCGGGCGTGGCCGCCGCGCTGGCGCTGGATCGCAGCAGGCCGCAGCGCTACGTGCGCACGCGGCCCAACGGGCAGGTGCTGGAGATCGTCTCCGACCCCATGCCCGATGGCGGTTTCGTCGTCAGCTTCGTCGACATCACCGGCCAGCACCGCGCGGAGGCCGAGGCGCACGAGCGCGCGGCCCTGCTGGATGCCATGATCGCGCACATGCCCGATGGCGTGTGCGTCTATGGCCCCGACCGCCGCGTGCGCCTGACCAACGCCGCCTACCACGCCATCATGGGTGACGCCGCCGGGCAGATCGGCGAAGCGCTGGAGGATCTGGTCGCGCGCCGCGCCCGGATGGGCGAAGTGACGGCCGAGCGCGCCGCGCTTGTCCTGCGCACCATCGCCGAGGGCGAGCCGGACCCCGTGCTCTGGCGCGTGCGCCCGAACGGTACCGCCATCACCACCCGCGTCGGCCGCCTGCCCGATGGCGGGCTGGTGTCGGTCGTCACCGACGTCACCGCCCTGCACCAGGCGGAGGAGACCGCGCGGCGCCGCGCCGAGATGCTGGACGCGCTGCTGGAGGCGCTGCCCGTGGGCGTCACCCTCTATGGGCCGGACCAGCGCGCCGTGCTGTTCAACGCCGCCTATCGCGACATCATGGGCGAGGCCGCCGTGCGCATCGGCGAGAGCCTGCTGGAGGTCGCCGCCCGGCGGCAGGTGATGGGCGAGTTCGACGCCACCATGGGCCAGCGCCTCTACGCCCGCCATGTCGGCCCGGATGCCGAGCAGTCGCAGCCGATCCGCCGGCATCGCCCGAACGGCACGGTGATCGACAGCCGGGCGGGCCGCCTGCCTGATGGCGGGCACATCGCCGTCACCGTGGACGTCACGGCCCTGCACCGCGCGGAGCAGCAGCTCGAGGCGCGCGCGGCGATGCAGGCGGCGATGCTCGAGAACATCCGCCACGGCATCATCCTCTACGACCGCGACCGCCGCGTGCTGGCGAGCAATGCGCGCACCGCCGAGCTCACCGGCATGCCGGCGCATCTGCTCACGCCTGGCCGGCTGATGGATGAGATGATCGACGAGCAGGTGCTGCGCGGGCAGATCACGCCCGAGGGCGCGGCGCGGATGAAGGCCTATGATCGCGCCCTGCCGCATCGCTACAGCCGCACCCGCCCCGATGGCCGCGTGCTGGAGGTGACCTCCGACCCGATGCCCGATGGCGGCTATGTCATCACCTATGCCGACGTCACCGAGGACCGGCGCATCCGTGCCGAGCTGGAAGGCGCGAAGCTGGCGGCGGAGGGCGCCTCGCGCGCCAAGTCGCGTTTCCTCGCCACCATGACGCATGAGCTGCGCTCGCCGCTTTCCGCCGTGATCGGCTTCGCCGAGGCGGTGGCCCGCACCAGCGACCCGGCGCGCATCGCCGACTATGCCGGGGCGATCCGCGATGCCGGCCAGCATCTGCTGCTGCTGATCGACGACATCCTGGACGTGGCGCGCAACGAAGGCTCGGCGCTGGCGGTCGCGGCGGATGCCGTGGTGCTCGGCCCCGTGCTGGAACGCGCCCAGCGCGCCGCCGCCACCCTCGCGGGCGATGCCGGGCTGACCCTGGTGGCGGAATGGCCGGCCCTGCTGCCGCGCCTCGCCGGCGATGCGCGCCGGCTGCACCAGGTGCTGCTGAACCTGCTCTCCAACGCGGTGAAGTTCACGCCCATGGGCGGGCGCGTCACGCTCTGCGCGGCGGTGGAGCAGGGCAGCCTCGTCATCCGCGTGGCCGATACCGGCATCGGCATCCCGCCCGAGCATCGCGAGACGGTGTTCCAGCCCTTCACCCAGCTCGACGACGCGCACACCAGGCACTTCCCCGGCTCGGGCCTCGGGCTCTACATGGCGCGCAGCCTGGCCGAGGCGATGGGCGGGACGCTGACGCTGGAGACCCCCACCGGCCCCGGCACCCTGGCCGTGCTGCGCTTTCCGCCCGAGCGGCTGCTGCCGCCCGAACCGATTTCCGAAGGACCCACCCCGTGACCGAAGCCCCCATGGCGCAGAGCTTGGCCACCACCGACGCGCTGTTCTTCCGCGATCTCGACCGCGCCGCGGCGCAGCGCCTGCTCGCCACCGCGACCGCCGGCGCCGAGGATGGCGAACTGTTCCTCGAGCACCGGGAGAGCGAGGCGATCAGCCTCGAGGACGGGCGCATCCGCAGCGCCTCCTTCGACGCGTCGCGCGGCTTCGGCCTGCGCAGCGTGGCGGGCGAGGAGGCCGGCTACGCCCATGCCGCCGAGATCACCGAGGCCGCGCTGGCCCGCGCGGCGGAGACGGTGAAGGCCGTGGCGGCGGGGCATTCGGGCACGCTCGACCTCGGCCCGGCCAAGGCGACGACGCAGCTCTATTCGGAGCTCAACCCGCTCGCCGCCCTGCCCTTCGCGCAGAAGACCGCGCTGCTGCAGCAGATCGACGCCTATGCGCGGTCCCGCGACCCGCGCGTGGTGCAGGTGATGGCGAGCATCACCGGCGAGTGGCAGGCGGTGCAGATCCTGCGCCCGGACGGCGCACGCGTGGCGGATCTGCGCCCGCTGGTGCGCTTCAACGTGGCCGTGGTGGTCGAGGCGCATGGCCGGCGCGAGACCGGCAGCTTCGGCACCGGCGGGCGCTTCGCCTATGAGCGCGTGCTGGGCGAGGCGAGCTGGAAGGCCGCGGTGGAGGAAGCGCTGCGCCAGGCGCTGGTGAACCTCGAGAGCATCCCCGCCCCGGCCGGCGAGATGGAGGTCGTGCTCGGCCCGGGCTGGCCCGGCATCCTGCTGCATGAGGCGATCGGCCATGGGCTGGAGGGCGACTTCAACCGCAAGAAGACCTCCGCCTTCGCCGGACTGCTCGGCCAGCGGATCGCCTCGCCCGGCGTCACCGTGGTGGATGACGGCACCATCCCCGACCGCCGCGGCTCGCTCAGCATCGACGATGAGGGCACGCCGACGGGCCGCACCACGCTGATCGAGGACGGCATCCTGGTGGGCTTCCTGCAGGACCGGCAGAATGCGCGGCTGATGGGCGTGGCCCCGACCGGCAATGGCCGCCGGCAGAGCCACGCGCATATCCCGATGCCGCGCATGACCAACACGGTGATGCTGGGCGGCGCGCATGACCCGGGCGAGATCATCGCCAGCGTGAAGCGTGGCCTCTATGCGGTGAATTTCGGCGGCGGGCAGGTGGACATCACCAGCGGAAAATTCGTCTTCTCCGCCTCCGAGGCCTACATCATCGAGGATGGCAGGCTGGGCGCGCCGGTGAAGGGTGCCACGCTGATCGGCAACGGCCCGGATGCGCTGACCAAGGTGGCGATGGTGGGCAGCGACATGGGGCTCGACCCGGGCATCGGCACCTGCGGCAAGAACGGCCAGGGCGTGCCCGTGGGCGTGGGTCAGCCCACGCTGAAGATGACGGGGCTGACCATCGGTGGCACCGCGGTTCAGTAGCCGGCCGAGAAATCCACCAGGTTGATCAGCGGCTCGCCGGCCCGCGCGCGGCGCAGGTTCTCCACCACCTGCGGCGCGGCGCTGGCGGGGATGGTGATGCTGGCGGCGTGCGGCGTCATCACCACGCGCGGATGCGCCCAATAGGGGTGCTCCGGCGGCAGGGGTTCGGGCTGGAAGACATCGAGCGCGGCGGCGGCGACTTGGCCTGATTCGAGGGCCTCCAGCAGATCCGCATCCACCACATGCCCGCCGCGCGCGCCGTTGATGAGGAAGGCGCCGCGCGGCAGCCGCGCGAGCAGTTCAGCATTGACGATGCCGCGCGTCTGCGGCGTGAGCGGCAGCAGGCAGATGAGAATATTGCTCTGCGCCGCCATGGCGGCGAGGCCCTCGGCGCCGTGGAACATCTCCACCCCCGCCACGCTCTTCGGCCGGCGCGCCCAGCCCATCACCGGGAAGCCCAGGCCGCGCAGCAGCCCCGCCGCATGGCCGCCGAGCTCGCCCAGGCCGAGGATGCCGATGCGCGTCTCCGCGGTCACCGGCGCGGGCAATTCGTGCCAGATCCTCCCGGCTTGCTGCGCCCGGTAGTCGAGGTCCTGGCGATGGAAGCGCAGCACGTTGAGCAGCACCCACTCGCCCATCTGCGTGGTCAGCATCCGGTCCACCAGCCGCGCCACGGGGATGCCCGGCGGGGGGCCGGGCGGGCGCAGCAGATGGTCAACGCCCGCACCCATCGAGACGATGAGCCTGAGGTTCGGATAGCGCCGCAGCTCCGCCATGTCATGCGCGGTCCAGACCACCGCGGCCTCGATCTCCGCCGGGTCGCCGGCATCGGGGAACAGGCGGATCTCGAGCGTCGGGTCGCAGGCGAGCAGCGCGGCGCGCCAATCCTGCATGACATGCGCCTTGGTTGAGAGCAGCACGGCCATCACGCGATTCCCAATGCGGTGCGCTCGCGCAGGATCTGGCGGACGAAGACGCGCCAATCCTCGCGATGGGTGGCGCCGAACTTCCGGCCATCCGGCAGCTCGGCATAGAGACTCAGCACGCCCTTGAACCACAGCGCGTCGAAATGCCCTTCCGATTGCAGGGCGAAGGCGCTGGTGCGCTCGAAGACGCCATCCTTGATGCGCGGCTGCACCTTGGTGATCCACCACCAGCAGCCCGCGATCAGGACCGCGAAGCCGAGATAGTAGTGCACCAGGGCCGTCGCGGCGAAGGAGCCGGTGAGCAGCACGGCGACGGGCCAGATGTTCTCGCCATAGCGATAGACCGGGCTGCCCGGCGAATTCATCTTGCGGATATGCACGCCGAGCTTCACGGCCTCGGCATCCAGCAGCGCCTTCAGATGGTCCAGGGGCGGTGTCGGATCCGCCGCCTCAGTGTCGCTCATGTACGGACGTGGCCTTCCCCGGGGGCGGCGGCGAGGTCGAAGGCCGCCGCCATCAGGGCGCGTGTGTAGGGTTCGCGCGGGGCGCCGACAACCGCCTCGGCCTCGCCTTCCTCCACCACGCGCCCATCCTTCAGCACGACGATGCGATGCGCCATGGCGCGGATGACGCGCAGATCGTGGCTGATGAACAGATAGGCCAGCCTGTGCCGCGCCTGCAGCTCGCGCAGCAAGTCCACCACCTGCGCCTGGACCGAGACATCGAGCGCGCTGGTCGGCTCATCCAGCACCACCAGGCGCGGCTTGAGCACCAGGGCGCGCGCGATGGCGATGCGCTGGCGCTGGCCGCCGGAGAATTCATGCGGGTAGCGCTCGATCATCGCGGGGTCGAGATTCACCTCGCGCAGCGCCTCGGCCACCCGATCGGCCATCTCGGTCTTGGAGAGGTTCTCATGCACGGCGAGGCCCTCGCCCACGATCTCGCCGATCGTCATGCGGGGTGAGAGGCTGCCATAGGGATCCTGGAAGACGATCTGCATGCGCCGGCGCAGCGGCCGCAGCTCGCCGCGCGACAGGCCCTGGATGTTCCGGCCCTCGAAGGCGATGGGGCCCTCGCTGGTCTCGAGCCGCAGCATCGCGAGGCCGAGGGTGGTCTTGCCGCTGCCGCTTTCCCCCACCAGGCCCAGCGTCTCGCCCTCGCGGATCGCGAGGCTCACGCCATCCACCGCCTTGACCACGCCGACCGTGCGCCGCAGCAGGCCGCGCTTGATCGGGAAATGCACCTTGATGTCGGAGCCGCGCAGCACTTCCGGCGCCGTGGCCTGCACCGGTGCGGGGCGGCCGCGCGGTTCGGTGGCGAGCAGCATGCGCGTGTAGTCATGCTGCGGATTGCCGAAGACCTCGGCCACGGGGCCGGATTCCACCGCCGCGCCATGGCGCATCACCACCACGCGGTCGGCATGGCGGCGCACGATGGCGAGGTCATGCGTGATCAGCAGCATCGCCATGGACAGGCGGCGCTTGAGATCGGCCAGCAATTCCAGGATCTGCGCCTGGATCGTCACGTCGAGCGCGGTGGTGGGCTCATCGGCGATCAGCAGCGCGGGATCATTCGCAAGGGCCGCGGCGATCATCACCCGCTGGCGCTGGCCGCCGGATAATTGGTGCGGATAGGCGCCAAGCCGCGCCTCGGCCTGCGGGAAGCCCGCGCGCGTCAGCAGCTCCACCACCCGCGCCTGCAGGGCATCGCCGGAGAGGGGGCGATGCAGCGTCACCGCCTCACCCACCTGGCGGCCGACCGTGTGCAGCGGGTTGAGCGAGGTCATGGGTTCCTGGAACACCATCCCCGCCACGCCGCCGCGCAGCCGGCGCAGCGCCTCGCCCTCTGCCGAAAGGACATCCGTGCCATCGAGCGTGATGCGGCCCGCGGGGTTGGTGCCGCCCACGGGCAGCAGGCGCAGGCAGGACAAAGCGGTGACGGATTTGCCGCTGCCGCTCTCACCCACCAGCGCCACCGTCTCGCCGCGCTGCACGCTGAAGGACACGCCCTGCACCACGGGCTTGCCCCGGAAGGCGACCGAGAGGTTCTCGACATCCAGGATCATGCCGAACCTCCCGGCAGTTTGCGCGGGTCGAAGGCGTCGCGCACCGCCTCGCCCACGAAGATCAGCAGCGTCAGCAAGCCCCCCAGCACGAAGAAGGCGGTGATGCCGAGCCAGGGCGCCTGCATGTTGTTCTTGCCCTGCGAGACCAACTCGCCCAGCGAGGCGCTGCCCGGCGGCAGGCCGAAGCCGAGGAAATCGAGGCTCGCCAGCACCGTGACGGACCCGCTCAGGATGAAGGGCAGGAAGGTGAGCGTGGCGACCATCGCATTGGGCAGGATGTGGCGCGTCATCAGCGTGGCGTCGTTGACACCGAGCGCGCGCGCGGCGCGCACATAGTCGAAGTTGCGGCCGCGCAGGAACTCCGCCCGCACCACGCCGGTCAGCCCCATCCAGGAGAAGAGCAGCAGGAAGATCAGCAGCGTGGCGAAGCTCGGCTCGATCACGCTGGCCAGGATGATCAGCAGGTAGAGCTGCGGCATGCCCGACCAGACCTCGATGAATCGCTGGAAGAGCAGGTCCACCCAGCCGCCGTAATAGCCCTGCACGGCGCCGGCCGCGATGCCGATGATCGAACTGACGATGGTGAGCGTGAAGCCGAACAGCACGGAGATGCGAAACCCGTAGATGACGCGCGCCAGCACGTCGCGGCTCTGGTCATCGGTGCCGAGCCAGTTCTTCGCCGAGGGCGGTGCGGGGCTCGGCACGCCGATGTCGCGCACCACGGAATCATGCCGGTAGCGGATCGGCGGCCAGACCGCCCAGCCGCCGCGCGCTTCGAAATCCTGGCGCAATTCCGGATCGTGCCAGTCCATCGTCGTGGGCAGGCCATCGGGCAGCACGTCGCTCTCGGCATAGCCGACGATGACGGGAAACAGCCAGCGATCCTCGACCTTGGCGATCAGCGGCTTGTCGTTGGCGATGAACTCCGCGAACAACGTGAGGACGAAGAGGACCAGGAAGATCCACATCGAGATGTAGCCACGCCGATTCGCGCGGAAATTGGCGAGACGCCGCCGGGTGATGGGGGTCATGCGCGGGGTGCTCCGGGGGGCTTCGCCCCCCTGGACCCCCCACCAGGAGGCTTAGCCTCCTGGACCTCGATTCTGTTTAACGCGGTGGGGAGGGGGGGGCGAAGCGCCCCCCCTTCCCACCGCGTTGAAAACAAATGGTGGGGTCCGGGGAGCCTCAGGCTCCCCGGTCGGGGGTTCGGGGGCAGAGCCCCCGGGGCAATCCGCGCATCCCCCATCACCGCCGCGCCTCGAAATCGATGCGGGGATCGACCACCGTGTACATCACGTCCCCGATGATCTGCATCACCAGCCCCAGCAGGGTGAAGATGTAGAGGGTCGCGAACATGATCGGGTAGTCGCGTCGGATCGCCGCCTCGAAGCCCAGCAGCCCGAGCCCATCCAGCGAGAACACGATCTCCACCAGCAGCGCGCCGGTGAAGAGGATGCCGATGAAGGCCGCCGGGAAGCCCGCGATGATCAGCAGCATCGCGTTGCGGAAGACATGGCCGTAGAGCACGCGCGTCTCGCTGTTGCCCTTGGCCTTGGCGGTGACGACGTATTGCTTGCCGATCTCGTCGAGGAAGCTGTTCTTGGTCAGCATCGTCAGCCCCGCGAAGCCGCCGATCACCAGCGCCAGCGTCGGCAGCACCATGTGCCAGGCATAGTCGAGCGCGCGTTCCCAGAAAGGCCACAACTCGCTGCCCGAGGTGGCGAGCCCGCGCAGCGGGAACCACTGGAAGAAGGACCCGCCGGCGAAGAGCACGACCAGCAGGATCGCGAACAAGAAGCCCGGCACCGCATAACCCACCAGCACCACGCCCGAGGTCCAGAGATCGAAGCGGCTGCCATCGCGCACCGCCTTGCGGATGCCCAAGGGAATGGAGATCAGGTAGATGATCAGCGTGGACCACAGGCCGAGCGAGATGGAGACCGGCATCTTCTCGATGATCAGATCCACCACCGGCCGGTCGCGGAACAGGCTGCGGCCGAAATCGAAGGTGAGGTAGCCGAGCATCATCTCCTGGAAGCGCACATGCGCCGGCTTGTCGAAGCCGAAGAGTTTTTCGATCTCCGCCACGATCGTCGGATCAAGCCCGCGCGCGCCGCGATACGTCCCGGCCGGCCCGCTGGCCCCTTCGCCCGACGGGCTCGACCCGCCCGGCCCCCGCGCCTCACCGGAGCTCTCGCCCGTGAGACGCCCGAGCGTCTGCCCCTCGCCGCGCAACTCGGCGAGCATCTGCTCGACCGGCCCGCCCGGGGCGAACTGCACGACGGCGAAATTGATGAGAATGATGCCGAACAGGGTCGGCACGACGAGCAACAGACGGCGGAGGATGTAGGCGGCCATGGGGGTGCCCTAGTGGATCGGGGGGGGGGGGGGGGGGGGGGGGGGGGGGGGGGGGGGGGGGGGGGGGGGGGGGGGGGGGGGGGGGGGGGGGGGGGG